>DASYFR010000001.1:0-28757 GCA_036498325.1 Solirubrobacteraceae bacterium
GCCCCGCCGTGCCCGTCGGCGCCAGATAGATGCTCAGCTTCGAGACCGACCCAGCCGCCGCCAGCGCATAACGATTCACACGCTTGCGTTCCGCCACGAAATAATCAGACGACCCACCCACCGCCGTCTTCCCGAACGTCGTCGTGCCGAGACCGCTGAACGTCACTTCGTGCAGGCCGGTCGAGTCGTCGCCGTTGATCGCCCACAGGCCGCTCGCAGCTCCGCCCGCCGTCGGCGTGAACGTGACCTTCTCGGTCAGCGTCTGCCCGGGCGCGATCGTCGTCCCCTCGGGCAGCGTCGTGGTCGCCGCGAACTCGCCCCCGCTCGGCGGCTTGGACTTCGTGATCGAGACGTTCGTACCGCCGACGTTGCTGATCGTGAACGACTTCGTCGCCGTCGCCCCCACCGCGACTTCGCCGAATTCGTTCTTTTCGCTCGTGATCTTCAGGACGCCCGGCGGCCCGGCGCTGCCCGACACGGGCACGGTCCCGTTGCCACCGGTCGTTTCGAGCCCGAGTTCGTCGTGGAAGCTGCCTTCGGCCGTCGGGTGATAGGTGACGGTCACGGTGACCGACGCGCCCGGGGCGATTTCGCTGCCGACGGCGGGCATCCCGCTCGTAGCGAACGGCGCCACCGGAACCTTCTCGGCGCTGATCTTCAGCGGAGCGCTGCCGAGGTTGCTGAACGTCGCCGAGCCGGACGACGTTTCTCCGACGGCGACACCTCCGAAGGCGATCGTCGGCGGGCTCGTCGAGAGGTCCGCGCCGGACGCCTGGCCGGTGCCGGACAGCGAGAAGGACGCCGTGCCCTGCGAGGTTTCGGCGGTCAGCGCGCCGCCGACGGGGCCCGTCTGGGTCGGTGCGAACCTGATAGCCACCTGAATCGTCTGGCCCGAGGAGAGCGTGGCGGGCAGCGCGGGGGTCGTGCTCGTCACGCTGAACTGCGAGCTGGTCGAGCTCAGGTGGTTGACCGTCACACCCCCCGAGGCGGTCAGCGTGACCGTCTTTTCGCTGCTCGCGCCCACCGTCGTCGTCGGGAATTCGGTCGCCGGCCCCGTCAGCGGCGCGCTCACCGGGGCACCGAAGCCGAGCACCTTGCCTTCGCGGTTGCCGACGTAGATCCGTCCGCCGCCGACACCGGGCGTGGCGAACTTCGACGAGGTGCCGATCGGAGCGCTCCAGCGCAGCACGGGGTGCCCTTCGACGGGGACCGGGTTGTAGGCGCGCAGCTGACCGCCTTCGCCGCTCGCACCCGACGTCCACACCATCCAGACGAGCGCCGAGCCGGCGGTCGTTGCGCTGGAGGTGATCACGGCGGCGCTCGAGCTGAAGCCGAAGGCGTCGCTCGAGGTCCCCTGCAGCGAGAGGGTCGGTGCTCCCGACCCGGAGAGGCCGTATTTGTAGACGCGCAGGGCGCCTCCCGAGTTGGCGGACGGGATGTAGATCCAGCCGCCTTCGCCGGGCCAGATCCCGGGCCGCGACCAGACGCCGCCGTAGGGCCCGATCCGCTGCAGCACCGCGTCGCCGCCGCCGCTGCCCTGCTGGAAGCCGCCGAGCGATTCGCGGTTGAGCAGGTACACGTAGCCCTCCTTGCCTGCGGCCACGGCGAGGTGCGGGTCGGCCAGCGTCCCGAAGTAGTTGTCGTTGAGCGCCGTGATGCCCGATGAGGCGAAGTCCAGATCTTTTTCGTCGAGTTCTTTCGCGTTGTACGGGGCGAAGAAGTTGACCGCCTTGAGCGTCCCGTCGGACTGGACGGCCAGCCTCACGGCCGACTCGCCAAGCGTCGCCGGCGGGCTGCTCGCCGGCGCGGGCGTCGTCGGCGAGCCGCCGTTGCCCGTGGTCAGCAGCAGCGTGCCGGGGCCATCGGAGACGAGCCCGGAGCCCGACATCCAGATGCCGCCCCCGGTACCGCTCGCGACGTCGACCCAGCGCGCCTTGACCTGCCCCGCGGTCGACACGCCGAAGACCCAGCCCTGCCACGAGTTCCGGTCGCAGTGAGAACCGAAGCCGGCGTAGACGACGCCATTGAGCAGCAGCAGCCCGGGGCGCTGCAGCTCGTTCGTCGGGTTGAACGTCAACCCCGGCTGGTTCTGCGCGGCGCCGCTGAGTTCGACGGGGAAGCCGGCCTTCTCGGTACCGGTCGAGAGTTCGACCGCGTCCATGTACCAACGCGCCGGACCGGAGGTGCCCGACACGTAGGTCTTGTGCGTGAGGTAAGCCGTGTTTGTCGCGGTGTCGATCACCGGCGTCGCGGTCACGCCGATGCTCGGCGTGAGGTCCCCACAGGTGAGGTCGGCTGGATTCCACGGCGTGCCCAGCGAGAGCGGCTGCGACCAGTTCATCGCGCCGGTGGCCGAGTTCAGGGAATAGACCTTGTTCTTCTCGGTCGCGATCAGCACGCTGCCGTTGAAGTAGAGCGGCTGCGCGTAGACCGACCCTTCGACCGAAGCCGACCACAGCTGACCGAAGGTGCCGCCGCTGACCAGCTGTGGCGTCAGCGAGGACTGTTCGGGATACCAGCCGTCGCGCAGGTCGTCGCCACCGTTCGTTACGCCTTCGGCCCGCGCCAACGCGGCGGTCGCGAGCACGAGCAGCACGAGCACGCCGAACAGCACACCGAAGCGCCGCGCGATTCGCGACGCACGCTGCGCGCGCGGCGAGCTTTCAACGAGCATTCCGATCTGCTCGGGCATCCCTGCCTGTACCCCCCGTTGCTGAACCAATTCGACTGTGCCGACCCCCCTGCCGATCGGTCGCCGGATCATAAGGCAAAGATCGCGGGATCGAAAGGGCGCCTCACAGCGGCCCCTGCCGGGCTCTTCCATCTGGGCCGGCGCGCTGGTAGCTTGCGAGTGCGCTGTCGGTGTGCTCGTCCGGTCTCGATCGCCCCGAGTCGCACCATGTCTCGCTCACTCCTCGATCACGCCACGCGATGAGCCCCCCGACCCACGACCCGCGCGTGCTCGTCCTGCGCCAGGCCGACCCGACCGCACGCCAGTCGCAGCTGGTTCTCGAGCTCGACCGCCGCTCGGCGCTTGCAGGCGACGTGCAGCCACAGCTCACGCGCCCCGAGCTCGCGCTGGTTCTCGCGCGCAGCATTCACCCGCAACTCAACCGCTGGCGAGCCCAAGCCGGCTTCAGCTCGACGATCGCCCGCAGGCGGACGAAGTCGGTCCAACGTGCGCTGGCGAGCCATCGCGGCGATCACGACGTGATCCTCCAGATCCAGACCCTGTTCGCCCCCGGGTTCGATCGCGCGGGCGTGCCCTACGCGATCTACACCGACAACACGATGGCGCTCACGCGCCGCCACCACCCGGCCTGGGCCCCGATCTCCGACCGGCGCGCCGCCGCCTGGATGGACTACGAGGCGAGCATCTTCGGCGAAGCCGCGGTCGTGCTCACCTACAGCGAGTTCGCGCGGCGCTCGGCGATCGAGGACTACGGCTGCTCGCCGGACTCGGTCGTGGCGGTCGGGGCCGGCGCCAACCAGATGCTCGACAGCCTCGGCGAGAAGGACTACGCCTCCCCGCGCGCCCTGTTCGTCGGCTTCGAGTTCGAGCGCAAGGGCGGCGCCGCCCTGCTCGACGCCTGGCAGCACGTGCGCGCCAGCGTCCCCGCCGCCGAGCTCGTGATCGCCGGGCCGCCCCGCCCGGACGGCGCACTCCCGGCCGGGGTCGTGTGGGTCGGCCCCAGCGACCGTGAGGCGCTGGGCGTGCTCTATCGCTCGGCGACGCTGTTCGTGATGCCGTCCCTGTTCGAGCCGTGGGGGCACGCGTTCGTCGAGGCGATGGGCCACGGGCTCGCGTGCGTCGGCACGACCCGTTGTGCGATGCCCGAGATCATCGACGACGGCGTGAGCGGCCGGCTGGTCGCCGCCGGCGAGCCGGCGCCCCTCGCCGACGCCCTGATCGAGCTGCTGTCCGACTCGGCCAAGCGCGCCACGATGGGCGCGGCTGCGTATGCGACCGTCCGGCGCGAGCGTCGTTGGTCGCACGTGGCCGAGCGCGTGCTCGCAAGCCTCGCAGCCCATACACTCCCCGCGCATGGCACCGAAACAGCGCCAGGTTCGAATGGAGCAGCGCGGCGGGCTGGAGGCGATCCAGGCGCTCGAGCAGCGCTCCGATGAGGAGCTCGAGTCCGAGACGAAATACAAGGCCGCCGCGATGGCGATCCTCGGAGCGCGGGCCTCGGAGCGTTTCGACGCCGACACGGCCCGCGCGTACTTCCAGCGCGCAATAGCCGCCGCCCGCCCGCAGGAGCGCATGCAGATCCGGCGGATGGCCGACGCCTCGCTGGCGCTCGCGGAACGCCGCGCCGGCGACCTCAAGGATGCCGTCGAGCGCCTCGGGCAGGCCCCGCCCACCGGCCGCCAGCTGTTCGCCCTGCGCGCGATGGGTCTGCTGGTCCCGACTTCCTCCGCCGGCATCCTCGCGCGGATTCGCGGAGTCCTCCTGATCATCGCGCTGGTGATCGTGTTCCTCGCGATCGGTCTGGGGGTCGTCGAGCTCGTGTCGCTGCCCTTCGGCGGGATCGGGCTCGCGCCGGGGATCCTGCTGGGCCTGTTCGTCGTGATCGCCGCCCTGGCGATCGCCGCGATGATCGGGCGCCGCCGGCGCGCGCGTCCGCGCGACGGCGCCTGAAGCCTCGCGCAGCCCGCGCGCGGGGCCGCACACGCGCCCTCGCGCGGGACGCCGCCCACTAGGCTTGGCTGGTGCCTGCCCCCGCCTGCCTGATCGTCAATCCCGCCGCCGGCGGAGGCAGGGCCGGACGTCTCGCACCGGCCGTCGAGCGCGCCCTGCACGGCCACGGCCTCAGCGTGCACAGGCAGGACACGCGCGACCTCGCCCACGCGCGCGAGCTCGCCCTGCAGGCGGCTCGAGGCGGCGAGACGGTGCTCGCGCTCAGCGGCGACGGCATGGCCGGGGCCATCGCCGATGCGCTGCGCGGCGTCCCCGGTGCTGTCCTCGGGGTGCTCCCCGGCGGGCGCGGGAACGACTTCGCCCGCGTGCTGGGGATCCCCGCTGATGCCGTCGCGGCCTGTGCGACCGTCGCCGCGGGCGTCGCGCGACCGATCGACCTCGGGCTCGTCGAGGCCGACGGCGTCCAGCGGGCGTTCGTCGGGATTGCCTCGCTGGGCTTCGACAGCGACGCCAACCGGATCGCCAACGAGGCGCCGGCGTGGCTCGGCGGTCAGGTGTACGCCTATGCGGCGCTGCGCGCGCTGATGTCGTGGCGACCGGCCCGCTTCGAGATCGAGCTCGACCCCCCCGGCGAGCGCCACAGCTTCACCGGCTACACCGTCGCCGCGGCAAACTCGCGGTCCTACGGCGGCGGCATGCGGGTGGCACCCGATGCGCTGCTCGACGACGGGCTGCTCGAGGTGATCGCCGTCGAACACGTCAGCAAGGCGAGCTTCCTGGCGAACCTGCCGAAGGTGTTCGCCGGCACGCATGTGCAGCTCCCCTCGGTCCGCGTCTTTCGCGCGCGGGAGGTCGCGATCGCCGCCGACCGACCGTTCACGGCCTACGCCGACGGCGACCCGATCGGCGATCTGCCGCTGCGCGCCAGCGCCCTCCGCGGCGCGATCAACGTGATCGTCCCGGCCGATGCCTCCGCAGCTCCGTTCGGGGCACCCGCGCCGGCCGCGGGCGCACAGGCAGGCTGATGGCGCTGGGGTTCGCCAGCAAGCTCGCGCTCGCGCGGGCCGTCGGCTCGGTGTCGCGCCTGCGCGGCGGTGGCGCCACGAGCGCGCCCGGACGGGTCCTGATGCGCCTGCAGCCCGACGCGATCGCGACGCTCGCACGCCGCCTGGGCAGCGGCAGCGTGCTGATCTCTGCAACGAACGGCAAGACGACGACGGCGGCGATGGCCGCCGGCGCGCTGCAGGCGGCGGGGATCGGTCTGGTGCACAACCAGGCCGGCGCGAACATGGCCGGCGGGATCGCGACCACGCTGCTCGACGCCGCCGGCCCGCACGGGTCGATCGCCGGCGAGCTCGGCCTGTTCGAGGTCGACGAGCTGTGGCTGGCGACGCTCGCGGCACAGCTGCGCCCGCGCGCGATCCTGCTCGGCAACCTGTTCCGCGACCAGCTCGACCGCTACGGCGAGCTCGACACGATCGCCGACAGCTGGGCGGGCGTGCTTGCGCACAGCGCGGACAGCCGACTGATCGTCAACGCCGACGACCCCCTGCTGGCCGATCTCGGCCGCGCGCGCAGCGACGCGATCTATTTCGGCGTCGAGGACGACGCGCTCGCGCTGGCGGGGATGGCGCACGCCGCAGACGCCAAGCATTGCCGCCGCTGTGGAGCGCCATACGAGTTCGATGCGGTCTACCTCGGCCATCTCGGCCACTATCACTGCCCGAGCTGCGGCCGGCGGCGACCGGCTCCGAGCGTGACCGCCAGCCGCGTGCGCCTCGAGGGCGTGCGGTCGGCGAGGTTCCTCCTGCGAACGCCGGCCGGCGAGCGCGAGGTCTCGCTCGCTCTGCCCGGCCTGTACAACGTCTACAACGCGCTCGCCGCAGCCGCGCTCGCGAGCGCGCTGGAGGTTCCGCTCGAGACGATCGCCGCCGGGCTCTCGAGTACCCGGCCCGCTTTCGGCCGCGCCGAGACCGTCGCGCTGTCGATCCCCGGGCCCCGCGGTACGGGGAGCGCCACGCGCGAGCTGCGGATTTTGCTGATCAAGAACCCGGCCGGCGCCAACGAGGTGCTGCGAACGCTCGCGCTCGAGCCCGGCGAGCACGAGCTGCTCGGGGTCCTCAACGACCAGATCGCCGACGGCCGCGACGTCTCCTGGATCTGGGACGCCGACTTCGAGCTGCTCGCCGGGCGTGTGCGCCGCGTGGTCTGCAGCGGCAGCCGCGCGGCCGACCTGGCGACGCGGCTGAAGTACGCCGGAATCGATCCCGCCCGCATCGAGCTGCGGCGCGAGCTCGCACCCGCGCTCGGCGACGCGGCGGGCGTCGCGGGGGCCGCGGGGGCCGAGCAGGCGCCGCTGTACGCGCTGCCGACGTACACGGCGATGCTGGCGCTGCGTGAGCTGCTGGTTGCCCGCGGGGAGGCGAGCAGCGCGTGGTCGTGAGCAAGCTCCGCGACCCCCCCGGCCGAGCGTCCGAGCAGCTCGCCGACCGCGACGCCGTGGTCTGGCACGAGCTCGAGTGCGGTGGCTACCGCGCCGACCTGCCGCTGTGGCACGAGCTGGCCGCAGCCGCGGCGCCCGATGGCCCGATCCTGGACGTCGGCGCGGGCAGCGGGCGCGTCGCCCTCGACCTCGCGCGCGCCGGTCACGAGGTCACGGCGCTCGATCTCGACGAGCGGCTGCTGCGCGCGCTCGCCGGCAGGATCGGGAGCCTTCCGCTGCAGACCGTCAACGCGGATGCCCGCAGCTTCGAGCTCGCGCGACGCGACTATGCGCTGTGCATCGCTCCGATGCAGACCGTCCAGCTGCTCGGTGGCACCGACGGGCGCATCGCCTTCCTGCGATGTGCGCGCAGGCACCTGCGCCGCGGAGGTCTCCTGGCGTGCGCGATCCTGGGTGAGCTCGAGCCGTTCGACTGTCGCGACGGCGGCCCCGCGCCGGCCCCGGAGCGAACGCGCGTCGACGGCCGGCTGTATCTCAGCCAGGCGCTGCGCGTCGAGCTGACGCGACGCTCCGTGGTGCTCGAGCGCGAGCGTACGGTCGCGGGCGGCACGGCCGCGCGTGCGCCCGAGCGCGACGTGATCGAGCTCGATCGCCTGACCGCCACGCGTTTGCGCCGCGAGGGGCGCGAGGCCGGGCTGAGCCCCCTTCCGACGCGCTCGGTCTCGGCCACCGACCAGCACGTGGCCAGCAGCGTGGTGGTGCTTCGTGCCTGACGCGATCTCACCCGCCGCGGCCTCGCGCACCCTGCGCGTTTGCGCGCTGTATCCCGACCTGATGAACATCTATGCCGATCGCGGCAACCTGCTCGTGCTGGAACGACGCTGCGCCTGGCGGGGCATCGGCTTCGAGCTCGTCGCCGCCGGCCTCGGCGCGCGACTCGACGGGGATGCCCACGACCTGTTCTACATCGGCGGCGGCCAGGATCGCGACCAGCGCCTGTGCGCCGAGGACCTGATCGCGACCAAGCGCGCCGGGCTGCACGCCGCCGCCGCCCGCGGCGCCGTCGTGCTCGGGGTGTGCGGCGGCTACCAGCTGCTCGGGCATTCCTACACGCTCGCGCACGAGCAGATCCCGGGCGTCGGGCTGCTCGACGTTCAGACGGTGCGCACGGACGGTCCGAGGCTGATCGGCAACGCCGCGATCGAGGTCGCACTCGACGGCGACGGCGGCGAAACTCGCGTGCTCGCCGGCTTCGAGAACCACGGTGGGCGCACGACTGCGGCGCCGGGACAGCAGCCGCTGGGGCGGGTCCTGGCGGGACACGGCAATGACGGCCACAGCGGCAGCGAGGGGGCGCGCAGCGCGAACACGATCGGCACCTACCTGCACGGGCCGCTGCTGCCGAAGAACGTCTGGTTCGCCGACTGGCTGATCGCAAGCGCGCTCGGGCTCGCCGAGCGCGAGCTGGTGGCGCTCGAGGATCGGCTCGAGCGGGAGACCCATCGCGACGCGCGCCGCGCCGCCGGCGTGTAGAGAGCCGCAAAGTGCCTGTGGAGACCCGCAAACTGCGCACACGCCGCTGCCGCCGGGCACCTGCGTGCATACGATCCTGAGGTGGAGCTGTCGGAGTATCAAGCCCTCTCGCGGCGTACCGCCGAGTATCCCCGCGCGGCCTGGCTGGCGTATCCGGCGCTCGGCCTCGCGGGCGAGGCCGGCGAGGTCGCCGAGCACGCCAAGAAGGCGATCCGCGACGACGGTGGCGAGGTCAGCGCAGCGCGCCGCGAGGCGATCGCCAAGGAGCTCGGCGACGTGCTCTGGTACGTCGCCCAGCTCGCCAGCGAGCTCGGGCTCGACCTCGATCGGCTCGCCGAGGGCAATCTCGAGAAGCTGCTCTCGCGCCAGCGACGCGGCGTGCTCTCGGGCAGCGGCGACGACCGCTGAGCCTCAGCGACCGTTGCGCGCGAAGCGGGCGAAGCGCTCGGCTACGCGCGCCGGGACGAGCGCCTGCACGCGCACCCCCTCGGCGGTGTCCTCGCGCGTGACCTCGCCGGCGAGCTCGTGCAGCTCGGCGAGGCTGCCGCCGTCGGCGTACGGCACGAGCAGCTCGACGTGGCGCAACGTGTGCAGCAGCTCGGCTTCGATGCGCTCGCCGAGCTCCTCCAAGCCCTCCCCGGTGACGCCGCTGACGAGCACCGCGCCGGGATGGAGCAGGCGCAGCTCCTCGCGCTGCTCGCTGTCGAGCAGGTCGATCTTGTTCAGCACCAGCACGCGGGCGCGCTCGCCCGCCCCGATCTCCTCGAGCGTCCCCTCGACCGACCGGCGCATGACCTCGGCCTGGGCCTCGGGAGCGGATGCGTCGAGGACGTGCGCGAGCAGCTGCGCGCGGCGCGTCTCCTCGAGCGTCGCGGTGAACGCGTCGATCAGCTGGTGGGGAAGCTTGCTGATGAATCCGACGGTGTCCGTCAGTAGATACGGCCGCCCAGCCAGGCGCAGCGTGCGGGTGGTGGGATCGAGGGTGTGGAACAGGCGGTCGCGCACGCCCACTTCGGCGCCCGTCATCGCGTTCAGCAGCGTGGACTTGCCGGCGTTCGTGTAGCCGACGAGCGCGATCGTCGGTAGCGCAGCGCGCTCGCGCTCGGCGCGCTGGACGGCGCGCGTGCCCTTGACGTGCTCGAGACGAGCGCGCAGCGCGGCGATGCGGTCGCGCGCGAGCCGGCGGTCGGTCTCGATCTGCGTCTCGCCCGGTCCGCGCGTGCCGATGCCGCCGCCGAGGCGCTCGAGGTGACTCCACAGTCCGCGCATGCGCGCGAGGTTGTACTCGAGCTGGGCGAGCTCGACCTGGAGCTTGCCCTCCGCGCTGCCCGCGTGCGAGGCGAAGATGTCGAGGATCACGGTCGTGCGATCGACGACCGGCAGCCCGATCGCCTCCTCAAGGTTGCGCTCCTGGCGCGCCGTCAGCTCATCGTCGCAGGCGATCAGGTTCGCGTCGCAGGCGTGCGCCTGTGCCTTCGCCTCGGCGACCTTGCCGGGTCCCAGATAGGTGTTCGGGTGGGGCTGCTCGCGCCGCTGGATCAGCTCGCCGACGACGGCCACACCGGCCGTGCGGAGGAGCTCGCCGAGCTCGGCGAGGTCTCCCTCCTGCGCGAGTGCGGCGATGCACAGCGCGCGCTGACGCGCGCGCTGTGCGGGCTGCGTGCCGTCGCGAGCGTGATCTCCCCCGCTGTGGCTGCGGCCGTCACGACCGTTGCTCCTCGAATCCATCGACGTTTCAGTCTAGGACCGCTCGAGCGCGCCGAGTCGCTGCACCGCCTCGAGCAGGCGATCGTCGGGGGTGGTCAGCGAGATGCGAAACCAGCCCTCCCCCGCCGGCCCGTAGATGGCGCCGGGAGAGAGCACCACGCCGGCGCGCTCGAGCACGTGCTCGCAGTAGGCGGCGGAGCTGTCGAAGCCCTCGGGCACGGGCGCCCACACGTAGATCGTGCTGCGCGGCGGGTCCACGTCCACGCCGATGGCTCGCAGCGCCTCGCAGACGAGGTCGCGCCGGCGGCGATAGAGCTCGTTCATCGCGGCGACCTCGATCTCCGCGTCGGGCGAGAGCGCAGCGACCCCGGCGAGCTGAACCGCCTCGAACAGGCCCGAGTCGATGTTCGTCTTCAGTCGCCAATAGGTCTGCAGCGCCTCCGCGTTGCCGGTCACGACCGCGCAGCGCCAGCCCGTCATGTTGTAGCCCTTGGACAGCGAGAAGACCTCGATACCCACCTCGCGAGCGCCGGGCGTCGCGAGGAACGACGGTGCGCGGTAGCCATCGAAGGTGATCTCCGAGTAGGCGTTGTCGTGGACGACGAGGATCTCGTGCTCGCGCGCGAACTCCACGACGCGGGCGAAGAACCCCTCCGGAACGACGGCCCCGGTCGGGTTGTTGGGGTAGTTGAGGTACATCAGCTTCGTGCGCTCCAGAACCGCCGCGTCGATCGCGTCGAGGTCCGGCACGAAGCCGCGCTCGGGCTCGAGCGCCATCAGCACCGGCTCGGCGCCGGCCAACCAGGGACCACCGGTGTAGACGGGATAGCCGGGATCGGCGGCGAGCGCGTAGTCGCCCGGGTCGAGGAAGGCGAGGTTGAGGTTGAAGATCGCCTCCTTCGCTCCGATCGCCGGGATCACCTCGCGCTCGGGGTCGAGCTCGACGTCGAAGCGCCGCGCGTAGAAGTCGCGCACCGCCGCGCGGAAGTCCTCGCGTCCGCGGTTGGAGGGATAGCGGTGCGTCTCCGCCTCGCTGACCGCCTCCTGCATCGCCTCGACGATCAGCGCCGGGGTCGGGCGGTCAGGGTCTCCGATGCCGAGGCTGATCACATCGACGCCCCTCGCCCGCTGCTCGGCGATCTTGCGCTCGAGCTGGGCGAACGCGTACGGCGGGATGCGCTCCAGGCGCTTACTGGGTCTCATGCAGCTCCTTTTCGAGGTCCTCGCTGATCTGCCCGGCGAACACGGGCCGCGCCCAGCCTGTCAGGTTGATTCGCAGATCCTCCCCCACCTCGACCTCGAGCTCCCCGCCGTCGAGCACGACCTCGACCGCGCGGGCGCCCGCGCCGCGCGCGCGCAGGTGGGCGACGGCGGCGCCGCTCGCGCCCGTGCCCGAGGACAGCGTCTCCCCCACCCCACGCTCGAAGATGCGCGCGCGCAGGCGGGCCGCACTGCTCTCGCCGGCGGCGTCGAGCTCTGCGTACCAGGATACGTTGGTGCGGTTCGGGAACTGCGCGTCGGCTTCGATCGCGGGGCCGATCGCGGGCAGGTCGAGACGCTCGAGCTCAGTGACCGAGCCGACACGGATGGCGCACTGGGGGTTGCCGATCGAGACGTGCAGGAAGTCCCACTCACGCCCCGCCGCGTGCACCTGCCCGTGACCGTCGGGCGGGCCGCCCGGGAAGTCCGCCGAGACGAGGCTCGCGTGGCCCATGTCGACGACACACGTGTCGGTGCCTGTGATGCGCGGGCGGATCTCCCCGGCGGCCGTGTTGATCGCGAAGCTCTGCGCGTCCGTCCAGCCGCGCCGGCGCAGGTACATGATCGCCTCGCGCGCGCCGTTGCCCGACAGCTCGGCCTCCGAGCCGTCGGGGTTGAAGATGCGCAGGTCGGCCACGTGGGCCGGGTCGTGCGGCGGGGACAGCAGCAGAATCCCGTCGGCGGAGATGCCGAAGTGCGCCTGGCACAGTCTGCGCACGCGCGCGGGCGTCAGCTCGAAGGGCATCTGCGCGCGCTCGAGGATCAGGTAGTCGTTGCCGAGCGCCTGCCACTTCTCGAATCTCATCGTCTGCGCCATCAGGCGGCGGAGTCTAGGATCTCGCGCGCCACGACACCCGGGTCGCCGCCGTCAAGCGAGAACGTGCGCACGCCTGCGAGCTTGCGCATCCACGTCAGCTGGCGCTTGGCGTAGTTGCGCGTGCGTCGCTTCATGCGCTCGACGTCTCCCGCGAGGAGATCCTCGAAGCCGAGCGCCTTGCGGGCCGTTTCCGACGCGCCGGCCGCGTGCGCACGGCGTACCTCCTCGGCGACGCCGGCCGCGAGCATCGCCTCGACACGAGCGTCGATCGCCGCATACAGCGCGCCGCGCTCCATCGTCAGCCCCGCCAGCAGCGTCGGATGGCGCAACTCCTCGCTCCACAGCTGCGAGGGGCCGTCCGGATGCTCGAGCTCGCCGAGGTCGAGCAACTCGAGCGCACGCACGATGCGCTGGCGGTCGTTCGCGTCGATGCTCTCAGCCGCCCACGGCGCCCGTGTCGCCAGCAGCGCGTGCAGGGCGGGAGCGCCACGGCGTTCGAGCGCCGCTGTCCAGCGCTCGCGCACGCCCTCGGGCGGAGGTGGGCGCAGAGCGAGCTCGCACAGCGCCGCGCGCAGATACAGGCCGGTCCCCCCCACCACGATCGGGCGCCGGCCGACTGCGAGCAGCGAGTCGATCTCGGCGTGTGCGAGCTCCGCGTACTGGCCCGCGCTGAAGGTCGCGTCGACCGGCAGGAAGGAGATCAGGCGGTGCTCGAGCGCAGCCTGCTCGGGTGCGCTGGCGACGCCGGTGAGCGTCTCCAAGCCCGCATATACCTGCAGCGCGTCCGCGGACACGGCGACCGGGTTCTCGCCCCGCGCCCGCAGCAGCTTCGCGAGCTCTCCCGCGACCGCGGTCTTGCCCACGCCCGTCGGCCCGAACAGCGCGATGATTTGCATCCGGGTAGGGTCACAGCTCGTGCAGATCTCCGGCTCCACGGTCCTGCTCACCGGCGCCACGGGCGGCATCGGACACACGATCGCCCGCGTGCTCGGCGGACGTGGCGCGAAGCTGATCCTGACGGGGCGCCGCGGCGAGGTGCTCGGGCGGCTCGCCGCCGAGCTCGGCGCGCGGGCGCTCACGGTCGACCTCAGCGATCGCGCGGCAGTCGACCAGCTCGCGCTCGACGCAGCCGACGCGGACATCCTGATCGCGAACGCGGCGCTCCCCACGATGGGGACGCTCGACTCCGTCTCGCTCGAGCAGATCGACAGCGCCCTGGACGTGAACCTGCGCGCGCCGATAGTGCTGGCGCGCGCGCTGACGCCGCGCATGATCGAGCGCGGCAGCGGGCACCTGGTGTTCATCTCCTCGCTCTCCGGCAAGGCCGCTTCTCCGCGGACCGCGATGTACAACACCTCCAAGTTCGGCGTGCGCGGACTCGCCGGCGCGCTGCGGGCCGACCTGCACGGCACGGGGGTCGGCGTCTCGACGATCTTCCCAGGCTTCATCAGCGACGCCGGCATGTTCGTCGACGCCGGCGTGAAGCTTCCCCCGGGGGTTGGAACGAAGACACCCGAGGAGGTTGCCGCTGCTGTCGTCAAGGCGATCGAGCGCAACCGCGCCGAGCTCGACGTCGCGCCGCTCGGCCTGCGCGGCGGCACGGCGATCGCCAGCCTCGCTCCCCAGCTCGCCGCCACGGTGGCTCGCAAGCTCGGCTCCGACAACATCACGCGCCAGATGCACGAGGGACAGCACGACAAGCGCTGAGGGCCCCCTCGCGGGCGGCGGGGCCACGCCGGCGCCCGCTCGGCGCCCCGATCTGGCCTCAGAACAGGGTCTGCTGGCGGGGCTGCCGCGTGGCCCGCGAGCTTTGCGCGAACTCCAGTGGGCGATCGCCGACGGGGTCGCGGTCGCCCATCGACCGGAAGCTTCCGGGCCCGCCGCGGCGGCGCACCATCCTCGCCAGCCGGCGGCGCTCCTCGGCCGGCGCATAGGCGCCCTTGCGGTACAGCTCGCGGTAGCGCTCGGCGAGCTCGGGCCGCGTCGCCTCGAGCCACGCCATGAAGACCTCGCGCACCCCCTTGCGCAGGTGCAGGGCGATGCCACCGATGCTCGTCGCGCCGGCCGCCTCGGCCAGCTCGAGCAGCTGCTCGAGCTGGCGCGGCGAGTCGTTGATCCCCGGCATCAGCGGCGCGATCAGCACCCCCGTCGGGATTCCGGCACGGTTGAGCTCGGCGACGGCCTCCAGGCGGGCGCGAGGGTGGGGCGTGTGCGGCTCGGTCGCGCGCCAGGCCTTCTCGTCGAGCGTCGGGATCGACAGGCATGCGCTGAAGCTCGCACGCTCGGCGATCTCCAGCATCACCGGCAGATCGCGCAGCAGCAGCGGTGACTTGGTCAGTACCGAGCACGGGTTCTCGGCATCGCGCAGCGCTTCGAGGATGCCCTGAGTCAACCTGTAGCGGCCCTCCACCCACTGGTAGGGGTCCGTGTTCGTGCCGAGCGCCACGTGCTCGCGTTTCCACGCGCGGCGAGCGAGCTCGACGCGCAGGACCTCCGGCGCGTTGACCTTGACGACGATCTCGCGCTCGAAGTCGCGCCCGGCGTTGAAGTCGAGGTATCTGTGCGTGGGACGGGCGAAGCAGAAAACGCATGCGTGGGTGCAGCCCCTGTAAGGGTTGATCGTCCAGCGAAAGGGCATGCGTGAGGCCTCGGGGACGCGGTTGAGCACCGATTTGGCGTGCACCTCGTAGAAGCGCACGTCGAGGGCCTCGGGCGCCTGGAAGCGGCGCACGGCCGCCGGATCGCGATAGCCCGGCAGCGTCCGCTGCTCCTCCTCGCCGATCTCCAGGTTGCTCCACCGCACGAACGTATGTTCGCACCCGCCGCGGACAGATTCAATCCCGGCGGCGCGCGCTCTTACAAACCCCCTACATGTGCGTGGGCCTGCGCTTAGCGGTGGCGAGGAGCATGGACCCCACGCAGCAGACAACCACCGCCAGGAGGTTCGCAACCCATGAAGATCTCCAAGATGCTGGGCGCGACGATGATCGCCGGAGCGATTGCGACCGGCGGCGCCGCCGCCGGCATTGCCGGCGCCTCGGCGGCGACCGGTACGACGAGCACCGGCGCGAGCACGACCGGCACGACCGGCGCGACCGGGTCGAGCACGGCGACGACGCCAAGCACGACGACGCCGACGCCCGCCAGCCCGAAATCGACCACGCCGAAAACGCCCGGCGCCACGAAAGGCCCGTGCCCGAACATGGGCTCGGGCTCGGCGGGCAGCTCATACCAGGGAGGCGCGCCCGGCTCGGGCGCAGCAGCCGGGGCCGGCTACCCGGCCTCGGTCCCCGGCGCGAGCTACCAGTGAGCTGAGGGCCGGGCGCGCGCCCCCGCGCGCCCGGCCACCCGCGCCAGCAGTCGCTCCTCGCCGAGCAGCGTCTGGCTCGTCGCACTGTCGATCAGCACGTCGGTCAGCTCGCCGGGCGCGGCGAGGCCGGTGAAGTTGACGACTTTGTTGTGGCGCGTGCGCCCGCGCAGGCGCTCGCCGTCGGTGCGCGAGTGACCCTCGACGAGGACCTCGACGGTACGCCCGACGAAGCGCTGCGCACGCTCGCGCGCTCGCGCCTGGACGAGCTCGACGAGGCGCTCCATCCGCTCCACCTTGACCGGATGCGCGACGATGCCCTCGCCGATCGTGGCCGCCTCGGTGCCACGGCGCGGGGAGAAGACGAACGTGAAGGCGCTGTCGTAGGCGACCTCCTCGACGACCTCGAGCGTTTCGCGGAAATCCTCGTCGGTCTCGCCGGGGAAGCCCACGATGATGTCCGTCGTGAGCGCGACGTCGGGGACGTGCTCACGGATCATCGCGACGCGGTCGAGGTAGCGCGCCCGGTCATAGGTGCGGCGCATCGCCTTGAGGATCCGGCTCGACCCGGATTGGAGCGGCAGGTGGATGTGCTCGCACACGCTCGCGAGCTGCGCGTGCGCCCGGATCACGTCCTCGCGCATGTCCTTGGGGTGCGGGCTGGTGTAGCGGATGCGCTCGATGCCGTCGATCTCGTCGAGCATCCCCAGAAGCGCCGCGAAGCCGACGCGCTCGACGCGCCCGCCGGCGAGCGCGCGGCCCGGCAGGTCGCGCCCGTAGGAGTTCACGTTCTGGCCCAGCAGCGTCACCTCGCGCACGCCCTCGGCGGCCATCGCGGTGACCTCGGCGACGAGCTCCTCGTACGGGCGACTGACCTCCCGCCCGCGTGTGGAGGGCACGATGCAGTAGGAGCACGCGCAATTGCAGCCCACGCTGATCTGCAGCCAGCCCTGGAAGGGCCGCGCGCGCCGCGCCGGCAGGTGCCCGGTGAAGCCCTCGAACTCGAAGTAGCCCTGCGCCGTCAGTGAGTCGCTGGTGAGGAACTCGGCCAGCTTGTGCACCTGGCCGGGCCCGAAGGCCACGTCGACGAACGGAAAGCGCTCGAACACCTCCTCCTTGAGTGACTGCGCCCAGCACCCGCCGACGCCGACTATCCGCGCGGGAGCTTCGCGCTTGAGACGCCTTGCCTCGCCGAGGTGGGAGATGAAGCGCCGGTCCGCCGTCTCACGGATCGAGCAGGTGTTGAACAGGATCAGGTCGGCCTCGCTGCGCTCCTGCGCCTCGGCGTAGCCGAGCGACTCGAGCATCCCCTTCATGCGCTCGGAGTCGTGCTCGTTCATCTGGCAGCCGAACGTCGTGAGGTGGTAGCGCGCCATCGGCACAGCGTACCGGCGAGCATCCGCCACTCGAGCGGCGATGCAGGTCCCCCGCACGCCGAGCGGGCCTAGACTGCGCATGACCCCCGAAAGGAGACACGATGCCGTCGATAACCCGAGTTGGCAGGGTGATGGTGCCCGTCAGCGACCAGGATGCCGCAATCGCCTTCTACACGAACACCCTTGGCTTCACGCTCGCCGCCGACGTCCCCTTCGGCGACGGCGAACGCTGGGTCGAGGTCGCCCCGCCCGCCGGTGGCGCGAACATTGCGCTGGTGCCGCCGCGCGGCGACTACGAGACCGGTCGCATGACCGGCGTAGCGCTCGAGTCGAACGATGTCCGCAGCGCCCATGAGGATCTGAAAGGCAAAGGCGTGGACGTCGACGCCAGCCCGATGGGCGGCGACGGCACGGTTCCGGCGATGTTCTTCTTCCGCGACCCCGACGCCAACCACCTCCTGCTCGTCGAGGTCGCGTGAGCCAAGGCGTGCGTCCCTAGGAGCGGCCGTAGCGAGGCCGAGCGCGGACGTGCGGAGCGGCGTGCGAGCCGCACGCGAGCGATCGAGGACACGGCTCGGCGCCGCTTCGAGGGCCCGCTAGGCGGCTGCGACGGCTGCCGGTTCGCTCGCGATCGGCGCGGGAACGTCCTTGTCGCGGTCGATCGGCGTGACCAGGTCCTTGCCGATGTTGAGGGCCGCGTAGATCTTCTCTTCGATCTCCTTGGCCACCGCCGGGTTCGCGTCGAGGTGCGCCTTGGCGTTTCCGCGCCCCTGCCCGAGGCGATCGTTGCCATAGGAGAAGAACGAGCCGGACTTGGAGACGATGTTGTGCTCCAGGCCGAGGTCGATCAGGCAGCCTGCGGTGGAGATGCCCTTGCCGAACTCGATGTCGAACTCGGCCTGGCGGAAGGGCGCCGCGACCTTGTTCTTGACGACCTTCACGCGCACGCGGTTGCCGACCGCCTCGGTGCCGTCCTTGAGCGTCTCGATGCGCCGGATGTCAAGGCGCTGCGAGGCGTAGAACTTCAGCGCACGCCCCCCCGGCTGGGTCTCGGGCGAGCCGAACATCACACCGACCTTTTCGCGGATCTGGTTGGTGAGGACGCAGAGCGTCTGCGTGCGATTGAGGTTGCCGGCGAGCTTGCGCATCGCCTGGGACATCATGCGGGCCTGCGCGCCCACCGTCTGGTCGCCCATCTGGCCCTCGAGCTCCACCCGCGGCGTCAGCGCTGCGACCGAGTCGATCGCCACGACGTCCACCGCGCCCGAGCGTACGAGCATGTCGGCGATCTCCAGCGCCTGCTCGCCGTAGTCGGGCTGGGAGACGAGCAGCTCGTCGATGTCGACGCCAATCTCCTTCGCGTACAGCGGGTCCATCGCGTGCTCGGCGTCGATGAAGGCGCACACGCCACCGAGCTGCTGCGCCTCGGCGAGGATGTGGTAGATGAGGGTCGTCTTGCCCGATGACTCCGGGCCGTAGATCTCGACGATCCGCCCGCGCGGAACCCCCCCGATCCCCAGCGCGAGGTCCAGCGACAGCGCGCCTGTCGGGATCGCATCGCAGCGCACCTGCGCGCCCTCGTCCCCCATGCGCATGACCGAGCCCTTGCCGAACTCGCGCTCGATCTGGGTTAGCGCGCCCTGCAGCGCGGCGTCGCGCGCCTTGGCTGCCTTCTCCTGATCGGTCACGGACATGGTCTGGCTCCTCCGGTTCGAGATGGAACGGACAAGCTAGAGGGCGCCGCGGACGGAACAGCTGTTCGCATCGGTGGCCGGCCTCCTGCCGCCCGCGGGCCGCCGCAGGCCCACCGGCGCGGGCTATCGTCTCCCGAGCCATGCTCATCCGCGACGCCGATGCGCAGCGCGACGCGGCCGCCTGCGCCGCCATCTATGCGCCCTACGTGGCGGATTCCGTGGCCTCCTTCGAGACGCTCGCGCCGAGCGCGCCGGAGATCTCTGCGCGGATCGCCGCGGCCCACGCCTGGCTCGTCGCCGAGCGCGAGGGAGACCTCCTCGGCTACGCCTACGCCTCGCCGCACGGCCAGCGCGCGGCCTACCGCTGGGCGGCCGACGTGGCGGTCTACGTCGCCGCCCGGCACCACCGTGGCGGCGTCGGCAGGATGCTCTACACGCAGCTGTTCGAGCGTCTGCGCGCGATCGGCCTGTGGACGCTGTGCGCCGGTGTCACCCAGCCCAACGACGCGAGCAACGGCCTGCACCGCGCGATGGGGTTCGTCCCCGTCGGCGCCTACCGGCGGATCGGGTGGAAGGCGGGCGCCTGGCACGACGTCCTCTGGTTCCAGCTCGACCTGCGCCCGGGCGAGGCCGGTCCTCCACAGGAGCCGGACCTCGGCGCGCGCGGGCGCCCCTGAGGCTCACCCCGGGGCGCCCGGGAGCTCGCTCTCCACGAGCGCCTCGTAACGGGCACCGGCCGGCGCCAGCCAGGAGCGGTAGAGCACCAGCGAATGCGGGCTGAAGGCAAGCGCGGGGGCCGGCGCCGCGAGCGTCGGCGGGAGGCCCGTGCGCGCATCGCCGCGCATGCGCGCCACCGTGATGTGCGGGCGCAGCCGCCGGCGCTCGGGCCGCCAGTCGCTGAGGATCGCCAGCTCGGCGAGCAGGCGGCCGTACAGGCGCCCGAGGCCGCCGTCGTCGTGGACCTCGAGCGCGAGCGCGCGTGGGCGCCTCGGTGGGAGTAGCACGGGAGCTCCGACACGCAGCTCGCCGAGCGGCCCGGCCGAGCGCTCGACGGTTTCCGCGATCGCGTCGATGTCGGCGACGGGACGGCTGCCCAGGAAGCACAGCGTGAGATGCAGCGAGTCGGGCTCGAGCACGCGCAGCGGCCGGTGCGAGCGCGTCACGGGCAGCGCGCGCGCCCACGCGCACAGCTCCGCGCCGGCCTCGGGCGGCGGGTCCACCGCCGCGAACAGGCGCGCTGAGGCGCCGCGGGTCACTCCTGCAAGAGCGCGCGACGCAGCATGTGCATCGCGATCGTGGTGGCCCGGTCACGGATGTCGGCCCGCGCGCCCGGCAGGTCGATCGAGCGCGTGACGGGGCTCTCCTGCGCTCCGCCGGCGACGCTCAGCCAGACCAAGCCGACGGGCTTCTCCTCGGTTCCCCCGCCAGGGCCCGCCACGCCGGTCACGCCGACGCCGAGATCGGCGCCGAGTCGCTCGCGGGCGCCCGCGGCGAGCGCCTCGGCCACCTCTGCGGAGACCGCGCCGTGACGCTCGATCAGCTCCGCGGCGACACCCGCCTGTGCGACCTTGACGTCGTTTGCGTAGGCGACGATCGCCCCGCGCATGTAGTCGGATGAGCCGGGCCGCTCGGTGAGCCGGGCGGCGAGCAGGCCGCCCGTGCAGGACTCCGCGCAGGCGACCGTGCGCGCCGCGCGCCCGTCCTCTCCCCGCAGCAGACTCGCGACCTGCTGATCGACGGTGCTGCCGTCCTCGGAGAAGAGCGTGTCCGCGTGGCGGGCGCGCACGAGCGCCGCGAAGGACTCGTAGTCCCCGGCCGCATCGGGCTCGTAGCGGGTGACGACCTCGACCTCGCCCCGTTTGAGGCAGGTGGTGACCTCGAGGCGCGCCAGCGGGACGCCCTCGCGCTCGGCGACGCGCAGCGTCTCGGCGATCTCCGACTCCGGGATCCCGAACAGCCGCAGCGTCCGCTGCGCGTAGTCGGTCGCGCCGTGGAGCGCATCGCGCAGGGCAGCGGTCTCGACCGCGGCCGCCCACATCGGCTGCAGCTCGCGCGGCGGCCCGGGAAGCACGACTATGGTCGGCCCGCTCCCCGCCTGCGACGGCGGCACGACGAGCCCTGGAGCGGTGCCGACCGGCTCGAGCACGGTGGCGCCACGGGGGATCGTCGCCTGCTTGCGGTTGCCGTGGGCGAGCGCCTCCATGTCGAGGTTGGGCCAGCGCTTGGCGAGCGGCCGGAGGATCTCCGCGATCCGCTCCTGCAGGGCGACGTCGAGCTCGGGCGGACGGTCCTGGAAGGCGCCGACGACCGCGGCGGTGAGATCGTCGGCGGTGGGGCCGAGGCCGCCGCTGGTGATCACCACGTCGAGCCCGCGCGAGCGCATGAAGGCGAGCGCCTCGCGCATGTCCTCGGGGCGGTCGCCGACGATCGTGGTGTAGGCGAGGTCGACGCCGAGCTCGCGCAGGCGCTCGGCCAGCCAGGGCCCGTTGCGATCGCTCACCCTGCCCGTGAGGACCTCGGTGCCGGTCACGACGATCCCGGCGCGGGCGCTCACGGCGCGCTCACAGGCACGTCGGTAGCTGCCCGGCGGTGAGCGACTGGCGTCCGCGTGCCTTGGTGATCGCGTAGCCGATCGCCTTGCTCGACGGCGGAACGGTGCGTGCCCGACCGTCGATGTACATCGTCACCGCGTTGTTGCCGAGGTTGAGCTCGAAGCGCGTCGCATGGAACGTCGGCGTGCTTTCGCCCGCCTGCAGGATGGTCCCCGGAACCAGCTTGCGCCCGCCGTCGCCGAGCAGGCACACGAACACGCTGCCGGTCGGCCTGAGCGACAGCGAGACGACCGCGCCCGCGCCGGCGGCCGACCGCGTGACAGCGGCCGAGTGGTGGCGGGCCGCTGCGTGCTTGTGCGTCGAGCTGCCGGTGGTGCTCGCCGCGCGCTTCGGCGTGGAGCCACCGGATGCGAGCAGGACGATCAGGACGATGATCACAAGCGCGATCGCGCTCACCGCAGCGGTGTATCGACGGGACGGCCCGCCGGAGGGCACGCGGCGACGGTTGCGCTGGGGCGAGGAGACGATCGGCTCGAGCATCGCGTCGCTCGGGCGCTCCTGGTTGAGGCGGTATTCCTCGACCAGCGATCTGCCGTCGAGACCGAGCGCCTGCGCGTAGGTGCGCAGGAAGCTCTTCACGAACGTGGGCCCCGGCAGCAGCCCCCACTCTTCGTTCTCGAGCGCGCGCAGGTACTTGGCGCGTATCTTCGTCGTGGCCTCGATCTCCGACACGTCGATGCGTGCGCGCATACGCGCCTCGCGTAGCGTTGCTCCGATCTCGGGCATCTAGGCCAGAGGCTAGTCGCTGACGGGCGTCGCGGACTGGCCGGGCGCCTCGAGTGCGGCGAGAACGCGCGGGAGCTCCGCCTCGGTGATCAGCACCTGGCGTGGCTTGGAACCCTCATAGCCCGAGATCACCCCGCGCCGCTCGAGCATGTCGATCATGCGCCCGGCGCGCGTGTAGCCGAGCCGCAGGCGTCGCTGGAGCATCGATGTGGACGCGGTCTGCATCTCGGCCACGAGCGTGATCGCGTCGCGCAGCAACGGGTCCTCGTCGGGGTCGAAGTCATCCCCTCCGCGCCCGTCCGTCGCCTCCGGCGCTACCTCCTCGAGCAGCTCCTCGCGCAGCTCCGGCTCGCCCTGGCGACGCCACATGTCCGTCAGCTTGGCGATCTGCGCCTCGTCGATGTAGGCCCCCTGGATGCGCTGCAGGCGCGAGCTGCCGACGGGACTGAAGAGCATGTCGCCGGCGCCGAGCAGTGACTCGGCGCCGTTCTGGTCGAGGATCACGCGGGAGTCCGTCTGCGAGGAGACCGCAAAGGCGATCCGCGAGGGGACGTTGGCCTTGATCATCCCGGTGATCACGTCCACGCGCGGGCTCTGCGTGGCGAGCACGAGGTGGATGCCGACCGCGCGAGCCTTCTGCGCGAGGCGGATGATCGAGTCCTCGACGTCGGCGGGGGCGACCATCATCAGGTCCGCGAGCTCGTCGATCACGCAGAGGATGTACGGGAGCGCCGGCTCGCCCCGGCGCGCGCGCGCTTTGTTCAGCTCGAGGAGGCTGCGGGTGCGCGACAGCGACATGATCCCGTAGCGCGACTCCATCTCCTTGACGAGGTTCTGCAGCGCGTTGGCGGCCATCCGCGGGCTCGTGATCACGGGCGTGAGCAGGTGCGGGATCGACTCGTAGTGGTTGAGCTCGACCTGCTTGGGATCGACGAGCACGAGCCTGACGTCGTGCGGCGTGGCACGCAGCAAGACGCTCGTGAGCATCGCGTTGATCGCGCCGGACTTGCCGGCGCCGGTGGTGCCGGCCACGAGCAGGTGGGGCATCTTCGCCAGATCAGCGCCGATCGCCTTGCCGGCCACGTCCTTGCCGAGCCACACGGTCAGCGGCGACCAGTCCTTCGGCGGCTCCTGGAAGACATCGCCGAGCTTGACGATGCGGCGGTGGGCGTTGGGCACCTCGACGCCGACGGCCTGCTTGCCGGGGATCGGCGCGAGGATGCGGATGTCCGTGGCGGCGAGCGCGTACGCGAGATCGTCCTTCAGCTGCGCGACCTTGCCGACCTTCGTGCCGGGCGCGAGCCGCAGCTCATAGCGGGTGATGTGCGGCCCGGCGACGGTGCCGATCACCTTCGCCTGCACGCCGAAGTGTCCGAGCGCCTCGACCAGGCTGGTCGCCGTGCGCTCCTGCCCGGCGGTGTCCGGCCGCGCCTGCTCGCCGGTCGAGCGGGTCAGCAGCCTGGATGCGTCGGGGCGCTCCCAGACGAAGTCGGGGTCGTCGGTCACGGCTCCGCGCAGCCGCCCCTGGGGCGTCAGCGCGGCGGCGGGGTCGGCGTGGGCGACGCCCGCGATCTGCTCCTCCTCCTCCTCCTCGCCCTCCTCAGCGGCGGGCTCGCCGTCGTCGGGGGCAGCGTCCGCGGGCGCCTGCGACGCCTCTTCGCGCCAGCGCTCCTCCTCGGCGGCGTTCGCGTCCCCCTCGAGCGCTGCGGCGGCGTTCCAGTCGCGCGAGGGCGCCTCGACGTGGGTCGCCCGCACGATCAGCTCGCCATCGGGCTCGGGCGGCTGCACCGACTCCAGGCCGCCGCGAGCCGGCTCGCCGCCGGGTCCATGCGCGCTCAGTCGGCGCATCATGCGGGTCGTGTCGGCGAGGCCGTTGCCGGTCGCGCGCACGGCGCCCGCGAGCGAGGCGCCGGTGAGCAGGATCATGCCGGCGAGCGCGAGGAAGACGGCGAGGATGTCGACGCCGGCGCTCTGCACGAGCCGGTGCACGAGCTCGTAGAGCGCCTGGCCGACGATCCCGCCGTGGCTCTGCAGGTGGGCGCTGCTCCAGGCGCGCGTGGCTGCGCTCGGCGCCGAGCTGAGGCCGAGCATCCCGGCGGCGAGTGCGAGCGTGAGCGCCGCGAATAGGCAGATCGCCCCCGCCCGCAGCGGACGCACGGCCGGGAGCACGGCGCGCAGCAGCAGCACGCCGCCACCGAGGGCGATCGCGACGGGAGCGAACACGCGCGCGCGCCCGAGCATCCAGCCGAGCGCGATCACGACGCCGTGGCCGACGCGCCCGCCGGAGCTCGTGCCACCGGAGCCGTACAGGACGACGCCGAGGAAGACGCCGACGGCGATCAGCGCGAGCCCGAGAACGTCGCGCTGGCGCTGATCGAGCACGGGCAGGCCGGCCGGGCGCAGCGAGGCGAGCAGGCGGCCGCGGCGCGAGCCGCGCCGGCGCCGGCGCGCGCGAGCCGCGGGGCGCCGCCCGCCGCCCGCCCGCGGGGAGGCGCCCGTGCTCCTCCGGGCGCCGGCCGGGGCTCGTTTGCGGGTTGTGGCCATCACGCGCAACTTCGACGCCGAGGCCGCCGAACCTGCCCGTGAGCCTTACCATCGCTTTACACGCCCCCGTTACATAAAGATCCATGAACGACTTCCCTCGCTCACCCCGCGTCCTCGTCGTGGAGGACGACGAGGACATCGCCCAGGCTCTCCAGCGCTCGCTGCGAATGGAGGGTTACGAAGTTCGCACGGCCACCGACGGGCACGACGCGCTCGAGCAGGGGCGCGCGTTCGCACCGGACCTCGTGATCCTCGATCTCGGCCTGCCGAAGCTGGACGGTCTCGACGTCGCGCGCGCGCTGCGCGCCGATGACGACGTGCCGATCCTGATCCTGACCGCGCGCGACGCGCTCGAATCGCGCGTCGAGGGCCTCGACGCGGGCGCCGATGACTATCTCGTCAAGCCGTTCGAGCGCCAGGAGCTGCTGGCGCGCATGCGCGCCCTCCTGCGTCGCCGCCCGCCCCGCGGCTCGGCGCCCCTGCGCGTCGGCGACCTGTCGCTCAACGCCGACACCCACGAGGTGATGCGCGGCGTGCGCACGGTCGATCTGACGCAGCGGGAGTTCGAGCTGCTCGAGTACCTGATGCGCAACGAGCGCATCGTGATCTCGCGCCAGCGCCTGCTCGACGAGGTGTGGGGCTATGACCCGTTCTCGACGACGAACACGATCGAGGTGTTCGTCTCGAACCTGCGCCGCAAGCTCGAGGCCGACGGGGAGGAGCGCCTGCTGCACACGATCCGGGGAGCCGGCTACGTCCTTCGCGCCTAGGCCCCCCGGCGCGGTCCGCCGTGTCCTCGCCCAGCTGTCGGGCAGCTTCGACCGGCTGCCGATCCGCGTGCGCCTGGCGGCCGTCTCGGCGCTCCTGACGTTCGTCATCCTGTGCGCCTTCGCGATCGCGATCGGCTCGCTGACCGTCCAGCGCATCCGCGCCGACTTCAATCGCCAGGTGCTCAGCTACGCAACCGAGCTGCCGTCCGAGCTGCGGATCACGGCGGCGCCGTTCACAGCCACGCCGTTCAGGGTCGAACCTGCGCTCAGCGACCTGGCCTCCCAGGAGAACCACTCCGAGATCAGGATCTACACGCTCGGAGGCCATCTGGCAGCGCAGGCGCCCGCGAACGCTCCGTCGCTCGGCGTCGTGCGCCTGGAAGCACAGACGGTCAACGGCTACCGCGTGGTCAGCCGCCCGGCGATCGTCAGGGAGGGCGGCGCGCCCGTCGGGGAAGTGGTGATCCAGTACGGCCGCCGCGTGTCCGACACCGAGGCCACGGTCAGGCGCGTGGAGCTTTTGCTGCTGCTCGGCGTGCTGGGCGGCACGGGCCTGTCGCTGCTCGCCGGCATGATGATCGCGCGCCGCGCGATGGCGCCGATCGCGACGCTCACGACGACCGCGGCGGAGATCGCGCGCACGCGCGACCCGTCGCTGGAGATCCCCCAGTCCCAGGCCGACGACGAGGTCTCTGAGCTCGCGCGGACGCTCGAGGCGATGCTCCGCGAGCTCGATGCGGCGCGCGGGGAAACCGAGGCGATGCTCGCGCGCCAGCGCCGCTTCGTGGCCGACGCCTCGCACGAGCTGCGCACGCCGCTGACGAGCGTGCTCGCGAACCTCGAGCTGCTCGCGGAAGCGCTCGAAGGAGACGAGGGCGACGCGGCGCGCTCGGCGTTGCGCTCCTCGCAGCGGATGCGCCGCCTGGTCGGCGACCTGCTGCTGCTCGCGCGCACGGACGCGGCCCGCGTGGTCCCGCGCCAGCCGTGCGACCTGGCGAGCATCGCGGTCGAGGCGGCGAGCGAGCTCGGACCGCTCAGCAGCGACCACGAGATCGCGCTCGCCGTCGAGCCTGCGGTCGTCGAGGGTGCGCGCGACGAGCTGCACCGCCTGGCGATCAACCTGATCGACAACGCCCTGCGCCACACGCCGGCCGGCACCGAGATCTGCGTCTCGACCGCTCCGCTCCCCGACGGACGCGTCGAGCTCGTCGTCGAGGACGACGGCCCCGGGGTCCCTGCCGAGCTGGTGGCGAACCTGTTCGAGCGCTTCGTGCGCGGGGCGGGTGACGCGGGCGGCTCCTTCGGCCTGGGCCTCGCGATCGTGCACGCCGTCGCGGTCTCTCACGGCGGCTCGGTCGAGCTGCAGCCCCGCGCCGAGGGCAGCGGCGCTCGCTTCGTCGTGCGTCTGCCGGCCTACTCAGACCTCGACGACGACAGGGAGCACCATCGGGCGGCGCTTGAGCCGGTCGTAGACTAGCTTCGCGAGATCGTCGTGCAGCGCCTGCTGGAGCAGGTCGACCTCGCGGATTTCCTCTCGCGCGGCGCGCGCCAGGGAGTCCTCGACGGTCACGCGGATCTGCTCGACGAGCTCGTCGGCTTCGTCCAGGAACGGCACGCCGCGGAAGATCACCTCGGGGTCGGCGACCGAGCTCCCGTCCTGCTCGGCGATCGTGACGACGACGATGAAGATCCCGTCGGCGGAGAGCATGCGCCGGTCGCGCATCGCGACGTCGGCCATGTCGCCGATCTCGACGCCGTCGACGAAGATCATCCCGGACTGCTCGCGCGTGGCGAAGCGCGCCCCGCGCTCATCCAGCTCCAGCGGCAGGCCGTTGTCGCCCTGGAAGATGTCCTCCGGCGGCACTCCGACCGCTTCGGCCAGCTGCGCGTGCAGGCGCAGCCGCTTGAAGTCGCCGTGGAAGGGCATCACGTAGCGCGGCTTGACGAGGTTGAGCATCAGCTTGACCTCCTCGGCATAACCGTGCCCGGAGGCGTGCACGGGGGCGTCGCGCGGTGTGATCACATCGCAGCCGATGTGGTAGAGGCGGTCGATCGTCTCGTTCACGGCGCGCTCGTTGCCGGGAATCGGCGTGGCGCTGAAGACGACCGTGTCGCCGCTCTTGAGCTCGACCTGGCGGTGGTCGCGGTAGGCCATTCGGCGCAGTGCGGAGAGCGGCTCGCCCTGTGAGCCGGTCGAGATGATCACGACGCGCTCGTCGGGGAAGTCGTTGATCTCGCGGGGTCCCACGAGCATCCCGTCGGGCACCTCGATGTGCCCGAGGTTGCGCCCGATGCCGACGTTCTTGCGCATCGAGCGCCCGACCAGCGCGACCTTGCGATCGAGCGCGTGGGCCGCGTCGACGACCTGCTGGACGCGGTGGATGTTGGAGGCGAAGCTCGTCACCACGATGCGGCCCTCGCAGCGCGAGAAGACCTCCTCGAGATGGGGTCCGACGACCGACTCCGACGGCGAGAAGCCATCGCGGTCGACGTTGGTGGAGTCGCCGCACAGCAGCAGCACCCCCTCGCGCCCGAGCTCGGCCAGGCGCGAGACGTCCGCCGGCGCCCCATCGACGGGAGTCTGGTCGAACTTGTAGTCGCCGGTGATCAGCACGGTGCCGAGCTCGGTGCCAAGCGCGACGGCGCTCGCGTCGGGGATCGAGTGGGTCATGTGCACGAGCTCGAGCGAGAACGGCCCCAGCTCGATGCTTTCGCCGGGATCCACCTCGATCAGCTCGACGTCGCGGAGCTTGTGCTCGTCGAGCTTGGAGCGGGCCATCGCGATCGTCAACGCGCCGCCGTAGATGGGCGCCTGCAGGCGGTCACCGAGGTCGCGCATGACCCACGGCAGAGCGCCGAGGTGATCCTCGTGCCCGTGCGTCACGACGATCGCCTCGATGTCCTCGGCGCGTTCGCGCAGGTAGGCGAAGTCGGGCAGCACGAGATCGATGCCCACCATCTCCGGCGTCGGGAAGCGCAGCCCGACGTCGACCACGACGATGCGCCCGTCGTGCTCGACGACGGTCATGTTCTTGCCGATCTCCCCTAGCCCGCCCAGGGGGAGGACGCGCAGCCGCTGTGGGCTCACGCGCGCATATGCAGGGGGCTGCCCTCCCGCTCCGCACCAAGTAGGCCGTGGCGCTCGAGCATCGCCCGGACGGCCGCGGCCTCCTCCTCATCGGCCTCCACCAAAGGCAGCCGCAGACCCCCGACGCGCAGCCCCAGCAGGTTTAGGGCCGCCTTCACGCAGGTCGGGCTCGAGGTCAGGAACAACGTCTCGTAGACGTCCCGCAGCGACTGGTCAATCTGGGCCCGCTCGGCCGGTC
>DASYFR010000002.1:0-1509 GCA_036498325.1 Solirubrobacteraceae bacterium
GCGCTCGAGATCTTCGAGTAGTCCTCCGTGGGTGCATCTGCCGCCGCGGTTCCGTCGGTTTCCAAGATGAAGCCGGCCAAGTCGATCGGCCCGGACCAGCTGACCCCCGGCTGCCCGGTGGCCAGCGCAGCCTCGACGGCCAGGTTGCCGCCCGCCGAGCTGCCGATGAACGCGACCTTCTTCAGTCCCGCCTTAGCGGTTGACCGCGCCCACGCGCCGGCATCGAGCACGTCATCGACCGCGGCGGGGAAGCGGTAGGCGGGGGTCAAGCGGTAGTTGGGTACGACGACGCGAAAGCCGCTGTGCGCGAGCCTCATCGCCAGGTCCTCGTCCTTCGCCTTGTCGCCGTGGAACCAACCGCCGCCGTGAATGTCCACGAGCGTAGCCAGGTAGCTGGAGGGCTCGTAGATGTCGAGCGGTAGGTCGTGGTCGGGCTCGTGCTTGTAGATCACGTCGCGAGTGACTGCGATCTCCGTCTGCGTTGGCGTCGCCACGGGACTCTCCTTCGGTCGTTGGCCGCTGGCTCAAGCCTCGTGCCGGCGATTCGCGCCTCGCGCCGGCGAATGTCGCCTAACCGCGTCCCCACTGCGCGAGCGCAAGGCCGCAGGGCCCTAGCGGCGGGACGCGCTCCTCTGGCCGCGCCGCGGAAGTTCGCGCAGCTGGTGCCGCGAGGTGATATCCAGCTTGCGGAAGATGCTGCGCAGGTGCGCGTCGATGGTCCGCGGGCTAAGGAACAGCTCCGAAGCCACTTCCTTGTTGGTCGCTCCGGTGGCGACGAGTTGCGCGATCTGACGCTCTTGGGGGGTTAGCTCGTCAGCCGTGTCCGGCGTGCGCGCACGTGCCCGCTGGCCGGTCGCACGCAGCTCCCTGGCGGCCCGCGCCGCGAACGCGCTCGCACCCATCGAGGTCAGCATGTCGTGTGCGGCCACCAGGTGTGCCCGCGCGTCCGTGCGCCGGCCTGCCCGGCGCAGCCACTCGCCGTACACGAGATGGGCGCGCGCGAGCTGAGTGCGGATCGCCGTACGTTCGAGCCGCTCGATCGCGCCCAGAAACAGGCCATCTGCCTCGTCTGGCTCGCGGCAGAGCAACGCGCGCGAGCGTAGCTGCACCCCGGCTGCCCAGTCGGTCCCGCTGGCGGCCGCGCGCGCCGACAGCCGGTCCAGCTCATCGGCGGCCACCTCCGGTTGGCCGGAGCGCGCGGCCGCCTCGATCAGCTCGATCGACGCGAACGCCCGGATCCCAAGCTCGTCGCAGTCGCACACCCGTCTGGCGGCGACGAGCGCGTCATCGTAGCGGCCGAGGGCGTTCAGCAGCACGGCACTGGAGTACTCAAGCACGCTCAGCGTGCGTCCCTCGCCCCGGGAGGTAGCATCGCGTCGGCCTGACTCCACCAGTGACAGGCTGCGCTTGCGCTCGCCGCGCCATGCGACGAGCGCTTCATCAGCGTAAACGAGGCTCGGGCCACCCATGTCCCGCTCAATCGCGTGCGCCTCGGCGACCAGCACCGCG
>DASYFR010000003.1:0-1595 GCA_036498325.1 Solirubrobacteraceae bacterium
GCACCCGTCCCGACAGGGCCGATGGAGCCGGTCATCCCGGAGATCCCGCCCTTCACCGCGCCGCGCACCTATGCGCTGGTCGACACGGTCGAGGGCCTCGACCACTGGATCGAGGCGGCGCAGCAGGCGGGTACGGTCGCGATATGGCCGGAGGCGAGCAGCGTCGCCAGCACTCGTCCGGCGCTTTGCGGGATTGCGCTGGCCCTGGCCCCTGGTCTCGCCGCCTACGTCCCGGTTGGGCACCGAGCGCCGTCTGAGCCGGCCCCCACCCTCCCGCTGACGCGGGTCCCTCCCTCCCCCGTAGACACGGGGGAGGGCTGGGGTGGGGGCGATGCCGGCGAGCTGACGCTGGAGCTCGCGCTCGACCGGCTGCGACCACTCCTTGAGGATCCCGGGGTTCTCAAGATCGGCCACGACCTCAAGACCGCCGCCCATCTGCTGTCGCGCTATGGCGTCACGCTGGCGCCCTATGATTGCACGATGCTGATGTCCTACGTGCTCGACGGCGGCCAGTTCGAGCACACGATCGAGAGCCTCGTCAGGCGTTCTTTCGAGCACGGACTCACCTCGACAAAGGAGCTCGTCGGCACCGGCAAGAGCCTGATCGCTTTCGCGGAAGTCACGCCTGAGAGAGCCCGCGACTTCGCGGCCGAGCGCGCCGATGCGGTGCTGCGCCTGCACATGCAGCTCAAGGCGCGCCTCGTTCGGGACAGGATGACCGCGTTCTACGAGACGATCGAGCGGCCACTCGTGCCGGTCGTCGCGGCGATGGAGCGGGAAGGGATCAAGGTCGACCGCGTGGCGCTCGCCGAGCTGTCGCGCGATTTCACGCGGCGCATCGCCGATCTCGAGCAGGCGATCTTCCGGGCCGTGGGCAACGACTTCAACATCGGCTCGACCAAGCAGCTCGGCGACGTGCTGTTCGAAAAGCTCGGGCTCCCCGGCGGCAAGAAGGGCAAGACCGGCGCCTACGGCACCGACGCCTCGATCCTCGAGGAGCTCGCGCCCTTGCACGAGGTGCCGCGGCACGTCCTCGAATGGCGACAGCTGACCAAGCTCAAATCGACCTATGCCGACGCGCTGGCCGAGGAAATCGACCGCGACAGCGGACGGGTGCACACCTCGTACGCGCTCGCGGTGGCGGCGACGGGACGGTTCTCGTCGAACAATCCCAACCTGCAGAACATCCCGATCCGCACCGAGGAAGGCCGCCGCATCCGCCGCGCCTTTGTCGCCGAGCCGGGCCATCTGCTGCTGTCGGCCGACTACAGCCAGATCGAATTGCGGCTCGCCGCACATGTCGCCGAGATCCCCGAGCTGGAGCAAGCCTTCCGCGACGGGGTGGATATTCATGCGCTGACCGCGAGCCAGGTGTTCGGCGTGCCGCTCGCCGAGATGGACGCCAATACGAGGCGCCGCGCGAAGGCGATCAATTTCGGCATCATCTACGGCATCAGCGCCTTTGGCCTCGGAGCGCAGATCGGCGTGCCGCAAAGCGAGGCGGGCGCCTATATCCGCGCCTATTTCGACCGCTTCCCGGCGATCCGCGCCTATATGGAGCGGATCAAGACCGATTGCCGCCGCACCGGCTATGT
>DASYFR010000004.1:0-75003 GCA_036498325.1 Solirubrobacteraceae bacterium
ACCGACGGACTGTCGCGCGGTACCGAGGTGATCGACACCGGCGCGCCGATCACGGTGCCGGTCGGCGACATCACGCTCGGGCGGATCTTCAATCTGCTCGGCGACCCGATCGACCTCGGTGAGCCGCTGCCCAAGGACGTGAAGCGCTGGCCGATCCACCGCCACGCCCCGACGGTCGAGGACCTCACCCCGACCGCCGAGATGTTCGAGACCGGCATCAAGGTGATCGACCTGCTCGCGCCATACGCCAAGGGCGGCAAGGTCGGGCTGTTCGGCGGCGCCGGGGTCGGCAAGACGGTGCTGATCCAGGAGCTGATCCACAACCTCGCCAAGGAACACGGCGGGCTATCGGCATTCTGCGGCGTCGGCGAGCGCTCGCGCGAGGGCAACGACCTGTGGCTGGAGATGAAGGAGTCGGGCGTGCTCGACAAGACGATGCTCGTGTTCGGCCAGATGAACGAGCCGCCCGGGGCGCGTATGCGCGTCGCCCTGTCCGGGCTCACGATGGCCGAACACTTCCGCGACGAGGGCCAGGACGTGCTGCTGTTCATCGACAACATCTTCCGCTTCGTCCAGGCCGGCTCCGAGGTCTCGGCACTGCTCGGGCGGATGCCCTCGCAGGTCGGCTACCAGCCCACGCTGGAGACGGAGATGGGGCAGCTGCAGGAGCGCATCACCTCCACGAAGACCGGCTCGGTCACGTCTGTGCAGGCGATCTACGTTCCCGCCGACGACTACACCGACCCGGCTCCCGCGTCGGTGTTCGCGCACCTCAACGCGACCACCGCGTTGTCGCGGGCGATCTCCGAAAAAGGCATCTACCCGGCCGTCGACCCGCTCGACTCGACCTCCACGATCCTCAAGGCGGACATCCTCGGCGACGACCACTTCCGCGTCGCCAACCGCGTCAAGGAGGTCCTGCAGCGCTACAAGGAGCTCCAGGACATCATCGCGATCCTCGGCATCGACGAGCTCTCCGACGAGGACAAGCTGACGGTGCAGCGCGCGCGCAAGATCGAGCGCTTCCTCTCGCAGCCGTTCTTCGTCGCCGAACAGTTCACCGGCACGCCCGGCGCCTACGTGAAGATCGAGGACACGATCAAGGGCTTCGAGGAGATCCTCGACGGCAAGCACGACGAGGTCCCCGAGAGCGCCTTCTTCCTGAAGGGCACGATCGAGGACGTCGTCGCGTCGGTCAAGAGCTAGACCGTGGCGCGCACGACGTTCGCAGCCGAAGTGCTGACGCCCGAGGGCGAGGTCTTCAACGAGGAGGTCGAGATGCTCTCGACGCGCACCGCCGTCGGCTCGATCGGCATCCTCGCCGGCCACGAGCCGATCCTCGCGATGCTCGAGCCGACCGAGCTGCGCCTGTACCGCTCGGAGTCCGACATCGTGCGCTTCGTCCAGGCGGAGGGCTACGTGCAGTTCGCCGACAACCGCGCGCTGGTGCTCGTCGAGGAGGCGATCGCGCCGCAGGAGCTCGACCGCGCGACGTTCGAGACGCGGCTCTCAGAGGCGCGCAGCGCCGCCGAGCGTGCCGACGACGGCAGCGAGGAACAGGCACGCGCGCAGCGCGACATCCGCCGCTACGAGGCGTTCCTGGCGGTCGAGGCTTAGGCGCTCCGATCGTGCGGCGCCGCGCGATCGGAGCGGGCGCCGCGTTGACGCCTTCCCGCATCGCCAGCGACTAGCCTTCTCCGCCCCATGAGCGCAGCACATCAGCCAATCGGAGTGATCGGCACCGGCTACGTAGGGCTGGTGACGGCCGCCGGCTTCGCGGAGCTCGGCTCAGACGTGTGGTGCGTCGACATCGACGCCGAGAAGATCGAGCGCCTGCGCGCGGGCGAGGTTCCGATCTACGAGCCGGGCCTCGAGGAGCTGCTCGCGCGCAACTCCACGCGACTGCACTTCTCCACCGAGCTCGCCGACGCGCTCGCCCACGCGCGCCTGCTGTTCGTCGCCGTCGGGACCCCGCCGACCTACTCCGGGGACGCGGACCTGTCGGCCGTGCACGCCGTCGTCGACGCGATTCCCGCCTCGCGGGAGCACGCGCTCGTGATGAAGTCGACGGTGCCGTGCGGCACCGGCGCCGCCCTCCAGCGGGTGTTCGCGGATGCCGGCAAGGACGGGCTCGGCTACGTCTCCTGTCCCGAGTTCCTCAAGGAGGGCTCCGCGGTGACGGACTTCCTGCACCCCGACCGCGTCGTCGTCGGCGACGCGGGCGGCTGGGCGGGAGACGCTGTCGTCGAGCTCTACGCGCCGCTGGATGCGCCGCTCGTGCGCACCGACATCGCCAGCGCCGAGATGGTCAAGCTCGCCTCCAACGCGTTCCTCGCGACGAAGATCTCCTTCATCAACGAGATCGCCAACGTCTGCGAGGAGACCGGTGCGGACGTCGTCGAGGTCGCGCGCGGCATGGGCCTCGACGATCGCATCGGGCAGAAGTTCCTGCAGGCCGGCATCGGCTTCGGCGGCAGCTGCTTCCCCAAGGACGTCGACGCGCTCAAGCAGCTCGCCGGCAACTCCGGCTACCACTTCCAGCTGCTGACCGCCGTGATCGCAGTCAACGACCTGCAGAAGCGCCGCGTGATCGGCAAGCTGCAACGCCACCTCGGAGGGTTGGCCGGCAAGCGCGTGGCGCTACTCGGCCTCGCCTTCAAGCCCAACACCGACGACATGCGCGAGGCCTCCTCACTCGTGCTGTTCGCGCGCCTGCAGGCCGACGGCGCGCAGGTGAGCGCGTATGACCCCGTCGCCGAGGCGCAGGCGCGCAAGCTGGTCGCCGGCGTGAGCCTCGCCGATTCGCCGCTCGCCGCGCTCGCCGACGCCGATGCCGCGGTGCTCGTGACCGAGTGGCAGGAGCTGCTCTCGCTGGACTGGAACGAGGTCGCCGCTGCGATGCACGGCAACCTCGTGATCGACGGGCGCAACGCGCTCGATCCCGACGCGGTGCGCGCGGCGGGGCTGGTGTACGAGGGCATCGGGAGGCGGTGAGCGCATCCAGGCGGTGATCCTCGTGGGGGGGCAGGGCACACGCCTGCGCCCGCTCACCTCGCGCATCCCCAAGCCGATCGTCCAGCTCGTCGACCGGCCGTTCATCTCCTACATGCTGGAGTGGCTTCGCGGTCAGGGGATCGACGATGTGATCATCTCGTGCGGGTTCCTCGCCGACAGCGTCCGTGCGGTGCTCGGCGACGGCTCCCAGCTCGGGATCCGCCTGCGCTTCGTGGAGGAGCCCGAGCCGCGCGGCACCGCCGGGGCGCTGAAGCTCGCCGAGCCGATGCTCGACGAGCGCTTTCTGATGCTCAACGGCGACGTCCTCACCGACATCGACCTGCGCGCCCAGATCGCCCAGCACGAGCGCACCGGCGCGCGCGCCACGCTCGCGCTCGTGCCCGTCGAGGACCCCTCCGCCTACGGCGTCGTGATCCTCGAGCCCGATTGCGCCGTGCGCGACTTCGTCGAGAAGCCCGAGCGCGGCGTCGTGGACAGCAACCTGATCAGCGCCGGCGCGTACGTGCTGGAGCGCGAGATCCTCGCGCTGGTGGAGCCCGATCGCAACGTCTCGATCGAGCGCGAGGTGTGGCCGCGCCTGGTCGCGAACGGGCTCTACGGGTCACCCTCCGAGAGCTACTGGCTCGACATCGGCACGCCCGCGCGCTACCTGCAGGGCACCTTCGACATCCTCGAGGGAAACGTCGAGACCGCGGTCCGCGAGCGCCTCGGCGACGGGCGCCTGGCGATCGACGAGCGGGCCGACGTGCGCGGTCGCGCGATCGCACCCGCGCTGCTCGAGCGCGGTGTTCGCGTCGCCGCCGACGCTCACGTCGGCGGTCTCGCGGTGCTCGGCGCGAACGTGACCGTCGGCGCCGGCAGCGTCGTGGAGCGCGCCGTCGTGCTCGAGGACACGCAGATCGGGGCGGGCTGCGAGCTGCGCGACTGCATCATCGCCGCCGGCTGCCGGGTGGGCGACGCCACCAAGATCACGGGCGGCGCGGTGCTGGGCGAGGGAGCGAGCGTGGGGGCGCGCAACGTGATCACGCGCGGGGCGCGTATCTTCCCTGGGGTGTGCTTGCCCGACGATGCGATCGAGTTCTAGCCCACAGCCCTGAGAATCCCCAGCGCGCAGGACGATTCGGACAGATGCCCACCATCCCACCGGGACGACGACAGGAGAGCAGCAGATGAGCGAAGGCGCGACCGCGACACCCCTTGCCGAGGAGCTCTCGCGCGCCGCGATCGCACGCGTCGATCCCTCCGGTCAGCTCGACGACGTGCTCGCGCTCCCCGAGCACCTGCGCGACGCGGTCTGGCGCGCGGAGTCGGCGATCATGCAGGACTTCGACACGGCCGCCGGGCTGGTCGTCGCGGGGATGGGCGGCTCGGCGATCGGCGGTGCGCTCGCGCGCGCGGCGCTCGGTGACCACGCATCGCGCCCGATCTTCGTGACGCGCGCCTACGGGCTGCCGACGTGGACGACTCCCGACACGATGGTGCTGTGCGCGAGCTACTCCGGCGACACCGAGGAGACGCTCGCCTGCTACGAGTCGGCGGGCGCGCTCGGCGCCAGGCGCACGGTGGTCACGACCGGGGGCCGGCTGGCGGAGATGGCGCGCGCCGACGGCGTGCCCGTGATCCCGCTGCCGGCAGGCTTTCAGCCGCGCGCGGCCGTCGCCTACATGATCGTCGCGGCGCTCGAGGTCGCAGCGCTGTGCGGGGCAGGCCCGCGCCTGACCCCGGAGATCGACGTGGCCGCATCGCACATCGAGCAGCTCGTCGCGGAGTGGGGCCCGGACGCCTCCGAGGATTCGCTCGCCAAGGAGCTCGCGCGCGGTCTGCACGGCAGCACGCCGGTGATCGCCGGCGCCGGCCTGACAACGCCGATCGCCTATCGCTGGAAGACGCAGATCAACGAGAACGCCAAGCAGCCGGCGTTCTGGCACGAGCTGCCCGAGCTCGACCACAACGAGATCGTCGGCTGGGAGGGTGCGCCCGACGTCGGGCGCTTCGCTGCGGTGTTCCTCGACGACTCCGACACGCATCCGCGCGTGAAGGAGCGGATGGCGATCACCGAGCGCCTGATCGCCGGCAACGCCGTCGCCAGCTTTCGTCTGCAGACCCGCGGCGAGACGGCGATCGAGCGCGTCGTCTCGCTGGTGCTGCTCGGCGACCTCGTCTCGATCTACCTCGCGACTCTGCGCGGCGTCGACCCCGGCCCGGTGAAGGTGCTCGACGAGCTGAAGGAAGCGCTCGCCAAAGGCTGAGCCGCTGCCAAGCGTGTGATAGCGTCGAGCGCGGCCGAGGAGCGCTGCGACGGGTCCGGATCCGCCACGCTCGGCCTCCCTGTAGCAAGGGCGCTCACCTGACCGGACAGGAGAACTCGGCATGTCAGCGATGACCCCCGCCGCCACCCTTACGCAAAGCGACTTCAAGGTCGCCGATATCTCGCTGCACGAGTACGGCCGCAAGGAGATCACGCTCGCCGAGCACGAGATGCCCGGCCTGATGTCGATCCGTCGCGAGTACGCCGATGCCCAGCCGCTGAAGGGCGCCAGGATCACCGGCTCGCTGCACATGACGATCCAGACAGCCGTGCTGATCGAGACGCTGACGGCGCTCGGCGCCGAGGTGCGCTGGTGCAGCTGCAACATCTTCTCGACCCAGGACCACGCCGCGGCGGCGGTCGCGGTCGGGCCCGACGGAACCGCCGAGAGCCCGCGCGGGGTGCCCGTGTACGCGTGGAAGGGCGAGACGCTCGAGGAGTACTGGTGGTGCACCGAGCAGGTCCTGCGCTGGCCCGAGGCCGACGACGGCTCGCTCGGACCCAACATGATCCTCGACGACGGCGGTGACGCGACGCTGCTCGTGCACAAGGGCAGCGAGTACGAGCGCGCCGGCGCCGTGCCGGACCCGGCGGGCGCCTCCTCGGAGGAGCTCGGCGTGATCCTGTCGCTGCTGACGCGCTCGCTTGCGGAGGACCCGCAGCGCTGGACGCGCGTCGGCGAAGCGATCAAGGGCGTGACCGAGGAGACGACCACGGGCGTCCACCGCCTCTATGAGATGGTCGAGTCGGGCGAGCTGCTGTTCCCCGCGATCAACGTCAACGACTCCGTCACGAAGTCCAAGTTCGACAACCTCTACGGCTGCCGTCACTCGCTGATCGACGGCATCAACCGCGCGACCGACGTGATGATCGGCGGCAAGGTCGCCGTCGTGTGTGGCTTCGGTGACGTCGGCAAGGGCTGCGCCGAATCGCTGCGCGGCCAGGGCGCGCGCGTCGTGATCACGGAGATCGATCCGATCTGCGCGCTGCAGGCGGCGATGCAGGGCTATGAGGTCAAGACGCTCGACGACGTCGTCTCCAGCGCCGACATCTTCATCACCACGACGGGCAACAAGGACATCATCCGCGCGCAGGACATGGCGCGGATGAAGCACCAGGCGGTCGTCGGCAACATCGGCCACTTCGACGACGAGATCGACATCGCCGGCCTGTCCCGGATCGAGGGGATCGAGCGCGTCAACATCAAGCCGCAGGTCGACAAGTGGGTGTTCCCCGACGGCCACGCGATCATCATGCTCTCCGAGGGGCGGCTGCTGAACCTCGGCAACGCGACCGGCCACCCGAGCTTCGTGATGAGCAGCTCCTTCAGCAACCAGACGATCGCTCAGATCGAGCTGTTCACGAAGAACGACGAGTACGAGAAGAAGGTCTACGTGCTGCCCAAGCACCTCGACGAGAAGGTCGCCCGCCTGCATCTCGACGCCCTCGGCGTGCGGCTCACGCGCCTGACCGACGAGCAGGCCGCCTACATCGGGGTGCCCGTCGAGGGCCCGTACAAGCCTGACCGCTACCGCTATTAGTCGAAGCTGATGCGCGCAATGGTTTTGGCGGCGGGGCTCGGTACCCGCCTGCGGCCGCTGACCTACGAGATCACCAAGCCGATGGTGCCGGTGCTCGACAGGCCCGTGATGGAGCACATCCTCGACCTGCTCGCGCGGCACTCCATCGACGAGGTGATCGCCAACCTGCACTACTTCCCGGATTCGATCCGCGAGTACTTCGGCGAGCGCCTGGAGTACCGCTACGAGGAGGAGCTGCTGGGCACCGCCGGCGGCGTGCGGGCGTGCGCGGACTTCTTCGGCGACGAGCCGTTCCTGGTGATCTCCGGCGACGCGCTCACCGACATCGACCTGACGGCGCTCGCCGCCCGCCATCGCGAGAGCGGCGGGATCGCGACGCTGGCCGTCAAGCAGGTGGCCGACACGCGCGAGTATGGCGTCGTGCTGCACGATCGCGAGGGGCGCATCACGGGCTTCCAGGAGAAGCCCGCGCCGCAGGAGGCGCTGTCGGACCTCGGCAACTGCGGGATCTACCTGTTCAGCCCGCAGATCTTCGAGTACTTTCCGCAGCGCGCCTTCGTCGACTGGGCTCAGGACGTCTTCCCGGTCCTGCTCGAGCACGACGTGGCCTTCCACATCCACGAGGTGCGCGAGTACTGGAACGACGTCGGCTCGCTCGCGGAGCTGAGGCAGGGCACCTTCGACGCGCTGCGCGGCGAGCTGCACCTCGACATCGACGGCGAGGAGGTGCTCCCCGGGGTGATCGTCGCCGGCGGCTCCTCGCTGCCGCCGGACAGCGAGGTCGAGGGACCCGTCTGGATCGGGCGCGACGTGCGCCTCGGGGCGGGCGTGCGGCTGACGGGGCCGGTTGCGATCGGGGACGGAGCGAGCGTCGGCGCCGGTGCGCAGCTGCGCGAGAGCATCGTTTTTCCCGGCACCGACCTCGCCGCCGGCGCGATCCTGATCGGCGCGATCGCCGGCCACAGCGGGATCCTCCAGAGCCTGCGCCGCCGCGGCTAGCTGCCGCGCGCCGGTCGGCTCACACCAGCTCGTAGCGCTCGCGACGCTGCTGGGCCCGCTCGGACTCGGTCAGCGCGCGCATGAACAGCACGACGAGCGCCACGCCCATCACGAGCGACTGCTCGACCGCCATGATCAGGCCCGCGATCGACTGGTCGTCGTGGGCGGAGAGCCCCCACACGCGCGGCAGGTGCTCGTAGTAGGGATACAGCGCGGAGGGGGCGAAGGCGAGCCCCATCCCGAGCGCACCGACGAACAGCTTGGTCGAGCCCATGTACAGGACGGGGCCCATCCCGTCGAGGCGCAGGCGCGCGCGGATCGGCGAGAGCAGGTGCCACCAGTACAGCGAGCCGACGAGCACGAAGCTGAGGTGCTCGAGGATGTGCACGAGCGGATGCCGGACGGCCAGGTCATAGGCCGCGGGCACGTGCCAGGCCCAGATCACGGCGACGTAGAGGACCACCGCGAAGGCGGGGTGGGCGAGCGGCCCGGCGCGGCGCTCGAGCTCGTGCACGACCCGCGTGACCGGCCGCATGATGACCTTCGTGAGGCCGACGATCGCGAGCACGGGCACGATGTCGAGCAGCAGCATGTGCTGGATCATGTGCGCGAAGAACAGCTGATCGGCGAGCGAGTCGATCGGCGAGATCAGCGCCGCGAGCGCGAGCGCGACCGCGGCCATGAAGCAGCACAGCCGCCACAGCGGAGCCTCGGCCGCCCGTCGCGGGGAGGGCCCGAGGCGCACCTGGCGCCAGCGGCGCACGTACAGCCCCGCGACGATCGCCGCGCCGAGCAGCACGCCGGGACTGAGCGTCCACGAGAGGTTGGGCCTCATCCGCGCCACATTCTTCCACCCAATGCCGCGCGCGGATAGGCCCGCGCGCAGGCCTGCGCCATTCCGTCGAGGCCCATTTACATCTGCCGCGAACGGGCGTAGCATCGCTGCCCATACCCCACATCGAAGGCCGACCGAAGGAGCCTGTGATGCAGATCGACATCAAGGGTCGAAACGTCCCGGTCACCGACGACCTGCGCGAGCACGCCGAGCGGCGGTTGCGGAAGGTCACGCGCCAGGTCTCAGATCTCGCCCGTCTGGAGATCGAGCTCTTCAAGGAGCCCAATCCGCGCGTCTCCGCCTGCCACGTCGCCGAGGGCACCCTCTATCTGAAGGGGATCACGCTGCGCGCACGCGACGCCTCGCCCGAGATGCTGCACTCGCTCAACCTGATGACCGACGAGCTGGCTCGCCAGGTCAAGCGCCACCGGGACAAGCGCCGCCACCGCCGCGAGGCCCACGCGGCCTCCCCGCGCGCCGGTGGCGCCCCCGTGCAGGGCGCCACGCTGCCGTCGATCTGAGGGCGCCGGGGCGCGTCCGGGCGGGCCCCCGTTCGAGCTCGACTGGGGTGTCGCGACGGAAGCTATCCTTGGCGCATGCCCTCACTGCTCGATCGCGCGCTGAATGTCGGCGAGGCGAAGAAGTTCAAGACCTACCAGAAACGCGTCGCCCTGATCAACGCCTTCGAGGGCGAGCTCGAACACGACTCGGACGCTGAGCTGCGCGAACGGATCGACGTGCTGCGCGAGCGGGCCGAGGACGGCGAGTCACTCGATGCGCTGCTGCCGGAGTGCTTTGCGATCGTGCGCGAGACGGGCAAGCGCACGCTCGATATGCGCCACTTCGACGTCCAGCTGATCGGCGGGATGGCCCTCCACGAGGGCCAGATCGCGGAGATGAAGACAGGTGAGGGAAAGACGCTGACGGCGACGCTCGCGGTGGTCCTCAATGCGCTCGCCGTGCACGACACCGACGCGGCGGAGCCGGACGGCCCACGCGCGCGCAAGGGCGTGCACCTGGTGACCGTCAACGACTACCTCGCCCGCCGTGACGCCGAATGGATGAGCCCGATCTACGACGCCCTCGGGGTCACTGTCGGGGTGCTGCAGAACATGCAGCCGTATGAGGAGAAGCAGCGGGCGTACGCATGTGACGTGGTGTACGGCACGAACTCCGAGTTCGGCTTCGACTACCTGCGCGACAACATGGCCAAGGACCTGTCCGAAAAGGTCCAGCGCGGTCACGCCTTCGGGATCGTCGACGAGGTCGACAACATCCTGATCGACGAGGCGCGCACGCCGTTGATCATCTCCGGCGCGCCCGAACAGGCGGCGGACCTGTACGTCAAGTTCGCGCGCCTCGCGCCGCAGATGAAGCCGGGCAAGACCCCCGAAGGCATGGACCCCCGCTCGAAGAAGCAGTTCGTGGCGGACTTCGACTTCGAGATCGACGAGAAGTTCAAGACGGTCTCGGTCACCGAGCAGGGCGTCGCCAAGGCCGAGCGCTTCCTCGGCATCGACCATCTGTACCGCGCCGAGAACGGGCACCTCGTCAACCACCTGATCCAGGCGCTGCGGGCGGAGTCGCTGTACAAGGCCAACGTCGACTACGCCGTGATCGAGGGCGAGGTGAAGATCATCGACGAGTTCACCGGCCGGATCCTCGACGGGCGCCGCTGGTCGGAGGGCCTGCACCAGGCGGTCGAGGCGAAGGAGCGCGTTCCGGTCCAGGAGGAGAACCAGACGCTCGCGACGATCACCTACCAGAACTACTTCCGCCTCTACGGCAAGCTCGCCGGCATGACCGGGACGGCGCTGACGGAGGCGACGGAGTTCATGAAGATCTACGAGCTCCCCGTCGTGCAGATCCCGACGAACCGCGAGATGGTGCGCGCGGACCGCAACGATCAGGTCTACAAGACCAAGGAGGGCAAGTGGAACGCGGTCGTCAAAGAGATCGGCGCGCGCCACGAGAACGGCCAGCCTGTGCTCGTGGGGACGATCTCGGTGGAGGTCTCGGAGCTGCTCTCCGATCAGCTGACCTCGCGCGGGATCAAGCACACGGTGCTCAACGCCAAGCCCGAGTACGCCGCGCGCGAGGCGGACATCGTCGCCGAGGCCGGGCAGCCCGGCGGCGTCACGATCGCGACGAACATGGCGGGCCGCGGGGTCGACATCAAGCTCGGCGGCAACCCCGAGCACCTCGCCCATCAGCAGCTCGCGCGCGAAGGGGTCGAGCGCGAGGACGGCGAGGAGTACGAGCGGCGCCTGCAGGCGCTGCTGCCGGAGCTGGAGCGCAAGGTCGAGGAGGACCGCGAGCGGGTGATGGCGGCCGGCGGCCTGTTCATCTGCGGCACCGAGCGCCACGAGTCCAGGCGCATCGACAACCAGCTGCGCGGACGCGCCGGGCGCCAGGGCGACCCCGGCGAGTCGCGCTTCTTCCTGTCGGCTGAGGACGACCTCGTGCGCCTGTTCGCGGGCGATCGCATCTACAAGATCCTCGACAAACTCGGCGGCATCGACGAGCAGGGCAACGAGGAACCGATCGAGGCGGGGATGCTCTCCAAACAGATCGAGAAGGCGCAGAAGAAGGTCGAGGAGCAGAACTTCCTGATCCGCAAACGCGTGCTCGACTACGACGACGTGATGAACGAGCAGCGCCGTGTGATCTACGCCTACCGCGACGAGGTGCTCGAGGGGCAGAGTATCGGCGAGGAGGCGCGCGAGGAGGTCGTCAAGGTGCTCGAGCGCACGATCGATCAGTACACGCCCGGTGACTTCATCGAGGACTGGGACCTCGACGGCCTCTTCACGGCACTCAGCCAGTTCTTTCCCGTCGACCTCGGCGAGGAGGATCTCGACAGCACGACGGTTGATCGCAACGGCCTCACCGAACGCATCGTCGGCGAGGCGATCGAGCGCTACGACGCCCGCCAGCAGTCACTCGGCGACGAGCTGATGGGCGCGCTCGAGCGCTTCCTGCTGCTGCAGATCATCGACGAACGCTGGCGCGAGCACCTGTTCGACATGGACTACCTCCGCGAGGGCATCCACCTGCGCGGGTTCGCGCAGATCGACCCGCTGGTGGCCTACAAGAACGAGGCGTTCACGCTGTTCGGGGACCTGATGAACAGCGTCTGGACGGACTTCGCGCGCATGATCTTCAACGTCCAGGTCAACGTCGAGGGCGAGAACGGCGGCGGCGCACCGGCCCCCGCGTTCGCCGCCGGCGGGAGCTCCACGCGCGCCGGGCGCGTCTCCTACTCCGGCGGTCACAGCGCGGCGGGCGCAGGCGCGCTCGCCGCCGCGGCGGCGGCCGCGGGTGCCGCCGGACAGACCTTCGGCGAGGAGGACGGTGCGGAGATGGAAGCTCTACCGGTCGTCGAGCAGCGCGTCGTCGACGACGAGCACCAGACGGGGCGCAACGATCCCTGCTGGTGCGGCTCCGGTAAGAAGTTCAAGAAGTGCCACGGCGCCTAGCTCGCCGCTAGGCACAGCGCTCCCAAGGCGCTCAGGGCAGGCCCCAGGGCGCGTCGAGCGCGATGCGCCAGGCCCCGGTGGCGTCGCGCCGGTAGACGACGAGCGAGCGGCTGGAGTGCTCGAAGCCGTCGCCGTCGCCGTTGCCCGCGCTGATCGTGAGCGTCCCCGTGCCCACCGCGGTCTCGCCCGCGTCATAGACGGCGGCGAGGTCGATCGTGAGCTCGACGCGGTTGTCGATCAGCGCCTTGAGGGCGGCGGCGACCGAGTCGCGCCCGGACACGAGCTCGCCGTCGGCGCGCACGATCGCGGCGTCGGGGTGCCACAGCGCGACCGCGGCGTCGAGATCGCCGGCGCGCATCGCCGCGGCGAAGTCGGCGGACAGCTGTGCTGGGGTCGCGGCGCGCACCGGCGGCAGGATACCCGCCGCCCGCGCGCGCGGCGCGGCCTTCGCGGGCTGATAGCGTGGGCAGATGGCCACGGCAGCCCCGAGCGAGTCGACCCCGCAGCGCCTGGCCGCGATCCGCGAGCAGATGCAGCTGCTCGCGGACTATCTTTGACCCGGATGCGCTGACCGAGCGCGTCGCCGCGCTCGAGGGCGAGATGGGCGCGCCCGGCTTCTGGGACGACAGCGAAAAAGCAGCCGCGGTCTCGGCCGAGCACGCGCGCGCAACGCGGCGCCTGGAGTCCTTCACGCAGCTGCAGGGCGACGTGGCCGATCTCGACGGGCTCGCGGAGATGGCCGCCGAGGACGCCAGCCTGCAGGCCGAGGTGGACGAGCAGATCGACTCCGTCGAGGAGCGGCTGGCGGCGCTCGAGGAGCAGCGGCTGTTCTCGGGTCGCTATGACGCGGGTGACGCCCTGGTCACCGTCAACGCGGGCGCGGGCGGCACCGACGCGCAGGATTGGGCCGAGATGGTGCTGCGGATGCTGATGCGCTGGGCCGAACGACGCGGATTCGAGGTCGAGCTGCTCGAGGCCGGCGAGGGGGAGGAAGCGGGCATCAAGTCCGCGACCTTCCGCGCCTCCGGCGAAAACGCCTACGGGCTGTTCGGAGCCGAGCGCGGTGTGCATCGCCTCGTGCGCCTGTCGCCGTTCGACTCCGCGCACCGTCGCCAGACGAGCTTCGCGGGCGTGGAGGTCGCTCCTGTCGTCAAGGACACGGGCGAGATCGAGATCAACGAGGACGACCTGCAGGTCGACACCTACCGAGCCTCCGGCGCGGGGGGGCAGCACGTCAACAAGACCGATTCCGCGGTGCGCATCACCCACCGTCCGACGGGGATCGTCGTGCAGTGCCAGAACGAGCGCTCGCAATCCTCCAACCGCGCGACGGCGATGGCGATGCTGCGCGCAAAGCTGCTCGAGCGCAAGGAGCGCGAACGCCAGCAGGAGATCGCGGCCGAGAAGGGGGAGGCCCAGGACGTGAACTTCGGCTCGCAGATCCGCTCCTACGTCCTGCACCCCTACACGATGGTCAAGGACCACCGCACGGGACACGAGATGGGCGACGTGCAACGTGTCCTCGACGGCGATCTCGACGGATTCGTGCGTTCGTTCCTGCTCGCGAACGCCTCGGCCGAGGGCTAGCGGTGGCGGGCACAGACGACCTCGACGCGGTCGTGCGCAGGGCCCTCGAGGAGGACGTCGGTGCCGGCGACGTCACGACGCAGGCGACGGTCCCAGCACAGGCGCGGGCGCGGGCGCTGATCACCCAGAAGGCGCCCGGTGTGATCTACGGCCTGCAGGCCGCCGAGGCGGTCTTCGCGATGCTGGATCCGGCTGCGCTCGCCGAGCGCCTGGTGCGCGAGGGAGAGTGGCGCGAGCGGGGGGGACCCGTGCTCGCGATCGACGGCCGCGCAGCTGCGCTGCTCACGGGCGAGCGCACGGCGCTCAACTTCCTCGCCCACCTCTCGGGGGTCGCCACGATGGCGGCACGCGCGGCGCGCGCGGTCGAGGGGACAGGCGCCGGGGTGCTGGACACGCGCAAGACGATGCCGGGACTGCGGCGCCTGGAGAAGCAGGCGGTGGCGGCGGGGGGAGCGGTCAACCACCGCGCCGGGCTCTACGACGCGATCTTGATCAAGGAGAACCACATCGCCGCCGCGGGCGGCATAGCCGAGGCGGTGCGGCGCGCGCGCGAGGCCGCGCCGGCGCTCGCGGCGAGGCTCGAGGTCGAGGTGCGCGACGAACGCGAGATCGACGAGGCGCTCGCCGCGGGCGCGGGGCGGCTGCTGCTCGACAACATGGACGAGGCCGCGCTGCGCGCGGCCGTCGCCCGGGTCGGAGGCCGCGCGGAGCTCGAGGCGAGCGGCGGCGTCACGCTCCAGACGCTGCGGGCGATCGCCGAGACGGGGATAGACTGGGTCTCGATGGGCGCGCTGACCCACTCGGCGCCCGCACTAGACCTCTCCCTCACACTGGAGGCAACGCCATGAACCTGCCGATGGCGCCGACCCTGCCGATGACTCCCGCGCAGGCCCCGCAGCTCGTGCTCTCGCCCGAGGAGATCGTCTCGCTGCAGGCGGAGGTGCGCGAGCTGGCCGCCGAGCGTCGCGCTGTGATCCTCGCGCACAACTACCAGGTGCCCGAGGTCCAGGACGTCGCGCACTACGTCGGCGACTCGCTCGGGCTCTCACGCCAGGCGGCCGCCTCCGAGGGCGATGCGATCGTCTTCTGCGGCGTCCACTTCATGGCCGAGACGGCCTCGATCCTGTGTCCCGAGAAGACCGTTCTGATCCCCGATCTCGACGCCGGCTGCTCGCTGGCCGCCTCGATCGACGCCGAGCAGCTGGCCGACTGGCGCGGCCGGTATCCGGGCGGCGTGGTCGTGATGTACGTCAACACCACGGCCGAGGTCAAGGCGCTGACCGACTACTGCTGCACCTCAGCCAACGCGCTCGACGTCGTGCGCCACATCTACGAGACTCACGGTGCGGACACCGAGATCCTGTTCGGGCCCGACATGTGGCTGGGCGCCTACGTCGAGCGGGAACTCGGGCGGCGCATGCACGTGTGGGACGGCGAGTGTCACGTGCACGCCGGCATCCGGCCGGCTGACATCGAGGCAATGCGCGCCGCGCACCCCGGCGCGGACTTCCTGATCCACCCCGAGTGCGGCTGCACGACGAGCGTGATGGAGTACGTCGCCGCGGGCGACATCTCGGCCGACGGCGTGCACATGCTCTCGACCGGCGGGATGCTCAAATACGCCGAGTCGGCGAGCCGGCGCGCCGCCGGCGAGCCGGGCCCACAGCTCGACGAACCGGGCTTCGACGCCTCCTCCCAATCCGCGCAGGCGAACGGCCGCGCGGGCAACGTCCGCGAGGCGATCGTGGCGACGGAGACGGGCATGCTGCACCCGTTGCAGATGGCGGCGCCTGACGTCGACTTCATCCCCGCCAACCCGGACGCCGCGTGCGTCTACATGAAGATGATCACGCTGCCCAAGCTGCGCGATGCGCTGCGCGATATGAAGTTCGAGGTGCGCGTGCCGGAGGACATCGCCGTGCGTGCGCGCGTGCCGATCGACCGTATGGTCGCGATCGGCTGACTGCGGCGGATCAGCCACAGTTGGCGCGCTCTTTGTGGCGGATATGCTACCCTACAGGGGTGACCGTCGAGCCGGACAATCTCGCACGCGATCTCATCGGTCGTATTCGCCGGGCGACGGGCTTCAGCCAGACCGAGCTCGCGCGTCGCAGCGGGGTCGATCGTTCGGTGCTGAGCGCGTATGAGCACGGGCGGCGCCAGCCGTCGGTGGCGGCGCTGGCCCGCATCGCCGCCGCCGCCGGCATGGAGCTGGATCTCGCGGCGTCCCGCAACGCCGCCGCCGATGAGCAGGCGGGTCGCGTCCTGGCTCAGGTGCTCGAGCTCGCCGAGGCGCTGCCGTACAGGCCGCGCGAGGAGCTTCTGTACCCGCCGCTGATCGAGCTGAGCGCATGAGCAACCTCGGCGAGCTGTTGCTCTCGGTCCACGATGCGCTGGACCGAGCGCAGATCCCGCACGCGATCGGCGGGGCGATCGCGCTCGCGTACTGCACGCTCGACCCCCGCGGCACGCGCGACCTCGACTTCAACGTGTTCGTGGGACGCGAGCGGGCGCGCGAGGTGTTCGCGGCGCTGCCGGCGGAGATCGAGGTCAGCGGCGAGCGCCTGGAACGGCTCGAACGCGACGGTCAGGTCAGGCTCAGATCGGGGGCTACGCCGGTGGATCTGTTCCTCAACGTCCTGCCGTTCCACGACCACGTCGCAGAGCATGTGCGGATGGTGCCGTTCGAAGGACGCAACATTCCCGTCCTCAGCTGCACGGCGCTCGTCGTCTTCAAGGCGATGTTCGATCGAACGCAGGATTGGGCCGATATCGAGACGATGGTCGAGGCCGGTTCGTTCGACCTGGATGAGGCGACCCACTGGATCCGGGAGATGCTCGGCGAGGATCGGCGGACCGAGCACCTCGCCGCAGCCGCGGCGCGGCGTCGCTCGCAGGGCGAGCCTCGGCCGCTGCGCCCGCGTGTGGGCGGCGAGCGCTCGGACGCGCCCGCCTAGAACTCCTCCGCCGAGTGCGGTCCCACGCAGGCGACCGCGAGGGTCTCGGCGACGCCCTCCGCGACCTCCCGCACCTGCGCGAACGTGACGGCGTCGAGCGCTGCGATGGCGGCGTCGGGCTCGACGTCTTCGCCGAACACGATCCGCTGGCTCGCCGCGTGGCGGGCGACCGCGCCCGTGTTCTCAAACGCGAGCACGAGCCGGCCGGCGGCATACGCGCGGGCGCGCTCGACCTCCTCCGCGGTCGGGCCGGCGCTGCGCAGCTCGTCGACGATCTCGCGCATGCGCGTGTAGGCCTCGATGCACTTGGCCGACTCCAGGCCCGAGCCGAGCTGCAGGATCGGCACGTCGGCGAAGCTGTGATCGAGCGCGTAGACCGAGTAGCACAGGCCGCGCTTCTCGCGGATCTCCTCGAACAGGCGCGAGCCCATCGAGCCGCCGAGAAGCGTCGAGTAGATCGACAGCGCGGCGCGCTCGCGCAGCTCGCCGACGGCGATGTGCGGCCGGTAGATCATGCGCAGGTGTGACTGGTTGGTGTCGCGCTGCTCGACGAGCGTGGCGGGCGCGAAGCCCGGCGCCGGCACCGGCGGCTCGGGCGCCGGCAGCGCGGGGAAGCGTCCGAAGCGCTCCTGCAGCTCCGCGTCGTCGGGCAGGTGCTCGAGGTTGCCGACCACGAACGCGCCCCCGCGCGAGCCCGCCCAGCGGCGCTCGCGGAAGGCGACGATCCCCTCGCGCGTGAAGCTGCGGAGGTTCTCCTCCGGCCCGAGCACGGTGCGCCCCAGCGGGTGGTCGCCGAAGGCCGCCCTGTCGATCAGGTACTCGGCGACCATCGACGGTTGGTCGTAGGCGCGGTTGATCTCCTGAATCACCACGCCGCGCTCGCGATCGAGCTCCTCGGCGTCGATTCGAGGGCGCCCGACGAAGTCGCTCAGCAGGTCGATCGCGGGCGCGGCGCTCTCGGCGCGGACGGTGATGTGGAAGGCGACGAGGTCGTGGCTGGTGTAGGCGTTGAGGACTCCGCCGAGCCGCTCGGCCGTCTCGTTGACGTGCTTGTACGTCGGGTACTTCTCGCCGCCCTTGAACACGAGATGCTCGAGGAAGTGAGCCATCCCGTTCTCCTCCGGGCGCTCGTTGCGCGCCCCCGCGTCGAACGCCACGAGGATCGTCACGGCGCGCGTGCCCGGCAGCCCGATGCGGTGGATCTGCAGGCCGTTGCTCGCCACCTGCATGCTCGTGCCGGCACGCTCCATTGGCTCACCTTAGCGGCCGTCCGAGCAACGGCTCCCGGCGACGGCGGGCCGGCCGCGGGGGGTGTGGAGGCGATGCCCGAGCAGGCTTGACAGCGCGCGGTGGAGGCGTAGTCTCCGCCACTAAGCAGGTTCGTCCTCGGAGGGGCAGGCGATGACAGGCGCAGGCGGTGCCGGTGACAACGAGGCAGGCTCGCTCGAGATCAAGGACCTCGCGTCGCCCGGCGGCCACACCGTCGTCCTCGACGGGGAACTCGACATCACGACGGCTGGTGAGCTGCAGCCGCTCGTCGTGCGTCTCTGTGCCGATGGCGCCCGACATCTGGCGCTCGACCTCAGTGCTCTGACCTTCATCGACTCGAGCGGGCTGCAGGCGATCCTCTGGGCCCAGAGCGTGTGCCGCGATCACGGGACCCAGTTCCTGCTCACGTCGCCGCGGGAGACCGTCAGACGCGTCTTCGAGATCACGGGGATGCTCGATGTGCTCCCGTTCGCAGCGTAGGCAAGGGGCACGTCACAGGGCGCTCAGGCGCGCGATCGGGGCCCCGACGAACTAGCGGAGCGGGCGCGGCGCTCCACTAGGCTTGCGCGACCGATGCCGCGAGCTTTCCGACAGCCGCTGAGGGCGGCGCTCGCCCTGCTCGTCCCGCTCCTGCTGATCGCGGGCCTGTGGCTGGGCGGGCACCCCGAACACCTGCCCGGCTTCCTGCGCAACGCGTTCGTCGCCGACCATCAGACGCGCGTCGTCGACGAAGCGATCCAACGAGTCGCGCAGGACTACTACCGCCCGATCCCGGCCGGGAAGCTCTCGAGCGCTTCGATCTCGGGGCTCGTCGCGAGCCTCGGCGACCGCTTCTCGCACTACCTCACCCCGAGCGAATACCGCGAATTCAACTCGCCTCCACACTTCACCGGGATCGGCGTCGAGGTCGCGCCGCGCGCCCGCGGGCTGCTGATCACCCGCGTGTTCGACTCGACGCCCGCCGCGCATGCCGGCCTGAGGACGGGCGATCTGATCGTCGGAGTCGGCGCCCGCAGTCTCGCGCGGCTGTCCGCCGAAACCGCGACCGCCTTGATCAAGGGGCTGCCCGGAACCGACGTGTCGCTGAAGATCGAAGCGTCCAGCGGCGCTCACCCGCGCCACGAGGCGGCGCGGACGGTGAAGATCACGCGGGCGACGATCTCCGAGCCGGTCGTCGCCTCGCTGACGAAGGTCGTGCACGGCGTCAAGCTCGGCGTGGTGGCGCTGGCGACGTTCTCTCCCGGCGCCCACGGCGAAGTGCGCGAAGCGGTCCAGCGCCAGCTGCGCGCCGGCGCTCGCGGAATCGTGCTGGACCTGCGCAGCAACGGCGGCGGCCTCGTCGAGGAGGCACAGCTGATCGCGAGCATCTTCGTGCCCAAGGGGGTGATCGTGAGCACCCGCGGGCGCACCCAGCCGAGCCAGACGCTGTTCGCCACCGGCGACGCGATCGCCGCCTCGATTCCCGTCGTGGTCCTGGTTGACGAGAACACCGCCTCGGCCGCCGAGATAGTCACGGCCGCGCTGCAAGACCATCGCCGTGCGACCGTCGTCGGCACGCACACGTTCGGCAAGGGCGTATTCCAGGAGGAGCAGGGGCTCTCCAATGGAGGCGCCCTCGACATCACCGTCGGCGAGTACTTCACGCCGAACGGACGCAACCTCGGCGGCGGTGGCGTCAAGCAGGGCGCGGGGATCACCCCGGAAGTGCGCGTGCCGAAGGGCATCGACGGCGAACACGGCCTGTCCGTGGGCCTTGCCACTCTCGCCGCGAAAGTGAAGTGAGCAGCGCCGGCGCGCGCGAGCCGCGCAGCTCCCCCTCGCGCCAGACCCCCGCACCGCCGGGAGCACTCGTCGCGGTGCTCGAGCGCAACGGGCGCTTTCTGACGGCTGAGCCGGCGTTCCCGCCGCGGACGTCTGAGCCCTCGACGCGCCGGGGTGGCTCCGCGCGCATCGTGATCCGCTCCGCCCGTCCCGAGCATGGCCCTCGGCGCGATGCTCGCCTCGGGGAGCTCGTGCTCGTGCTGCCCGCGGGCGGCGCTGGAGGTGGCGGCGCTGGAGGTGGCGGTGGCGGCGGAGGCGGCCGTGGACGTGGGGGCGGTGGCGGTGGCGGCCGCGGCCGCGGAGCGCGCATCGAGCGGGTCATCGGCAGCCCCGAGATCGCGCGTGATGCGATCGAGGCCCTGATGCTCGACCGCGGGCTGCCGCGCGCATTCGAGGCCGCGGTGGAGCGCGAGGCGCGGGGGGCGGCCGAGCGCGCAGGTCGCGCCGCTCACGCGCGGCGCGACCTGCGCCGGCTGGCGACCTTCACGATCGACCCGGTCGGCGCCCGCGACTTCGACGATGCGATCTCGGCCGAGCAGATCGGCGAGGGCAGCACGCGGGTGTGGGTGCACATCGCCGACGTCGCAGCACACGTCCCCGAGGGCTCGCTGGTCGATCGCGAGGCGCGCCGGCGCACGACGAGCGTGTACGTGCCCGGGGCCGTCGAGCCGATGCTGCCGCACAGCCTCTCCAGCGACGCATGCTCGCTGGTGCCCGGCGCCGACCGCGCAGCCGTCACGGTCGAGCTCGAGCTGCGCGGCGCCACGGTCGAGCGCGCCGCCTTCTACCGCTCGCTGATCCGCTCGGATGTACGCCTCGACTACGAGCGGGTCGACCGCATCTTCGCGGGGACGCAGCGAGCGGAGGACCCCTGGGGAGGGCCGCTCGTCGCAGCGCGCGCCGTGGCCGCGGCGCTGCAGGAGCGGCGCGAGCGCGCCGGCGCGCTCGTTGTCGACTCCGAGGAGCCGGAGTTCTCCTTCGACGCTGACGGCCACATCAGCGCGATCGCGGGGCGCGTGCAGACGGAGTCCCACCGCCTGATCGAGCACCTCATGATCGCGGCCAACGAGGCCGTCGCCGAGCTCCTGCGCCAGCGCGAGGTTCCCTGCCTCTTCCGCGTCCACGAGCGCCCCGACGTCGAGCGCATCGAGCGCCTGGTTGAGCAGCTCGCCTCGCTCGAGGTGCCGACGCCGCCGCTGCCCGAGCCGATGTCAGCGCAACAGGCCGCCGAGCTGCTCGGCGCGATCTCCCGGCGTGTGGAGGAGCACGTGCGCCGCGGCGGCAGGGGCCGCCTAGCGCTCAGCTCGCTCGTGCTGCGCTCGCTGAAGCAGGTCTACTACTCGCCGCGCAACCTCGGCCACGCCGGCCTGCATTCGAGCGCGTACTGCCACTTCACCTCGCCGATCCGTCGCTACCCGGACCTCGTCTGCCACCGCGCGCTGCTGTCGGCCGTCGGCGGCGGCGAGCAGGCGCCGCGCGCGGGGGAGCTGGTCGAGCTGGGCGTGTGGAGCTCCGAACGCGAGCGCGAGGCGATGAAGATCGAGCGCGACGGCGACGACATGGCGCGTTGCTTCGCCCTGGAGCGCTTCCTGTTCGAGCACGGTCCCGACCACCTCTTCGCCGGGGAGATCAGAGGCCTGATCGCGGCTGGGGCCTTCATTGCGTTCGCACCCACCGCGCGCGCGGCGGCCTCCGCGCCGGCAGGCTCCTCGCCGGCAGGCGAACGCGCGCCGCCCGCTGGAGGCGAGACGTCCAGTGAACGCGAGCCGCCGTATGAGGGCATGCTCCCCGTCCGCCTGCTGCGCACGCCGGCGCGAGCCTCGAGCGGCGGGGCGGGGCGGCGCCGTCCGCAAAGTGGAGGCCGCGGCGCGGAGCGCTCGGGCGAGCGCGAGTGGTGGGAGCTCAACGAGCAGGGCACGATCCTGCGCGGCGAGCGAACCGGCGCCTCGCTGCGCCTGGGCGACGCCGTCGAGGTGCGCGTCGCGCGCGTGGAGCGCATGCGTGGCCGCGTCGACCTCGTGCCGAACGAAGACCTCGCCGCAGGCTAGGCTCGGTCAATGGCAAAGGGCAAGGGCAAGCGCAAGATCGGCGCCGGCGACGTGGCGTCCAACCGCTACGCGTCGCATCGCTATGAGCTGATCGAGCGGCTGGAGTGCGGCGTCGTGCTCGAGGGCACCGAGGTCAAGGCGCTGCGCACGACGGGCGCGCAGTTGAAGGACGGCTACGCATCGATCCGTGATGGCGAGCTGTGGCTGCAGTCAGTGCACATCCCGCCGTACGGCCCGGCCGCCCGCGAGAACCACGACCCCGAGCGCGCGCGCAAGCTGCTCCTGCATCGCCGCGAGCTCGATCGCATCGCAGCACGTGCGAGCGAGCGCGGCCTCACGCTCGTGCCGACCCGCATCTACTTCGCCGGCGCTCACGCGAAGGTCGAGATCGCGCTGGCCCGCGGCAAGGACCTCTACGACAAGCGCCAGTCGATCCGCGAGCGCGAGAGCAAGCGCGACATGGAACGCGCCGTGCGCGAGGCGCGCCGCTAGCGAGCGCCTCGTGCCGCCGGCGCCTACAGGCTGCCGAAGCTGTGGCTACCCGAGCTGAGGATGTGGGCTGCGTCCATGCCCAGCACCAGTGCGACGATCAGGCCGAGGTACACCAGCCCGACGAGCGCGCGGTTGCGCGGCGAGACGCGGTAGTAGGCGGCCTGCTCGAGCGAGCGCGTCTTGCGCTCCTTCCAGCGCCGCCATGTCTCCATAGCGCCGAGGAAGACGAAGATCAGCAGGAACGGGTTGTGCGAGAGGATCAGCAGCACGACGAGCGCGGCGAGACCGACGAACCACATCGCCGGTGCCATCGCCGCCATCGCGCGGCCGCCGTCGAACGGCACGACCGGAATCAGGTTGATGAGGTTCAAGAAGAAGGCGACGTAGGCGAGTGCGCGCAGCAGGTTGCTGTTCGTGGCCTCGGCGAGCGCGAGGCAGACGGCAGCGCCGGCGGTGCCCAGCACCGGGCCGGCGAGCCCGACGCGCGCCTCGGCGAGCGCGTTCTCGCCGAGCGACTTCGCCATCACGACGGCGCCGAGGAACGGGATGAACATCGGCGCGCTCGCCTTCAGCCCCTCGCGGCGCAGCTGCAGCACGTGGCCCATCTCGTGCACGAACAGCAGCACGACGAACCCCGCGGCGAAGGTCCAGCCGAAGAACAGGGAGTAGGCGGCGACGGAAACCAGAGCGGTGCCGGCCGTCGTCAACAGCTTCAGCTTCGGCAGCAGCAGGACGGCGCCTTTGATCGCCGCGAAGAACTTCGCCCCGAGCGCGACGATCGCTGCCAGAACGCTGCCGATTCGTCCTCGCAGGCGAGAGCGCGGGTCGCGCCGCGGCGCGCCGAACGGGTCTGCGCCCGCCGGCGGCGGATGCGGGTCGGTGAGCGCCGGGGAGGACTGGGGCGCGGGGACCGGCGTGGCCAGCGAAAGCTCACTGTTGTCCATTGCTCCATTGTGGCAGGGCGGATAAGCGTCTCCTAACCGGTGCCGGCGGACTGGTCGTTGCGGCGGCACGGCGAGCGTCGGCGCGGGGGTCCCGGGAGCAGCGCGCCGTCCTGCACGCGCTGCGTACCACTTTTTTCCGCACGCAGCGGGATCGTCGTGCGCAGGGGGGTTGCGCCGGCGGTGGTGTCGAGCTAGCTTGAATCCAGACGCGGAACCGAGCCGCAAAGAGCGAGGCCACCGAGGTGTGAGGCCGCGCCACCAGCAGAGAAGGGCTTTCGGGCCCAACCGAGCGGGTTCCTCAAGCGGCCTGGGACCGCGTCGATTTTGTTCTCCGCCCCGCCATGGCCGTCGCGCGGCTATACACTGGTGGGGCAGCACATTCCCGGGGACGACAGGCTTCGACGTGGTCGGCTCGTGGGGGTGGTCGCGAGTCGAGGTCCCGGGCGGCCTCGTAAAACACCCGGGAAAAACATAAGTGCGGACTCTCACGAGTACGCCCTCGCCGCTTAGTCAATAGCTAAGCCGTGAGGTCTCGGGCCCCGCTCGCCTGCGGCGGGGAAGGCCGGGATCAGAAAGCAGGCTCACCCGGCGAGGTCCGCCTCCGCCGAGCCGGGGAAACTCAGGAGGCTGGCCCCCCAGAACCCCGCCGGCGAGGCGACTGAGGGGCGAGATCAGAGCGCCGGCTACGCTCGTAGAAGCCATCCGCACGCAATCACGGACGTGGGTTCGATTCCCACCGTCTCCACTTCGGGGCAGAACGGGCCGGCGGATCGACTCCGTTGGCCCCGTGCCCCAACGTTTACGCTCTCCGTCCGCGTCGATTATTCGGTTATACGAATAATCGTATGACCGCCGACAAAAGGGCGGCCTCTTTCGATATTTCGCGGCAGATCGCGGCCGGCGCGTGAGCGTGCATAAGAGCTCTTATCGGGCGCTGACTTCGGCTTACCGATCGCGGCGAGACTGAGCGTCAAGACCAGCCATTGGTCAAGCTGCTGGCACCAGCGCCGAGAATGACGCAGCCCGGTAGAGGCCGTGCGTCCAGCGAAGGCGGCCAGCAGCTCGTCAGCTGCGACTAAGACGCATTAGCTCATGCTCGTCCAAGCCGATGCGACCGAACTCGTGGGCAAGGTCCGTCGCCACCTTCTGCGCGAATTCAGGCTTGAGCTGACCGAGCCAGCGGAGCGTTTTGGGCAGCTCGCCCGCGGTGTGGAACTCGTAAGTGTCTCCGTCGCCTGATGCGAAGACCGCTCCCCGGTCGGTCGCCGTCAACTCGTACATCTGCAATGAGAACGGACTCTTGTGGATGCGGAGACGCAGGGGCTCCCGCGAGCCGGGGACTCGAAACATGAAATCTGCTCCCTTGTCCGTCGTGACGCTGGCAACGCGAAGGAACGGAAACCCGCGAACGTCCTTCAAACGAATGCTGTCGCATCGCGGCTGCACGCACACGAGAATGTCGTCCCCATCCTGAACGAGGGTGCCTAGATGAAGGCCGCGCCCTGGGCGACGGTAGTAGGTGCGGATCGCCATGCGCTCGGAGAGGAGAGCGTTTGAGGCGGCGGCCTCATCGCTCGTCCATGCGAACATCTCGGTGGCATCTCTCTTGATGCGCTTTAGCTTCTTCTCGCTCACGTTGTCCAGACGTTTGGCAGTGTCGCTGAGCACATCGTCATCACCGAGGCCCTCGGTCAGCATGCGCAATAGCTCCTCGCGAGCAATCTCGACCTCTCGGCCACTCGCGGGGAAGCCGCCGAAACGCAACTCGGATGTCTCGTGATGGTCGAGCCAACGGCTGATTGCGGCGTCATCTGCCTGAGCACCGACATCATGGTCGTCAAGTACCGAGCGGATCTCGGCGGTAACGAGGCCGACGAGCATCTCCTCGCTGTCGGACGGCTCCGCCTGCGCGGCGCGGTGTCCCAGGTATGACGAATCGAGCCTCGGCGGGAGCGCGCTCAGGATCCGGTGTGTGTCGGCGCGTAGGGCCGCGAGCGCGGCGAGGGATACCCCGGTGACGAGACCAGTCGAGAGCGCCGCGAACTCGCGGCGAAGTGCATCGGGCAGGTCGGGGATCGCGACCGCGCGCTCAGCGATGTTCTCGTCGAGCCGCACTTCTGACTTCGCAAGAACGGTGATGCGAACCGGGCCCTTCGTCAGAGTCAGGCCTGACTCGTCAACGGTCAGTGGAAAGTCTTCGTGGTAGTCGCTTAGGATCCGCTCGAGCTCGGTCGCTATTTGGGCGAGGTTGTCCTGCCCGGTGTAGATCGCGACGGTGCGAAGTCGAGCGCGTCCGTCCTGCTGCTCGCGATCGAGCATCTCAGTGATAAGCGCTTGGGTCTGCTCCCCGTCATCGTTGTTTAGGACCCAGTCGAAGATGACGAGGTCCGCACGTTCAACGCACGGCAGTACCGTTGCTCCGACATCGTCGTCGGGCAGTGGAGAAAGCACGGAGCAGACCAGGCCGCGCCGAGCGAAGCTGTCGATGATCAGCTTCGGATCGAGATCGTGAACGTTGAGCGGCGTCGCGGCGGGCGCCTCGGGCTCCGGCGAGTCCTCGATCTTGACCGGCCGGCGCCCAGGGACCTCGGTGATCGCCCCGGGAACCACCGGCTCGGGAGGACGGTCAAGCGCCTCGTCATCCACAACGACGACTGTCTGCAAGAAGGCGTCGACAATGGCTTCAATCTGCTCCGAGAACGTCTGCTCGGTCATTGTCGGACGGGCCTATTCCTCGATTGTGATCAGGAAGCGCGCGCCGCGGTCGGCGCTGGGATCTGCAAGCCCCAACGACATGCCTTCACGGGAGAGAACCTCGCGCGAGATGTAGAGTCCGAGGCCCGTCCCGCCCGGCTTCTCGCTGAAGCCGTGCTCAAAGACAACGTCGCGGTAGGCGTATGGAACACCGGGCCCAGTGTCCTCGACGCTGAGCCAGCCTTCTCCGGCGTCAAGCTCGATCCTCCGAGCGCCGTTATAGTCGGAGAGCCAGTAAATCGCGTTGTCTAGAAGATTCACGAACACCGGATACATCGTCGAGGGGTACGTGTGAATCGTGGCCTCCAAGAATGCCTTGCTGGGCTTCAGTTCGATTCGGGCGTCCTTCATGCGCTTGCCGAACAGGTCGCGCAGATAGGTGTGCAGGCTGCGGCCGGTGACCTTTACGGGTCCCCGCTGGAGGCGGCGATGCAGCGGTGTAAACAAGCGGAGATAGGCGTCGAGATGCTCAAAGCTCGATTTCAGATCGTCGGCGCTTTCCCTGATCAACGGGTTGACGCTGGCCCACTCTTGGAGCCGGCCCAGGCTCCGTCGGATCTGGCGGATGAGGCTCCGGAACTCGTGGTTGATGACCTCGACGGCCAAACCCATCTGGCGCAGCTCGAGATCTTCAGAGGCCGATTCGCGCAGGCCTTCGAGGTCGCTCTCTAGCGCCTCAACCTCGTCCAGGGCCGTGGCGTAATCGCCTGTGCCGTTCTGAGGCCACGTGAGCGCCTGCAACTGGGCGGTGACGCTCTGAAGGGCGCGAGCCTGCTCGCTGGCGGCGCGGGCGATGGCCTCCTCGATCTCTGTGCGCTGGGTGACGAAGTCCCGATCCGATAGGACCGCGACATCCAAGCGAGCGGCCGCGGCCAAGGCGTCCTGCACGGCGCCCTCGACTGCGGCAGTCCCGCGATCGGTGAGCCGCTTAACCTCCTCGGTGGTCGTTCGCGAGGCGGCCTGCAGCGCTAGGCGCTCGGCACGCGTGCTCTCGCGGGAATGCTCCGCGGCCTGCTCGACGGCGGCATCGAAGCGCACCCGTCGGTCAACGGCGAGCTGGTTGGTGTTCGCGGCATGCTCGATGCGCTCCTCGATTTCATTCAGCGCTGGGCCGATCAGCTCGATAGTGAGCTCGGCGCGATCAGTCTCGTACTGAACATAGGAACGCTCGAGGGGCTTGGTCAGGCCCACGCCGCGCGGACGCCGGATGTCGAGCTCGTCCGTGAGATGCATCATCCCGCCGCGGGCCGACTGCTCGGCATCGACAATTGCGCGTGCAGCATCGGCAGGATCCTCGTCGGACAGCGCGGCCGCGATGCGCCCGTCGAGCTCGGCGAGAATCCGCTCAACCCGGCGCTGAGGCTCGCCGCTCGCGATCAGCGCGTTGAAACCCTCGATCGCTGCGGCCAGCGTTTTTCGCCGCGTTCCGACCTGCTTCGCGCGCCTGGCCCTAGCCTTGTCGAGACGTTGTATCTCTGCGCGTTTTGTGAGGAACTGTTCCGAACGCGCCCCGGCTTCGCGGTAGAAGTCAAACGCAACGCGGTAGAGGAAGTTCATGAGAATCTCGCGGAACTCGCGGTAGGCAAGATTGGCAGCGAAACCCTCGCGTCCGGCCTTCTCACGAAGTTCGTGGTTGTACTCCCGAGTGATTTCCACAGCACCGAACATGCGCCGATAGGAGAAGAAGGCGTCGGAGGCGCTGAGCGTGCGCCGGCGTTCGACGTCGAGCCAGTCAAAGTCCGAATTGCCATAGGGCAGTACGCGGATGCCATCGCGGTACACGTACAGACCACCGAAACGGTCGAGCTTCGCCGAGATTGACGTCCACGCGTCAGGGTCGAGCGCCGTTTGATTGGCTTGTCCTTGGACGTACGAGAGGTCGAGCCTGAAAGGGCCGCAGCGCGTCTCGCCGCCGCGCGCAGGCCAGGAGACGAGGTAGGGCGCCGGCTCGCCTCGGTAGACAGCGACGGTTCCAACAAACTGACCGAACGCGTCAAACTCGCCCGTTATGTGGTGGTCGGCGATCCTTACCTCCGCCGGAGTAAAGAACTCAGCGAGGCCGATCAACTCTTCGGAGGCGTCGTCGGAATAGTGGTGCCGGAAGCTCGTCTGAAGCACCGGTGGGGCCGCGCTCGTCATCGTGTTGGCGAAGCCGACTAGCGTCCGCAGCAGGTCGGGTGCTTCTTTTGCATCCAGCTGGTCAAGGTCGCGGGCGAGCAGTGGGGAGGACGGGCGGATAAAGAACTGGGTGCCGTGACCGTCTCGCAAACTCGGTCCTGTGATTTGACGATCAAGCTCGGACGGATCGAGATCTTTCAAGCCGATGAGCTCCTGCTCGATGTCGGCCACGAAGGTCTTGTCTGCGTGGTGATCGAGGGAGCCCAGGTTCGCGCGAATCTCATCGGCGAGCTGAGCGACAAAAGCGGAGTCCGGCAGCTCTCCACCCGGCATCATGTGCAACGGGAGAACGATCTCATCCAGGTCCACGCCGGGCAGCTCGAACAAGCCCCAATGCAGCAGGCAGACGAGCAGATCACTCAGATCCCCTTCGCGTTCGGCTCGGGAGAGGACCAGCACCTGCGGGCCGATCGCAGCGATCGCGAGCCGCCCGATGCCCTTCTCGCCGAGGACGGCACGCATGGGCACGCCGGGCGGCCGCAGCTCGGGCATCCCGCCACCCTTGACCTTGGACTCGGTGCCGAGCGTCAGCCAGCGCTGCTCGAAGTCCTCGAGAGTCATGCCGATGCCGTCGTCACGCAGGACGAAAAGACCATCGGAGCGAAACCAGTCGACAATCGCCTCATCGGCGTAGGCGTCGTGGGCGTTCTTGAAGAGCTCGCTGATCGCGGTCGGTATGCCAGCGATCTGCTGGCGCCCGAGCATGTCGACAGCGCGCGCCCGAGCGCGGAAGCGCGCCATCAGCTCACGGCCTGCTGCGAAGAAACCGACAGCGCCTCGTAGTGAGCCAAGAACGACTGGCCCATGTGCTGGGCAAGCAGCACTGGAACGGCGTTGCCGATCTGGCGCGTGGCGGACTTGATGCCTCCCTCAAAGACGAAGTCGCGCGGAAAGGTTTGCAAGCAGGCCGCCTCACGGACGCTGATCGGACGGTTGGCGTAGGGATGGCCGAAGCGCCCGTTTGAGATGCTGGTGCACTTCGTGGTCAACACGGGCGCAGGCGCGTGCGCGTGCATCCGCCCGTAAACGTCGCTGTAGGCGGAATCGTCGGTGTGGCAGGCAAGGCGCAGCTCCACGGGCCAGTCGGCGCGACCCCCTCCGGGCGGCGTGGCACGGAGGCGGCGGAGATTGATCTCTGTGAGGGCACTGGCGAGATGGTTCGGGATGTCCGGATGTTCTTCCCCGGCGGCCAGCGGCGGAAGGTCGCCGATCCATTCCCAGACCGTAGAGGGCGCCGCAAGCCCAGGGTCGCGGCCATGCGTCGCATCCGGTATCGCGATCTCCCCCAGTTGACTTGCAAGCAGAACGAGCCGTCGACGGCGCTGCGGAATCCCAAACTCGATGCAGTCGACGATGCGATGCTCGACGTGGAAGCCTAGATCAATGAGCGCGCGACAGAACCTCGCGAATGTGCCGCGGGGCGCGTTGGTGCTGAGTCCGGGAACATTCTCGATGAACACGAACTCGGGTTCGAGCTGTTGGATGATCGGAAGCAGCCTCAGGAGCAGCGTGCGCCGACGATCCCGACCGGACTCCTTAACGAAAGAGCTGTAGGGCTGGCAGGGGGCACAGGCACTCAAGAGCAGTGGCCCCTCGCCGTCGCCGAGCGACTCGCGAACTTCGTTCGGAGAGACATCCCGAATGTCGCGCTCCATAAATGCCGCCTCGGGAAAGTTGCGCCGATAGGTCTTGCCTGCGCCGGCATCAACGTCAAGGCCCAACGCTATGCGCATGCCAGCCGCACGCAAGCCAGCGCTAGTGCCGCCGCAGCCGCAGAAGAAGTCAGCCACGCGAATTTGGGGGCTCAAGATCCTCATGCCAGTACTAGTTTCGTGCAGCGAACGCTGATCCTCGTGAGTTTGGGACGTCGGCAAGAACGCGCCCAGCAAGGGGCGGTCCGCGGACGAGCGGCGGCGCGGCGTGCGCAGGGGGGTCGACTAGGGCAGATCGTATACGGCGTCCTCACGTACCAATGAGGACGAAGAGGTGGACTGTGTCCGTTGCGCTGCCCCAGACCTCTCGTGGAGTGTCACTTTCGTTCCCTACAACGTTCCCTAGAGCCGGCTACGCCCCGGATTCATTGACCCCAACGGCCTCCTGAGCCGGTCTCCAAAACCGCAACGCAGCCGGGGGCGGTCTGAGGCGTATGTTTGCCAACCTACGCAGCCCCGATACCCCGGCCCCAAAATCCCCATCCCCAGCCGTTCCGCTCGAGACTTCGCCCCGCCCGACCGTCTCCATCGGCAGCCATTCTGGCTTGCAAAGCCAGAACCGGGCGCGTCGGCAGCACCAGATCGCTCAGACGCCGATCAAGCTACGAATGCTGTCATGCGGATCGAGACGAGCAAGCCGGGCGGTTCGGCTCCCAGCTTGGCCACATAGCGGGTCGGCGGCTCCGTCGGGAACCAGCGTGCGTACTCCTCGTTGAGGCCGTCGAAGTCCGCAGGATTCGTCAACAGCACGCCCACCTCGACTACATCGTCGAGGCCCGCGCCGGCAGATCTGAGGATCGTCTCGCAGTTCCTGACGGCTTGTCGCGTCTGGTCTTCAATCGCATCTCCCGCGAGCTTGCCGGTCGCCGGGTCGAGGCCGACGATCCCCGAGAGGAAGATGAAGGGTCCCGCTTTGACTCCCTGACTGAAGAGCGACGAGCCGGGCGCGTCCGGCGTAGTGAGGATCTGGCGTGGCATATCCATCCTTTCTGTTCGTCGAGCGCGCAGGATCGCAGCTGCTGTCGTTGCCCGTCTCACGCGGCTCAGCGGAGCCCCTCGCAAGTGCCTTCCGAACGGCGGCGACGCGGCCGCCTGGGTTTGATCTTTTGTCCCCTTATCTCCACAGAACACGGTTTAGACTGCGGCGGCGGCTGCACCCGCAGCCACCGCCAGCGGGAAGAGGGGGGAGCATGGTCGCTCGATCGGCGAGGCGTGCAATCGGCTGGGGCTTTCGAATGCTCATGCGCTCGTCATGCGTAGCCCTGGTGGCACCTGCGCTCGCGCTCGGGGCAGCCGGGCCGCTGACGGCCGGTGCAGTCGCAGCGCCCGTAACGAGCACGGTCTCGACGCCTGGGTGGGGGACGTTCCTGCGCGTGCCGCCGGGCGTCGTTGCGGTCGAAGTGACGGCCGTCGGAGCGGCGGGCGGTAGCGGGTGTGCCCCTGGCGGCCGCGGTGCGCGTGTGTCGGCGCGACTGCCGGTCGCTGCCGGCGAAGAACTGCGCGGCGAAGTCGGAGATGTGGGCGAACCGAACGAAGCGCTGCGAGAAGAGCCCGGAGGCCAGGAGTGTCACGGTGGCACAGGTAAAGGCTGGTACGACGGTGGCGCCGGTTGGATGGGCTCCGGCGGCTTCCCCGGCGGCGGCAGCGCCGGCGGCGGCGCATCTTGGCTCGCAGCCGTGCCGCAGGACTTCCCCTGCTGCCTGAACATGCGCCCGTGGGCTCAGGGTCGGCTCCTGACCGTCGCCGGCGGCGGCGGAGGCGGCGGTTACGGGTCGGGGGCGTCGGGCGGCGATGCAGGCGCGAGCGGTGAAACAGGGCACGTGTCCGGGATCGGTGGGCGCGGCGGCCTCGGCGGGACTGCGGGCGCCGGTGGCGCCGGCGGGTTGGGCGCGCAGGGCGGCGAATGCAAAGGCTCCGGCGAGACGGGCGCCACCGGCGGCGAAGCGCACGGCGCGACCGGCGGCGCCGGCAACTTGGAAATCCTGGACGAACTCTTCCCCGAATACGAGCCCGCCGGCGGGGGTGGTGGAGGCGGCGGCTACTTCGGGGGTGGTGGTGGCGGGGGCGGCGCGCACAACGACAGCTTCAAAGAAGAAGCCCTCACCTGCCTCCACTCCGGCGGCGGTGGCGGCGGCTCGAGCTTCGCCGCGGCCGGGCCGCTGGTCGCCGAACCGACCGGCGAAGCCGCCCACATCACGATCAGCTACGAAATCCTGGCACCACCCGCGGCCGTGCTCTCGACGCCGGTCGAACGCGCTGTCTACGAGCAGGGTCAGGCGGTCCCTGCCGCCTTCGCGTGCAGTGACAGCGCGGGGGCACCGGGCGTCGTCGCCTGCGAAGGCTCCTGCTGGCGCTTTTCCGCCGGTGGGTTCCTCACGACACCCATCTCGAACGGCGCCGACCTTCCCACCTCCGACGCGGGCGAATACCGCTGTCAGCTGGCCGCGCGCAGCGCAGACGCGCTCAGCACGATCACCCCGCGCAAATACACGGTCCTCCCCCGGCGAGCTCCGCAACCGCCTGCAGGGCCTGTCATCGGACATCTCTCCCAGACGCGGGCTCGCTGGCGCGCCGGCGGGCGGCTGCCCGCGGTGCTCGCGCGCAGCCGTGTGGCGATCGGGACCATCTTCTCGTTCACGCTCAACGAGCAAGCATCGGTACGCCTCTCCTTCGAGCGGATCGGCCGCCATTCCCGGCACACCGCCGGTTCGATCAAGCTGGACGAGCGCCGTGGCCGCACGGCGCTCTACTTCGACGGCCGGCTTGCAGGGAAGGGCCGACGCCTCACCCCCGGTGCCTACGCCATCACGGCGCTCGCCGCCAACGCCCGGCACGAAGTCTCCCAGCGGCGCACGCTCCGCTTCGTCATCGTGCGGTAAGCGCTCGCGCGGCGGGCGCTGCGGACAGCCCGCTTCGCGCGTGGGAGCGACCGCGTGAGCGTGCATAAGAGCTCCTGCCGCGAGGCGACGCCGAGCTTCTCGTACAGGCTCTAGACGTGATCCTCGACGGTGTGCGCCGACAGCACCAGCGTTTCGGCCATCTCAGCTCGCGACAGGCCGCGGGCGAGGAGGGTGGCGACCGCGAGCCCGCCAGATACGCTGCTCGTCTCATGGACCTGGGTGTGCCGCCGATTCGCTACGCCGACAACGATGGGATCGAGATCGCCTATCAGGTGATCGGCGACGCGGGGCCCGTCTTCATGGGTCTCCCCGGCCTCGCACAGAACATCGAACTGATGTGGGAGGAGCCGCGGGCAGCGCGCTTTTTGAGACGCTGCGGCTCCTTCTGTCGGATGATCCACTTCGACAAGCGCGGTACCGGCCTGTCCGGCCGAGGCTCCGGCCTGTCCTCGTTCCCCGACAGGGTCACCGACCTGCAGGCTGTGATGCGAGCCGAGGGAGTCGAGGACGCCTTCATCGGTGGGTTCTCCGAGGGCGGCTCGATGAGCGCGCTGTTCGCCGCCAGCTACCCGGAGCGCACGCGGGGGCTGCTGCTCATCAGCACCACCGCGAGCTTCACCCGCCACCGCGATCTGCCATGGAACCCGACCAGCGAGCAACTGATGGCGATGGCCGCGCGTTGGTCTGCGGCCTGGGGCCAGGGGACGTTCACGACCGGGCTGCTTGCGCCGAGCATGCTCGAAGACGACGGATATCTCCGCTGGATGGCCAGATACGAGCGCCAGGCGCTGACTCCGGCGGCCCTGATCGAGCTGTGGCGGATGAATGTCGAGATCGATGTGCGATCTCTGCTGCCGAGCATTCAGGCACCCACCGTGGTGATCCATCGCCGTGAAGAGACGATCGATGCGCGCAGCGCCGAATATCTGGCCGACGCGATCCCCGACGCGCGGCTGGTCGTGCTGGACGGCGCCGACCACCTTCCCTGGATCGGCGATCAGGACGCGGTGCTCGACGAGATGGAGGAGCTGATCACCGGAGGACGGCGCGCGGTCTCCTCCGAGCGTGTGCTGGCGACGGTGCTTTTCACCGACATCGTCGACTCCACGCTGCAGGCCAGCCGGCTCGGTGACGCCGCATGGAGGCGACTGTTGGACGCGCACGACACGCATACGCAGGCGGTCGTTCGCGACGGCCACGGCCGGGTGGTCAAGTCGACAGGCGACGGTGTCCTGGCGACGTTCGACAGCCCGAGTCGCGCAATCGAGTCCGCCGTGCGTCTGCGCAGCCAGCTCGCCGAGCTCGGCATACAGATTCGCGCGGGCCTTCACACAGGAGAGATCGAGCGGCGCGGGGAGGACGTCGGCGGGCTCGGCGTGCACATCGCAGCCAGGATCGAGGCGCTCGCCGGCGCAGGGCAGGTGGTGGTGTCGTCAACCGTGAAGGATCTGTCCGCCGGCTCGGGCTTCGTATTCGAAGACCTGGGCGCTTCGACGCTCAAGGGTCTCGACGGTGAGTGGCGAGTGCATCTACTCGCCGCGTCCTAGCGGGCCAGGACGATGTCCGGGGCCGCTCGCGCGCGGTCGCTCGGCGTGGCCACCGGCACCCGTTGCTTTCGCGGCTGAGAAGCGCCGAGCCAGCGGGCGAGGACGGTTGGGCTCATCGTCGGCCTGCCGAGCAGGTATCCCTGGCCGGTGTGCAGCCCGAGATCGCGAACGGCCTGCAGGTCGGCCGGGCGTTCGATGCCCTCGGCGACGACGGTTGCGCCCAGGTCGACGGCCAGCGAGCGGAAGGCGCCGACCGCGACGCGGCGGGCGTGGTCGTCGGCGATCCCGTGGATCAGCGAGCGGTCGACCTTGATGAAGTCCGGTTGCAGTTCCAGCACATGGCGCAGCGAGGCGTACCCGGCGCCCGCATCGTCGACGGCGATGCGCAGGCCGCGCCGGCGCAGCGGCGCGAGCTCCTCGTGCAGGGCCGCGTAGCTCTGGACGGCGGCGTGCTCGGTGATCTCCACCACCACCTGCGCCAGCTCCACCTCGCGACGCTGGTTCGCGCGGTGCGCCAGCTCGACCAGGGCGTCCGGGGAGACGTTCAGCGCGAGGAACTGGGTCGGGCGCAGGTAGGGGATGATCTTCCACGCCTCGCGAATCGCCAGACGTTCGAGTTCGACGCCGAGGCCGACGGTTTTCGCGGCTGCGAGCGTGACGTCGGGTGGCCCGAAGGACTGAGGGAAGCGAGCCAGCGCCTCGACACCGATGCAGCGTTGCGCGCGCAGGTCGATGATCGGCTGGTAGGCCACGTCGACCATGTCGGTGTCGACCAGGCGCATCAGGTCCGCGTGCAGCCGTTCCTGGCGTCGCTGCTCGTCGAGGTCGGGCACGATCAGCTCGCCGAGCATCGACATGAACCGCACGTCGCGCTCGTCGAGCGTCTGGTCGGGCTCATGGCCGATCCCGCACAGCGCTCCGTAGGGCGTCGCATCGGAGAGCTGCAGGGGAACCCCGATGAAGGAGCCGATCGGCGCCGCGCGCGTCACGGCGAGGCCGGACACGCGTGCGTTGGTGGCCGCGTCGCGGATCAGGTTGGGGATCTCCCCCGCCACGAGCGCTCCGCAGTAGCTCGGATCGTCGCATCGCGCCGCGTGCAGGACCCCCTCGAAGGACGACAGGTCACCTGCCAGCGCGCGCTGCACCTGCCCGTCGGGCGTCAGCTCGGCCAGGAAGACCGCATCGAGCCCGAGATGGCAGTGCGCCAGGGCGACGACGCGCTCGAGGCCCAGTCGCGCCTGATCCGCCTCGAGCAGGCCGGCCCCGGCGCCTGCCTGCCGTGGTCGATCAGCTTGCGGGCGGCAGCGGGTTGGGGCGGGCGTGAGTCCGGGAGAGATTGGTTGCGAGCTGCAACGCGGACGCTGTGACGGGCTCGGACGCTGTGACGGGCTCATAACTGGTGATCGTTCGAATCATCGGTCCCCGTGCGCGCTGCTTGAGGGGCGCGGGCGCCGCTAGACGAACGGACCGGACGGCCCGCGGCGCCCGGTGCCCGCGTGCGTGCAGGGAGCACCTGTGGGTCATAATCGAGTGATGCACGATCGGGAGCGATACCCGCGCCGCTCGGGCATCCTCACGCGGATCGTGCTGGCCGCCACGACGGCTTTCATCGCCGTGAACCTGTGGACGGGCGCGCCGCTGCTGGCGCTGTGGGTCGGCTCGAAGGTCGTCGGCCAGCAGACGCTGAGCATGAAGGCGGTGTTCGTCGTGATCGTCGTGCTCGCTGCGCTCCTGTATCCGATGACGATCGCCCTGACGCGGCTGAACGCCGCCTATGACCGCCTCGCCGGGCGACCGAGCGGGGAAGATCGGGTGGCGTGGCTGCGCAGCATGAACGTCCAGCGCGAGCCGCACGCGGGCAGGCGCGCGGGGATCAGCACGCTCGAGCGGATCGTGATGGCGAGCGTCTACCTCGCCGTCATCACGTTCCTCGTCTGGTTCTTCTTCTTCGCCAGCTCGCCGCTTCCGCACTAGCGCTCACGAGGCAGGCGCCTCACAGCGGCTGCTCGCGGGTGCCAGCGGCGCGGGCCGTCAGCCCGCGAGCGCCGGCGTCGGCGCCGTCTCGGGCAGCAGCGCGGCACGCGAGAATCGCAGCGCGGGGTCCTCGATCGATCCGCGAAGGTTGCGCACGTCCTCGGCGTAGCTCATCGCCACCGACCACGGGTGGCGCGAGCCCTGGCGCGGGAACAGGTGCACCGAGCGTTGCACGTAGCCCGCGGCGAAGTCCAGCAACGGCAGCGTGGTGAGCGTCGGGTCGTCGTTGTGCGCCACGCAGGTGTCGTAGCCATGCTCCTGCATGTATCCGAGCAGGCGGCACAGGTACTCGCAGACGAGGTCCACCTTGAGCGTCCACGACGCGTTCGTGTAGCCGAACGCATACGCGAAGTTGGGCACGTCGCTGAGCATCATCGCCCTGTAGGCGATCGTCTGCGCCGGCGCCACCCGCTCCCCGTCGACCGTCAGCTCGATCCCCCCGAGCGCGAGCAGGTTCAGGCCGGTGGCGGTCACGACGATGTCCGCCTCGAGCTGCGCGCCTGAGGCAAGCTCGATCGCATGCTCGCTGAAGCGCTCGATCCGGTCGGTGGCCACCGACGCGCGGCCGCAGCGGATCGCCTCGAACAGGTCGCCGTCGGGTACCGCGCAGAGCCTCTGATCCCACGGGTCATAGCGCGGGTTGAAGTGCGTGTCGATCGCGTAACCGGCCGGGAGACGACGCTTGATTCCGGCGCGCAGGCGGCGGCGCAGCAGCTGCGGACGGCTGCGGCTGAGCTGGTAGATCGACTTCTGCAGCCAGATGTTCTTGCGGCGCGTGATCGAGTACGCGGTGCGCGCGGGCAGCACGCGCTTGAGGGCATCGGCGATCGCGTCTCTCGCCGGCACGGAGACGATGTAGCTCGGCGAGCGTTGCAGCATCGTCACGTGCGCCGCCTCCTCGGCCAGCGCCGGGACCAGCGTCACCGCGGTCGCGCCGCTGCCGATCACCACCACGCGCTTGCCCGCGTAGTCGAGGTCCTCGGGCCAGTGCTGCGGGTGCACGATCTTGCCCCGGAAACGCTCGACCCCGGCAAAGCTCGGCGTGTAACCCTCGTCGTGGCGGTAGTAGCCGCTCGCGCAGAACAGCCAGCCGCAGGTGAAGCGCACGGTGCTCGCGCCGTCGGCCCGCGTCGCCTCGACGGTCCAGCGTGCGGTCTCGCTCGACCAGCTCGCGCGGCGCACGTTGTGCCCGACGCGGATGTGCGGCTCGATCCGATTCTCGCCGGCGGTCTCGCGGATGTAGCGGAGGATGTCGGGACCGTCGGCGATCGCCTTCTCGCCCAGCCAGGGCTTGAACGCGTAACCGAAGGTGTGCACGTCGGAGTCCGAGCGGATGCCGGGGTAGCGGAACAGGTCCCAGGTCCCGCCGATCGCCTCGCGCGCCTCGAGGATCAGATAGCTCTTGCCGGGCTGCTTGTCCTGCAGGTGATACGCGCAGCCGATTCCGGACACGCCCGCTCCGACGATCAGCACGTCGACGTGCTCGGCCGCCGGCTCGGTCTCGGGGGGATGCTCGATCGATCGGGCGCTCATCGGCTTTGTTCAGGAGGCGCTGGCAGCGGATGCGGCGCGCGGCTCGCCCTCGCCCGCGCGTGCGCACGAGCGGATCACCTCGGCCACGGCGGCGGGGTCGTCCCAGAACGGCACGTGGCCCGTGCCGAGTGTCACGTGCGTGGCCCACGGCAGCAGCGCGCGCGCCCGCGGCGCCTGCAGGCGGTAGGGGAGCAGCCGGTCCTTCTCGCCCCATGCGACGGTCACCGGGGGACTGCGCGGCTGCTCGCCCGCGGCATAGCGATAGCCATCGAACGCCTCGAGCACGCCCGCCATCGCGGGCGCCGCCCACGCGTCGTGCAGCGCCGCCACCGCCTCCTCGGGCGGTATCCGCGCGGGATGGCCGAAGGTCTGCGCGAACAGAGCCGTGCGACCGGCGCGCGTGCGCGCGAGCGCTGCGACGAGCGGGCGCAGCGCTCGCGGCGGCTTGCTCAGCGTTCCCAGCGAGAACTGGCAGTAGTGCAGCTCCGCGCGCGTCCAGAAGCCCGCCGGCGAGAAGGCGCTCGCGCTCGCGATGGCTCGGCGGCGGGCCAGCTCCAGCGCGATCGCCCCACCCATCGAGTTGCCCGCGACATGCGGGCGCTCGAGCCCGATCTCGGCGAAGAACCACTCGAAGGCGTCGGTGTACGCGGAGATCGTCGGCTCGATCGAGTCCGACAGCGGGGCGGAGCGACCGAAGCCCGGCGAGTCGCAGGCAATCACGTCGAACTCGCCACGCAACAGCGCGATCACGGGCCTCCATCCCTGCCAGTGGTGGCCCACGCCGTGCAGCAGCACGAGCGGCGGCCCGTCGCCCTCGCGGTGGTGGTTGATCGACGTGCTCATGCGCGCCCGCGAATCAGATCGACCGCTTTCTCGGCGATCATGATCGTCGGGGCGTTGGTGTTGCCGCCGACGATCGTCGGCATCACCGACGCGTCGATCACGCGCAGGCCCTCGAGGCCGTGCACGCGAAGCTGCGAGTCGACGACAGCGTCCGCATGGCTGTCGCTCATCCGTGCGGTCCCGACGGGGTGGTAGATCAGCATCAGCCGGCGGCGCAGGTCCGCTTCGAGCTCGGCTCGGTCGACCGTCGCGGACCCAGGCTTCAGCTCGCCGATCACGACCTCCTGCAGGGCCGGCTGCGCGGCGATCTCGCGCGCGAGCTGCATGCCGGCGAGCATCGAGTCGAGGTCGTCGGGCTCCGCGAGGGCGTTGGTGATGATCAGCGGCTTCGCCGTCGGGTCGGCGGAGGCGAGCCAGACCTGGCCACGCGCTTTCGGCGCGACGAGCACGGGTGCGATCACCATGCAGTGGCCGTCGTAGGTCTCCGCCCCGTGGTCTTCGAAGTAGGCGGCGCCCATGTGGAACTGGATGTCGGCCGCGGGCAGGCCGCCGCGCGTGCGCGTGAAGGCGACCACCTCCGCGACGGTCGAGCTGAGCCGGCCCGACTTGCGCAGCAGCCACTCGGCCAGCGCCTTGGGCTTGTCGGCGCCGTACAGCGTCGTCTGGTCGGAGACCTCCCAGATCATCGTCACGAAGGGGTGGTCCTGGAGGTTGCGCCCCACGCCGGGAAGCTCGTGGCGCACCTGCACACCGACCCTGCGAAGGTCCTCGCCGGCGCCGATCCCGGATAGCTGCAGGAGCTGCGGCGAGCCGATCGCCCCGGCTGAGAGCAGCACCTCGCGCTCGGCGCGCAGCAGCTCCACGCCGCTGCGTCCCTTGCGCACGCGCACCCCGACCGCGCGGGTCCCCGCGAGCTCGACACCGAGGACGGTGACACCCGTGCGCACCTCGAGGTTGGGACGGTCCCTGGCCGGGTGCAGGAAGGCGTCGGCGGCGCTCAGGCGGCGGCCGTTGCGCTGGGTCACCTGGAACATCGAGACGCCGTCCTGCTCGGGACCGTTGTAATCGGCGATGCGGGGAATCCCGGCTGCCTCGCTGGCGGCCAAGAGGCGCCGGTCGAGCGGGCGCGGGCTGCGCTGCTCGCTGACGTGGAGCGGTCCGCCGACACCGTGATACTCCGACTCGCCGCGCACGTTGTCCTCGGAGCGGATGAAGTAGGGCAGTACGTCCGCATAGCCCCAGCCGGGGGCTCCCTGCGCCTCCCACGAGTCGTAGTCGAGCGGCCGGCCGCGCACGTAGAGCATCGCGTTCATCGAGCTCGAGCCGCCGATCGCCTTGCCGCGCGGGATGAACAGGCGGCGCCCATCGACGTGCGGCTCGGGCTCGGTCGCGAAGTCCCAGTCGAGCTTGGTGTGGAACTGCTGCGGGAAGGCCGCCGGGATCTTGATCTTCAGAGAGGAGTCCCGGCCGCCCGCCTCGAGCAGCAGGATGCGCAGCGAGGGGTCCTCCGACAGTCGGCCCGCGAGCGTGCAGCCGGCCGAGCCGGCGCCGATGATGATGTAGTCGTACACCGCGCCGTCTCGCTCAGGCGCGCGCCGCGGCGCGATCGGGGAGCGGCGCGAAGTGAAACTCGCTCGCGTCGAGCGTGCTGGTGCGCTTGAGGTACTCGCGCATGTAGCCGGGCCAGTTGGCGACGATCCGCCCGTGCTCGTCGCGGTACCAGGAGTTGCACTCGAGCCACGCCGTGCCGGCGAAGCGAGCCTGCACTTCGCGATCGCTGGATGCCTCGACCTCGGGGCGCACCTCGATCGCGCCGGCTGACCGCCGGCTCAGCTGCTCGAGTGCCTGGCGCAGGTAGCGGGCCTGCGCCTCCAGGTAGACGATGATCGAGCCGCCGGAGGTGTTCGTGTTCGGCCCGTACATCACGAACATGTTGGGGAACCCCGGCAGCGACATCCCGAGGTGTGCGTGCGCGCCGTCCTTCCAGAGGTCCTCGAGGCTGCGTCCGTCGCGGCCGCTGACCCGCATCGGGAGCATGAAGTCGTTCGTCTTGAAGCCCGTCGCCCAGATCAGGCAGTCGACCTCGTGCAGCCGCCCGTCGGCGCTCACCACGCCCGTCGGCGCGATCGAGGTGATCGCGTCGGTGACGAGCTCGACGTTGGGACGTTCGAGCGCGGGCAGGAAGTGGGAGCTGAAGAGAATGCGCTTGCAGCCGAACGTGTAGTCCGGCCACGCCTTTGCGCGCAGCGCCGGATCCTTCAGCTGCGAGCGCATGAAGGCCGCCGAGCGCAGCGCCGCGACGCGCCCGAGCGTGCGCGGATGGCGGATCGTCAGCGTCAGCGACTCGGTGTACTCGAACACGAATTTGCGCCGCAGCGCCTGCAGCCCGGGGACGCCGGCGACGAGGCTCCTGATGAGCGGGTTGTAGCGGCGGTTCATGCGTGGCAGGAACCAGTTCCCCGTCCGCTGGAAGACCGTCAGGCGGTCGAGCCGGGGGGCGATCTCGGGGACCAGCTGTACGGCGCTCGCACCCGTGCCGATGACCGCCGCGCGCTTGCCGGCGAGCGGGTAGGAGTGATCCCATTCGGAGGAGTGGAAGCTGTGGCCGGCGAAATCGCCGGCTCCCGCGATCGGCGGACGCGACGGCTGGTGCAACTGCCCGGTCGCGAGGATCAACGCGTCTGCCTCGTAGCTCTCGCCCCGCTCGCCCTGCACCGTCCAGCGGCAGCTCGACTCGTCCCACGCGCAGGAGTGGACCCTCGTGTCGGTCTGGATCAGCTGCTCGACGCCGTGGGCGCGCGCGACCTCGTGGAGGTAGGCATGGATCTCGGCCTGGGGAGAGCACAGTCGCGACCAGTCGCGTCGTTGCGCGTAGGAGAACGAGTACAGGTGGCTGGGCACATCGCAGGCGGAGCCCGGGTAGCTGTTGTAGAACCACGTGCCGCCGAGGTCGGCTGCCTTCTCGAGGATGCGGATGCGCTCGATGCCGTGGCGACGCAGCTCGATTGCCGCGGCGATTCCCCCGATACCGGCGCCGACGATGATGACCTCGAGGGTCCGCTTCGACGCGGTTGGCTGCTGCGCGACTGTTGCCGACATGCTCTCCTCCGGGAGGCCGCTCGATGGCGCCGCCAACCTTATGCCCTTCCGCACGATGACGCGCAGGCCCCGACCCTTGTGTATTGCCGCGCGCCGCTCACGCGCTCCCGGTGCCGGCGTCGAGGCGCTCTCGCACCCACGCGGCGGCGAGTGGGAGCTGGCGTGGATCGATGTGGTGTCCCGCGGCGGACTCGTGGTAGTCGACGGCCACGCCGCCGGCGCGCAGGCGCGCGGCGGCTTCGCGCGCGAAGGCGACGTCGATGATCTGGTCGCGATCGCCGTGAGCGATGAAGACTCCGAGCTCGCGGCGACTGGCCAGGTCAGGCTCCCAGCCGGCCACCGTCGGCATGAAGCCCGAGAACGCCAGCACGCCCGCGGGCGCCGGTCGCTGCGCGGCGAGGGCGAGCGCGTAGCTCATCACCGAGCCCATCGAGAAGCCACCCAGGATCGTCCGCTCGGGGCCGATGCCGGTGCGCTCCCACAGCTCGTCGTGCAGGTCTGCGAGGGCAGCGAAGGCGGCGTTGAAGGTGTCGGGGTCGGGGTGCCCGACCTGCGGCACGAGATACCAGTGGTAGCCGGAGGATCCGGCCGGCTGCAGCGGGGCCCTCGGCGTGACGATGTGCAGGCGGCGCTCTGGATCGAGGACACCCGCGAGCGCCAGCAGGTCGTGCTCGTCGGCGCCACGGCCGTGATGCAGGACGAGCAGGCCGGCCGCGTTCCCGGCGGCGGGGCGCTCGGCGAACACGAGCGCGCTCACGGCGCCCGTCCGAGCAGCGCCTCGCCGACGCCCTCGATCGTCTGCTCGCCGTAGGCCATCGACGGGTCGCCGTCGGTGAAGACGGCGACCGTGAAGCTCACGCCGTCGCGCTCGAGCCGCGCGACCTCGTTGAAGAGGCCCCGTTCGGGCAGGGCGCCGGTCTTGAAGAACACCTGCCAGCCGGGCCGCGCGACCGCTGGCACGCCCCAGCTCTGAGATGGCTCGATGCCCGCAAGCAGGCCGCGCGCGTAGGGGTAGAAGCTCGCCGGGATCAGCCGCCCGAGGGCGAAGAAGAAGCGGGCCTGGTCGGCCGCGCTGCTCTGCGCGTAGGCCCACCACCCGACGCCGGGCGCGTAGGCGGTCATGCCGGACTCCCGCGCCACGCGGCTGACCGCGGTCGAGCCGACGATCGCGTAGACGGCCGAGGCGGCGTCGTTGTCGGAGATGTGGATCATCGGATACAGCAGCGCCCGGTCGGCCCCGCTGAGACCGCGGTGCTGCGCGCCGCGCATCTGCAGGAAGGCGACGAGCATCATCACCTTGACGACGCTGGCGGTCTCGAAGTGCTCGCCCACGTGCAGGCCGCTGAGTCGCCCGGCGCTGTCGACGACCGCGAAGGACGTTCGCCCGGCGCGTCCGGCGAGATAGCGTCCGGCCGCGGCGATCGCGACGGCGGAGGGGTAGGGGGCGAGCGGGATGCCATGGCCTTTTCCGCTGTAGGCGAGACCCCCGCAGACTCCCTTGCCTGCGCGGTGCCCCATCGCCTGCTCCCAGCCGGGCCGCAGGCAGACGCGGTAGCGAAAGCGCCGAGCCGGGGGATCGATGGTTGCGCTGGCGTAGGTCAGCCCGGCGGAGAGCTCACGTGAGGTGGTGCTCGCCGCCAACTTCCACGTGTGCTTGCCGTGCGCAGCGACGAACCAGGAGACCTCGACGGGCCTGGAGGCCCCGGCGTGAAGCGCGTGGCCGAGGCGGAGGCTCAGGCGGACGCGACCCGGGCCGACGCTGGCGGCGTGGAACGCCGCGCTGGGATCGACCGTGAGCATGATCGTCGAGCTGGCGGGCGCGCCGGCGGCCGGCACCACGACGCGCACGCGCGAGTTGCGATCCGGCCGCACGTCCGCGAACTCATAGCTGCCGTCGCCTGTGCTCGAGCTGGTGGCGACCGTCGTGAAGCCGCGATACGGATACGGGTCGAGCTGCAGCTCCACGGGCAGTGACGCACGGACTCCGACGCTGCCGCCGACCGTGACGGTGTGCCCGTAGCCGAGCTCCGCCGGCGACGCCTGCACGGTGACCGCGGGAGCGGGGACAGCGCCCGCCGCGACGGGCGGGGCGAGCGTCGCCGCCGCGGCAAGGGCGGCTGCGGCGCGCGAGCACGCCGCTCGCCGCCTGCGTCCCCGCGTTCTCGTGTCGGCTACGCCCATCGCGCCGGCAACGCTAGCTGGCGCATCGCCCCGGTGACGCTAGTGCTTGAACCTGACCGTCGTGGAGGCTTTCGAGCGGCCTTCGCTCTTCCTGCTCGGGGCGAACGAGACGCGCACCCTGATTCGCAGCGGACGGTGACGATGCAGGGTCGCGAGGCCCGCGCTCGTGAGCGCCAGCTTGAAGGTCACCGTGGTGGACTTCTTCACGCGGCGCGAGCGACCGTGCAGGCCCTTGGCGGTGACGCTCAGCTTGCCGGCGGCCGGGGCGAGGACCTTGAGAATGAGTTTGTGGCCGCGGACGCGGTGGCTGACGATGCGCACGCCACAGCCGCTCACCGAAATGCGCGTGTTCTGTTTGATCTGGCTGCCGTTCTGTGCGGTCATCGTCGTCGGCATGATCAGCGGCTTCGCGCACAGGCTGCCGTAGGCGGTCAGCGCCGAGTTGCGCCCGATCGGCAGGGCGAGCACGAACTGCGACACGGGCACGTCGGGGATCGAGGCGAACGTCGAGGTCGTGATCCCCTTCTTGATGTTCGTGTTGCCTACGAGCACCACGCGCACACCGCTGCCTTCGAGCACGAGGTCGAGGTCCGGGAAGGCTGCGCCGCCGTGGGAGACCAGGTAGGCCGAGCCGCTGAGGGGAGTGGCCAGGACCGGCGTGTAGGCCGTGGCGGTGCCCACCTTGGCGGCTGCGCAGCCGGCCGGGTTCGCGTCGAAGGTCGCCTGCAGGCAGGCTTTCTGCAGCGTCGTCAGGCGCGAGGGCAGCTGCACCGGAAGCGTCGCCACGACCGAGTGGAGGTTGGCCTGGTGAGGCGGCACGGTCATCGTCACCTGCAGGGCGGCGCCGTTCAGTTTCGTCGCATGGGCGTTGCTGGCGGAGGCGAACGTCGGCTTGAACGCGAGCGCGCTGCAGCCGGCGACCTGGAAGGGGCTCGCGGCGGGCGCGACCGCGCCGAACGTGGATGTGAGCACTGATTCGGTCCTCAGGGCGCCACAGTTGGTGGGGTTGAAGAGGAAGTTGGGGCGGTTGACGGCGACGCTCAGCCCTTTGAGCCGGAGCGGGACACCTTCGACGATCGTGGGGACGTCGGCCGTCGCGATCACGCGGGCGCTGTGCTCGTCGACGCCGATCCCCACGCGCGTCACGACGGGGGCGAAGCTGAACGGGCCGGCCACCGCCGCGATCGGGATCGACAGCCCGTAGGGCGCGCCGTTGTACGGGCCGGTGAGGAAGACCGGCCCGGAGAAGGCGTACGGTTCCGCGCCCGCGCCCGCGCTTGCGGTCGCCGTTCCGATCTGGCTCGTCGCCGGGCAGGTGCCCGTCTGCGCCTGCGCCGCGCCGCACAGCGGGACCGATGGGATCGCTCCCACGAGTCCCGCGGGGAGCACCGTGCTCACGTGCGCGAGGTACTGCTGCCCGTCGCTGCGCGCCAGGTTGAAGGTGTACGCGGTGTACCCGCCGGCCCTGTTGGAGCCGCTCTGGGTGCTCTGGGCCCAGGCGAACGGCAGCGGCGAGGGGCAGCCGGCGGACGCGAACGGGGTCGAGCTGAGCCCCTGCCCGACGCCGGTGTAGGGGGTGAACAGCGAGTCTGTGCTGGCCGCCGTGCACGCGAGCGGGTTCGCCAGCGGCGCACGCGGGCCGCTGTTCACCGTCAGGAGCAGTTCGCTGAATGGGAGCTGCGGGTTGTTGGCGAAGCTGACTTCCAGGCGCCCCGTCGTGCGATTCGGTTCGATGCTGCCCTGGAGTCGAACCGACACCCCGTAGATGCTCTCGGCGTCGAGGTAGATCGTGAACGGGGGTTTCGTGATCGGGCCCCCGGCAGGGCTGCCGAGGTACACGTTGCCGGTGAGCGTTTTCGGCGGCAGGTCGGTTTCGATCGTGACCGTGCCGACCTTCGAGCCGGCAGGACAGCTGACAGGGCTGCTCGAGCCGATCGCGATCTGGGCCGCGCTGCAGGTTTCGAGCCCGTGCGCGGCCGACGGGTTCAGCGTGAGTCCCGCGGGCAGCGTCACGTGCGCGTCTTTGATGTCGGCGGTGTTGATTTCCGTGGCACCCGCTTTCTGGGGCACCCTGACGATCGTGGTCGCACCGTCGGGCGTGTCGTAGGTCGAGGTCTGCGGAACCACTTCGGTGCTCGGTTTGAACGGCACTTCGTCACAGCCGTCGACACCGACCGGCGTGTGGGTGGGGGTGGTCGCGTGAGCGCCTTCATAGGATTCGAGTTCGAGGTAGGAGGTCGTCGACGTCGAGCACACGCTCGGGAGCGTGAGGAAGTTGCCGCCTTTGCGGCCTTCGAAGAGGAGCTTCGACTTGATCAGGCTGAGCGAGGCGGAGGCGCTCGGGATGCCGAGGATTTCCGCTTGGGCTGTTTTCGGGACGTTGTTGATTTCGAACCACTCGTGATAGTCCCCTGAGGGAATCCCGCGGGCGGCGAGCGCGGGTTCGGCCGCGTCGCTGACGTGACCTTCGAGGAACAGGTGGACGGGGGACAGCAGCACACCGCCGGTCGGTTCGATCGCGATCCCGAACAGCAGCGGCAGGCCCGGTTCCTGGGTGAGGTTGTAGACGGTGCCCGTCTGCGTCGTGTCGGTCACCGGCAGGAGCGGGATTTCCAGGGCGGCGATGACTTCCGTTTCGCCGACCTTCGCCCCTTTCAGTTCGCACAGTTTGGGATTGGATTCGAATTCCGCGCGTGAGCAGCTCGGCAGCGCCTGCGGATTCGCGGCCAGCCCCGGCGGTACGTCGACGCGCAGCCGCTTGACCTGCCCGACGGGCTTGCGAGCGCTCCCGGAGCCGGTGGTGGCCACTTCGAAGGACGTGATGCCCCATGGCGGGTGGCCGGCCGCCTGGGTGTAGAAGGCCGACGACCCGCTCGAGTATTCGCAGCTCCGTTCGATGCAGGTACCCGCTTCGAATATTTCGGGGCCGAATCCGGCCGCGAACGCGCCCGACGCCGACAGCGCCGCCAGCAGAACCCCGAGCGCGCACGCAACCGCGATCCGCCCGCGCCGCCTCACCCTCTGTGTCCCTCGAAACCCATGCCTAGATGCCATTCCCTCGGGGCCGGGGCGGCAAACTCGGACATTCGTCGGCCGGTGCTTCGCCGGCGCTACTCCTCGCGCGGGATATGCGGCGCGAGCTCGCGCCGCGCGATTGACAGCTTGTGGACCTCGTCGGGGCCGTCGGCCAGGCGTAGCGTGCGCAGGTGCGCGTAGGCGGAGGCGAGCGAGAAGTCGCTCGAGACGCCGCCGCCGCCGTGGACCTGGATGGCGCGGTCGAGAACCTTCAGGGCGACGTTCGGTGCGGCGACCTTGATCGCCGCGATCTCCATCCGCGCCTGGCGGTTGCCGACCGTGTCCATCATCCAGGCCGCCTTCAGCGTCAAGAGGCGCGCCATCTCGATTTCGATGCGCGACTCGGCGATCCAGTCCTGCACGTTGCCGCGCATCGCGACCGGCTGACCGAACGTGACCCGCGCGACGGCGCGCGCGCACATTGCCTCGAGCGCGCGCTCGGCGGCGCCGAGCGCGCGCATGCAGTGGTGGATGCGGCCCGGGCCCAGGCGCGCCTGGGCGATCATGAAGCCGTCGCCCTCGCCGGCGATCAGGTTCGACGCGGGCACGCGCACGTCGGTGAAGTCGACTTCGGCGTGTCCCTCCTGGTCCTCGTAGCCGAACACCGACAGGTTGCGCATGACGGTCACCCCGGGGGCGTCGAACGGCACCAGGATCATGCTCTGCTGGCGGTGGCGCGGCCCGTCGGTCTGCGTCTTGCCCATCACGATCATGATGCGAGCGTTCGGGTGCATCGCCCCGGAGGTCCACCACTTGCGTCCGTTTGAGGACGTAGTCCTCGCCGTCGCGCTCGATCCGCATCGCGATGTTCGTGGCGTCGGAGCTGGCCACGTCGGGCTCGGTCATCGCGAACGACGAGCGGATCTCCCCGTCGAGCAGCGGCGTCAGCCAGCGTTCCTTCTGCTCGGGCGTGGCGAACTGGTGCAGGACCTCCATGTTGCCGGTGTCCGGCGCCGAGCAGTTGCAGGCCTCCGAGGCGATCCGCGAGCGTCCGAGGATCTCCGCCAGCGGCGCGTAATCGCTGTTCGACAGGCCGGCTCCGTGCTCGGCGTCGGGCAGGAACATGTTCCACAGACCCGCCTCGCGCGCCTTCGTCTTGAGCTCCTCGATCACGGCCGGCTGGTGGTGCGGGTTGCCGGACTCGCGCAGCTGTCTCTCGTACACGGCCTCGGCCGGATAGACGTGGTCGTCCATGAACGCGCCCAAGCGCTCCTTGAACTCGTTGCAGCGTGCGCTCGGCTCGAAGTCCATCGATCCTCCCTCGGGGAATTGGACCGCGATCATCTCGCATCGCGAGCCTCGGCGCGGACGCGGGGCGCGGAGTGCGCAGGCACGGCGCGGGCAGGCGCGGCGCGGGCAGGGATAAGCTGCCGCGATGGGCGAACCGGGCGCCAGCTACCGCGCAGCGGGGGTCGACTACGCGGCGCTCGACGCGGGCAAGCGCCTTGCGATGGCGAAGGCGCTGTCGACCTCCGGCCTGCTCGCGGCGCGCGGCGGTCGCGCGATCGACGCCTCGCGCGGGGAGCCGGCGTTCGTGTTCGAGCTCGGCGAGCAGAGCTTCGCCTTCGTGGTCGAGGGTCTCGGCACGAAGTCGATCGTCGCGCGCCACGTGCTCGAAGGCGAGGGCGTCGATCGCTTCGCGGATGTCGCCTATGACACGGTCGCGGCGATCCTCAACGACCTCTGCTGCGTGGGCGCCCTGCCGCTCGTCGTGAACGCGTACTTCGCGACCGGCGCCTCCGAGTGGTATCTGAACCTCGACCGCGCCGCGTCGCTGGCGGAGGGCTGGAGGCGCGCCTGCGCGGATGCCGGATGCGTGTGGGGGGGAGGGGAGTCGCCGTCGTTGCCGGGCCTGCTCGAGGGCGCCGAGATCGAGCTCGCGGGCGCCGCCGTGGGCGCGATCGCGCCGGGGCGCCGGGCGATCCTCGGCGAGGACCTGGCGCCCGGCGATGAGATCGTGCTCGTCGCCTCGAGCGGGCTGCACGCCAACGGCGCCTCGCTGGCACGGCTGATCGCCGAGCGGCTTCCGAACGGCTACGCGACCGTGCTCGCCGACGGCACGACGCTGGGCGAGGCGCTGCTCGCGCCCTCGGTCATGTACGTGGCGCTCGTCGCAGCACTGCTCGAGGCGGACGTGCCGCTCAGCTACATCAGCCACGTGACCGGCCACGGACTGCTCAAGCTGATGCGCCCGTCACATTCGCTCACCTACCGGATCGCGCGCCTGCCGGAGGTCCCGACCGTCCTCGCGTTCCTCGTCGAGCAGGCCGGTCTCGACGCGTCCGCCGCCTACTCGACCTTCAACATGGGCGCCGGCTACGCCCTCTACGGGCCGCCCGGGACCGGTGCGAGGATCGTCGCGGCGGCCGAGCGCCAGGGGCTTGCGGCGATCGTCGCGGGGCGCGTGGAGGAGGGACCGCGGCAGGTCATCCTCGAACCCGTCGGGGTGCTGTTCGAGAGCTCACAGCTCGAGCTGTCGGTGCCCGGTGGCTAACCCTCCACCTCAGCCTGATGGAAGCGGAGAGAGCGTCGCGGGCGGCGACGCGGAGATGCTGCAAGGAAGGGGACAGGGGTTTACACGGTGCGAGCGGGAGGGTATGCATGACGGTGCCTGACCCAGTCGGTTCCACCTTGCAACGCCTCGGCTGGTGCCGATACTGTTTAGTAGCGAAGAAATCGCCACTGTTCCTCGGCTCGTGCCGGGGATCTCGATGTCGCCGGACCGGCATGGCTCCGGAGCTACCCGGATCGAGGCGGACCTGTCCATCAAACTGAGGGAGAAAAAACCGATGCGCAGAGCATCCACCTGTCTTGCCGTTCTCGGTCTCGCGCTGCTGGCGATCCCGAGCATCGCCTCGGCGGTGCCGACGGTCACCTTCAAAGCCAAGGCCGTCCCGATCAAGGGCTTCCCGCACACCGGCAACATCCTCGGCGCCGGTGCTGCGATCGAAGCCGAATACCAGATCTCCGGCACCGAATACGAAGGCTCGCCCCCGCCGATCATCGGTGTCAACTTCTACCTGCCGAAAGGCGCCAAGCTGCACCCGGCGGGCTTCCCGACGTGCTCGAACACGACGCTCGAACAGATCGGGCCCTCCGGCTGCTCGAAGGCCTCCGCAGCCGGCCCGATCGGCACGGTCGTCGGCTTCGTCTCCTTCGGCGGCGAACGTGTGATCGAGAACGCCGAACTGTCCTCGTTCTACGCGCCGGGCGGCGGGATCTCGTTCTTCACCGACGGTCACTCGCCGGTGTCGCTGGAAATCCTCTCGACCGGTAAATACACCCAGCTCGGTGGCTCCGGCGGCTTCGGCCCGAAGCTGAACGCCAAAGTCCCGCTCGTGCCGAGCGTCCCAGGCGCTCCGTTCGCGTCAGTCAAAACCATCAAGGTCAAGGCCGGCTCGGCGATCAAGAAGAACGGCAAGACGATCTACTACGGCCGGGTGCCCACGAAGTGCCCGAAGGGCGGCTTCCCGGTGAAGTCCGAAATCATCTTCGCCGAAGGCGGCTTCGAAACGAAACCGGTCATCGTCACGAAGAACTACAAGGCGCCGTGCCCACGCAAATAGGGGGCAGCGCTGAGCCGGCGTCCGCTAGGGCGTAAGCTCGACAGCAGAAAAAGCAGAGCGGGACGGGCGACCCCTCCGAAAGGGGGGGTCGCCCGCTCGTTGTAAGCACGGCAGGAGGAACAGGGGTGAGCAGCACGGAGAGCGTGAGGCGCAGGAAACGGATTGCCGGTGCCGCTGGCGCCGGCTGCGTTGGCGCGATCCTGATCGCCGTCCTGCTCGCGCTGTCCGCCGGAGGCGCCAACGGCACCTACACGGTGCGCGCGATCTTCGACGACGCCGGCAACATCATCCCCGGCGAGGACGTCAAGATCGACGGCGTCAAGGTCGGCTCCGTGGGGTCGGTGACACCGACGCCACAGGCCAAGGCCGCGGTCGTCCTGAACATCGAAAAGAGCGGCTTCGAGGACTTCCGCAGCGATGCCAGCTGCACCGTGCGCCCGCAGGCGCTGATCGGCGAGAAGTACATCGACTGCCTGCCGACGCAGCCGCGCGTCGAAGGCACCCCGCTGCCCGCGCCGCTGCAGAAGATCGCCTCGGGCCACGAAGGCGAAGGGCAGCGGCTGCTGCCGGTCAAGAACACGAGCAGCCCGGTCGACGTGGACCTGCTCGGCGACATCAACAGGCTGCCCGAACGCGAGCGCTTGACGATCATCCTCAACGAACTCGGCGCCGGACTCGCGGGTCGCGGCAGCGACCTGCACGAAGTGATCCGCCGCGCCAATCCGGCGCTGCAGGAATTCGACCGTGTGCTTGCGATCCTCGCGGGCGAGAACACCGTGCTGGCGAAACTCGCGAGCGACTCCGACCGTGCGCTCGCGCCGCTGGCCTCCGTACGCGGGCGCTTCGCCGACTTCCTCGTGCAGAGCAACAAGGTCGCCCAGGCGAGCGCCGCCCACCGTGGCGCGCTGGCACGAAACCTGCAGGACTTCCCGCCGTTCCTCGAACAGCTCGGACCGGCGATGGAACGCCTCGGGCGCTTCGCCGAACAGACGACCCCGGTGTTCACCGACCTCGGTGTGGCCGCGCCCGCGATCGACAAGGCCTTCACGAGCCTGCCGGCGTTCTCGAACAGCTCGAGCACGTTCTTCCAGAACCTCGGCGCCACCGCCAAGCGCTCCGGGCCCGCGATCGTCGCGAGCAAGCAGCTGCTCTCTCGCCTGAAGACGCTGGGAGCGGCCGCCGAACCGTTCTCCAACAACTTCGCTGCCCTGCTCTCGAGCCTCAAGCAGACGGGCGGACTCGAGCGCATCCTCGACTTCATCTTCCTGGGCGCGGGCTCGGCCAACGGCTACGACGCGCTCGGGCACTTCCTGCGCGCCGAAGGTGTCGCCGTCAACTGCCTCACCTACGCGACCAACGGACCCACCCCCGGGTGCAGCCACAAACTCTTCAGCACCGGCTCCGCCACCACCGCCGCGGCGGCATCGATCAACCCCCGCACGACCGGCCTCGTGATGGCGCGCACGCTCGCCGTGATCAAAGGCGCGACACCGGCTCAGGCGCTCGCGAAATACCCCGGCTCAGCGCCGACGGCGCGCGAACTCGCGACGCTGGGCGCCGGCGGCGGCGCGAGCGCCACCGCACAGCCGGTCGGCGGGTCGACCGCGGGCACGACCTACTACTCGCCCTCCGCCGAAGGCAGCGAAGCCGGCGGCCTGCTGCTCAACTACCTGCTCGGAAACTGACGGCCGTGGTGACCCCCCTCTCCATCCTCCTGCGCGGCACGGTCCCTCTGCTGGGAGCGATCGCGCTTGTTGCGCCGGCGCTCGCGCGCGCCGAAGAACCGCCCGCCGCGCCGGCGAGCCCGGCGGCGCAGGAAACGACGAGCGCTCCGGCGCCCGAAGCGCCCGCCCCCGCGCCGAGCACGACCCCAACCGCCACGTCGCCCACACCCGCCACCAAACCCGCACCCGCTTCCGCTGAAGCCACGCCGCCGCAGGTGCAGACAGAGCTCTCACAGGGCGCCAGCGGCGGCGGCTCGGCGAGCAGGCACAGCACGCACCGCAGCGCGCGGGCGCTCGCCAAGCAGCCCGGCGCCGGCCAGGAACCGAACGCGGCCGTGCGCGGCGGGCAGAAGGCGCTCTCACCCTCGACGCTGACGCCGTCGCTGCCGCTCGACCTGCGCTCCTCGATCGGGGGCGTGCCGAGCTTCTTCATCGAAAGCTTCCGCATCCCGCCGTTCCTGCTGCCGATCTACCAGGCCGCGGGCACCGCCTTCGCGATCCCCTGGCAGGTCCTCGCGGCGATCAACGAGGTCGAGACCGACTACGGGCGCGACCTGAGCGTCTCCAGCGCGGGCGCCGAGGGCTGGATGCAGTTCCTGCCGTCCTCCTGGGCCCTGTACGGAGTCGATGCCAACGGCGACGGCTTCAAGGACCCCTACAACCCCGCCGACGCGATCTTCGCCGCCGCGCGCTACCTCCGCGCGGCGGGCGGGGAAAAGAACATCCGCGCGGGCATCTACGCCTATAACCACTCGCAGGCGTACGTCGAATCGGTGATGCTGCGGGCCGAGCTGCTCGGCGGCACGCCCGCGGAACTGCTCGGCGCGATCACGGGCCTGACCGAGGCGCACTTCCCCGTTCACGCCGCGGCTCACTACAGCGACAGCTTTCCGAGCGTCGGCGCGGGCGGCTCCGGCGCCCCCAGGACGCTCGTCGGGACGACGATCTACGCGGCCGCCGGTGCGCCGGTGATCGCCGTGCAGGACGGCAAGGTCGTCGCGCTCGGGCACTCCGCGACGCTCGGGCGCTTCGTGGCGCTGCGGGACGCATTCGGCAACACCTACACCTACGCCCAGCTCGGCGACGTCGCCTCCGTCTACCCGGTGCTGCAGCCGCACGTGCACTCGACGGTCGCCAACAGGATCTCCCGGCCCGGCGCCACGCCGGAACCGGTGCCCAGCGGGCCCGCCACGGCAGGCTCGCAGCCGCGCTCGCCGCTGTCCCCCGGCGCCACCGTGTCGGACCTCGCGCTGGGCGCGGCCGCAGGCCTCGAAGCGGCGCCCGCGCCGACCCCCGCCGCGCCCACCCCGCCGCCCGTCGTCGCGCCGGCAGCGACCGCCAACGTCAAGGTCTTCCACGCAGGCGTCAACGACGTCTACCTGCACCCGCTGCGTGCCGGCGCGCAGGTGATCGCCGGCACCGTCCTCGGCCACATCGGCGCTCGGCCCGCGGCCGCCGGCCTCGCCTCCGACGCCCAGCCGCACATCCTCTTCCAGATCCGTCCCGCCGGCGCCGGCGCGCCGCTGATCGATCCCAAGCCGATCCTCGACGGCTGGGTCGCGCTCGAGAACACGTCGATCTTCAGAGCCAAGGGCGAGAACCCGTTCCTCGCCACCTCGCCGACCACCGGACAGGTGCTGCTCGAGTCAAAGCAGCAGCTCGGGCCGCAGGTGCTGCACGACGGCGGCATCCGCCTCGGTCGCTGCGGGCGCGCCGACGTGCAGGCCGGCAGGGTGGACAAGCGCGTGCTGACGATGCTCGAGTACCTGTCCGTGTCGGGATTGAAGCCGACCGTCGCCGGGCTGCCCTGCAGCGGCTCGACACCCGCCGCGCTGGCCGCCAACCCCGCGGCCTCGGCGAGCAGCACGGCCGTTCTCATCACCGCCGTCAACGGCATCCCCGTCGCCGGGCACCAGGGCGCGGGCTCGATCACCGACTTCGCCGTGCGCAAGCTGCTGGGCCTCCAGGGCCTCGCCAGGCCACGGCGGATCCTCAGCGCGCTCTCCTATCCGGGCACGACCGTCGCGCTCGCCGGCCCCAGCGCCCGTGACGCGATCCGCGTCGCGTTCGCCGCCGAGGGCAGCGCCGTCGCGCGTGCCGCAGGCCTTGACGCGGCGCTCTCGCCGAGCGAGTGGATCAAGCTGACGGCGCGGCTCGGCGAGATCCCCGACCCGACAGTCGCGCGCGCCCCGTCCGCCGCGGCGATCCCGACACAGTCCCCTCCGCGTACAGGAGCCCCGAGTGGCAACGGCTAGCCCTCCGAGCCCGTCCGCCTCGCCGACGCCGAAACCGGGCGCGCCCTCCTCGCCGGTGCGTGCGCCGCGCCGGAGCCCCGCGCGGTTCATCGCGATCGCCGCGCTGTTGCTCGTCGTCGTGATCATCCTGTTGCTGCTGTTCGGTGGCAGCGGCGGCGCGAGCTACCAGCTGATGTTCACGAACGCCGGTCAGCTCGTGCGCGGCGACCAGGTCCAGGTCGGGGGCGTCCCCGTCGGGAGCGTCACCAACATCGCGCTGACCCCCGACTACCGCGCGCGCGTGACGATCCACGTCGACTCCTCGCTCGTGCCGCTCCACGAAGGCACCAGCGCGCAGGTCCGCGTGCCGTCGCTGTCGAGTGTCGCGAACCGCTACATCGCCCTCTCGCCGGGACCGAACAACCACCGCGCGCTCGCGAGTGGGGCGACGCTTCCGGCCAGCGCGACGAAGGAAGTCGTCGACCTCGACCAGCTGTTCAACACGCTCAACGCGAAGACGCGCAAGGGGCTGCAGGGCTTCATCCAGGGGAGCGCCGAACAGTACGCGGGAGCCGGCCGCCAGCTCGGCGAATCGACCGAATACTTCGGTCCGGCCCTGTCCGGCACCGACCACTTCTTCTCCGAGCTCGTCCGCGACCAGCCGACCTTCACCAAATTCCTCGTCGAAACGGCCAAGGCAGTAACGACGATCGGCGCGCGCCAGCAGCAGCTCAGCGACCTGATCGAAAACGCCGACACGACCTTCCAGGCGATCGGCTCGCAACAGACCCAATTCGCCCAGGGCCTCAAACAGCTGCCGCTCACGCTGCACCAGGGCAACCGCACGTTCGCCGAACTGCCGTCGGCGTTCTCGGCGCTGAAACGGCTCGTCGACACCTCCAAGCCGACGACCAAGCCGCTGACGACGCTGCTGGCGCACCTGCGCCCGCTGCTCACCACCGCGACCCCCGCCGTCGCGAACTTCAACGAAGCCTTCAACCGCCCGGGTGCCAACAACGACCTGACCGACTTCATCCGCGCCCTGCCGGGCCTCGCGCAGGCGCTCTCGACGGCGTCGCCGAGCATCGTGCAGGCGTCGCGCGAATCGGTGCCGATCACCGCCTTCTTCGGCCCCTACTCGCCCGATCTCGCCGGCACCCTGCGCACGTTTGGGCAGGCCGGCGCCTACTACGACGCCAACGGGCACTACGCGCGCGTCAGCCCGGTGCTGCCCGACTTCAAACTAGGCGCCAACAACAACCTCACGCCGACGACGCCGCAGGCAGCGCTCGAAGGCCTCAAGACCGGACAGCTGCGGCGTTGCCCCGGAGCGGCCACCCAGCCGGCGGCCGACGGATCCTCGCCGTTCGTGGACGGCGAACTGCTGAGCTGCGACCCGACGCAGGTGCCGTGATGGATCGCCGCCGCCGCAACTCGCTCGCCGGCAGTCCGCTGCTGATCGGCGCCGTCACGACGCTGATCGTGCTCGTCGCCGTGTTCCTCTCCTACAACGCCAACAACGGCCTGCCGTTCGTGCCGACGTACAACCTCAAAGTCGAACTTCCCGAGGGAGCCGGCCTGCAGCCCTCCAACCAGGTGCGCATCGCGGGCACGCGCGTCGGGCTCGTCAGCTCGCTCTCGATCCACCAGAGCAAGCGCACCGGGCGCATCAGCGCGATCGCCAACCTCAAGCTCGAAAAGAAAGTCGAACCGCTCCCGGCCGACACGAAAGCGATCGTCCAGTCCGTCTCGGCGATCGGGCTGAAGTACCTCGAACTCGAAAAGGGGACCTCCAGCCGCACGCTCAAGGCCGGACAGACGATCCCCGTCAATCAGGCGACCGAACCGGTGAACATCGACGAACTCTTCAACATGTTCGATCAGAAGACGCGCACGGCGATCAAGCAGAACACGAACAACTTCGGCGACGGCCTCGCCGGGCGCGGGCTCGGCCTCAACAACACGATCGCCGAACTGCGCCCGCTGGTCACGAGCGCGATTCCCGTACTGCACAACCTCGCCGACCCCCGCACGGACCTGCACGGCCTGTTCGTCGCGCTCGACCGCGTCGCCGCGGAGAGCGCGCCGGTGGCCCAGCAGCAGGCGAACTACTACTCCGACCTCGACACCTTCTTCACCGCCTTCGCCAGCGTCACGCGCTCGCTCGAAGCCGCCACCGAGGGGGGGCCGGCATCGCTCGAACAGGCGACGCACTCGCTGCCGTTCGAGGCGCCGTTCATCCGCAAGGCAACCGAGTTCATGCACCTCCTGCGCCCCAGCGCGAGCGCCCTGCGCACGGTCGCGCGCCCGCTCGGCCACGCCTTCGCCGTCGGCGCCGTCAACCTGCGCGCGGCGACCGCGCTCAACTCGCGCCTCGCCGAATCCTCTGAAGCGCTCGCCGAATTCGCGCGCAACCCGCTCGTCAACCTCAGCTTCGAAGACTTCACGCAGACGCTCGCGCTCGGCAACCCGCTGCTGGCCGGACTGACCCCCGCGCAGACCACCTGCAACTACCTGACGCTGGCCTTCCGCAACGTCGCCAACCTCGAGAGCGAGAATGTCGGCGTCGGCACGCTCGCGCGCACGGGCATCGTGCTGTCGCCGATTGGCGTCAACAGCGAGGGCTATCCCGCCTCGGCACCGGCCAACGGGCCCTCCGAAGAAAAAACCTCCCCGTCCTCGCCGATCACCGACCTGAAGAACAACCACGTGCACGTCAACAACTACCCCAACGTCGCCGGCCCCGGCCAGCCCCAGGTGTGTGAAGCCGGCAACGAGAGCTACCTGCCCGGCCAGGCCGTGATCGGCAACGCCCCGGCGAGCGCCGTGTTGCACAATCGCGAACTCACCAACCGCGAAACGAACCTGTTCGCCGAACAATATCCCGCGGCGACGCTGCGCGCCCTCGGCCTCAGCAAGGGGACGGGCAAATGAGCAAGCGTGTGCGCTGGTGGCGGCGCCAGCAGGAGGTTCCCGTCGTCGAGCTGCAGCGCTACAAACCGGTGCGCGCGGGAATCATCGTGCTCGTCGTCGTCGCGCTCGTAACCTACTTCGGCTTCACCAAGCACCTCCCGTTCAAACACGGCTTCCAGCTCAAGGCCGAGTTCGCGACAGCGGTCAACATCCACCCGAAGTCGCCCGTGCGCATCGGCGGCGTCGACGTCGGCAAGGTCAGCTCGATCACGCGCGACGGGCGCGCCGGTCTCGTGACGATGGAAATCGAATCGGGCGGCCTGCCGATCCACAGCGACGCGACGCTGAAGATCCGGCCACGGATCTTCCTCGAAGGCAACTGGTTCGTCGAAGTGCAGCCCGGCAGCCCCTCTGCGGCGACCGTCTCCTCCGGGCACACGATCCCGATCACGCAGACCTCCGACCCGGTCCAGCTCGACCAGGTGCTCGACGCGCTCAACACCGACACGCGCGCGAACCTGCAGACCTTCCTGATCGAATACGGCAAGTCGCTGACGCAGAAGCCGAACGCGGCCGAAAACGCCGAACAGCTCCCCGAGGTGCGCGGGCTCAACGCGGCGCAGGCGCTCAACAAGACCTACCACCATGCGCCGCCCGCGCTGCGCGGCGCCGCCGTCATCAACACGGCGCTCGGTGGCACCGAACCGCACGACCTCTCCAAACTGATCGCCGGAATCGGCCGCGTGACGGCGGCGCTGAACGTCCACGAACAGCAGCTCGGTGAACTGATCGCGAACTTCAACACCTTCTTCGCGTCGTTCGCGGCGCAGTCGACGAGCCTGCGCGCGACGATCGCCGAGCTGCCGAGCTCGCTGGGCTCGATCGACCGCGGGCTCGCAGCGCTCGACGCCTCCTTCGGGCCGACGAAGACCTTCGCGCACGACATCCTCCCGGGCGTGCGCTCGACGCCCAGCACGGTGACCGCGGCGCTGCCGTGGATCGAACAGGTGAAGGCCTCGCTCGCCCCCACCGAGCTCGGTGGGGTGGCCAAGGGCCTGAAGGCCGCGACCCCCTCGCTGGCTGTGCTCGAGAACGCCCAGACGCCGCTCTTCAAGCAGAGCGACCTGTTCAACAAATGTCTCACCAAAGTCCTGATCCCCGCGGGCAACACCAAGCTCCAGGACGGCACCGCGACGTCGGGCGTCGAGGACTACAAGGAATTCTGGTACAGCCTCGTCGGCCTCTCCGGCATCGGCCAGAGCTTCGACGGCAACGGCACGTTCGCGAAGTTCCTCGTCGGCAACAGCGGCCAGACGCTGAAGTCCCAGCCGACCTCGATCCTCAACACGAAACTGAAAGGCCAGCAGCTGGTCGGCCGCTCGCCGCTCGTCCCGCAGGGCACCCGGCCGGCGTTCCCCACCGAAGAGCCCACCTACCAGCCGCTCGTGCCGTGCTACACGCAGGCGCTGCCCAACTTCGACGGCCCGCTGTCGCAGGGTCCTGCCGACGGAGGCGGACCGTGAACCCCGCCGAGGGTCACGAAGGCGGCCTCAGCGTCCGCGAGCAGATCGAGCGCTATCGCACGGCGTTCATCGCCATGCTCGTGATGATCGTCGTCGCCGTGGGGATCGCCGGGTACATCCTCGCGCACGAGAACTTCAAGCTCCCCGGCTGGGTGCCCGTGCTGGGACGCAGCTACTACACGCTGAAGGCGGACTTCCAGACCGCCCAGGCGGTCACGCCCGGCCAGGGCCAGGCCGTCACGATCGCGGGCGCCAAGATCGGCGAAATCGCGAGCGTCGACCTGCACGAAGGGATCGCCACGGTGACGATGAAAATCACGCCGAAATATGCGCGCATCTACCGCAACGCGACGCTGCTGCTGCGCCCCAAGACCCAGTTGCAGGACATCACCATCGAGGTCAACCCCGGCAGCCCGTCGGCGGGCAAGCTGAAGAGCGGCGCGGTGATCCCGCTGCAGCAGACCGCGCCCAACGTCAACTTCGACGAATTCCTCGCCGGCCTCGACGCGGAAACGCGCAGCTACCTGCAGGAGCTCCTGGCGGGGGCGGGCGAAGGCCTGAAGAACAACGCGAGCTCGCTGTCGGCGACGCTGAAGCGCTTCGAGCCGGCCGCCCGCTACGGCCAGCTGATCTCCCAGCAGCTCGAAATTCGCCACGCCAACATCGCCCGCTCGATTCACAACTTCCGGCTGCTGATGGAAGCGCTCGGCAGCAAGGACACCCAGATCTCCCAGCTCGTCGACGCCTCCAACGCCGTCTTCGCGACGTTCGCTAAGGAGGAAGTGAACCTGCAGAAGACGCTCCACCTGCTGCCGGGCGCGCTGAAGAAGACCGGCGCCGGCCTCGGCAAGCTCGCGACTGCCTCGGACAAGGTCGGCCCGACCCTGCACGCGCTCGACCCCTTCGCCAAAGCGCTCGGGCCGGCCAACGAAGCCACCCGCAGGCTCGCGCTCAAGACGACGCCGATCATCAAGAACGAGATCCGTCCCTTCGCGCGCGAAGTCCTGCCCGTCATCAACGAACTGCAGCCGGCCACCAAGCAGTTCGCCGTCGCGCTGCCGAAGCTGTCCGTCAGCTTCTCCGTGCTGAACGAATTCTTCAACGAGCTCGCCTACAACCCCGGCCCGAGCAAGGGCGGCTTCCTGTTCTTCCTCGACTGGGGCAACCACAACCTCAACAGCGTTCTCAGCACGGCCGACGCCCACGGGCCGCTCGGCCGCACGATCGTCTACTTCAACTGCGAAATCATCAAAATCTTCAAAGGCGTGGAATCGGTCAACCCGAGTGTCAAGGTCCTGCTCGGGCTGCTGAAGCCGCCGACCAAGGAAGAGTGCATCGCCGAGCACCTGCTCACCCCGTCGGGGCTGCCGATCACCGCGAGCGCGCGCACGCACGCCAAGCTGCCGACCAACAGCGGGGTCTTCTCGGGGCTCGCCGCGAGCCCGTTCGGCAAGCGCACGAGCGCCCCCTCCAAGACGCAGGCGGGGAAGGGCTGAGATGCAGAAGCGCGCCCCCACACTCGGCAACATCCTCGTGATCATCCTGTTCGTGCTCAGCTGCTTCGGCCTGCTGATGTTCCTGTGGGAGTCCTTCGGCGGCCCGCTGCCGCTGAAGCCGAAGGGCTACCGCTTCAGCGTCGCCTTCCCGCGCACGCTGGCCCTCGCCGAACAGTCCGATGTGCGCATCAGTGGCGTCAACGTCGGGCACGTGATCTCCGTCAACCTCGGCAAGGACGGGCGCACGCACGCGACGATCGAAGTCGCCGGCCAGTACGCGCCGGTGCCGGCCAACGTCCATGCGCTGCTGCGCCAGAAGACTCTCCTCGGCGAGACGTTCGTGCAGCTCACGCCGCAGGGGCGCGGCGGCCCGAAGCTGCCCGACGGCGGCCAGCTCGCCAACAGCCAGGTCGAACCGTCGGTCACGCTCGACGACATCCTCTCGGCCTTCGACGCCAAGACGCGCGCGGACTTCAAGCTCTGGCAGCAGTCCGTCGCCGAAGGCATCAACGGACGCGGCGAAGCGATCAACGCCGGCTTCGCCAAGCTCGAACCGTTCGTCGAACACGCCAACCGCCTGGTGACGCTGCTGAACTCCCAGGAGGGCGCCGTCAAAGCCCTCGTGAAGAACACCGGCGTCGTCTTCAACGCGCTCGCCAGCCGCGACCACCAGCTCGAAGGGCTGATCGTCAACGGTGAACACACCTTCAAGGCCGCCGCCGAAGGCAGTCAGGCGTTCGCCAGCGCCTTCCGCGAACTGCCCGCCTTCGAGCGCAACTCGCGCGTGGCGCTGAAAGAACTCGACCGCTTCGCCACCGACGCGAGCCCGTTCCTCGACGAATTCAAGCCCGCCGAGCGCCAGCTCTCGGCGCTGCTGACCGCGGCCAAGCCGTTCGCGCCGCAGTTCGACAAATTCCTCACCTCGCTCGGACCGCTGACGAAGGCCGCCAAGCGGGGCCTGCCGGACGTCAAGAAGACGCTCAACCTGACCACGCCCGTGCTCGAAAACCTGCGCCCCGTGCTCCACAACCTCGACCCGTTCCTGCAGTACACGGGCGAGTTCGTGCCCGAGCTGCAGGCCTTCTTCGCCAACCTCACCGCCGCCTCCCAGGCGTCCGTCGGCAACGGCAACATCGGCAAGGGCCCGAAGGAGCACTACCTGACCTCGATGCAGGTGCTCGGCCCCGAGAGCCTCGCGGTCTACCCGAACCGCATCGGCACCGATCGCGCCAACGCCTACCCGCTGCCGGGCACCTACAAATCGCTGAGCAGCGGCCTGCCCGTGTTCAACTCGAGCGCCTGCGCCAACAGCGCCCCTTCGGTCAGCGGACCGGCCAACGAAACGATCTCCGAAGAACTGATCCAGCAGATCATCCAGTTCAAGATCGCCAACGCGCCGGAAACGCCCAACAAAGTGCCCGCGCCCTCCTGCAACCAGCAGGGCCCCTTCACCTTCAACGGCCAGACCAGCCAGTTCCCGCACGTCGTCTACGGTGGGAAATGATGAGCGAAGACGAGTTCGGATACCACTCCGACGAGCTCGACCTGGCGGGCGACTCCGAGACGGGCAACTGGTCGATCCGCTGCCTCGACGTGCACAAGCGCCTCGGCGGAGTGCCGGTGCTCAACGGGCTCAACGTCGCCTTCCCGGATGACACCATCACGGTCGTGCTCGGACCCTCGGGCACGGGCAAGAGCGTGCTGATCAAGCATCTGATCGGGCTGATGTTCCCCGACTCGGGCGACATCATCGTCAAAGACCAGTCGGTGCCGAGCCTGACGATGCCCAGGCTGCTCGAGTTGCGCCGCAAGATCGGCGTGCTGTTCCAGGACGGCGCGCTGTTCGGCTCGATGTCGGTGTTCGACAACGTCGCCTTCCCGCTGCGCCAGCACACCGACTTCTCCGAGGCGATCATCGCCGAGCGGGTCACCCAGCGCCTCAAGGACGTCGGCCTGGGCGAGGCCATGGACGACGCTCCCTCGCAGCTCTCCGGCGGCATGCGCAAGCGCGCCGGTTTCGCGCGGGCGCTCGTGATGGAGCCGGACATCGTGATCTTCGACGAGCCCGACTCCGGCCTGGACCCCGTCCGCACCGCGCTCCTGTGTGAGCTGATCCAGGAGATGCACGCGATCCACAAAGGCACCTACATCGTCGTCACGCACGACATCGCCTCGGCGCGGCGGATCGGCGAGTACATCGCGCTGCTGTGGCGCGGGCGAATCGTGGAGGCGGGCGACGCCGCGCGGATGTTCTCCTCGGAGAACCCCTTCGTGCGCCAGTTCCTGAGCGGCTCGGCGGAGGGCCCACTGACGATGGATTGACCGCCGGGTGACGGTATGCGAACATATGTTCGCATGGTCGCCTGTGTGTATCTCCCTCGCTTCGAGCTCGTCGCCGCCGCCGGGGGCGCCCAGGCGCTGGCGGGACGGGCGCTCGCGATCGCCCCGCAGCCCGGAGGCGAACAGCGCGTGGGGGAGGTCTCCGGAGCCGCCGAGGCCTGCGGTGTGAGCCGGGGAACGATGCTCGGCGAGGCGCTCGCGCGCTGCCCCGAGCTGGTGCTCGTGCCCGGGGATCCCGTCCTGGTCGCGCAGGTCTGGGAGGATGCGCTGCGCGCCCTGGAATCGATCGGCGCTGCCGTCGAGCCGGGTGCTCCCGGGCTCGCCTACTTCGAGACCGCCGGCCTACATGGCATTCACGGATCGCAGGCCGCGACGATCGAGGCCGCGCGCGAGGCCGGCCGAGCTGCGATCGCAGGCCGTCAGGCGCGCATCGGGGTGGCGCCCCAGCGCTTCGGCGCGCTGGCCGCCGCGCTGGCCGCGCGTTCGCGGCGCGTGCTCGTGCTGGAGGGCGGTGAGGCCCGCCGCTGGCTTGCCGGTCGTCCCGTCTCGCTGCTCGGCTTTCGCGAGCAGACCGCCGCGCTGCTCGCCCCGCTCGCGCGCCTGGGCGTGCGCACGCTCGGCGAGCTCGAGCGGATCGGGAGGGCGCCGCTCACCGATCGCTTCGGTGCACCCGGCGCGCTCGCCCACAGGCTGGCGTGCGGCGAGGACACCCCGCTGTGCCCGCGCCGCCTGGAGGAGCGCCTGGAGGTCTCGATGGAGGTCGGCGACGCGAGCTCCGGCATCGCGCTGGGGCGCGTGCTGGAGGTGCTCGTGAACCGCCTGCTGGCCGATCCCCAGCGCCGCGGGCGCACGCTGCGCTCGGTCACGCTCTCGGCCCAGCTGCTCGCCGGCGGCGGCTGGCGCGAGCGCGTCGTCTTTCGCCAGGCGCAGAGCGACAGCGAGCGCATCTGGCTGGCGCTGTCGCTGCGCCTGCTGAGGCTGCCCGCCCCCGCGCGAGAGCTCGGCGTGGCCGTCGAGCGCTTCGGTCCTCCCGCCGGCGAGCAGGGCGCGCTGCTCGATCAGGACCGCGCCGCCCGCGCCACGCGGCTGCGCGAGGCGGTCGCCCAGACGCGCGCGATGGCCGGGCCGGACGCCGCGCTGCGGGCGATCTGCGTGGACCCCGACTCGCGCGTCCCCGAGCGGCGCGTCGTGCTCGCGCCGATCCCCGAGTGATGGCGCGCTTGCTGAATCAGCCGCGGTCCGCCCGCGTGCGCTGGAGCCGGGGGATGCCGGCACGGGTCGACGGCGAAGCGGTCGAGTCGCTGCGCGAGTCGTGGCTGGTCGAGGATCGCTGGTGGACGGCCGAGCCGCTGCGCCGGCGCTACTGGGAGCTAGTCGGCGCGCGCGGTCGCAACGTCGTCGTCTTCCACGACCTCTGCACGGGCGAGTGGTTCGTCCAGTGAGATGGCCGTGAGCACTTCGCCATACGGTCATCTCAGGTGGGAGCGCTGATGTCCACGGCCCCCTACGTCGAGCTGCACTGCCATTCGGCCTATTCCTTCCTCGACGGCGTCTCGCTGCCTGACGAGCTGGCCCAGCGCGCCGCCGAGCTGGGCTATGAGGCGCTGGCGCTGACCGACCACAACTCCGTCTCCGGCTCGATGGAGCTGGCCCAGACCGCCCCCCAGCACGGTCTCAGGGCGATCCACGGCGCCGAGATCGACCTCGCTCTGCCACCGGGGGGGGAGCAGGGGACGCCCGCGAGCGCCGGGCGCCACATCACTTTGCTCGTGAAGGATGGACGCGGCTGGGGGAACCTCTGCCGGATCCTCACACTGGCCCACGCGCACACCCGCGAGGGATCCGCGCGGCGCGAGCGCGGCGAGGCATCCGTGGACCTGCAGGCCGTGCTCGAGCACGCCGCGGGCCTCGTCTGCCTGACGGGCTGCGCCCGGCACTCGGCGATCATCGCCGGCGCCGCCGACGAGCCAACCGCGCGGCGCCTGCTCGAGGCCTTCGGCCCGGAGGACCTCTATGTGGAGCTGCAGCGCCCGTATGCGCGCCACGATCGTGCGCGCAACCGCGCCTTCGCCGCCCTCGCCCGGCGCCTGGGCGTCAGCTGCGTGGCGACCGGGAACGTCCACGCCCATGCGCGCGCCAGAGCCGAGCTGCAGGACGCCTTCGCGGCGCTGTCGCAGCGTGCCACGCTCGACGCCTCAGAGCCGTTGCGACGGGGCAACAACAGCCACGTGATGAGCTCGCCGGGGGCGATGGCGAGCCGCTTCGCCGACCATCCCGAGGCGGTCCACGAGACCCTGGCGCTGTCCGAGCGGCTGAGGTTCGACCTGCGCAAGGATCTCGGCTATCGCTATCCGGGGGCCGAGCAGGGCGACGCCCTCCACCGCCTGGCCGAGCTGTGCGGCGCGCGCCTGCTGGAGCGCTACGGACCCGGGGCCGAGCCCACGGCGCGGGCGGTCGCAGAGGAGGCTCGCGCGCGCCTGGAGCAGGAGCTGGCGGTGATCGACCGGCTCGGCCTGGCGGGCTTCTTCCTGCTGCACCACGACATGCTCGAGCTCGCTCGCGAGGTCGCCCGCGAGCTCCGCGGCCCGGACACCGTGCGCGCCCTGCTCGCCCCCGGACGCGGGCGCGGCTCCTCGGTGTCCTCGCTCGTCTGCTACCTGACGGGCCTCTCCCACATCGACCCCGTCATCGGCAGCCTCGCCCTCGGCCGCTTCCTGCACGATGATCTCGAAGGGCTGCCGGACATCGACCTCGACTTCCCGCGCGACATCCGTGAGCGCCTGATCCCACGCGTGCACGAGCGCTACGGCAACGACCATGCGGCGCTCGTCGCGGCTTTCCCGACGTTTCGCGTGCGCGGCGCAGTCCGCGAGCTCGGCAAGGTCCTCGGCCTGCCGGCCGGGGAGATCGAGCGCGTGGCCCGCGGCGCCGACCGCTACGGCACGACTGCCGAGCACGACGTCGACACGGCGCTCACCGGTTCTCGCGGGGCCGTGGATGGCTCCGGCTCCGCGCGGATGCGCTCGGAGCGCTGGCGCTGGCTGGGCCGGCTCGTCGAAGAGGCACAGGGGCTGCCCCGGCACCTCTCCCAGCACTCCGGCGGGATGATCATCTCGACGCGCCCGCTGATCGACTGCTGCCCGGTCGTGCCGGCCGCGATGGAGGGCCGGCAGATGGTGCAGTGGGACAAGGACTCCTGCGCCGACGCCGGCTTCCTGAAGATCGACCTGCTGGGTCTGGGAATGCTCTCGGCGGTTGAGCGCTGCGTGGAGGAGATCGAGCGCGTGCGCTGTGAGCGCATCGATCTCTCGCGCATACCCTTCGATGACGAGCAGACCTTCAGGGCGATCCGCGCCGCCGACACGGTCGGGGTGTTCCAGATCGAGAGCCGCGCCCAGATGCAGTCGCTGCTGCGCACGCGTCCCGCGAGCCTCGAGGATCTGACGATCCAGGTCGCGATCGTCAGGCCCGGGCCGATCCAGGGCGGTGCGATCAACCCCTACATCGAGCGCCGCCAGCGCCTGCGCGAAGACCCGGGCTTTCAGATCCCCTTCGAGCACCCATCGCTCGAGCCGGTCCTGCGCGAGACGCTCGGCACGATCATCTTCCAGGACCAGGTGATGCAGGTGGCCGAAGCCTTCGCCGGCTTCAGGGCAGGCGAAGCGGACGGCCTGCGCCGCGCGATGAGCCGGAAGCGCTCACACGAGCTGCTCCAGAGCAATCGCGAGCGCTTCATCGCAGGAGCGCGACGTCACGTCGGCGCCGACCGCGCGTCGGCGGAACGCGTGTGGAGGATGATCGAGGGCTTCGCGGGCTTCGGCTTCCCCAAGTCGCACAGCGCCGCCTTCGGTCTGCTCGCCTACCAGTCGACATGGCTGCGCGTCCACTACGGCGCCGAGTTCCTGTGTGCGCTCCTGAACGAGCAGCCGATGGGCTTCTACGCTCCCGACAGCCTCATCCACGAGGCCGAGAATCGCGGCATCGCCGTGCTCGGGCTCGACGTGAACGCCTCGGAGGTGCAGTGCACCGTCCAGGGCGGGGGCGTGCGTCTCGGTCTCGCCTATGTCAAGGGCGCCACGACGGTAGAGATGAAGGGGCTCGTCGCCGAGCGCGAGCGCGGCGGCTGCTTCGCCGGGCTCGGCGATCTCGCCGCCCGCGCCGGGGTCAGGCGCGGCACGCTCGAACAACTGGCCTGGGCGGGGGCCTGCGACGGGCTGCCCGGCGGATACGAGCGGCGCTCGACCCTGTGGCAGCTCGGGCTGGCCGCGGCGGCGGAGAAGCTCGGCGAGGGGAGCGGCGGAGAGGCGGGGAAGGGCACCCAGCTCGCGCTCGCCTTCGAGCTGCCGGCGCCGCCGCGCCTGCGCGCGCTCGGGCGCTGGCAGCGGTTGATCGCCGACTACTCGACCAGCGGCGTGACGATCGGCGATCACGCAATGGCGATCCTGCGCGAGCGCCTGACGGTGGCCAAGCTCGTCACCAGCGCCCAGCTCACGCGGCTGCCGACCGGCTGCGAGGTGGCCGTGGCGGGACTGGTGATCGCCCGGCAGCGGCCCGGGACCGCGAAGGGCACGATGTTCCTGCTGTTCGAGGATGAGTTCGGGACGATCAACCTGATCGTCGCCAAGGAGGTCTATGAGCGCCACCGCCAGCTCGCCCGGGCCGAGCCGCTGCTGCTCGCCCGGGGTCGCCTGGAGCGCTCGCTGGAGAGCTCTCCCGCGGAGGTGCTGCCCCTCGACCGCCGCGCCCGCGCGCAGGGGCAGGCCGGCGAGCGCGACGGTCGCGTGCAGGGGCAGATCGGCGAGCGCGACGGTCGCGTGCAGGGCCAGGCCGGTGAGCGCGAGCAGATCCGCCCGGTCATCAACGTGGTCGTGCGCGAGCTCTGCGCGCTCGAAGACTTCCTCCCGGACGGGGCCGAGGGGGAGCCTGCGGCTGCCCGCGCGAGCGTGCATCGCCTGCCCGGCTCGGGCGCCGGGGCCGGCGCAGAGGAGGAGATCGCCGCCGCCGAGGTGGGCTCGAGCATCCGCGCCGCCGCTCCGCCCGTGCAGAGCTTTGCGATGGGGCGCCGGCGCTAGCGCCCCAGGGCGGCTACCCTGATCGCATCGCACCGCTGGGCGACACGGACCTCGACGTCTTCGGACTGTGCCTCGGCGGCAACGTGTTCGGCTGGACGCTCGAGGAGGCGCAATCGTTCGCGGTGCTCGACGCCTACGCGGAGGCGGGCGGCAACTTCATCGACACGGCCGACATCTACGGGCGCCGCGGCGTCGGGTCCGGCTCCTCCGAGGAGATCATCGGCCGCTGGATCTCCGCGCGCGGCAATCGCGAGGGGCTCGTGATCGCGACCAAGCTCGGCATCGGGCAGGACCCGCCCGGGCTCTCCGCTGAGGCGATCGAGCGCGGCGCCGCGCGCTCCCTGGAGCGCCTCGGGATCGACACGATCGACCTCTACTACGCCCACCGCGACGATCCCGACACGCCGCTGGAGGAGACGCTCGGGGCCTTTCAGCGGCTGATCGACGCCGGCAGCGTCCGCTACGTGGCGGCTTCCAACTACAGCGCTGAGCGACTCCGACAGGCGCTGGAGCTGGGCGAACGGGAGGGCCTCGCGCGCTACGTGGCTCTGCAACCGCACTACAACCTCCTCGAGCGGGGCGAGTACGAGGGCGAGCTCCAGGCGCTGTGCCTCGCAAGCGGGCTCGCGTGCCTGCCGTATTACGGGCTCGCCGGCGGCTTTCTCACCGGCAAGTACCGCCGCGACGGCCCCCGGCCGAGCAGCCCGCGGGCGAGCGGAGTGCTCGCGGACTACGGCAACGATCGCGGCTGGGCGCTCGTCGAGGCCCTCGGGGCGATCGCCGCCGAGCACGACAGCACGGCAGCGGCGGTCGCGCTCGCCTGGCTTGCCGCGCAGCCGACGGTGCTCGCGCCGATCGCCAGCGCAACCTCGCCCGAGCAGCTGCGTGAGCTGACCGCCTTCACCGAGCTGCAATTGACGGCAGGCGAGCTGGAGCGGCTCGCGGCGCTCAGCGACTGAGCGTTGCCCGGTCGCGCTCGCCGCTGAGCGAGAAGGCCAGTGCGACGCCGTCCGGGTCGCTCACCGCCAACCCGTGCTCATCGCTCGCAAGCGCACCGGTCGCCCCCGCCGGGGTCGAACTCGAGGCTGCCTGCGAGAGCTCGTCCGTGAGGGCATCGAGCGCCGCCGGGTGAGCGAGCTCGAACTCGATCAAGCGCAGACCCGGGGCGCTATCGGGGGCCGGTGCGCCGCCGCGGCTGCGCCACGAGTTGATGCCGATGTGGTGGTGGTAGCCGCCGGCTGAGACGAACGCCGCCGAGGGGAGCCGCGCCTGCTCCTCGAAGCCGAGCACGTCGCGGTAGAAGGCGAGCGCGCGCGGGACGTCCGCGACCTGCATGTGGACGTGCCCGACCGCGGTCCCCGGCGCGGCCTCGGCGCCCGGCTGCTCGCCGCCCTGCGCGAGCAGGTCCTCAAGGTCGAGCGGTAGCGTCACCATCGCGACGCCCTGCCCGCTCGCCCCGCGCGTCCAGCTCTCGCGCGGGCGATCGGCGTACAGCTCGATGCCGAGCCCATCCGGATCACTCAGGTAGAGGGCCTCCGAGACACCGTGGTCGGAGGCGCCCTGCAGGCGCGCGCCGGCCCCCGCGACGCGCCGCACGCTGTCGGCGAGCGCGGCGCGCGTGGGATGCAGCCAGGCGACGTGGAACAGGCCCGTGCTGCCGAGCGGGGCCGGCTCCGGACGCTCGATCGCTTCGAGCACGAGGGCGGGATCGCTTGGATCGACACCGAGCTGCGCGCTGCGCGCATCGCGCGCGATCACGGGCAGCCCGAGGACATGCTCGTAAAACGCGACGCTGCGGTCGAGATCGCCGACGGCGAGCGTGACCGAGGCGATTCGCAGGGAGGGGTCGATCGGCGACACTCCCTCCAGGGTAGTCTGCAGCCCATGAACTTCCGCAAGCTCGGCACGAGCGACATAGAGGTTTCGGAGATCAGCCTCGGATCGTGGCTGACCTACTCGGGCGGCGTCGCCGCCGAGCGGGCACGGGCCTGCGTCGACGCGGCCTTCGACGCCGGCATCAACTTCATCGACACGGCCAACGCGTACGGCCGCGGCGCCGCCGAGACGCTCCTCGGCGAGGTGCTCGCGGGGCGCGAGCGCTCCTCCTACGTGCTCGCCACGAAGGTCTTCTTCCCGATGTCCGACACCGACAGCGGCCTGTCGGCGGCGCAGATCCACAAGCAGATCGACGCCTCGCTCGCGCGCCTGCAGACCGACTACGTGGACCTCTACCAGTGCCACCGCTACGACCCCGACACGCCGCTGGAGGAGACGATGGAGGCGCTCAGCGAGGTCGTGCGCGCGGGCAAGGCACGGCACATCGGCTTCAGCGAGTGGCCGGTCGAGAAGATCGAGGAGTCGCTCGCGATCGCCGGCGTCGAGCGCTGGGTCTCCAGCCAGCCGCAGTACTCGATGCTGTGGCGCGCGCCCGAGGCGGAGGTCGTGCCGCTGTGCCGGCGCGAGGGCATCTCGCAGATCGTCTGGTCGCCGCTGGCCCAGGGTGTGCTGACGGGCAAGTACTCGCCGGATGCGCCGCCGCCGGCGGACTCGCGTGCGGCGAGCGAGAGCATGGGCTCCTTCATCGACAGGCTGATCGAGCCGAACGTGCTGGCGGCCGTCCAGCGGCTCGTCCCGATCGCCGACGCGGCCGGGCTCAGCATGGTGCAGCTCGCGCTGGCGTGGGTGCTGCGCGAGGACAACGTCGCCTCGGCGATAGTCGGCGCGAGCCGCCCCGAGCAGGTGCACGCCAACGCCTCGGCGTCGGGCGTGACGCTCACCGCCGACACGCTGGCGGCGATCGACGAGGCCCTCGGCGACGTCGTCGTTCGCTAGCCCGCGCTCAGCGGGCCTGCACGACGAGCGTCTGAAAGGCCCGCCCGAAGGCGCCGTCGCGGTCGTGCAGCACGCTCTCGGCGAGGCCGCTGCCGCCCGGGTGAAGCAGCGTGCGAGCCTGCAGGCCGATCCACTCGCCGCGCGGCTGGCGGTGCAGGTGCAGCGAGAGATCGGCGTTGATGAACAGGAAGCGCTCGAACGGCAGCACGGCGCTCACGCCGTTGCCGAAGTCGGCCGTCGCGGCCGCGCGCGCGAGCGCGCTGACCGGCTCGCCGGCCACCAACGGGCGGCGCAGGCGCATCCACACGCGCGCGGGGCCGGCCGCGAGCGGATCGTCCAGCGCGCGCATCTCCATCGCGCTCGCCGCGAAGCTCGGGCCGGCCGAGTCGTCGAGCGCGAAGCGCACCGCCTCGGCGGCCTCGGGCGGCGGCATCGCCTCGCCGAGCGCGGCGCGGGCCTCAGGCGGGATCTCCTCGGGGACGGGCTGCACGCGCAGGGCGCTCGCGCGGCAGATCAGCTCCTCGCCGGCGTGGATCTCGCCGGCCAGCTCCTGCACGCGCCTGCCGGGGCGCACGATGCGCGTGGTCAGCGACAGCGGCACAGAGGGCACCGGGCGCAGCAGCTCGAAGTTCAGGCGCGCGATCGGCAGCTCCGCGCCGGGCTCCTGAAGCTGGAAGGCGCGCGTCAGCAGCGCGGCGGGCGCGCCGCCGTGCAGCGCCTCCGGGTCCCACGGCCCGCGCGCGTGCTCGCTGGGGACGAAGAGCTCGCCCTGCGCCGAGAAGACCGCCTCCTGCGCTGTGTCCGCCGCCGCGCCCTGTGCGCTCACGCCGGCATCCGCGCTGCGAACTCGGCGAGCAGCCCCGGGTCGCGCAACGGAGGCCCGTGCCCGAAGCAGGTCAGCCGCGGACGCAGCTCGGCCAGGCGGAGCGCCGAGCGCCGGTTGCGCGCCGGGTCGGGCGTGAACGCATCCGGTGGCTCGCGCAGGCCCGGCCGGCCGGTCAGCAGGTTCATGTTGTTGAGCACGTCGCCGAGGATCAGCACGCCGTCGCCCTCGCGCCAGTACGCGAGGTGCCCGCGCGAGTGTCCGGGAGACTCGAGCACCGTGAAGCCGGCGACCTCGTCCCCCTCGACGAGCGCCCGCGCCACCGGGTGGGGCGGCCCCGTCCAGAAGTGCCGCTGCAGGAAGTTCAACGGGCTCGGGGGTTGCGAGTCGGCGACGCCGCCGGGCCTCTCCATCGCCGGCACGTCGTCCTGCCCGCACCACAGCGGTATCCGCAGCCGTTCGCAGATCGCGTGACTCGAGCCCTGGTGGTCAGGGTGGGCGTGGGTGAGCGCATGCGCGTTCACGGTGCGCCCGGCGAGCTCGCGCAGGATCCGGCGCTCGCCGTGGCGCGTCGCGGCGTCGATCAGCACGTCACCGGCGAGGTACACGTTGATCGAGTTCGGCGGCCAGCCGCCTAGCAGGGATACATCGTCGGCCAGCTGCTTCATGGCGTGAGCCTCTCCTCGGCGGTCAAGTGCGCGACTGCTCCCACGAGAACCCGCGCACGGCGAAGTACGCTCCGAACGCGCCCCACAGGACGATCACGGCCAGCGCGTCGAGGTGATTGGGGGCGTGTGCCCCCGCGACCATCGCCCCGGCGAGAGCTTCGATCAGGGGCTTCAGCGGCAGCGCATCGGTGATCGTCTGCAGGAACCCGGGGGCGCTGCTGGAGTCGAACACGTAGAAGGACACGAACACGACCGGCAGGAACACCGCGTTGACGTACGCAGCGGTCGACTCGAAGTTGGGGATCAGGTGCGCGAAGGCGACGCCGAGCGCGGCGAAGCAGACGACGCCGACGATCACGAAGACGACCAGCGTCAACACGTCGGGCGGCCAGCCGATGCCGAAGAAGACGCGCCCGGCGAGCACGACCAGCGCGATCTGCAGCGCGGTGTTGGTGACGGCGTTGGCGGCGACACCGCCGAAATAGGAGATCGTCGGCAGCGGCGTGCCGCGAATCCGCTTGAGCACACCGCGCTCGCGCAGGAACACGATGTTGTAGGCGAGCGCGGTGAACGTCGTCGACATCACGCTCATCCCCGCGATCGCGGGCAGCAGCTTGTCGAGGTCGTGCTGGCTGCCGCTGAGGATCGCGCCGCCACCGGCGAGGAACAGCAGCGGCAGGACGAAATTGAAGAACGCCGCGCTGGGGTTGCGCCAGAACATGCGCCGCTCGAGCCGGTACTGGCGCCAGCTCAACACGATCGCCTCAGACACGCTGCTCGCGCCCCTCAGGCATCGGCGGTCAGCTCAAGGTAGACGTCCTCGAGCGTCGGGCGCGCCACCGACAGCTCCTCCAGGCGCTCTCCGCGTGCGAGCGCCTCGGCGGTCAGCTCGTGCAGCAGCGCGGTCGGGTCGTCGGTCTCGCGCTCGACGAGCTCACCGCCGGCGCCGCGGTAGGCGACGCGGTAGTGCGCGGCCCCGACGCCGAGCTCACGCGGCGGCCCGATCGCCAGCACGCGACCGTCCTTGACGATCGCGACGCGGTCGGCGAGCGCTTGCGCCTCGTCGAGGTAGTGGGTCGTCAGCAGGATCGTCTTGCCAAGCGCGCGCAGCGAGCGCACCGTCTCCCACGCCGCCCGGCGCGCCTCCGGGTCGAACCCGGTGGTCGGCTCGTCGAGGAAGATCAGCTCGGGGTCGCCGATCAGCGCGAGCGCGAAGTCCAGGCGGCGCAGCTGGCCGCCGGAGAGCTTGCGGCTGCGTACGTCGGCCCGCTCGCCCAGCCCGGCGAGCTCGAGCACCTCCTGCACGTCGCGCGGGCGCGGGTAGAAGCTGGCCCAATGCGCGAGCGCCTCGCGCGGGGTGATGTGGCTGTAGATGCCGCCGGACTGCAGCACGATGCCGATGCGCCGGCGCAGCTCGATCGAGCGCCGCGCGGGGTCCTCGCCGAGCACCGACACCTCGCCGCTGGTGCGCGCGCGGTAGCCCTCGAGGATCTCCACGGTCGTCGTCTTGCCGGCGCCATTGGGCCCGAGCAGCCCGAACACCTCGCCGCGGCGCACCGAGATGTCGATGCCGCGCACGGCCTCGTAGTCGCCGTAGCGCTTGCGCAGCGAGCGCACCTCGATCGCGGCAGCCGTCTCGGTCACGCTCTGATCATCCTCCGACCGCGCGAGGAGCCTGCTTACCAGTGCACGCCCCGCGTCAGCGTCGCCATCGCGATCTGCTCGAAGGAGGCGCGCTCCTCGACGTCGCCCTGGCCCTTGGAGGCGGCCGAGTCGGGGAACACGCGGTAGGCGAGATGCAGCAGCCGGTCCATCGTGCGCGGCGACAGCGTGTAGGCGACCTCGCCGAGCTTGCCGAGACGCGTGCCCATCTCCTTGGGGCGGCTGCGCAGCGCCTCGCAGATCATGTCGGCGGCCTCCTCCGGGCTGATCGCGGGGAAGGCGTCGTACATCTTCGTCGGGGCGATCATCGGCGTGCGCACGAGCGGCATGTGAATCGTCGTGAACGTGATCCCGTCGCCGATCACCTCGGAGGAGACGACGCGCGTGAAGGCATCGAGCGCGGCCTTCGAGGCGACGTAGGCGGAGAACCGCGGCGGGTTCGTCTGCACGCCGATCGAGGACACGTTGACGATGTGCCCGGAGCCGCGCTCGCGCATGTGCGGGAGCAGCCCGATGATCAGCTTCACGGCACCGAAGTAGTTGAGCTGGATCGTCCGTTCGAAGTCGTGGAAGCGGTCGTAGCTGAGCGCAACGGAACGGCGGATCGAGCGCCCCGCGTTGTTGACCAGCATGTCGACGTTGCGATGGTCGGCCAGCACCCGCTCGAGCAGCCCTTCGATCGACTCCATGTCGGAGATGTCCGCGGCGTACACGTAGGCGGTGCCCCCAGCGGCGACGATCTCCGCCCGGACCTCCTCGAGGTTGTCGACGTTGCGGGCCACCAGCAGCGGTACGCCGCCTGCCGCTGCGACCTTCAGGGCCGTTGAGCGCCCGATTCCCGAGGAGGCGCCGGTGATCATCACGTGGCGCCCGCCGAGCGCCTCGTTCAGCGTGCGTCCCCGTCCCGTCGCGGGCTCCATCTCGCGCTCCCAATAGTCCCACAGGCGCGAGGCATACTCCTTCAGCGCCGGCGGTTGTTCGAGCGGCGTCCCGAGCAGC
>DASYFR010000005.1:0-62866 GCA_036498325.1 Solirubrobacteraceae bacterium
AATCCCCCGCGTAAACGGAAACTCCCCCGGCACACCAACCGGATCCCCCGCCGGAGGCACAGCGCCGATACCCGCCGGCAAATCCGCCCGCGTATACAACTCACGCACCGGTTCACCCGACAGCGAGCGGAAGACCCGCTCCGACTGCTGGCTCGCGGCCGGCGCGGGCTCCTCCCCGGACGGCTTGGTGCTGATCGCCATGCGGCCATCAATGCTAGCCGTCGCGCCCTCCGCGCTCGCCGTCCGCGCTAGCCTCGCGCGAGGATGCGCAGCGAGCTCAGCCGCATAGTGGGCGCCGAGCACGTGCTGGAGGCGCCGGCGGATTCGCCCTACAACCGCGACGCCGCGCGCCGCCGCGGGGTCACCGGCCGCGCCGAGGCGCTCGTGCTCCCGGGGAGTGCCGCGGAGGTCGCGGCGGTCGTGCGCTGGTGCTACTCCCACGATGTGGCGATCGTGCCCCGCGGCGGCGGCACCGGGATGCAGGGCGGTGCCGTGGCGACGCAGGGCGGCGTCGTCTGCTCGCTGGAGCGTGTGCGCAGCGTCAGGGAGCTCGAGCCGGCGCTGTGGCGGATGCTCCCGGAGGCCGGCGTCAGCACGCGCCACGTGCAGCGTCTCGCACGCGAGAACGGGCTCTTCTTCGGCCCCGACCCCGGGGCGGGCGAGCAATCGCAGATCGGTGGCAACGTGGCAACCAACGCGGGCGGCCCGCACGCGCTCAAGCACGGCGTGACGGGCGCGTGGGTGGCGGGCGTGGAGGTCGTGCTCGCCCCCGGCGAGCTCGTCGAGATCGGCGGCTGGGTCGGCAAGGACGTCGCCGGGTATGACCTCAAGAGCGTGCTCGTCGGGTCCGAGGGCACGCTCGGGGTGATCACGGCTGTGCGCCTGCGCCTGCTGCCGGCGCCGGAGGCGGCGCTCGCGCTGGTCGTGTTCCTGAGCACGCGCGCGGAGGGCTGCGCGGCGATCGAGACGATCTTCGCGGCTGGGCTGTGCCCGTCGGTGCTGGACTTCCTCGACGCGGACGCGCTCGCGATCGCGGCCGGAGGCTACCCCGGCGACGGGGCCGGCGGACCCGCGGGGCCGGGGGCGCTGCCGGCGGGGGCGGGGTTCGCGCTGGTCGTGGAGTTCGACGGAGCGCTCGCGGAGACGCAGAGGGAACGCGATGAGCTGCTGCAGGCGCTAGGCGAGGCGGCGGTGGCGGTCCACGAGCCCACCGACGCCGCGGCGCTGTGGCGCTGGCGCGACGGCATCAACGGCGTCGTCACGGGCGCGCGCGGGGGAAAGGCGAGCGAGGATGTCGTGTTCCCGCTGGAGCGGCTCGGCGAGGGGCTCGAGCGCTTTGCCGAGATCGCGGCGCGCCACGGCCTGCGCTCGTGCGCGTGGGGCCACGGGGGCGAGGGCAACGTGCACGCGACGGTGCTCGTCGACCCGGCGGCGGAGCGGGAGCTGGAGCAGGCCGAGGCGGTGGGCGAGGAGCTGTTTGCGCTGGTCGTCGCGCTCGGCGGCTCGGTGGCCGGCGAGCACGGCGTCGGCTGGCTCAAGCGCGGACGGCTGGCGGCTCAGTGGAACGAGCGCGCCGTGCAGCTGCACGAAGAGATCAAGCGCGCGTTCGACCCCAAGGGACTGCTGAACCCCGGCAAGAAGCTGGCGAGATACCCGGCGCCTCCCGTGATGTCCACGTGAGCGAACCGAGCGCCGGGAAATGATCAGGACCTCCCCGAGAGCCCCCGAGCTCTCGGCCTACGCGTCGCCCGAGCGGGCAGTCGACGCGAGGAAATAGGATCGGCGCACACTGCGATGGCGCTCGTCGGCGAGCTCGAGCTCCCCACCTTCGACTACCTCGACCCGGCGATGCGCGGGGAGGCCTTCCACGCGGCGATGGCTGAGCTCCGTCGCAGCGGGTGGCTGGCGCGGTCCCCGTTCGGCTACATGACGCTGGATCGCGAGGCGGGCGAGTTCTTCCTGCGCACGCGCTCCGCGATCTTCCCGGGGATCAAGATCGCGGAGATATTCGAGCTCGCCGACGGTCCGCTGTATGAGCAGATGCGCAGGAACATCCTGCAGGTCAACGGGCCCGACCACTCGCGCTTGCGCAGCCTCGTCAACCCGGCGCTGTCACCGCGCGCGGTCGAGCGCTACCGCCCCGCGATGCGTGGGTTCATGCAGGGGCTTTTGACGCAGGCCGTCGAGGCGGCGGGCGCGACGGCGCTCGACGGGCCGGGCGGGGCGGGAATCGTGCGCTGCGAGTTCGTCGAGGCGTTCGCCAAGCCGTACCCCTCGCAGGTGATCGCGCTCGTGATGGGCGCGCCACTCGCGGACGCCCCACGACTGCACCACTGGTCGAACTGGATCCAGCGCCAGTTCGATGCCGTCAGCATGGCGAGCGAGCGCGAGCAGATCGAGCAGGCGGTGGAGGAGTTCTACGAGTACGCGCAGGAGCTCGTGCGCGCGCGTCGCGACAGCCCCGCGGACGACCTGATCTCGAAGCTGATCGAGGCGGCAGATCCGGAGCACCCACCGGAGCGGCTGAGCGACGTGGAGTGCATCAACCTCGTCTTCAACGTGCTCGTCGGCGGCGTCGACACGAGCCAGAGCCAGCTCGCGCACGCCGTCAGGCTGCTGGCCGAACGCCCCGACCAATGGGCCGCGCTCGTCGAGAACCCGGCGCTCGCGGGACAGGCGGTCGAGGAGGCGCTGCGCTACGAGCCGATCACCCCCTTCACGGCCCGCATCCTGACCGAGGAGCTGAGCTACCGTGACGTGACCTTCCCCGAGGGGACGGTCGTGATGGTGTGCGCCTTCGCGGGCAACCGCGATCTCGAGGGGGACCTCGCCGGGGACGGCGGCGCGGAGCGCTTCGACATCACCGCAGACCGCGCCCGCGCGCGCCCGCTGACGTTCGGTGCCGGCGTGCACTACTGCCTCGGCGCGAACCTGGCGCGCGCCGAGCTGCAGGAGGGACTCGAGTTCCTGGCCCGTCGCGTCAAGTCGCTGGAGCTCGACGGCGAGCCCGTCTTCGAAGGTGTCTCGGGCATCTACGGCGTCGGCGCGCTGCCGCTGCGGCTGTCGCTCTGAGCCGGCATCCGGCTCTCGCGCATCGATCGGCTATCTGGAATAATTCGCAAAGGGGGGGTCACGGGCCCCGTCGCAGCGACATAGGGTTGAGATGGTCCGAGATTTCGCAAGGATGTCGAAGCGGACGACGCGGACAGCGAGGTTCGCGCTCGCGCTCCTCGCGGCCTTCGTCGTCTGCGCTTCGAGCGCCTACGGCGGTAGCTTCCACGTCTATTCGTGTCGGACGCCCGGCGGCGAAGCTGCGCCGGTCGACGGGTGGAGTCCCTCCACTGCTGGGTCGCAGTCCTTTGCATTGAACACCTGCTCGCAGCCGGGCGGCGCGCTCGTGGCTGCCCTAGGCGATACGCCCCGAACCGCCGAAACGGACAGAGCGACGTGGATGTTCGGGGCGCCGGCCACCGAGAAGCTCGTTGGCGCCACGTTGTGGCGTGCGGGGGACGCGGCGGGTGGGGCCGCGATCAACGCCGGGTATCTGTTCACTCTGGCCGGGCCCAGCCCAACTGCGCTGTTCGATTCGTGTGCCTACTTGGCGGAATGCGTCTCGAAGGGAGAAAGCGGAAATCCGATGTCCCCGGCTAACCAGGTCGCAGCGGCGGGGTCTCACCTGGGCGGACAACTCTTCGCGTCGGCCACGTGCGGCGGCGTTCAAAACTACGCCTGCCCCGAAGGCAAAGTCGACCCCAACGGCTACGCGGCCACCGTCTCTCTGTACGCGGCGGATCTCACGCTCGAACAGGCGGCGACTCCGACGGCGGCCAATGTGGGCGGGGAAGTCGCGATCGCCCCGACGCTGACCGGCACGAGCGACCTGATGTTCGACGCGGCCGATCCCGGGGCCGGCGTGTACGAGGCGCGGTTCAGCGTGGATGGGCAGACGGTGCAGAGCACCGCGCTCGACGAAAACGGGGGGCGCTGCAGGAACGTGGGGCAGACCGCGGACGGGACGCTCGCCTTCCTCTACCTCCAGCCCTGCGCGGGCTCGGTGGGCGCGGACGTCGCGTTCGACTCCTCGAGCGTCCCGAACGGCGTCCATCACCTGGTCGTCAGCGTCGTGGATGCCGCTGGAAACACGGCGCCGGTGCTCGATCGCGTGGTGAGCATCTACAACCCGCCCCCGCCTGGTGTGCCGGGACCGCTGAACGGCGCCAACGCGTCGACGCACGCGACGCTGACGGTGGGCTGGTCGGGGCACATGAAGCCCGCGTTGACGACGGGCTACGGGCGCGGCGCGAGGGTTGCGGGCCGCTTGACGGCGCCGGGCGGGATCGCCATCTCGGGGGCGCTCATCGAAGTCCAGTCGTCTCCCGCGACGGGAAGCAGGCGGATAGCCGCGATCACCGTGCACACCGGTCGCGATGGGCGCTTCACGGCGCTGCTCCCGCGCACCATCCCGTCGTGCCGGGTCCGCGTCTCCTATCGCGCCCACCTCGGCGACGGCGCTGCGGCTGCCACGCGCGCGCTCGTCCTGAACGTACGCGCGGGAATCGCGCTGAGGGTCTCCCCGCTCACCTCGGGGGTGGGAGGCAGCATCTTCTTCCGCGGGCGGCTGCGCGGAGGCCCGATCCCGGCTGAGGGCAAGCAGCTCGTGCTCGAGGCGCGCTCGCCGGGGGGATCGTGGATCGAGTTCAAGGTCGTGCGCACCGACTCGCGCGGGCGCTACCACGCGAGCTATCGCTTCCGCTTCGCAGGTCCGGCGCTGTATGACTTCCGCGTGGTGTCCGAACCCGAGTCCGACTATCCCTACGCCGCGGGTTCCTCGCGCGTCGTCCTCGTGCGTGAGCACTAGCGCGACATCGTCGCGGGCAGGGTGTTGGGGGGATGGCGGCGTATTGGTAGCCGGTGTCTCCACGTCCCATCTCGGGGCCGGTGATGCGGATGGCTCGAGAGAGGCGAGGATGGGTGTGATCGCGGCAGCGGCTCTGCAACGGGGACGACGTCCTGCGCGCTGGGTGTGCGCGCTGGCGAGCGCCGCCGTGCTCCTGTCCGCGCACGGCGCAGCTGCCCGCACGTTGACGATCTCGCCGCTGAACGGCACCCCCGACGCCTCGCCCTCGACGCAGATCAGCTTCCTGGGCGTGCCCGCGCAGGAAATCAGCGCCGTGTCGGTCACGGGGTCCAGCAGCGGACGCCACAGCGGCCGGCTGCGCTCGTACGTGAGCAGCGCCGGCGCGAGCTTCCTCGCGACGCGCGCGTTCTCGCAGGGCGAGCGCGTCAACGTCAGCGCGACCGTCGGGCCGCACGGCCATACGCGGCGAGTGGGCACAAGCTTCACGGTGGCGCGACTGTCGGCCTACAGGCCTCCCGCCACCGGCGCGCCCGCGCCCGCGCGCGCGGGAACCGTCCAGAGCTTCGTCTCAGCCCCCACCCTTCAGCCGCCCAAGATCGCCATCACAACCTCCTCCCCCGCCGCCTCACACGGGGACATCTTCATCACCCCCACCCACGGGCTCGGCCAGTCGGGACCGATGATCATCGAAGCCAGCGGCAGGCTGGTCTGGTACGCGCCCGTCCCCACCGGCCAGGTCGCCGCGGACCTGCAGATCCAGAGCTACGCCGGCCAGCCGGTGCTGACGTGGTGGCAGGGTGACATCCCGTCCGTGCTCGGCGTCGGCTTCGGCACGGATGAGATCTACAGCACCTCCTATACGCCGATCGCCACCGTGTCGGCGGGCAACGGCTACCAGGCCGACCTCCACGACATGCAGCTCACGCCGCAGGGCTCCGCGTTCATCACCGCCTACTCGCTCGTCGACGCCGACCTGTCCTCCTTCGGTGGGCCGCGCAACGGCGCGCTGCAGGACGGGCTGATCCAGGAGATCGACGTGGCCACCGGCCTCGTGATGTTCGAGTGGCACGCCTACGGCCACGTCGACCCCCACGACTCCTACGCGACGATCAGCGCCAGCGGGCAGCCGTGGGACTTCTTTCACATCAACTCGATCTCACTCGACCCGTGGGGGGACGGCAACTTCATCGTCTCCTCGCGCAACACCTCAACGGCCTACGAGATCGATCACGTCAGCGGCAACGTTCTCTGGCATCTGGGCGGCAGGCGCTCGAGCTTCAAGATGGGCTCGGGCACGGGCACCGCCTACCAGCACGACGTCCGCTGGCAGCCCGACCACACGCTCACGATCTTCGACAACGGCGGCGTGCCGAAGGCCCACTCGCAGTCGCGCGTGATTCGCGAGCGCATCGACTGGACGCACCGCAAGGTCACACTCGTCGGGCGCTACGTGCGTACACCCGCCCTGCTGACGGGCAGCCAGGGCAACGACCAGGTCCTCCCCGGCGGCAGCTCGTTCGTCGGCTGGGGCGAAGATCCCTACTTCACCGAATTCAACAGTGCCGGCCAGATCGTCTTCGACGGCCACTTTCCCTCGCCCGGGCAGTCCTATCGCGCGTTCCGCTTCCCCTGGACCGCGACGCCCACCACCGTCCCGTCGATCGGCGTGAAGCTCAGCGGCGCGACGGCGACCGTTTACGCGAGCTGGAACGGTGCGACCGGCGTCAGCTCCTGGCGCGTGCTCGGCGGCCCGACGCCGGCGACCCTCTCGACGCTCGCGGTGGCACCCGTGAGCGGCTTTGAGAGCGCGATCGCGCTCCCGGCCCAGCCCAACTTCGCCGTCCAGGCGCTGGGACCCGCCGGCGAAGTGCTGGGGACCTCGGCGGCGGCGAAGGGGTGAAGCGCGCGGCGCCTCGTTACCGTTCGCCGTCATGAGCCTGCCCGAGCGCATCGGACTCAACGCGGTCTTCCTGGAGCCGCCGATGGGAGGTCTGGAGACCTACGTCCGCGCCATCGTTCCCGAGCTCGTGCGCCTCGCACCCGGCACTCGCTTTCGCGTCTACTGCAGTCCGCATGGCCGTGCGCAGCTCGCGCGCGAGCAATGGGCCGGCGACGTCGAGCTGGTGACGCACGCGTCCTTCGGGGTGCGTGGGCTGAAGGCCGTTGCGGAGATGACTGTCCTCGGCGTGCTCGCAGGCCGGCAGGTGGACCTGCTGCACAGCGTGGCCTTCACTGCGCCGCTGCGGACCCGAGCGGTCAACGTCGTGATGCTGCCGGACGTGATCTGGATCGTGGCGCCCGATCGGGATCAGGGAGCGACGATGCGGCTGTGGAGGCTGATCGTGCCACCGATCGCTCGTCGCGCGGACAGGCTGATCGCGATCTCGCAGGCCAGCGCGACGGAGATCGTCCAGCACCTGGGGGTCTCGCGCGAGCGGCTGGATGTCGTTCCGCTCGGGCCCGGCGTCCGCCCGCAGGCGACACCCACACCCGAGCCCGAGCTGCGTGAGCGGCTGGGGCTCGGCGAGGGCCGCATCGTCCTTGCCGTGTCCGCGAAGAAGGTCCACAAGAACCTCCGGCGCCTGGTCGAGGCGATCGCGATCGTCGCCGCGCGTGAGCCGACGGCGATGCTCGTGCTGCCCGGTGAGCCCACCGAGCACGAGCGCGAGCTGCGCTCGCTCGCGGCCGCCCGCGGGATCCTCGCGAACGTCACATTTCCGTCCTACGTGGAGGCGGCCGACCTCGAGGGCCTGTATGCCGCGGCGAGCTGCTTCGTGCTGGCGTCCGTCAACGAGGGTTTCGGCCTGCCCGTGCTGGAGGCGATGCGCCGCGGGGTCCCGGTGGCGTGCTCGAACGTGTCTGCGATGCCCGAGGTCGCCGGCGATGCCGCGCGCTACTTCGATCCCCTGAGCGTCGAGGACATCGCCGCGGCCGTGCTCGACATCCTCGCGGATGGCACGCTGGCGGCGCGGCTCGTCGCGGCCGGCCGGGAGCAAGCCCAGGGGTTCTCTTGGAGCGCGACGGCCCAGCTCACGCTGGAGTCCTATGAACGGGCTTGGAGAGCGCGCCTCAGCTCGTGAGGGTCGGCTCGCGCACCGCGTCCGGCGTCGGCTGCTCGGTGGCCAACCGGCTTTCCCACGCCTTCAGTCCGGCCAGCAGCCAGTAGCACATCGCCAGCAGGCCGACCGCCAACCCGTAGCGACCGCCGCGGTAGCCACGCTTGACGAGATAGTCCTGGGCGAAGCGAGCGAGCGGCACGCCGAGCAGCCGCGGCAGGCTTGGCGTGCGCCCGCCCGCCGCCATCCGGCCGGCCTCCAGGTCGGTGTAGGAGTTCGCGCTCGCCATCCAATCGCGGATCGTCGCGAAGCTGTGGTGGACGATTGCGTTCTCGACCATTGCGGGTGCGTGCTCCACGCGTCCGTTCACCGTCGGGCCGGCATGGGTTCGCAGCCCGGACCACGTCGTGCGGTCGCTGCGAAACAGCCTCAGCTGCCAGTCCGGCCACGTGCCGGCGCCCGGAACCCACCAGCCGAACTGGAAGTTCTGGCGCGGAAGCTGCACGCCGCCGAGGTCATCGCGATGCACGTACCGCGCGGCGAGCTCGCGCAATCCTGGCGCGGCGCGCTCGTCGGCGTCGAGGACCAGGACCCACGGCTGCGTGGCCGCGTCGATACCGGCCTGGCGGCCCGGCTCGGCCCAGCCCGCGGCTGGAACCTGCACGATCCTCGCGCCGTATGAGCGAGCGATGTCGAGGGTCGCGTCGCTGCTCTCCATGTCCACGACCACAAGCTCGCTCGTCCAGTCCCGCACGCTCTCGATGCACCCCGCCAAGTGCGCGGAGGCGTTTCTGGTGCTGATGCACAGCGTGATCGGGAGCGGATCCACGCGCATAGAATAGATCGCGTGCTCACCGAGGCGCACAAGCTTCGCCGATGAGTCTCCGCGAGCGCGCGCGCGAGGCGCTTCTCTACGCCACGCCGCTTCGTCACAGGCACACACGCAAGCGACTCGTGCACGCCAGGCGTCGGATGTTCGAGTCGTTCGGGTCCTCCCGCCACTCCCGCCCCGGCTTCGACGACCTCGATGCAAAGCTGCAGCGCTACCTGCCCGCCACCGGCACCTTCCTTGAGGCCGGCGCCAACGACGGCTACACGTGGAGCAACACCTACTTCCTCGAACGCTTCCACGGGTGGACGGGAGTGCTGGTCGAGGGGATTCCCACGCTCAGCGCGGAGTGCGCGCGCCTGCGCTCGGCCTCCGTCGTGCACAACTGCGCGCTCGTCGAACCCGGGTTCCCCGAGCAGCGCGTGACGATGACCTACTCCGACCTGCGCTCGCTGATCACGGGCTCCGAGCCGGAGATGGAGCGGCGGGCGCTCCAGGAGTCGGCGACCTACGCAGTGCAGGTGCCCGCCCGCACGCTCGACGAGGTGCTCGAGGCCTCGGGGGTCGAGCGGCCCGACTTCATCTCACTGGACCTCGAGGGGTACGAGGCCCCTGCGCTTCGCGGCCTCGATCTCGAGCGTCACGGACCGTGCTGGCTGCTGGTGGAGGTGCTCGGCGGTGGTGGCCGGGCGGCGGTGGAGGATGTGATCGCCGGTCACTACGAGGCGGTCGCGGAGCTAACGCCCGCAGACGTGCTCTACCGGCGCCGGCGCCCATGACGCTCGAGCTGGCCGTTGTCTGCGACTCGTTCAGCATGGGTGGCACGGCGAAGGCGGCCGTCACCTACGCTCTGCACCACGATCGCACGAGGGTGAGACCGCGGGCGATCGCGCTGAGCGAGCCGGGGGTGCGCGCCGCGGATCTCCAAGCGGCGGGCATCGAGGTGCTGTGTGCCGACAACGATGTGTCGCTGCTCGCCGAGCAGCTCCGCGGCGTCGACGTGGTCCACGTGCATCGCAGCGGCCTGCCGGAGCCGATCGTCCCCGCGGCGTGCCGCGCGGCGGGCGTCGGGGGCCTCGTCGAGACCAACGTGTTCGGCTGGTGCGACCCGAGTCCCGACGAGCCGCAGTTCTCTGCCCACCTGCTCATAAGCCAGATGTGCGCGATGCGCTACCGGCTGCGGGCGGGCCTGAACCAGGCCGATTTCCACTCCCGCCATCGGACCCTCTACTACCCCGTGGACAGCGGCCGCCTCGACGCCGACGCGCCATCCTCGCAGCGGGACGCGCGCCTGCTGCTGGGCCTCGACCCCGAGCGTCCGACGGTCGTGCGTGTCGGACGAGAGGACGACCGCAAGTGGGGGGACGTCGTGGTGAGAATGGTGCCGGCGCTGCTGCGCCTCGTTCCGGACGTGCAGATCGTGCTGGTCGGCGTGACGGCGCACCGCCGGGCCCAGCTTCGCCGGCTGGGCGTGCTCGAGCGCGTGCGCTGCCTGCCCTCCTCGAGCGATCCGCGGCGCGTGGCGGCCTTCTATCGCGCCGCCGACGTGTTCGCGAGCGCCTCATCGATCGGGGAGTCCTTCGGCCTCGCGATCGCCGAGGCGATGGCGCTCGGTGTGCCGGTGGTGACGAGCTCGACGCCCTGGACCGACAACGCCCAGATCGAGGTCGTCGACAACGGCGTCAACGGCTGGGTGGCCAACCACCCGCGCGTCTTTGCCGAGGCCGTGGCTGAGCTGCTCGGCGACGAGCGGCGCCGGCTGGACTTCGGCGCAGCCGGCGCGAGCAAGGCTCGAGCCGCATGGAGCCCCCTGGCGCTTGCGGGCGCGCTCGAGGAGCTGTTCGAGAGCGTCAGCACGACTGGGGCTCCGCCGCTCGAGTGGGGTCCCGGAGTCCCCGCGCAGGTCGCCTTCGAGGCCGACTATCCACGGCGGGCTGGAGCTCAGTACCGGGCGCTGTCGGCCACCGAGCAACGCGAGGCGCGGTGGGCGGTGCGACGCGAGCGGGCGGGCTGGGCGTTGCGCGACCTTCGCTCGGATCCCGTCGGCGGCGGGCGGATGCTCGCCGGGCTGGCGCTCGGTCGCCTGCGCCGCTAGACGACCCCCTGCCACTTCTCGCGGAAGTGGCGCACGTTGCGCACGTGGATGGAGCGCAGGAACTCCGAGCGCCCGTTGTGGTGAATGCGTGTCCACGGACGGCTCACCGAGATGCCGTACTCGTGCTCGGTCTCGACCCCGGCGACGGCGTAGCAACGCAGGCCGAGGCGCTTGCGCACATCGGTGCAGAGATCGACCTCCTCCATCGAGCAGGGGGCGTAAGCCTCGTCGAAGCCGCCCAGCTGCTCGAGCACTGCGCTGCGCATGCCGAACAGAAAGCCCGAGACGACGTCGCAGCTCTCGATTTCGCCGGCGCGGCGAGCGCTGAGGTCGAGCCACTCCAGGTGCCTGGGCACGCTCAGGTCCCAGCGTGTGCCGTCCGGCCCGACGACGCCGGCGTCGGCGTGCTCGACGAGCGCGTCGTGCATCAGTCGCAGGGCTCGCTCGCCGAGCAGGACATCGTCGTTGCAGAAGATCAGCACCGGCGCCCGCGCCGCCGCCGCCGCCGCGTTCCAGCCGGGAGAGACGCCACGGTTCACACCCAGGTCGACCGAGCGCGCCCACGAGGGCACGAGCGCGTCGGCGGCCGAGACGCCGTTGAGCGCCACGACCAGCTCGCCCCTCAGGCCACCGAGGGCGCGCTCCATCGTCTCGGCCAGCGTGCTCAGATTTGGCGCGCCGTGCGTCCGGTAGACGGGTACGCAGACCGAGACATCGACCTCCGCCATCACGCCTGGTTGCGCGCCAGCACGTACCACTGCCCTGCCAGGTACTCGGTCGAGCGCCCCCGCGTCAGCCTGTCCAGGTAGCGGGAGATGTGCAGCTGTGAGTGGGCCACTCCCTCCACGTGCCACCCTCCCTCGGCGACCAGCGCCACGATGTCCCGTCGCGTGAACCAGCGCACGTGCGTCGCGTCGCGATGCCCCGCCGGCTGATAGCCGAACGTGCCCTTGAAGATGAGGTCTCGCAGCAGCGACACGTGGCTGGCGTTGGGCACCGACACGTGCAGCCGGCCGCTCGGCGCGGCCACCCCGCGCAGCCCGTCGATCACGGCCAGCGGGTCGTAGATGTGCTCCAGCACATCGTAGCAGAGGATCGTGTCGAAGTTGCCCTCCGTATTGCCGAGCTCGCCCAGGGCATCGCCGACGAGGACGTGGTCGTAGACCGTCGCGGCAACCGCCGCGGGCTCCGCCAGCATCTCGATGCCGGTGATCGACGTCGCTCCGCGCGCCCGCAGCTCGGCGGCGGCGCCGCCTCGTGCGCATCCGACGTCGAGCACTCGTCCGAGCGGCGCCGGCAGGTGCGCGAGCGTCTCGGCGCGTGAGAGGTCGTAGTAGGTCGCGGACTTCGGCGACTGGAGCGGGATCGTGGCGGGCATGCCCGCTACCTTAGCCTGCGGTTCGTCGGCCGAGCGCATCGAGGAACTCCTGCGGCAGCGCGCGCAGCGCCAGCAGTGCGGCGAGCATGACGCAAGCGCCGATGATCGTGCCGGCGACGGATCCGACCGGCAGAGCCTCGGAGATCGCCAGGGCGATTCCGAACGCGAGCAGGACCCTCGGCACGCCGCGCAGCGAGGGACGCAGCTCCGGGCGGCGAACGCTCAGCACGATGCCGTAGCCGGCCGCCAGCGCCAGCTCGAGCGTCGCCGTGACCACGGCCGCGCCATGGGCCTGGTAGGCGGGGATCAGCAACACGCTGAGCGTCACGGCGATGATCACGATTAGTCCGTTGACGACGATCAGGTCGCGGTAGAGCCGCAGCGTCAGCAGCGCGAACGACCAGGTCGCGACCAGGAACGTTCCGGTGATCCCGACCGCCAGGATCTGCAGTGTGGAGCTGGACGGGTGAAACGCCGCGCCCCCCACCACTTCGACCGCAAACGGGGCGCCGGTGATCGTGCAGAGGGACAGCAGGCAGCCCACCACGACGCTGCCGTCGAACAGTCGCTGAAGCGCGTAGCGCAGCCGCTCCTCGTCGTTGTGCGCGGCGCGCGCGAGGATCGGAAAGGCAGAGGCGACGAGCAGCCAGGGAAGGCCGTTGATGATGTCGATGATGCGGAAGGAGAGGTCGAAGTATCCGGTCTGCAGCCGCCCTGCGAGGAGCGAGATCGCGACCGCCACGATCCTGAAGTAGACGACACCCAGAGCGGTCGCGGCGGCGTAGACGATCGAGTCGGACATCAGCGATCGCCACTGCGTCAGCGAGAAGGAAGGCAGCAGGCTGACCTCGTGACGCACGAGCACCGCCGTCAGGCTCAGCGTGACGAGCGCGACGACGATCGCGACCGTGAAGAACGGCAGCAGCGACGCGCCGCTGACCACGAGCAGGATCATCAGAGTCGCGGTGACGAACTGTGCGGTGAAATCGCTGAGCGCGAGCCAACCGAGGCGCAGCTGCGAGGTCAGGGGTACCGCCAGCGTCGCCCGCAGGCCTTCCAGCAGCAGACTCACGCACGCGATCGCCGTGCCCTCGACGAGCACCCGCGGATACCCCGCGGCGACCGCGAAGAGGATGGCTCCTGCCGCGCCGATCAGCGACAGGACGATGCGCAGGCCCAGGAGATTGCTCAGAAATGCTCGCCGGGCGTCGCGTTCGCCGGTCGAGAACTCGCGCACGCCGAGATTCCCGACGCCGCCCTCGGTGAGCGCGACGGCGATGAAGATCAGCGACGTCACCGTGACGAAATGGCCCCAGTCGGTCGCGCCGAGGTGGCGGGTGACGAGGGGGGTGGAGGCCAGCCCCACCAGCAGCCCCAGGCCGTAGGCGAGCACCCGCATGCTCCCGCCGCGCAGAAACTGGCCGCCGGCCTCGCGCGAGGCGAGGATGTCCCCGTCGGCGATCGTCTCGGAGATCTCGCCCGGCGGCTCGCCGCTCATCAGGGGCTCGACCGCTCGAGCGTGGTCTCGTCCTCGTCGGCCCCGCGACTCGCGGGTCTCACCGCGAGCCCGCAGTCGCGGAGGAACTGCTCGGCACGCCGCTCGGTCGTGTTGGCCCGGGCCCATGCGAGCGCGCCCTCCCGCAGCGAGGCGTAGGCGCTCTCGTCGATCGCCTCGAGGCGGCCGGCGAGCTCGTCGTAGGTGCGGTAGCTCACGCAGTTGCTGTGATCGAGACCGTGGGGGGCGGAGCGGGGGGGCTTGCTGTCGAGATCGCGGAAGCAGGGGACGCACCCGTTCGCCGCCTGCTCGTAGTGGCGCAGGCAGTCCCAGCCCGCGCGTTTGACGGTGATCCCGAACCGCGCCGCGCGCAGGTCCGCGTAATAGGCCCGCTCGTCGCTGAACGCGTACGAGGTGCCGACGCCGAGTCGCGAGGCGACTTCAGGGTCCACGACATGGCTCGCGAGCAGTCGCGTCTTGGCCACGGGCGCGTCGTCGATCAGCTTCTCTGCCGGAATCGAGAACGAGATCTCGCGCATGTTGCGGATCGAGGGAAGCCGGCTCGCGAGTCTGGGGGGAAGCAAGAGGTAGGACCTGAACCAGCCTGTCAGCGGGGTCAGCTCGCGCTTGAAGTACCTCGCGCGGGTGTGGGCTCGCGGGAGTGTCCACCAGCTCGGCCGACGCCACCACGGGCCCCCGTACGGATATGGCTCCTGGCGGTCGGCTCCGTCGAGCACCGCCATCGGTGTATCCGCAAGCGTCGGGGCCAGCGCGGTGAACGAGCCGAACGTGCTCCAGATGTCGGCGAACACGACGAGGTCGAACTCTCCCGCGCGCGCGCGCTCGAGCGGCCGCTGCCGATCGATCGGAACGTCCGGCAGCAGGCCATAGAGCGTGAAGCCGTGCCCGTACAGGTCGGCGCGGCGATCGGGCGGGTAGCTGTCGTACAGGAACTCCGACTTGGGAAAGTCCACGACCGTGGGACCGACCAACGTCCGCAGGCCGTGGAGCAGGCCGTCAGCCAGGTAGTCCTCGTGCGACGCCGTCAGAAAGAGGATCCGCGGTGGGGACGAAGCGGGAGGTCGCGGCGCCGGCTCGCCGGCCCGCTCGGCAGCCCCCATCACGTTTGCTGCTCGGCTCGAGCCGCCCGCGCGCGCGGGCCCCGTCTGTCCTGCTGGGCGGCGGCGTCGTCCAGGGTCTGGAGCGTGATCGCTGCAAAGCGCTCCCACGAGAACTCGCGTGCGCGCGCCCGCGCGCGCGTCTCGAGCCGCGTCCGGTGGGCCGCGTCGGCGAGCACTCTGCGCAGGCCCGCGGCGATGCTGGCGACATCGAACGGATCGACATAATCGACGGCGTCGCCGCCGACCTCGGGCAGCGAGGAGATGTGCGAGGTCACCACCGCCGCCCCCCCCGCCATCGCCTCGAGCACCGGCAGCCCGAAGCCCTCGCCGAGCGACGGGTAGCAGAACACGGCACAGCGCCTGTACAGCTCCGCCAGCGCCGCGTCGGAGACGTACCCGAGCATCGCGCAGCGGTCTCCGAGCGAGCGTAGGGAGCTGAGCGTCTCACCCGTCTCCCAGCCGAGCGCGCCGACGACCACGAGCGGGTGGCTCCTCTGAATCGGCTCCTCCAGCGAGGCGTACGCGGCGACGAGGCGGGGAAGGTTCTTTCGCGGCTCGAGCGTTCCCACCGCGAGCACGAACCCGGCGGGGGGGAGCCCGTCGGCCTCGCCCGGATCCAGCTCGCCCGCGAGCGTGGGAGCGACCCCGAGCGGCGCCACGACGGTCTTGCCGACCGAGATGGGGAAGCGCTCGGCGAGGTTCTCTGCCGTCGCCTGGGAGATAGCCACCACGGCGGCGGCTCGCCGCGCGGCGACGCCGAGCGTGGCACGCTCGATCACGGTCGAGCGACGGTTTGGACGCATCGAGGGCGCGAAGGTCGTCAGGTCATACACGATCGGTACGGCGGGGATGCGCAACAGCCACGCCGTGAGATAGGAGTTCGAGCACAGGAACACGTCGCACTCGCGGCCGGCGGCGCGGGCGCTGAGCACGTGCCACCAGGGGTCCGCGGCGCCGAACAGACGCCACCGGAAGCGCTCGTCGGGCTCCATGCCCGCCCACCGCTCGCGTGCGTAGAGAAGGTAGCGGTGGCCGTCGTCCGGGCGCGCGGAGAGGGCGCGGAGGAGCTCCCGCACGACCCTGCCGCGTCCCGCGGGCACCTCTGCCGCGGCTCGCGCATCGATCCCGATCGTCGGAGGAGGCGCCGTGCTCAACGGCGAGGAGCCTTGCACATTCCTCTGCGGCGTCCGGCTCTGCCCGTGATCGGTAGCCTCCCGCCGATGGAACGCGGACAGGCGCTGCGCATGGTGCGCCGTGCGATGGCGCGCACCAGGGAGGCGATCGGAAGCGCCGGCGCGGTCGATCCCCTGACGGGAGAGCTGTTCGGCGCGCTTTCGCCGCAGGAGGCCGTTGCCTGCGGGCGCGCGAGCATCGGGCCGCACACCTATGGAGAATTCAGGATGAACTTCGGGCGCGGCGAGCGCGCGCGGGTGGACATCGGCGACTACTGCTCGATCGCCTATGGCGTCAAATTCGTGGTCGGAGGCAATCACCGCCCCGACTGGGTCTCAACGTTCCCGTTCCGTGTCCTGTGGGGGATGCCCGGCGCCTGGAGCGACGGGCATCCTCGACCCGAGGCCGACATCGCCGTCGGCAACGACGTCTGGATCGGCAGCGAAGCACTGATCCTGCCGGGCGTCAGGATCGGCGACGGGGCGGTGATCGCCACGCGCGCCGTGGTCACCCGGGACGTGCGGCCGTACGCGATCGTGGCAGGGGTTCCCGCGCGTGAGGTGCGCCGGCGTTTCAGCGACGATCAGATCGAGGGACTGCTCAGGATGCGCTGGTGGGACTGGCCCGAGGAGCGCATCAAGACCCACGTCGACCTGCTCTCCTCCCCCGACGTCGACGCCCTGCTCGCGGTCGCGAACACGACTGGGTGAGACGGATTCGCCCCACTGCGAGCGCCCGATCGGCGCGCTCCTCGGTGCACGTCGGGCTGAACCTCGTGTTTCTCGTGCCGGGCGAGACCGGCGGCATGGAGGTCGCTGCGCGCGAGCTCATCCCGGCGCTGCTCAGCCAGGCGCCGGCGGGGATGAGGTTCACGGCCTTCATCAACCGAGAGGCGAGCGCGGCAGGCGTGCAGTGGCGAGACCTGCTGCCCACGGTCACCGTGCCGGTGCACGCGCGAAACCGCGTCCAGTGGGTTCTCGGCGAGCAGAGCCTGCTCGTGCCCCAGGCGGCGCGTGCGCGGGTCGATCTCGTGCACAGCCTCGCGTCGACCGCCCCGCTGTGGGGCCCCTTTCGCCGCGTCGTCACGATTCACGACCTGATCTACGCGCGCTTCCCCGACGCTCACTCCGGATTGCGCGACAAGGGAATGAGGGTGCTCGTGCCGCTCGCGGCGCGGCGCTCTCACCGCGTGATCGCAGATTCCCACAGCACGCGCGGGGATCTGATCGAGATCCTGGGACTCGCGCCCGAGCGCATCGACGTCGTGCCGTTGGGGGTCGCCGCGCAGACGCGTGCGAGCGCGCCTGCGGAGAGCGAGACGCGCGCTCGCTTCGAGCTGGGGGACGACCGCCGGGTGCTGCTCAGCCTGTCCGCGCAGCGGCCGCACAAGAACCTCGCGCGCCTGATCGGCGCGCTCGGCGAGATCGCCCCGGAGCGTCGCCCGCTGCTGGTGATCCCCGGCTATCGCACCTGGCACGAACGCGAGCTGCACGAGCTCGTGGCGCGGGCGGGGGTGAGCGACGATGTGCGTTTTCCCGGCTGGATATCGGCCGCCGAGGCGGAGGGCCTGTGGGCGATCGCCGATGCCTTCGTGTTCCCCTCGCTGTACGAGGGGTTTGGCCTACCGGTGCTGGAGGCGATGGCTCGCGGCGTCCCGGTCGCCTGCTCGGATGCCTCCTCGCTTCCCGAGGTCGCCGGCGACGCGGCGCTGCTGTTCGATCCGCGCTCGCAGTCGGCGATCGCGGAGGCCGTGCTGCGCATCTTGGAGGACGAGGGTCTGCGCGAGCGGATGCGGACGCTCGGTCGCGCGCGCGCGGCGCAGTTCACCTGGGAGCTGACGGCGCGCCGGACGCTCGAGAGCTATGCCCGCGCGCTCAGCTGAGTCAGGCTGGGCGGTCCGGCGCGAGCGGGGAGCTCACGGCTGCCGGCGCGGTCGCAGCATCGCCCAGCTCATCGGCAGCGGGCGCTCATCGAGGACCAATCGCGCCATGTCGTCGCTCAGCCAATCGAGCTCCGTGAAGTCCTCGCGCCGCGGCGGCACGTAGTCGACGACCTCGATCTCGTGCGTATCGCTGAAGCGCCGGCGGATCGTCGCGCTGATCGTCGGGTCGATCAGGTCGTGCTGCTCGACGATGATCGACCAGCTCCGCAGGTTGGGCGCGATGCTGGGGTCGAGCAGCGTCTTCTCGTAGCCCTCGCAGTCGCTGAGCAGCGCGACGCGTCGCTCGGGGAACTCGGCCAGCGTTGAGGGAGTGCACGTCCCTCCGATCAGCACCCGCGGCTGCACGCCGTTGGCGCGCGCGAGCTCCGCGCAGTCCTCGCGCGCGGGCGGGTAGGTGTCGTAGGCGCGGACCTGCACGCTCGGCAGCGCACGCGCGAGGCCGACCGCGTAGTAGCCCTCCGCGCACCCGACATCGATCACGAGGTCGAGATCCTCGGCGCACCACTCCTGGAACCAGGCATGGAGCTGGCGCTCGTAGCTGCCAACCAGCTTCGCGATCAGATGGCCCGAGATGTGCTCCTGGCCGGACATGTAGTGCAGGCCGGCGAAGGGCCCGCGACGAACGTCCAGTCCGTAGCGACGAACGTACTCTTCGTTGACCGGCGCGATCCGGCGCAGAAAGCGATGCGCGCGGGCCTTGTCGATGGCACGCTTGCCGGCGTCCGGCACCACCGCGGAGGCGATCCTGCGGATCGTCGCGGAGGCACCCGCGGCAGCGCTCATCGGAGCCACGGGGCGGGCGTCAGGAGCCCTCGGCGAGCAGTTGCGAGCACCGCCGGAGCCTACGAGGTTCGCGTCCCGCGGGCACGTTCGCGACTTCTGTAGCCGTTCAACACGCCGGCCAGGGACGAGTCGAGGGACAGGGTCTCGGCGTTGCGCTGAAACCAGGCCGCCGTGCTCTGTCTCATTGCCGGCCCCCCTTCGTGAACGCGGATGATCGCCTCGGCGATGCTCTGCGCATCCGCTCGCCCAGCGACCGTGCCGTTGACTCCCTCGCTGATCAGCTCGGTTGCGGCGTTGTCCTCTCCAGCGACCACCACGCTCGGCGTCCCGCGCGCAGCGGCCTCGACGACGACCATCCCATAGCCCTCGCGGCTTGACGGCAGCAGCAGGCAGAGCGCTCGACGCATCTCCTCGTCGAGCGTCTGCGCGTCGGCGAAGCCGGGTGCCGAGAACGTCCCCTCCGGCCCGTGCTCGGCGATCGCGGCGTCGAGCGCGCTTCGCTCGGGTCCTTCGCCGAGAAACTCTCCTCGCAGGCCCTCGATCTGCTCCGCCGCCCGCGCGATCGCCGCGACTGCAAGCGCGGGCCGCTTCTCGGCGATCAGCCGTCCGGCGAACAGTACGAGAGGATCTGGGGCCCGCGGCGCGATCGGCCCGTGCTGCTCGTCGTAGAGCCCGCGCAGGACCGTGACCTCGCCGCGCAGCCCCTCTGCGCGCAGGCGCGCCGCGTGCAGCTCGGAGAAGCAGAAGGCGTGCTGGCGAACGCGCGCACAGAGGCGCTGCACGAGCGATCCGAGGGCACCGCCGGTGCGGCCGAGATACTCGCGCCAGTATTCGTCGCTCCACACCTCGAACCAGTCGACGACGAGGCCGAAGCGCATCATCGGCTTGGCCAGCGCGGCGGCCAGCAGCGAGAAGTACGGAAACGAGCAGGTGTGCACCACGTCGTAGCGGCGGCCGCTGCGGAGCAGGTGCCCGAGGACGCCGGCGCCGAACATCAGCGGCGGGAGGATGCGCCGGCGCCCGCCGGTCGTGTACAGCGACATGCGAGGCCCGGCCGTCACGACGCGGATACGCGGGTCGAGGTCGAGCTGCTCGCCGCGTGCCCACTGGCGCAGCGTCAGGTAGGTGACCTCGTGTCCCTCGGCGGCGAGGCGCTCGGCGAGGTTGCGATACCAGCGCTCAGCGCCCCCCACGGTATACGGGAAGAGGCAGTCGTAGACGAGGCAAACGCGCATCCCGCTAGCATCTCATCTCGCGTGGCGCGCATCATGCAGCGTCACTTTCCGCCCGTCGAGGGGTTATAACCGGGAGGTTGTCCGGGCTACTCGGTTCCGGGCAACTCGATCACCGAGCCGATGAGCACACTCGCCCCAGGCATCTCCCCCGCGGGGACCCCGAACCTCGACGCCGACGCACCCGTCGTGTCGGTCGTGATCCCCTGCCTCAACGAGGCCGAGAACATCGAGGCGTGTGTCCTCGCAGCGATGGAAGCGATCGTGCGAATGGGCATCAACGGCGAGGTCGTCGTCGCCGACAACAACTCGGACGACGACTCGGCTCGCCTGGCCGAACGCGCCGGCGCGCGCGTCGTGATCGAACCGCGCCGTGGCTACGGGAGCGCCTATCTCGCGGGCTTCGCCGCTTCGCGGGGCCGCTACATCGTGATGGCCGACGCCGACCTCACGTACGACTTCAAGGAGATACCGCGCTTCATCGCCGCACTCGACGAGGGGGCGGAGATGGTGATCGGCGACCGCATGGACAACATCCAGCCGGGGGCGATGCCGTGGCTGCACCGCTACATCGGCAACCCCATCCTCACCGGCCTGCTCAACCTGTTCTTCAGCACCGGCATCAGCGATGCCCACTGCGGCATGCGCGCCGTCCGCCGCGAGGTGCTGGCGCGCCTGGACCTCCGCACGACGGGGATGGAGTTCGCCTCGGAGATGGTCATCAGGGCGGCCAAGGAGAACCTGCGGATCGCCGAGTTCCCGATCGAATACCACCCCCGCGGCGGCGAGAGCAAGCTGTCGAGCTTCCGCGACGGATGGCGCCACCTGCGCTTCCTGCTCGTTCACAGCCCCAACCACCTGTTCATCGTCCCCGGCGCGATGCTCGCGGGCTTCGGCGCGCTGATCGTGGTGTTCGTGGGCGCGGGCCTCGACTTCTTCGGTCGCGCATGGGGACTTCACGCCCTGATCGGGGGCTCGCTGTTGATGATCGTCGGCACCCAGGTGCTCGCGCTGGGGCTCTGCGCGCACGCCTACGGCACCTACTTCATGGGCGAGACCGACCCCTGGTTCGATCGCATGCGCGCCCGCTTCCGGCTCGAGCACGGACTGCTGCTCGGAAGCGCCTTCATGCTCGCCGGCCTGGTCATCGGCGGACTGATCCTCGCGACATGGATCGCGCACGGCTTCGGCTCCCTCGCCGACGAACGCCTCGCGGTCGTCGCCGCCTCCGTCCTGATCGTCGGCATCCAGATCTTCTTCTCTGCCTTCCTGCTGTCGATTCTCGGTCTGCGCCGCGGCTGAGAGGTGCGCGCCCGCGTCGTTCTCGGCCTCGCCACACTGGTAGTCGCGGGGGGCCTCGTGTTGGACATGTCGCGGAGCGCCCCGCGCACGGCGGGTAGCGACCACGTCGCTCCACTGATCTTCTCGGCGAGCCTGCCGGGCGCCGGCTCGGTCTGCCAGCCGGTCGTCTCGCTGCCGCGTGATGCGGCGGTTGCTCAGCTCACGCTCGGCACGTACGGCAAGCCGGTCCCGGCGCTCACCCTGCGCTTTCTGACTGGCTCGCGAGTCGTCGCCGGCGAAGGCCGGCTGAGCGCCGGTGCCCACGAGGGGGTCGTGACGATGCCCCTGCACGCGCGGGCCGACGCCGAAGCGGCGTCGGAAGTCTGCCTGTACGTCGAACATCCGCACGGCACGACGGTCGTCGGCGGCGAAGGGGTGCCCGAGAGCCCGTTCTCGGAGCGCGTCAACGGCCGCACCGCGCCGGGACAGATCAGCCTTACCTATCTGCGTCGCGGGAGCGAGTCGTGGTGGGATCTGCTGCCCGTGCTGAGCGAACGGTTCGGCCTCGGCAAGGCGTCCTTCTTCGGTTCGTGGCTGCTCGCGCTCGCCGCGCTCGGGCTGTTGGGGGTGTGGGTCGCCGCCGTGCGCCTGCTCGCGCGCGAGCTCGGCGGGGCGAGCTCCGGTTGATGCGCCGTCTCGCCCCGGCCGGCCTCGCCGCGGCGGCGTGGCCACGGTCGCGACCCGATCTCCGCGCCGCCCGGTTTTTGCGCGCCCTGCTGCGGCGCGTCCCCAGAGCGGGAAGGGCGTGCTTTCTGATCGCCTTCGTCAACGCCGCCATCTGGGGACTGGTGGTCCCCCCGTTTCAGGTCCCGGATGAGATCGCTCACTTCGGCTACGCGCAATATCTGGCCGAGACCGGCAGCCCGCCGCCGCAGGTAGTGGCGCCTCCCTACTCCGACGAAGAGCAGCAAACCCTCCAGAGCCTCGAGTTCTTCAACGTCATCGGACGCCCCGAGCTGCGTGGCATCTTCGACCGGGCCGAAGACCGCGCGCTGCGCTCGGCGTTTGCCAGACATCCAAGCCCGCTGGGGCCGGGAGGGACCACGTCGGTCACCGATCAGCCGCCGCTGTACTACGCGCTCGAGGCGATCCCCTACTGGCTCTCGCCGTCGAGCAACATCCTCGCCCGACTCGTCTTCATGCGCCTGCTCTCGGCGCTGCTCGCGGCCTGCACGGTGCTGGCCGTGTTCATGTTCCTGCGCGAGCTGTTTCCCCACACGCCCTGGAGTTGGCCCGTCGGGGCGCTCGTCGTCGCCTTCCAGCCGATGTTCGGCTTCCTCTCAGCAGGTGTGCAAAGCGACAATCTCCTGTTCCTCGCATCCGCCCTGACGCTGTGGGGCCTGCTGCGCGCCTACCGCCGTGGCTTCTCCGACAGGGCGGCGGTGGCGATCGGCGCAGCAACCGCGGTCGGGCTGCTCGCGAAGCTGAACTTCCTCGCCCTGGTCCCCGGCATCGCATTGGCACTGGCGCTGCTCACCTGGCGGGAGCGCTCGCGCGGCCGGCTGCCGGCGCTTCGCTCGCTCGGGTGCGCGCTGCTCGCCGCGGGGATCCCTTACGGGGTCTACGCACTGCTGAACATCTACGTCTGGCATCGCGGGGGTCCGACCTCCGGCGGGATCGGCGCCGCCACGAGCAGCGCGCTTCCCAGTGGCGAGGTGATCACCCTGAACGAGTCGCTCGACTACGTCTGGCAGCTCTACCTGCCGCCGCTGTGGTTCATGCATCACCGCTACTTCGCGACCTATCCCGGGTGGGAAATATGGCTGAACGGCTCGATCGGGCTGTTCGGCTGGCTCGACTATCGCTTTCCGCTGTGGGTGTACGAATACTGTCAATACATCTTCTACGCGCTCAGCGCGCTCGCGATCGCCGCGCTCGTCAGGTTGCGTCGACGTCTGCTCGGGATGCTGCCGGTCTTCGTCTGCTTCGGTGTGATGGCCCTCGGCATGCTCGGGTCGATCGGCTACACCGGCATCCGTTTTCGTCTCACCTCCGGGACCCAGTTCGAGCAGGCGCGCTACCTGTTTCCGATGCTCGTCTTCTACGGCGCCTTCGCCGTCCTCGCCGCTCGCGGCGTCGGACGTCGCTGGGCTCCCGTGCTGGGAGGCGTGCTCGTCGTGGCCGCGATGGCACTCGGCCTGTTCGCGGAGACGCTCACGATCTCGCGGTACTACGGCTGAGCGCGGAGGGGACGTGGCGGGCGAGCGCAATCCGGCGGCTGTTGAGCGGGTGACCGTCGCGATACCTGTTCGCGACGGCGGCCCTGCGCTGGCGCGAACCTTGCACTCGCTGTCGCTCCAGACGGTGCGGCACGAGCTGCTCGTATGCGACTCCGGGTCGCGCGATGGGTCGCTGGCGCTCGCGCGAGCGCACGGTGCGCGCGTGATCGAGATCGCGCCGTCCCAGTTCAGCCACGGCGGGACCCGCAACCTGCTGATGGGCGAGGCCGCAGGGACGCACGTCGCGCTGCTGACCCAGGATGCCGAGCCGGCCGACGAGCACTGGCTCGAGCGCCTGCTCGACGGGTTCTCGCTCGCAGCCGACGTCGGCATCGTGTACGGGTCCTACCGAGCCCAGCCGGGGGCTTCGCTGCCTGTGCGACTCGAGCTCGAACGCTGGTTCGGCTCGCTCTCGCCGGACGGCGACCCCGCCGTCGAGCGACTCGATCGCTCCGAGCGCCGTGGCAATCCGCTCGCCCTGATGGGGCGTCGCGGCTTCTTCACCGACGCGAACGCCGCGGTCCTGCGCGAGGCCTGGGAACGCGTCCCGTTTCGGGCGGTGCCATACGCGGAGGATCGCGTGCTCGCGCTCGACATGCTCAGATCGGGCTACGCCAAGGCCTACGTTCCCGGCGCGGCGGTGCTGCACTCCCACGACTACACGGCCGTGCAGGAGGTGCGACGCAGCTTCGACGAGTGGCGAGCCCTGCGCGAGGTCTACGGCTGGCGCGAGCCGGCCTCGCCGGCTGCGGTTCTGCGCAGCCTGCGGGGAGAGCTCGGCCATGCGCGGCGAGATCTGGAGCAGGTAGGGGCCCGCTCCCCGCGCCGGCTTGCCGCGCTCGGCTCGGTCGCTCGCCGGTTTGCCGCAAAGAGGATCGGTGCGATCCTCGGCTCGCGCGCCGATCGCCTGCCGGAGTTTCTCCGCCGTATCCTGTCGCTCGAGCGGCGGGGTGGATTCACGCCGCTCAGCTTGGGTGAGGAGCGAGAACGCATCGAGGAGCCGCATTGAACGATCACAAAGACAGCGACAGGCGCCCGCTCGTCGTCTCCGCCGAGACGATCGGGGATCGCGCGGTCGACGGCAGCAGGCGAGGACCGTTCGCCGACCTGCGCGCGCGTGTGCGACTGACGATCCGCTACCACGGGTGGCGCACGCTCCTGTTCAGGATCGTCACGCTCCCGCTGCGCCTGACCCCGCTCCGTCACCGCCTGCGGCTGCGTTCGGCCTGGGGCGACGATGCCTTTCGGCGCGCGCTGGCCTGGTACAAGGAGAAGGGCAAGCCGGTCGACATCGTGATTCCCAGCTACCGCGACGCGGAGCACGTGGCCAGGCTGGTCGCCTCGATCCAGCGCACCGTCGCGCCCGGGATGGCCCGCGTGATCGTCGCCGACGACGCGAGCGGGGAGGAGCACGTCGCGCAGTTGCGCGAGATCGCCGGCGTGCAACTCGTGCTCGGCGAGGAGAACGTCGGCTTCGCCGCGAACGTCAACCGCGCTCTGCGCGTGACGGATGCGGCGCGCGATGTGGTCGTGCTGAACTCCGACATGGAGGCGCGGGCCGGCTGGCTCGCGGGCCTGCAGTACGCGGCTTCCCGGGGCCGCGATGTCGGCATCGTCGGTGGCAAGCTCCTGTATCCCGACGGGAGCATCCAGTTCGCGGGCACCGTCCGCAACCTCGGGGCGCCCGAGTGGTTCGACCATCGCTACCGCTTCAAGCCCGAGGGCTGGGGGCCGGCGGCGATGACGGGCTCGGTGCTGGCCGTCACCGGTGCGTGCATGTACGTCAAGCGCGCCGTGATCGAGCAGATCGGGCTGCTCGACGAGCGCTATCCGATGGCCTATGAGGACGTCGACTGGTGTCTACGCGCGTGGCAAGCCGGATTCAGGGTGATGTACTTCCCCGCGGCGAGCCTGATCCACCACGAGTCCGTTACGCGGGGCACGGCCGTCGGCTCCCGCGAGCGCGACTCCCAGAGGCTGTTCTGGGAGCGCTGGGGGGACTTCTTCGACGCCCGCGACGTGCGCACGCCGGCGGGCGGGCTGCGCGTCGCGTACGTCACCGAGGGCACGGGCGTCGGCGGCGGGCACCGCGACATCTTCGAGCACCTCAACCGGCTGTCCGAGCGCGGCCACGAGGTCTCGCTCTACACGCTCGGCGACGCCCCCGACTGGTTCGACCTGCGCGTGCCGGTGCACAGCTTCGAGTTCTACGACGAACTGATCGATCAGCTCGCCGGGCTCGATGCAATCAAGGTCGCGACGTGGTGGAACACATCGGTGCCGGTGTGGCACGCGAGCGTCCTGCGCGGGATCCCCGTCTATTTCGTCCAGGACATCGAGACCTCCTACTACCCCGACGACGAGTCCGTGCGCCACGCCGTGATCGACTCCTACAGGCCGGAGTTCCGCTACATGACGATCTCCTCGTGGAACCGCGAGCGGCTGCGCGAGCTCGGGCTCGAGGCCGAGCTGATCCCGCCGGGCATCGACCTCGACACGTTCCGTCCCCTGGAGGGCGTGGAGCGGCGCAGCGACATGGTGCTGGCGCTCGGACGCTCGAACCCGCTCAAGAACCTCCCGCTGACGATCGCCGGCTGGGTGGGACTCGACAAGCGCGCGGAGCTCGCCCAGCGCACCGAGCTCTGCCTGTTCGGGATCGAGCCCGAGCTGGCGAGGGAGGCGGGCATCAACTACGTCACCTCGCCCGACGACGAGCGGGTCAACGAGCTGTTCAACGAGGCGACCGTGTTCGTGCAGACCTCCACCCACGAGGGCTTCGCGCTGCCGCCGCTCGAGGCGATGGCGACCGGTGCAGCGGTCGTCTGCACAGACGCCCACGGCAATCGCGACTTCTGCGTGGACGGCGAGAACTGCCTGATGCCCGAGCACAACCCGCCGGCGGTGACCGCGGCGCTCGCGCGGTTGCTCGCCGACCCGGAGCTGCGCGAGCGGTTGGGACGCGCCGGCATCGAGACCGCGCAGCGGTATGCCTGGGATCGCCGCATCGATGCGCTGGAGGCATTTCTCGAGGCGGTGGCGCGACCCAGCCGCGTCGAGCTCGACACCGGCACCGTGCCCGCGGCGCAGCGCGCCGCGCGCTGAGCGGCGGCCTGGGTCGATCGTGAAGGCGAGCTTCAGCGCGCATCTGCGTTGCCCCGTCTGCTCGGCTGAGGGCACGCTGCGCCTGCGCGTGGAGGAGAGCGACTCGCACGAGGTACGGGAGGGCTCGTTGCGCTGCGCGGCCTGCGCGTCGGAGTTCGAGGTTCACCGCGGCGTCCCCGAGCTGCTGCATTCTCCGCCGGAGCACATCGTCGACGAGGCGGCGGGGCTCGAGCGCTTCGCCGAGCAGATGCGACTGGAGGGCTGGAACCGCGAGCTCGTGCGGCGGCTGCCGGACCTCGAGCACGGCTACTGGTACGTGCAGGCGCGCTCGATGCATCAGCTGCTGACGACCGTGCCGTTCCTGCCCGGTCAGAGCGTGCTGGACGTCGGCTCGAACACCTGCTGGGCGGCCAATCACTTCGCCGAGCGTGGGCTCGAGGCGGTCGCGCTCGACATTGCGACCACCGAGCTCCAGGGGCTCTACACGGCCGACTACTTCATCGACGACGGTCACGTGTTCTTCGAGCGGGTCCTGGGCTCGATGGACGCCATCCCACTCGCGTCGAGCAGCCTCGACTACGTCTACTGCTGCGAGGTGCTCCACCACAACGACGCGGGCGGGCTGCGCCGCACGTTCGCGGAGATCTTCCGGGTCCTGCGGCCGGGGGGACGGCTGTTGATGGTCAACGAGACGCTCAAGACGCTGCGCGATCCACACGGCGTGAACGTCGAGGGCGTCTCCCAGTTCGACGGCTACGAGCACGCCCACTGGGCGCACCGCTACCGGCTGGAGGCGATCCGCGCGGGCTTCCTGACCGAAGTCACCGAGCCGCACTACCGGCCCTTCTTCGGCGACGCCCGAGTGGCGATCCCCGAGGGAACATCGAGGCCGCTTGCGGGCGCCCTGCGGTTTGCGTTTGCGCTGCGTCGGATTGCGCTCGCGCGGCGCCTGTACCTCGCCTGGCTGAATCATGTCCGGGGCGGCGTCTCGATGAACATGATCGCGGAAAAGCCGCGCCGCTACGTCGGGCGGCACGAGGGTGTGGGAAGCACTGAGCGCCTCCTGCGGCGTCTGCTCGCGGCGCTGCGCCGGCCGATCGACCGGCGGCGCGGGCGCGCCCCCGCCCGCCTCCCGCGCACTCCCGAGCAGGCCGCCGAGACCCTCCTGCGCGCGCGGAGGAGCTAGAGGTTCTCGGCCACGAGGGGCGCCGAGCGGTTGAACACCCAGAAGCCCACCGCGAAGATCGCCACGACGATCGCGAGCGGCTCGAGCACCGCCACCCAGCCCCCGAGCGCGCCATCGACGCTGATCGTCGCATGCGTGACCATCGCGTGGCGGAACTGCTGGAACACGACAGCCAGAGGGTTGAGCATGTAGAGGTGCAGCAGCGTGGGGCTGAGCTTCTCGCGCACCGTCTCGACGGAGATGATGACCGGCGAGCAGTAGAACAGGACCTGGCTCACCACATCCCAGATCGGCTGAATGTCGCGGAGGCTGACGAACAGCGCCGACAGCAGCATCGCGATGCCGGTCGCGAACACCGCCAGTGTGAGGACGATCAGCGGCAGCTCGAGCCAGGTGAGCGTGGGGGTCACGCCTTCGGCGAGGGTGAACCCCAGCACTACGACGAGGTTGAGCGCGAGGTTGAACAGCGCGAGCAGCACGACCGAGAGTGGAATCACCATGCGCGGAAACTGGATCTTGCGCACGAGGTTCTCTCGGTCCACGACGCTGCGCACGGCGCCGCTGGTGGCTTCGCCGAAGAACGTGAACAGGACGATCGACCCCAGCAGCTGCGCCCCGTAATGCTCCTGCCCCGGGAGGTTGGAGTTGTTGACGTGGGCGACCTTGGTGAAGAACACGTACAGAACCCCGAACAGCAGGAGTGGTCGGACGAGCTGCCAGAGGTATCCGAGCGCCGAGCCGAAGAAACGCAGCTTGAACTCGTTGCGCGCGATGTTGTAGGTCAGGTGCCAGAAACGCGACCAGTCGTCGGTCAGGGCCCGTGGGCCCCTGATCGGTCGGCCGAGGTGCTCGTGCGTCGCAACCCGCGAGCTCATGCTTGAACCCGCTCGGTCGCGGACAGTGGCTGGCGCTCGATCGCGACCTCGACGGGGATGTCGATCACGCCACCCATCGCCTCGATGCCGGTCACCACGAATGTGAACGCACCGTCGAAGCGATCCATCAGATCGAGTCCCGTTCCGCGATGGGCGAGCGTGAACAGCGGGCTGTAGCGTCCGGGAGCGAACACGTTGTCCATCGCGAAGGAGAACAACGCCTGTGCGCCGGCCGAGAAGCGTCCGCTGCGCTCGTTCTCGCGTTGGCTCGTGGCGACGACGATCGCGACGTGCTCCTCGTTGAGCACATACAGGCTGGCCGCCGGGTCCTCGACATCGACGGCGAAGCGGACCAGCGCCTTCAGTGCGATCCGCTGGCCCTGGGTCACCGAGCTCTGGCGCTCGCCGGACTCATCCTCGATCCATGCTTCGACGATCCGAGCCTCGCCGTCTCCGCCGCGGGCGTCACGTGCGGCGCCGGCCGCCTCGGGGTCACGGCCGAAGTTGAGCTCGAGGTAGCGGTCGGCGACCTCGTGAGGCTCGCCGAGATGGATCACCGATCCGCGCTCGAGCAGGAGCGCGCGGTGGCAGAAGCGGTTGAGCGAGCCCATGTCGTGGGTGACGAACACGATCGTACGGCCGTCGTCGCGCATCTGATTGAAGACGTCGAAGCACTTCTGCTGAAAGGCTGCGTCGCCAACAGCCAGGACCTCGTCGACGAGCAGGATCTCCGCATCGACCTGGATCGCGACGGAGAAGGCCAGCCGCACGTGCATGCCCGAGGAGTAGTTCTTCAGCTTCAGCTCCTCGAACTCGCGCAGCTCGGCGAAGTCGATGACGGCGTCGTAGCGAGCCCGGGCCTCGCGAGGAGACAGGCCCATCATGATGCCGTTGAGGATGACATTGTCGCGCGCCGCGAGATCCTGGTTGAAGCCGACGCCGAGCTCGATGAACGTGGACAGGCGCCCGTTCATCCAGATGCGCCCGCTGTCGACGCCGTAGATTCCGGCGAGGCACTTCAGGAGAGTGCTCTTGCCGCTGCCGTTGCGTCCGGCGATCCCGAAGAACTCGCCGCGGCGGACGTCAAACGACACATCGGTGAGTGCTCGAAAGCTCTCGTGCCCGCTGCGTCGCAGCGGATGCAGCGCTCGCTCCTTGAGCGTATGCGAGCGTTGCTCGGGCACGCGGAAGGTCTTGGTCACCGACTCGGCGAGGATCGGCGGCGGGGCGTTGCTGGCCTGCGCAGGCATCCGCGTAAGGGTACTGTGAGGCGCGCGCGCCACTACCGGGTGCAAAAGCTCAGGACGGGAGCGATCAGCCGCGCGCCGGGGCCGATCACGACGTTTCGTGCTTTGAACGTCGCAGGCGCCGGGCCGCCGTTCGCGCGCCGCGGAAGGCCACCGCGCCCGCCCCGAACAGGCGTCGACCCACGGCCGGGCGCGCGCTCAGCGCGAGCAGAGCGCGTTGCAGGTCGTCTGGCAGTGAGCCATTCGGCCCGATCAGACTGAGCCCCGATCCAACCTCGGTCCTCAGCTCGGTATACGCCCGCCAGGCCTCGTGGTACATGCGTTTGGCGTGATCGCGTTCCTCCGCGATGCGCGCCACCAGCGCGTCGTGAGCAACGGTCAGCTCGCGCAGCTCGTGCTCTCGGTGCACCTCGTCTCGGCTCAGTCTCGCGGCCTCCCGGGTCGGCGCAACGGCGGCCTCGCCGTAGACGCCGAGCATCGCCGACGCGGCTCTCGCCCAGGTGAGCTCGCGGGCGGTGCTCACCAGTGTCGCGACGTGAGCGGCGCGAGCAGCCGCATCGCTCAGCAGCGCATATGCCCGCTCAGCGGATGCGGCCGCGTCCCACGGCACGATCGTGGCGGCGCTTGCGGGGACGACCTCGGCGAGCGATGACTGCGGGGCAAACACGCACGGGACCCCGCTGATGCCGGCCTCCAGCGGCACCAGGCCGAAGCCCTCGTACACGGACGGGTAGATCACGGCCGCCGTATGACTCATCAGCCACGCCTTCTGCTCCTCGCTGACCGCTCCGAGCTCGACCACCGCCGAGCGCAGCTCTGGATGTCGGTCGAGATATGCCTGCTCGAGCTCGCGCGAAGAGCCCGGTTCGATGTGTGCACCGGCGAGCACCAGCCGGCCGTCCCAGCCATGGTCATCGCGCAGGCACGTCAGGACGCGCAACGCGAATACGCGGTTCTTGTGACGCAGATCGGTGCCGAGGCACAGCAGATATCCAGGGGTGCCCGGCGCCCCTTCGAGCGCCGCGCGAGCCGCCGCTTCGTGCGCGCGTGGCTCGAGCGCCTCGCCGCGCGAGTCGTGATCGAGCCCTGGCGCAACGAGGGCGATGCGCTCCGCCCCGACGAGTTCGTCGGAGATCAGCTCCAGCCGCGTGTGCTCGGAGAAGACGACGACGCGATCGGCGGACGCGAGCGCCTGCCGGTTGACCCTGCGGTGACTGTGCCAAGCCGCGGCGCTCGCGTGATAGCCGGGATTGCGGTAGGCGATCAGGTCCAGCTGGTTGAGCACGAGGCGCTCGCCGAGTCGCATCGCGAGGCGCAGGTCGGTGGTCTCGAAGACCTGCTGAGGCCGATGGAAGATGGTGCTCCGCGGCGTATCGGCGTCGATCTCGTGGACGGACAGGATGTCGGTGTGCGGCAGCGCATCCAACACGTCGAGCGCTGCGGCGGCAGTGTCTCGGCTGACGAGGGCGCGCAGACGCAACGCGCCCGTCGCGGCCAGCGCCTTCGCGAGCTCGAGGATGTGGCGGTGCGTGCCGGTCATCGTGGTCCCGAGCGAGCGGACGTCGATCGTGACGGACAGCCGATCGCCGGGACGGCGGGCTGTCTCCAGGGCGCGTGGCAGCGCGTTTGAGGCCGCAACCTCCTCTCGCTCCGCCACAGGCGCCGCGCAATCGGGGCCAGGCGCATCCGCGTGGGCAGCGAGGTAGGGGTAGCGCTCGCGCAGCTCTTGCGGCATCTGCGCGCTCGCAGCGCAGGCGCCGGCGAGGTTCCGCACGATCACGTCGTCGGCGGCGACGTGGGCGAGACCGCTCAGTAGGCAGCGCTGCGCGAAGTCCACCTCGAGTGCCCAACGCAGATCGAAGGCGCGGTCGAGCCCGCCCACCAACTCGAGCGCGTCCCTGCGGAGATACACGCACGGGCCAACGATGAGCTCCAGGCGTGGGCGCAGTGGCTCCTCGCCCTCAGCCGAGGACGTCGTTTGATCCTCCGCCTCGCGTGGGTGGCGGGCGTCGAACAATGCCAGCGGCGTCCGCTCGTCGGCGAGCGCGCTCGCGCTGGCCGTGTTGGTGTCGGCGCCCGCGGCCGCGCGCAGGCGCGTCAGCCAGGCGGCGCCGACGGTGCAGGCCTCGCTCAGAACCACGACGTCAGCCGGCCAGAGCTGCGAGAGCGCCCAATCCGTTGCCGCAGTTATCGCGCACGAGCTCGTGTGCGCGCTGTCGGCGTGCACCAGCCAGGTCTCGCGGGCACCCGCGAGCGCCCCCGCCAGATCGCTCACCTCAGGTGACGGCTGCTCGGCGACGATCACGATCGGAACCTCCGCGGGGGTGTGGGCGTGCACCGAGTCCAGGCACGCTTGCACTGCCGCAGCGTTCCTCGCCACCACGAGCACGCACACGCCGCCGCGGCCGACGGTGGGCCGGCTCGTGTCGGTCAGCTCGGTTGCTGTCATGGATCTCCGCAGGCGACGCGCCGCCTAAACTCTCATCGTCCACGCGCCGGCGCCGCCGTGAGCCTCGCAGGTTAGCTGTGGCCGACCTCGCTCCCGCCGTCGAACGACACGAGAGGAACCCGCAATGTTGTCTGCTGAGGTGTGCGTTTGAGAGCGGATCTGCGCGCGTGTCGCCCGATCCTCCAGGGGTCCAGCGCGTGTCCGTGACGGTGACCTTCGACCTCGAGGACAACCGGCGATCCTCGGCTCAGGAGCCCCGGTTCGTGGCGATGAGCCACCGCTTCCTCGACTTCGCCGAGCAGCGCGGGATCACGGCGACGGTCTTCATCGTCGGGGAGATCGCGCGAAGCCACCCGGACCTCGTGCGCGCGGTCGCGGGCGCCGGTCACGAGATCGCGTTGCACGGGCTTCGCCATGTCGCCCTCGACGAGGTTGGCGAAGGACACCTGGAGCGAGAGCTACGCGAGGGCCGCGAGCTCCTCGAGCAAGTCGCGCAGGTTCCCGTGCGCGGCTTTCGCGCGCCGATCTTCTCGCTCACACCCGGCACCGCATGGGCCGTGGAGAGCATCCGCGCCGCGGGTTTCGCGTACTCCTCGAGCGTGCTTCCAGCCGCAAGCCCTCTGCACGGCTGGCCGGGGGCTCCGCGGATTCCCTTCTGCTGGGAGAACGGGCTGCTCGAGCTGCCGTGCCCGGTCGGCGGCGCCGGGCCCCTGCTCGTCCCGTTCCTCGGAGGGATCTACCTCCGCTACGTCCCGCTCGCGCTCGCGCGGAGGTTTCTCCGCGGTATGGATGGGCGGGCGGTCGCCTGGAGCTACTCCCACCCCTACGACATCGACCCGGATGAGGATTTCTTTGTGATGCCCTATGCCGGCTGGCTGACGAGTCGCATCCTGCACACGAGACGGGGGGTCACGCTCGCTGCGCTCGAGCGGCGTATCGCGGCCGGCGGCGGGCCCGGACGGCCCCTGGGCGAGATCGTGGAAGGCCTCACGATCCGGGAGCTACCGCTAGTACGCTCTCGGTGATGCCAGCCGATGCAGCGAGGGCGGACCGCCCGCGGCTCCAGCGGACCCGGCGGATCGTCGAGTCCGTATGGGTTCGTGTCTTCGTGACGGTCGCCTTGCTGGGCGTGGTCGCGTCGAGGATCGACTGGGCGAGGCTGGGGACGCGCCTGCGCCACGGACATCCGCTCGACTTCGTCGTCGCCGTGGCGCTGGTGCTGGCGTCGCTCGTGGTCGGCATCTGGCGGTGGCGGCGCCTGTTGATCGATGCCGGCGTCGTGCTGCCGGTCTCGCGGCTCGTGCGCGTTTACGCGATCGCGATCTTCTCCGGCACCTTCCTGCCCACGACGGTCGGTGGCGATGTCACGCGCACGTTGCTCATCGCCCGGCGCGGCCCCACCCTCACCCGCGTGTCCATGTCGGTGCTCGTCGACAGGGCAGGCGGCCTGGTCGGCATGATCGGCATCGCCTGGATCGCCTTTGCGGCCAAGCCGGCGTCCGTCCCCGCCAACGCGCAAGCCTTCCTGACGTGGGCAACCGTCGCAATCGCGCTGGCGTCGGGCGTCGCCCTCGTCGCGGTCCTACGCGGCTCGGCGCTGATCCGGCGCGTCACTCCGGAGCGGATGCGCGCGACGCTGCGGCATTCGCGCGCCTTGATCCGCAGCTACGTGACGGACCCGGCGTTGCTCGTGGTCGTGCTCGTGTCGAGCCTCGCCTTCCAGGCGCTCGTCGCCCTGCAGCTCGTCTTCCTCGGCCGCGCGATCGACGTTCACCTTCCCTTCGCGACCGCCGCCGTGGCGCTGGCGCTGGTGACCATCGTGACCCTGATCCCCGTCTCGATCGGCGGCTTCGGCGTGCGCGAGGGCACGTATGTCATCCTGCTCGGCGCCGCGTCGATCGGCGCGACCGACGCGACGCTGATCTCGCTGCTCTCGGTTGCGGCCCTGTTTCTCGCAAGCCTGCCCGGCGCGTTCTTCCTCGCGCACAGCGGGCTGGCGCCGGCGCTTCACGAGGTGGCGTGAGCGTGCAGGCGGCGACCCGATGAGCGTGCAGGCGGTGATAATCATGGTCGGGGCCGGCGCGCTGATGGTCTCGACGATCGTCCTCGTGAGGCGCCGGATGCTCTCGATCCGCTACGGCTTCGGCTGGCTCGCAGTCTCGATCCTCGGAATCCTCGCGGCGCCGATCCTCAGCGTGCTGGCGACCCAGGTGAGTCATCTCGGCTTCACGCCGACCGGGTTCTCGCTCGGCATCCTGATCGTGTTCCTTGGGCTGATCTGCCTGCAGCTGTCGATCTCCCTGTCTGGGCTGCACCACGCGATCCAGGACCTTGCCGAGCACGCCGCTCTGGTGGAGCATCGCGTGGGGGAGCTCGAACGCGAGGCGCGCTCACCCGAGCAGCGCGCCACCAAGGGTTTGGAGACGGCCAGCCGATGAGCGCGCAGCGCGTGCTCGTGCTCGTGCCCGCTCTGAACGAGCAGGAGACCGTCGCCGAGGTGGTGGGGGCGGCGCACGGGTTGGGATACGAGGTGTGTGTCGTCGACGACGGCTCGACCGACGACACCGCCGTCCGCGCGAGCGCGGCGGGCGCCCACGTGGTGCGGCTGCCCGTGAATCTGGGGATCGGGGGCGCGCTGCGCTGCGGATTTCGCTGGGCGCTCGAGCATTCCTTCGACACGGTCGTGCAGGTCGACGCGGACGCGCAGCACGACCCGGGGGAGATCGTCCTGCTGCTCGATGCGATGCGCGAGACGGGGGCCGAGATGGTGATCGGCTCGCGCTTCGCGGCGGGCGCGGGCGCGTACGAGGTCCACCGCGCGAGGCGCCTGGTGATGGCGATCCTCTCGCGGCGCGTCGCGAAGATGACCGGGCTGCGCGTGCTGGACTCCAGCTCGGGCTTCCGCGCGATCCGGCGACCCCTGCTCGATCGCTTCGCGAGCGACTACCCCGTCGAGTACCTCGACAGCGTCGAGGCCCTCGTGGACGCGGGTCGCACGGGAGCGCGCATCATCGAGCGCCCGGTCGCGATGGCGCCGCGGCTCGGCGGGCAGCCGAGCGCCGGCACCCTCAGCGGCGTCTGGCACGTGGTCCGCGTGATGATCGCGATGGAGCTGATGCACCGGCGTCGCCCGCGCACGCCGGCCAGCCTCTCGGGCGCAGATTAGGGGCCTGCTGTGTCGGCGATCGCGTCGACGGCGGCGCTGCTCGAGGACGTCTTTCCCGGTAGCGCCGTCGGGCAGGTCGAGTATCTGCGCTGGCTCTACCAGGGCTCGCCCTTCGGCGAGGTGATCGAGGCGAACCTCGACGACGAGCTCGGGCGAGCGGGCCACTATGCCCTCGTCCCGATAAAGCTGGCTCGCGACGGGCGAGACATCCCCGGCGCGCTGTCGCTGAACACCGCCGTGCACGAGCGCGCGCGCGGCGGCGGCACGTTCGTGCGCCTCGCCGAACTGGCGATCGCAGATGCCCGCTCGCGAGGCGTCCGTGCGGTGGTCGGGGTCGCAAACGCGAGCTCGACGCCCGGCTTCCTACGGCGGCTCGGCTTCGAACTGCTCGCACCGCTTCCCGCCCGGATCCTGCTGCCGACCCCCGGCTCGGGGGCCGGATTTCAGAGCGCCTGGGCCGATCTCGGGGCACTCGCAGGCGATCGGCTGATGCAGGGCGCCGAGCAGATGCTCGCGCCCCCCGAGACGGGCGAGGCCCGGCTGTGGAACGTCGAGACGCTGAAGTGGAGGCTATCCAGGCCCGCCGCTCGCTACGCGGTGCATCGCGCCGAGGACGTCCTTGCGGTGAGCCGCGCCGAGCGCCGTTCGGGCGTACGCGTGGCGGTGCTGCTGAAGGTGCTTGCCCGCCGCGAGCTCGGCGCTCGCGAGCGAGGCGCGCTCGTGCGCGCAGCGTGTCGCTTCCATCGCGCTCCGCTCGCGCTCCACGTCGGCCTGAACCGAAACGTGAGCTTCCCCGGCCTCCCCCTCCCCGACCGCCTACGCGCGTCCCCCCTGAATCTGATCTACCGGAGCCTCGAGGAGCCCTTGCGTCCGGGCTCGATCGTAGACTTCGAGTTCCTGGACTTCGACGCGTACTGACCCTCACGCCGGGTTCGCGACCGCCCGCGCCGCCCCAGGAACCCCGTATCCGATGCTGTCGATCCTCCTCAGCGCCGCCATAACCTGTCTCGGCTCGCTGTCGATCGGGCAGGGCGCGATGGCGTTGCTCGGCGCCCGGCGGTGGACCTGGCTGTCGGCTCCTGTCGGTGTCGCCCTGATGATCCTCGTGGCCGTGCCCGCGATCCACGTACCAGGCCGCGCCCTGACGGTGGCGATCGCGATGTTCGTGCTGATCGCCGCCGGCATCGTGCTGTGGGTCGTGCGCCCGGCGCATCGTCCCCCCGCCGCAGGCCTGCTGGCGGGCGCTCCGGTCGTGCTCCTCGTCCTTGTGCCCTTTGCGGCCTCCGGGCGCGGCGGCACCCTCGGCGTGTCGTTCGACAACGACATGGCCTCGCATCTGCTGCTCGCAGAAGCCTATCGCTCGAGCGCGGTGGCGCTCGTCTCGCCGCTGCTGCCCGACTACCCGCTCGGTCCCCACGCGCTCGCGGCTGCGCTCGGCGAGGGACTCGGGGTTCGCACGGACCTCGCGTTCGCGGGACTCACCGCCGCAACGCCCGTGCTGATCGGATGGACGGCGCTCGCGAGCGTCCGCGCCCGGCGCTGGCCCGCACAGGTGCTCGTGGCCACGGTCGTGGGCATCCCCTTCCTCATCGCCGCCTACTACGGGCAGGGCTCCTTCAAGGAGCTGTTGGAGGCGCTGTTCGCGCTTGCCGCGGCGCTGCTGCTCGCCGCGCCCACGGGCGGCTTGCGCTGGCGGCGCTGGATTCCCTTCGCAGTGGTCTGCGCCGGTGCCGTGTCCGTGTACTCCCTGGGGGGGCTTGTCTGGCCCGGCGTGCTGCTCGGCATCTGGCTGCTCGGGCGCGTGCTGATCGCGAGCTGGCGAGGCGGACGCGCCGCGTGGGCCGAGCTGAAGGCGGAGATGCTTCCCGGTGCGATCGGACTCGGCGTCCTCATCGTCCTGCTCGTGCCGCAAATACCGAGAATCGAGAAGTTCGTCTCCCGCGGCGCGAGCAACTCGATCGCGAAGACGAACCTCGGGAACCTCGTTGGCCCGTTGCCGGGCTGGGAGGCGTTCGGCGTATGGGGCAGCCCCGACTACCGGGTCGCTCCGGCGTCCGCGTTCACGGCCGGGATGTGGACCGCGTTCGTACTCGCGCTGGTCGTCCTCGGCGGTCTGGTGCTCATGCGCCGCGGGCGTTGGATGCTGAGCGCCACGGCGGTTGCGGTGATCGTGGTCTGGGCTTATGCCGCAGACACGCAGTCGCCCTACGTCGCGGCCAAGGCGCTTGTGATCGCCTCTCCGCTGCTGATGCTGCTGGCTGTGCTCGCCGTCACCGAGATGGAGCTCGGCGCCTGGTGGTGGCGCTTGGCGGCGCCGCTGCTCGCGGTCGTTCTGCTCGTGCGGGTGGTGGACTCGAGCTGGGAATCGCTCCGCGGCAGCCGCGTCGGCCCGACCGCGCACCTGCGCGAGCTGCGCTCGCTTCGCCCACTCCTCGGCAGTGGCCGAACGCTCTACCTGGGTGACGACGACTTCATCCAATGGGAGCTGGCGGGCGCTCGTGTCACACCCGCGTTCCTGGCTCCCCTGGCGGAGGTCCCGCTGCGTCCCGAGAAGGGCTTCGCCTACGGTCAGCCGCTGGACTTCGACAGCGTCACCGCCGCGACGCTGAACGAATTCCAGTGGGTGATCACGACGCGTGACGCAGCCGGCAGTCAGGCGCCGGCGGGCATGCAGCTGGCCCGTGTCACGAGCAGTTACGAGCTGTGGCGACGAGTCGCCCCGATCACGCCACGAAGGATCCTCGACGAGGGGCCCAACGCAGCGGCCGTACTCGACTGTGCCACGCGCTCGGGGCGTGCGCTGGTGCGGGCGGGCGGAATCGCTGCGATCCGCCAGCCCAGCCGCGAAGTGCCCGTCCCGCCGATCGCGCCGGGCGCGAGCACGACCGTTGCGCTGTCGCTCCCGGCGGGCTCGTGGGAACTCGAGACCCCGTACTACAGCCCGCTCGTGCTCACTGTCACCAGCGCTGGACTGCACGCTGTGCTGCCGGCCAACCTCGAGCGTCCCGGCCCGCGCTGGCCGATCGGCCGGATCGTGCTCCACCGGCCCGGGTCGGTCGCGGTCACCTTCCACGTGGTCGAGCACCGCCTGAGCCCTGCGTCCGACACGGCGATCCCGACCACCCTGATCGCGACCGCGACCGGCGGCGAGCGACTCGTGCCCCTGCGCCACGCCTGCGGCAAGTTGGTCGATTGGTTCGAGACCTGAGCGCGTCGTCGCCGTGGGGCTTCACTGCTAGCTTGCGGACATGGAGATCTGCACCATCATCGCCAAGAACTACGTGGCACAGGCACGCGTGCTGGCGCGGTCGTTTGCGCAGCACCACGAGGGCGGACGATGCACCGTGCTGGTCATCGACGACTACCAGGATTACCTCGACCCGCAGGTCGAGCCGTTCACGATCCTGACCCCCAAGGACGTCGGCTGCGAGGACTTCGAAGAGATGGCGTGGCGGTATGACGTGCTCGAGCTGTCGACCGCCGTGAAGCCCTGGCTGCTGTCTCACCTGCTGGCGGGTGGGGCCCCTGCGGTCACCTACCTGGACCCGGACATCCGGGTCCACTCCTCGCTGCAGCGACTTGACGATCTCGCCCGAGAGCACGGGGTCGTGCTGACGCCGCACAACACCGTGCCGCTTCCCGACGACGGCAAGCGCCCCAACCAGATCGACATCCTGCTCGCGGGCGTCTACAACCTCGGCTACGTGTCGCTGGGCGCCAGCGAGGAGATCGCACGGCTGCTCGGCTGGTGGCGCGAGCGCCTGCTGACCGATTGCCGCGTCGACCCGCTCAACGGCTACTTCGTCGATCAACGCTGGTTCGACCTCGCGCCCGGGCTGGTCTCCGACCACGCGATAGTGCGCGACCCGCAGTACAACGTCGCCTACTGGAATCTGCACTGCCGCAGTCTCGAGCGCACAGCCGGGGGCTACACCGTCGACGGCGCTCCGCTCGCGTTCTTTCACTTCAGTGGCTTCGACCCTGGTGCCCCCGAGAACCTCAGCCGACACCAGTCCCGTGTCACGTCGAGCCCCGGATCGGCGCTGCGGCAGATCTGCGAGGCATACGCCGAGGAGGTGATCGCGGCGGGGTATCGCGACACCAAGGACTGGCCGTACACCTACCACGAGCTCCCCTCCGGCGTGGGTCTGACGCGACGTCTGCGCAAGCTGTATGAGATCGCCCGCGAGCGCCGCGAGGTCCTCGACTCGCCCTTCACCGAGGAGGGGGCCGACTCGTTTCTGGGCTGGCTGGCCGAGCCCGCGCCGGACGCACCGCCGGGCGTGAATCGACTGCTCGCCGAGATGTACGGGACGCGCGCCGATCTGCAGGCCGCGTTCCCGGACGTGTCGGGCGAGGATCTCGGAGCGTTCCTCGTGTGGGCGGCCGAGACGGGCCCGCAGGAGGAGCCCGCGCTCGCGGCCGTCGCGGCCGTCGCGGCGAGCAGCGAGCCCGCCCCCGCGTACAGGGAGCCTCCGTCGCTCCCCGGCGCCGCCACGTCGCCGGCGCCCGCGGCGGTGCGGGCCGAGCAGCCAACGCCCGATGGCGGCCGACCGGGCGAGCCGTGGGGGGTGAACGTCGTCGGTTACTTCCGATCCGAGCTGGGCACGGGTGAGGCCGCGCGGCAGGTCGTGAGCGCCCTCGATGCGGGCGGAGTTCCGTTGCTGCCGGTCCACGGTCGCACGATTCCGCCGAACAGACAGGGACATCAGTTCGCGCATCTCGATCACACCGATGCGCGCTATCCGGTGAACCTCATCTGCATGAACGCGGACGTGCTCGGCGAGTTCGCTGCGCAGGCGGGACCGGGTTTCTTCGAGGCGCGCTACTCGATCGGCATGTGGTTCTGGGAGGTGGAGCAGTTTCCCGCCGCGTGGACACCGGCCTTCGATCACCTCGACGAGCTGTGGCTGCCCACCGAGCATGTCGCGGGAGCGGTCGGGCCATTGTCACCGATCCCGATCACGAAGATCACGCTGCCCGTGGAGATGCCGCTGATCATGCCGGCGACGCGAGCCGAGCTGGAGTTGCCAGAGGGGTTCATGTTCCTCTTCTCCTTCGACTATCACAGTGTGTTCGAGCGCAAGAACCCGCTGGCGGTGCTGGAGGCATACACAGACGCGTTCGAGGCGACCGACGGCGCGGTGCTGGTGATCAAGTCGATCAACGCCGACAGCGCACCTGCCGAGCACGCCCGCTTGCTGGCGGCGGCGGATTCCCGTCCCGACGTGCACATCGTCGACGGCTATCTCACGGCTGAGCGCAAGAACCTTACGTTGAACGCCTGTGACTGCTACGTCTCGCTCCACCGGGCCGAGGGCTTTGGTCTGACGATGGCCGAGGCAATGTACCTGGGCAAGCCCGTCATCGCGACCGCGTATTCGGGCAACCTCGACTTCATGACCGAGGCCAACAGCTTCCTCGTCGACCACACGCTGGTCCCAATCGGCCCCGGCGCTCCGCCCTACCCGGCGCAGGCGCGATGGGCCGAACCCGACGTCGCCCACGCCGCGGCGCTGATGCGCGATGTGTTCGAGAGTCGTGAGGGCGCTGCGCTGCGCGGCGCGCGTGCTGCGCAGGACATCCGCCGCACCCACTCTCCGGCGGCGGCGGCGAGGACGATGAGCATTCGCCTGGACGTCTTGCGTGAGCGACACGCAAGCGGCCTGATGCCTGTCGCTGACTCTGCGGCACAGTCGGAGCTCGTGCGCCGAAGGGTCGACAGCGGTCCAGCGCGGGACGCCCCTTCGCGACTCGGGGCCCCCGGCCTGGTCGCGCGCCGCCTCGCGCTCCGCGCGATGAAGCCATTCACCGCCCACCAGCGCAGCCTCGACGCGGACATCGTCGAGCTGCTCGCTGGGCTCGAGGCGAAGGTGCGCAAGCTCGACCTCGATTTCGCGGCACGCCACTCGACGCTCCTGGCCGACCGTCGCCAGGATCCTGCGCGACGTGAGATCTGGGAGCGCCTCCGGGGTCTGACGCGCTCGACGATCGCGCTCGAGGCAGCGACGGCCGAGCTTCAGCGTGCCGCGAGCGTCGTGCCCGAGCTGGCCGCGCGGGTTGATGACCTGGCCCGGTCCTTGCAGCACATCGAGTGGGAGGGCCACGCGATTCCTCACATGGAGGGCTCCCCCTGGGATCAGATCGCGCACCCGGACGCCGGGCTCGTCGAGGGGTATCGAGCGGGCCCCGGCGCCGGCGAGCAGGCTCTCTATCGCTCCTTCGAGGACACCTTCCGCGGCTCGGAGAAGTTCATCCGCGAGCGCCAGCGAAGCTACCTTCGATTCGTCGTCAACCACGCTCCCGTGCTGGACCTCGGTTGCGGGCGCGGCGAGTTCCTCGATGTGCTGGCGGAGAACGGCATTCCCTACATCGGCGTCGACTCCGACGCCGGCATGGTCGAGCGGTGCGTCGCCAAGGGCCACGAGCAGGTCGTCAACGACGATGGCGTGGCCTACCTCGAAAGACTCGAAGACGCCTCGCTCGGTGCGATCTTCTGCGCACAGGTGATCGAGCACCTGCCCTACGAGCGCCTGCTTCGCCTGCTCGAGCTGGCCCGCGCCAAGCTGCGCCCGGAGGGCGTCCTGATCGCCGAGACCGTCAATCCACACTCGCCCGCCGCGCTGAAGACGTTCTGGGTCGACCCCACGCACCAGCATCCGATCTTCCCGGAGGTGGCCCTCGTGCTGGCGCGAGGGGCCGGGTTCGCGACGGCCTTCGTGTTCCATCCGAACGGCTCGGGCGACGTGGCGCGCGATCGCTTCACCGCGGGCGAGTTCGCCCTCGTCGCCGGGGGCGAGGCGCTGCTGGGCGCGCCCGACGCCGATCGTGCGCTCGCGGACGCCACGGTCGCCGGCTCCGAGAGCTGACGGCCCGGCGCGCAGCCTTGCCGCGCAGGCCGGTTCAGGCGGCCTCTGGGTCGCCGAGGGCGTGGAGGCGGCCATCGAGTCCGAGCCCGGTCACCGATGAGCGCAGCGGTCGCTCGTAGGAGACGGTCTGGTACTCGGGGGCGCCGGGGGCCGCGGAGGCCCTCACCATCGCCCGTGTGGGTGCCTCGAGCGGCCAGGACTGAACATCCGTCGGTTCCAGCCCGCACGAGCCACACCAGTCGAGCAGGGCGCGCATGTTGGGGGCGAACCAGTTGCTGCTGTCGCCGCCGAGCTCGTCGCGACGATAGAAGCGGCTGACCGCGACGTCCGCGTCGCCGGGGAGATCGGCCTCGCAGACCGCCGTCTCGATATAGGCCGTGTGCTTGGTGACGGCGCGCACGTTGTCCAGCGCGAGCAGCGGATGGCGCAGGTGATACAGCACACCCCAGAAGACAACGTAATCGAACTGCTCCTCCAGGAGATGCGACAGCTCGTACACGCTCACGCGCCGGAACTCGACATTCGAGCCGATCGCCGTGTGGATCGCCTCGAAGCCGAAGTGCATCGCATCGACGATGTCTGTGGCGAGCACCCTCGAGGCGCCTCGACGCTCGAGCGTAAACGCCGCACCACCGTTTGTCGTGCCGATGTCCAGGACGCTCGCGCCCGCCAGATCGAGCGGTACGCCGGCGGTGTGCAGGAGCCAGTCGACGTCGTTCGTGCCCGGAGCGAACACGCCCTCGGCCAGCTCGAAGCGCTGATGCCAGAGGAAGTCCGTGCGGGCCGCGAGCGCTTCGATCACATCCGAGGAAGGGGGCGCCGTCACGCGCGCAGTGTAGAGGGCAGGCGAGGTCGAGCGCTACCCTGGCCGCGGTGCCCTCAACGGACGACCAAGCGGTGGCGGCCTCCACCGACCCGGTGCGCGGCGGCGACCTCCTGCCGGCCCATGTCGAAGCCGTCTTCCTCGAGTTCCTCGGGAGAATCGCCTCCCCGGAGGACGTCGCGATCTGGATGAACGTGGGTTCCCTGCGCGCCCTGCTCGACGGCGTGCTTGCGTCCGAGGAGTACGCCGCTCGCCGAGCCCGGCGAGCGAGCGAGCCTCAGGATGAAGCCGACGGGCCGTTCGTCAACCTCTGGACGCCAGAGCTCGCAGCATTCCACCGGCCCCCCGGCACCGTGTCCGGCGACGGTGTCGCGATCGTGGGGGGCCAGGGTCACCTGTTTCTCTACGGCGGGAGCAACGACAACCTCGCGATGTATCGAGGCGAGGTCCCGATGGCTGCGGATTGGCTCGAGCGCTGGCAGGCGCTGCTGAGCGAGCGCATCGAGCAGGCGCGCGCGGCCGCCCGTGCAATCTGCTTCCTCGTCGTGCCGGACAAGCTCGCCGTGTACAACGACCTCTTCCCGCAAGAGCTCGACGGCGAGGAGCGTCCGCTGACGCGGCTGCTGCAAGTTGACGTGGCGCCTGTGCTGTACCCCGCCGATGCCCTGCACGCGGCCCGCGCGGATGGCGAGACGTACATGAGGACGGACAGCCACCTCACGCCGGCAGGCAACCGGCTGCTCGCGGAGGCGACGCTCGCCGCCCTCGGAGTCGCGCCGGCGCTGCTCGCCGGCGTCTCGGAAGCGCAGACGGTCCACTTCTCCAGCGGCGACCTCGGTCAGCATTTCAGCCCGCCGATCTTCGAGCTGGGCGAGCACCTGCACGAACCGTCGAGCGCCCAGCTGGTGTTCGACAACTGGCCCGCGATCGCCGCTGCCGGGGGCCACATCGGGACGTTGCGGGTGTTCCGTCGCGACGATGCGCCCGACCCCCGCACCGTCGTGGTCTTCGGGGACTCCTACGGCTTTGGCGACGCGGCCTATCCGGGTGTGTCGTGGTTCATGGCACAGACGTTTCGCGAGGTGCATTTCGTGTGGGTCCCGTTCGGCTGGGACCCGGGCTACCTCGACCGGGTGGGCGCGGATCTCGTCGTATGCCAGACGGCCGAGCGGTTCATTGCGCGGGTTCCGCGCCCCCGCGTGGACGTGTTGAGCCTGGCGCGAGAAGGGGCTGCTGACGGGCCCGCCCTCGGGCTCGAGCGAATCTTCGCGGACGTCACGGCTGCGTGACGCCTGTGCCCGCGGGCTCGGCGGGCTAACTGTCGGCGTCGAGATCGATGATCGCGGGTGCGGGAGCCTCGTGCGGCGGATGGGCGGCGCCGGTGAGGAAATGGTTCGCGGCGCGCAGTGGGACGACATCGACGTCGGGCAGGACCCCAGGCAGGTCTGAGCGGACGAAGAACGCGTTGTTGCCGCTCAGCTCCGTATGGACGAAGCGATAGCCCTTCTCCGTGCCGAGCGAGCGCAGCGCCCCGAGCGACGCGCCGTAGTTGTCCGTCCCCTGCCACCTGCGCTCGCGATCGTATGGCTGCACCCAGCGCGCACTCAGAGGCCATTGGGCGTTGTACTCGATGACGACTATGTGCGGTGAGAAGCTCGTGAGCGCCTGCCAGATCCAATAGTCGTTTCCGTCCACGTCGATCGAAAGCACGTCGAAATCCGTCGGCACGCCCGCGTCGCTGATCAGTGCCTCGACGTTTTCGGGCTGAACGAGCGCTTCGACGGTCCGCACCCTCGGGTTCGCCGCGTACTTGCGCGCGAGCGCCCGCGCGGCGTCAGCCTCGGGCTCCATGAACAGGCCGGCCCAACCGAGCACGTCCGCGAGGAACACGCAGTTGCCCTCCAGTCCGCTCTCGATCCCGAACTCGACGAACCAGCCGTCTCCGGCCCCGACTCGCTGCAGCAGCTCGGCGAGCACGCCGTCCTCTCCGTTCTGGGAGAAGCCGCGGTACTCGTGCCGCGTCAGCGACTCCGCGGGGGAGCGAGCGGCGGGCGCGTCGTGACCGTGGCGTCGCACCAGCTCGGCGAGCGCCGCATAGATCAGCCGGTCGCTCATTGCGCACGCCCGCGCGCGGAGATCCGGCGCGAGCATCCGCTGAGCGGTCGACAATTCGTCCGTGAACGGCCACTCATCTCACGCGAGCTCCTTGCGTCGTCGAAACTGGATGGTGATGAGGGTACCTCCAGTCAGTCGGCGCGCCGCGCGTCTCGTTGCGCTGCTCGGGACCCAGCTTGGCGCCCTCGCATGCGCTCTCGTCGTTGCCGTCCCCGCCGGCGCCGCCCTGACCACCTTCGGCAGCCCCCTCTCCGCCCCCGCGACGCTCAACACGGCGGAAAACCTCAACTACCGTGGCACCGACACGGCAGTGCTTCCGAGCGCCGAGGCCCCGAGCGGCGTCGTGCACACCTACCACTACGGCGCGGACACGGCGATCTGGAATGTCGCGGTCGCAGGACACAGCGCCGCCGCGCCGGCAAGCGGCCAGGCCGTCGAGGTGCGCCTCGAGGGCTGCGCAGTTCCCGCCCAGGGCGGACCCGCGCCGCTGACGCAGATCCACTTCCAGGCGCTCGCGCCGACACCCAATGGGCGCGTCAAGGTCGCCCTCACCTCCGCGGGCTATGACATCCCCGTCTGCGGCAATGGCGGTGCGAGCGGTGCGACCGTGACGAGCTACGAACCGGTGAACCTGTGCGTCAACCAGGGCGACTACGTGGCCTTCAACGACGAGGGTGGCTTCGTCGAACACTCCTACCAGAGCGGCGTGCCATACAAGGTTCTCGGCTCCGGGGGCGGCTCGAGCTTCGACTCCTTCATCCGGGGCGGCGGGACCAACAACGGCGCTCTGTTCTCGCCCGCGGACACGAGCAGCATGGACGGCTTCGTGGGTAGCCAGGGTCGGGAACTGATGATGCAGGTGACGCTCGGCACCGGGCCGGACGCGCGCTACGTGTGTCCCGGCGGCAGCAAAGACGCGCCGGTCGTGTACGGGCCGATCAGCGTCCACCCGCAGACCGACGGCATCAACCACGCGCGCGTGGCGTCCGTGGCGATCTTCTGCCGTCCCGCGTCAGGATGCGCGGGCACGGCCGCGCTGACCCTGGCGGGGAAGCGGGTCAGCATCGGCAGCGCGAGCTTCAACCTTCCCGGCAGCACGACGAGCCATGTTCCGATTCGCCTCGTGCCCCAGGTGATGCGACTGATCCGCGCCAGACACGGCGTTTCGGCCACGCTCACGGTGAGCGCCGCCGGCGCGAGGGTCAGCCAGGCGATCACAGTCAAGATCTTCTAGAACACCGCTCCAACCGGCCCGCGCCCGGCCCGCTAAGCTCCCCGGCCGTGCGAGTCCAGCCGACCCGTATCCCCGGTCTCGTCGTGCTCGAGCCCGCCACGCACGCCGATGAACGAGGCTTCTTCGTCGAGACCTACAGGCGCGCCTGGCACGCCGAGCTCGGCATCGCGAACGAGCTCGAGTTCGTGCAGGACAACCATTCGCGCTCGGCGCGCGGGGTCGTGCGCGGGCTGCACTTCCAGGTCGGCGCCGGCGTCGCCAAGCTCGTGCGCTGCGCCCGCGGACGGATCCTCGACGTCGGTGTCGATCTGCGCCGCGGCTCGCCGACCTACGGGCAGTGGGATGCCGTGGAGCTCGACGACGAGGGGATGCGAGAGCTCTACCTTCCCGTCGGCATCGCCCACGGCTTCTGCGCTCTCAGCGAGCTCGCCGACGTGATCTACAGGCAGAGCGCCTACTACGACCCCGAGCTCGAACGGGGCATCGCCTGGGACGACCCGGACCTCGCGATCGACTGGTCGCTGCCGGCGAGCGAGCTGACGGTCTCACAGCGCGACGCGCGCACCCCGCGGCTGCGCGAGATCGCCGACGATCTGCCGTTCGAGTGGCATCCTTAGGTCGATGTCTCGACTCGAGCGCCTGCGCGAGCGCAGCAACGGCTACACGGTCACCGCCGAGCAGTACGTGTGGATCGCCTACGCGGCGCTCGTCGCGCTGACGCTGATCGTGCTGAGCGGCGCCGCCGTGCGTCTGACCGGCTCGGGACTCGGCTGTCCGACGTGGCCCAAGTGCTACGGCAACGTCTATCCGCCGCTCAACTCCCACGCCGTGATCGAGTTCTCCAACCGCGTGATCAGCGTCCCCGTCGTGCTGTTCGCCGGGGCGGCCTGGCTGGGGGCGCTGAGGCGCCGTCCCTACCGGCGCGACCTGATGTGGCTGGGGGCGCTGCTGCCCCTTGGCGTCGTCGCCCAGGCGGTGCTCGGCGGCTTCACCGTCAAAGGCGCGCTCGACTACGGCTGGGTGATGGGCCACTTCGCCCTCTCGATGCTGATCCTGCTCGCCGCTGCGCTGCTCGTCTGGCGAGCCACGCACGAGCCGCCCGTGTCCGAGGCCACCGCGGCGAGCGAAGCGCCGCAGGCGCCGATCGATCGCACGTTGGCGCTGTCGCTGCGCGCGCTCGCGGTGCTCGGCGCGGTGACGATCTTCGCCGGCACGGCCGCGACCGCCGCCGGCCCCAACGCCGGCGGGTCGCCGGGTCAGCGGATCAACCGCCTGAGCTTCGACGGCCGCGCGACGATGGACTTCGTGATCCACCGCCACGCCGAGATCGCCCTGCTGTTCAGCCTCGCCGCGATCGCGCTGTGGTGGCTCGCCCGCCAACGCCAGGTCGGTCCACGGGTGCAGCGCCCGCTGACATACCTCTGCGTGCTGCTCGCGCTCCAGGGCGCCGTGGGGCTCGACCAGTATGAGACGCACCTGCCGACCGAGCTCGTCTGGCTGCATGTCGGGCTCGCCTGCGCCGCCTGGCTGTGCGTGCTGTGGGCGGCGTTCGCGGCTGGTCCGCTCGCCTCGAGGCGAGCTCGTGAGGCGCCAGAGCTGGGCGCCGAGAGCGCCCTGAGGCCGGTCTCGCCGCTCGAGTTCCCCGGAAATTAGGGCTTCCGCGCCGCCCCTCCGGGCCGATCGGGCGGCTGCCCGTCCTCGCGAGCGGTTAGCCTGCTCGCAGCAAAGACACTCGAGAAGGGAGTGGCATGACCAAGAACGAGCTAGGGGAGCAGGTCGCCCAGCGAAACGGCCTTTCCGCCAGCCAGGGCCGGCAGGTGGTCGAGACGGCGATCGAACTGATCTCCGACGAGCTGGCCAGCGGGGGTGAGGTCGCGATCGCGGGCTTCGGAAAGTTCAGCGTCAGCCACCGCGCCGCGCGCCAGGGTCGCAACCCGTCGACCGGTGCGACGATCAACATCGCCGCCTCCAAGGCTGCGAAATTCTCGGCGGCGAGCGCGCTCAAGAAGCGCCTGAACGGCTGACCGCAGGTTCGTGAGCACGGAGTCACCGGCCCGAGCGGGCCGGTGACACTGGCTCTCGGCCAAACACTGCATCAATCCTTACGACTCGGTAACGCGATGTTTAGACGCCTGCGGAAGGCTGCTGCTTCAACCTCCACCGCGAAAGCCGGGTGTCCCCGATGAGACGAGAAGATGCCGCCGTGGCGGCGAGCACGGCCCGCTACGGCTCGCTGGAGAGCTTCTACAACGCCGAGCGACGTCGGATCGACTCGCGCGAGCAGGACATCGGGCTGTGGTGGCGCGAGCAGCCCGACGGGCCGCTGCACCGCGCCGCCTGGATCCTCGACACGGGCGAGCTCTATCTCGTGCGCCTCGGTCCCGATCCGGGCGACGCCGGCGAGCGCGTCGAGGTGCTGGCTGAAGAGGACGACGCGGAGCGCCTGGAACAGGTACTCGACGGCTGGCGCGAGCGCTGCGGCGAGCCCCGCTCGCTCGCCTGGTTGCGCGAGCGCGCCACGCAGCTCGGCGAGCGCAAGCGCGCGACGCCGGCCCGCACAAGCGCGGCGCGCGCGCCGCGCAGCATGCGGCTCGCACCCGCCCGCAGGCTCGCGCTGCGCTAGGCGGGACGAGCGCCTGGGTGGCGCGGGAGCCCGTCACGCGGGATCTCCTCCCAGGCGGCGGCGCTGTCGGTGTACTGGCGCGCCTGCGGACGGATTCCGGGATCTCCGTCGAGCGCCCCCAGCCGCACGGCAACGTCACGATCGGAGAACGGGTCGCCGCTGAAGAGTGCCGATCCACAGACCTCGCAGAACACCTTCGGCACCCCCGTCGGCGGCGCGAACGCGCGCAGCCGCTCCGCCCCGGCCAGCAGGCGAAAGCCCTCGCGTGGAACACGGCCGTTGGCCGAGGAGCCGGTCCCCGTACGCCGCTGGCAGTGCGTGCAGTGGCAGTAGACGGCGGACAGGAACGGTGCGCTGACCTCGAAGCGCACGGCGCCGCAGAGGCAGCCGCCTTGCAGCGGGCGTCCGGGCGATGGCGGCTCGGGCACCTCCGCGGGCACCGACGCGGGAGCTGCGCGCGGCTGGGACGGGCGCGCGGCGGGCGATTGTGATGGATCTGCCTCGCGCATCTCCTGCAATCCTAGGACGGGCTCGGCCGGCGCTACTGGACGTTCGTCGTATGGCCGCGTGACGTTTGCGCAGGATGGGTGTCTCATCGACGTACGCAATCCACGCGGCCGCCCGAAGACCGGCGGTCGAGGAGGTTCATCAGACATGAAACGGATGCTTCTCGCGGCTGCCACATCCACGATCGTGGCGCTCGCCGCACCAGGCATGGCTTCGGCTCACAAGGCCAAGTGCCACGGCCGCTCCCACCACGCCTGCACGCATGTGCGCAACGCCCACCACGCCAGGGTGCTGAGCTTCGGCACCGCCCTGTCACCGACGGGCAGCGCACCGACCGGCACCACGCCCACCGCCCCGGGCGGCGAAGCCGGCAAGGTCGCCTCCTTCGAAGGCGGGGTGCTGGTCATCACGCTCAATGACGGCTCCACCGTCAGCGGCAAAGTCACCGAACAGACCGAGCTCCGCTGCGAGTCTGCGACGGCCGCGGAAGGCAATCAGGGAGATGACAACAGCGATGGCAACGGCGATGAAAACAGCGGCGGCAACGGCGATGACTCGACCCATTCCGGTCCCGGCATGAGCTCGACCGGGGACGACATGTCCTCCGGCGGCGACGGCGAGGACGGCCCGGCGCCGACGACGTGCACGACGGCTGCGCTCGTCAAAGGTGCGGTCGTGCGCGAGGCCGAGCTGAGCGTCAGCAGCGCCGGCTCGGTGTGGGAGCACATCGACCTGATCCAGTAGCGCCCGGCGGCGCGCCGGTCAAGGCTCGAACGCGTGCGGGGTCCGGTTTCGCCGGGCTCCGCGCTTGCGTGCACCGCCAGCGGGCGCTGCGCGGCGCCAAGGCCGCCGGCATCGACCTGGACCGCGCCAATCGTTCGTCCAGTGGCGAAAGGTTTGTGCCGTCGCCGCGTCTAGGTTGGCGAGACCAAGAGGGGGCAGTCCGATGTATGTCGAGCCGAGCAACGCACGATCACACATGACCGCCCGCCCGGGCCGCCGTGCGCGCCGAACACGATGAGCCCCCGCGTGCCGATCCGCCTGCTCGCCGCGCAATCGGATCGGCGCTTGGTCGAGCTCGTCGAAACGGGACACGAGCGGGCCTTCGAGGTGCTCGTGCACCGCTACCGCCGTCAGCTGCTGCGCTACTGCCGTCGTCTGGGCCTGTCGGACTCGCGGGCGGAGGATGCGCTGCAGCAGTCACTCCTGCGGGCCTGGCTGTCGCTTCGGCGCGGAGTGCAGGTGCGCGAGCTGAAGCCGTGGCTGTATCGGATCGTCCACAACACAGCGGTCAACGTCATGCGCAGCTCGCGTGAGCAGCACGCGCCGCTCACGGACGTCGCCGAGATTACGCTCGTCGGTGGCGTCGAGCACGCCCTCGAGCAGCGCATCGCGGCGCACGATGCGCTGGCGCACGTCGCGGCGCTGCCGCCGATGCAGCGCGAGGCGATCCTCCTGAGCGCCGTCGACGGGCGCTCCCACGAGGAGGTCGCCAGCGCGCTCGGCATCACCGACGGCGCTGTACGCGGACTGCTCTACCGCGCTCGTGCGACGCTGCGCAGCGCCGCCGCAGCCCTCATCCCCGCGCCGCTGCTCGCTTGGGCTGCCGGTGGCGCCGCCCGGGTCACGCCCTCTCTGAGCCGCGTCGCCGAGCTCTCGGGTGGGCCGGGAGGCTCCGAAGCGGGCGGCGCGCTGCTCAAGGGCGTCGCCGTGGCGCTCACGAGCGCCGCCGCCGCTGGAGCGGTGCTCGTGCCGCTGGCCCACCACCGCCGGCAGCGCCCCGCGGGTGGGGCGCGCCACGGCGCTGTCGCTGCCCGCACGAGCGCCACCGCGAGCTCGGCTGCCGCGGTGCTCGGCGCCGGTGCGCACGCCCGCGTCGCACCGATCCTCGCGGTCTCCCTGGGCGGGCACCGGACGCTGACCCCGGAGCCGGGCCTCCGGCGTGGCTCCGTCGGCACGCACGTGACCTCGCCGCGGCACGATCGATCGGGCTCGCGCGGTGGCGACTCTGGCTCGCGCGGTGGTGACTCGAGCTCGCGCGCGAGCGGCGCCGATGGACGCGGACGCGGGCATGGCGACGGACGGGACGGCGCGTCGCCCCGCTCGTCGGCGCCGAATGACGGGTCCGGCGGGCGGGGTACGTCGAGGTCCGGTGGAGGCGACGGCTCGCTCGTGGCCTCCTCCGGCTCGGGCACTTCGAGCGCTGGCGCTTCGGGCTCAGACAGCTCGGGTGCCGTCTCCGGTGGCTCGAGCTCGGGCAGCTCCGGCTCGGGCGACTCCAGCAGCGGCGGATCGAGCGACGGCGGCCCGAGCGAACGCGAAGCCGAAGCCGAAGCCAGCTAGCGTCCCACGGGTGCGTTCCCCGCGCCCCCGTGCCGGCCCGTCTCCCCGCCTGATGCTCACGGCGGCAGTGGCGCTCGCGCTGGCAGTCGCACCCGCCGCCGGCGCCGGCCAGCCCGGCGGCACGCCCGCGGGCGAAGCGCCGCCGGCGCCGAACCCTAGCCCGGGCACCTACGCCGTGGGCACGCGCACGCTTCGCCTGCTCGACACGAGCCGCACGATCCGGCTCGCCGGGGGACGCGTGGTGGCACGGACGCTGCAGACCGTCGTCCGCTATCCCGCCGAGGGCGCGCTCGGGGGCGTGAACGCTCCGCCGTCCGCCACCGGTGCGCCGTTCCCCGTCGTGGTGTTCGCGCACGGGTTCGCGGTCAGTCCCGCGATCTACTCGGCGCTGCTCAACAGCTGGGCGCGGGCCGGCTACCTGGTGGTGGCGCCCGCGTTCCCGCTGGAGAGCGCGAACGCGCCCGGCGGACCGAAAGAGTCCGATCTCGTGAACGAGCCGGCGGACATCTCGTTCGTGATCAGTCAGATCCTCGCGGCAAGCGCCGGTGGCGGACCGCTGCAGGGGCTCGCCGACCCGACCCACATCGCCGTCGCGGGCCAGTCCGACGGCGGCGAGGCAGCGCTGGCGAGCGCCTGCGGCCGGCGCACGCGCGACCCGCGGATCGGCGCGGCGTTGATCTTCTCGGGAGCCGAGATGTCGGGCGTCGGCGGCTACGCGTTCGCGCGTTGCCCGCCGCTGCTCGCGGTCCAGGGCACCGCTGACCAGTTCAACGAGCCGCGCTTCACCTACGCGTACTTCCGCGCGGCGCACCGGCCGAAGTACCTGCTGCGCCTGATCGGCGCGGGGCACCTCGGCCCCTACACACGCGAGCAGCCCGAGCTCGGCGTCGTCGAGCGGGTCAGCGGCGCGTTTCTCGATGACTACCTGAAGGGCGCGACGACGGCCCTCGCCGGGCTCGCCCCGCTGCCGGGTTGGACGGCGCTTGGGCCGTTGCCGCCGCCGGGCTGACGGCGCAGGCGCCCAACATGCCGCGCAGCTCCTCGCGGGGTGCCCGTGCGCACCGCCTCTCGTTTACCCACGCTTTAGTCGGGGTAGGAAGGCAGCGGGTGGAGAGGACAATCGCGGTCGAGTGGGGAATCCGGCGTGTCGGCGTGGCGCTCGCGCTGCTCGTGCTCGCGCTCGCCGTGCTCGCGCTCGGGCCGGCGCCGCAGGCGCGTGCGGACTTCCCCTACGTCGGTGACGGGTCGGCGGGGAACCCGGCGAGCTGGGCGCTCGCGCCCGGGCACACGCCGAGCAACCTGGGCGGGCTGGGGTGGAAGTTCGCCGCCACGCCCGCGACGCCGCCGGAAGCGAATCCCGCGGAAGCCGCGGCGGTCACCAAAAACAACTCCCAGACCGACGAGCTGTGCGGCGTCACGGGGATGAGCCTCGTCGACGCGCACGCCACGTTCCCGGCGGGCACGGGCTCGTGCATCGCGGCCGGAAGTCCAGTGAAGACGGCGTTCGAGGTCACGCTCGGGCGCCCGGACGTGTCGATCGGCGAGCTCGACTCGGGGATCGAGTGGAACGACGCGGGAGCGATGCAGCAGCTGCGCGCGAAGGTGCTGCTGAACGCGGGCGAGCTCCCGGCTCCGCACGTCGACATCAGCCACACCTTCGACCCCTCGACGGGCGTGGACTGCGAAACCGCACACGCCGGGACCGGCGGCGACTACAACCCGGCGGGAGGGATGCCGGGCGGCGAAGTGGGCGGCAGCGGCGCGATTCCCTACGACATCGACGGGCGCGGCGTCTTCAACACGCTCGCCTATGCGTGCGACTCGCGCGTGGCGCACGTCGTGGAAACCTACCCGCGCTGCGCGAACCCGCCGACGACGACTGCCTGCCGCAACGGGCCGCCCGGGATCCTCACGCCGGAGGACCTGATCATCGCCTTCTCCGACGGCGAAGACCACGATCACAACGGCTACGCCAACGACATCGCCGGCTGGAACTTCGTCGACAACAACAACGACCCGTTCGACGACGTCGAATACGGCCACGGCACCGGCGAGGACGAGGACTCCACGGCCGAAGCGAACAACAGCGCGGGCGAGGTCGGGTCGTGCCCGAACTGCACCGTCCTGCCGCTGCGCGTCGGCGAGTCCTTCGTCGCCGACGCGAACCGCTTCGCGCAGGCGACGATCTACGCGACCGATCGCGGCGTCAGCGTCGTGCAGGAGGCGCTCGGCACCTACAACGCCCCGGTCTTTGCGCGCCAGGCGATCGACTACGCCTACAACCACGGCGTCGCCGTGATCGCCTCCGCGGCGGACGAGTCGGCCGAACACCACAACCAGCCGGGCGCGCTGCCGCACACGATCGTCGTCAACGCGGTGCAGGGGCCGGCGAGCCTCGGTGGTGTGCCGGTCACCAACACGCCACCGTCCTACCTGCAGCTCGACGGCTGCACCAACTTCGGCACGCGCATCGATCTGTCGGTCCCCGCGACCTCCTGCTCCTCGGAGGCGACCGGCAAGAGCGCGGGCGTCGCCGGGCTCATCTACGGCGCTGCTCTGAACGCGTGCGGGGCGCCGCTTTACGGGCATTGCCCGGGCGCCGCGACCGCCCGCCTGGCACCCGCAAAAGACTGCACACGCGTCGATGGCGCGGCCTGCCCGATCACGGCCAACGAGGTCCGTCAGCTGATGGCCTCGGGCAACATCGCGGGGACCACCGTCAACGGCTCCTCGACGCTCGGCGCGAACTCCCCCAGCAGCGGCGCGGCGGCAGCCGACATCGGCGAAGGCGGACAGGCCGACGACGTCGATACGGCGGCCAAGCCCGAACCCGCCTGCAGCGCCGGCATGTCGCCGGGCTGCACGGACCCGAACCTGAACACGACCTTCGCCGCCGACGAGAACGGCGGCGTGATCGGACCATTGCCCGACACGGTCCGCTACCCGTCGCGAAAGGGCTTCGACGAGTTCTTCGGCTTCGGTCGCCTCGATGCCTACAAGTCGGTGGCGGCGGCCGCCCAGGGGTGGGTGCCACCGGAGGTCGACATAACCTCGCCCGAATGGTTTGAACAGGTCAACCCGGCGAAGTCCTCGTTCTCGGTCAGCGGCTACATCAGCGCACGAACGAAATACACGTGCACCGTCGAAGTCGCTCCGGGAGCGCAGCCGAACAACGCCCCCAGCACCGCCGGCGGCGACTTCCTCGCCGTGCCCTCGAGCTTCTGCAATGGCACGACGAAACACGCGCTTGCACACAAAGGCCTGATCGCGACCGTCAGTACGGCGACGCTGCAGGCGCTGTTCCCGCACGGGGACCCGTTCGCGTTCACCGGCAACGAGAACGGCGGTCTCGCGCAGAGTTCGAACGGGCGCCCCAACACGCTCCCCTACGCATTCACGGTGCGCGTCGTCGTGCACTCCGCGGCGGGCGCGCCCGGTCCGGCGATGACCGGCGAGGACCGCCGCCAGGCGTTCCTGCACCAGGACGCCAGCATGCTCCCGGGCTTCCCGCTCGAGACGCGCGGCGACGGCGACGCCAGCCCCGTGCTGGCCGATCTCATCGGCGAAGACGCCAACCAGCTGATCGTCGCGAACTCGGACGGCTGGATCCACGCCTACCGCTACAACGCCTCGACGGGGACGCTCAAGGACCTGCCCGGCTGGCCCGTGCACACCGAATCGCTGCCGTTGCACACGGGCGAGCAGGCGTTCACGAGCGGTGGCGTGTCGAGCGCCCACTACGCCGCCGTGCTCGAGGCGCCGGCGGTCGGCGACCTGTTCGGCGATGGGCGCAAAGAGGTGGTCGCCGCTGACATGCAGGGCAACGTCTATGCGTGGGATGCGAGCGGGCACCTCGTCTTCCACCGCACCTCGGACCCGAGCTACTCGGGCGCCCCGCTGCCCGGCGACCCGGCCTGGGCGGCGCAGCGTGCCGGTGTGCGCGAGCGGACGGAGGGCGGCTTCCTCACCTCCCCCGTGCTCGCGAACCTGTCGGGCTCGGGCCGCGGCCTCGACATCATCGCTGCGGGCGAGGACCGCCACGTGTACGCGTGGCACGCCGACGGGTCTGCCGTCGGCGGCTTCCCGGTGCTCGTCGAGGACCCCGACAAGGTCGCCTCGGTCGATCCGTCGAGCAACCAGATGGCCTTCAACGCGAACGCCAATCCCAACCCCGGCAAAAACGAAGACCAGGGCAAGATCGTGGACACCCCCGCCGTCGCCTACCTCGATGGCCCCGGCAAGCCCCCCAGCATCGTCGTCGGCAGCAATGAGGAGTACCTCGTCAACAAGGGCGATGAGGGTCCGATCAACGCCGCCGACACGACGACCGCCTCGCTCGGGGTCGTGGGCAGCTCGGGCATCCTCTCCTTTGCCAACGGGCGCGTCTACGTGATCAAGGCGGATGGCGACTCCTCGGCACCCGCGACGAGTGCCACGGGCGGCTTCAGCTGCGCCGGCTCGCAATGCACCTCGGCCGCCTTCCGTCCCGGCTGGCCGGCAAAGATCGGGATCATCGACGCGGGCCTGCTCCCGGACGTCGGCGAGGGCATCAACGGCTCGCCCGTCGTCGCGCCCGTCACCTGTCCGCAGGGTGGCGGCGGACCGAAGATCGGCGTCACGCCCGATGCCGGTCCGGGCTACATCCTCAACAGCGACGGGAGCTCCTGCTACGGCTCGACCGCTGGCTCCTACAACGCGCTCGAGACGGACTTCAGCACGAGCGCCGGCAAGACGGACACGCCGGCCTTCCCGACCGTCGGCGAGCCCTCCTTCGGCACGCTCGACGGCACCACGACGGACATGTTCGCGCCGGTTGCCGGGCTGGTGCGCGCGCTCGACGTCGTCGCGCCCGACTATCAGAAGGGCGGCCAGGACTTCACGGCGGCGTGGAGCGCGAGCGCCGGGCAGTTCGCGCCCGGCTTCCCGGCCGTCAACAACGACCTGTCGTTCATCACCGGTCAGTCGGTCGGCGACATCACCGGCGAAGCCCCCGCCCAGGAGGTCGTCGGCGGGACGGCGTCCCAGGACCTCGAGGCCTACAACGCCGCCGGGCTGCCGGCGAGCAGCGAATGGCCGAAGCTGACCGGCGACTGGCTCGTGGCGACGCCAGTGCTCGGCTCGCTGGGAACGATCGACAGCGCCGCGTCCGCCAAGAAGGACGTCGTCTCGCTGACGCGCTCGGGCACGCTGTCGGTCTACTCGACGCCCGCCTCGGCCTGCTCGCCGAGCTCGTGGCCGAACTTCCACCACGACATCGCCAACTCAGGCGAGGCCACGCGCGACGCGATCGCGCCGGGCAAGCCACTGAACGCGAGCGTGTCGGGCGGCCAGCTGACGTGGACGGCGCCCGGCGGGGACCTCATGTGCGGCACCGCCGCAAGCTATGAAGTCGTGACCTCCGCCAGTCGCATCACACCCCAGAACTTCAGCCAGGCGGCGCCGCTGTCCGGTGCGCCGGCCCCGGCCGCGGCAGGCACCGCACAGACCTACCAGCTGCCGCTCGGCGCGCGGCGCTTCGTCGCGATTCGCGCCGTCGACGCCGCCGGCAACATCGGGCTGCCGGCCGTCACGGGCTGATCTACCCGGCGCGGATACCCTTCAGCGTGAGGTCGAGATAGCGACGCCAGTCGGCGCTGCCGGGCTTGAAGTACATCGTCGCGGTGGTACCGCACATCACCATCGCGAAGTCGTCGAAGTTGAAGTCGCTGCGCACCATGCCGGCGGCGATCGCGCGCGAGATGACGCGCGTGACGATCTCTGTGAGGGCCGTTTTCTGCTCCTCGATGCCCTCCCACTCGAGCTCGTTCGAGCCCATCATCGCGAGCTGAAAGCCGCTGTCCCCTTCGACCGCTTCGGCCGAGCGGCGCATGATCGCCTCGAGCGCCTCGAGCGGGTCGGCGATCTCCTCGGCGCGCTCCGCCACCTCGGCGAACTCCTGGAAGCGCAGGCGTACCATCTCGGTGAGCAGAGCCTCCTTGGTGGGGAAGTGGCGGTAGACGGTGCCGATGCCGACGCCGGCATGGGCGGCGATCTCGTCCATCTGCGCCTCGGGCCCGTCGCGCGCGAACAGCACGCGGCCGGAGCTCATGATTCGCTCGCGGTTGCGGCGCGCGTCGGCTCGGAGTGTTCGCTGATCCGTTGACATGACCTTGACAAACGGAATGTTAGCTCCGTATGCTGCTATAAGCAAGAGGAACCGTACGTCCGCTTCCGAATCGTCTGTTCGCGGCCACTCGCATCGGCACTCCGCAGCCCACTCCCAGAGAGGACACGCATGTTCAACCAAGACAAGACCGGCGGAACCGCGATGACGACGCCGCGTGCGCCCAGGGCGGCTGCGGACCTCAGCTCGACGCGCGGCAAGAACCTCGCTCTGATGCTTCTTGCGATGACGCAGTTCGTCGTCGTGATCGACGCCTCGATCGTGAACGTGGCGCTGCCGTCGATCGGCGCGCACCTGCACTTCTCCCGCGACGACCTCTCGTGGGTGGTGAACGCCTACACGCTCACCTTCGGAGGGTTCCTGCTGCTCGGTGGGCGTCTGGCCGACCTGCTCGGACGCAGGCGGATGTTCATGATCGGGCTCGTCGTCTTCTCGCTCGCTTCGCTCGCCGGCGGCCTCGCGCAGTCGGAGGCGTGGTTGATCATCGCGCGCGCCACGCAGGGCCTCGGCGCGGCGATCGTCTCCCCGGCGGCGCTGTCGATCATCACGACGACGTTCGCCGAAGGCGCCGAGCGCAACCGCGCGCTCGGGATCTGGGGGGCGGTCGCCGGCGCCGGCGGGGCCGCGGGTGTGCTCTTGGGCGGCATTCTCACGAGCGGCCTGAGCTGGCGCTGGGTCCTGTTCGTGAATGTCCCGATCGGGCTAGCCGCGGCGACATTGGCTCCGCGGCTGCTGCTGGAGAGCAGGACCGAAGACGACACCACGGGCTTCGACATCCCCGGCGCGGTGACCGTCACGGCGGGCCTCGCGCTGCTCGTCTACAGCGTGGTCGACGCCGTCAACGTGGGCTGGGGCGCGACGGGCACCCTGCTCAGGCTCGCCGGCTCGGCGATCCTGCTCGCGGCGTTCGTCGTGATCGAGCGCCGTCAGCGTCACCCGCTGCTGCCGTTCTCGATCTTCCGCCTGCGAACGCTGCGGGGCGCGAACATCGTCGGCCTGCTGATCGGCATGTCGTTGTTCTCGATGTTCTTCTTCATCTCGCTGTACCTGCAGGAGGTGCTGCATTTCTCCCCGATCAAAGCCGGGCTCGCCTACCTGCCGCTGGCGGTGGGCATCATCATCTCCGCGGGCGTCGGCTCCCAGCTCGTCACGCGCATCGGCTTCAAGCCCGTTCTGATCGGAGGCCTGGTGTTGATCGCAAGCGGCCTGGTGTGGTTCGCGCAGGTTCCTGCGCCCGGCGGGTCCTTCGGCGCAGACGTGCTGGGGCCGTCGCTGCTCGCGGCGTTCGGGCTCGGGTTCTCCTTCGTGTCGGTGACGATCGGCGCCGTGACGGGGACGAGGCCGCATGAGGCGGGCCTCGCATCGGGGCTGATCAACACCGCCCAGCAGGTGGGCGGTGCGCTCGGCCTGGCGATCCTCGCGACCGTCGCCAACAGCCGCACTCAGAGCCTGCTCGGCGGGGGGGTGCACAACCCATCCGTCGCCCTCACGAAAGGCTTCGACCGTGCCTTTCTCGTCGGCGCCGGCTTTGCCGTGATCGGCGCGATCCTCGCGGCCGTGCTGATCTCCTCGCGTGACAGCCGCGAGCAGGCCGAGGCGGCGCGGCGCGGCGCGCTCGCCGCGGCTGCCTAGCCGCAGCCGGTGTTGTTGCCGCAGCTCGAGCAGGTGTAGCAGGAGCCGGTGCGCTGCATCATGCCGCCGCACTGGCTGCAGGCGGGCCCCAGATCGAGTCCCTGCAGGCGCGCGGGGACGACGGGGGGCGATTCGGTGAACGCCGCCGCCGCCGGTGAGCCCTCGTCGGCGCTCGTCGCCGCGCTCGCGCTGCCGCCGGCCTCCGGCCCGGCGGTGTCCGAGGAGACGAGCGACTGCGTGGCCTCCTGGGCCGCCTTGCGCGCGCGCACCTCGGGGGTGAGGATGCCGAGCTCCTCCTGGGCGTCGGTGTCGAGGAAGCGCGAGGCGAGCCAGCGCATGATGTAGTCGGGCATCGACTTCGCGAACGGGATCTCGGGGTTGCCGGTGATGCCCTCGGGCTCGAACCGCATGTAGCTGAACTTCTGCACCAGCGTTTCCAGCGGCACCCCGTACTGCAGCGCGATCGAGATGGCGGTGGCGAACGAGTTCATCATCCCGCGCAGCGTCGAGCCCTCCTTGCCGATGTCGGTGAGGAAGATCTCGCCGATGCTGCCGTCGGCGTACATGCCGGCGGTGATGTAGCCCTCGTGGCCGCCGATCGAGAACTTGTGCGTGATCGACTGGCGCTCGCGCGGCATCCGCCGCCGCCGCGGGCCGACCTCGGCGAGCGCCGTGCTGACTGCCTGCGCGACGAGCTCGTCGACGTCGGCCGGGCCCTTCTGTGCGTCGGTGCGCAGCGCCTGCGCGGTCTTCGAGCCGTCGCGGTAGATCGCCAGCGCCTTGACGCCGAGGTGCCAGGCCTGCAGGTAGGCGTCGGCGATGTCCTCGACGGTCGCCTCCTGCGGCAGGTTGACGGTCTTGGAGATGGCGCCGGAGAGGAACGGCTGCACGGCGCCCATCATCTTGATGTGGCCCATGTGCGAGATCGCGCGCTCGCCGACGGCCACGTCGAACACCGCGAGGTGCTCCTCGGCGAGGCCGGGGGCGCCGAGGATCGTGCCGTGCTCGGCCAGGTGCGCCTCGATCTGCTCGATCTGTGGCTCTGCGTAGCCGAGCGTCTGCAGCGCCAGGGGCACGGTGCGATTGACGATCGTCATCTGCCCACCGCCGACCAGCTCCTTGAACTTGACGAGCGAGAAGTCGGGCTCCACGCCGGTCGTGTCGCAGTCCATCAGGAACGAGATCGTGCCCGTCGGCGCGAGCACGGTGGCCTGCGCGTTGCGGTAGCCGTGGCGCTCGCCCAGCTCGACCGCCTCCTCCCAGGAGCGCCGCGCCGCGCTGAGCAGCTCGCCGTCGACGCAGGCGCTGTCGGGGATCGCGTAGGAGGCGTCGCGGTGCATGCGCATGACCGCGTTGTGCGGCTCGCGGTTCTTCTCGTAGTGCTCGTAGGGCTCGAGCGCTGCGGCGACCGCGGCCGAGCGGCGGTAGGCGCGGCCGGTCATCAGCGCCGTGATCGCCGCCGCGGTGCCGCGTCCGGCGTCGGAGTCGTAGGGGACGCCGTCGGCCATCAGGTAGGCGCCGAGGTTCGCGTAGCCGAGCCCGAGCTGGCGGAAGGCGCGGGCGTTGACGGCGATCTCCTCGGTCGGGTAGCTCGACGGCCCGACGACGATCTCCTGGGCGAGCAGCACGATGTCGACGACGTGCTCGAACGAGGCCACGTCGAGCGTCCCGTCGGGACGGCGGAACTTCATCAGGTTCAGCGACGCGAGGTTGCAGGCCGAGTTGTCGACGTGCATGTACTCGCTGCACGGGTTTGAGGCGTTGATGCGCCCGCTGTTGGGGGAGGTGTGCCAGTGGTTGATCGTGGTGTCGTACTGGACGCCGGGATCGGCGCAGCGCCAGGCCGCCTCGGCGATCTCCTGCATCAGCTCGCGCGCCGGGATCGGATCGCCGATCGGCTGGCCGCTCGCGCGCGAGGTCAGGCGCCACTCGCCGTCCTCCTCGACCGCGCGCATGAACTCGTCGGTGACGCGCACCGAGTTGTTGGCGTTCTGGTACTGGATCGACTTGAAGCCGTCGCCGTCGATCGACATGTCGAAGCCGGCGTCGCGCAGCGCCTGCGCCTTGTCCTCCTCGTGCGCCTTGCACCAGATGAACTCCTGGATGTCCGGGTGGTCGACGTCGAGGACGACCATCTTCGCCGCGCGGCGCGTCTTGCCACCCGACTTGATCGTGCCGGCCGAAGCGTCGGCGCCGCGCATGAACGAGACCGGGCCGGACGCGTGGCCGCCCTTCGACAGCTGCTCCTTCGAGGAGCGGAGGCGGGAAAGGTTGACGCCCGAGCCGGAGCCGCCGCGAAAGATGATCCCCTCGCGCCGGATCCAGTCGAGGATCGAGTCCATCGAATCCTCGATCGAGAGGATGAAGCACGCAGAGCACTGCGGCTTCTCCTCGAAGCCGACGTTGAACCAGACCGGCGAGTTGAACGCGGCGAGCTGGTTGACGAGGATCGCCTTCAGCTCGGCCTCGAAGGTCTCGGCCTCTTCGTCGTTCGCGAAGTAGCCGCCCTCGCGGCCCCAGCGGGTGGTCGTGTCGACGACCCGTCCGATCATCTGGCGCACGGAGCTCTCGCGCTCCGGCGAGCTCATGCGGCCGCGGAAGTACTTCTGCGCGACGATGTTCGTCGCGGTCTGCGACCAGAACCGGGGGAACTCGACACCCTTCTGGTCGAACGCCGGGCGCTCCTTGCCAGGGATGAACGCATCCCGGCGCTCCCACTCGATCTCGTCGAACGGGTCGCGGCCAGGGATGGTGAAGTACCGTCGAACGGCGAGGCTGGCGTCCTCTTTGGCAACGGTATTGACGAGCTTGTCGGGCTTGATCACGACCTTGCTTTCTTGTGTGCTAGACACGCTTTCCTGCTTCACCGACGCCATTTTCTCTCCTCATCCGCGGTCCCAGTTAGGACCGAGCAGCGTAAGTCGGGAGTCGGACGGAGCCGCGAAAACCAACGCGGGATCAGGGTTGTAGTTTATCTGCCGCGACCCAGGCGGCGGCCTTACGGGCCGAG
>DASYFR010000006.1:0-244117 GCA_036498325.1 Solirubrobacteraceae bacterium
TGAGGGAGCGACGGCCGTTGCGCCTCGAACGTCGCATCGGCCGCAGGTGCCGGAGCCGAGCGACGGGACCTCAGACGTCCCGCTTCGCAGCAACGTCGTTGTGATTTTCAACGACCAATGCGCTCGAGTGGACTCGAACCACCACGGGCCGTAAAGCCCACAAGGCCCTCAACCTTGCGCGTCTACCAATTCCGCCACGAGCGCAGAGTGCGCGAGTATAGCCCCGGCAGCGAGGCTCCATTGTGGCGAGCGTCCGCATCGCAAGGGCAAACCGTCCGCCGCGCTTGTATCCGTCCACGAGCGGCGCTACAGTGCGAACAAGTGTTCGTTTCAGGCCACCGTCCACCCGACCAGGGAGCCGTGCAGACATGGATCTGACCAAGCGCCAGCAGGAGATCTTCGACTTCATCCGCAAGTACTCCGCGAAGTACGGCTATCCGCCGACCGTGCGCGACATCGGCAAAGCCGTGGGCCTCGCGTCCTCGTCGACCGTTCACGCGCATCTGGCCAATCTCGAGAAGCTCGGCCTGCTGCGGCGCGACCCTTCCAAGCCTCGCGCGATCGAGCTGCTCGACCGTGCGGTCGGCAGCGCCGTGGACACCGTTCGCGGGATGGTGCGCTCCGAAGGGCTGCCGCTACTCGGCTCGGTCGCGGCCGGTCAGCCGATGCTCGCCGAGGAGAACGTCGAGGACTACGTGTCCGTGCCGGAGATCGCCGGCGGGGGAGACGGCGAGTACCTGCTGCGCATTCGCGGCGACTCGATGAAGGAAGCCGGAATCATCGAGGGAGATTTCGTCGTCGTTCGTCCCCAGGACACCGCGCGCGACGGCGATGTCGTGGTCGCGCTGCTCGGCGAGGAGGCGACGGTCAAGCGCTTCTTCCGCGAGTCCGACCACATCCGCCTGCAGCCCGAGAACGTGACGATGGAGCCGATTCGCAGCAAAGAGGTCACCGTGCTCGGACGCGTCGTCGGCCTGTTGCGCAGCGTCTGAGCGCCGCCGCGCGAGTCGGCGCGGTTGAGAGCGCGCGTCCAGGGCTTCACAGCGCTTCGCCGACGCGTTACCGTGGACGCGCGGATCAGGCAACCGCGGAGGCGCATGCCTTCGAGGAAAGTCGGGACATCGAAGGGCAGGGTGGTCGAGGAATCGACCCGAGGAAACTCGCGGGAAAGTGCCACAGAAACAAACCGCCGATGGGGCCGTCCCACGTGAACGGCTCACAGGCAAGGGTGAAATGGTGCGGTAAGAGCGCACCAGCGTCGCGGTGACGCGGCGGCTGGGCAAACCCCACCCGATGCAAGGCCAAGACGGACCGCTTGCAGGCTGCCCGCCAAGGTCCAGGTAGGCCGCTCAGATGGATGGCCGTTCAACGACAGGATCCGGCTTATCGACTTGCTAAGGGAGGGCCCCGCTACGGCGGGGCCCTTCTAGCTTGGCTTGTGCTCGTCGTCTGCCTCGCCGTAGTCCGCGCCACCGGCGACCTCCTCGTCGGCGGCATCGCGCATGATTCGCGCCGGGGTGTGGCCGTCGCCGTGGGAGGCGTGTTCGATCAGTTCCTCCTCGGCCAGCTCGAAGCCCTCGGACTCACCGCCGCCGGCCTCCTCGACCGCGCGTCGTGCCTCGCGCCGGCGCTCGTCGAGATCGCGCTCGGGGTCCTGGCCCCGTTCATCGTCCATCTGCCAAGAGTACCCGCCGGCGTCCTCGCTCGGCGTGGCGCTCACGACACGCGTGCTCAGCCGTGCAGGTGCTCGCGGGCGCTGCCCATCAGGGTGGCGCCCGCCTTCAGCTCGCTCAGCGCCGCGAGCATCGCGTCGAGCTCGCAGTCGACCTTTGCCGGCCACGGCTTCTGCGGGTGATCGTCGAGCGTCTTCAGCCCGTTGCCCGTGACGATCGCCACGACGGTGTCGTCCGGCGCGAAGCGGCCGGCCGCTGCGAGCTTCTCGAGCACCGCGATCGTGGTGCCACCGGCGGGCTCGGTCAGCAGGCCCTCGGTGGCCGCGAGCAGGTCGATCCCGGCGAAGATCTCGGGATCGGTGGCGAAGCCGCCGGTGCCGCCGCGTTTGCGCACGGCATCGATCACCAGGTAGCCGTCGCCCGGTGCGCCGATCGCGAGCGAGTGGGCGGCCGTCTCCGGCGTCACCGGGTGGATCTCAGCCTCCTCGGCCACGATCGCGGTCGCGATCGGGTTGCAGCCGCTGGGCTGGGCGATGTGGATGCGCGTCGCCTCCGTCTCTGAGAGGCCGAGCAGCTGCAGCTCGCCGAGCCCCTTGTGCAGGCGCGAGGAGAGCGTGCCGCCGGCGGCCGCCGTGACGATGTGGTCGGGCGCCAGCCAGTCGAGCTGCTCGACGATCTCGAAGGCCGCCGTCTTGGCGCCCTCGGCGTAGAACGGGCGCAACGTGATGTTGGCGAAGTCCATGCCCGTCGCTTCGGCGACCTCGCGGCAGCGGCGATTCGCTTCGTCGTAGTTGCCCTCGACCTGGCAGACCTTCGCGCCGAGCGCCATGCACGCGCGCGCCTTCGTGTCCTCGAGGCGGTTGGGGTAGAAGACGTACGCGTCGACGCCCGCCTTGGCGGCGAGCGAGGCGACGGCCGTGCCGACGTTGCCGGTCGAGACGCAGCCGATCTCGCCCTTGCCACGCTCGAGCAGCCTGGCGACCGACATCGACACCACGCGGTCCTTGTAGGAGAGGCTCGGGCGCGAGGTCGAGTCGTCCTTGAGGTAAAGGTTCGAGAGGCCGAGCTCGGCACCGAGGCGGTCGGCGCGGATCAGCGGGGTGTAGCCCGAGAACTGCCCGACGCGCGCCTGCGCCGACGCGTCGACGATCGGGAGCAGCTCCTCGAAGTGCCAGATGTTGTGCGGACGCTCGCCCGTGGGCGTGTCGCGGAAGTGGCGTGCCGCCAGCTCGTAGTCGTAGACGACGTCCAGGCCCTTGCCGCAGTCCGGGCATGCGAACACCGTGTCCGCCAGCTCGTAACGCTTATCGCAGCGATGGCACGCGAGTCCGGTCGCGCACGAGCGCGTCCGCTGAGTGGACCCCGTGGGGCTCTGGGCGGTCTGGGTGCTCATGCGGGTACACCGAACGATACGCCGGGCCAAGGCGTCTGTGCGCCATGCTCCTCACCGCCGCAAGCCAGCCACAGCTCCTCCGCCGCATGGGGGGCGAGCGGCCCGAGCATCTGGGCGAGCAGCGCGAGCGCCTCGACGAGCGCCTCGTGGTTGACGGCCGACACCGTCGCCTCGCGCGCGAGCACGCGCTTCTCGAAGTCCTTGATGCGATCGAACAGCCGCATCACGTTGCGAACGGCGCTGTGCATCTCGAGGCTCTCCATGTCCTCCGTCGTCCGCTTGACCGCGTTCTCACACCACTGGGAGAGTTTCAGCCGCAGGTGCTCGCTCGTGTCCTTGGCAGGCTCGCTCGCAGCGCCGTCCGCGCCGCCCTCCGCTGCTCCCGTCTGCACCGTGCGCTGCGTGTACTCCCACACCTGTGTGAGGAAGCGATTGCAGCGCAGCACAGCCGAGTCGCTCCAGTTGAGCGTCTTCTGAGGGCGCGCCGCATACAGCACGGCCAGCCGCACGGTGTCGGCGCCGTAGCGCTCCACGAGGGCGTCGGGGTCGACCACGTTGCCGAGATGCTTGCTCATCTTGCGCCCGTCGCTTATGACCATCTCGTGAAACAGGCAGCCTGCGAACGGCTCGCCGTCGGCGAGGAACGCGAGCGGCCCGATGTCCCTCAGCGCCTTCGTCACGATCCGCTGATCGAACACGAAGTTGCCGCTGTCGGACCCCGCCACGACGCGCTCGGAGGGCAGCCAGTGACGCAGATCTGCCAGCGCGAGGATCGCCTCCAGCGACTCGCCGCGGGACTCCGGTGGCACGCACGCCGGCACCCACAGCCACAGCGCGTCGAAATGGCAGTCGAGCGTGTCCGTCTCCCGCTCCGCCGGCCCGCCGCACAGCGGGCACGTGCTCTGCACGAACTCCGCGAGCTCCGCCAGCGGGTTGCCTGTGCCCGTCGGGGTGATGTCGAGCGGCAGCAGCAGCGGCAGCGAATCCTCCGGCAACGGCACCGCGCCGTGCGTCTCGCAGTAGACGATCGGAATCGGCGTGCCCCACGAGCGCTGCCGGGAGATCGAGAAGTCGTCGGCCTTGTAGCGGACCGCGGGACGCGGCGGTGAGCCGTCGTGGCCGCGCGCTGCCGCTTGCGGGGCCGCGCCGTTGGCGGCGGCGGCGCCCGGGAGATCATCCAGGCGGCCGGCGATCACCTCGTCCGTGCGGTCGAGCTCCGGTACGCCGAGCACGGCGGTCGCGCCGAAGCGCCCGTCGACGACGGGTGAGACGAGCAGCGGCAACGAGCCGGCACGCGAGGACGCGCTCAGGCGGTGGCCCGTGTCGATCAGCGCGATCGCTCCGGCGTCGCGGGAGCCACGCTCCAAGCCGCCCGAGCGCAGCTCCTCCAGGCGCTCGCGCACAGCCGGGTCGCCGGTCCACGCGTCGATCTCGGGGTGCTTGGGGGAGATCAGCACGAAGCGCGCGAGCTCGAGCGAGTCGGCATGGGGGGTGAACACCGTGAGCCTGTCGCCGCTCGTTGCGAGGAGCTCGAGCTCCACGCCGTCGACGCGACCGAGCACGAAGCGCTGGCTGGCGAGCGCCACCTCGTCCCAGCGCCCCGATGACTCGAGCTCCTCGAGTCGGCGATCGTTCTCCGGCACGTAGCTGCTGATGCGCAGGTACCAAGTGGGGCGCTCGATCAGCCGCACGGGGTTGTGGCAGCGCCAGCACAGCCCGTCCTCGACCTGGATCGTGGCGAGTGTCGTCTGGCACGTGTCGCACCAGTCGACGTTGCCCGTCCCGCGATAGATCAGGCCCGCCTCCAGCAGTCTCAAGAACAGCCACTGCGACCACCGGTACATGATCGGGTCGGAGCTCAGGAACGAGCGCGCCCAGTCGAATGAGAAGCCCAGCCGCTCGAGCTGGCCGGTCATGTGCTCGGCGCAGCGGGCAACCCACTCGCTCGGCGGCACGCCGGCGCCGATCGCGCCGAGCTCGGCCGGCAGGCCGAAGGCGTCGAAGCCGAAGTTGAACAGCACGTCGTCTCCCCGCGCGCGACGGAAGCGCGCGTAGGCGTCGCCGATCGAGTAGCTGCGCACGTGTCCGATGTGGACGTTCCCCGACGTGAAGGGGGCCGAGGGCTTGATGTAGAGGTGCGGCCGATCGTCGTTCAGTGGCGGCGTCCTGAAGGCCTCGCGCTCGCGCCACGCAGCCTGACGGCGAGCCTCGACGGCATGCGGCTGGTAGTGCGTGTCGGTGCCCTCGCTCATGTCAATCGAGGATATCCGAGGGCAATAGCGCCGCTGTCACGATTGCTATGCTCAAACCCACTTGGCTGCGCGCACAGACAAGGCCCCGGCGGCGCGTTCCGCACCCCCTTTGGCCCCGCCACGCGCGGGGTCTTCTTGTCCGCGGCGACTGCGAGGATGTGACGATGGAGATTGAGATCGGGCGTGGCAAGAAGGCCCGCCGCGCCTACGGATTCGACGACATCGCGATCGTGCCTTCCCGGCGCACGCGCGACCCCGACGACATCGACATCTCCTGGAAGCTCGGTCCCTACCAGTTCGAGCTGCCGCTGCTCGCCTCGGCGATGGACGGCGTCGTCTCGCCGGAGACGGCCGGCGTCATCGGCCGTCTCGGCGGCCTCGCGGTGCTGAACCTCGAGGGCATCTTCACGCGCTACGAGGACGCCGACGAGCAGCTCGAGCGGATCGCCGAGCTGCCCAAGGAGCTCGCCACGCGCGAGATGCAGGAGATCTATCGCGAGCCCGTCAAGCCCGAGCTGATCGCCCAGCGCATTCGCGAGATCAAGGAGCAGAAGGTCGTCGTCGCCGCCTCGCTGACGCCCCAGCGGGTGCTCGACTACCACGAGATCGCCCTCGAGGCCGGCCTCGACGTGCTCGTGATCCAGGGCACCGTCGTCTCCGGCGAACACGTCTCGACGGTCTCCGAGCCGCTCAACCTGAAGGAGTTCATCCCCTCGCTCGACGTCCCCGTCGTCGTCGGCGGCTGCGCCTCCTACCACACGGGGCTGCACCTGATGCGCACCGGCGCCGCCGGCGTGCTCGTCGGCGTGGGGCCCGGCGCCGCTTGCACCACGCGCGGGGTGCTCGGGATCGGCGTGCCGCAGGCGACTGCGATCGCCGACGTCGCTCACGCCCGCTCCACGCACATGCTCGAGACGGGCGAGTACAGCCAGGTGATCGCCGACGGCGGCATGCGCAACGGCGGCGACGTGTCCAAGGCGATCGCGCTGGGAGCCGACGCCGTCATGATCGGCTCGCCGCTCGCGCGCGCCTTCGAGGCGCCCGGGCGGGGCTTTCACTGGGGCATGGCGACGTTCCATCCGACGCTGCCGCGCGGCGCGCGCGTGGCGACGACGCAGAACGGCACGCTCGAAGAGATCCTCACGGGCCCCGCGCGCGAGAACGACGGTACGTTCAACCTGTTCGGCGGCCTGCGCACGTCGATGGCGACGTGCGGCCACAAGGACCTCGCCGAGTTCAACCGCGCGGAGGTCGTCGTGGCGCCTGCGCTGCAAACCGAGGGCAAGGCGCTCCAGCGCGACCAGGGCGTCGGCATGGGCGCCACCAACGGGAAGGTTGCCGCCCTCGTAAATGACTGACTCGGCTGTCACGGCTCCCGAGCCGGTCGTCGAGCAGCGGAGCACCACTACGCCCTCGCCTGTGGGCGTCGAGGAGATCGTCGTGCTCGACTACGGCGGGCAGTACTCGCAGCTGATCGCGCGCCGCGTGCGCGACTGCGGCGTCTTCAGCGAGCTGCTGCCGCACCACGTTCCGCTTGAGGAGATCGCCCGCCGCAAGCCGCGCGGGATCATCCTGTCGGGAGGCCCGGCCTCGGTGTATGCCGACGGCGCGCCGCCATTGGACCGCGGGCTGCTCGAGCTCGGCGTCCCCGTGATGGGCATCTGCTACGGCATGCAGCTGCTCGTCCACACGCTCGGCGGCCGCGTCGAGCAGGCCGAGATCGGCGAGTTCGGTCGCTCGGAGTTGCGCGTGGCCCACACGGGCGTCCTGCTCGCCGGGATGCCGCGCGAGCAGACCTGCTGGATGTCCCATCGCGACACCGTCTTTGAGCCCCCGCCGGGGTTCACGGCGCTCGCCTCCTCGAGCGGCTCCCCGGTCGCCGCCGTGGAGGACGCCGAGCGGGGCATCTACGGGATCCAGTTTCACCCCGAGGTCGTCCACACCCCCTACGGGCACGAGATCCTGACGCGCTTTCTGACCGAGGTGTGCGGCTGCGCACCGACGTGGTCGGCCGCATCGATCGTCGAGGAACAGGTGCGCCGCATCCGCGAGCAGGTCGGGCAGGGCAGCGTCATCTGCGGGCTCTCGGGCGGCGTCGACTCCTCCGTCGCAGCGCTGCTCGTCCACCGCGCCGTCGGCGAGCAGCTGACGTGCGTGTTCGTCGACCACGGCCTGATGCGCAAGGAAGAGGGCGAGCAGGTCGTGAAGACGTTCCGTGACACCTTCAAGGTGCCGCTCGTCGCGGTCGACGCCGAGACCCGCTTCCTCGACCGGCTCAGGGGCGTGACCGAGCCGGAGGCCAAGCGCAAGGCGATCGGAGCAGAGTTCATCCGCGTGTTCGAGGAGGAGGCCGCCAAGCTCGTGGGCGAGGACGCGCGCTTTCTCGTCCAGGGGACGCTCTACTCGGATGTGATCGAGTCCGGAGGCGGCACCGGCGCCGCGACGATCAAGTCCCACCACAACGTCGGCGGACTCCCGGACGACCTCCAGTTCGAGCTCGTCGAGCCGCTGCGCGCGCTGTTCAAGGACGAGGTGCGCGCCGTCGGCGCCGAGCTCGGCCTGCCCGAGCGACTGGTCTGGCGCCAGCCGTTCCCCGGGCCGGGGCTGGCGATCAGGATCGTCGGTGGTGAAGCCACCAAGGACCGCCTCGACGTGCTGCGCGAGGCCGACCACATCCTGCAGGAGGAGATCCGGCGGGCGGGCCTGTACCGCGAGCTGTGGCAGTCCTTCTGCGTGCTCCCCGACGTCCGCACCGTCGGCGTCCAGGGCGACGAGCGGACCTACGGCTACGTCGTCGTGGTGCGCGCCGTCACCAGCGACGACGCGATGACCGCCGACTGGGCACGCCTGCCCTACGACCTGCTCGAGACGATCGCCTCGCGGATGATCAACGAGTTGCGCGAGGTCAACCGGGTCGTCCTCGACATAACCTCAAAGCCGCCCGGCACAATCGAGTGGGAGTAGGCCGCCAACGCGGCCGACTTCGCCTATGATGTCTGCTTCGCCGCGCGGATTACGCGTGGCCTTTTTCACGCCATGGCCCCCTCCACTAAGACCTACGTAGCGAAGCCGAGCGACCGCGAGCGCAACTGGCTGATCGTCGACGCCAACGGCAAGACGCTCGGCCGTCTGGCGACGCAGATCGCGGACGTGCTGCGGGGCAAGCGCAAGCCGGAGTACACGCCGCACATCGACACCGGCGACTTCGTCGTCGTGGTCAACGCAGAGAAGATCCATGTCAGCGGCAACAAGCGCCAGGACAAGCGCTACTACCGCCACTCGGGCTATCCCGGCGGCCTGCGCTCACGGACCTTCGAGGAGATGCTCGCGCGCCGCCCCGAGGAGATCATCCGCCTCGCCGTCAAAGGCATGATGCCCCGCAACCGGCTCGCCCGCAAGCAGCTCACGAAGCTGAAGATCTACGCCGGGCCCGAGCACCCGCACGTCGCCCAGAAACCGCAAACTTTGGAGATCGAGGCCTGATGGCCGACGAGGAGAACGAGCAGACCCCAGCGCAGAACGAGGATCAGCAGCCCCACCAGCACGCCGTCCCCAGCGAGGATGCGATGGAGATCGCCGGCTCGACCGAGGACGCCGCGCTCGAGGCGGCCGAGGAGGCCGCAGCGGCACCCGGGGGCCGCACGCAGCCTGAGCCTGCAGTCGTGGCGCCCGCGGGTGAGGGGCACGCGGTGCCGAGCGAGGAGGCGATGGAGATCGCCGGCTCGACCGAGGACGCCGCCCTCGAGGCCGCGCAGGAGGCCAACGACGCCGACGAGCCCGCCGCGGGCGGCCAGGATGCCGCGGCCGGCGAGGATGCGGCCGGCGGCGAGGAGGAGGAGGCGGCTGCGCCGCGCGAGAAACCATCCGTGCCGGGCGCCCACCTCGAGGTCGACATCGTGCCCGAGGGCGCCGACCCCCTGGGCCGCAGCGCGAGCGCATACGAGGACCCCTACGCGCTCGACGAGGACGGCGAGCCGGTCGAGCAGGCAGCCGGCGAGGAGCAGGAGAACGCCCTCTCCGAGCCGATCTCGACGGCTGCGATCGACCTGGCCTCCGGCGCGCGCTACCGCGCCACGGGCAAGCGCAAGACGGCGATCGCGCGCGTCACGCTGCGTCCGGGCACGGGCACCTATCTCGTCAACGGGCGCACGCTCGAGCAGCACTTCCCGCGCAACACCCTGCAGCGCAACATCCGCCAGCCGCTGGAGACCGTCGGCTACCAGGAGCGCATGGACGTGGTCGCCCGGCTGCACGGCGGCGGCATCTCGGCGCAGGCCGGCGCGCTGCGCCACGGCGTCTCGCGCGCACTGCTCGAGGCCGACCCGAACCTGCGCGGCGAGCTCAAGCGCCGAGGGTTCCTCACGCGCGACTCGCGCGCGAAGGAGCGCAAGAAGGCCGGCCTGAAGAAGGCGCGCAAGCGTCCGCAGTTCTCCAAGCGCTAGGACGCGTCGTACCGGGAGAGAGCATGGCCCGCAGGCTGTTCGGGACCGACGGCGTACGCGGCAGGGCGGGAGACTTCCTCACCGTCGAGCTGGCGCTCGCGCTCGGGCGTGCGGCCACACGTCAGACACGCGCTGAGCGTCCGCAGGTGCTGATCGTGCGCGACACGCGCGAGTCCGGCGAGATGCTGCAGGCGGCGCTCGCCGCAGGCGTCAGCGCCGCCGGGGGCGACGCGCTCCTGGGTGGCGTGCTGCCGACGCCGGCGGCGCCGCTGCTGATCGCGCGCTACGGCTTCGACCTCGCCGCGGTCCTGTCCGCGTCACACAACCCCTACGAGGACAACGGCATCAAGTTCTTCGCCGCCGACGGCTACAAGCTGAGCGACGACGCCGAGCTGGCGATCGAGCGCGAGCTCGAGCGGGCCGGCCGGCTGCCGGCGGCGAGCGCACCCGGCGCACCACCGCCGACCGCGGCGGACACAGAGAGTGCGAGTCCGCCTGCGATCGGGCGCATCCGCGAGCTGCGCGGGGCGCCCGAGGACTACCTGCGCGAGCTGCACACCCGCTTCGCCGAGCTCGAGCTGAGCGGGCTGCGCGTCCTCCTGGACTGCGCCAACGGTGCGACCTACCAGGTCGCCCCCGAGATCCTCCGCCGCCTCGGCGCCGAGGTCACCGTCCTCGCCGATGCCCCCGACGGACGCAACATCAACGCCGGCTGCGGCTCCACGCATGTCGACTCGCTCGCCGAGCACCTCCTCGCCGGCGGCCACGACATCGGTTTCGCCTTCGACGGCGACGGCGACCGCATGCTCGCCGTGGACGGCCGTGGCGAGGTCGTCGACGGCGACGAGCTGATGGCGCTGGCGACGCTGCATCTGCGCGACAGCGGCCGTCTCACCGGTGGCGGCGTGGCGGTCACCGTGATGACCAACTACGGCTTTCACGCCGCGATGCGCGAAGCCGGCGTCGAGGTCGCGGTCACCCAGGTCGGCGATCGCTACGTGCTCGAGGAGCTGCGCGCGCGCGGATGGACGCTGGGCGGGGAGCAGTCCGGCCACATCATCGAGATGGGCTTCAACCGCACCGGCGACGGTCTCGCCAGTGCACTGCTGACGCTGGAGGCGCTCGCCGGCCGTCCGCTGTCCGAGCGCGACGCGATGAGCAAGCTTCCCCAGCGACTCGTCAACGTACGCGTGCGCGACCGCGGCGCCCTCGAGCACGCGCAGGAGGTCGCTGCCGCGGTCGCCGCCGCTGAGCGTGAGCTGGCCGGGCGCGGTCGCGTGCTGGTTCGCCCCAGCGGAACCGAGGCGCTCGTGCGCGTGATGGTCGAGGCGCCAACCGAGCAGGAGGCCGAGCAGGTCTGCGGCCGGCTCGTGGCGCTCGTCGAGCGCGAGCTGACCTAGGCTCCCGCGAGCGAGCACTGCTGGGCCGCTGGTATCTTCGAACGGGTGTGCGGCATCGTTGGCTACGTCGGCAGACGGCCCGTCCAGGCGCTGCTGCTGGCCGGGCTGAGCAAGCTCGAGTACCGCGGCTACGACTCGGCCGGTATCTCGGTGATCGGCGAGCAGCGCATCGAGGCGGTGCGCGCCGTCGGCAACCTCAGCGCGCTCGAAGCCAAGCTGGGCGCGGTCGCCGGTAGCGGAGCGGTGGCGCTGGCCGAGCGGCCGGCCACGACCGGGATCGGGCACACCCGCTGGGCGACGCACGGCCGCGTCAGCGAGGAGAACGCCCACCCGCACTTCGACAGCGCCGATCGCGTGCACGTCGTCGTCAACGGAATCGTCGAGAACTACATGGCGCTCAAGGAGCGACTGATCGCCCGCGGCAGCGTGTTCACGTCCGAGACCGACGCCGAGGTGATCGCGCACCTGATCGCCGATCTGTATGCCGGTGACCTCGCCGACGCGGTGCGCTCCGCCTACGCGCAACTCGAGGGCCACTACGCGTTCGTGGCGATCAGCCTCGACGAGCCCGAGGTGCTGGTGGGCGCGCGCAAGGAGTGCCCGCTGCTCGTCGGGCGGGGTGAGGGCGAGCAGTTCGTGGCGTCCGCCGTGCCGGCCTTCCTGGCCGAGACCAGGCGCGTCCAGTTTCTCGAGAACGGCGAGATCGTCGTGCTGCGCCCCGACGGCGTCACGATCACGACGGCCGACGGCCGCCTCGTGGAGCGCGCCGAGCACACCGTCGACTGGGACGAGGAGACGGCCGAGAAGGGCGGCTATGAGACGTTCATGCTGAAGGAGATCCACGAACAGGCCGACGCGGTCGCCGACGCGATCGCCGACCGCACCGCGCGCGGCGACGGCGTCGATCTGATGGAGCAGGACGCGCTCGACGAGTCGATCCTCGACGGCCTGCGGCGGATCGTGATCGTCGCCTGCGGAACCTCCTACCACGCCGGCCTAATCGGTCGCTACGCGATCGAAGAGTGGGCTCGGGTGCCGGTCGAGATGGACATCGCCTCCGAGTACCGCTATCGCAACGCCGTCGTCGGGCCCGGCGATCTCGTGCTCGGCATCACGCAGTCGGGCGAGACGGCCGACACGCTGGCCGCGATGCGCCTCGCGCGCGAGCGCGGCGCCCGCGTGCTCGCCGTCACCAACGTGATGGGCTCACAGGCCACGCGCGACGCCGACGGAGTGCTGTTCACGCGTGCCGGCCTGGAGATCGGCGTGGCTGCGACGAAGACGTTCCTCTGCCAGGTGGCCGTCATGTACCTGCTCGGCCTGCGCCTGGCCGAGCTGCGCGGCGAGCTCGCACCCGCGCGCCTGACGGAGCTCGTCGGCGAGGTCAAGCGGCTGCCGCACTGCATCGACGAGGTGCTGGCGCGTGTCGAGGACCAGGTTCGCCCCGTCGCCGAGGCCTACTGGCGGAGCGAGTTCTTCCTCTACATCGGTCGCCACGTCGGTCTCCCGGTCGCGCTCGAGGGCGCGCTGAAGCTGAAGGAGATCTCCTACATCGCCACCGACGCCTACGCCGCGGGAGAGATGAAGCACGGTCCGATCGCGCTGCTCGACGACTCCACCCCGGTGGTCTGCGTGGCGACCGATTCGCCGGTGCTCGAGAAGGTCGCCTCGAACATGCAGGAGGTGCGCGCGCGCGGCGCGCACGTGATCGCGCTCGCGACCGTCGGAAACGATGCGATCGCCGCACAGGCCGACGCGATGATCACGCTTCCGGCGATCGACTGGATGCTGCAGCCGATGCTCGCCGTCATCCCCCTGCAGGTGCTCGCCTACGAGATCGCGCGCCGGCGCGGGCTGAACGTGGACCAGCCACGCAACCTCGCGAAGACCGTAACCGTCGAGTAGCGACGAACGCGCCGTCCGCGCGCCGCGCCGCTGTCAGCCCGCGCGAGCGGCGACCATCTAGCATCGCGCTCGTGCAGGCGCTCCCTGAATGGCTCACGCCGCTGCCCGACGCCGAGGCGATGCGAGCGATCGACAGCTGGGCGATCGAGCAGCGCGCCGTCGCGGGGGTCGAGTTGATGGAGCGCGCGGGAGCCGCCGTCGCACGAGAGGTCGAGGCCCTCGACCCGGACGGCGAGGTGACGGTGGTGTGCGGCAAGGGCAACAACGGCGGCGATGGCCTCGTGGTCGCGCGACTGCTGCGCGAGGCCGGTCGGCGCGTGACGGTCGTCTGCGTGGCACCGCCCGCGGAGCTCACGGGCGACGCCGCCACCAACCTCGAGCGCCTCTCGGGGCCCTCGCCCGTACGGCTGGATGGCTCCAGCTGGGGAGAGCCGGCCGACGCCGACGCCGGCGCGGCCGGTGGCCGCGCGCCCGCCGACGCGGCCGGGGCCGGGCCGTTCGCGGTCGCGGTCCTCGTCGACGCGCTGCTCGGCACCGGCTTCAGCGGCGCCCCGCGAGGCGTCGTAGGCGAGGCGATCGAGCTGATCGAGCGAAGCAATGCGACCGTCGTCTCCGTGGATGTGCCCAGTGGCGTCGACGCCTCGACGGGGGAGGTCTCCGATGCGGTCGTGCACGCCGTAAGCACGGTGAGCTTTCACGCCGCCAAGCCGGGCCTGTGGATCCGGCCCGGCAAGCAGTGCGCCGGCGATGTGACGGTCAGCGACATCGGCATTCCGCGCGGCGCGCCGCTGGCAGCCTCGATCGGGCTGATCGAGGCTGCTGTGGCGCGCGAGCTACCACGCCGCGAGCCGACGGGAACGAAGTTCAGCTCCGGACACGTGCTCGTGGCCGGAGGCTCGCGTGGTCTGAGCGGGGCCCCGGCGATGGCCGCGCTGGCAAGCATGCGCGCGGGTGCCGGCTACGTCACCGCCTGCGTGCCCGCCTCGTTGCAGGCGATCCTCGCCGGCGCCGGCACTCCCGAGCTGATGACGCGCGCGCTCAGCGAACAGGACGGGGCGCTGACGCCGGAGGCCGTCGCCGAGGTGCTCGAGGCCGCCCAGCGCGGCGGTGCGCTGATCCTCGGGCCAGGGCTCGGGCGCAGCGACGGCGCCGGCGATTTCGCGCGCGAGCTCGCGCGCGCAGCGCCCCTGGCGATGGTGCTGGACGCCGATGGGCTGAACGCCCACGCCGGCCGCCTCGCCGAGCTCGCCGCGCGCACGGCGCCGACCGTGCTCACGCCCCACGCGGGCGAGCTCGGCCGGTTGCTCGGTCGGGAAAGCGCGCAGATCGAGCGCGAGCGGCTGCGCTCGGTGCGCGAGGCCGCCACCACGGCCGCGGCCGTCGTCGTCCTGAAGGGCGATGACAGCCTGATCGCCGATCCGGCGGGGCGGGTCGCCGTCAGCCGCGGCGGCAGTCCGGCGCTCGCGACGGCCGGAACCGGCGACGTGCTGAGCGGCGTGATCGCTGCGCTCCTGGCCGCGGGAGTTGAGGCGTTCACCGCGGCTGCCGCGGGCGTCTGGCTGCACGCCGCAGCCGGCCGCCGAGCGGCGGCCCAGCTGGGCGCAGCCGAGGGCGTGATCGCCACCGACGTGATCGAGGCGCTCCCAGGCGCGCGCGCGGGAGGCCTCGATGGCTGAGCGGCGCGGGAGCCGGCCGGGGCCTTTCGGCGGTGTAGAGGTCGACGGGCCGCGGCGCGCGCAGGCGCACGTCAACCTGGCGGCGATCGAACGCAACTGCTCGCGCCTACGCACAGAGCTTCGCGGCGGCGCCGCGCTCTGCGCCGTGGTCAAGGCCGACGGTTACGGCCACGGCGCCGTGCCGAGCGCGCGGGCAGCGCTCGCCGGCGGCGCGAGCTGGCTGGCGGTCGCCAGCGCGCGCGAGGTCACCGAGCTGCGCGAGGCGGGGCTGCGCGACGTGCCCGTTCTCGTGATGGGTGCGCTCAGCAATCCAGAGCTGAAGGAGGCGCTCGCGGCCGACGGGGACGTGGTCGTCTGGAACGAGGACTACCTGAAGGCGATCTCCAACTCCGGCGGCGGGCGCGTTCACGTCAAGTTCGACTCCGGCATGGGGCGCCTGGGCACGCGCGACCCGGTCGAGGCTCTGCGCGTGGCGAATGCCGCACGGGCGACGGCGGGCATCGAGCTCGTCGGTGTGCTGACACACTTTGCCACCGCCGATGACCTCGGCGACGGGGGCTACTTCTCGCGCCAGCTCGCCGCCTTCACCGCGTGGGTGGACGGCGTCAGAGCCGAGCAGCCGGATCTGATCGTCCACGCTGCCAACAGCGCCGCGGTGCTGCGCGAGCCGGCCGCCCAATTCGACATGGTGCGCTGCGGCATCGCTGTCTACGGGATGGATCCGTTCGGCCGCGATCCGGCCGCGCGCGCGCTCGAGCCGGCGCTCGAGCTGCGCTCCTACGTCGCCGAGGTGAAGCCCTGCGGAGTCGGTGAGAGTGCCGGCTACGGGCGTCAGTTCGTGGCGGAGGAGGACACCTGCATCGGGGTGCTGCCGATCGGCTACGGCGACGGCTGGCGCCGGGGCCTGTCGAACAACGCCGACGTCCTCGTCGGCGGCATTCGCCGTCCGCTCGTGGGCACCGTCAGCATGGACAGCGTCACCGTCGACCTGGGACCGGAGGCGCTGGCGGAACGGCTGCGGGGCGAGCGTGCCGTCCTGATCGGGATCCAGGGCAACGAGCGGATCACCGCCGAGGAGGTCGCGCGGCGCCTGGACACGATCAACTACGAGATCACGTGCGGGCTGACCCCGCGCGTGCCGCGCAGCTACCACCGCGACGGTGCGCCGGTCGAGGACCCCACGGGGCGGTGAGCGCGGCAGCCGGCGCAGGCGGGATCGGTGCGGCCCTGGAGGCCGCGCGGACGGCTCTCGCCGGCACTCCCGCGTGGCTCGTGGGGGGCGCGGTGCGCGACCGCCATCTCGCTCTCGCCACCGCGGACCTCGACGTGATCGTCGATGGCGACCCGGCGCGGGCAGCGCGTGCAGTCGCCCGTGCGGGCAAGCCCGCGGCGTGCTTCGCGCTGTCGGAGGAGTTCGGGTCGTGGCGCGTCCTCGCGCGCGACGGCTCCTGGCAGATCGACCTCGAGCCTTTGCGCGGCGGCAGCCTCGAGCAGGACCTGAGCATGCGCGACTTCACCGTCAACGCGGTCGCGGAGCCGCTCGCGGGCGGTGAGGCGATCGACCCGCTCGGAGGCCTCGACGATCTGCGCGCGGGTCGCCTGCGGATGGCCGGCGGCCGCGCGTTCGCCGACGATCCCCTGCGCGTGCTGCGACTCGCGCGCGTCGCGATCGAGCTGGACCTCGCCGTCGAGCCACAGACGGCGCGCGCCGCGCGGGCCGCGGCGCCGGCACTCGCCGAGGTCTCCGCCGAGCGCGTGTTCGCCGAGCTGCGACGCATACTCGCGTGCGATCGCGCTCGCCGGGGCGTGGAGATGCTCGAGGATCTCGCGGCGAGTGCTGTCGTGCTGCCCGAGCTCAGCGCGCTGCACGGAGTCGAGCAGAACCGCTTTCATCATCTCGACGTGTACGAGCACACGCTCGAGGTGCTCGACCGCGCGATCGAGCTGACGGCGCCCGATCGTGCGGGCACCGAGATCGCGGCGGCGATCGCGCCGTACGGCGAGGCGGTCGCGGCGTTCCTGGCGGAGCCGCTGGCGGACGGGATGAGCCGCGGCGAAGCGCTCCGTTGGGGTGCGCTGCTGCACGACGCTGCCAAGCCACTGACGCGAGCGGTCCGGCCCGCCGACGGTCGGGTCACCTTCATCGGTCACGACGTCCGCGGCGCGGAGCTCGCTCGCTCGCTGCTCACACGGCTGCGCACGAGCGAGCGGCTGCGTGCCCACGTTGCCGCGCTCGCCCGCCATCACCTGCGCCTCGGCTTCCTCGTGCACGAGCCCCAGCCCCTGAGCCGCCGCGCGGTCTTCGCCTACCTACGCGCCTGCTCGCCGGTGGAGGTCGACGTGACCCTGCTCTCGATCGCCGACCGGCTCGCGACTCGCGGCGAGCGCGCGCAGGAGGCGATCGACGCGCACCTCGCGCTCGCGCGCAGGATGCTCGCCGACGCGCTTCGCTGGCACGAGGACGGTCCCGCGCCCGCGCTCGTGCGAGGAGACGAGCTCGCCGCCGAGCTCGGCATCGAGCCGGGTCCGCAGGTGGGGGAGCTGCTCGACGGACTCGCCGAGGCGCAGTATGCGGGCGAGCTGCACACGCGCGAAGAGGCCTTCGCACACGCCCGCGCGCTGCTCCGCCGCGGCTAGGCGACGCGAGCGCTGCCCGAGCATCTAGGCTTTCACCGTGGCCGACCCCGACTGCATCTTCTGCAAGATCCTCGCCGGTGAGCTGCCCGCACGAGTCGTCGACGAAGACGAGCTGACGGTCGCCTTCATGGACATCGCGCCGGCCACCCGCGGCCACGCGCTCGTGATCCCGCGCACGCACACCGCCGACCTCGCGAGCGTCGCGGCGCGCGACCTGCAGGCGGTGGCGCTCGCCGCACAACGACTGGCCGTGCGCATGACCGAGCGACTCGACGCCGATGGCATCAACCTGCTGAACTCCTGCGGCGCAGCGGCCTGGCAGACGGTCTTCCACTTCCACGTCCACGTGATCCCGCGCTATCAGGGCGATCCGCTGCGGCTTCCGTGGGTGCCCGGCCCGGGCCACCCGGAGCAGATCGCGGCCGCCGCGCAGGAACTGAGCGCGCGATAGCGAAATAGAGCCACCGCTACATCGAGGGTGGGGGTGTGTTGATGACCGAGATGAGACGCATACAAATCGCACTGCTCGCAGCCTTCGGGCTCGCGCTCCTCGTTCCCGCCGTCGCACCCGCGACGCTCGCCGAAGTCGGCGTGATCGGCGCGACGACGCCCGTCACCGCGCCGAGCTGTCCGGCCAGCCCCTGCTTGGCCGTCAGCCGCACGACTGGCTTCCAGGTCAAGGTCGCCAAAGTCATCAACCCGCTGAGCGCGCCGCGTGCCGGCACGGTCGTCGCGTGGACGATCACGCTGGGCAAGCCCAACACGACCCAGATCAAGTTCTTCAACGCCAACGAGGGTGGTCCCTCCGAAGCGGGCATCGCGGTGCTGCGCGCCCAGAAGACCCCGAACCTCACCTACAGGCTGATCGCCCAGAGCCCGCCCGTGAAACTGCAGCCGTACTTCGGCAAGACCGCGCAGTTCCCGCTCGCAACGACGATCCCCGTGAAAAAGGGCGACGTCGTTGCCCTCACGGTGCCCTCGTGGGCTCCCGCGCTGGCGCTGGGGTTCGGCAACGACACCTCCTGGCGCGCGAGCCGTCAGCGAAAGCAGTGCACCACCACGAGCGCCCAGACCGATCACACCTCGATCGGAAGCCCCGTCCAGTACTTCTGCCTCTACCAGACAGCGCGCCTGACCTACAGCGCAACGCTGATCTCCACGCCCTGACGCGCGCGACTACGGCGCGCTGGCGCCGCCCGTCGGGCTCGAGCCGCCCGATTCGGCGCCGCCTTTGGAGCTTTCGCTTGGTGCTGCTTTTTCTTCGGCCGCGGCGCCGCCCGAGGGGGTCGCTTCGCTGGAGCCTTCGCTGCTCGCCGGAGCTTCACTGCTCCCGGTGCTGGAGCCTTCGCTCGAGGGTTCTTCGCTCGTCGTGGCCGTTTTTTTCCTTGCGGTCGTGGACGTCGAGGTCGTCTGGACGGCGGCCTTTTCGGCGCTCGTGTCCGCCGGCGGGGTGATCGCGGGGGTGCTCTTGGGGACGGCGTCGGAGATGCTGCTGCTGCCGCATGCCGCCAGCCCGAGCGCCAGCGCGGCCGCGAGCGCGGCGAGACAGATGCGCATCACCGGCTTCTCGTGGCGGGGGTGAGCGGTCCCATGCGCCGACCGCACGTGGGGCAGTCGTTGAGATCCTTCTGAGCGAGCTGCTCGCACCACGGACAGAAACGCAGGTTCTCGACCGACCACGGCAGCTGTGACGCCGAAGGAGCGAGCGGCAGCACCTTGCCGACGATTTCCAGTGGCTCATCGGTTTCCCGATCGCGGTAGACCTCACCGGCTTTGGCCTCGATCAGAACCTCGCGGCCGGTGACGGGGTTGCGCAGGCGATAGCGCTGTCCAGGGCTCACAACCGGGGACTCTAGCGAAGCCGGTCGGCGTCATATCGCCGACACGGGCGCGGATAGGGTGGGGCGCGTGCGCATCCTGATCTTCCATGGCTACCTGCTCGCCGGCACCGGGTCGAACGTGTACAACGCCCGCCTCGCCGAAGCGCTCGTGGGCCTCGGCCACGATGTTCACCTGCTGAGCCAGGACCGCCATCCCGAGCAGCACGCCTTCGTGGATGCGGTCGGTGACTGGGACGACGGCGCGCTGCGCGTGCGCGAGCTGCGCGCAGCCGGGCGGCACGGTGGTCGCTGCACCGTCTACCGCCCCGATATCGGCGGCCTGCTGCCCGTCTACGTGGCCGACCGCTACGAGGGCATCGAGGCACGCACGTTCGCTCGCTGCAGCGACGTGGAGCTCGCTGACTACGTGGCGGCAAACGTGCGCGCCGTCGAGCAGCTCGTCGCGCTGGCGGAGCCCGAGCTCGCGCTGGCCAACCATCTCGTGATGGCCCCGTTGATCCTCGCCCGCGCCCTGCCTGCACGGATCCCCTACGCGGTGAAGATCCACGGCAGCGCGCTCGAGTACACGGTCAAGGCGCAGCCGGAGCGCTTCCTGCCCCCTGCTCGAGAGGGCCTGGCGGGCGCGCGGGGCATTCTCGTCGGCTCCCGCCACACCGGGACGAGCCTGTGGCAGGCGCTCGCCGACCCGAGCCTCGCCGAGCGCACACGGCTGGGGCCTCCGGGGGTGGACGTGCGGCGCTTCGCTCCGCGCGAGGAGCATGCGGCCGCCGCGGGCGTGCGCGCGCTCGCCGCGCGGCTGCGCGCCGAGGGCGGCGAGCGCCGGCGCACCCGCCCGCACGAGGACGGCGAGCGCCGGCGCACCCCTCCGCAGGACGAGCCCCGTGGCGGCACCACTCCGGCACTCAGCGTGTTCTCACGTGAGCCCGCGCTGGCGGCCGCTGCGCTCGAGTCGCTGGCGCTCGACGGCGGCGCGGCCGATGACCTCCCCGTCGCGTTCGTCGGCAAGCTGATCGTCAGCAAGGGCATCGATCTGCTGCTCGCCGCCTGGCCGCTCGTGCTCGCGAGCGAGCCGCGCGCGCGGCTCGTGGTGGTCGGCTTCGGCGCCTACAGAGGCGCCCTCGAGCGGCTGCGGGACGCGCTCCTCGCCGGTGACCTGGCGGAGGTGCGCGGGATCGCGCTCGCCGGGCGCGCGCTCGAGCAGGGGGGCGAGGCGCCACGTCCGCTCCGGCACCTGCTGGCCTTCCTCGATGGTCTTGGCGGCGAGGCCGCCGCGGACTACCTGCGCGCCGCGCGCACGCTCGGCGAGCGGGTTCTGTTCACCGGCCGGCTCGAGCACGAGGAGCTCGCCGAGCTGCTGCCGGCGTGCCGTGCGCTGGTCGTTCCCAGCACCTTCCCGGAGGCGTTCGGGATGGTCGCCGCCGAGGCCGGCGCCTGTGGCGTGCTGCCGATCAGCGCCGCGCACTCGGGGCTTGCGGAGGTCAGCCGGGAGCTCGCGCGGGCGGTCCCCGCGACGGTCGTCTCGTCGCTGTCGTTTCCGGTCGATGACGATGTCGTGCCGGCGCTGGCCGCACGCGTCGTCGAGTGGCTCGCGCTCGATCCCGGCACGCGCGCACAGACGCGTGCGGGTCTCGTCGCGACCGTTCGCGAGCAGTGGTCATGGGATCGCGTCGGCGCCGGCGTGATCGCCGCGGCGCAGGGCCAATTGGAGGGCCTGCGCGAGCCCTGAGAGCTCCCGCGGGGCCCCCGGAGGGGCCGTCGAGGCACCCGGCCCTTCGGATAGTGTTCCGCCCGCTCATGAGCTTCCCGCCCGCCGACACGGCCTGCCCGCCGCAGGCCCGCCGTTCGCCATGCCCTGCCCTGCGCGCGAGCGCGGCCCTCGCGCTGCTCGCGCTCGCGATCGGGACCGCCGGCTGCTCGGTCAAGGGAGCCGACAACGCCAACCTGATCCTCGGCAAGCAGACGTTCGTGTCGAAGTGCGGCTCCTGCCACACGCTCTCGCGCGCCGGCACCAAAGGCATCGTCGGGCCGAACCTCGACGAATCCTTTCGCGCGAGCCTCGCCGAAGGACTCGAGCGATCCACCATTCGCGGGGTCGTCGAAGGCCAGATCCTCAACCCGAACCCCGACGGGGCGATGCCAAAGGGCCTCGTGTCGGGCGCCAAGCTGCGCGACATCGCCGCCTACGTCTCCAGCGTGGCCGATCGCTCCGGCAAGGACACCGGCCTGCTGGCAACCGCGGTCGAAGCGCCCGGCGCGGGCAAGCCGGCCGTCGAGAAGAACGGCAAGCTGACGATTCCGGCAAGCCCCACAGGCCAGCTCGCGTACGTGACCAACAAGGCCACCGCGACGGCCGGCCAGGTCACGATCGAAATGCCCAACAGCTCGGGCGTCTCGCACAACATCGCGATCGAATCGGGCGAACACGGCGCGACCGCCGGCGGCAGCAAGCTCGGCGCCAGCCAGTTCACGACCAAGGGCACCGCGAGCGTGTCGGTCAAACTCGCGCCGGGCACCTACACGTTCTTCTGCGAAGCCCCCGGCCACCGCCCCGCGGGCATGTACGGCACGATCACCGTCAAGTAGCCCGACCGCCGCGCGCCGGGAGCACGGTCCTCACAGCACGGCGCGCAGGAGCGCCACGAGCAGCACGATTGCGACGATCACGGCGATTGCGTAGAGCAGGAAGCGAAACGCCTCGCCCTCGGAGCGGAGTGGGTTCAGCACGGTAGCGGGCAGTCTGACGGTCGCGGGCCTCGCGCGAGCCCCAGCCACGTTCGTAGTATCTTCGCCGCCTTGACCGGCGGCCGACCAATCCACGTCGATGACGTACCCCCCGAGAGCTGGGACCAGGGCGAGTGCAGTGCGCGACGGTGGCGACTCGGCGCTGCGGCGGGCGCTGCACGGCTGGGGGTCGCGGTGATCGAGATTGCGCCGGGCCGGCGCTCCACGCCGCCACACAGCCATGCCGACGAGGACGAGGCGTTTCTCGTGCTCGCGGGCAGCGGCATCAGCTACCAGAGCTCCGGCTCGCGGGACCTCCGCAGCTACGCGATCGGTGTCGACGACCTCCTTTGGCATCGCGCCAACGGAGACGCTCACACGCTCCTCGCCGGGCCGCAGGGCCTCACGGTCCTGGTCGCCGCCGAGGGATCGCGCACGAACATCACCTACCTCCCGCGGACCAGGCAGTTCTGGCTCGGCGCGCGCTGGTCGCCCGCGGATGCCAAGCATCCGTTCGCGGCCGATGCCGAGCTCGGCGCGCTCGAGCTGCCCGAGCCCACCGCGCAGCGCCCCCCGTCGATACGCAACCTCGGCGAGCTGCCCGTCAACGAGGGTCGCGACGGGCTGCTCGCGTGGGCGACGCGAGGAGCTCACGAGATGGGAGCGGAGCGGCTCGTGCTGGCCCAGGACTCGATGCCGCCGAACAGCCACAACACCAAGTTGCACTTTCACTCGGCGCGCGAGGAGGCCTGGTATGTGCGCTCGGGCGCCGGCGTCGCGCGCCTCGGCGAGGAGGGCTTCCCGCTGCGCGCGGGGTCCTTCTGGCTGGCGCGCGCGAACACCGGGGTCGGCCATCGGATCGAGGTGGGGCCGCAGGGCATGGAGCTGGTGACGATCGGGGACATGGTCCCGGGCGACGTCTGCGTCTATCCCGACGAGCGCACCGTGAAACTTGCGCGCGACGTGCTCCTGCCCTACTGACGCGGAGCCGGCCTCAGAGGATGTAGACGGTCGTGTAGACGATGATCCACATGATGTCGACGAAGTGCCAGTAGATCCCGGGCACCTCGACGCCGCGGTGGCTCTCGGGCGAGTAGTGACCGCGGAATGCGCGGATCGTGACGGTCAGCAGGAGCAGCAGGCCGATGAAGACGTGCGCGCCGTGGAGGCCCGTGAGCGAGTAGAAGATCGTCTGCTGCGCCGCGTCCTGTGGCGCGAAGCCGATGTTCGCGTACTCGTTGATCTGGATGAACAGGAAGGTGCAGCCGAGCAGGAATGTGATGAGCATGCCGGCCTTGAGGCCGAAGCGGTTGCCTTTGGCGATCGAGCTCTGCGCCCAGTGGATCGTGAAGGACGACGACACGAGGATTGCCGTATTGACGCCGGCGACCTGCACCGGCAGCGTCGTACCGTGCGCCGGCCAGGGGTTGCCCTGGGCGATGCGGATGAAGAAGTAGGCGGTGAAGAACGCCCCGAAGACCATGATCTCGGAGATGATGAAAAGCAGCATCCCGAGCAGCTCGGGCTCGACTCGTGAGCTGCGGTGAGCGGTCGGCGGCCCATGGTGCTCGCCTGCGGGTGCGCCGTGAGCGATGCTCGCCGCCTCCATCGCCGTCTCGCTAAGCCGCCGGAGCCGCGCTGGCGGCCGCGGAGTCGACGACGACGTGCTCGACGTTTGCGGACGTCGCCCCGGCCACGCGCGCGATCAGGTTGGAGCGCAGCCATCCGGAGCGCTCGCCCGGCAGCGTCGAGATGACGACGTTGTCGACCCTGAACAGCTCGAGCGCGTAGATCGCAGCCGTGTAGGGGTCGGGGTCGCCGATCATGCCCGAGCTCAGCAGCCCCGCCTCGCCGAGGCGGTCGAGCATGCCGGCGAGTCGCGCGCGCGCCTCGCCCGGCGCGCCCCCGCGGCCATCGGCCTGCGGGACTACGGCGATGAACAGGTGGCGCTGCTCGCCGCGTGCGGCGAGCGCCTGGAGGTACTCGATCAGCTCCTCTCCGCTGGAGGTCTTGTTCGCGAGCACCAGCGTCACCTTGAACGGCAGCGCTTCGCGCTCGAGGTCGACGACGACGTGCTCGACGGGCAGCCCGGAGGCGTTGTGGATGCGTTCGATCAGATCGCGGCGCAGCCAGCCCGATTGCAGAGCGGGGTGAGTCGAGATGATGATCTCGTCGGGGCGGCGCTCGCCGACGGCGTCCATCGTCGCGAGGAAGGGGTCGCCGTCGCCGACTTCGCCGCTCGCCTCGATGCCCTCTGCGGAGACGGCTGAGAGGGCGAGATCGACGCGGACCTGCGCCGCTTCGCGCACGGCCTCGTCGTAGATCACGAGGCCGGCCGAGGGCTTGCTCTGCGGCACGATGAGACGGAAGCGCACGTCGCCCGCGGCGGCGCGGGCACGAACGCTCTCGAGCAGCTTGGCGCCGCCGAGGGTGCGGTTGGCGACGACCAGGACTTCCCTCAACGTGTGTGCCTCCTCGTCATTGGCTCGGTGCCCGGACGACGCCGCCACCGGCGCCGGCGACCGTCGGCGAGGGCGCGGGCGCGAAGATGCCGTGCACGGCGCCCGGCACGCCGTACTCGTAGGGGCCGCCGACGACCGTCGGCAGGCGGTCGAAGTTGAACACCGGCGGCGGTGAGGAGACCTGCCACTCGAGCGTCAGGCCGCGCCAGGGGTTGCCGATCGCGCGCGGCCCGCCGCGCCAGCTCGTGACGATGTTGTAGATGAACACGAGCGTGCTCAGGCCGAGGCCGAAGCTGGCGATCGAGATGAACAGGTTGAGGTCGGCGAACTGGCTCGCGTATGTCGACACGCGGCGCGGCATCCCCTGCAGGCCGAGCACGTGCATCGGCGCGAAGGTCAGGTTGAAGAAGACGAACGTCGTCCAGAAATGCCATTTGCCCAGGCGCTCGTCGTACATGCGGCCGGTCATCTTCGGGAACCAGTAGTAGACGCCGGCGTAGATCGTCATCAGCGAGCCGCCGAACAGCACGTAGTGGATGTGCGCGACGATGAAGTAGGTCGCGCTGACGTGGATGTCGAAGGGCACCATCGCGAGCATGATTCCGCTGATACCCCCCAGCGTGAACGTCGTGATGAAGCCGAGCGCGAACAGCATCGCCGTGTCGAGATGCAGCACTCCACGCCAGAGCGTCGCCAGCCAGGAGAAGATCTTGATGCCCGTCGGCACCGCGATGATCGCCGTCGTGATCGCCATCGGGATGCGGATCCAGGCGGCCATCCCGGAGGTGAACATGTGGTGGGCCCAGACGGTGAAGCCGAGCCCGACGATCGCGAGCAGCGAGAAGGCCATCATGCGGTAGCCGAAGATCGGCTTGCGCGACTTGACGGCGATGATTTCGCTGATGATCCCGAAGCCCGGCAGCATCATGATGTAGACGGCCGGGTGCGAGTAGAACCAGAAGACGTGCTGGTACATCAGCACGTCGCCGCCCTTGGCGGCATTGAAGAAGTTGAACCCGAGCGCTCGATCGAGCAGCACGAAGAACTGCGATGCGGCGATGAAGGGAGTGGCGATCACGACCAGCAGCGACGTCGCGAAGTTGGCCCACACGAGCAGCGGCATGCGGAAGAAGCTCATCCCCGGTGCGCGCATCGTGATGATCGTGACGAGGAAGTTGAGGGCGGTCATGATCGACGATGCGCCCGCGAACTGGACCGCGATCGAGAAGAAGGTCTGCCCGATGGGGGCGTGGACGGACAGCGGCGCGTAGGCCGTCCAGCCGTCGGCGAAGGCGCCGCCGGGGGCGAAGAAGCTGCCGATCATCATCAGGCCCGCCACCGGCAGCAGCCAGAAGGAGAGCGCGTTCAGGCGCGGGAAGGCCATGTCCGGCGCGCCGATCATCAGCGGGATCACGAAGTTGCCGAGGCCGGCGAAGACGGGGATGATGAACAGGAAGATCAGCAGCGAGGCGTGCACGGAGAACAGGCCGTTGTAGGTGTTCGCGTCGACGAAGTGCGAGCCGGGCTGGGCCAGCTGCGCGCGCATCAGCATCGCCAGCAGGCCGCCGACGAGCAGGAAGAAGAACGAGTTGACGGTGTACTGGACGCCGATCACCTTGTGGTCGGTGTTGATGCGGAAGTAGTCCTTCCACGTGTAGGCGCCGTGGCCGGAGTGGTCCTCGGGACGCGTCTTGCGTCCCGCCGCCCAGTAGAACCAGTAGTCGAAGCCGCCGATCCCGACGAGGAAGGCGAGCGGGACGGCCAGCAGCGAGACCGTCAGGATCGCGTCCGGCGAGAGGAAATGGCGGAAGGTGGTGTGCCCCGTCGCCATCCGCACGATCCACGTCAGCGCCGCCGCGAAGGCGACGCCGCCGAGCATCATCAGCCCGGCGCGGTAGAAGCCGGGCGCGCGCAGCCTCGCGGCCATCAGATCGTTCGCTCCGTGGTCATCGCGTCGCGCACATTATCCCGTTGTCGTGCCGGCCGTGGAGCCGCCGCCGGTGGCGCCCGAGGTCGCGGACATCTGGCTTTTGATCCACGTCTTGAACTGAGTTTCGCTGACCACGTGGACGGTCGAGCGCATCAGCGAATGGCCCAGCCCGCAGAGCAGGTTGCAGACGACCGGGTAGCTGCCGAGTCGCGTCGCGGTCGCGCGCCAATGCGTGGTTATGCCCGGCACAGCGTCCTCCTGGAGGCGGAACGCCGGGATCCAGAAGGCGTGGATCACGTCCTTGGAGTGGATGCCGAAGTTGACCGACTCGCCCTTGGGGACGTACAGCTGGTAGCTGTTCAGAGGCGCCCCTCCCGTGACCGACGGCGGGTACTGGTAGGTCCAGGCGAACTGCTGGCCGGTGACGGCGATCTGGATCTCGCGCGCCGGCTTTTTCTCGTTGTCGCGCAGCACCACGAACGAGTAGCCGACGAGGCCGAGCAGCAGCACCGTCGGGATCGCCGTCCAGAAGACCTCCAGGCGCGTGTTGCCGTGTATCGGCGGTCCGTCCTTGAGCTCCTCGCCCGGCTTCATGTGGAACTGCCAGACCGAGTAGAGGATGATGCTGACGACGACCACGAAGATCGGGATCGAGGCGATCACGAGCACGTGGTAGAGGCGGTCTGTGTTCTTCGCCTGGGCCGACGCCTGCACCGGGAACCAGTGGATCACGAAGCTGAGGACGATGCCGATGGCGATCGCGATGGTGGCCGCGACGACGGCCACGACGGCCGGGCGCTGTCTACCCACGGGTGCGCGCTCCGATGCGTGTGGGGGAGTTCTCGGCGACGTTCCAGTCCATCGGGAGCGTGATCCTAATGCCTTCAGTCCCCGGACCGCTCGGACCTTGACGTCCGCGCCGTCGCGCTATAGATTGAGGCAATAGTTGCTAGGGCCGGGAACGACGAGCTTCCCGGGCGGTTGCCGGTGAACGACGATCACGAGAGCTCGAGTCGGAGCGACCCGAGAGGAGCGGTAGGCGAGCATGCAGGTGCACGAAGGTATGAGCGGCATGGTCCTGACGGTCGGACCGGGGCACACGCTGCGCGCCGTCGCCGGGCTGATGTCCGAGCGCAAGGTGGGCGCCGCTGTCGTGATCGACCCCGAGGGTCATGGTCCGGGGATCATCACCGAGCGCGACATCCTCATCTCGGTGGGCGCGGGCCAGGACCCCGACGATGAGTCGGTCGCCGATCACCTCACGCGAGACGTGGTCTTCGCGGCGCCCGACTGGTCCCTGGAGGAGGCCGCGGCGGCGATGGTCCGCGGCGGCTTCCGCCACCTGATCGTGCTTGACGGGGCGGAGACGGTCGGCATCCTTTCGGTCCGCGACATCGTGCGCTGCTGGACCCAGGATGGAGCGATTTGTCCGGTCCCGGACAGGGCGGCCGTGGGGTGAGAGGGTGGCATGCCTGCTGGGGGGCAGGCATGCCATTGGGTCGCGGCGGCGGGCGCGGTTGGGGAACCGCGTCCGTCTCGCCAAACAGCTAGCCGTCGCGCAGCACGGTGCGCCCGCGCCACGCCGAGACGGTGGCGAGCGTCGTCGACCCTCTGAAGCTCGCGCGGATCAGCCTTCGCGGGCGTCGAGCGGGAGCTCGTCGATTTCCCGGCGCGTGTCTTTGATCCAGCGCACGACGCATACGATGCTCAGCAGCGCTCCCAGCACCGTCAGCTCGATGAACGTCGTCAACCCGATCAGCAGCAGCGTGACGCCGAGCGCCGTCAGCAGCGGCAGGATCGTCGGTCCGGGAAGGTGAATCTCCTCTCCGACGGGTGGGATCTCGGGGTCGAGCGGGCTCACGAGGCCTCGAGCGCGCTCACGAGACGTAGACGGCGGCGACGACGAACGTGATCCCGAACATGAACATGGAGATCGCGGCCACGATCAGGCCGGTGCGTATGTTCTTCAGTGCGAGGCGGCGTGTCATCATCGGCAGGCGCGCATTCTATAGATGGACGTCGGCGACCATCGCGCAGAAGAGCAGCGCCAGATAGGCGAGCGAGAACAGGTACAGACGCAGCGCAGAGCGGCGATCCGCGCGCCGGTAGAGGAGCATCGCGCCGCCGATGAAGCCGAGTCCGAGCACGAGCGAGCATGCGAGATAGACGACGCCGAAGGCACCGGCGCAGAAGGGCAGCTGCGTAACGGCGTAGAGCAGGACCGAATAGAGCAGGATCTGCCTGCGCGTCTCCTGCTCGCCCCGCACGACCGGCAGCATCGGCACGCCGACCTTGCGGTACTCGTCCTTCATCAGCAGCGACAGCGCCCAGAAGTGCGGCGGCGTCCAGAAGAACACGATGAAGAAGAGGATCACGGCCGTGCCGCTGACCGAGCCCGTCACGGCCGCCCAGCCGACCAGCGGCGGCACCGCGCCGGCCGCGCCGCCGATCACGATGTTCTGGGGCGTTCGCCGCTTCAGCCAGACCGTGTAGACGAACACGTAGCCGAGGAAGCCCGAGAAGGAGAGCGCGGCGGCGAGTGGGTTGACGGCCAGCGAGAGCTCGAGCAGCGAGAGCAGGGCGAGCGTGCAGCCGAACAGGAGCGCTGCGCGCGGGGACACGCGTCCCGCCGGGATCGGGCGCGTCGCCGTACGCGCCATCCGTGCGTCGATGTCGCGGTCATACCAATGATTGACGGCGCCGGCGCCGCCCGCCGAGAGGTAGCCGCCGAGGCACGTCAGCGCGACCAGCAGCGGTGAGGGATCGCCGGCGACGTACATCGTCGCGATCGTGCTCAGCAGCAGCAGCGACTGGACCTTCGGCTTGGTCAGCTCGAGGTAGTCGCTGAGCAGCGCTCGCGTGCGGGGCGCGATCCCCAGGGCGCTCGCGTCGAGCGCGGGCACTGCGCCGGTGGGGGGAGGCGCGCTCATCTAGACGCCGACCTGTGTCGCCCCGCTCGGCACCGTCGCCGTGCCGCTGGGCTGGGCGGCTGTGCTGCGCCGCTCGATCTCCCGACGGATGTCCCTCATCGGTTCGGCCGAGCGCACGAGCGGGACGGTGTCGAAGTTGTTGGCCGGCGGGGGGGAGCTCGTGAACCACTCGAGCGTGTTCGCCTTCCACGGGTCCGGCCCCGCGAGCACCCCGACCTTGAGGCTGCGTGCGACGTTCACGATCGTGACCATAACGCCGGCGGCGAGGATGAACGAGCCGACCGTCGAGATCGCGTTGTAGAGGCCGAGGTTGCCGACGTTGTCGTACTCGTACACGCGCCTGGGCATGCCGTCGAGCCCGATCACGTGCTGGATCAGGAAGGTCGTGAGCACGCCCACGAACATCAGCGCGCAGCTGAGCCGGCCGAGTCCCTCGCCGAGCATCCGACCGGTGATCTTCGGGAACCAGTAGTAGATCCCGGCGAAGATCGTGAAGACCGAGCCCCCGATCAGGACGAAGTGCAGGTGTGCCACGACGAAGTACGTTTCGTTGACCTGCCAGTCGATCGGGAACGTCGCCAGGAACACGCCCGAGAGGCCGCCGATCAGGAAGATCGTGATGGCCCCGGCGCAATACAGCAGGGGCGTCTTGAATTCGACCGTCCCGCGCCACAGCGTGGCGATCCAGTTGAGCACCTTGACGCCCGTGGGCACCGCGATCAGGTAGGAGCTGAGCATCACGAAGACGAGGATCGCCTCGGGGATCGGCGCCGTGAACATGTGGTGGGCCCACGTCAGGAAGCCGAGGAAGGCGATCGCCACGGTCGATGCCGCGATCGCCTTGTAGCCGAAGATCGGCTTGCGCGCGAACACCGGCAGGATCTCGGAGATCAGGCCGAAGCCGGGCAGCACCATGATGTAGACCTCGGGGTGCCCGAAGAACCAGAACAGATGCTGCCAGAGCAGCGCCGAGCCGCCGTTGGCGGCGTCGAAGAAATGCGTCCCGAAGTGGCGATCGGCGAGCAGCATCGTGACGGCCGCCGCGATCACCGGGATCGCGAAGATGATCAGGACCGAATAAGTGAGGATCGTCCAGGCGAACAGCGGCAGGCGGCCCCAGCTCATGCCGCGCGCGCGCATGTTGGCGATCGTCGCGTAGAAGTTGATCGCGCCGAGCAGCGACGACAGGCCGGTCAGGTGGATCAGGTAGATCCACGCGTCCTCGCCGCCGCTGGGGGAGAAGTTGACGCCGGCCAACGGCACGACGCTCGTCCAGCCGGCTTCCGGCGGATTCCAGAAGATCGATGCGTAGAAGACGATCCCGCCGGCCAGCAGCAGCCAGTAGGAGAGCGCGTTCAGGCGCGGGTAGGCCATGTCGCGCGCGCCGACCATCAGCGGGATGAAGTAGTTCGCGAGGCCAGCCATCATCGGGACGACGAACAGGAAGACCATCGTCGTGCCGTGCATCGTGAACAGCTGGTTGTAGACCTCGGGCGTGACCAGCGTGTTGTTCGGCGTGCCCAGCTGCAGCCGGATCATCAGCGCCTCGACGCCGCCGAGGCAGAAGAAGATGAACGTCGTGACCATGTACATGATCCCGATCTTCTTGTGGTCGGTCGTCGTGATCCAGCTCGTCCAGCCGCGCGCCTCGCGCTCGACGCCGTGGGCGCTCAACTGGGGGACGGGGGCTACGTAGGTGGCCATCTCGTGCGCGGCGCTCCTCGATCTCCTAGGGGTTTTCAACCTGTCCGGCGCCGGTCTGGGCGCCGAGCTTGGCGCGCGCAACCTTGGCTTCGGAGTTCGCTTCGCTGATCTGCTGCTTCTGTGCTGCGAGCCATGCGTCGAACTGCGCCGGGGGGACGGCCTTGACGGTGGCGATCATGCGCGCGTGCCCGCGTCCGCAGAGGATCGCGCACTGGCCACGGTAGAGGCCGGGCTTGGAGATCTTGAACCAGGTGTAGCTGTGATATCCGGGGACCGCCTGGAACTTGCCGCCCAGCTGCGGGATCCACCACGAGTGCACCACGTCCGAGGAGGCGATGTCGAGCGACACCGTCGTGTTCGTGGGGACGACCATCTCCTCGTAGGAGTAGGGCGCGCCGAGGCCGTCGGGTTCGCTCGCGCCGGGGTAGACGAACTGCCAGATGTACTGACGACCGATCACGTTGATGTCGAGCGCTTTGCCGTTCGGCGGCAGCTTGCGCTCGGCGCTCGCGAACTGCAGGCCTTCGCTGCTGGCCAGCGAGTCGCCGCCGGGACCCGAGTTGGCCGGATCCTGGATTTCGCTGAGCTTGGCGAACGTCAGCACCGCCAGCGCCAGGAGGATCACCGCCGCGCCCACCGTCCAGCCCGTCTCCAGGCGCGTGTTGCCGCGAATCTGGGCGGGCACCGCGCCCTTGCGTGCGCGGAACTTCACGAGCGCGTACAGCAGGCCGCCCTCGACGAGCGCAAAGATCACCAGCGCGACCACCAGCACGATCTTGTAAAGGCCGTTGATGTGGTCGGCGTTGGGCGAGCCGCCCGACAGCGGGGTGAAGAAAGCGAGCGATGGTTGGAGCAGATGGCCCAAGGCGGCGGGGATTCTATTCAGCCCCGGCCGGAGCGCGCTTGATGACGTTTGCCACGAGCTCGCTAGCTGCCGGAGAAACGCGCCGGGCGGCGTTCCACGAACGCCACCGCCCCCTCGAGGAAGTCCGCGCTGCCGGCCATCTCCTGCTGGATCCTGGCCTCCAGCTCGAGCTGCTCGTCGATGCGCGCGTACAGCCAGTTGTTCAGCTGGCGCTTGGTGCCGGCGTAGGAGCGCGTCGGACCGCCCGCGAGCCGCGCAGCGAGCGCCTGCGCCTGCGCCTGCAGATCGCCGTCGGCGTGCACGCGATTGATCAGGCCCCACTCGAGCGCCTGGGCGGCCGGTAGGCGCTCACCGAGCATCGACAGCTCGCTCGCGCGCGCCATGCCCACGCGCGTGGGCAGGAACAGCGAGGAGCCACCGTCGGGCACCAGGCCGATGTTCACGAACGCGAGCAGGAAGTAGGCGCTCTCGGCGGCGAGAATCAGATCGCAGCACAGCGCGAGCGAGCAGCCGATCCCGACCGCCGGCCCGTTGACGGCGGCCAGCACCGGCTTGGGCAGCTCGCGGATCGCGTGCATGATCGGGTGGTAGCGCTCGGTCAGCGTCCTGTAGACATCCGGGTGCCCGTCGGCTGTGGTGTCGCCGCTGAGATCCTTCAGGTCGGCGCCGGAGGAGAACGCGCGACCGGCGCCGGTGATCACGACTGCCCTGATCTCAGCGTCCTCGCCGGCGCGGCGCAGCGCCGCGAGCAGGTCAGCGCCGAGCTGCGCGTTCCACGCGTTCAGCGCCTCCGGCCGGTTCAGCTCGATCGTCGCCGCGCCCTCGGCCAAGCGCACCGTGACGGTCTCGAGCTGCAGGTACGGCTCGCTCATCTCGCGGTCCTCCTCGCTGTCATTTCGCGCGCGCGCCGGTTCGCTCGGCGCGAGGCTCGCGTTGATCCTATGGTGTGGAGCGTGAGACGAGTCGTGATCGGCATCTGCACAGCGCTCGAGCGCGCACGCTGGAGCGTTTGGGACCAGCAGGCGGCGCTGCTGCCGCGCAGCTACATCGACGCGGTGCAACGCGCCGGCGCGCTGGCGCTGCTGCTCCCCCCCGACGCGAGCGCCGTCGAGGACCCCGACCAGACGCTCGAGCTGCTCGATGGCATGCTGCTCGCCGGCGGCGCCGACATCGACCCGGCCTGTTACGGCCAGGAGCGCCACGCCGAGACGGTCGACACGATGCCCGAGCGCGACGCCTTCGAGATCGCGCTGACCCGCGCGGCGATCGAGCGCGACATGCCCGTGCTCGGCATCTGTCGCGGCATGCAGTTGATCAACGTCGCCCGTGGCGGCACGCTGCTGCAGAACCTCCCGGACCTGTACGGCCACCACGAGCATCGCCGTGTGCTCGGCTCCTTCGACGGTGCCGATCACGACGTGGCGCTCACGCCCGGATCGCTGGCGGCACGGGCCGCGGGCGAGGTGGCGCACGCGACCAAGTCCCATCACCACCAGGGCGTGGACCGGCTCGGAGAGGGGCTCCTCGTCAGCGGGCTCTCGACGCTCGACGAGCTGCCCGAGGCGATCGAGCTCCCCGACAGGGGCTTCGTGCTCGGCGTCCAGTGGCACCCCGAGGCGGACCTGCGCAGCTCGGTCGTGGGCGCGCTCGTGCGCGCTGCCGCGCACGCCGACAGCGCAATCGCCGGCGAATAGCCGAGCGGCGCAAACGCTGGGCTGCCCTGCAGGCGGCTCATATACTCCCGGCGCAGTGCGGCTCTCGAATGCGATCAGGGCGACCGCATGGGGGATGGTCCTCGCCGGGGTCGCCGCGCCGCTGCTGCGCAAGCGTGTGAGCGCGCCGCCGCTGGTGATGCAGACGATCGCCTTCGGCGCGCCGGTCGGGTTGTGCATCGCCGTCCCGCGCACGCGCGGGCGCGACGTGGCGACGTGCGCGCTGCAGATGTGGGCCTACCTGGCCGCCTACAAGTCACCGCACGACGACGCCGGCGCGCAGGCCGAACGCGTGCACGTGCGCTATCCGATCGTGGCGGACCGCCTGCTCGGGCTCGGCGAGCTGCCGACGGTGCGTCTGCAGCGCGCGCTCGCCCGCATCGGCCCGGAGGGCGCGGAATGGCGGCGGGTCGACCAGGTGCTCGTGTGGGCGCACTGGGGCTGGTTCATGGTTCCCCACGGAAGCCTCCTGTACATCCTCGCGCGCAGGCCCGAGCGCTTCACGCGCGCGGCCGTGATGACCTACGCGGTGTTCAACATCGGTGCGAGCTTCTACTGGGTCGCGCCGACCGCGCCGCCGTGGTACGCGGCGGACGTCGACGAGCAGACGGGAGCGGGGGCGACGGAGGTGCGGCGGATGATGGTCGAGTACGGCGAGTGGTTCTGGCGAGACGGCTGGGGCTCGCTCTACAGTGTGTTCGGAGGTAATCCCCTGGCTGCGATGCCCTCTCTGCACTTCGCCACATCCGTGATGGCCGCGCTTCTGCTCACCGAGGTGGGACCGTTGGCGGGCGCGCTCGGGTTCGCCTACACGGGGACGCTCGGCTTCGCGCTCGTGTATCTCGGCGAGCACTACCTCGTCGACCTGCTGGCGGGCGCCGCCCTGACGATCGCCGTGCGCCGCTGGGGGCCGCGCGCCGGCCCGGCGCTGGCCGCGCTGGGACGCGCCGTGGCCGCGCTGGAGGAGCGGGCCGGCGCGCCGGCCTGAGAGGGGAGGCGAGCGCGCGGGAGATGGCGGGTACGCAGGCAGACGGGGGGGAGGCGAGACGGGCGGCGCGGCACGGCGCCGAGGAGGAGATGCCGCGCGTCGTCCTCACGCGCCGGCAGATCGTGGTGTTCAGCATCTTCATCCTCTCGGGCGTCGCGTTCCTCTACTTCGTGCTGCCGAAGCTCGCCGGCGTCGGCACGACGGTGCACCGCATCGAGCGGGGAGACAGCTGGTGGATCGCCTTCGGCGTCGTGCTCGAGCTGGCCTCCTTCGCCGGCTACGTCGTGCTGTTCCGCTCGGTGTTCGTGAGCGGGCAGAGGCAGATCGGCTGGGGCGAGAGCTATGAGATCACGATGGCCGGGTTGGTGGCCACGCGCCTGTTCGCGGCCGCCGGCGCAGGCGGCGTCGCGCTGACCGCGTGGGCGCTGCGTCGCTCGGGGATGGAGTCGCGCCTGGTCGCCTGCCGGATGGTCGCCTTCATCGTCCTGTTGTACGTGATCTATGCGGGCTCGCTGCTGCTCGACGGGCTCGGCCTGGGCACCGGCCTGTTCCCCGGCGGAGGCTCCTTCGCGATCACGATCCTGCCGGCGATCGTCGCGGGCGTGCTGTTCGCTGTCGCGGGTGCGATGGCATTGCTGCCGGGCGACCTCGAGCGCCGGCTCGCGCAATGGGCGTCGGGCTCCGGGCGGCTGGCGCACTGGGTCGCGCGCGCCGTGACCGTCCCGGCGCTCGCCGCCAGCGGCGTGCGCACGGCAATCGATCTGATCCGCTCGCGCGACCCGGGGCTGCTCGGGGCGCTCGCGTGGTGGGGCTTCGACATCACGGTGCTGTGGGCGATGTTCCACGCGTTTGGCTCACCGCCGCCCTTCACGGTCATCTGGATGGCCTACTTCGTCGGCATGCTCGGCAACCTGCTGCCGCTGCCCGGCGGGCTGGGCGGCGTCGAGGGCGGCATGATCGGAGCCTTCGCCGCCTTCAATGTCGACTTCAACCTGGCTGTGCTCGCGGTGCTCTCCTACCGCGGCATCTCCTTCTGGCTGCCCACCTTCCCGGGTGCCGTGGCGTACTTCCAGCTGCGCCGCACGGTCGCCCGCTGGCGCGACGAGCAGAGGGACTCGAGCGTCCTCGCCGCGCGCGGCGCCGCAGCCGAGCCCGCGGCTGCCCTGCAGAGCTCCTGAGGCGCTCAAAGCGCCTTGCGGTGCTACACTATACAAAGTGAAGTGCCATTCAGCGACGGTGGCGGGCCGGTGAGACACCACCAGCGCGAAGGCGACGGCGGAGCACCTGCGAAGGTGCCAGAATCGGAGAGCAGATGAGCGACGTAGAGAACGTGATCATCGTCGGCAGCGGCCCCGCGGGCTACACCGCCGGGCTGTACACGGCGCGCGCCAACCTCGAGCCGCTGCTGATCGAGGGCTTCGCCTGGGGCGGTCTGCTCCAGCAGACGACCGATGTCGAGAACTACCCCGGCTTCCCCGATGGTGTGATGGGCCCGGAGATGATGCAGAAGTTCCGCGACCAGGCCGAGCGCTTCGGTGCGCGGCTGGTGACCGAGCAGGCCGACCGCGTCGAGCTCGCCGGCGAGCCCGGAGCGCTGCACAGCGTGTGGGTCGCAGACGTCGAGCACAAGGCGCGCACCGTGATCCTCGCGATGGGCGCCGAGCACAAGAAGCTCGGCGTCACCGGCGAGGAGGAGCTCTCCGGTCGCGGCGTGAGCTATTGCGCGACCTGCGACGCCGCCTTCTTCAAGGGCGCCCCGACGATCATCGTCGGCGGCGGCGACTCGGCGATGGAGGAGGCGATCTTCCTCTCCAAGTTCGCGTCAAAGGTCGTCGTCGTGCACCGCCGCGAGGAGTTCCGCGCCTCCAAGATCATGCTCGAGCGCGCCCGCGCGCAGGAGAACATCGAGTTCCTCACCCCCTACCGCGTCGAGCGCTTCGTCGCCGGTGACAGCGGCGCCCTCGGCCACGCCGAGCTGGTGAACGTCGAGGACGGCCGCACCCGCGAGCTGTCGGTGTCGGGAACCTTCATCGCCGTCGGCCACGAGCCGCAGTCGCAGCTCGTGCGCGGGCAGATCGACGTCGACGAGGACGGCTACGTGCTGACCGACGGCAAGTCCACGCGCACGAACCGCCCCGGCGTGTTCGCGGCGGGCGACCTCGTCGACCACACCTACCGCCAGGCGATCACGGCGGCGGCGTCCGGCTGTGAGGCGGCGCTCGACGCCGAGTGGTACCTGCGCGACACCCCCGGCGTGCCGACGCCGGCGGGCATGCCGATCGGCGACCCCGCCGAAGCGCAGTGGGCGCCCGTGGCCGAGTCGGCCTAGAGCGCGCCCTCCAGCTCGAGCAGGTAACGCTTGCGCTCGGGCCCGCCGCCGTAGCCGCCGATCGCGCCGCCGCTGCGGAGCACCCGGTGGCAGGGGATCACGATCGGGATCGGGTTCGCTCCCAGCGCGTTTCCGGCCGCGCGCGAGCCACGCGGGCTGCCGGCCTCGGCGGCGACCTCGGCGTAGCTGAGCACGCCGCCATAGGGGATCTCCGCGGTGGCGTGCAGCACGCGCCGTCCGAACGGGCCGATCAGCGACCAGTCGAGCGCCAGCCCGAACGAGCGCCGGCGCCCGCAGAAGTAGTCGTCGAGCTGCCTGCGCACCGGCTCCAGCGGGGCCGCCGCTTCGAGGATCCGCGGTGAGATGCGCCGTGCGAGGCGCTCGAGCACGTCCTCGACGCTCTCCTCCGGGAACGCCAGGCGCACCAGCCCGTGGGGGGTGGCGGCCGCGAGCAGCGGGCCGAAGGGGGAGTCGACCGGCGTGTAGCTGACGTCCGCGAGGCCCTCCGCGGCGGCGCGCTGTGCGAGCCTGGCGGCCGCCCTCGCCGCGTCCGCCAGGGAGCGCTCGCGCCCTGCGGCTGACCGCGTCGCGTGCTCCGCCTGCTCGGCGGCGCGGGCGAGCGCGGCCCCGATCTGCTGCTCGTTGATCTCTTTGCCGGCGTTCATGCGGGCACCACCTTTCGCAGCTTGACGAGCCCCTCGTGCAGCGAGCGTCGCGCCGCCTCCTCCGAGCAGCCGATCGCGGCTGCGATGTCGCGGTGGGGGAGGTCGCCCAGGTAGCGCAGCACGACGGCAGAGCGCTGACGCTCCGGGAGCGCTCCGACGGCGTCCCACAGCCTCGCGTCGGACAGCGTCTGCTCGGGGGCGGGCTGCGCGGCCCCGAGCGAGGAGACCGCGGCGGCGGGCTCCGCGAGGGGGGTGGCGTGGCGCGAGCGCGCGCGGTGGCAGTCGAGGGCCTTGTTGTGCGCGATCGTCATCACCCAGGCGCGCATGTTCGAGTCGGCGCGCAGTCGCGGGTAGGCGCGCAGCGCGGCGATGAAGGTCTCCTGGAAGCAGTCCTCCGCCTCCGCCGCGCCGACCGAGGAGACCAGGAAGCGCCAGACGAGGTCGCGGTGCTCGTCGAGGAAGCGTTGGAACGGGGGCTGCGGCTCGCTCACTGTTCCTTTAACGGCGCGGCGGCGAGAACGTGAGGCCGCTCAGTCCTCGTACTCGAAGAAGCCGGCGCCGGCGGCCCGCCCGAGCCTGCCCGCGGCGGCCATCCGGCGCAGGATCGGGGCCGCGCGGTAGCGCTCCTCGCGGTACTCCCCGGACAGCGCGTCGAGCACTGCGAGCACGTGCTCTAAGCCGATCGCGTCGGCCCACTCGAGGGGTCCGCGGGGATGGCTGAGGCCGAGCACCATCCCGAGGTCGATGTCGCGCGGCTCGCCGACGCCTTCGCCGAGGGCGAAGGCCGCCTCGTTGATCAGCTGGCAGACGATCCGCCCGAGCACCAGCCCGGGGGCGTCGCCGACCCACACGACGTGCTTCCCGAGCGCGTTGAAGAAGCGCTCGGCGCGGGCAGCCGCGAGCGGGGAGGAGCTCTCGGTGCGCGTCAGCTCGAGCAGCCTGGCGTCCTTCAGGGGCGGTAGGGCGTGAAAGCCGACGGCGCTGCCGCCTGGGTCCAACGCGCCCAGCGAGCCGGTTGCGCAGAGCACCAGGTTGACGCCCCCCTGCGCCTGCGCGCGCCCCTGTCCGCGACGGTCCGGGTGCCCCGCCTCTGGGCCCGACGCGCGTCGTGGCGAGCTCGGCGTGCGGTCGCAGTCGACGATCAGCGCCGGGAACACGCCGCCGGGATCGGCCGGCGAGCGCACCTGATAGCCGGCGTCTCGCGCCGCCTCGCGCAGCTCGTCGGCGAGCGCGTTCTGCCCGCCGATCACGACGACGCCCTCGCCTGCACCCGGACCCGCTCCGGGCACCGGGTCGGGGTCCGCCGGGCGGTGGCTGTGGCCGCCCTTGGCGCCGCCCGGCTGCGCGCCATCGCCGTCGTATGTGTAGTAGCCGCGACCGCTCTTGCGTCCGTGCAGACCGGCCGCCACGTAGCGCGCGGCGATCGGCGACGGCCGCCAGCGCGGCTCGCCGAAGCTCTGCGCGTAGAAGCTCTGGGAGATCTCGAAACCGGTATCCACCCCGACGAGGTCCATCAGCTCGAACGGCCCCATGCGAAAGCCGCCCGTCATGCGGCAGATGCGGTCGATCGTCTCGATGTCGGCGATCTGCTCCTGCAGCAGCCGCAGCGCCTCCAGCCCGAAGGGACGGTTGCAGCGGTTCACGAGGAAGCCCGGCCCGTCGTGCGCGCGGATCACCGTCTTGCCCATCGCTGCGCCCGTGGCGTCGGCCAGCGCCAGCGCCGCGGCGGAGGACTGCTCGCCTGCGACGACCTCGAGCAGGCGCATGACGGGCGCGGGGTTGAAGAAGTGCATCCCCACCACCCGCTCCGGCCTGTCGGCGGCGGCGGCGATCGCCGTCACGAGCAGGGAGGAGGTGTTGCTCGCGAGCACGCACGACTCGGAAACGACGTTCGAGAGCTGCCGGTAGAGCTCGTGCTTGAGCTCCAGGCGCTCGGGCACGGCCTCGATCACGAGCTCGCAGTCGGCGAACGCGGCCAGCTCGGCGACCGGGTGCAGGCTCTCGCGCGCCGCCGCCGCCCGCTCCGGCTCGAGGCGCCCGCGCGCGACTTCGCGCTGGAGGCCCTCCGCGACCCGCTCGACCCCGCGCGCGAGCGCCTCGGGCATCGGGTCGTGAAGGAACGTCTGGGCTCCCGCGCGGCAGGCGAGCTGGGCGATGCCGGCCCCCATCGTGCCGGCGCCGAGCACGCCGATCACACGCGCGGCGCCGTCCGCAACGCCGGCCGCCGCGCCGGCCGCGCCGGCGCTCTCGTCCTGCTCGTGCTGGGGCGCTGACATCGACTGTTCGCGCCGCCCGTTCAGGCGGGCACGAGCGCGTTGATACCCGTCATCGCGCGTCCGATGATCAGCTTCTGGATCTGCGAGGTTCCCTCGTAGAGGGTCGTCACGCGCACGTCACGGAAGTAGCGCTCGACGGGGTGGTCATCGACGTAGCCGGCGCCGCCGTGCACCTGGATCGCGGTATTGGCGCACTCGACAGCGGCCTCCGTCGCGTGCAGCTTGGCGATCGAGGTCTCGGTCGTGTTCGGGCGGCCCTGGTCCTTCAGCCAGCCGGCGCGCCAGACGAGCATCCGCGAGGCGTCCGTCTTCAGCACCATGTCGGCGATCATCGCCTGCACCAGCTGGAAGCTCGCGATCGGCCGGCCGAACTGCTCGCGCTCCTTGGCGTAGTCGACGGACTCCTCGACGCAGCCCTGGCAGATGCCGACGCAGCCGGCTGCGACCGAGTAGCGCCCCGAGTCCAGCGATGACATTGCGATCTTGAAGCCGTCCCCGATCGTGCCGAGCAGGTCCTCCTCGGCGACCTCCACGTCTTCGAGTGCGATCGAGGCGGTGTCGGAGGCGTGCAGGCCCATCTTGTGCTCGATCGGCTGCGGTTTGAAGCCCGGCTGGTCGGTGTCGACGAGGAAGCAGCCGAGGCCCTTGTAGCCGAGCTCCGGGTCGGTCTGGGCGAAGATCATCGCGACCTTCGCGTAGTCGCCCATCGAGATCCACATCTTCGCGCCGTTGATCACCCAGCCGGAGTCGGTCTTCTTCGCGCGCGTGCGCTGGTTGGCCGCGTCGGAGCCCGTGTCCGGCTCTGTTAGCCCGAAGCAGCCGAGCCACTCGCCGGAGCAGAGCTTCGGCAGGTAGGCGTGCTTCTGCTCCTCCGTGCCCCACCTGAGGATGCCCGAGCAGACCAGCGAGGTCTGCACCGAGACAACGGTCCGCACCGACGAGCAGCCGCGCCCGATCTCCTCGACGACGAGCCCATAGGAGAGGTAGTCGAGCCCGGCGCCCCCGTACTCGGCCGGGACGATCGCGCCGAGATAGCCCTGGTCGGCGAGCTTTTTAACGATCTCCAGGTCGAAGTGGTGGTTGCGCGCGTTTTCGCGCGATTGCACGACGATCTCTTTGTCTGTGAACTCGCGCGCCGTGCGCTTGATCAGCTGCTGCTCGTCGGTCAGGTCGAAGTCCATCCTGCTCCTCTCATGGCTGCTTGGGTGTCTGCCAGGGCCGCGTGACGCGGCGCGCGATCTCCGCGGCGATGCCGTCGATCGGCAGTCGCTCCTGCTCCAGGGAGTCGCGGTCGCGCAGGGTCACCGTGCGGTCCTCGACGCTCTGGTGGTCGATCGTAAGGCAATAGGGCGTGCCGATCTCGTCCTGGCGGCGGTAGCGCTTGCCGATCGCGCCGCCGTCGTCGTACTCCGACAACACGGTCGCGCGCAGCGCGTCGTGCACCTCGCGCGCCAGCTCCGGCTGGCCGTCCTTGTTGACTAGCGGGAGCACCGCCGCCTTGACGGGCGCCAGCCGCGGGTGCAGGCGCAGCACCGTCCGCGTCTCGCCCGCGCCGGCGCCCTCGCGCTCGACGACTTCCTCGTCGTAGGCGTCGATCATGAACGCCAGCGTCGCGCGGTCGGCGCCGGCGGCCGGCTCGATCACGTGCGGGACATAGCGCTCGCCGGTGGCCTGGTCGAAGTACTCGAGCTTCTGAGCGGAGAACTCGGCGTGGCGAGTGAGGTCGAAGTCGCCGCGATTGGCGATTCCCTCGAGCTCGGACCAGCGGGCCTCGCCACCGGAGGCGGTCGAGGGAAGCAGGTACTCGACGTCGCTCGTCGCCGAGGAGTAGTGCGAGAGCTCGTCCTGATCGTGCGCGCGCAGGCGCAGGTTCTCGGGACGGATGCCGAGCTCGGTGTACCAGCGCTCGCGCTCGCCGAGCCAGTGCTCGAACCACCTCGGCGCCTCGGCGGGCGCCACGAAGAACTCCATCTCCATCTGCTCGAACTCACGCGTGCGGAAGATGAAGTTGCCCGGCGTGATCTCGTTACGGAAGGACTTGCCGATCTGGGCGATCCCGAACGGGGGTCGCTTGCGCGAGAACTGCAGCACGTTCTTGAAGTTGATGAAGATGCCCTGCGCGGTCTCCGGTCGCAGATAGGCGAGCGCGCCGGAGTCCTTGACCGGCCCGACCGTCGTCTCGAACATCAGGTTGAAGTCGCGCGCCTGCGTCAGCGAGCACTCCTCGGCCTCACCCGGGTGGCGCGAGGGTTTGCGCCCGCAGGCGAGCTCGGCGAGGTGGTCGGCGCGAAAGCGCTGGCCGCAGGTGCGGCAGTCGACGAGCGGGTCGGTGAAGCCTTCGAGGTGGCCCGAGGCCTCCCACACGCGCGGGTGCTGCAGGATCGCCGAGTCGAGCGCGACGATGTCATCGCGCTCCCACAGCATCGCCCGCCACCACTCGTTCTTGATGTTCGTCTTCAGCAGCACCCCGTAGTGGCCGTAGTCGTAGGTCGAGCCGACGCCGCCATAGATCTCCGAGGAGGGGAAGATGAAGCCGCGCCGCTTGCACAGCGCGACGACCTTCTCCATCGTCACCCCGCCACGGACCGATGGCGGGTTTGGCCTGCTTGCGGACACGCGGCGATCATAGGCGAGCAAACGCGAGGCGGAGTCCCAGCCGGCGGGAGACGGTGCCGGCGCGGGGGCTGGAGAAAGGCGAGATCGTGCGCGCCGGCTCGAGCGCATCTGCGACCCCTCGCGATCGACGCCGCGTTGGCCGCGTCGGCGCTGGCCTGCCCCCGTAAGATGCGCCGCCGTGGCGCGGATCATGATCGTCGGGGGAGGCTGTCGCGGTCGTCTGCTGGCGAGCGAGCTGCTCGCCGACGGGCACGCCGTGCGGATCAGCACGCGCACAGAGGCGGGGCGGGCGGCGATCGAGCGCGCGGGCGCCGAGTGCTGGGTCGGGACGCCAGACCGCCTGGCCACCCTGCGGGGGGCGCTCGACGCCGTCGCGATCCTGTGCTGGCTGCTCGGCGGCGCGCGCGGAGGTCCCGATCAGCTCGCCGCGCTACACGGGCCGCGGCTCGAGCTGTTCCTGACCCAGGCGATCGACACGACCGTGCGCGGCTTCGTCTACGAGGCGCGAGGCAGCACGACTCCGGCGAGCGTCCTTCACGCGGGTGAGCAGATCGTGCGGCGAATGACCACGCAGAGCTCGATCCCCGCCGCCTTCCTGACGGCCGACCCCGCCGACGAGAAGACCTGGCTGGGCGAGGCGCGAGCCGCCGTGCACGCGTTGCTGACTCGCGCATAGCCGCGCGCCGACTTCAAGCAAACCGCCGACGCGGCCGATCATCTCGCATGACGAGCGGCGAGCGTTCCCGATACGGCCTGGTGGTCTCCGCGCTCGGCGCCGTCGTGCTCGCCGTCTCGGTGTTCCTGCCGTGGTACGGCGTCAGCATGACCTCCAGCGGCGTCGCCTACTTCGAGCAGGTCGGCCGGCAGGTCGTCGGCGAGTTCGGCAACGCCTCCCTGCAGGGGTACTTCGCCAACCTCCACGGCCTGCTCAGCGCAGCAGTCGGGCAGCAGCTCGTCGCGCTCAGCGCGCACCAGACGCTCCACGTCCTCGGCGTCGTGCTGCTGGTGCTCGCCGCGCTCGCCCTGCTGGACACGATGCTCGCGCTGGCTCGCCCGGCGGCCTCGGCGCCGGCTGGCGCCGGCGCCTCGGTCGTAGTGCTCGGGGGCCTGGCCACCGCCTTCGTCGCCTACCGCATGCTCGTGCCGCCCACGCCCGCCGGCGGACTGCTGGCGCTGTCGCTGCGCGAGGGCGCCTGGTTGGCGCTGCTCGGCTCGATGATGATCGCGCTCGGCGCGCTCTGGCCGCGTGTCACGCGCGCGGCGGGCGACCCCGACGCCCAGCTGCAGCGCGCCTTCTCCGGCCTCTCCGGCTGGACTCCCGGCGCCTGAGCGCGGCGCCGGGCAAGCAGCATGGGGAAGGGCGGCTCGCGCCGGTCCAGCGCTATCCTGAAAGGTGAATCTTCTAAAACCTGATCGGGATTCCTCCCTGATCGGGAGTCCCCCCGACGGTACGGGCGAGAACGCGACCGGCTCTCTGCCGGCGCCTGTGACGAATCTCCGGCGAAAGGAACGACATGACCTTGCAACTTGGCGCGGAAGCCCCCGACTTCGAGGCCGACACCACTGAGGGTCGCATCAAATTCCACGATTGGATCGGCGACTCGTGGGCGGTGCTGTTCTCCCACCCGAAGGACTTCACGCCGGTCTGCACAACCGAGCTCGGCTATATGGCGAAAGCCAAGCCGGAGTTCGATGCGCGCAACGTGAAGATCATCGGCCTGTCCGTCGACGCGCTCGACAACCACGAGGGGTGGGCGAAGGACATCGAGGAGACCCAGGGCGCCGCCCCGAACTACCCGATCATCAGCGACAGCGACTTCAACGTCTCAAAGCTCTACGGCATGCTGCCGGCGGACACCGCCGGGGAGGCGAGCGCGCGCACGCCCGCCGACAACCAGACGGTCCGCAACGTGTTCGTGATCGGCCCCGACAAGAAGATCAAGCTGATCCTCGTCTACCCGATGACGACCGGTCGCAACTTCGACGAGGTGCTGCGCGTGATCGACTCGCTGCAGCTCACCGCCAAGCACAAGGTCGCGACGCCCGTCAACTGGCACCCGGGCGAGAAGGTGATCATCGCCGGCTCCGTCTCCAACGACGAGGCGAAAGAGACCTACCCCGACGGCTGGGAGGAGCCGCGCCCCTACATTCGCATCGTGCCGCAGCCGAATTAGCTCAGCGACAGCCGCCCGTCCGGCTCGGCGGCGCTAAGCCGCGCGAGCAGATCGTCGATGATGCGCGCCGTGGCGCCCCAGATGAGGTGCTCGGCGACGACGAAGGCGTCCGTCTCGAAGGTGATCCCGCGCCGCTGCATCTGCGTGCGGGTGCGCCCCGCGCGCACAGCATCGAGCGGCAGCTCGAGCACCGCGTCGACCTCGCGCGGGGACAGCCGCCAGGCGACCCCGGCCGGAATCGTGGCGACGAACGGGTGGATCACGTAGCCGGTCGCGAACGTGGAGACGCTCGGCAGCTCGCCGAGCAGGCTGATCTGCTCTGCTCCCAGCCCGATCTCCTCCTCGGCCTCGCGCAGGGCCGTCGTCAGCAGGTCGGCGTCCTCGGCGTCGCGACGCCCGCCCGGGAACGAGATCTCACCGGCGTGGCGGCGCAGGTCCGCGCGTCGGCGCGTGAGGACGATGTGGGCCTGCTGCGGCTGCCCCGCGAGAAACAGCGGCACGAGCACGGCCGCCGGGATCTGCGCGCCATCGCCGGGCGAGCGGCTCGGCGGTGAGTGGGGCGTCCCGCCGGTCGCGTTCTCAGGCGGCCAGGTGAACGCGCTCAATGCGCTCCAGGAACATGACCTCACCGTCGAGCGCCCGGTGGACGGGGCACTTCGCGGCGATCACCTGAAGTCGCTCCACCTGCTCGTCGGGGAGGTCGTCCGGGAAGCGCATGACGAGCTGGAACTTGGTCGGACAGCCGCGCTCGGCCGGGCTGTACTCGACGTCGACCTCGACGTGGCCGACATCCCAGCCCTTGCGGGCCGCGTACATCTCCATCGTGATCGCCGTGCAGGAGGCGAGGCTGACGGCGAGCAGCTCGCGCGGGTCCGGACCGGCGTCCTCGCCGCCCTCGCCGATCGGCTCATCGACCGTCAGCTGGTGGTCACGAACCTGAACCGTGTGCCGCAGTGTCGCGCCCTCGCGGCGTGCCGTGGCTTTCATCCTTGTGAGCCCATGCGCCTCGTTCATATTCGTTTCTCCATTCGCTCCGCGATCCTTCTGGTTTCGATGATACTCCGCCGAGGGGCTAGGAAAGCGGATTGAACAGGAGCCCCGTCAGCAGCTTGGGGAAGAAGAAAGTGGACTTCGGCGGCATGTTCTCACCGGCCGCGGCGACCTCGCGAACCTGCGCGACCGGGGTCGGGCGCATGAGGAAGGCGGCTTCGTAGTCGCCCGAGGCCACCATCGCGCGCGCCTCGCTCGTGTCGCGCGCGTAGAACATGCCGTTGAAGTGCGCGATGTCCTCGTCGCTGAAGCCGAGCGCGTTCTTCAGGAGCAGCGTCTCCAACACGCCCGTGTCGAGTTCGCGGTACGCCTGCGAGTGCCCTGCCAGCGCGGCGTCGGCGATCGCCTGCTCGCGCAGCCGCAGCCTGCGCGCACGCGTCCCGCCGCGGTCGATCAGACCGAGCTCGAGCGCTCCGCGGCCGGGCTCCGGCGTGGCCGCCTCGGCGCTCACCTCGGTGATCTCGAAGTCGCGGCTCAGCGCCTGCTCGAGTGCCTCGCGGCGCGCATCGTCGAGCCCCGTGACGAGTCGGTGGGTCGGGAACACGGTCAGCCCCGGGTCCTCGAGCGCGACGAGGCACATGAGGATGTAGCGGTGCTCGCCCTCGCCGCCGACCTCCTCGGCGTAGGCCTGCATCGTCTCGTAGCGGTGGTGGCCGTCGGCTATCAAAAGCTCGGTCGTGGCGGTCGCGCGGTTGACGGCCGCGATCGCGGCCGCGTCGGCCACGCGCCAGAGCCGATGGACGGTGCCGTCGCCGTCGGTCACCTCGCCCCAGGGTGGTGAGGCGGTGGCGGGAGCGAGCGCCTCCCAGGCCGCGTCGGCGGGGTCGGAGAAGAGCGAGAAGATCGGCGAGACGTTCGCGCGCGTGGCCCGCGTCAGACGCAGGCGATCCTCCTTCGGTCCTGGATGGGTGCGCTCGTGGGGGCGCACGCGACCGGCGCCGTACTCCTCGATTCGCACGCGGCAGAAGAAGCCACGCCGCGTGCGCGCGAAACCGTCCGGGCCGGTGTAGTCCTGGGTGTGGGCCCAGAGGGCGGGCTCGGCGTCGCGCACGAGCGCTCCCTGTCGCTGCCAGCTCTCGAACAGCTCGCCCGCAGCTTGATACCGGTCGCGGCCGTCGGGCGGCGCCTGCGGGAGATCCACGGCCACGACGTTGAATGGCGAGCGCGCCAGCAGAGCCGCCCGCTGCTCGGCGTCGATCACGTCGTAGGGCGGCGCCACCACGTCCGCCAGCGACCCGACGACCCGCGGGTCGTAGTGCAGTGCGCGCAGTGGTTGAACGTCAGCCATAGCGGTGGCGCAGGCTAGCAGCGCACGCCGCGGCTGCCGATGCCGCCCGGCCGGATACCCTTACTCGCACGGGGCGTGGCGCAGCCTGGTAGCGCACCTGCTTTGGGAGCAGGGGGTCGTGGGTTCAAATCCCGCCGCCCCGATCGACGGAAATGGCTCTAGCTTCAGGGTCACGGTAATCGGGCGGCAGAGTCGGCCCGGTCAAGGCTGGCCGTACCACGGACGTACACCAATCGACCTGTGCGGCGCCGCCCCGAGGGCTACGCTCGGCAGCATGAGCAACGCACTGCCCGACTGAGGCGATGTCGCAAAAGAACGTGGAGATCGTCAAGGCGGCGTTCGCGCACCTCGGTCGCGGCGACCTCGAAGGGTTCGTCGCGCACCTCGACTCGGACATCGAATGGTGGGATAGGGGCGACGCTCTCGACCCCGAGGTCTTTCGGGGCCACGACGGCGTCCGCAGGCTCGTAGGCGGCGTGGTCGCCCACTTCGCCACTTGGCGTACGGAGGCAACCGACTTCACCGACGCGGGCGAACACGTGGTCGTCTCGATCCACCACACCGGTCGCGGACGAACGAGCGGCATCCCCGTCGACCAGCGCGAGGCTTACGCCTGTCGAGTGCGCGACGGCAAGATCATCGAGGTGCGTGAGTATGCGAGCGCAGGGGAAGCTCTCAAAGCCGTGGGGCTGGAGGAGTAGGCGGAGAGGCGGCGTTCGCCTCGCCTCCCCGCCTGTGAGTTCCGCACCCGCAGCAGCGTCGTGAACGCACAGGGGCGGCCGCGGGAACCCGCCCACGCCTCGCGGCGCTGGCGATAAAGTCCGAGCGATGCGCGGCGGAGCTGGGCTGGCGATGACGCTTGTGGCGGTCGGCGTCCTACAGGGCGCGGCAACGGGCCCCTCCGCGCACGCGCGGGCGCCCGCCGCGCGCCGGACGGCGTCGGCCACGCCGGCGCCGGCCGCGAGGCGGAGCTCTACGTCGATGGATGCCGTCAGCCGACTCGATCACGCGCTCGCCGGTCCGGCCTGCGCGGCGGCGACGACGAGCACGCTCGCCGCCGTCGACGGGATGGTCGCCGAACGGATCTACACGAGCGAGCTCGTCGGGCCCGAGACGATCGCCGACAGGCGCCAGGTGGCGGAAAACGCGCCGCTGCTGTCCGCGCTCGCGGAAGGCAACCGCGCGAGGATCACCGCAGCGGTGCACGCGCTCGTCTACTCGCACACGCACATCGTGCGCCTGCGGGTGAGCCAGGGCAAGTCGGTGCTTGCCGACATCGGCGGTCCCTACATCGTGGCCCCCGTCGGCGGCAACCTGTTCGACCACGGCCGGCTCGTGGGCAGATACCTGCTCTCCGTCCAGGACGACCTCGGCGTCGTCGGGCTCGTCAAGCGGCTGATCGGCGTGCCGCTGACGCTCCGCATGGGGGGCGTACACGTCCCCCTCGAGGGCACCGTGAACAGCGGAGCGGTCGCCATCCCTGACAGGGGCGCGGTGACGGTCCACGGTCACCGGCTGCAGGCCTACTCCTTCGACGCCAAGGCATTCCCCACAGGCGTCGTGCGCATCTCGCTGCTGCTTCCCCGCGCCGGCGCGTCCGCGCACAGCTGCGCCGCGGTGAGGGTCGCCGAGCTCGCCAGGATCGGTCGTCTGATCTGGGGACGATTCCTGCTCGACCGCTCGCCGATCGACGGGTTCGTGAGCTTCCTGCACAGCCACACCGGCGCGCTCGCCTACGTCAGGGCTGGATCGCGCCAGCTCGCCGGGAGCACGACGCCCGGCCCGTCGCGACTGCCCGCCTCCGGCGCTCTGCGCTATCGCGGCGTGCGTTACGGCGTGAGCTCCTTCACGGCGGAAACGGCCGCGGGCCGGACACGCGTCTACCAGCTCGTGCGCCTGTAAGCGGGCAGGAACGCGGGCCTGCTCACTGGTCCTGCTCCGCGGCAGGACGGGGGCCTGCGCCCCGTGAGCACTGGGGTGTGCTCCGCGGCAGGACTGGGGTGGCCGTCGTCGAACCGGTTCCTCCGCACCTCAACTGCGCCGTCGTCGGGTGCGCCGGCGCTAGCATCCCGCCGTCTACGCCAGCCCGCGCACACCGCCAGCCGCGCCGCGAAATGCGAATCCGATCCCATCCCCGACCAATCCTGCTCGCAGCGGCGCTCGCGACGCTCCTCGCAACGTTCGCGCCGCCGAGCGCGAACGGCCGCGCGCCGGTCCCCCGCGCACGCACGGCCGCGAGCTATCTCACGGGTCTAGGGGACGAGAGCGTGAAGATGTTCGCGAGCAGCTACTGGACGCGTCTGCACACGAGGATCGTCCGCTACATCGCTCCCTACGACGCCGCTGTGCACCGCGACTCGCTGAACAACGCGATCAACTTCATACGCACCGCCGAGGCCGCGCATGTGCAGGTGCTCGTCGCCTTCTATCACTCCGAGCACACCCCCACGAGGCTGCCGAGCGTCGGGCAATACCAGCGCGACGTGAGGAAATTCGTCAAGCTGTTCCCGCACGTCACCGAGTACCAGCCCTGGGACGAGGCGAACCGTGGCAACGTCGCGCGGTCGTTCTCGAGCCCATCGGCGAGGACTGCCGCCCGCTACTACCAGGCGCTGATCCGCTCCTGCACGCGCTGCACGGTGATCGGGGTCGACGTGCTCGACCAGCAGTACGTGCAGACGACCCTGCGTTACATCGCTGAATTCAAGAGCGAGATCGGCCGTCTGCAAACGCGCATGCCGACGGTCTGGGGGCTGCACAACTACGTCGACGTGAACCACCTCGAAAGCGGCCGCACTCGCCAGATCGCGCGCGCCTTCGGCGGCGCCGTGTGGCTCACCGAGACGGGCGGAATCGTCAAATTCGCGAATGCCTTCTCGAACCGGAACGGTGTTGGGCTCACGCGCGCGAGCAAGGTGCTGCGGTACATGTTCAACGTCGCCGCCGCCGTCCCGGGGATCAGGCGCCTTTACATCTACAACTGGACAGGCGGGAGCAGCTCGGCGCGCTTCGACGCCGGCATCATGAACGCTCACGGGCAACCCCGTCCCGGGTATCTGGTCGTGTGCCGCCGGTTGCACGCAGCAAGCTGCGCCGCCAAGCTCAGCAAGACCTAGTGCCCGGCGCGTCCCCGGGAGGATCGAGGGCCCGGACCGTCCGGCTCGCGCTGGCGATCCTGGCCGTCGCGGCCGGCGTGTGGCCCGCGAGCGCCGCTGCCGAGTCGCCGGCGTCGCTGTCGCGCCGCGCCGCGGCGCTGGCGGACTCGATCAGCCTCGACTGGTCGCATTCGCTCAACCGCAGCGGCGCGATCCTCGATCCACTCACGGGCAACCTGGAGGGCGGCTACGGCCGGACGTTCCTCGCCTACGGGATGCTGCGCGCGACGCAGCGTGATCCGGCGCTCGCGCTCCTGCCCGTCGTCGCACGGGCGCTCGGGACATCGGACGGCGTCGACCAGGCGCCCTTCAACCTGCTCGGCCTCGCCGAAGCGCTGCGGCATGCGGGCGGAGCATTCGGGCCGGCTCCCACCGAAGCGCTCGCGGCGGCGGTCCTGAGCGCCCCGCCCCTCGGCAGCCCATCGCCGGGCGCTCCCTGCTTCAGGCGAGCGGGCTGCTACGACAACCTCAAGCTGGTCGAGCAGACCGGCGTCCTCGCGACGCTCGCGGCGCTCCCGGGTCGGCCCGGTCCGGTCGGCTCGATCTTCGCCGCGCCCGCCGCGGCCGCTCGCGCGGCGCTGCACCTGATCGGCGTGACCGTGCCGAGCGTGCAGGTCCACGCAGCGCAGCTGCGGCTCGCCGCGGCCCGCCTGCCTGCCGCGACGCTGTCGGACCCGACCACCGACCCGCCCGCATATCTCGCGCTGTCGGCGATGATGCTCGGCCGCGCACTCGAGCTGTCGAGTCGTCCGGCGCAGTCGGCGCTGCGCGCCTTTCAGCTGGCGATCGTCGCGTTGCTCGGCACCGTCGCGCCGGACGGCGACGTCAGCTACATGGGCCGGGGCCAGGGCCAGGTCTGGACGCTCGCGAGCGCCGGCGCGGCGTGCGCGTTGGCGATGCGCCTGCTGCCCGCCCAGCACCTGCTGAGCTCCCACTGCGAGGGCCTGCTGGACACCGAGCTGGGCGCGCTCGCGATCCGGCGCAGCCTGGGCGGGATCGGGATCGCGACCGTGCCGCGCCTGAGCTGGACGCGCGGCGTCGACCGCTATGCAAATCCGACCGACTACGACGGCCTCACCGTCTACGCCCTCAACGTCGTCGCCGACGCGCTCGCTGGACTTCCCGATCCAGGCGAGTCCCCGCCACCCGGCGGCGTCAGCGGCGAGCGCTTCCTCGATGCCGGCGGCTCGGGCCTGGCGACGACCGATCGCCAGGGGCTTTGGTTCGCGGTCCACCGCCGCAGCACGAGCCGCAGCGACAGCCGCTGGGGCTTCGGGCTGATGGCGATCGAGCGATTCCGCGCCGGCGCGTGGAGGAGCGTCCTGACCGACAGGCCGCTCGGCCGGGGCGTGCAGGGCCCGGTGCTCCTCGCCGCTCACCACGACTACGCGCCGCGCGGTCTCAGCGTCAACCTCAGCGCGGGGGCGATCGTCGTTCACGGCGGCTGGTTTGACGGAAACCGCCTGGTGCGCGCGGCGAGCTTCCGCTACGAAGCGACGCGCAACGGCGTCGTGCTGCGGGTTCCGGTCGAGCGCGGCGATCAGCTGATCGTGCGCGAGTGGACGCTGCCCGGGGCGCCCAGCACGCTGTCGGCGCTCGCGCCGATCAGCGCGCAGTCGAGCAGCCGCCTGCGCCTGCGTCTCGGCAACGACGCGAGCGACAGCCTCGATCAGGTCGGTGAGCGGGTGCGCGCCCGGCGAAGCGGCGTGCTGCGGTTCCTGTGGGCCGGTTAGACCCCGACGTGCTCGCGCGACGAGGGAGCGGGCGGGGAGCCGCCGTCAGGCGCCGCGCCGCGCCGAGGCTCAGCGCTTCAGCGTGAACGCCTTCACGGCGCTGACCGAGGGGCGGCCGAGGGGGGTGAACACGCCGCGCGCGGTCAGCCGCAGGCGGCGGGCGTGGGCCAGCAGATGCCGGCCGCGGGAGGTGAGCGTGATTCGGAGCGATGTGCCGGCGGCGGCCGTGAGGCTTCTCGTCCCGGTGGCGAGGAGGATCGGAACGGGGTGTCGCTTGGCCAGGTGCGCGCCATGCGGCACCTGATACCAGGAGATGCGCACGCTTCCGCCAGCGAGCGCGCGGAAGCGGTCGCTGTAGCCGCGCTTGAGCAGCGCACCGATGCGGGCCGCACGTCCGCTCGGCGCGAGCGCCGCGAGCAGCGTGGCCTTGAGCTGCGCGTCGGTGGGGGCGCCCGGTGCGCCCGAGCCGGAGGTCCCCGAGCCGGAGGTCCCCGAGCCCGCGCTCAGCAGGCAGTGCCACGTGTAGAGCGCTCCCGGGAGCAGCTCCTGCGCCAGGATCGGGCGCTGGCTGTAGCTGAATTCGCACGCCCCCTGAACATCCAGGGGCGTGACGGAGCCGTCGCTGTGCAGACAGCCCCATGCTTTGGTCGGTCCGGAGGTGAAGCGGACATCGACGAAGCCGAGCCGCTGACAGTAGGCCGAGTAGCTCGGCGGGCCGAGGTCGCTCCCGCTGCTCGCGGCGCGTGCTCCCGCGCCCGCGCTCACCGCGACCAGCAGCCCGAGCAGCGCCGCGAGGACGAGCTTCGGCCACACGGGCGCGGAGCTCCGGAGGGCGCTTGCGGACATCGACTCAGGGTAGCGGCGGCGCCGGCCCGGCGCTCCCGCTTTCCGGGCGGCGCAACGCGCGCTTGCGTTCCCCGCCAGCATTCACGGCGATGGTCGATGCCAGGTTCTCGACGCTCGCCGCGCTCGCCAGCCTCGCGGTGGCGGTGCTCAGTGCCGCCGCCGCGGCGTGGGCGGTGGCGATCGTGTTCGCGGTGCTCGCTGCCGGCTTCGCGGTGCGCGCGCTGCAGGGCTATCGTCGGCGAGGGCCCTGAGCCCCCGGCCGGGGCGTCGGCCAGTGCTGAATCATCCGTCCACCAGCAGGCTGTCGAGCGGTCCCAGAAGCGCCAATGAGCGGCGTGAGACGCCGGGCAGCTCCTGCAGGCGGTGGCGCCGCGGCGCGTCGGCGCGCGCTAGTGCCAGCTGCTCTGCGGCGATCGGGCGCCACAGGCCGTCGAACACCTCTCGCGGCGGCCCGGAGACATCCTCGATCGGGCACTCGAGATGCTCGGCCCACAGGCGCAGCCGGGTGTCGCGGGCGAGCGCCGGATCGCACGTCACGACGTTCATCTCCGTGTCGTTGAAGAACGAGTGCTCGTTGAGGTTCGCCGAACCGAGCGTCAGCCAGCGGTCGTCGACGACCGCCACCTTCGCGTGCACGTACAGCGGCCCCGCGAGGCGCCCGCTGCGCGCGCCGATCGTGGTGGCGAGGAAGCGCCCGCCGCCGCCCTTCTCGTCGGCGTCGATCAGCGCGCCGATCTGCCCACGTGTGCTGTCGGCGCCGTTGTTCGGCTTGGCGGGCAGCAGGACGATGACGCGGAAGTCATCGCTCGGCGGCGTGCGCAGCTTGGCGGCGAGGATCTCGACGACCTGAGCAGACCACAGGAACTGGCTCTCGAGGTACACGAGCTCGCGCGCAGAGCGCAGCGCGCGCGTGTACGCCTCGAGGATGCGGAAGTCGCCCTGCGCCATGAACTCGTACACGTGCTCGGGCACCGTGCGCAGGACCTGGACCTCGTGCGCACCAGCCGGCGGCGGCGGCGCGGTCGCGGGCAGTCGTTCCCCGGTGACGGCATGCCAGCGCGCCGCGAAATGCTCGGCCACGTCGGCGACGGCGGGGCCGCGAATGCAGCTCGCCGCATCGTGCCAGCCGAGCCTGCCGCGCATCGGGTGATCGTTGGAGTCGAAGCGATCGCCGCCCAGCGACGTGAGGTCGATGCCGCCGACGAAGGCGATCTCGCCATCGACGATCACGAGCTTCTCGTGGTGGCAGTGCATCGGGCGCTCGTGCGAGTCCAGCTCGCAGCGTATGCGTGTCCCGCGCGTCAGTCGCTCGCGGACGCGGCGGACTTCGGCGCGATCCGGGGTGAACACCCGCAGCGGCGCTCCGGCCCACAACAGGACGCGCACGTCGAGGCGCTCGGCCAGCTCGCCGAGCAAGTCTCGAAGTGGCTGCGCTGCGTCGTCACGCGTGAGGCCGAAATCCGGCGTCACGTGCCAGCCCGCGATGTGCACGTGCGAGCGCGCCCCGGCCAGCGCCGCGGCGATCCGCGGCAGCGCCTGGGAGCCGTCGATCAGGATCTCCAGCTCGCAGCCGGCACGGGGAGGTGGATCACCGGCCGCCCACAGGCCCTCATCGCGCGGCGGATCGAGCTGGGCCACGCGACCGGCGCGGCGCAGGCGGCGCCGGTGGTGGGCACCGATCGCCCGCTCGACGCTCGCACCCGCCCAGCCGTCCAGGTGCCCGAGCAGGTCGCGCTTCACGCGCGCAGCCTATGACATCGGCCGCCGCCGTCGGCCGCTGTGCTGCTCCTTGCCCCACACGATCGGTCGCGTGCCTCGCGCGCTACTCCCCGAGTGAGAACAGCGGCCATCGCCCCGGTACGCCCTTGAGCTCGTGCAGGCCGCGATCGGTGAAGCTGAACGGGCCGCCGACGACGGTCCCGTAGACGGTTCCCGAGACGAGCACTTCGCCGGCGTCGGCGAGGGCCCCGACACGCGATGCGATGTGCACGGCCATACCGCCGACGTCGTCGCCGATCAGCTCGCACTCGCCCGTGTGAATGCCCACGCGCACCTCCACGCCGAGCTCGGCGGCGGCGGCGTTGATCTCCAGCGCGCAGCGCAGGGCGCTCGACGGCGGCCCCGCGAACGTCGCGAGGAAGCCGTCCCCGACGGTCTTGACGGCGTTGCCGCCGAAGCGCTGGAGCTGCGCGCGAACCGCCTCGTCGTGCTGGGCGAGCAGGTCCCGCCAGCGTCCGTCGCCGACGCGGGCGGCGTGCGCGGTCGCCTGCACGATGTCCGTGAACATGACGGTGAGCAGGCTGCGCGAGCGTTCCCCGCCGCTACGCCCGCCGGTCAGGAACTCCTCGATCTCCTCCACGATCGCGTCGCTGTCGCCGACGAACGGGAACGAGTCGCGGCCGTCCAGCTCGACGTAGCGGGCGCCGGAGATCTGCTCGGCGAGATAGCGCGAATGACGCACATCCCAGGCTTGGTCCTCGCGGCGGTGCATCACGAGTGTCGGCACGCTCACGCGCGCGAGCGCCTCGCGCACGTCGACCTCCGTCGAGGCCGCCAGCAGCGCGCGAGCCTCGGCCGGGCTCGCCGCCAGCCGCTGCATGCGGGCGAGCCACTCCGCCAGCGCACGATCGTCGGCGGCGCTCGGCGCGAGCATCTCGAGCATCGGGCTGTCCGCCTTGCCCCACGTGGCGGAGTTGCGCGCCGTCAGCTCGGCGCGCTCCGTGCGCGTGAGCGCCCACGTGTAGTCGGGTGCCCACGACGTGCGCGCCACCGACGCGTACATGATCAGAGCGCCGACGCGCTCGGGGTGATCGGCGGCTAGCCGCGCGCCGACGGGGCCGCCGAGCGAGTAGGTGAGCAGCGCGGCGCGTTCGCTGCCGGCCGCGTCGAGCACGGCGAGCGCGTCCTCGACGTCCTGCTCGAGCGTCTGCGGCTCGCGCGTGCGGTCCGACAGCCCGGCGCCGCGACGGTCGAACAGGATCAGGCGGTTGAAGACCGCGAGGCGCTCGAGGAAGCGGCGCACCGCCGGCGCCTCCCACAGCTGCTCGATCTGGGAGATCCAGCCGGGCAGGAACAGCAGGTCGAGGGCGCCCTCACCGGTGATCTGGTAGGCGATGCTGGCCTCCCCGCTGCGCGCGTAGCGGGTCTCGGGAGCCATCAGAAGCCCTCGATCAGGGTGCGAAACGCCAGCGCCGGCTCGACGGTCGCGCCGGCGGCGTGGACGCGGTCGGCGAGCCATTGATCGGAGGTCACGACGCGCACCGCTCCAGGCTCGCCGTCGAGGATCAGCAGGCGCACGATCTCATCGTCGGCCGAGTCGCGCCGCGGGCGCGGAGCGTGTGCGACCGCGATCACGGTCGAGCGGATCGGCGGCGAGGGCGGTTGCTCGAAGACGACCGTGACCTCGGCGCCGCTGTGAGCGGCCCAGCGCTCGAGCAGGTCGACGAGTCGCACCATCGCCGCGTGGCGGTCCCTCCACCAGGCGTCAGGGCGGGTGCCGATCACGTTCATTCCGTCGATCAGCCAGCGCACGGCGAGCAGCCTTCCTCGCGCGGGCATAGCGAGCCGGCGCGCCGCGGGCGGGGGCGCGCCGGCGCGCTCGCTCGCGTCGCACGCTCGATCCTGATGGAGTGCGGGTGCCAATGCGACTCGAGGGAATCCACACCGGGGACATCGTCGAGGTGGACCACAAGGGACGGCGCTTTCATGCGCTGGTGACCGGAACGGCCCCCGGGGGACTGGCGCTGCAGCCCACCGACCGCCGCGTCAACTTCTACAGCTGTCGCAGCCGCGAGGTGATCGGACACTGGGCCAAGCGCGGCAGGCCGCGCTCGACAAGCGAGCCGCTGCGCCCATCGCCGCGCCAGCTCGAGATCGACCTCACGTCGCGGGCGGAGGATCGCGACGGCTGATCGGCCGTGCTCAGGCATCGGCGAGCTCGCGGGAGGCGCTCGCCGCGTCCTCGAGCCGGTCATCGCCCCAGAAGAGCTCGCCGGCGACGATCACGGTGGGAACACCGAAGACGCCGGCGGCGAGCGCCTCCTCGTTGAGGTCGCGCAGCGCCTGCTTGACGTCCGCGTCGGCGAGACCTTGCTCGAGCTCGTCGGCACCGATCTGCACGCGTCGGCCCGCCTCCAGCACGACGTCGCGCTCGGCCAGGTCGGCGCCCTCGCGAAAGGCCATCCGCATCGCCTCGAGCGCAAACGCGCGCAGCAGCCCGCGCCGCTCGGCGACGAGCATGCCGCGCGCCGCGAGCAGGTCGCTCGTGGGCCACTCGGGCGGCCAGCGGATCGGACCCAGCGCGTACTCCTCGGCCCGCGCCTCGCAGTCGGCGAGGCCCTCGGCGCGCCGCTCGGTCAGCCCCCAGGAGGTGCGTCCGTGGGCCGCGAAGACGACGCCGGCGAGCACGCCGCGCCAGCGCGCCTGCGGCAGCACCCGCTCGATACGCTCGGCGGCAAGCCACGAGTACGGCGACATCGCGCCGAAGTAGAAGGGGGGTGGCGATGCGCTCATCCGACGGAGATGTTCCAGCCTAGCGGCGCCCGCCGGGCGAACCCGGCGAGATAGGGTCAGGGGATGAGCGACCGCGTGCTCATCCTCTCCTGGGAGTACCCGCCCGTGATCGAGGGCGGGCTCGCGCGCCACGTCCGCAAGCTCTCCGAGGCGCTCATCGGCCAGGGCGTCGCCGTCGACGTGCTCACGCGCGGGGTCGGCGCGGAATGCCCCGAGGGTCGCACGGCCACCGAAGAGCGCGGCGGCGTGAGGGTCCACCGCGTCCGCGAGCCGAGCTGGCCGCGCGACCTGGACCGTTTCGTCGCATGGGTCGAGCGGATGAACGAGGACATGCTCGCGGCCGGCGAGATGCTCGCGCAGGAACACACCTACGATCTCGTCCACGGCCACGACTGGCTCGTCGCCGCAGCTGCGAGCTCGCTGTCCGACCGGCTGCGCGTGCCGTATGTGACGACGATCCACGCGACCGAGCACGGGCGCCACCAGGGCTGGGTGGCCGATCAGCCGCAGGCGCACATCCATGCGGTCGAGCGAGCGATGGCCCGGCGCGCGGACGCGGTGATCGTGTGCTCGTACTACATGCGCGGCCACGCTGCCGACATCTTCGACATCGACGAGCGCCGCGTGGCGGTCATCCCCAACGGTGTGGACCCGAGCGAACTGCGCCCGCGCGGCGACCTGGAGGCGCTGCGCGCCGACTTCGCCCAGCCGCACGAGAAGCTCGTGCTGCTCGTCGGGCGCCTCGTCTACGAGAAGGGCTTCCAGCTGGCGCTCGACGCGCTGCCCACGGTGATCGAGCGCCTCGGCGACGTCCGCTTCCTGGTCGCCGGCAGCGGCACGCACGAGGCCGAGCTGAGGGCTCAGGCCGAGCGGCTCGGCCTGAGCGGACACGGGACGTTCCTGGGCTGGATCGGCGACGACGTGCTGCATTCGCTCTACCGCATCGCCGACCTCTGCGTCGTGCCATCGATCTACGAGCCATTCGGACTGGTGGCGCTCGAGGCGATGGCCTCGGGCTGTCCCTGTATCGTCGCCGACACGGGCGGGCTGCGGGAGGTCGTGCCGGGCGGCGAGCGCGTCGGGCTGCGGTTCAACGGCGGTGACGCCGAGCACCTCGGGGTGATGATCGAACGCCTGCTCGTCGACGACGCGCTGCGCGACCGGCTCGTCACGGAGGCCTCCGAGCACGTCCTCAGCTTCGACTGGGAGGACGTTGCGCAACGGACCAAGGGAATCTACGATGCGTTCGGTCGGCTGGCGGCGCGCGAGGGAGCCGGGAGGGGATGACGGAGATGCTCCAGGGCCTGATGCAGGACGACTTTCCGCTGACGCTGCAGCACATCCGTCGGGGCCTGCGCACCGTCAACCCCGACGCCACCGTGACATCGCTGACGGCTCCGGGTGTCGTCGAGGCCGCGACGTTCGCACAGCTGCACGCGCGGATCGACCGCCTCGCTCACGCGCTCGCGACGCTGGGCGTCGAGCAGGGGGAGCGGGTCGGCACGTTCGCCTGGAACAACCAGCGTCACCTCGAGCTGTACTTCGCCGTCCCCTGCGTGGGGGCGGTGCTGCACACGCTCAACATCCGCCTGTTCGCCGAGCAGCTCACGTACATCGTCAACCATGCAGAGGACAGGGTCGTGTTCGTCGATGACTCGCTCGTGCCGGTCCTGGAACCGCTGGTCGCGAGCTTCGAGACCGTCGAGCGCTACGTCGTGATGGGGGACGGGGACCTCGGGGCGCTCCCGAACGCGGTTCGCTACGAGGAGCTGCTGGAGCAGGCCGGCGCGGGTGAGTTCGAGTACCCCGAAGTGGATGAGCGCCAGGCCGCCGCCCTTTGCTACACGAGCGGAACGACGGGCAACCCGAAGGGGGTGCTCTACTCGCACCGCTCGATCAGCCTCCACTCGACGGCGACGCTCGTGCGGGACGGCCTCGGGCTGGGACGCGCCGACCGCGTGCTCGCGGTCGTGCCGATGTTTCATGCGAACGCCTGGGGCCTCCCGCACGGCGCGGCGCTCGCCGGCGCCGACCTGATTCTGCCGGATCGCTTCCTCGGCGCCGAGCCGTTGGCCGGCCTGATCGCCTCGGAGCGTCCCACGCTGATGGGCTGCGTGCCGACGATCTTCGCCGATCTGCTGCGCTACGCCGAGGAGCACCCCGACGTCGAGCTGTCGTCGCTCTCGAACGCCACCTGCGGCGGCTCGGCTGTTCCGATGCAGCTGATGAAGGACTTCGAGCGTCACGGCGTGAACATCTTCCAGGCCTGGGGGATGACCGAGACGAGTCCCGTGGCGACGTTCTCACGCCCCGCCGAGGGCGAGCACGACGAGGACTATTGGAGCCAGCGCGCCAAGCAGGGACGGCCGCTGCCGTGGGTCGAGCTTCGGCTCGTTGGCGACGACGGCGGCGAGGTGCCGTGGGACGGGGAATCGACCGGCGAGATCGAGGTGCGGGGCCCGTGGATCGCTGCGCGCTACTTCCGCGACGAGTCGAGCGAGGCGAAGTTCGACGGAGGCTGGCTACGCACGGGCGACATCGCGAGCGTCGACGAAACGGGCTTCGTGCAGATCACCGACCGCGCCAAGGACGTGATCAAGTCGGGCGGCGAGTGGATCTCCTCGGTCGAGCTGGAGAACGAGCTGATGAGCCACCCCGACGTCGTCGAGGCGGCGGTCATCGCCAAGCCCGATGAACGCTGGTCGGAGCGCCCGCTGTGCTGCGTGGTGCTGCGCGAGAGCTCGCTCACCGGTGCCGAGGAGCTGGTGGAGCACCTGCGCGGGCGGGTCGCCAAGTGGTGGTTGCCCGATGAGTTCGCCTTCATTGCCGAGATTCCGAAGACGAGCGTCGGCAAGTTCGACAAGAAGGTGCTGCGCAGCCGGCTCGCCGCCGACGAGCTGGACGGGCGCGTGCGCGTCCCGTGAGCGTGTCTTCGCGCCGTTTCTTCCGTTTGAGAGATCGCGGCCGCGGGGAATTGGCGCTTGCAGGACCCGCTCCAGCCGCCAGGGGTGATACACCTTGAGGCTGAAACGGCAGGCGATCAGCGGTGATCGGCGAAAGGGAGATAGTTCGTCTCAACAATCAAGACTGTCGCGCGCATGACCGATACGGGCCTGAAGAAGGGTCGCAGCATCCACGACACCATCAATGGGAGGTTGGCATGACTCGGACCGATGTCATGGCCTCGAGCAGGCCACTAGCAGTAAGCGCAGCACCCACCCGACGGGGACGTTCGTCCCTGCTGGGCCGACGCGCGGCACTCGTGGCGGCGCTCGCGACCGTCGCACTCGCGGCACCGGCGACGGCGTTTGCCGCTGGAACGACCACCGGCTACAGCCAGACGCCGAACACGCCGAGCACGACGACCACGACTACGACGCCCGCCACCACGCCCACCACGACGACGCCCTCGAGCGAAACGAGCCCCTCGAAAGAAGCGACGCCGACGACTTCGGCAACCAGCCCGACGTCGAGCGAAGCAGCGCCCACGAGCAGCGCGGCCGCCCCGAGCACCGAAGCCAAAAAATCAGGCACGCTCCCGTTCACGGGCTTCGACCTGCGCTGGAGCATTGCCATGGGACTGCTGCTGATCGCAGCCGGTGCCTCGATCATCGTGATGCAGCGCCGTCAACGCCGCCACAGTCGCTAGCAGCGCGCGCGGCACAGTCTTTAGCGCGGAGGCCGTCTGCCCGAGGCAGGCGGCCTTCTTGCGTGCCATGCGGGGAGCCTGCAAGCAAGCGCTCGCGTCATTGGTGCTTCAGGAACCGCAGATAAAACGCCGCGAACACCATCACAATCCCGACGTTCGCTATCAGCCGCTCCCAGAACCGGTGCCTGAAGAACAGGACGTCCACGCCGACGATGACCGCTGCCATCGCGAGCACGTAAAGCAGGACGGCTGCCTGTCGTTCCATCGCTTCTTTCTACCGCAGGCGCTCGAATCGTGCACGGGCATTGTCGACTGCGGGCCGCCCGCTCCAGGTCGCCGCGATCGCGGTCTCGCTCTGCCTGCGACCCACGGCGCGCACTAGCGACGCAGCTCTGCTCGTAGCCGGGTTGCGAGGCGGACGGAGGCATCGATCTCGACCTGGCGGATCGAGACGCTCTCGACGCTGAGCCCAAACGGAACACCGACGCGCCGGCAGAATGCGATCAGATCGACGGCCGTACCGACCGCCTGGTCGTAGGACGCATCGAGCGTGTCATCCGCGTGGCGCAGTTCGTTCTCGATCCAGCGCGGCACATCGACTCCGAGCCACTTGACGAACTCCAGTGTCTTCACCGAGCCGCAGACCGAGAAGGTGAAGACGATCGGCGCCGGTCTGAGGTCACGAGCGGCGCACTCGTAGTGATAGTCGGAGACCAGGTCCTTCGCGGCATTGACGTCATAGACGATCTGGGTGATAAAGAACGAGCAGCCTGCAGCCTGCTTTGCCAGCAGACGGAGGTGCTCTTCGCGCCCGCGCGCGTGCCGCTCCGGGATCGCGACACCTCCGAGGAAAAGATCTGGGCGCACCTCGCTTCGGAGCTCGTAGGCCCGCAGCAGCGAGGTTGCGACCACCTTCCCACGAGAGGACGCACCGACGAACACCGACAGCGCCTGCGTGGGGGCCTGCTCGCTGAGCCACGAGCGAAGACGTTGCTCGGGGTACTTGCTGACGGCGCGGTACACGATCGCAGGAACCTGCAAGCCGACGAGGTCGCGAGCGAGGTAGTCGGCCGGGTCCATCGTGGGTAGGAACGGAAACGGGCGTTCCTCGGGATTGCGGTCGCTCTCGTCATCGATGTCGTAGAGCACGAGGCCGTCGATGCCCACGGGGCGCAGTCGCTCGAGCGTCTTCGCGGCGATCTGACCGGCGTGCTCGGGTGCTGTCGTCAGGCGCGGTGGCGTCAGCGCGAAGAGCAAGAACTCACCCGTGCCCTCGGCAATGCGCCGCTGCAGCTCCACGCGCCGCAGCCTAGCTAAACGCCTATGCACGACGACCGGGCGCGGCGCACGGCGCGAGGATCGAGCGTCTCGCTGAATGCGGATGAGAGGACTCGAACCTCCACCTGGTTTCCCAGACACGGACCTGAACCGTGCGCGTCTACCAATTCCGCCACATCCGCAGGGTTGGTCGGCAACTCGTGAGCTGGCTCACCGCGCGACCTGTGACGAGGAAAGTCTACCCTGCCCCTCCGTCTCGCCGGGCGCCCCGCTCACCCCGTGGGCGTGGTGGCGCCGCGCTTGATCGTCGCTGCGGGCGGCCGGGCCGACGGTATGGTGCGCATGTGGGAGAACTGCTCGACGCGCTTGCAACTGTCGCGGCTTACGCGGCCGTCATCGTGCTGGTCGGATGGGGCCTGCAGCGCGTGTTCGGCCTCCAGGTCTTTGGCTTGGTGGGCCTAGTGGGCGTGCTGGTGATCATCGCGGGGGTGCGCGTCTTCTCGAACAGCGGACTGGGGGGCCTGCTCGCCACCGTCGTGTGCCTGCTCGCCGTCGCGATCGTGATCGGGATGGCGATGACGCTCGGTGCCGGGCGGCCCGATCTTCCCCAGGAGGAGCGACCGCCGGATGACTCCTAGGCCCCTCGAGAGGGCGCCTCGGATCACCGCCCCGGGCGGATCCCGACGCGGCCTCGTCCGCTCGGGCGCGCTCCGGGCACTTTGCTAGCCTCGGAGACCGTCGCCACCCGCCGCTATCGTCCAGGGGACTAGGACGCCGCCCTCTCATGGCGGAAACCCGGGTTCGAATCCCGGTAGCGGTACTTGCTTTGGCCCCGGAACCACCGGGGCCATTGTCGTTCCGGGGGCGTGAGTGAATCGAGGCCGGGCTCAACGACCTGGAGCTTGTGAAGGTGATCGGCCACAGCGACTCGCGGACCACCCGGAAGAACTACGGGCACTTGTTCCCGAGCTCCAGCGAGCACGTCGCCGCCAAGCTCGACGCCTACAACGGAGAGGCGTCATCCTCATTCCAGGGAGGCTGAGAACGGCTTGCCACCCTGCGTCCAGTACAGCGTGCTGCCCGCAAGGGCTAGCGACGAGGGATTGATGTCTGGCCCGGAGGCGACGAGCCTGCTACCGGCCGTGTCGGCGGCATGGACCTGATAGCCGCCGCCTTCTAAACTGACGTTCGCGATCCACGCGACGGAGCCGTCGCTCTTTACGACGATCGCGGTCGTAGGCCCGACGCCGTAGTTCAGGTCAAGGCTTAGCGGCGTTCCTGTGGGTTCTCGTCGGAGAATCCGGCCGGTGCGCAGGTCGCGGACGACTACACCCCAATGGCAACCCCCGCACCCGAGCTGGTTCGCTACTTCTTCGTAGGCGACAATCGGACCGGCGAGCACCTCAAGGGCAATGCCAGAGAAGGCCTCGTCGAGGTACTTCGATGTCGTTTCGAAGTGAGCGACGTGACCCAACGCGTATGCCCCCCGGTGTCCGTAGGCGCACCCGTATACACGTATTGCCGGTTGCCACGTTCGCGGTAGCGCACTGTTTTCCGGCTGCCGTGGGGGAGGGGCGCTTGCGGCCAGGCTATAGAGCTGAGCCTGAGCGTCTGCTGCGAGAACCGAGTGGAAGGCCGACGATCCTGGTGAGCACTTCGGGAATGCCTTGTGATGCCGTGGCGCAGCACTCGCCAAGCCGGTCATCGCAAGCATCAAGGGCACAAGCGCGAAGGATCGAGCGATTCGCCGCATCGGAGGCTAAGACACCGGCGACAGGGCTACGTTGCGGGGAGGGAGGCTTTCGCAGAGCCGAATGAAGTCTGAATGAGCTCTCTGGTGGCGGTAGCGAGCGGGTCTGAGCGGGTCCTGCCGGGTTGGGATAGGCCCTTTAGGGCGAAATATGGCTCTGGAGCCACCCGTGCGCGCCGATCGTCGTGCAGCTTCACCTCGCGCTGCTGAATCCCGCGGTGAGACATGACGGCGACGCGCGGCCGCCTATTCCTCGAGTCCTGCGGCTCTGAGGACGTCGGTGACCGGCGTGTCAGGGCCTCCGAGCGTAACCCGAATGATTTTCCCATTCGCGAACTCGTAGCCCTCCGCCCTGTGGACGTCGATCGTATGGTCGCCCTCCTTGGTCGTACCGCGCCAGCGCGAAATCACGAAGACGAACTCCCCTGAGTCGAAGCAATCCTCCACGTCGGTCGTGAAGCCGTCCAAGGCAGCCCACTCTTCAAGTGCGCTGTGCAGCGACGCGACTCCGACGCCTCGCCTCTTAGGCACCAACTCGGGCTGCCTGACGTCTTCCCACTCGACATCTGGGTGGAAGGCGTCGAGTCCGCCCGAAAGGTCCCCTCGGCTCCGACACTCATCGAACCGCCGAACGATCTCGATGTTCTCTCGCGACATCGCGTACTGAGTATCCCCGAGCAGGTCAATGCCTGACCTCCGCCGTCAGCGTCTCGGCGACGAGGTCGCCCGTCCCGTCTTCCCGACGCCCGACCCGCATTGCACGACCCGGTAACGCCCTCTGGCTCAGGCGGTTCCCGGAGCTAGCTCAGCAAACGACGTCGAATGGCAGTCTTAGTCGGCCGCATGCTGATGGGCCGTTAATGGCCAGTTGGTGCCGCCCCGAGCGTTTTGGAGCCTTCCTGAGCCGTGCGATGTCATACCGCAATCCCGCATTGGCAAGCCAAACTGATCCCCGGTGGTACCCGCTGGGCGCGTCTGCTAGCCAATCGCGCCAAGCCCGACCAAGGCCGCGAGCAGCCCGACGACGCAGAGGAGCGCGGCCCAGAGCTTCGCCAGTAGCGAAAGCTGCCTGTCCGTTAGTGGTTCGGCGGGAGCAGGTCGTGGAGCGCGCCGAAGCCGCCAGAGTGCGGACGCAGTCCACTGGCCGATACCGCCTGCATTCGTCCCGAGCGCTACCCCAAGCAGGATGAGCGCGCCGCCGATCAGGCCAGTGATCCTGCGGTCTTCAGCAGTCGCTACCGCGGTTACTGCGAGTAGTGCGGCAGTCTTTGCTCCCATTCGTGTTGCCCCTCCGCCCAGGCTATTGGTCGGCCTTCGACCCGTCAACGCGGCTACAGCGCGGGGCTTTCAGCGTTCTGGGGGCCGGGCGTAACAGAAGTGCAAACCCGACCGAGCAGGTCCGAGATCCGCCGGCTGCCGATCCGCGGCTGAGCCGCCTCTCTCCTCGTGACCAACACCGTCCGGCGGTTGGGTGCTCATCGCAACCGTCACGTTCTCCTGCGACATCGCCTACTCCTCCAGCCCGACAACTTTGAGAGCGTCGCTTTCTCGCGTGAAGATCCTCCACTCGACAATCTTCCCGGCACGGACGGCGAACACGAACCAGAACGGCATCTCGACCTCGACCCCGCTCCCCTTGCCCCGCCCATGTTGCGTCGTCGTGAGGAGCACTCGATCGCCCGCGTCTACCACCCGAAGAATCTCGATCCGAAAGCCGTCCCATTGCTCGGGCCAGTAGCCAAACGCCTCGAGCACACCCGCATGGCCGTACTGATTCGGGGATGCCCCGAGCAGCACGAGCAGCTCGGGCGCCTGGATTACCACGACGTTCTCATCCACGAGGCTGAGCACGCCGTCCACGTCGCCTGCCTCGAAGCACCGGAATGCGGCTCGGATCACCTCGACGTTCTCCTGCGACATCGCCTACTCCCTCACGTTCGCCGACACGGGGTCCAGTATCTCGCGCGCTCGAAGCCCTAGAGAAGCTCGAGATCGCCGCGCGAAAGCGCCCACGAGTCGATCCGCGTGGGGTCCGGAACGAGGTCGTTCCTACGCGGCAGCGTCACTAACTGCGGGCCGTGCAGATGCTGCACGAATCCAAAGGATGCGGCTTCCCGGTGGGACTGGAAATTGCACACGATCACGTCACTGGAAGCGGCCGCCCTGACCCTACGGAGCAGTGCGCGCGTGGCACCCAGGTCGTTGCGTTCAACCAGCACCTCGCAAACATCCGATATCCAGATCGCTCCGCGACGGTGAACTCGAAATATGACGATCCCTGCCGGCCCGTTGTGCGGTTCACTGCATATCGCCCGGTACTCGTCGAACTGGCCGTAGCGCCATTGCAGATAATCAAGCGTCCGATCGGTCGTCAGTCGAGCAGGGGGGCTCGCAACCTGCGTCAACAGGCGCGAGATCTGCGGGCGATGGCGCAGGGCCTCGCCGGCGCTTTCGGCGTCGGCCTGCACCGTCCCCTCGGTGGGTTTGTTTGCGATCACCGATCTGAGCCGCTTGGGCAGCGATGCCGTTGGCCGCACATAGGGCGGGACGAGCCCGACATCGCTCCTCCCGAACCGCAGGCTCCCAGGCCGGCTCTGCGGGCTCGGGTTGCTCCACGTCAGAGCCACATCGGGAGAGAGCTCGATCGCGCCGCGAATCGCGATCGACACGCCGCGTCTGCGATACGACGAATGAACGCAGAGATCGGTGCCGCGGCTGGACTGCAACGTCTGTCGGCCAACCTTCAACTTCCACGGCAGATGCCCCTCGAACCCGACGACAGCGCCCTCAGCCTCGGCCACGACCTTGATCGACGGACCAAACGGGCATTGCAGGTGCTTCCATCGGAAGAACTCCTGGGGCGCAGCTTTGACCTCCCGGGGCCACTCCTCGAACGAAGCGCGAAGCAACTCGAGCACGGCAGCTTCATCGCGATCCGCGAACGGGCGTATGGAGATGGAGGTCGCGTTCGCCATGGGACGGTTTCACGGAGAGTCGAGCGGCGCGCCCACCCGGTGTAGACCCGCTGCCGCATCAGCGCCTTGCCGGCCCTCCGGGCAGGCCCCCCCAGGCAAGCCCCCCTGGGCAGGCCATCGTTGCTCGGCGCGAAGGAGCTAGCCTACCTGGGGTACCGACGCCGCGCTCCGGACGCCTCCCGGCGTGCGAGATACCTGGGGGGCGATGTCCGAGATATCGCCCGCAGCGTTTTCGAACCAGTGGAAAGAAGTCGGAGACGCGACTCGACTTCCGCGCTCAGAACCACGAAGCTCCGTCGCGCGGGCGAGCGGTCGGGGGTCGGCCTGTGCGCGGGAGCTCTTGGGTTCCCCGCCCTCTTGCGACCACGGCCATCCATCTACTGGCGAACGGACGGTTGAGGCGGAGGCCAATGGCATTCATGTACGAGTCAAGTACGGCCACACCGAGGCTGCGTCCCGGCCCCAACGGACTGCCGCGCTTCCAGGTGACGGAGATTCAGCGCGGCCGCATGCTCGACGCGGCCGCCGACGCTGTCGAGGAGGTCGGCTATGCGCACATGACGGTCGCGCAGATCATCAGCCGGGCACGCGTCTCGCGCAAGACCTTCTACGACGTGTTCGCCGACCGCGAGGATTGCTTCCTGGCGGCCTTCGAGCGGGCGATCACGCGGGCGCGCCTGATCGCCCGCGAGGCGTACGACCGCGAGGGGGGTGTCTGGCGCGAGGGCGTGCGCGCGGCGCTCGGGCGCCTGCTGGTCGCGATGGATGAAGAGCCGGGGCTCGCCAAGATGTGCGTGGTCGAGGCGCTCGCCGCCGGCGAGCGGGTGCTCCAGCGGCGCGCCGAACTGCTCGAGGAGCTCGCTGCGCTGATCGATCAGGGGCGCCCCCTGCGCAGCGCCACGAGCGAACCCCCCACGGTCACAGCCGAAGGCGTCGTCGGCGGTGTGTTCGCGGTCATCCACACGCGCCTGCTGTCTGACGGCGACGAGCCGCTGACGAATCTGCTGGGGCCCCTGATGAGCATGATCGTGCTCCCCTACCTCGGCGCCAGGGCTGCGACCCGCGAGCTCGCGCGCGCGGCCGTCGAAGTTGCCCCTCGACGTCAGGCGCCCCCGCGCACCCGTAACAGGGATCCGCTCGAAGGTCTCAACATGCGCCTCACCTACCGGACCGTACGCGTTCTGATGGTGATAGCCGAGCGTCCCGGAGCGAGCAATCGCGAGATCGCGGAAGGCTCCGGGATCATCGACCAGGGCCAGATCTCAAAGCTCCTGAACCGGCTCTCCCGCCTGGATCTCGTCGAGAACCGCGGCGAGGGCCAGGAGCGGGGAGCCGCGAACGCGTGGCACATGACCGCGCGTGGCACGCAGCTCGAGCGCGCCACCCGCCCGCGCTGAGCCGCACGAACCGGGCGTTCGGCCGCCCGCCACGCTCGCACGTCGCGACGCCGTCATCTGCGATTGGCTCGCGCGCGCCGGGGCACGTGACCCGGAGCACTCCCGGTCACGGCACGATCGCGCGGTCGGATGAGCCCGAGACGTGCTGCGTCCTTTCAATCGGCATCGCCTGGGTGCGGCGCTGCCCCGAGCAGCCCTCGAGGAGGCTCCATGAACGCCACGCTCCCAGCCTCGCCCGCGCCTGCGCCTGCGCCTGCGCGAGCACGCGAGCACGCGCGCCCCTCGCTGCCGACGAGACGCTCATCATTGGGCGAGCCGGTCGATCGACGCCGATCGTGCCGGCTGGCCGACTACCTCGACCCGGCCGGGCATCGTCGTGAGGTCGTCACGCTCGCCGCCGTGGGCGGCTCGACCCTCGTCGTGGATCGTGACCTCGGCACGGGCGCCGACCGCAGGCTCGTGGCGCACCTCGCCGCCGATGAGCCGCCCGAGAACGCGCGGCTGATCTGCGCGGACTACCTCGACGACGCCCACGGCGACTCGCGACGCTGTCGTGCGCTCGCCGACGAGGATGCTGCGAGTGCGCCCTTCAGCGCGAGCAGCGGCAGCCTGCTCGAGCCCCCGGCCGCGAACTAGCTGTGCGACCCCGCCGGCCGCTGCCACGCGATCGCTCGCGTGTCTGGGCGCATGTCGATTCCCGAGCTGCGCTGGTGCTGGCGCGAGAGCGCCGCCGTGAGATCGCCGGTGAACGTGCTGAGCCTGCGCGAGGTGATCGGGCGGATCGAGTCCTACGAGCCCCTCTGCTCGCTGACCGAACACGCGCTCGCCCGGCACGAGAAGGATTGTGGCGTCTCGAGCACGGTACTGCGCGCCGAGCTGCGGCGTGTGCGCGAAAGCCCGATCGTGCTCAACCGCCGACTGCGCGAGGTGCTCGTCACACGGATCTCAAAGCGTGACACCAGCATGAGCGAGATCGCGATTCGCTGCGGACGGGTCAAGCGCGACCCGCGCGGCAACGAGAGCGGCGAGACGAGCTGGCTCGCCCGGAGGCTGGGCCTGCTCGCAGAGGGGGGCCAGAGCGCGCCGACCCCCTGGATCCACAGCGACGTCCTGGCGCTGATCGCCCGTCGCGGTCTGGGACTGAGTCCGCGCGAGGTCGAAACGCCGTGACCCCGAGTGCGGCCGGCCCGGTCCTGCTCGTGGAGCCAAACCGGGAGCGTGGCCGCGCGCTTGCGCGGCAGCTGCTCGCCGACGGCTACGCCGTCGAGCTGGCGCGTAGTGCCGAACACGCGCGCATCCTGGCGCGAGCCGTCGCCCCCGAAATCGCCGTGCTCGGAGCGCTTGACCCGCCCCGCGGGGCCCTCGCACTGCTCGAGGAGATACGCGCCTGCGTTCCCGCCCGTAGCCCATGGGATCGTGGTATGCCGGTGATCCTCGCCGGTCACGACGGCCACGAGCTCGAGCTTCTGCGCGCGTTCGACGCGGGAGCCGACGACTTCGTCGCGCCCGCGGCCGGCTATCTCGAGCTGCGGGCGCGCCTGCGGGCGATCCTCCGGCGGGCCAGCGCTCGTGCCGGGGAGCGTCGCCGCTTGGAGGTCGGGCCGCTTGCAGTCGACACCGCCACGCACGTCGCGAGCCTGTACGGCCGTGCGCTCGACCTGCGCCGGATGGAGTACGAGCTGCTGGCCCACATGGCGCGCGAGCCGACGCGAGCGTTCTCGCGCGAGGAGCTCCTGCGCAGCGTGTGGGGATACAGCGGTGGAGGGTCGAGCCGAACCGTTGACTCTCACGCCAGCCGGCTGCGGGCCAAGCTCGCCGCGGACCCGACGCGGCGCTGGCTGGTCAGCGTCTGGGGGGTTGGCTACCGGCTCATCTGAGCCGGCGAACGCCGGCCCAAAGCGCCTGTCCCTGTGCGGACAGCCGGAAAGGAGTGGCGTCGTGTCCTCGTCGAATCACCCTCAGCCCTGCGGGACGCCTGCGCTCGTACATCAGCCGGTGTCCGCGCTCGGCGTCTCGGCCTCGAGTCTCCTGCTCGGCCTGGTCCTCGGCGCGCTCGCCGCACGGGCGATGCGCCGGCTTGAGCTGCACTGGAGCTGGGCGGCAGCCGCGCTCGTGCTCGCCGTGCTCGTTCGTCGCGCGCTCGCCGGCGCCGGGCTCCCCGTCATCCTCGCCGCGGTGTGCGCCATGCTGCGCGGGCGCCGTTGGCATCGTGAAGACCTCGCGGCCGGCTTCGACCTCGCCGACTGGGCGGCGCTGCGACGCTCACCGGGCGATGCGCTCGGCGTCGGCATGCGCTTGCTTGGCCGTCGCCTCTGCGAGCTGGCGGGGCACGCACGCGAGGAGCGCTCCGGCGCGATGCTCCTCGGGCGCGACGAGCACCGGCGCGAGGTACGCGTCCTGCTCGCGGCCCGCGGCGCCGGCATGCACACGCTCGTCGTCGGCGCCACCGGATCCGGCAAGACCGTCACGCAGACTGCGATCGCGGTCGCGGCAATCGAGCGCGAGATGGGCGTCATCGCCGTCGACCCGAAGGGCGACGCCGCGATGCGCGACTGGCTCGTCCGCGCTGCGGCCGACGCCGGCCGGCCCTTCTTCGAGTGGACACCCGACGGCAACTGCGTCTACAACCCGTACGCGAGCGGAAGCGAGAGTGAGATCGCCGACAAGGCGCTCGTCGGCGAGCGCTTCACGGAGCCGCACTATCTGCGTCAGGCCCAGCGCTATCTGGGCCACGCCGTGCGTGCCCTGCGTGTGGGCGGCATCGAGATCAGCCTGCGAGCGATCGTCGAGCTCCTCGACCCCGAGCGCCTCGAGTTGCTCGCGCGTGAGCTCGAGGACGCCGCCGGCGCTCCGGCGTTCGCCTACCTCGACTCGCTCACCGCACGCCAGCGGCTCGACCTTGCCGGCGTACGCGACCGGCTCGCGATTCTGGTGGAGTCCGATGTCGGGCCCTGGCTCGACCCCCTCACCGTCGCCGGGCGACGGCTCTGCCTCCCGCAGGCGGTTGAGAGCAGGGCGGTCGTGTACTTCCGGCTCGACTCAGACCGCCGCCCGTTGCTCGCGCAGATGATCGGAGCGGCAATCGTGTCGGACCTCCAGACGACGGTCGCCGCCCTGCAGGGTCGTGCGATCCCGACGGTGGTCGTGATCGACGAGTTCTCGGCGGTGGCCGCCGAGCAGGTCGTGCGTCTCTTCGGCCGCGCCCGATCAGCCGGGTTCAGCCTGCTGCTGGGAACGCAGGAGATCTCCGACCTGCGATTGCCGGGACGCGAGCGCCTGCTCGAGCAGGTCACGGGAAACCTCTCGATGCTCATCTCCCACCGCCAGGTCGTGCCCGCCTCCTGCGAGCTGATCGCCGGCATCGCCGGCTCCGAGGGTGCGTGGAGGCGCTCGCATCACAGCGATGGCAGGACCACCCGCACGCGCACCCGGCGACCGTCGCTCGAGCCCAGTCGCATCCTCGACCTCGGCGTTGGCTGGGCGGCCGTGCTCGTGCTCGGGGGCGGTGCGCCGGTCCGCATCACGCGGATCCACGCTCCGCATCGCCCGGACGCGCCGTCGGCGGCCGGTGAGGAAACCAACTCGAAGGAGCAATGATGAGTGCGCGGATCGAATCACCTGCGCCCGAGCGGGTGGCGCTGCTCGAGTGGACGGCGCGGATCGGCGCCGTCACCGCCGAGGCGCTCGCTCGTCGCGACCGTGTCAGCGTGGCGTCGGCGCGTGCGCGCCTGCTCGCCGCCGGCCGCGATGGTCTGCTGCGGCGCGAGCGTCCCCTCAACGGTCATCCGGCGCTCTACACGGTCACCCGCCCGGGCCTGCGCGCGGCGGGGATCCGCGGCGGGCCGGGGGCCGCTCGCATCGGCCCCGCCAATGCGCGGCACGCGATCGTCTGTGCGGACGTCGCGGTTGCGCTCGAGTGCGCCTACCCCGATCATCGCGTCAGTGGCGAGCGGGAGCTCCGCCGCGAGGAGCAGGAAGCCTCGACCCCGCTGGCGAGCGCTGTCACCGGCACGGCCGCAGACGGGCGCCCGCTGCTGCATCGCCCCGATCTGGTGCTCCGCCCCGATTCCGGCGTTGCGGTCGTGGCAGTCGAGGTCGAGCTGACCGTGAAGGCTCCGCAGCGGCTGCTCGCGATCTGCCGCGCGTGGGCTCGCTCGCGCTGCGTGCATGGTGTGCTGTACGTCGCGGCGCGCGATGTGCAGCGCCCCCTGGGGCGAGCGATCGCCGGCGCCGCGGCGGAAGAGCGGATCGCGCTCGTCACGCTTTCCGCTCTGCGCGGCGACCGGTAGCCCGTCCCCGACAGAACCATCCCCGTCGGGCCCTAGCTTTCTCGCACGGGGAGACAAACCATCCAGGCAACGGAGAGAAGCATGTCCTATACGATCAATCGAGTAGTTCTCATCGCCCGCCTGACACGCGATCCGGAGTTGCGCGCACTGCCCTCCGGCGCCAGTGTCTGCCACGTGCGGGTCGCATGCAATTCCCGGCACCGCGACGCCGACGGAGAGCTGAAGGATCGCCCCAGTTTCTTCGACGTGAGCGCCTTTGGAGCCCTCGGCGAGAGCGTCGCGGAGTACATGCGGAAGGGCAGCAGGGTCGCGATCGACGGGCGCCTGGAATGGCGCGAGTGGGAGAGCGCCGAGCAGCAGCGCCGCCAGGCCGTGTCGATCGTCGCAGACACAGTCCAGTTCCTCGACAGCCCAGGCGCAAGAGAGTCCGACGGAGGCGGGGAGGACGGCGCCGAGAGCGCCGCGGAGCAGGAGGACGCGCTCGTCTTCTGAGCGCTGCGCCCGCCACCCGCGTCGTCCAGCGGTACGCGAGCACGATGGCGGGGGCGCGCCACGGCGCCCCCGCTTCGCGCCGGCACTCCCGAGCGTCAAGCGATCGGCTCGGTCCCTGTCGTCGGCGCGCGCGCCTGAACTACAGTGCTCGCCGGTGAACGACCTGCAACTGGTGATCTTCGACTGCGACGGCGTGCTCGTCGACAGCGAGGTGATCTCCAACGAAGTGCTCGCCGCTGCGCTGAGCGCCGAGGGCCTACCGACGACACTGAGGGAGGCTCGCCGCGACTATCAGGGGCTGTTGTTGGCAGACGTGGCCTCGAGCGCGCAGGAGAAGCTGGGGCGCGCGCTCCCCGATGACTGGCTCGAGCGATACGAGCGCGAGCGCAACGAGGCGTTTCGCCGACAGCTCGAGCCCGTCGCGGGCGCAGCCGACGCGGTGCGGCGCATCAAGGCAGCCGGCGTTTCTGTTTGCGTCGCCTCGCAGGGAAAGCACGAGAAGATCCAGCTCACGCTCGAGCTCACGGGCCTGCGCGAGCTGTTCGGCGAGAGCGCGCTGTTCTCGGCCTACTCCGTCGCTCGCGGAAAGCCCCACCCCGATCTCTTCCTGCACGCCGCTGCCGCCATGAACGCGACGCCCGAGCGTTCGGTGGTCGTCGAGGACACCGCCTCCGGAGTCCTCGCTGCGGTGGCGGCCGGAATGCGCGTGTTCGGCTACGCGGCCGACGCCGACGAACAGGCGCTTCGGCGCGAGGGTGCCGAGATATTGCTGTCGCTCGATGAGCTGCCCGCTCGTCTCGGCCTCTGACGGTCCCCTCGACGCAACCGTGCGCCTTCTGTGCATAGACTGCGCGCCGCCCCGGCCCCCCGGCCTGCAAGCTCGCCTGCAAGGAGTCCCGCGATGCCAGTGAACACAACAGCGATCGGCAAGACCTATGAGCCCGTCACCTACGCGGTGGGGCGCGAGAAGATCAGGGAGTACGCCCGTGCCGTCGGCGAGACGAACCCCGTGCACCTCGACCTCCAGGCGGCACGCGCAGCCGGCTACGCCGACCTCGTCGCGCCGCCGATGTTCGCCGTCGTCTACAGCGCGCCCGCCGTTGGACCGCCGATCTTCGATCCAGAGCTCGAGCTGAACTTCGCGATGATGGTCCACGGCGGCCAGGAGTTCGTCTGGGGGCCCCTGGCGGTGGCCGGCGACGAGGTCACGACGACCGCGAGCGTGAAGGACATCTCCGAATCCGAGGGCCGCGGCTACTACGTGTTCGAGTCGATCTCCACCAACCAGCGCGACGAACAGGTCTGCCGGGGCACGTGGACGAACATCGTGCGAGGGGTGTGAGGCGATGACAGACCTCCAGCCAGGCGTGCAGATCCCCGACCTCGCGGTCACGCCCGACAAGTATCTGACCGTGCGCTACGCCGGCGCCTCGGGCGACTTCAATCCGATCCACATCGACGAGGAGTTCGCGCGCGCCGTCGGGCTCCCCGGGCGCATCCTCCATGGGCTCTGGACGATGGCGCAGGTCGCCCGCGCCCAGACCGAGGCGGCGGGCGGACCGGAGCCCCTCAAGCGCCTCTCCGTCCAGTTCCGCGGCATGGGCGTTCCCGAGCAGGAGGTGCGGGTCAGCGCCACCGTGCGAGAGCGCTCGGAGGGGCACGTGTTGCTCGACACCGTCGCCGAGCAGGACGGCAAGCAGATCATCCGAAACGCCGAGGCCGAGCTCGAGCTGTAGGGGTCGAGCCCGGCCCGCCCGCCAGCGCGCCACCTACAATCAGATCCATGCTGACCTCCCGCCAGGAGCGGATTCTGTGCAAGGTCGTCGACGGCTACCTGGCGAGCGCTCAGCCGGTTGCGTCGCGCACGATCGCAGCCGATCCCGAGCTCGACTGCGGTCCCTCCACCGTGCGCAACGAACTTGCGCTGCTCGAGGAGCTCGGTCTACTCGCGCACCCTCACGTGTCCGCCGGGCGCGTGCCCACAGAGGCCGGCCAGCGCTATGTCGTGGACCGGCTGCTCGCGTCCGAGCGCCCGCTGCCCGCGCCCCCGCGGCCACTCGAGCTGTCGCTGATCCGCCGGGAGCTCGACCAGGCGATGCGGGCCACGAGCGAGACCCTCTCGCAGATGACGAACCTCCTGGCCGTCGTTTCGGCGCCGTCGATGAACACGGCCACGATCCGCCACATCGAGGTGCTGGCGCTGCAGCCACAGCTCGTGCTCGTCGTCATCATCACCTCCACCGGCACCGTCTCGAAGATGCTCGCCACGTTCGAGTCCACCGTCGATCCCGGGCTCGTCTCGTGGGCCGGCGAGTACCTCAACGAGCGCCTCGTCGGCCTCGGGCTGGGCGCCCGCATGCTTCTTCAGCGACTCTCCGATCCCAGCCTGTCACCACGCGAGCTCGCCTTCCTCGAGCGCTTCGCTCCGGCCTTCGGCGACCTCACCGCCGAGGGCGATGACGCGCTCTACGTGGAGGGCACCGCGCGCCTGTTTGAAACCGCACAGGCCGCGGACGCGACGAGCGTCAACGAGCTCGTCGGCCTGCTCGAGCGACGCGTGGCGCTCCTGCGCGTCCTGCGCACGGCGCTCGCCGAGCCCGGTGTGTACGTGCGCATCGGTCACGAGAACGAGCTGCCCGCGATGCACTCGCTGGCCCTCGTCGCAGCCGGCTACGGGATGGCGCGACGCAAGCTCGGCACCGTCTCGCTGATCGGCCCCGTGCGGATGGACTACGCGGGCGCGATCGCGACCGTGCGCGACGCCGCGCACGAGCTCTCGCGCTTCGTCGAGAACACCTACTCCGAGACATGAGCCGACCCGCGATGCCCCGCGACCCCTACGAGGTGCTCGGCGTCGGCCGGGACGCCCCCGAGCAGGAGATCAAGAAAGCCTTTCGCGGCCTCGCGCGCGAGCTGCATCCCGACGTCAACGCCCACGACCCCGACGCCGAGGAGAAGTTCAAGGAGGCCGCGGAGGCCTACGAGATCCTCTCCGACGACGAGCGCAGGGCGACCTACGATCGCTACGGCCACGATGGTCTGCGCTCGGGGGGATATGCCCCCAACTTCGACGGCTTCAGCTCGATCAGCGACCTCTTCAACGCCTTCTTCGGCGCTACCGGGAGCGGCGGCGGGCCGGCCCAGGGCGGCGACATCGGCGTCGCCGTCGAGATCGAGCTGATCGACGCCGCCCACGGCGTGAGGCTTCCCGTCGCCTATGACGCCGTCAAGCGCTGCCAGCGCTGTCACGGCAACGGCGCCGAGCCCGGCACGCCGATCGAGACCTGCGAACGCTGCGGCGGCGCCGGTCAGCTGCAGGCCGTCACGCGCACGCCCTTTGGCCAGATGATGCGCACGGTCGTCTGCGAGGTCTGTCACGGCGACGGACGCGTCCCCGCACAGCCGTGCCGCGAGTGCCGCGGGCGCGGACGCGTGGCCGGGAGCCACGAGCTCGAGGTCGATGTTCCAGCCGGGATCGCCGACGGCCAGCGCATCCGGCTCAGCGGTCGCGGTCACGAGGGCGAGGCGGGAGCGCCCGCGGGCGACCTCTACGTCGTCGTCGGCGTGCGCGCCGATGAGCGCTTCGTGCGCGAAGGGGACGACCTCATCACCGCGCTCGACGTGGCCGCCCCGCTGGCCGCGCTGGGGGCGACGCTCGAGGTTCCCACACTCGAGGGCAGTGCCTCGATCGAGCTGCCCGCCGGCACGCAGCCCGGTGAGGTACTGAGCGTGAGGGGAGCCGGGATGCCGAGTCTGCGCCGCGGGCGCCAGGGGGATCTGCGGGTGCTCGTCAACGTCGTCGTACCGCGACGGCTGACCGATGCGCAGCGCGAGCTGATGGACCGCCTCAACGAGAGTCTGACCGAGGAGAACCTGCGCACGCAGGAGTCGATGTTCGCCAAGCTCAGGCGGGCATTCGGCAGCCAGGCCGCGTGATTCGCCTGGCGATACGGGTTCCCCGCGAGCACGCCGAGATCGTGCTCGCCGAGCTGCTCGAGCTCGCCCCCGCCGGCGTCGAGGAGGTGATCGTCGGTGACGCCGTCGAGTACGCGGTCTTCGGTGCCCCCGGCGAGCTTCCCCGCCTGCCCGATCTGCGCGCGCTCGCCGGCGGCGCGCTCGTCGAGGTCTCCACCAGCGAGATCCCCGACGACTGGCACGAGCGCTGGAAGGAGTTCCACCGCGCGATCCTGATCGAGCCGCCCGCCGCGCAGACACCGTGGCGAGCACCCGCGCTGAACATCCGCCCCCCATGGGAGCACGCCCACGAGCGCTCCGACGGAGCGGTGCTTGAGATCGTGATCGATCCGGGCCAGGCATTTGGCACCGGCGCCCACGCAACCACGCGGCTATGTCTCGAGCTGCTGCTCGAGCTGGCCGCGCTCGAGCGCCCGCACGGACCGGTGCTCGACGTCGGCACCGGCTCGGGCGTGCTCGCGATCGCCGCCGCAGCGCTCGGCTTCGCGCCCGTGGTCGGCCTCGACAACGAGCAGGAGAGCGTCGCCGCCGCGCGCGAGAACGCGCTCGTCAACGGCGCCGACATCGAGGTGCGGCGCTTCGACCTGCGCAGCGAGTCGCTGCCCCACGGCGCGCAACACGACGCACGGCCGCCGATTCTGCTCGCGAACCTGCTGCGCCCGCTGCTGCTCGAGCTCGCCGTCACGCTCGCGTGGGCGCCCGCCGAGCTGATCGCGGGCGGTCTCCTGCGCGAGGAGCTCGACGAGGTCTCGGCGGCCTTCGCCGGGCAGCTCGGGTTGCGCGAGCGCGAGCGTCGCAGCGCGGGGGAGTGGGGCGCGCTGTGGCTGTCCGGCGCGGGCTGAGCCGCACGACCCCCGCTGCGGGCGCGGCTCAGGCGGCGTCGGCGATCGCCGTGGCGGCGTCGGGGATCGCCGTGGCGGCGCACACGATCGCCCGGTACACGAGGTCGATCGCAGGACGTATCCCGTCCTCGGACTCGATCAGCCGGTCGGCCGCACTGAGCGCCGCGCCGATCATCTCCATCGCCTCGCCGTCGGCCCCGGGCTCGGGGTCCCGGCAGGCCGCGACAGCCATGTCGAGCATCGCCCGCGCCTGCTCGACCACGCCGGTGAACAGCGCCGGGCCGACGAGGCTCGCGTAGTTGTAGACGCGCGCCAGGCGGCCGGACAACGTGATCGAGGGACCGCGCCGCACGGCTGAGCTCGGCGGCAGTCCGCCGCCGTCGAAGAGCCCGGCGATCGTCTCACCGAGCAGCCCCTTGACGGCCTGCTCGTCGAGTCCCGCCTGTGCCGCGACGCGCAACGCCATGTACAGCGACGTCGCCGGCAGCCCGTACGGCGGGTCGGAGGCGAACACGATCCGCTCGACGGGCACGCGTGCGAACAGCTCGATCACATCGAGCGGGAAGAAGCAGGAGATGTCGTACAGGACGCCGGGGTGATCCGCCAGCCGGCTGGTCAGGATCCCCTGGTCGCAGATCGCGGCGTGGGCGAGGATCAGCACCGTCCCCGGGTGGCGCAGTGCGAGCTCGACGAGGCCCTCGGCCAGCGGCGGCAGGCCCCGCCCGGCGTGGATCAGAATCGGCACGCGGGCACCTTCGGCGAGCTTGAAGACCTCGGCCATCTCCTCGCCGTCGAAGCGGAAGTCCTGCGCGCGCGGGTGCAGCTTGATGCCGCGCGCGCCCGCCGCCAGCGCACGTTCGCCCTCCTTCACCGGAGCTTCGGCTGGGTCGAGACGGCAGAACGGCAGCAGGCGCCCGTCGCTCTCCTGCGCCCACTTGAGCACGCGGTCGTTCGGGACCGTGTAGGCCGGCTTGCGCTCGGGATCGTGCAGTGGAAACACGCACGCGCGGCGCGCGCCCGCATCGTCGAGCTCGGCAAGCAGCTGCGCGAGCGTCAGCGAGCGGCCGTCCTCGTCGAGGCCCAGGTGGGTGTGAGCGTCGATGATTTCGCCGTCCGCGGGGCGCAATCGCTCGACTTCTGCAAGGAACGGAGCGAGCGCATCGGCGTAGAGGGTGCCGTTCACAGGCGGCAGCCTATTGTGTTGCCATGGCCTGGCAGGTGGTGATCGCAGGGGGTGGCTTTGCCGGCTTCTACGCGGCGCGCGCGCTCGAGCGCCTGCTGCCGGCGCAGAGCGCGCACGTCACGCTCGTCAACGAGGCGAACTTCCTGCTCTACACGCCGCTGCTGCCCGGCGCCGCCGGAGCCACGCTCGATCCGCGCCACGTCGTCGTTCCGCTGCGCTCGCAGCTGAGGCGCACCGACCTGGTGATCGGCAGCGTCACCGGAGCAGACCCCGCGCGCGGCACGCTCGCGCTCACGCGCATCGACGGCGAGGCCGTCGAGCTGGCCTACGACCACCTGATCGTCGCGCTCGGCTCGGTCTCGCGCACGCTGCCGGTTCCTGGCCTGGCCGAGCACGGAATCGGGCTGAAGTCGCTCTCGGACGCCACCGCGCTGCGCAATCAGGTGCTCAACTGCCTCGATATCGCCGAGTCGCTGGAGGACCCCGTGCGCCGCGCGGAGTATCTCGGGTTCGTCTTCGTCGGCGCCGGCTACGCCGGGGTCGAGGGGCTGGCCGAGCTGCAGGACTTCGCCGTGCAGACGATCGAGCTGTACCCGCGCTGCCGGGCACAGGGAATGCGCTGGGTGCTGGTCGAGGCGCGGGAGCGCATCATGCAGGAGGTGCCCCGCAGCCTCTCCGAGTTCGCCGAACGCGAGCTGCGCAGGCGCGGGATCGAGGTGCTCACCGAGACGACGCTCGCCCGACTCGACGCGCGCTCGGCCGAGCTCTCCGGCGGCCGCGAGATCGCGGCTCGGACGGTCGTGTGGACGGCCGGGGTCAAGCCGAGCCCCGTGATCGCGCGGCTGGGATTGCAGCTCGACGGCCAGGGGCGCGTGCTCGTCGACGCCACGATGCGGGTGCCCTCAGCCGCGGGCGAGCCGGGTGCCGGATCGCCGGCAGCCGCTGCGGGCGCGAACGGGGGCCCCCGCGCCGGCGTCGTGTGGGCGCTGGGGGACTGCGCGGCCGTGCCCGACGCCAGCCGGCCGGGGCAGGTCTGCCCACCGACCGCCCAGCACGCGATCCGCCAGGGACGCCTCGTGGCGCGGAACGTCGCCGCGACGCTCAGCGGCGCACCCGCGCGAGCGTTTCGCTATCGCACCAAGGGCGTCGTCGCCGAGCTCGGTCGCAACAAGGCCGTCGCGATCACGCTCGGGATCCGTTGGCGCGGCTTCCCGGCGTGGCTGATCGCACGCACCTACCACCTGCTGCTGATGCCCGGAGCCGGACGCCGGCTGCGCCTGCTCGTCGACTGGAACGTCGCGCTGCTGTTCGGACGCGACGCCTCCGCACCGGGACGACTCGGAAGTCCCACCCCGCTCGAGCACGACTGAGCTGTTCGCGCTGTCGCGCGAGCGGCGTATCCTGGGTGGCGGATGGCGATACTCGAACAGATCAAGAGCGACCTGCACGGGGCGATGCGGGCCGGCGAGAAACAGCGCGTGGGCGCTCTGCGCCTCGTCCTCTCGGAGCTGCAGAAGGCGGCCAAGGAGGGCAGTGCGGACGAGCTCGCCGTGCTGCGGCGCGAGCGCAAGCGCCGCCTGGAGGCTGCGCGCGCGTATCGCGACGCGGGCCGCGAGGACCTCGCCGGCACGGAGGAGGCCGAGGGCGAGCTGATCGGCGGCTACCTGCCGGCGGAGCTCTCCGAGCAGGAGCTCGCCGCGATCGTCGAGCGCGCCGTGCGTGAGAGCGGCGCCGCTTCCGCCAGGGACATGGGCGCAGCGATGAAGCAGGCGATGGCCGCCGTGGACGGGCGCGCCGACGGCAAGCGTGTGTCCGGACTGGTGCGGGCTGCGCTGCAAGGATGAGGACCCAGATCGAGCTTTCCAACGAAGTCGCCGCCGAGCTGGCGGGCAGCCAGGACGCGGTGCTGCGCGCGCTCGAGGCGCACCTCGATTGCAAGGTCTTCCTGCGCGGCAACCTGCTCACCTTCGACGGTGAGCAGACCGAGACCGACGTCGGCGAGCGGGTGGTGCGCGAGCTCTCCGACCTGATCGCCCGCGGACATCAGATCGGGCCCGGCACGATCACCGCGGTGACGGGCGCCCTCGACGCTCACGAATCGCCCGCGCGCGTGCTCGAGGACGTCGTCTGGAGTCACCGTGGCCTGCGCGTCGCGCCGAAGACGGTCAACCAGAAGCGCTACGTGGACTCCGTGCGGCGCAACACCGTCACGTTCGGCGTCGGGCCGGCGGGCACGGGCAAGACCTTCCTCGCCGTCGCGATGGCCGCCGCCGCGCTTTCCCGCCACGAGGTCAACCGCATCATCCTCACCCGCCCGGCCGTCGAGGCGGGCGAGCGGCTGGGGTTCCTGCCCGGCGATCTGATGGCGAAGGTCGACCCCTACCTGCGTCCGCTGTTCGACGCGCTGCACGACATGCTCGATCCGGAGAAGGTCTCCCAGCACATCGAGCGTGGCGTGATCGAGATCGCGCCGCTGGCGTTCATGCGCGGGCGCACCCTCAACGACTCCTTCGTGATCCTCGACGAGGCGCAGAACACGACACCCGAGCAGATGAAGATGTTCCTCACGCGACTCGGGTTCGGCTCGCGCATGGTCGTCACGGGCGACATCACCCAGGTCGACCTGCCGCGCGAGCAGCCCTCCGGTCTGATCGTCGTCGGCGACGTGCTCGATGCGATCGAGGGCATCGAGTTCGTGCGCTTCGGGGGCGAGGACGTGGTGCGCCACAAGCTCGTGCAGCGCATCGTCGAGGCCTATGACGTACACACCCAGCGCGCCGACCCCGCGCGCGCCGGGATCGGCGCCACGGCGTCGCAGGGCGCCCGCCCCGCCATCCGCAGTGCCTGATCGCCGGCCAGCGAGATGCGCCCGCCGGCGAGCGGCACGATGATCGAGGTCGAGCTCTTCGACGCCACCGCCACGCCCGGGCGGCTGGCCGGCGCCGATGTGCGGCGCCTGTGCACGCGCGCCGCGCGCAGCCGCGGCGTGAGCGACGGACACGTGGCCGTGGAGCTGGTGAACAGCGCGCGCATCGCGCAGCTCAACGCCGAGCACCGTGGCAAGCCCGCTCCCACCGACGTGCTGTCGTTTCCAATCGACGGCGCTGCGGCAGCGGCCGCGGTCGAGGCGCGCGTGGGCGCCGCGTCCGGGGCGACCGGGGGTCCCCCGGAGCGTCCTCATGCAGGCGGCGTCCCGGTCGAGCTCGGCGATATCGTCATCTGCCCCGAGCACACCGCCGATCTCCGCGAGGCCGTCGTGCACGGGATGCTTCACCTGCTCGGCATGGACCACGAGACCGACTCCGGCGAGATGCTCGCGCTGCAGGCGGAGATCCTCGCCGGCGCGCGATGAGCCGCAGTGGCTTCGTCGCCCTCGCCGGGCGTCCGAACGTGGGCAAGTCGACGCTCGTCAACGCGATCGTGGGGGAGAAGGTGGCGATCGTCTCCGACCGCCCGCAGACGACGCGCCGCGCGATTCGCGGCGTGCACGAGAGCGGTGAATCCCAGATCGTCCTGGTCGACCTCCCCGGCGTGCAGCGCCCGCGCGACGCGCTCACATCGCGCATGGCCAGACGCGTGCAGCAGGAGCTCGACGGCTCCGATGCGGCCCTGCTGATGATCAACGCAGAGCAGGGGGTCGGACCGGGAGACCGTTTCGCCGCCGCGATGATCGGCGAGGGGGCCGTCCCCGTGACGATCGCCGTCAACAAGCTCGACAGGGTCTCCGACGCGGCGCTGATGGCGGTGCTCGATGAGGCCGCCGCCCTGAACGCCGCGGCCGAGGTGTTCCCGATCTCCGCGCGGCGCGGCGCGGGCGTCCCGGAGCTGGTCGCGCATCTCGCCGCGCTGATGCCCGAGGGACCGTTCATGTTCGCGGCCGGCTCCGCCTCCGACCAGCCGCGCGAGCTGCTCCTCGCCGAGCTGATCCGCGAGGCCGTTATCCGGCGGACCTTCCACGAGGTGCCCCACGCCGTCGAGGTCGTCGTCGAGGACCTCGAAGTGCCGCGCCCCGGGCTGACGCGGGTACGCGCGCTGATCTGGGTCGAGACGAACTCGCAGAAGGGCATCCTGATCGGGGCCCAGGGGCGCATGATCAAGGCGATCGGCGTCGCCGCCCGCCGCGAGCTCGAGCGCGTGCTCGGCGATCAGGTGCACCTCGACCTGTCCGTGCGCGTGCGCCGCGACTGGCGTGCCGACGACGCCCTGCTCGACCGCCTCGGGATCACCTAGGGGACGCGACGAAACGGCCGGCGGCCGCGAGCAGAGCTTCCCTCTAGAGCTTGCGGCCGAGACGCTCGGAGATCGTGCGTACCGCCGCCAGATCGAGGTTCTCGCCCCACACGAACGGCACGCCGAGAACCTCGAAGCTCCGCCGGCGCAGCCGCGCGAGCTGGTTGTGCTGGAAACGTGAGCGCTCGTGCACTGCGCGCGCCGCCCGGGCGGCTGCGCGGGCGACATCGGGAGCGCCCGCGCCGTTGCGCGCTCCCGCCGAGCGCCCAGGGGGATCGCCGGCGCGAGGAGCCCGCTCGAGCTTCTCGATTCGCGCCATCTCGGCCGGCGTGAAGCGGCGCGGCAGCAGCCCGTTGACGATCACCGTGGCGAGCTCTCGCTCGAGCTCGCGCTCGAGGCCCTCCTGCAGCTCGAGGGCCTCCGTCACCGCCATCTCGCTCGCGAGCGCCACCGCCAGGTAGGCGGTGCGCGAGCGGTCCTGCAGCAGCTCCTGCAGCTGCCGCGTCTGGCCCGCGATCGGTCCCACTCGCGCGATCGCGCCGAAGGTGCGCGGCGAGGCGAGCAGGCCGAGCGCGTGTCCGGTCGCCGGCGCGTCGAGCACGACCAGGTCGTGCGCGCGCCGACCCCTGCGCCCCCCGCGCGTGAGCTGCCAGATCTTCACCATGCTGACCAGCTCTTTGGCGCCGGGTGCAGCCGCCGTGAAGTACTGGAACGTGCCGCTCGATGCCAGCAGCCGGCCCGAGACGCGGCCTCCGAGCGCCTGCAGCCACTCCAGCAGAGCCTGGTCGGGGTCGATCGACAGGCTGCTCAGGTTTCGCTCGAGCCCGATCTCCTCCCCGGGCTCGCCGGGCGCCGCGCCGAACAGCTCAGCCAGGCGGCTCTGCTCGCCGAGCTCGACGACGACCGTGCGGCGTCCTTCGCGCGCCGCGAGCAGGCCGATCGCGGCAGCCATCGTGCTCTTGCCGACGCCGCCCTTGCCCGTGATCACGAGCAGCTTGCGCTCGAGCAGTGATTGCATCGTGGGGAGTCTGTCTAAAACCGCGGCCGTCCGGCTCGACCTACAATCGCTGCGATGAGCGCAGAAGCTGGCGAGCAGATCGGCGAGCAGGTCTCCTATGACCGCGACGGCCTCGTGCCGTGCGTGGTGCAGGACTGGAACAGTGGCGAGGTGCTGACGCTCGCCTACATGAACCGCGAGGCGCTCGAGCTGACGCGCGAGACCCGCGAACTGCACCTGTGGAGCCGCTCGCGCGCGCAGCAGTGGCACAAGGGCGCCAGCAGCGGCAACACCCAGGCGGTGCGGGCGCTGCGGTTGGACTGCGACGGCGACGCCGTGCTCGCGCTCGTCGAACCGGCCGGGCCCGCGTGTCACACCGGCGAGCGGACATGCTTTCATCGCGGCGAGCTGGAGCCGGGCGCTCCGAGTGAGACGCTGCCGGCGCTCGAGCGCACGCTCGCCGAGCGCCACAGCGAGCGTCCCGCCGGCTCCTACACCGTCGAGCTGCTCGACGATCCCGCGAGGATCGGCGAGAAGGTGATGGAGGAGGCCGAGGAGGTGGCGCGGGCCGCGCGCGAGGAGTCCGACGCGCGCGTCGACGAAGAGGCGGCCGACGTGCTCTACCACCTGCTCGTGCTGCTGCGCAGCCGCGGTCGCTCGCTGCCGGACGCCGAGCGGGTGCTCGATGGCCGTCGCGCCTAGCTCGCCCGGCGCCAGACCGGGCGATGCGTCGTCGCGCGGCGCCGAGCGGGTCGCGGGAGAGCCGGTGGCCGGCGAGCCGCTTACGGCCACGCCCTCGCTCGAGCAGGCCCGCGAGCTGGCCGGCACGCACAACCTGATTCCCCTGCGCTACAGCTTCATCGAGGACTGCGAGACGCCGGTTTCGGCGTTCCTCAAGTTGCGCGCGCTCGCACCGAGCGAGCCGGCCTTCCTGCTCGAGTCAGCCGACCAGGGCCAGCGCGTCGGGCGCTGGTCGTTCATCGGCGTGCGCCCGCGCGAGGTGCTGCGCTGGTCGCTCGCCGACGGAGGCGACCCCTACGCCCTCGCGGGCGAGCGTATCGCCCGCTTCGAGCAGGCGCCGATGCCGGACGCACCGCCGTTCACCGGCGGCGCGGTCGGCTTCTTCGGCTACGACCTCGTGCGCGCGGTCGAGCCGCTCGGGGAGCCCGGGCCCGACCCGTTGGGCCTGCCGGACATGGCGCTGATGCTCTCCGACGTCCTCGTCGTGTTCGACCATCTCAAGCACACCGTCACGATCATCGCCAACGCGGATCTCGACGCCGAGCCGGAGCTCGAGCGGGCGTATACGGCCGCGGCGAGCACGATCGCCGACATCCGCGCCGTCCTCGCCGGCCCGCTGCCGCGAGCGCCGGGTGTGTCCGCGGGTGTTCGCCCGGCGCCCGAGTTCGCCTCGAACGTCTCGCGCGAGCGCTTCGAAGCGATGGTCGCGCGGATCATCGAGTACATCTACGCCGGCGACGCCTTCCAGGTCGTGCCCTCCCAGCGCTGGTCGGCCCCGGTGCCAGTCGAGGCCTTCTCGGTCTATCGCGGTCTGCGCGCGGTCAATCCGAGTCCCTACATGTACTTCCTCGACTTCGGCGACTTCCAGGTCGCCGGCGCGAGCCCGGAGCCGCTGCTGACGGTCAGCGGCAGGCACGTCGCCACGAAGCCGATCGCCGGCACGCGTCCGCGCGGCGCGAGCCCCGAGCAGGACCGCCGGATCGCGGCGGAGCTGCTCGCCGACGAGAAGGAGCTCGCCGAGCACGTGATGCTCGTGGACCTCGGGCGCAACGATCTCGGCCGCGTGTGCGAGTACGGCAGCGTGCAGGTGGACGAGCTGATGGAGATCGAGCTCTACAGCCACGTGATGCACATCGTCTCCTCCGTGTCGGGGACCCTGCGCGAGGGGGTCGGCGCGCTCGACGCGTTGCGCTCCGTGCTGCCCGCGGGGACGCTGTCGGGGGCGCCGAAGGTGCGGGCGATGCAGATCATCGACGAGCTCGAGCCCGTCAAGCGCGGCGGCTACGGCGGCGCGATCGGTTATCTCAGCTACGCCGGCGATCTCGACACCGCGATCCACATCCGCACGGTCGTGGTCAAGGACGGCGTCGCCCACATACAGGCCGGCGGCGGCACCGTCGCCGACGCCAAGCCCGCCTACGAGTACGAGGAGTCGCTCGCCAAGGCGCAGGCGGCGATGCGCGCGGTCGCCCTGGCGTGCTCCCAGCCGGACTGGTCATGAGCGTCCTCGTCCGCGACGACCGGCAGGACTGCTCATGAGAGTCCTCGTCCTCGACAACTACGACTCGTTCACCTACAACCTCGTCCAGTACCTGGGCGAGCTCGGTGCCGAGGTCGAGACGGTGCGCAACGATCAGGCGAGCGTCGCGGAGCTGCTCGCGGGCGGCTTCGAGCGCTGCGTCGTCTCGCCCGGCCCCTGCACTCCGGACGACGCGGGCATCACGCTCGAGCTCGTCCGGCGGATGCCCGAGGCAGGCGTACCGACGCTCGGCGTGTGCCTCGGCCACCAGGCGATGGCCCAGGCCTTCGGCGGGCGCGTGACGCTCAATCCGCCGGTGCACGGCAAGGCGGCGAGGATCGAGCACGACGGTCGCACGATCTTCCGCGGCCTGGACTCGCCCTTGACGGTCGGGCGCTACCACTCGCTCGTGGTCGATGCCGCGCTGCCCGCCTGCCTCGAGCAGTCCGCCCGTGGCGAGGGCCTCGTGATGGGACTGCGCCACCGCGCGCTGCCCGCCGAGGGGGTGCAGTTCCATCCGGAGTCCGTGCTCAGCGAGCAGGGACGCGAGCTGCTCGCCAACTTCCTCGCCGGCGAATGATCCGTGGCGGCTGCGGGGTCGGCGGACAGGGTGGCGCGCGCAGGGTCGGCGGGCCGGGTGGCGCGCGCGGTTACGAGATCATGATGAGCAGATGCCGAACGACACGCTGACGAGAGCGATCGACGCGCTCGCGGGCCGACGCGACCTCAGCGCCGAGGAGACCGCGGCGGTGCTCGACGAGATCATGCACGGCGAGGCCTCGGAGGTGCAGATCGCGGGCTTCTTGATCGCGCTGCGAACGAAGGGAGAGACGGTCGACGAGCTGGTCGGCCTGGCCAGCACGATGCGAGCGCTCGCCGCGCACGTGCCGACCGATCGCGCGGACCTGCTCGACACCTCGGGCACGGGGGGCGGGCGGAGCTCGTTCAACATCTCGACGACCGCCGCCCTGATCGCGGCCGGCGCCGGCTGTGCGGTCGCCAAGCACGGCAACCGCTCGGCGACCAGTCGCTCCGGCTCGGCCGACGTGCTCGAGGCGCTCGGCGCGCGCATCGACCTCGCCCCGGCCGACGTTGCCGGCTGCATCGACGAGGCCGGCTTCGGCTTCATGTTCGCTCCCAGCCACCACCAGGCCACCCGCTTCGTGGTGCCGGTCCGCCGGGAGCTGGCCGTTCGCACGATCTTCAACCTGCTCGGCCCGCTCACCAACCCGGCAGGCGCCCGCCGCCAGCTGATCGGTGTCTCCGACGCGCGCTTCCTGGCGAGGATCGCCGGAGCGCTCGCCAAGCTCGGCGTCGACCGGGCACTCGTCGTCGCCGGCGAGGACGGTCTCGACGAGGTGTCGGCGAGCGCGCCGACGCGCGTGTTCGAGGTCAACGGAGAGCAGATCGACAGCTACACGCTCGACCCGCGCGACGTCGGGATCGAGGCACCCGGCCCTGACGGCGTGGAGGAGCTCGCCGGCGGGACGCCCGAGCAGAACGCAGCGTTCACGCGCGCGATCCTCGAGCCGGCGCCGCCCGATGGCCCACGCGCGCCGGGCGAGCCCGTCGCTGTGATCAACGCCGGCGCGGCGATCTATGCGGCGGGCGCAGCAGAGACGATCGCCGAGGGCGTGGAAGCGGCGCGCGCGGCGCTCGCCGACGGGCGTGCCGCCGCCGCGCTCGATCGCTACGTGCAGGCGAGCCGCAGGCGCGCACCGGCCGAGGCATCGCCATGAGCGCGCGCGGGGAGACGGTGCTCGGACGGATCCTCGCCGAAACACGCGCCGAGGTCCAGCGGCGCAGTCAGGAGATCCCGCTCGCACAGCTCGCGCGCGAGCCGCGCCCCTCGCCGCCGCGCCCGTTCCGAGACGCCCTCGCGGGCCCGGGGGTCGGGGTGATCGCCGAGTTCAAGCGCCGCTCGCCCTCCGCCGGGACGCTGCGCGAGGCACCCGACCTCGCCGCGACCGTGCGTGCCTACGAGCGCGGAGGCGCCGTCGCGGTGTCCGTTCTGACGGAGGGCCCCAACTTCGCGGGGTCGCTCGCGGACCTCGCGGCGGCGCGCGAGGCCTGCGAGCTGCCGCTGCTGCGCAAGGATTTCATCGTCGACTCCTACCAGCTGCACGAGTCGCTCGCCGCCGGGGCCGATGCGGTTCTGCTGATCGTCGCCGCACTCGAGGCCGGCGAGCTCGCCGCGCTGCACGAGCACGCTCGCGCGCTCGGCCTGCAGCCGCTCGTCGAGATCCACGACCGCGCCGAGCTGCACGTCGCCCTCGAGGCGGGTGCGCAGCTCGTCGGCGTGAACAACCGCGACCTGCGCGACTTCAGCGTCGACATCGAGCGCACCGAGAGCCTGATGGGAGAGATTCCGCCCGGCGTGCTGGTGGTGTCCGAGTCCGGCATCGGCTCGCCGGCGCAGCTGCAGCGCCTCGAGCGTCGCGGCGTCGCGGCAGTGCTGGTGGGCGAGACGCTGATGCGCGCAGAGGATCCAGCCGCCGCACTGCGCGGGCTCAGCCCGACGCGGGCATGAGGAGCGTGGGCCGGAGGGCGAGGCCGCCTCTGCTCGGGCGAGTGGTTTTAGGCGCGCCTGGGAAGACATTTAGAAAAGCTTCACACCGCCCCAGCATCCTTTTACATCGATGAGACGCATGATCGTCATCCCCTTCGTCTCCGCCCTCATCGGCGGAGGCATCGTCGTGGCCGTCGTCGCCGCCGCGGGCGACCTCGGCGGCAGCACGACCACCGTCACCACCGTCCAGGCCGCGCCGGCCGCGCCGTCCAACGCCTCGGTGGTCTCGCACGGGATGACGCCGCACGAAGTCTATGTCCGCGACGCGCCGGGAGTGGCGTTCGTGACCTCGACGATCGTGCAGAAGTCCGAATCGCCGTTCAACCTGTTCGGCGGCGAAAGCCAGCGCCAGGGTCAGGCGACGGGCTCGGGCATCGTGATCTCCGCGAACGGCACGATCCTGACGAACTACCACGTGATCGAGAACGCGATCAAGGTCACCGTCAGCTTCGAAAAAGGCAAGACCGTCAACGCGCAGATCGTCGGCAAGGACCCCTCCAACGACCTCGCCGTGCTGAAGATCCCGACAGACGGGCTGACGCTGCACCCGCTCACGCTCGGGAACTCCAGCGCCGTCACCGTCGGCGACCCCGTGTACGCGATCGGCAATCCCTTCGATCTTCAGCGCACGCTCACGACCGGCGTGATCTCGGCACTGCAGCGCGAAATAACTGCGCCGAACGGCTTCGCGATCAACAACGTGCTGCAGACGGACGCGCCGATCAACCCCGGCAACTCCGGCGGCCCGCTGCTGAACACCTCGGGCGAGGTGATCGGGATCAACTCGCAGATCGAGACCGGCGGCTCGGGCGGCGGCAGCGTCGGCATCGGCTTCGCCGTCCCGATCGACACGGCCAAGTCCGAGATCAGCCAGCTCGAGAAAGGCGGCACGGTGCGCGGCGCGTACCTCGGCCTGACGTCGCTCACGATCGACGGATCGCTGTCGGCGCTGAACCTCCCGGTCAAGAGCGGCGCGCTCGTCCAGAGCGTGCAGCCGGGCACGCCGGCGGCCAAAGCGGGCATCCATGGCGGCGCGGTCACGACGAACAGCGAAAGCGGCCAGATCGCGGTCGGCGGCGACATCATCGTCTCGATCGACGGCAAGGCGATCGCCAGCTCCCAGGAACTGTCGAGCGCCATCTCGAGCAAGAAACCGGGCGACACGGTGACGGTCGGCCTGCGGCGGGCGAACGGCAAAGGCGGCTACGCACCCAAGACCATCAGCGTCACGCTCGGCAGCCGCCCCAACTCCGTGCCGAACCCCAGCACGCCCGAAGGCTAGATCCGGCGGGCGGGCCCGCTCGCGTGCCCGCTACCGTTGAGCGCATGTCCGAGCAGGCACCAGAGGAGTCGCTGCCCACGCGCGTGAAGGTGTGTGGGATCACGAACCTCGCCGACGCGAAGCTCGCGGTCGACCTCGGCGCATGGGCGCTCGGGATGATCTTCTACGAGGGCAGCCCGCGAAGCTGCTCGGCCGCCGAGGCGCAGCTGATCGTGGAGCAGCTGCGGCGCCGCGTCGAGCTGTGCGGCGTGTTCGTCAACGCGCCGCTGGAGGACGTCGTCGCGCTCAGCGAGGAGATCGGCCTGAGCATGATCCAGCTGCACGGCGATGAGGGCCCTTCCTTCTGCTCGGAGGTGAGCCGGCGCACGGGCGCCCGCGTGATCAAGGCGGCGCAGGTCTCGGGCTCCGGCGACGTGCGCGACCTCGCGCGCTTCCACGTCGACTTCCACCTGCTCGACGCCCGCTCTCCGGCCGCCGCCCGGCGCGGGATGCGGGGCGGGACGGGGGAGACGTTCGACTGGGAGCTGGTGCGCGAGCGACGCTCGCGCGTGCCGCTGATCCTCAGTGGCGGTCTGCACGCCGGAAACGTCGGCGCCGCGATCGCCGCGACGCGCCCCTACGCCGTGGACAGCGCCAGCGGCACCGAGACGGCGCCGGGCCACAAGGATCCCGAGCGGCTGAGCGCGCTGTTCGCCGCCGTGCGCGTCGCGCACGAGCAGGCGCCGAGGATCGGCCAGCCGGCGTGAGCGCGGGCTCCGGCGAGCAAGCGCTCGAGCACCACTTCGGGCCCTACGGCGGCCAGTTCGTCCCCGAGACGCTGATGCCGGCGCTGGCCGAGCTCGAGGACGCCTGGCGGGCAGCCCGCGCGGACCCCGCCTACCGCAGCGAGCTCGACGGGCTGCTGCGTGACTTCGGCGGGCGCCCGACACCGCTCTACCGCGCTCGCCGGCTGTCCGAGCGCCTCGGGCGCCCCATCTACCTCAAGCGAGAGGACCTCAACCACACGGGCTCGCACAAGCTCAACAACGCGCTCGGCCAGGTGCTGCTCGCCAAGCGCATGGGCAAGGGCCGCATCATCGCCGAGACCGGGGCGGGCCAGCACGGCGTCGCGACGGCGACCGTGTGCGCGTTGCTGGGGATGCGCTGCATGATCTACATGGGAGTCGAGGACACCCGTCGCCAGCGCCCCAACGTGCAGCGCATGGAACTGCTGGGGGCCGAGGTCAAGCCGGTCGACGCAGGCGCGAAGACGCTCAAGGAGGCGACCTCGGCGGCGATCCGCGACTGGGTCACCAACGTGCAGAGCACGCATTACGTGATCGGCTCCGTCGTCGGGCCGGCGCCCTATCCGGCGCTCGTACGCGACCTGCAGCGGATCATCGGCGACGAGGCCCGCGCTCAGCTGCTCGAGCGCGAGGGCAGGCTGCCCGCGCGCGTGGTCGCCTGCGTCGGCGGCGGCTCCAACGCGATGGGCACGTTCGCCGCCTTCATCCCCGACGAGGAGGTGCAGCTGATCGGCGTGGAGGCCGCCGGCGAGGGGATCGACACACCCCGCCACGGCGCGCCGCTGACCGTCGGCGGACGCGCCGGCATCCTGCACGGGTCGCGCTCGGCCGTGATGCAGGACGAGGAGGGCCAGATCGTCGAGGCGCACTCGGTATCGGCGGGGCTCGACTACCCCGGCGCCGGACCTGAGCACGCGTTCCTGCGCGACAGCGGCCGCGCGCGCTACACGGCGGTGAGTGACGTCGATGCGCTCGCGGCGTTCCGCGAGGTCGCACGCCTGGAGGGCATCATCCCGGCGCTCGAGACGGCGCACGCGCTCGCCTGGGTGCTCGCGCAGCCCGACGGCGAGCTCGACCTCGTGTGCCTGTCGGGCCGCGGCGACAAGGATCTCGCCGAGGTGCTCGGCGGGGCCGGCGCGTGAGCACGCTGCAGGCGACGGGCGTCGAGCGCCTGGCGCAGGCCTTCGCGAGCAGTGGTAAGCGCGCCGCGCTGATGCCCTACGTGATGGGTGGCTTTCCGACGCTCGCCGACTCGCTCAGCATCGGCGAGGCCTGCGTCCAGGCGGGCGCCGACGTGATCGAGCTCGGCGTGCCGTATTCCGATCCGCTCGCCGACGGGCCCGTGATACACGCAGCCGGCACGCAGGCGCTGGCGGGCGGGGCGAACCTCGCGGGCGTGCTCGAGGTCGCGCGCGGTCTCTCGCCGAGCGTGCCCGTGGTGCTGATGTGCTACGCGAACATGGTCTTCGCTCCGGGCGTGGCGGCGTTCGTCGAACGGCTCGCGCGCAGCGGCGCGTGCGGCCTGATCGTGCCCGACCTCCCCCAGGGCGAGGCCCCCGACGTGCTCGAGGCGTGCGACGCCAACGGCCTCGCGCTCGTGCCGCTGATCGCGCCGACGACCACCCCGGAGCGGCTCGCGGCGATCGGCGCTCGCGCGCGCGGCTTTCTGTACACCGTCTCCGTCGTCGGCACGACCGGCGAGCGCACGACGCTCGGCGAGAGCTTCACCGAGGTAATCGCGAGAGCGAAGGCGAGCACCAGCGCCCCCGTTGCGCTCGGCTTCGGCATCGCCACGCCCGAACACGCGCGCCAGGCGGCGGACGCCGGCGCCGACGGGGTCATCGTCGGCACGCGCCTGGTGCGGGCCGCCGCCGAGGCGAGCGATCCGGCCGCGGCGGTGGGAGCGCTCGTGGGGGAGCTGGCCGCGGGCCTGCTCGCGACCGATCCTGAAACGGCGAGATAGGATTCCGCGCGCATGGGATTGATACTCACCGTCACCGCCGGGCTCGTCGTCTGGATCGTGCTCTGGGCGCTCGGGGCGAAGGGGTTCGACGCGTTTCTGCTGGCCACCGCGATCATCCTGGTGGGCGCCACGCTGAGGATCCTCTCCGGCTACCTTCCCGGCCGTCGCAGCTAGACCGCCGTGCTCGCACGCTGGCTGGGCTTTGCCGCTCTCGCCGCCGCGGCCCTCGCAGCGAGCGGATGCGCGGGCGTCTCCGCCGCGGTGGAAGCTCCCGGCAACCAGCTCGCGATCTACTCGAGCCTTCCCCTGCAGGGCCCATCGGCGCCGATCTCCGCGCAGATCGTCGGCGGCGAGAAGCTCGCGCTCGCGCAGGCCGGGGGCCACGTCGGTCCCTTGAAGGTTGGCTACGTATCGCTCGACGACGCCAACCCCGTCGACGGCAGCCCCTCGCCCAGCGCCACCGCAACCGACGCCAAGACCGCCGCTCAGGACACCAGCACGATCGCCTACCTGGGCGATCTCGGTTCGGCCGGCACGGCCCTGTCGCTGCCGCTGATCAACGCGGCGGGAATCCTGCAGGTGAGCCCCGAGAGCCCCTACATCGGCCTCACCTCCTCGCTCGACGCCGGCCAGGACGAGCCAGGACGCTTCTACCCCACCGGGCAACGGACGTTCGTACGCCTGCAGCCCGGTGACGCCGTGCAGGCGGCCGCGCAGGCCCGGCTGATGCGCTCGCTCGGCGTCAAGCGCGTGTTCGTAATCGATGACCAGGACCCCTTCGAGGTGCCGCTGGCGACGATCGCCGCGAGCGACGCGGCCGCCGCCGGCATCGGCGTGGCCGCGCACGACAGCATCGCCACGCCCGCCGGCGCCAGCTTCGCGGGCGAGGTGGAAAAGGTCATGCGCAGCGGCGCTCAGGCGGTGCTCTTCGCGGGCGGCGGCGGTCCCGGCGCGGTCGCGCTCTGGCGCGCCCTGCATGCCGCCGCACCGCACCTGCTGCTGCTCGGGACGAGCGCGATGACCGGTGAAGCGTTCACCTCGCAGATCGGTGCAGCGGCCGCCAGCACGTATCTGACGACGCCGACCCTTGCACCCGCGCTCTACCCGCCCTCCGCGCAGCGCGTGCTCGCCGAATACCGCCGCCGTTTCGGTGGCGAAGCCGGGCCGTATGTGCTCACCGGCTATGAGGCGATGAGCGCCGTGCTCGGCGCGATCCGCGCGGCCGGCGCGCGCGGCAACGACCGCCAGCGCGTGATCGAAGAGTTCTTCGCGATCCGCAACCGCGCCTCGGTGCTCGGGCGCTACTCCGTCACGCCCAGCGGCGATACGACGCTGAGCCGTTTCGCCGTCGACCGCATCGTCGGCGGCAAGGCCGTCTTCTTCCACGCTTTCGACCTCGCCGGCGCCCCCGACGTTCCCGCCGGCTGAGCGCGCCGCGCCCGGCGTCAGCGGAGCCCGCGCTCAGCCCCCGCGGCCGTGGCCCGTTCGCGGGCGCCTGTGCCGGCCGCTGTCAGCCGCCCTGTAGGCCGAGGACGAGGCGGAAGCGCTGGACTTCGCCGCCGCTCGTGCGCGCGCCGGCCGACAGCGTCGTCGCGGCGTGCACGTAGGGCACGAGCCCGGAGATGCTCGGGTCTTCGGTGAGCCCGACCCCTTCGAGCAGGCTCAGGAGCGTCGGGAAGTCGAGCATCAGGCTCGGTTGGATGCCTTCCCCGAGCACGGCCACGGCGGCCGCCCGGGGGGGAGCCGAGGCGAGCGTCGAGGCCGGGTGGAGCGCGTCCCTGACGGAGGCTTCGGCGAACCCGAGCACGAACTTCGTGTGCCCACTCGCGTCGCGCCCGTCGGCGATGTCGAGGACCACGGGAAGCCCCGGTAGCGCGACCCCGACGGCGGCGTCGGTGCCGGCGATCTGGACCGGGCGCAACGATCCACCGGCGCCGCGCAGCTGCGCGGCGAGCTTGGCGACGGCTGCGCGGGAGCCGGCGGGGCTGTGCGAGGAGATCACGATGGCTGCCTTCAGCTCGAGCAGGCTGCCGCCGCTCGCGAAGACTGCCGCCGAGCCCATCCAGCTCGCGAAGTCACGGCGCGCCTGCGCGCTCGTGCCGCCGAGCACCTTCAGCGGCGCGAGCATCGCGCTGAGCAGCGATTTCACGTTGAGCGGGCTCGCGCCGGGCGAGCCGCTCGAGCCCGAGCCCGCGAGCGTGGCGAGCGCGCCGAGGCCCTGCACGTCCTGCGTGAGGCTCGCGCCGGCGTGGCCGAGGCCGAGCGCCAGCCAGGAGTCGCTGGGCAGTTCGCCCAGCGCCGTAACGCCTTCGGGGTCCGCTGAGATCAGGCCCCCGGGCGTCGACGGCGAAGCCAGCGTGTCGGCGTCGAGCGCCACCGAGCCGGCCTGCGCGAGCACCGACACGTTCGCCGGCCGCGCGCCCGCGAGCAGGCCGAGCAGCCCGGCGGTGCCTGCGCCGCCACCGGCGCCGCTCGCGGCGGGGTTGGAGTAGACGTGGGCGAGAGCGCCCGCGGGCGCGGCGCGAGCGAGCTTGGCGTAGCCGCCCGAGGAGGCCAGCGCGGCGCCCCCCGCGGTCGTGTCGATGACGCCACGGACCCCGGCTTCGCTGCCGATCACGGCGAGCCGATGCACGAGCGCGAAGGCGACGCCGCTCGAGCTGATCTGGAAGGAGACACCGTGGTAGCTGGAGGCGTGTGCGCCCGCGTGCCTTGCCTGCCCGTTGAGGAAGCTCTGCGCCTTGCCCGCGTCGCTCGTGTCGAGGACGAGCGCGCCCTGAAGGCCGCCGGCGCCGAACGGGAACAGGCTCGCGGAGGAGGAGGCCGGGCCGAGCAGGCCCTGCTGCAGCAGGCCGGTCAGCGCGGCGCTCGACGCGAGCGAGGTCAGGAAGATGCCCGCGTGCGGCCCCAGCCAGGGGGCGACGTCCTGGGCATAGCGCAGCTGTGGCGAGCCCGGGGTCTGCAGAGCGCCGAGCAGGCGCAGGTAGGGGTCGGCCTGCCGGGTCAGTGCCTTGCCGGCCGCGAGTGCGCCGGAGCGCTCCGCGCCGCTCGGGCGCACGTCGGCGCCGGCGTAGAGGGCCGCCGACGCGGGCACGGCGGTGGCCGGATCGACCGACGAGCCGCTCGTGCCGGTGGAGCCGCAGGCCGCGAGCGCGAGCGTCGTGGCGGCGCACGCGCTCAGCGCCACGAGCGCTCGCGCGGCTGTGCTGGCGGGGATCGATCGGGCGGCGGCGGCTCGCATGGCTGGCAACGCTCGGGTCCTTTCTGGCCCTCGCGGACCTGGGTGGAAGGCGATCGTATGCGGCGTGGACGACGGCACGCAAGCGGCTGCTTTCTGCAAGCGCCTTCCCAGGCCGCCGGTTTGCACTCGCGCTTGCAGTCGGGGCCGCGGGTGGGGGAGCGGGGTCAGCTGCGTGAACGGCGCTGCCGCGGGCCTTTTGCCCCGATCCGGGTCCCCGGGAGTGGGTTGTGGGAGAAGATGTGCAAACGGGGTTGCATTGTGGGAGGAAGTGGGTTATCTTCGCCGCAGCGAGCCGAGGTGGAGGGGCTCCTCCCACTCCTCCACCTCGGCTCGGTAAACAACTTGGAGCTCCCACACGTGGCACCCTTCCGCGGCACCTTCGACCACACGCTCGACGCAAAGAACCGCCTGACGGTGCCGGCCCGCTACCGCGCGGCCCTCGCCGAAGGTGTGGTCCTCGCGATGCCGGTCGACCTGAAGCCGTGCGTCGGCGTCTGGCGGCCCGAGGAGTACGAGCTGTACACGCGGCGCGCGCTCGCCGAGCTGCCGCCGCTGTCGCCGCGACTCAACCAGCTCGAGCGCTTCTTCTACGGGAGCTCGCAGGACGCTGAGCTCGATGCCGCCGGGCGCGTGATGATCCCCGGCTTCCTCGGCGAGCACGCCGCGCTGCGCAAGGACGTCGTCGTCGTCGGTGTGGGGGACCGCCTCGAGCTGTGGGACCGCGACGCCTGGGGCGAACATCGATCGACGCTGCTCAGCGGCGTCGCGGAGGTGACCGCACGTGTCGACGACGCTGCTTGAGTCGCGCGAGGCGAGCGGGCCCGAGAGCTGCGGGCCTGAGCTGGCGCGTCGCCGCCGCGGTGCCGGCGAGGGCTCGCGCACGGCCGCCGGCAGGCGTGCGGCGCGCGCGCGCACGCCATCCTCCGGCGAGCACGCTTCCGATGGGCACGCCTCACACACGCCGGTGCTGGCGGGAGAGCTGCTCGAGCTGCTCGATCCCCAGCCGGGCCAGACGGCGATCGACTGCACCTTCGGCGACGGCGGCCACGCCCGGCTCGTCGCCGAGCGGCTCGGCTCCTCGGGCACGCTCGTGGCAATCGACCGCGACCCGCTCGCCGAGCGGCGCTTCGCGAGTCTCGCCGCCGAGACCGCCTGCGCGGTGCGCTTCATCCGCTCGAGCTACGCGGAGGCGCTCGAGCTGCTCGCCGCGGAGGGGCTGCGCGCCGACATGGCCTACTTCGACCTCGGCATGTCCTCGATGCAGGTCGATATGCGCGAGCGCGGCTTCTCCTACTCCTACGACGCGCCGCTGGACATGCGCATGGACCCTGCCCAGTCGCTCAGCGCCCGCGAGGTCGTCGCGGAGTGGGACGAGCGCCGGATCGCACACGTCCTGCGTGACTTCGGCGAGGAGCGCCACGCCTCCTCGATCGCACGCGCAATCGTGCGCCGGCGCGAGCAGGGGCCGATCGCCACGACGCTCGAGCTCGTCGACACGATCACCTCGGCGATGCCGGCACCGGCCCGCTTCGCCGGCGGCCATCCCGCCAAGCGCTCCTTCCAGGCGCTGCGGATCGCCGTCAACGACGAGCTCGGCCAGCTCGACCGCGCTCTGCCGCTCGCCTGGGAGCTGCTCCGCGACGGCGGCGTGCTCGCCGGGATCTCCTTCCACTCGCTCGAGGACCGGCGCGTGAAGCGCTTCCTCGCCGATCTCGCCCGCGGCTGCGTGTGCCCGCCCGACCTGCCCGTCTGTGTGTGTGGACGCGAGCCGCGCGCCGCCCTGATCGCGCGGCGCTCGGTCGTGCCGTCCGCGCAGGAGACGGCACGTAACCCGCGCGCCGGGTCCGCCCGGCTGCGCGCCGCCCGCAAGCTGCCCGACGAAGGGAACTCGTGACGCCCCCGGCCGCCGCCCCCGCCGTCCGCGCCCGCCCGCTCGCCCCGTCACGTCCGTTGGTCCCCACGCGTCGGCCGCGGCGGGTCTCGGGACCCGTCACCCCGGCGCGGCCGCCGGCCCCTGCACGCCCCGCCCGCCGCGCGCAGGAGCGCAGTGGCGGCCTCCTGATCGGGGCGCTCGAGCTGCTGCACGGGATCTCCCGCCACCGGCTGCTCGACCGCCTGATTCGCGGGCGTGCCTGGATCGCGCTGGTTGCCTTTGCGCTGCTCGGCATCGTCACGCTGCAACTCGCCCTGCTGAAGCTGAACACGAGCGTCGGGCGATCGCTGGAGCGCAGCGCGCTGTTGCAGCGCGAGAATGCGTCGCTGAGCATCGAAAACTCCGAACTGACCGCCGGGGGCCGCGTCGAGACGACGGCCGAGCGGCTGGGCATGAGCCTGATCCCGGACGGCACGCTGAAGTTCCTTACGGCTCGCCCGCGCGAGGATCCCTACCGTGCCGCCTCCGCGCTCAGCGCGCCCGTGCACACGCTGACCGTCTCCGAAGAAGCCGCCACGGCCGCCGCGCGGGCCGAATCCGCGAGCGCCACACCCTCCGGCGAAGCAGGCTCGGCGAGCGCCGCCGCCGGGGCGAACGGCGCTGCCGGGGTGAGCGAAGCCGCCGGAGCGAGCGGCACTGCCGGGGCGAGCGAAGCCTCCGCCGGGACCGGCGAAGCACCCGCCGGAACCGCGGGCGCCGGGGCGAGCGGCGCAGCGGGCACCACGCCGAGCGAAGCGAGCTCGGCCGCCTTGCCGGCGCCCGCCGCGGGCGCCGGCGCAGCGAGCGCGTCCTCGCCGACGAGGAGCACGAGCGGCACGCCGGCCTCGAGCTCAGGCGCTGAAGCGGGCGCGGGTGGCGGCACACAGGCGAGCCCCACGGGATAGCGGTGGCCGTCGTCCAGCGCCGCATAGGGGCGATCTTCGGGCTGTTCTTCATCCTGCTCGTCCTCGCGGCCGGCCGCACCGCCTACCTCGCCGTGCTGCGCGGAGGCACGCTGCGCCAGGCGGCCAGCAACCAGCAGATCACCAACGAAGCCGTCACCGCCCAGCGCGGGTCGATCACCGATCGCAACGGCATCGACCTCGCGATCTCCGAGCCGGCCCGCGACATCTCGGCCGACCCCTACCTGATCAGCGATCCGCTCGGCGCCGCGCGCAAGCTCGCGCCGCTGCTCGGGCAGACCCAGGCCAGCGTGCTGCGCAAGCTCTCCGAGCGCGCAGGCTTCGTCTACCTCGCGCGCGGGATGCCCGCAACGAAAGCCCAGTCGGTGCTCGCGCTCAAGATCCCGGGGATCGCCGGTGCGCCGGTGATGCGACGGGTGTATCCGCGCGGCGCCCTCGCCGGGCAGGTGCTGGGCTTCGTCGGCACCGAAGGCAAGGGCCTGACCGGGCTGGAGTACGGGCGCAACGCGCTGCTGGCCGGGCGCTCGGGCCAGCGTCGCGTCGTAAGCGACGCGATCGGCCAGCCCGTCTCGATCACCGAAGCTCATCCCGTCACGCCGGGACAGCCGTTGACGCTCACGCTCGATGCCAACATCCAGCAGCGGACCGAAGACGTGCTCGGAGCCGTCGCGCGCGTATTCGGCCCCAAAGACGCCACGGCGATCGTGATGGACCCGCGCAGCGGCTCGATCCTGGCTGTCGCCAACTGGCCGCAGGCCAACCCCAACGAACCGGCCGCCGCCGCCGAAGGCGCGCTCCAGGACCGCGCCGTCGGCTTCGACTACGAACCGGGCTCCACGTTCAAGGCGGTGACCGTATCGGGCGCCCTGCAGGACGGCCTGATCACGCCGAACTCCGGATTCAACGTCCCCGATCTGATCCACGTCGCCGACCGCACAATCCACGATGACACCGAACATCCCGAAGAAACGCTGACGACGTCGCAGATCCTCGCCCGCTCGAGCAACGTCGGCGCCATCGAGATCGGCAAACTGGAGGGGCCGAGCGGGTTCAACGGCTGGGTCCACCGCTTCGGCTTCGGCGCCCGCACCGGCGTCGACCTGTCGAGCGAGGAACCCGGTCTGGCGCTCGCGCTCGACCACTACTCGGGCTCCTCGATGGGCAACCTCCCGATCGGCCAGGGCGAGCTCGTCACGCCGATGCAGATGGCCACGGCCTACGCGGCGATCGCCAACGGGGGCATCCTCCGAGCACCGCACATCATCGGCGCGATCGGCGGCAAGCCGCAGCCGCTGCCGGCCGGTCACCGGGTGATCTCGGCGGCGACCGCCGCCTCGGTGCGCCACATGCTCGAAGGCGTGCTCGCCCCGGGCGGCACGGCGAGTGAGGTCTCGATCCCGGGCTATCAGCTCGCGGGCAAGACGGGCACCGCCTCGAAGATCGACCCGAGCACCGGCGAATACTCAAAGACGGCCTATGTGGCGTCCTTCATCGGCTTCGCGCCGGCCGCAGATCCGCGGCTGCTGTGCGCAGTCGTCGTCGACGAACCGCACTCCGGCTCGATCTACGGCGGCACCGTCGCCGCGCCGGCGTTCGGACAGATCATGAGCTTCGCGCTCAGCTACCTGGGGATCCCGCCTGGGTAGCGGCTCGGCTCGTCGGGCTCGCGGGCTTCGCCGGCCGGGCGTGCGCCCGGCGCGTGGCCTGGCACGAGCGCAGGAGACGGCCGGGCGCTGGCTCCGCCTGAGGCGGAAACTAGACTCAAGCGCATGCCAGCGCCGGAGATCTTCCGATGAGGCTCGCCGACCTGGCCGCCGCCCTGCCCGGCGCCGGCGGGGGGCTGGCGGGCACGCGCGAGGGTGCCGTGGAGATCGCCGGACTGGCCTACGACAGCCGCGCCGTCGCGCCCGGCGCGCTGTTCCTGTGCGTCAGCGGATTCACCAGCGACGGCCACGACTTCGCGCCGCAGGCCGTGCAGCGCGGCGCTGTGGCGCTCGTCGTCGAGCGGCCCCTGCGGCTCGGCGTGCCGGAGCTCGTCGTCGGATCCGTGCGGGCGGCGATGGCGCCGCTGGCGGCGCGCTTCTACGGAGATCCCTCGCGCGAGCTGAGGGTCGTAGGCGTAACGGGCACGAACGGCAAGACGACGACCGCATACCTCACGCGGGCCCTGCTCGAGGCCTGCGGGCTGCAGTGCGGCCTGCTCGGCACGGTCACATCGGTGGTCGGCGGCAGCGAGCGGCCGGTCAGCCGGACTACGCCTGAGGCGGTCGACCTGCAGCGCACGCTGCGGGAGATGCTCGACGGCGGCGACCGTGCGTGCGCGATGGAGGTCTCCTCCCACGCGCTCCAGCTGGGCCGCGCGGACGCGATCCACTTCGCCGCCGCGGTGTTCACGAACCTGACGCAGGATCATCTCGACTTCCACGGCTCGATGGAGGACTACTTCCTCGCCAAGCGGCGGCTGTTCGAGCCCGAGCACGGCGAGCGCCCGCAGACGAGCATCGTCAACGTCGGCGACCCCTACGGACGGCGCCTCGCGGCCGAGCTCGGGGAGGTGCGCACGTTCGCGCTCGAAGAGCCCGCCGACTACAGCGCGAGCGAGGTGCGCTGCGACTTCGAGGGTTGCCGCTTCACGCTGCGCACCCCCGCCGGCGAGCGGGAGCTGGCGCTGCCGGTGCCGGGGCGCTTCAACGTCGCCAACGCCGTGGGCGCGCTCGCCGCCGCGCACGTGCTCGGTGGCGAGCTCGACACGATCGCGGCGGCGCTCGAGCGCGGCGTGAGGGTTCCGGGCCGCTTCGAGCCGGTGGACGCCGGACAGGACTTCGCCGTGCTCGTCGACTACGCGCACACCCCCGACTCGCTGGAGAACGTGCTGCGCGCCGCGCGCGAGCTGGCCGGCCTGGGGGCACGCACGAACACGGACGCCGCCGCACGCGAGGGACGGGTGATCTGCGTGTTCGGGGCGGGCGGAGATCGCGACCGCGGCAAGCGTCCGCTGATGGGCGAGATCGCAGCGCGGCTCGCGGACCTCGTGATCGTGACATCCGACAATCCCCGCTCCGAGGACCCCGACGCGATCATCGCGGAGATCATGGCCGGCGTCCGCGGCGGCGCCGGGGACGGCGCCGAGGACCACGCGCACGTGCGTGCGCTCACCGACCGGCGCGCCGCGATCGCCGAGGCCGTGGCGGAGGGACGCGCGGGCGACGTGCTGGTGGTCGCCGGCAAGGGCCACGAGCACGGCCAGGAGCTCGCGGGCGGACGCAAGCTGCCGTTCGACGACGTCGCCGTCGCGCGCGACGCGCTCGAGCTGCGTGCGGGCAGCGCCGCGGGAGCCGGGCGGGCATGAGGCACTGGGACCGCTCGCGGATCGCCACCGCGGCGGGCGCGAAGCTGATCGACGCCGGCCGCGAGGGGACGGGCGGCGCGGGCGCGAGCGGGCCGCACGGCGCGAGCGGGCCGCACGGCGCGAGCATCGACACCCGCCGGCTCGCCGCCGGCGAGCTGTTCGTCGGCCTCGCCGGCAGCCACGCCGACGGCGGTGAGCACGCCGGCGAGGCCCTGGCAGCCGGGGCATGGGGGGTGCTCGTCACCCCCGAGCACGCCGCGGCGGCGAGCGCGCGAGGCCACGGCGGGGTCGTGCTCGCTCACCCCGACCCGCTCGCCGGGCTGCAGGCGCTCGCCCGCGCGTGGCGCGCGGAGCTGCGCGCACGCGGCGCCCGGGTGGTCGCGATCACCGGCTCGGCCGGCAAGACCTCCACGAAGGACATTCTCGCGGCGCTGCTGTCGGGGGCGATGCGCACGGCGGCCAGCCCAGCCAACTACAACACCGAGATCGGACTGCCGCTGGCGCTGCTCGCTGCGCCCGCCGACACCGAGGTGCTCGTGCTCGAGCTGGCGATGCGCGGAGCCGGCCAGATCGCCGAGCTGACGGCGATCGCCGCACCCGACGTCGGCGTGATCGTCAACGTCGGGCCGGCGCATCTCGAGCTGCTCGGCTCGCTCGAGGCGATCGCAGCGGCGAAGGCCGAGCTGATCGCCGGCCTCGCACCGGGCGCCGATCTCGTCGTGCCCGCGCGCGAGCCGCTGCTCGAGCCGCACCTGCGCGCGGACCTGACGGTGAGGACGTTCGGCGAGCACGGGGCGGACGTCTCGCTGCGCGAGCGCCGCGCAGACGGCGCCGTCGTGGTCGCGCTCGAGGGCCGGGAGATCGTGCTGTGGCCCTCGTTCGGCCAGCGGCACAACCTGCTCAACCTGCTCGCCGCGGTCGCCGCCGCGCGGGCACTCGGGCACCTCCCCACCGGCCCGCTGGATGTCGCCTTCTCGGCGATGCGCGGGCAGCGGCAGGAGCTCGCCGGCGGGGTGCTGCTGATCGACGACTGCTACAACGCCAACCCGATGTCAATGCGCGCCGCGATCGACGATCTCGCCGAGACGGCTCCGGGGCGCCGGGTGGCTGTGCTCGGCGACATGCTCGAGCTCGGGACACAGGCGCCGGGCCTGCACCGCCGGCTGGGCGAGCACGCGCAGGCGAGCGGGGTCGCCCTGCTCGTCACCGTCGGCCCGCTCGCCGCCGAAATGCGCCGCGGCTTCGGCGGGGAGTCTCATGCGCTCCCCGATGCGCGGGCCGCCGCGGAGCTCGTCCCCGAACTGCTGCGCGATGGCGACACCGTGCTCGTCAAGGCCTCGCGCGGGGTCGGGCTCGAGCTGGTCACCGCCAGCGTCGCCGCGCGCCGCGCGCAGACGCCGCCTTCGCAGGCGGCTCCGCAGGCGCGCGACGCGGCGGCTTCCGCGCTCAGCGGCAGCGGCTCGGAGCGGCGCTGAATGGGGCGCATTCTCTTCGGCGGCACGGCCGCGCTGCTGATCTGCATCTTCCTCAGCCCCAAGTTCATCGAGTTCCTGCGCAAGCGCGAGTTCGGCCAGCACATACGCGAGGACGGTCCCGAGGGGCACCACGAGAAGGCGGGCACGCCGACGATGGGCGGGATCATCGTGTTCATCGCCGTCTCGGTGCCGTTCCTGATCCTCACCAACTACGAATGGCGCTCGGTCGGCGTGTTCGGGGCGGCGATTGCCTGCGCCCTGCTCGGTTTCGCCGACAACTACACAAAGCTCGTCAAGCGCCGCTCGCTGGGGCTGCGGGCGCGCACCAAGCTCGGCGTCACGATCGCGATCTCACTCGGGCTGTGGTGGATCGCCACGCACGAGGCGCACCTGCCACCCACGTTGTGGCTGCGCTTCGTCGACTACCACATCGATCTCGGCCCCTTCTACCCGCTGCTGATCTACTTCGTCGTCGCCGGCACGACCAGCTCGGTCAACCTCACAGACGGCCTCGACGGGCTCGCGGCGGGCTGCGCGGCGATCGTGCTGCTCGCCTACATCGGCATCGCCTTCCTGCCGGGCAACCTCGACCTCGCGATGCTCGCAGGATGCCTCGTCGGCGCGTGCGTCGGCTTCCTCTGGTTCAACGCCTTCCCGGCCACCGTGTTCATGGGCGACACCGGCTCGCTCGGGCTCGGAGGGGCGATCGCAGGGCTGGCGGTGATGACGAAGACCGAGGTGCTGCTGATCCTGCTCGGGGGCATCTTCGTGATCGAGGCGCTGTCGGTCGTGATCCAGGTGATCTCCTTCCAGACGACGCGCAAGCGAGTCTTCCTGATGGCGCCGATCCACCACCATTTCGAGCTAAAGGCCTGGTCTGAGACGAAGATCATCCTGCGCTTCTGGATCGTCGCCTCGATCTGCGGCGCGATCGGCTTCACGATCTACCGCCAGAGCAGGGGAATCTAGATCGCCGCCTGCGGGAGGCTTCCGCGCTTCGACGTCGAAGGGAGCGGGGATGCCCTCAGCGCCAGCACGCCGGGCCAAAGCCCCGGCGGGTCGTCAATCGAGCAAGGAAGCCCGACGCGGCCGCGGCGCGACGGCTGCGGCCGGCCAATCGCTCGAGCAGCGCATCCTGCTGACCGCCACGCTGTGCCTGCTCGCATTCGGCGCCGTGATGGTCTACAGCGCCTCCTCCGCGACGACGCTGCTGCAGGGACACGGCTATGGCTCGAGCTACCTGCTCAAGTTCGCGATCTACGGGACCGTCGGGTTGGTCGTGATGCGCCTGCTCGCGCGCGACGGCGTCGCGAAAGTGCACAGCATCACGGCGCCACTGCTGTTCGCCTCGTTCGTGCTGGTGGCGGCGGTGCACATCCCGCACGTGGGCGTCTCGATCAACGGTGCTCGTCGCTGGATCGGCCCCGGCCAGCTTCAGTTCCAGCCCTCCGAGCTGATGAAGCTCGCGCTCGTGCTCTACTCCGCGACGCTGCTGGCAAAGCGTCCTCAGCGCGTCCACGACCTGCGCGAGCTCGCGCGCCCGCTGCTGATCGTCGTCGGGTCCGCCTGCCTGCTCGTGTTCACCCAGCCGGACCTCGGCACGGCGATGGTGATCGCCTTCACCTTCAGCGCGATGCTCGTGGGCGCCGGCATCCCGATGCGCAAGCTCGCCCAGATCGGCGCCTGCGTGTTTGGGCTCGTGGTCCTCTACGCGCTCGTCAAGCCCTACGCGCGGGCACGCCTGACCTCGTTCCTGGACCCCTGGGCGCACGCCTCCTCGACCGGCTTCCAGGCGGTCCAGGGACAGATCGCGATCGGCTCGGGCGGCCTGCTCGGGGTCGGCCCGGGGCAGTCGGTACAGAAGATCTTCTACCTGCCCGAGGCGCCGACCGACTTCATCCTCGCCGTCATCGCCGAGGAGCTCGGCGCCGTCGGGGTGTTTGCGCTGCTGTTCCTCTACGGCCTGATCGCCTACGCGGGACTGCGGGCGGCGAAGGCGGCGCGCAGCCTGTACAGCGCGCTGATCGCGATCGGCGTGACCGCGCTGATCCTCTCGCAGGCGATCCTCAACGCCTTCGCCGTGCTCGGGCTCGCGCCGCTGACCGGCGTTCCGCTGCCGTTCGTCTCCTACGGCTCGAGCAGCCTCGTGGTGATGCTCGCGGGCATGGGGCTGTTGCTGAACGTCGCCTCCGGAGCGACCGGCCACGTGCGCGCTGTGCCCGCCTCGCGCTCGCGCTCACGCGACGCCGTCGCCCGCGAACCGGCACGATTGGCCCGTGAGCGCAGCGCCGAGGAGGATCGTGATCGCCGCCGGCGGGACCGCTGGGCACGTGGTGCCGGCGCTGGCCGTCGCGGAAGCGCTGCGGGCTGAGGGCGCCGAGGTCGCCTTCATCGGCGGTGGCCGCGCCGAGGCGGAGCTGGTGCCGGCAGCCGGCTTCCCGCTGCACGCGATCACCGTGCAGGGGCTCAGCCGCTCCCACCCCCTGCGCGCGCTGCGCGCCGTCTGGCTGGCGTTCGCGGCCGTGCTCCGCGCCCGCTCGCTGCTGCGGAGCCTCGCCCCCGGGGCCGTCCTCGGCGGCGGAGGATACGTATCCGGGCCCGTCGGTCTGGCGGCGGTGACGCTGCGCGTCCCGCTGGTGCTGAGCGAGGCCGACAGCCACCTCGGGCTGAGCAACCGCCTGCTCGCGCGCTTTGCGCACCGCGTTTGCCTGGCCTTCCCGATTCCCGGACGCGAACCGCCCCGCTACCGCGTGACCGGCAGGCCCGTGCCGCCGCCCCAGCGCGACCGCGTGGCGGCGCGCGCGCGCATGGGGGTGGCTCCCGAGGCGAGCTGCGTGCTCGTCTTCGGCGGCTCGCTCGGGGCGCGCACGATCAACATGGCGGCCGCGGAGGCCTTCGCGGGCGCGCCCTTCCACGTGCTGCACGTGAGCGGCCGTCGCGATCACCCGGAGCTGCTCGCGCGCGGGCTGCCACGCGACTACGACCTGCGCGCCTATCTGCCGCTCGCCGACTTCGCCGACGCGCTCGCGGCGGCCGACCTCGTCGTGGCGCGCGCCGGCGGCTCGGTGGCGGAGATCGCGGCGCACGGCCTGCCGGCGATCCTCGTGCCCTACCCGCGTGCCGCCGCCGACCACCAGCGCGCCAACGCCGCCTGGATGGCAGACGCCGGCGCAGCGATCGTGATCGCCGATGCCGAGCTCAGCGCCGCGCGGCTCGGCGGCGAGGTCGCCGCGCTGCTCGCCGATCGCCGCCGCCTGGCGGCGATGGCAGCCGCCGCCCGCGCTCTCGCGCGGCCCAACGCCGCACGCGACATCGTCGCCGAGCTGCTCGAGGCGGCCGGCACGTGAGCGAGGCGGACGAGCCGGGCGGCGGGCGCTCGGGCGCCGGCGGCACGGGCCGTGCCGAGGGGGCCTGGTTCTCGCGGCGGCTGCACTTCGTCGGGGTCGGCGGCGCCGGGATGAGCGGCTACGCGCGCGCGGCGCACGCGCTCGGCGCACAGGTCAGCGGCTCGGACAGCGCCGAGGGTCCCTACCTCGATGGCCTGCGCGCCGACGGGGTGCTCGAGCCCGCGATCGGGCATCGCGCCGAGAACGTCCCGGCGGGTGATGGCGTCGAGCTGATCTACTCCTCGGCGGTGCCCGCCGAGAACGCCGAGCGCGTGGCGGCGCGCGAACGCGGGATCCGCGAGCGCCCCCGCGCAGAGCTGCTGGCGGAGCTCACGCGGCTGCGCCGCACGATCGCCGTCGCCGGCACGCATGGCAAGACGACGACCTCGGCGATGCTCGTCCACGCGCTGCGCGGCGCGGGCCTGAAGCCCGGGTGGCTCGTCGGGGGCCCGGTCGGCGGCGGCCTTCCCAACGCGGACTGGGGCGAGGGGGAGTGGCTCGTCGTCGAGGCCGACGAGTCGGACCGCTCGATGCTCAGCCTCGCGGCGGAGGTCGCGCTGCTGACGAACGTCGAGCTCGACCATCACGCGACCTACGCCTCGCTGGCGGAGCTGCGCGAGGCGTTCCGGGAGTACCTGCGCGCTCCGAGCTGGGCGGTCGTCTGGGACCGGCCCGAGCTGCTCGCGCTGCGCGACGGGCCGCTCGTCGCCTACGACGTGCCGGCGCCGAGGCTGCACGCCGGCGGCTCGAGCTTCGACTGGCACGGCGAGGCCGTCGAGCTCGTCGTGCCCGGCGCGCACAATGCCCTCAACGCCGCCGCAGCGCTCGAGGCGGCGCGTCTGGCGGGTGCCGACACGGCCGCGGCGGTCGCCGCCCTCGCCACCTTCACCGGCGCCGGACGACGCTTCCAGCTGCTCGGCAGGAGCGCCGGCGGAGCGCTGCTCTACGACGACTACGCCCATCACCCCACCGAGGTCGCGGCCACGCTGGCCGCTGCGCGCACGCTCGCGCACCGCCGCCTGCTCGCCGTCTTCCAGCCGCACCTGTACTCGCGGACGGCGTCCCTGGCACGGGAGTTCGGCGCGGCGCTGGCGCAGGCCGACGAGGTCGCCGTGCTCGACGTCTACGCGGCGCGCGAGCGCTCCGAGGAGCACCCCGGGGTCAGCGGGCTGCTCGTCGCCGAGGCCGCCGCCGACGCCGCCGCCGGACGCCCGGTGTACTGGCTGGCGAGCTTTGCCGACGCCGAGCGGGTGCTCGCGGGCGTGCTCGGCGAGGGCGACGTCTGCGTGCTGATGGGAGCCGGCGACATCGACGGTCTCGGACGCGCCCTGCTCGCCACGAGCGCCGGGGCGGTGGGCGGATGAGTCGGGAGCGGGTGGCGGCCGCTGTGCGGGCGCGATGAGCGTGCAGCCGCCGGACGGCGTGGAGCGCGACTTTCCCCTCAGCCGTCTGACGACGGTGCGCACGGGTGGTCCGGCCGAGCTGTTCGCACGCGCGGGCAGCGAGCGCCGGCTGCACGAGCTGCTCGCCTGGGCGCGAGCTGCCGGCGTGTCCGTGTCCGTCGTCGGCTCGGGCTCGAACCTGCTGGTCGCCGACGCCGGTGCGAGCGGCCTGGTCGTGAAGCTCGATCGCGAGCTGGCGGCGATCGAGCTGCAGGCGCCTCGGATCCTCGCCGGCGGCGGCGCGCGGCTGCCGGCCGTCGCTGCCGCCGCGGCGCGGGCGGGGCTGAGCGGGATCGAGTTCGGCGTGAACATCCCCGGCACGCTGGGCGGCGCCGTGCGAATGAACGCCAACGCCTACGGCGGCGAGCTCGAGCGCGCGCTGGAGTGGGTCGAGATCGCCACCGCCGACGGCCTGCAGCGGCGCGAGCCGGCGCAGCTCGGCTTCGCCTACCGCAGCTCCAACCTGCGCGCGGGGGAGGTCGTCGTGCGCGCGTGTCTGCTGCTCGGCGCCGCTGCGCCAGAGCGCGTGAAGTCGACGCTCTCGGAGATGCGCCGCCGCCGCCACGAGGCCCAGCCGCAGGGGATCAAGACATTCGGCTCGACCTTCAAGAACCCCGCGGATCCCCGCGCGGAGGGCCGCAGCGCCGGACTGCTGCTGGCGCAGGCGGGGTGCAACGGCGTCGGCGTGGGGGGCGCCCGCTTCGCCCCCAAGCACGCCAACTTCATCGAGAACACGGGTGGCGCGACGACCGCCGACGTGATCGCCGTGATGAGCGAGGGTCGCCGTCGCGTGCTCGAGCGCTTCGGCGTCGAGCTCGAGCCGGAGGTGCAGACGCTCGGCGACGTGCGCTTTCCCTGGCGCTGAGGCGACCGTGATCGGGTAGGGGTTCTCGCCGCCTGGTCGAACACCTAGTCGATGGAGCGCCCACTCACCGCCCGCCTCCCCTTCGGGCGGCTCACCCTGCCCGCCGCTCGTGGGCGGCCGGCGCCCGGGCTCGCCTCCGCGCGCGCCGCGCTGGCACTCCTGGGCCGCCGCCGCCGCAGCGCGCGCATCGCGCTGCTCGCCGCGCTCGTCTCGCTGGCGCTGCTGGGGGGCGGCTACCTGGCGCTGCGGCACTCGTCGTTCGTCGCCGTCCAGCGCGTGCGCATCAGCGGCGTCGAAGGCGCCGAGGCGCCGGCGATCAGGACCGCGCTGGAATCGGCCGCGCGCCACATGAGCACGCTCGACGTGAACGCCGCCGCGCTGCAAGCGGCGGTCGCGCAGTTCGACGTTGTGCGGGCGCTGAGAGCCTCGGCGCGGTTCCCCCACGGCCTCGACATCGCCGTCGTCGAGCAGACGCCCGTCGCGGCGCTCGTGGCCGGCGGCGTGCATACGGCCGTGGCTGCCGACGGCGTCGTGCTCGGGCCGGGCCTGCTCTCGCAATCGCTTCCCACCCTCGCCGGCTGGCTCGCCCCCGCGCCCGGAGCACATCTGCACGACCGCAGCCTGCTCGCCGCGCTGCAGGTCCTCGGTGCCGCGCCGCGCCGGCTCGCCGCACACGTCGCGCGCGCCTACAGCGGCGCGCAGGGCCTGACGGTCGCGATGCACAACGGCCTCGTCGTGTACTTCGGCGACGACGTTCGCCCGCACGCCAAGTGGCTGGCGCTGGCGCGCGTGCTCGCCGACCCGAGCTCGGCGGGCGCGATCTACATCGACGTGCGCGTGCCCGACCGCCCTGCCGCGGGCTTCCCGGCGGGAGCCGGACCGCCGAGCGCGGCGAGCGCGAGCGAACGCATCGGGACCTCCGAATCGCCGATCGGCGCGCTCGCCGAAAGCCTCTCCGGACCGGCCGCCGCCGCCAAGGGCACCGAACCGTCGACCGAAACGGCGCCCCAGAGCACCTCCTCCGCGCCCGCACCGGCGCCCACGAGCGGTGCGCCGGGAACCGCCGGCGCCCCCACCGAAGCGAGCGAATCGGCGACGCCGCCGAGCGCCGAAGGCGCGACCGAAGCAGGGACGACGGGGGGGTGAGCAGAGGCTCGAGCTGAACTGCAGGGTTAGACAGCAGAAAGGGCGATGCTCACCCCTTGGTTGAGAGTCGCCCGTTCTGCAACGATTCTTGCGACATTCGCGGGCGTCGTTGACAGGGCGAAGAACCCTGCATAACGTGCACAACCCGGCGGTTCCGCGACCAGTATGCTGCGAACCCTGAATTCCTACTGAAGGCTTCGGACAGAACCATCATGGAGAGCAGCTCAAGCTATCTGGCTGTAATCAAGGTCGTCGGCGTCGGCGGCGGCGGGACCAATGCCGTCAGCCGCATGGTCGACGCGGGATTGCGCGGCGTCGAGTTCATCGCCGCCAACACCGACGCCCAGGCGCTCGCGATGTGCGACGCCGACATCAAGCTGAACATCGGCCACCAGTCGACCAAGGGCCTCGGCGCGGGCGCCAACCCCGACGTCGGCCTGTCGGCCGCATCGGAGTCGCGAGACGACATCAAGGAGGCGCTGAAGGGCGCCGACATGGTCTTCGTCACCGCCGGCGAGGGCGGCGGCACCGGCACGGGGGCGGCACCGATCATCGCCGAGATCGCCAAGAACGAGATCGGCGCGCTGACCGTCGGCGTGGTCACCCGCCCGTTCGACTTCGAGGGCTCCCAGCGCGGACGCCAGGCCACCGAGGGGATCGAGCGGCTGCGCGAGGTCGTCGACACCCTGATCGTGATCCCCAACGAGAAGCTGCTCGCGGTCGTCGAGCGGCGCACCTCGATGCTCGACGCCTTCCGCGAGGCCGACAACGTGCTCCGCCAGGGCGTCCAGGGGATCACCGACCTGATCACGATCCCCGGCCTGATCAACCTCGATTTCGCCGACGTGCGCACGATCATGCAGGACGCCGGCTCTGCGCTGATGGGCATCGGCACGGCCGCCGGCGAGAACCGCACCGGCGAAGCCGCGAAGGCCGCGATCTCCTCGCCGCTGCTCGAGGAGTCGGTGGACGGCGCCACGGGGATCCTCCTCAACATCACCGGCGGCAAGGACCTCGGCCTGTTCGAGGTCAACGACGCCGCCGAGATCATCCAGAGCGCGGCCGATCCGAACGCCAACATCATCTTCGGCGCGGTGATCGACGAGAGCATGTCCGACGAGGTCCGCGTGACCGTCATCGGCACCGGCTTCGACCACCGCCCAGGGCGCAGCGCACGGCGCGAGAGCCGCTCGCGTGGACGCGACCGCGGGCCGCGTATCGACGAGCGCCAGCGCTCCTCGCTGGAGATCTCCGACGACGACATCGACGTCCCGCCTTTCCTGCGCTGAGATCGCTGTCGCGCTCAGCCGCGATCTGATAGACATGTGCGGTGGCGAAGTCGAACATGTGGGACGGCCTGTGCAACATCTGCCGCACATCGGTACGGGCCGGCGAGGGTGTCGTCGCCTCCGATGCGAATGGATGGCGCGGCTGGGTGATCCTCTGTCCCGAGCACATGCGCTCCGGTGGCCGCGAGCTGGCGCTGCCTGGCGACGCGTCGATGCTCCCGTCGATCCACGTCGGCGACGAGCAGTACGAGCACTGAACGGGCCTCGCCGCGGATGAGCGGGGCGCAGCGCCCGCTTCGCTAGCCTGGGCCGATGTCATCGCCGCCACCCCCGCTGCTGCGGCGCACCGCGCTGTTCGAGCGCCACCGGGAGGCGGGGGCGAAGCTGGTGGAGTTCGCCGGCTGGGAGATGCCGGTCCAGTACGAGGGTGTCCGCGAGGAGCACATCGCGGTGCGTCGAGAGTGCGGCGTCTTCGACGTCTCGCACATGGGCGAGATCGAAACGAGCGGAGCGCAGGCGTGCGAGCTGCTGCAGCGGTTGATCTCAAACGACATCGCGCAGATCGGCATCGGCGGAGCGCAGTACGGCGTGCTCTGCAATGAGGACGGCGGGGTGCTCGACGACCTCTTCACCTATCGCCTCGATGCAGAGCGCTATCTGACGGTCACCAACGCCGCCAACCACGCCGGCGACCTCGCCTGGTTCCTCGAGCATGCACGCGACTACCCCGACGCGCACGTCAGCGATCGGATCGAGGACTACGCGATGCTCGCCGTGCAGGGGCCGCTCGCGCGCGAGCTCGTGCAGGCGATCTCCGACTCGCCGCTGCCCGCGCGCATGTGTGTCGGCACCCGGCGCCTGGGGGGCTGCGAGGCGCTCGTCTGTGGCACCGGCTACACCGGCGAGGACGGCGTGGAGGTGCTGTGCGCGCCCGACGTCGCGACCACGGTGTGGGATGGCCTCGTGCGACGCGGCGCCACGCCGGCAGGGCTCGGCGCGCGGGACACGCTGCGCCTGGAGGTCTGCTTCCACCTCTACGGCAACGACCTGTCAACCGAGCGCGGGCCGATCGAAGCGGGCCTCGGCTGGTGCTGCAAGGAGGACACTGGCTTCATCGGCGCCGAGGCAGTGGGGGCCGTGCGCGCCGCCGGTCCCGCCGAGCGACTCGTCGCCTTCGCGATCGAGGGCGCGGGGATCGCGCGCCAGGGCAATCCCGTCGTGGGCGGGGGCGAGGTCACCAGCGGCACCTTCTCGCCGTGCTTGCAGACCGGCATCGGAATGGCCTACGTCGCCGCCGCACGCGCCGCCGCCGGCACTCGCCTGGAGATCGACGTTCGTGGCAAGATGCGCCCCGCCGTGGTCAAGGAAAAGCCGCTCTACAGAAAGGGCTCGTGAATGAGCCAGGCCAGCTATCCCGACGATCTGCTCTACCACGCCGAGCACGACTGGGCGCGGATCGACGACGCCGACCCGAGCCTGGCCACGCTCGGGATCACGTGGTACGCGCAGGATGCCCTCGGCGAGGTGGTCTTCTTCGACCCGCCCGCCGTCGGCACGACGCTCGCCAAGGACGCTGCCTACACCGAGGTCGAGTCGGTCAAGGCGGTCTCCGACGTGATCGCCCCGCTGTCCGGGGAGATCGTCGAGGTCAACGAGTCGCTGTCGGAGAACCCCGCGATGATCAACGAGGAGCCCTACGACGCCGGCTGGCTCGTGAAGGTGCGCCTGTCCGATCCCGCCGAGCGCGAGGCGCTGATGGACGCAGCCACCTACAAGGGCACGCTGGCTGGCTAGGCTGCTCGTAGGTTGAGTCGCTACACCGCCATCACCAACGAGGATCTCGCTGCGATGCTCGCGGCGATCGGCGTTGGCTCGCTGCAGCAGATCTTCGATCGCCAGATCCCCGCGGGCGTGCGTCTCGGACGCGCGCTCGAGCTCCCCGACGGGCTCCCCGAGCAGGACGTCTACGAGCACCTGCGCGAGCTCGCCGCGCGCAACGTCTCCAGCGAGGACGAGCTCAGCTTCCTCGGCGCCGGCATGTACGACCACTACGTCCCCGCGCTGATCGACATGCTGACCGAGCGCTCGGAGTTCCTCACGCCATACACGCCCTATCAGCCGGAGATCTCCCAGGGCGGCCTGCAGGTGATGTTCGAGTACCAGACCGCGATCTGCGAGCTGACCGGCCTGCCCGTCTCCAACGCCTCCGTCTACGAGGGGCCCTCGGCGGTCGCCGCCGCCGGCTACCTGGCCAAGCTCCACAACGGTCGCAGCCGCCTCGTGGCCAGCGCCGGCCTGCACCCGCATTCGCTGCAGACGCTGCGCACGACCGCCCACGGCTACGGCATGGACGTCGTCGAGGTGCCGCTGCTGGGGGGAGCCGGCGGCGGCGTGACCGACCCCGACGCGTGGGCGCAGGCGATCGACGAGGACACCAGCGCGGCGATCTTCGCGCAGCCGAACTTCTACGGCGCCGTCGAGGACGCCGCCGCGCTCGGCGCCGCGGCCAAGGGCGCGGGCCGCGACGCGGGCGGCCCGGTCGTGATCGCACAGGTCGATCCGATCACGCTAGGCGTCCTGGGGGCCCCCGGGGAATGCGGCGTCGATGTCGCCGTCGGCGAGGGCCAGCCGCTCGGCAACCGGCTCGACTTCGGCGGTCCCTCCTTCGGCCTGTTCGCGGCCCGCGAGGAGTACCTGCGACGCATGCCCGGGCGGATCGCGGGGGAGACCACGGACGTCGACGGCCGGCGCGGGTTCGTGCTCACGCTGCAGACCCGCGAGCAGCACATCCGCCGCGAGAAGGCGACCTCGAACATCTGCACCGCACAGGCCCTCAACGCGCTCGCCGGCGTCGTCTACCTGTCCTGGCTGGGACGGCGCGGGATTGTCGAGCTCGGCGAGCTGCTGCTCGCCCGCACCCACTACGCGCGCGAGACGCTCGCGGCAATCGACGGCGTCGAGAAGCTGCACGAGCGGCCGGTCATCCGCGAGTTCGCCGTGCGCCTCGACGCCGACGTGGCGGCGGTCCGGCGGCGCTGCCTCCAAGCGGGCGTCAACCCGGGGGTTGACCTGCACGCGCTCAGCGGCCGCGAGGCCGACCGCGGAGGCCTGCTCGTCGCGATCACCGAGCGCCGCACGCGCGCCGACATCGACCGCCTCGCCGGCGTGCTCGACGCCGCCGTCGCGGCCGAGCGGGAGGCGACGCTGACGGTATGAGCGCGATCGACGAGAACCACCTCCACGCCGACCCCGGCATCGACGGACACCACCCGCTCGCGACGCACACGATGGCTGCGACGCCGCTGCAGCGGGACACCGCGCGGACGATCTTCCAGAAGGGCGCGCCGGGGCGGCGCGCCTTCCAGTGCCCGCCGACGGAAGTCCCCGCGGTCGATGCCGAGACGCTCTTGCCGGCGTCCTTCCGCCGCGCCGAGCCCCCGCGCCTGCCCGAGGTCTCAGAGCCCGAGATCGTGCGCCACTACGTCGGCATCTCCAAGCGCAACTTCGACCTCGACTCGGGCTTCTATCCGCTCGGCTCGTGCACGATGAAGCACAACCCGCGGCTGCACGAGCGCGTCGCCGCGCTGCCGGGCCACGCCCGCCTGCACCCCCTGCAGGACCCCGACCGCGCCCAGGGCGCGCTCGAGCTGATGTGGAAGCTGCAGGGCGCGCTGGCGGAGGTCGCGGGGCTCCCGCACGTCTCCCTGCAGCCCTCCGCGGGCTCGCACGGGGAGCTCGCCGGCGTGCTGCTCACGCGCGCCTACCACGAGGACCGGGGCGAGCGCCGCCACAAGGTGCTGACGCCCGATACGGCGCACGGCACGAACCCGGCGACCGTCACGATGGCCGGCCTGGAGGTGGTCAAGCTCGCGACCAACCCCGACGGGGGCATCGACATCGCCGACCTGCGGGCGAAGGCCGACGAGGACGTGGCGTGCCTGATGCTGACGAACCCCAACACGCTCGGCCTGTTCGACCCCAACATCTCCGAGATCGCCGAGATCGTGCACGGCGTCGGCGCCACGCTCTACTACGACGGCGCCAACCTCAACGCCGTCATGGGTCTCTCGCGGCCGGGAGACATGGGCTTCGACATCGTCCACTTCAACCTGCACAAGTCCTTCACCCAGCCGCACGGCGGCGGCGGCCCCGGCTCGGGGCCGATCGCCGTGTCCGAGCGGATCGCCCCGTTCCTTCCCGTCCCGGTGGTCGCGCGCGGCGAGGACGGCGCCTTCGAGCTCGACGAGGACAGGCCGCGCTCGATCGGCCGCCTGCGTGGCTTCCACGGCAACTACGGCTGCTTCGTGCGCGCCTACGCCTACATCTGCTCGCTCGGCGGCGACGGTCTCAGGGATGCCTCCGAAGCGGCCGTGCTGAACGCCAACTACCTGCTCGCGCGGCTGCGCGAGGAGGGCGTCGCCGAATACCTGCCGCTCGCCTACGGCGAGCTGTGCATGCACGAGTTCGTGCTCTCCGGCGGCCCGATGAAGCAGGCGCTGCAGATCAAGACGCTGGACCTCGCCAAGCGCCTGCTCGACTTCGGCTTCCACCCGCCGACCGTGTACTTCCCGCTGCTCGTCGAGGAGGCGCTGATGATCGAGCCGACCGAGACCGAGACGAAGGAGACGCTCGACGCCTTCGCCGAGGCGATCGCCGCGATCCTGCGCGAGGCCGCGGCCGACCCCGAGATCGCCAGGCGCGCGCCGTACACGACCCCGGTGCGCCGTCTCGACGAGGTGACGGCCGCCAAGCGGCCGGTGATCCGCGAGACGATCGACTAGGAGGAAGATGGAGCACCGCAAACTCGGCAGCACCGGCGTCAGCGTCAGCCCCCTGTGTCTCGGAGCGATGATGTTCGGCGCGTGGGGCAACACCGACCACGAGGACTCGATCCGAATCATCCACCGCGCGCTCGACGCCGGCATCAACTTCATCGACACCGCCGACGTGTACTCGCGCGGGGAGTCCGAGGAGATCGTCGGCAAGGCGCTCGCGGGGGGCCGGCGCGACTCGGTCGTGCTCGCCACCAAGGCGCACGGCCGCATGGACGACGAAGATCCCAACCAGTTCGGCAACTCCCGGCGCTGGATCGTCAAGGAGGTCGAGAACAGCCTGCGCCGGCTGAAAACAGACTGGATCGACCTCTACCAGATCCACCGCCCCGAGCTCGACACCGACATCGACGAGACGCTCGGCGCCCTCAGCGACCTCGTGCACGCCGGCAAGGTCCGCTACATCGGCAGCTCGACCTTTCCCGCGCACCAGATCGTCGAGGCACAGTGGGCCGCCGAGCGGCGCGGCCGCGAGCGCTTCGTCTGCGAGCAGCCCCCCTACTCGATCCTGATCCGGAGGGTCGAGGCCGACGTGCTGCCCGTCTGCGAGAAGTACTCGCTCGGCGTGATCCCGTGGAGCCCGCTGGCGGGCGGCTGGCTGTCCGGTCGCTATCGCAAGGGCGGCGACTCGCCGGGCGGGAGCAGGCGCGCGCAGATGCTGCCGCAGCGCTACGACATGAGCCTGCCCGCCAACCAGGCCAAGCTCGCTGCCGCGGACGCGCTCGCCGCCCTCGCAGAGGACGCCGGCATGTCGCTGATCGAGATGGCGATCGCCTTCGTCGTCAACCACCCCGCCGTGACCGCCGCGATCATCGGCCCGCGCACGATGGAGCAGCTCGAGAGCCAGCTGCCGGCCGCGGGCCGCACGCTGAGCGCCGACGTGCTCGACCGTATCGATGAGATCGTGCCGCCGGGGACGAACGTGAACCCGAACGACACCGGCTGGGACCCGCCCTGGCTGAGCGACCCAGCCGCGCGGCGTCGCCCGTGAGCGGCGGCCCCGCCGAGACGCGGATCTTCTCGGGCATCCAGCCGACCGGGCGCAAGCACCTCGGCAACTTCATCGGCGCGATCGCCCAGTACGTCTCCAGCCAGGAGCGCGGCGAGGGCATCTTCTGCATCGTCGACCTCCACGCCATCACCGTCGCCTACAACCCCGCGGAGCTGCGCGAGCGCCTGTACGACACGACCGCCATCCTGCTCGCCGCCGGCCTCGATCCGGCGCGCTGCATCCTCTTCCGCCAGAGCGACGTGCGCGAGCACACCGAGCTGACGTGGCTGCTCTCGAGCGTGACCGAGCTCGGCCGCCTGCAGCGCATGCACCAGTTCCGTGACAAGGAGCACGCCCAGCGCGAGCTCGTCTCCGCGGGCCTTTTGCTCTACCCGGTCCTGCAGGCCGCCGACGTGCTCGCCTACCGCGCGCACGAGGTCCCCGTCGGCGAGGATCAGCGCGAGCACCTCGAGCTGATGCGCGACGTCGCCCGCCGCTTCAACGCGCGCTTCGGCGACGGCGAGGATGTGCTCGTCGTGCCCGAGCACCGCATCCCTGCGGTCGGCGCACGGATCATGGACCTGCAGGACCCCGAGCGCAAGATGTCCACCACCGGCGCCAGCGAGCAGGGCACCGTGTACGTGCTCGACGAGCCGAAGGCGATCGAGAAGAAGCTGAAGAGCGCCGTCACCGACTCCGGCAGCGCGATCCGACGCGACCCCGCCAAGCCCGGCATCAGCAACCTGATCGAAGTCCTCGCCGCCACTCGCGGAAGCGAGCCCGAGGCGATCGAGGCCGAGTTCGCGGACGCCCGCTACGGCGACTTCAAGGGCGCGGTGGCCGAGGCCGTGATCGCCTACCTCGCGCCCGTGCGCGAGCGCTACGAGGCGCTGCGCAGCGACGAGGCGGCGCTCGAGGCGATCCTCGCCGGCGGCGCCGAGCACGCCCACGCGATCGCCGCGCCCACGCTCGCCGACGTGCGCGAGCGGATGGGCATCGGCGCCCGGCGACGGTGAGCCGGGCCGTGGCCGCGGATCGGCATCGGTGCGCCGCCACGGTGAGGCGCGCAGCGGCGGCGACGGCGAGGCGGGAGCCCCCGTCGGGAGCGCCCGCTACGGTGCGCGGATGAGCCTCGCAGCCCTCGAGCTCGACCTCGACGTCTTCAGCGGGCCCTTCGACCTGCTGCTGACACTGGTGCTGCGCGAAGAGGTCGATCTGCTCGAGCTGGCGCTCGCCGACGTCGTGCTCGCCTACCTCGACCATCTCGAGCAGCGCGGCGAGCTGGACCTCGAGACGGCGACCGAGTTCATCGTCTTGATCGCCGCGCTGTTGGAGCTGAAGTCGCGGCTGATGCTCAGCGGCGAGGACGAGCAGCTGCTCGACATCGAGCCCGAACAGGCCGCCGCCGAGCTGCTCGCGCGGATGCTCGACGCTCGCCGCTACCGCGCCGCGGCGACGCACCTGGGCGAGCTGCTCGCCGCCGAGCACGGCGTCCGCTTCCGCGAGGCCCCGCCGCCGCTCGAGCTGCGCCGCACGATCATCGCGCCCGCCGACGGCTCGCACAGCCCCGAGCTGCTCGGCGCGGCGATCGGGCGGCTGTTGAGCACGCCGCCCGCGATCAGCGTCCTGCACATCGCCGTGCCGCGGATCTCCGTCGCCGAGCGCCTAGAGCACCTGCGCACGCTGCTGCGCCGCGGCAGCTTCAGCTTCGAGGAGGCGGTGCGCGGCGCCGATCGGATGACCGTCGCTGTCACCCTGTTCGCGCTGCTCGAGCTGTACAAAACCGGCGAGGCCGGCTGGGAGCAGCAGGAGAGCTTCGGCGAGATCGCGGTGCGCGCACGCTCGCGCGAGGCGCCCTCCTCGCTCGCGCTGGCCGGCCGTGCCGGAGGCCTCGCGGGGTGAGCGCCGCCGGTCGAGAACCTGCGGGCGCCGAGGCTTCGGTGAGCGCCGAGCAGTTGCCGTCGCTCGCGCGCACCGTCGAGGCGCTGCTGTTCCTCGCCGGCGACCCGCTCAGCGTCGCCGAGCTCGCCGAGGCCGCCGAGGTCGGGGAGGGCGCCGTGGCCGCCGCGCTCGCGCTGCTCGCCGAGCAGTATGCGCCGGGACGGCGCGGCATCCAGCTGCGTGAGCTCGGCGGCGGCTGGACGCTCGCCAGCGACCCCGCCAGCGAGCGGGCCGCCAGGCGGCTGCTGAGCCGCCCCCGCGCCTCGACGCTGACGCCCGCGCAGGCCGAGACGCTCGCGATCGTCGCCTACCTGCAGCCGATCTCACGTCCGGAGATAACGCGCATCCGCGGCGTCAGCGCCGACTCCGCCACGGGCACGCTGCTCGAGCGCGGTCTGATCGAGGAGGCCGGCAGCTCGCAGTTCGGCGCGGTGCTCTACCGCAGCACGACGCAGTTCCTCAAGCTGTTCGGCCTGCGCAGCCTGGAGGAGCTCCCCGACGTCGCCCGCTGGGATCCCAGCCCCGAGGAGCAGGCCGACCTGCGCGAGCGCTTGCTGCGCGCCGGCGAGCAGCGCGCCAGCTAGGCAGCGCGGGCGGCGAGCTGGCCGCAGGCTGCGGCGATGTCGCGCCCGCGTGTGAGGCGCACGGTCACCGGGACGCCGCGCGATTCGAGCGCCTTCGCAAACGCCGCGATCGAGTCGCGCCCGGAGCCCGTGAAGGCGGAATCGGTCGGGTTGAACGGGATCAGGTTGACCTTGAAGATCGACGAGCCGCCTGCGCCCGCCGGTCCCGCGGACAGCACGCGGGCGAGCTCGAGCGCCTGCTCGTAGCGGTCGTTGACGCCGGCGAGCATCACATACTCGATGAACACGCGCCGGCGCTTGCGCGCGTAGAAGGCGCGGCACGCGTCGATCACGTCCGCGAGCGGGTAGCGGTCGTTGACGGGCATCAGCTCCGAGCGCAGGGCTTCCTCGGCCGCATGCAACGACAGCGCCAGACGCACCGGCATGTCGGACTCGGCGAGCGCTTCGATGCCCGGTATCCAGCCGACCGTGGAGATCGTCGTGCGCCGGTGGGTGATACCGATCGCCGGCAGCCGCTCGCAGGCGGCGAGCACCGCGTCGAGGTTGAGCATCGGCTCGCCCATGCCCATGAAGACGCAGTGGTCGATCGCCTCCACGCGGCGGAAGTGAAGCGCCTGCTCGAGGATCTCCGAGCCCGTGAGGTTGCGGGCGAAGCGCATGCTGCCGGTGGCGCAGAACTTGCAGGTCAGCGGACAGCCGGACTGCGAGGAGAGGCAGATCGAGCGCCGTCCGCCCGTGCGCTGGCCCGGGGGGTCGCGGTAGCGCATCAGCACGGCCTCCACCGCCCGCTCGTCTTGGGTCGCGAACAGCGCCTTGACTGTCCCGTCGCGCGAGCGCGCCTCCTCGCGCAGGCGCAACGCCGAGAACGGTACCTCGCGGGCGAGTGCCTCGCGCAGCGCTGCGGGGATGTTCGTCATCTCCTCGTAGCCGTGCACTCCACGCGCGGCCCACGACCACACCTGGCGGGCGCGGAAGGCGGGCTCGCCGCGGTCGGCGAGGGTCTGGTCGAGCAGCTGGAGGTCCATGGCAGAAGGCTTCCTCGGCGGCGCTGGGCGAGGATCGTCTGCCCTTATCGTTGCAGCCGATGCTCCCCCGCCCCGGCAGGCGCCGATGCGCCTAGGAAAGTACCTCGCCCACGCCGGCGTCGCCTCGCGCCGCGCCGCCGAGCAGATGATCCTCGCCGGCAGGGTGAGCGTGGCGGGCGAGACCGTCACCGATCCGGCGCGCGACGTCGACGAGGACAGCGCTGTCGCCGTCGATGGCCGCCCACTCGCCGGTCCCGAGGCGCGCGTGCTCTACGCCGTGCACAAGCCGGTCGGCGTCGTCTCGACGGCGCGCGACACGCACGCGCGCACGACCATCCTCGATCTGCTGCCGCCCGGCGGATTGCGCCTGTACCCGATCGGGCGCCTCGACGCGGACAGCAGCGGCCTGATCCTCGTGAGCAACGACGGCGAGCTCGCCAACCGGCTGACGCACCCGCGCTTCGAGGTGCCCAAGACCTACCGCGCGCGGATCGCCGGTGCGCCGATCTCGCGCGCTGCGCTGCAGGCGCTGCGCGCCGGCGTCGAGCTCGAGGACGGCCCCACCGCTCCCGCGACGGTCCGCCGCCTCGATGCGGATCGGATCGAGCTGAGGATCCACGAGGGTCGCAACCGCCAGGTACGGCGGATGTGCGCCGCCGTCGGGCATCCCGTGCTCGAGCTCGTGCGCACCGGCTTCGGTCCGCTTTCGCTCGGGGACCTGGGGGTGGGGGCGCACCGCCTCCTCAGCGCCGCCGAGACGGAGCGCCTGCGAGCGCTCGGGCTCTGACAGAATCGCCCTCATGCGACTGTTCGCCCTGCGCGGCGCCACGAGCGTCGAGCGCAACGACGCGCAGCAGATCCTCGACGCCACCGGCGAGCTGATGAGCACGATCATGGAGCGCAACCGGCTCACGCACGACCGCGTCGTGAGCTGCATCTTCACCGTCACCGAGGACCTCGACGCCGAGTTTCCCGCCGTCGCCGCGCGCGCCGTGGGCTTCGAGCACGTGCCGCTGCTGTGCGCGCGCGAGATTCCCGTGCCGGGATCGTTACCGAGCATCATCAGGGTCCTGATCCACTACCACGCCGAGGACGATCACGAGCCCGCGCACATCTACCTCGGCGCCGCCGGCTCACTGCGCACGGACCTCAGCGCCGCGCAGTAGCCGGGCACCGGCGCCCCGTCCGGCGGGTGCGCGCGCGGCACGGCACAATGTGCGCGTGGCGATCGAGTTCTCAGAGCGCATCGGGCGAATCCCCTCCTACCCGGCGGCCGGCGGCTACGGCGAGCTCGCGCCCGCCGTCAGCCTGGCCAGCAACGAGTCGCCGTTCGCTCCGCTGCCCGAGGTGCGCGCGGCGATCGACGCCGCGCTGCACACGCTCAATCGCTACCCGGACCCCTCCAACACGCTGCTGCGACGGCGGCTGAGCGAGCGCCACGGGGTGCCCGAGGCGCGCATCGCGATCGGCAACGGCTCCTGCGACATCCTGCTCGCGGCGGGGGAGGCGCTGCTCGAGCCCGGTGCCGAGCTCGTCTACGCGTGGCCCTCCTTCTCCGTCTACCCGCACCTGGCAGCCGCCTCCGGCGCCCGCGCGGTGACAGTCGCGCTCGACGACTGCTACCGCCACGACCTCGCCGCGATGGCACGCGAGGTCACCGCGGCGACGCGCCTCGTGCTCGTCTGCAACCCCAACAACCCGACGAGCACTGCGATCGCGCTCGAGGAGATCGCCGCCTTCCTCGAGCGCGTGCCACCGCACGTCTGCGTGATCCTCGACGAGGCCTACTGCGACTACAACCTGCTCGCGGACCCCGACGCCTCCATCGACCTGCTCGCGCAGCACCCCAACCTCGTGCTGCTGCGCACCTTCTCGAAGGTGCACGGTCTGTGCGGCCTGCGCGTGGGCTACGCATTGTGCGGCTCCGAGGAGCTCCCGCGCGCGTTCGACCAGGTTCGCCAACCATTCTTCTGCAACGCGCTCGCCCAGGCCGCGGCCGTCGAGGCACTGCGCCACCAGGACGTGGTGCTCGAGCGCGTGACACGCACCGTCGCCGAGCGCATCTCGATGGACGAGCGCCTGCGCGCGCTCGGCCTCGGCGTGGCCGAGTCGCAGGCCAACTTCTGCTGGGTGGAGCTCGGCGCCGAGCGCGACGAGCAGCAGATCGTGCGCGGCCTGCTCGAGCGCGGCGTGCTCGTGCGCGCCGGCAGCGCGCTCGGCAGCGCCACGCCCGCGCTGCGCGTCACCTACGGACTACGCGAGGAGAACCGCGCCTTCCTCGATGCGCTGGCCGAGCTGCTCGACCGCGCTCCGGCGCCGAGCTGAGCCGGCGCCCCCGCCGGTTTCCCAGCGCTGGACCGCACCCGGGTTTCCTGCTACAAACACAGCAGATGACCATGCAGCCTTCGCACTCCGCAGCAGCTCGCAGCATCGTTGCGTCCTTCGCATGGTCCTATCGCCACGCCTGGCGATTTAGCTAGGCGCTTCGGCCTGCCCCCGTCGCGAGCGGGTGCCGCAAGCCGCCGTGGGTCCCCTGCAGGGACCAAGCGCCACTCACGCGGGCGCCGCGCCCGCTCCCTCGCGAGCAGTCCTCGGTGAATCCGAGCGCACACACCTCCCAGGCGTCAGTGAAAGGATGAATAGATGATGATCGTCATGCAGGAGACCGCAACCGACGAGGAGATCGACGCGGTGATCGAGAAGATCGAGCTCGCCGGCGCGATCGCGCACCCGATCCGGGGTGCGCGGCTGACCGTGATCGGAGCGATCGGTGACGTCGAGCAGGACGTCAACCTCGAAAGTCTCGGGCTCGAGGGCCAGGCGGGCGTGGATCGCGTGATGCCGATCCTCAAGCCCTACAAGCTCGCATCCAGCCAAATCCGCCACGGCGAGCGCACCGTCCTCGACATCCAGGGGCGCAAGATCGGCGGCGAGAACTTCGCCATGATCGCCGGCCCCTGCACCGTCGAAACGCGCGAGCAGACGCTGCAGACCGCACGCGTGGTGCGCGACGCCGGCGCCACGCTGCTGCGCGGCGGCGCCTACAAGCCGCGCACCTCCCCCTACGCCTTCCAGGGGCTTGGTGGCGAGGGCCTGCGCCTGCTGGCCGAGGCCAAGGAGCAGACGGGCCTGCCGATCGTGACCGAGCTGATGGACGCCCGCGAGCTCGAGGACGTGCTCGAGGTCGCGGACGTGATCCAGATCGGCGCACGCAACATGCAGAACTACCCGCTGCTCACCGAGATCGGGCGCTCGCGCTGCCCGGCCCTGCTCAAGCGCGGCCTGTCGGCCACGCTGGACGAGCTGTTGATGGCCGCCGAGTACATCCTCAAGGAGGGCAACCCGAACGTGATGCTGTGCGAGCGCGGCATCCGCACGTTCGAAACCGACCATCGCCGCACGACGCTCGACATCATGGCTGTACCGATCCTCAAGGAACTCACGCACCTGCCCGTGATCGTCGATCCAAGTCACGCCGCCGGGCGGCGCGAGCTCGTGCTGCCGCTGTCGCTGGCGGCGGCCGCCGCGGGCGCCGACGGGATCATCGTCGAGGTGCACCCTCGTCCCGAGGAGGCCGTCTGCGACGGACCCCAGGCGCTCGTCGCGGACTCCTTCGGCGAGTTCGTCGCCGCGGTGGCGCGCACGGCGGAGCTGGCCGGCAAGACACTCGCCGGGAGAGAGTCGGCCGTTGGCTGAGCTGCCCCGCACCCAGCTGCGCCCGGCCGACTACGTCCGCGACCGCCGGATCGAGCGGGTCGTCCCGCTGCTCGCGCCCGACACGCTGCTCGAGCAACTGCCTCTCAGCAGCGAGCACGCGGACGTCGTGATCGGCGGCCGCCGCGACGTCCAGGGGGTCCTCGAACGGGTCGATGACCGCCTGCTGGCCGTCGTCGGGCCCTGCAGCGTGCACGATCCCGACGCGACGCTGGAGTACGCGGCGAGGCTCGGGCAGCTGGCCCGCGCGCTCAGCGGCGAGCTGCTGATCGCGATGCGCGTGTACTTCGAGAAGCCACGGACGACGACCGGCTGGAAGGGGCTGATCAACGATCCGCACCTCGACGGCTCCGGCGACGTCAACGCCGGATTGCACCTCGCCCGGCGCGTGCTCTTGGGGGTGCTCGAGGCGGGGCTCCCGGTCGGCTGCGAGTTCCTCGACCCGATCACGCCGCAGTACATCGCCGACGCCGTCTCGTGGGGCGCGATCGGAGCACGCACGACCGAGAGCCAGATCCACCGTCAGCTCGGCTCCGGGCTGTCGATGCCGGTCGGTTTCAAGAACCGCACCGACGGCAACGTCCAGGTGGCTGTGGACGCGGTCCGCGCGGCGGCGGAGCCACACGCCTTTGCCGGCATCGATCCGAACGGCACGCCCGCGATCCTGTACACGCGCGGTAATCCCGACTGTCACATCATCCTGCGCGGGGGCAAGGGGCAGCCCAACTACGATGCTGCGAGCGTGGCGACGGCGCTTGGGCTGCTCGACGCCACGCGGCTGCCCGTGCGTGTGATGATCGACCTCAGTCACGACAACTCCGGCAAGGACCCCGAACGCCAGCCGGACGTCGCAGCGGACGTGGGCAGACAGATCGCGGGCGGCAACGACGCCATCGTCGGCGTGATGCTGGAGTCGTTTTTGCTCGCGGGTCGCCAGGAGCTGCGAGCGGGTACCGAGCCGCGCTACGGACAGTCGATCACCGACGGGTGCATCGGCTGGGAGACGACCGTCGAAGTGCTGGAGGGCCTGGCAGCGTCCGTCCGCGATCGCAACGCCGCCGGGGCGCGCACGGCCCGCGCTGACTAGATGCGGATCGCCGTCCTCGGCGTCGGGCTGATCGGCGGCTCGATCGGCCTGGCGGCCCGCCGCCGCGCGGGCGCCCAGGTGTGCGGCTTCGACCCCGACGGGGCGGTGCTCGCGCGGGCGCTGGAGCGCGGCGCGATCGATGCCGCCGCGAGCGACGTCGCGGCCGCCGTGGAGGGCGCCGAGGTGGTGTTCGTCGCGGCGCCCGTGGGCGCGATCGTGGACACGGTGAAGCAGGCCCTCGCGGCGGCCGGACCGCAGTGCGTCCTCAGCGACGTCGGCTCGACCAAGCGGATGCTGTCCTGGGCGGGGGTCGATGAGCGCTTCATCGGCGGCCATCCGCTGGCGGGAGCCGAGACGGCCGGCGTGGAGCACGCCCACGCGGACCTGTTCGAGGGCGCCACCTGGTACCTGACCCCCGCCGAGGGGAGCACCGCAGGCGTCCTCTACGAGCGCCTGCACAGGCTGCTCGTGAGCTTCGGCGCGCGGCCGGCGGCGATCGACGCCGACAGCCACGACCGCCTGATGGCGTGCGTGTCGCACCTGCCGCACGTGCTCGCCAACGTGCTCGTCGCGCAGGCCGCCGAGGTGCTCGGCGAGGAGGACGGCGAGCGCCTGCCGGCGGTGGGGCCGAGCTTTCGCGACGCCACGCGCGTCGCAGGCGCCAACAGCGCCATCTGGCCGGACATCTACCTCGCCAACCGCGACGCGCTGATCGGCGCGCTCGACGAGCTGGCCGAGCGCCTGGCGCAGGTGCGCGGGCACCTGGCCGACGCCGACCCGGCGGCCCTGCACGCCTGGAACGAGCAGGCGCGCAGCGAGCGCGAGGCGCTGCTCGGCGCCGCGCTGGCCGGCGGGAGCGCCTCCGAGCTGCGGGTGTCGCTGCCCAACCGCCCCGGCGTGCTCGCCGACATCGCGCTCGCGCTCGGGCGCGCCGGCGTCAACATCGCCGACATGGCGCTGTCGCCCTCGCTGGACAACCGCCAGGGGGTCCTGGCGCTGTGGATCGCCGGCGAGCAGGATCTCGAACGGGCAGCGCAGCTGATCTCCGGGCTCGGCTTCCCCGCCGTGCGGGCGTGAGCCGCGAGCGCGCCATGCGAGCATGAGGGACAGACAATGAAGATGCGCTTCGAACCCGCGCGCAGGCTCACCGGCGAGCTGCGCGCGCCCCCCGACAAGTCGCTCTCCCATCGCGCCGCGCTGCTCGGCGCGATGGCGAGCGAGCCCCTGCGCATCCGCGGCTACCTGCGGGCGGCCGACACCGAATCCACGCTGCAGGCCGTGCAGGCGCTCGGCGCATTGGTCGAGGTCGGCGAGCACGAGGTCGTCGTGCGTGGAACCGGTCTGCGCGAGGCGCGCGAGCCGGAGGGGCCGATCGACGTCGGCAACGCCGGCACGCTGATGCGCCTGCTCCCCGGTTGGCTCGCCGCCCAGGAGGGGCGCAGCTTCATGCTCGACGGCGACGAGTCCATCCGCCGCCGCCCGGTGGACCGGATCGTGGCGCCGCTCGAGCAGATGGGCGCCGCTGTGAGCGCACGCGCCGGGCGATTCGCGCCGCTGGAGGTGCACGGCGCTCGGCTGCGCTCGATCTCCTACGAGCTCGACGTCGCGAGCGCTCAGGTCAAGTCGTGCGTCCTGCTCGCCGCGCTCGCCGCGGACGGCGCGACGACCGTCGGCGAGCCGTCGCGCAGCCGCGATCACACCGAGCGGATGCTGCTCCGCGCGGGTGTTGCGATCCACCGTCACGGCCGCCACGTCACCGTTGTCAACGCGGACGAGCTGCTGCTCGAGCCGCTGAGCATCCCCGGCGACCCCAGCTCGGCCGCCTTCCTCGTCGCCGCCGGCGTGCTCGTGCCGGGCTCGCGCCTGTTGATCCGCGACGTCGGCGTCAACTGGACGCGCACGGGCTTCATGCGCATCCTGCGGCGGATGCGCGGGATCGTGCTCGGCGATCTCGAGGACGAGTCCGGCGAGCTGACCGGGGAGGAGCCGGTCAGCGACCTCGACGTCGCCCACGGTGCGCTCGAGGGCACCGTGGTGGACGCCGAGGAGGTGCCGCTCGCGATCGACGAGCTGCCGCTCGTGGCGCTGCTCGGCTGCTTCGCCGAGGGCGAGACGGTCGTGCGCGGCGCGCACGAGCTGCGCGTGAAGGAGTCCGACCGCATCGCCGGTGTCGTCGAGGGCCTGCGCGGGCTCGGCGCCGAGATCGAGGCGACGCTCGACGGTTTCGCCGTGCGAGGGACAGGCGGCCTGCGCGGCGGCACGCTGGAGGCGGGTGGCGATCACCGCATGGCGATGCTCGGGGCGATCGCCGGCCTCGCCTCGCGCGAGGGCGTCGAGGTGATCGGGATGGACGCCGCCGGCGTGTCCTATCCCGGCTTCGTCGAGGACCTGGCGGCGCTTTGCTCGTAGCGATCGACGGTCCCGCCGGCGCCGGCAAGTCGACGGTTGCGCGCGAGCTCGCACGGCGGCTGGGGTTCACCTATCTCGACAGCGGCGCCATGTATCGCTGTGTCGGCCTGCTCGCGCTCGCCGCGCCGCAGCGTCCGCCCGGCGAGATCGCGCGCCGGGCGCAGATCGAGCTCGCCAACGGCGCCGGTGCCGTGCAGGCTGCGGGCGCTCCCGCGCGTGTGCGCCTGGACGGGCGCGACGTCACCGCCGAGATCCGCGCCCCCGAGGTCTCCGAGGCGGCCTCCAGGGTCGCCGCCGACCCGACGGTGCGCGAGGCGCTCGTGGCCAAGCAGCGCGAGCTGATCGCCGACGGCGACTGGGTCGCCGAGGGCCGCGACATCGGCACCGTCGTCGCCCCCGACGCCGCCCTGAAGGTGTTCCTCACGGCCGCGCCGGCCGAGCGCGCGCGCCGCCGCGCCGCCGAGCTCGGCGCCGAGCCGAGCACGGTGCTCGCCGAGCAGACGATGCGCGATCAGCGCGACGCGAGCCGCGCGCACAGCCCGCTGCGCCCGGCCCCGGGGGCGGTCGTGCTGGACACCGGCGGCCTCGAGGTAGAGGAGGTCGTCGAGCGGATCGCCGTGCTCGCGCGCGATCTCGCAGCGGCCGAGTGACGCGGGCGCGCGCGGCTCGCGCGGTCATACTGGAGCGATGAAGGTCGCCGTCGTCGGCTATCCGAACGTGGGGAAGTCCTCGCTGATCAACCGCCTCACGGGCACCCGCGAGGCGGTCGTCCACGAGCGCCCGGGCATCACGCGCGACCGCAAGGAGCTCGACTGCGAGTGGAACGGGCGCCTGTTCACGCTGATCGACACCGGCGGCGTGGACTTCGAGGACGAGGATCCGCTCGCCGGCTCGATCCGCGACCAGGCGCGCGCCGGGCTGGCCGACGCCCAGGTCGCGGTGCTCGTCGTCGACGCCCGCGCCGGGGTGCGTCCGGGCGATCAGGAGATGGCCGAGCTCCTGCGGCGCTCGCCGCTGCCGACGATCGTCGCCGCCAACAAGATCGACGGCGTCGCCGACGTGTCGCTGGCGGCCGACTTCCACCGTCTCGGGCTGGGCGAGCCGCTGGCCGTCTCCGCCACCCAGGGCCTCGGCTCGGGAGACCTGCTCGACCGCATCGTCGAACTGCTCCCGCCGGGCGAGCGCGCGCCCGCGGATGACACGATCCGCCTCGCGCTCATCGGCAGGCCAAACGTCGGCAAGTCCTCGCTCGTCAACCGCTTCCTCGGCGAGGAGCGCGTGATCGTCTCCGAGGTCGCCGGCACGACCCGCGACGCGATCGACATGCCGCTGCTAGTGGGGGACCGCAAGCTCGTGATCGTCGACACGGCGGGGATGCGTCGGCAGTCGAAGGTCGCCGACTCCGTCGAGTACTACACGACGTTGCGCTCGCAGCGGGCAGCCGAGCGAGCGGACGTCGCGCTGGTCGTCTGCGACGCCGCCGACGGCGTCACCGCGCAGGACCTGCGAATCGCCGAGCTGGCGATGAAGGCCGGCTGCGCCACCGCGATCGTGCTCAACAAGTGGGACGCCCAGGAGCCCGCCGACAGCGAAGGCGGCGGGCGCCTGGACCTCGAGCACGAGCGCGCGCGGGTGGCCGCAAAGCTGCGCCTGCGCCCACGCGTCCTGACGGTCAGCGCGAAGACCGGCAGGCACGTCGCGCGTCTGCTGAGCGAGGCGATCACGCTCGGAGACCGCATCAACGGTCGCATCCCCACGCCCGAGCTGAACCGCTTCCTGTCGGAGGCCACGCAGGCACGCCAGCCACCGGTGGGCTCGCGGAGGGGCGCGAGCGGGCACCGCCTGAAGCTGATCTACATGGCCCAGATCGGCGAGCGCCCCCCGCGCTTTGCGATCCAGGTCAACTCGCGCGGGAGGGTGACCCGCGACTACGCCTACTTCCTCGAGAACCGGCTGCGCGCGCGCTATGCGCTCGACGGCGTGCCCCTGATCATCGATTTCGTCGAGCGCGGGCAGCGCGGGCAGCGCGGTCGCGCCCGCGCCGCATAGACTCTGCGACTTTGTGCCAACCCCGCCGGCGCCGGGTAGCCTTCCCGCCGGCGCCCGACCACCTGGAGCTGACCCCACCCGCATGACTGAGCTTTCCGACAACGAGTTCCTGTTCACCTCCGAGTCGGTCACGGAGGGACACCCGGACAAGATCGCCGACCAGATCTCCGACGGCGTCCTCGACGCGGTGCTCGGCGACGACCCCTACGGCCGCGTGGCATGCGAGACGCTCGTCAACACCGGGCTGATCGTCGTCTCGGGGGAGATCTCGACGGACACCTACGTGGACATCCAGGAAATCGCGCGCGAGACGGTCCGCCGGATCGGCTATGACAACGCGGCCTACGGGTTCGACTGCGACACCTGCGCGGTCATCAACGCGATCGACAAGCAGTCGCCCGACATCGCGCAGGGCGTCGACGCCGCCTATGAGACGCGCCACGATCCCGCCGACGAGGACGAGCTCGACGTCGCCGGCGCGGGCGACCAGGGGATGATGTTCGGCTACGCCTCCAACGAGACCGATGAGCTGATGCCGCTGCCGATCTCGCTCGCGCACAAGCTCGCCAAGCGCCTTTCCGAGGTGCGCAAGGGCGAGGTGCTGCCGTACCTGCGACCCGACGGCAAGACGCAGGTCACGGTGCGCTACGAGAACGGCAAGCCCGTCGAGATCGAAAAGATCCTGATCTCCACGCAGCACGCCGACGGGATCGACTCCGAGACGCTGATCAAGCCCGACCTGCTCGAGCACGTGCTGCGACCCGTGCTGCCGGGCGAGCTCTACGACGAGAAGAAGCTCGCCCGCAACTTCCTCGTCAACCCGACGGGGCGCTTCGTGATCGGTGGGCCGATGGGAGACTGCGGGCTGACGGGGCGCAAGATCATCGTCGACACCTACGGCGGCATGGCTCGCCACGGCGGCGGCGCGTTCTCGGGCAAGGACCCGTCCAAGGTCGACCGCTCGGCGGCCTACGCGGCGCGCTGGGTCGCCAAGAACATCGTCGCCGCCGGGCTGTCCGAGCGGGCAGAAGTCCAGGTCGCCTATGCGATCGGCGTCGCTCACCCCGTGTCGGTGATGGTCGAGACGTTCGGGACCGAGCGGGAGGGCCTCACGCGCGGCCAGATCGCGCGCGCCGTCGACGCCGTCTTCGACCTGCGCCCCGGCGCCTTCCGCGAGGAGCTCAAGCTCCACCGCGCCATCTATCAGAAGACGGCCGCCTACGGCCACTTCGGCCGCGACGACCACGACTTCACGTGGGAGCGCACCGACAAGGCCTCCGCGCTGCGCACCGCCGCCGGTCTCTGACCGGATCGCTCTCTAGGGTCACGGCGATGTCCAGCATCGCCCAGGTGGAGCCGATGACGACGGCCCGCGCGCTGCGCGGGCCGTTCGACTACCGCCTCCCCGAGGAGCTGCGCGAGGGCGTCGACGTGGGCTCGATGCTGGTCGTGCCGTTCGGCCGCCGCCAGGTCCTCGGGGTCGTCGTCGGTCTGGCCGAAACGAGCGAGGTCGCCGAGGGGAAGCTGCTGGCGCCGCTGCGCGCGCTCGAGCTCGGCGTGCCGATCGAGCTCGTCGCACTGGCCGAATGGATCGCCTCGGAGTACTGCTCCACGCTCGCCCGCGCGCTCGCGCTCGTGCTCCCGCCGGGTGCCGCCCGCCGCCTCAGCGGACGCAAGCGTCGCGCGGTCGCGCGCCCGCACCACCCGGCCGTCGGGGTGCGCAGCCCGCACTCCCAGCAGCTGACGCTCGAACAGAGCGCCGCGCTCGAGCCGATCCTCGCGGCGTTGTCCGCGCGGCGCGGCGAGCAGCGGCTGCTGCACGGTGTCACCGGCTCGGGCAAGACGGAGGTGTACCTGCAGGCTGCCGAGGCCGCCCTCCAGCACGGTCGCGGCGCGATCGTGCTCGTCCCCGAGATCGCGCTCACGCCGCAGATCGTCGGGCGCTTCCACGAACGCTTCGGTGAGACGGTCGCCGTGCTGCACTCCCAGCTGCGCCCCGCACAGCGCTACGCCGAGTGGCGGCGCCTGCGCGAGGGGCAGGCGCGGGTCTGCGTGGGGCCGCGCTCGGCCGTGTTCGCGCCGATCGAGGAGCTCGGGCTGATCGTCGTCGACGAGGAGCACGACTCCTCCTACAAGCACGAGGGCGATCCCCGCTACGACGCGCGCGACGTCGCCGCCGAGCGCGCCGAGGCCAGCGACGCAGTGCTCGTGCTCGGCAGCGCCACGCCGCGCCCGGAGAGCGTCCAGCGGGTGCCCGCCTCGGTGCTCAAGCGTCGTGTCGACGGCCGCGCCCTGCCGCCCGTCGAGGTGCTCGACATGCGCGGCGAGAGCCAGGGCCTGCACCCCCTCACCTCGCAGGCGCTCGCCGAGGTACGCGCCGCGCGGGGCAAGGCGATCGTGCTGCTCAACCGGCGCGGCTGGTCGAACTTCCTCTCCTGCCGCTCCTGCGGGCGCGTCTGGAGCTGCCCCGACTGCGACGTCGCGCTCGTCCTGCACCGCCACGGTGGGTATCTCGCCTGCCACCACTGCGGGCATCGCGAGGCCGCACCCGCCCGCTGCAGCGACTGCCGCTCGACGGCCGTTGCCCGCCACGGCGCCGGCACCGAACGGCTGCAGCACGACCTTGCGAGCGTCTTCGACGATGGCGGCTCCTTCCCCGTCTTCCGCCTCGATGCCGACACGGTCGCGAGCGCCGCCGGGGCCGCGGGCGGCGACGCCGCGGCGGGCACCGCGGCCGGCGGCGCCGGCGAGCTCCTGCGTCGCTTCGAGCTCGCCGACTGCGGCGTCCTGATCGGCACGCAGATGGTCGCCAAGGGCCACGACTTCCCCGATGTGCGCCTCGCAGTCGTGCTCGACGCCGACGCCACGCTGCGCTTCCCCGACTTCCGCGCCGAGGAGCGCACGTTCGCGCTGATCGCCCAGCTCGCGGGGCGCGCGGGCCGTGGCGGCGAGGGCCGCGTCCTCGTGCAGACGATCGCTCCGCAGGCGCGCGCGATCGTGCACGCCGCAGCTCACGACAGCGATGGCTTCCTGACCGGCGAGCTCGAACGCCGTCGCGCACTGCGCTACCCGCCCTTCTCGCACCTGATCCGGATCGTCTGTGCCGCCGAGCAGGATGCCGCCGCGCGAGCCGCCGCCGGTGAGCTCGCGCACGAGCTGAACGAGCACGGCGCGGGCGAGGATGCGACCGTGCTCGGCCCGGCCTCGCTGTTTCGCCTGCGCGGGCGCGAGCGCCAGGTCCTGATCGTGAAGGCCGCCGAGCGCCGCCCCTCGGTGCAGGCCGTCGGGCGCGCCGTCGCGCGCGTCGCCCCCAGGCGCGAGCATGCGGGCGTCAGCTTCAGCGTCGACGTCGACCCGCAGTAGGGCACCCCACGGGTGCGGCAGAGCTCAACAGCCGTCCAACCCCGGTGGGGTGTCTCGCACGCCCACCTATCGTCTGCGCGATGCCCCATGTCTGAGCGATCCCGTACCGTCTCCCGCCACGAGCTTCGGGTGAGGGTGAAGATGGCGGGGTTCAAGCCACAGTCGTGGTCGGTTCCGCGGGCGCGGCTGAGGGCGGCCTCGCTCGGTTTGTGTCTTGCGCTGCTCGCGCTCGCGACAGCGGCGGCCCCGGCCGGTGCCGTCGTCGCGCGAATCGGCGGGCGCAGCTACGGCGTGACGCCGGTCCGCGGCGCAAACCTCGCCCAGCTCCCCGCGGCCACGCGGGCTCTGTCCAGCCCGGCGCGCTCTCTCAGCGCGCCGCTCCCCTACGACAAAGCCGGCCAGCTCATCAGCCACGGCGGCCCGGTCATGCACAGCGTGACCACGCACCTGATCTACTGGGACCCGAACAGCGAATTCACGGCCACGACGACGGGCATCTTCAGCAGGTTCTTCACCGACGTCGCGCACGACAGCGGCTCGCCGACGAACGTCTTCGCCGTCGCCGGCCAGTACACCGACAGCACCGGCCACGCCGCCTACAGCTCGAGCTTCGCAGCGGCGAAGCTCGACAAAGACGCGTACCCGACGACCAAAAACTGCACGACGCCGAAAGGCCCGTTCGCCGATCCCGGGCCGTACAGCAGGTGCCTGTACGACGAACAGCTGCAGAAAGAGCTCGCGACGTACATCGCAGCAGAAGGACTGCCGACCGGGCCGACGCAGCTGTACTTCATGCTGCTGCCGCACAAGGTCGTCTCCTGCTTCCCCGAAGAAGACCCCGAAATCAAAGAACGAGCCTGCTCGAACAACGTCTTCTGCGCGTATCACAGCAGCTTCGGGCCCTCCGAAGAAGTCATCTACGCGACGATTCCGTTCTCGCTGCTCGACAGCGAAGGCGTCAAGGGATGCCAGTCCGATGGCAACCCGGTGCCCCAGCTACCGAACGGCGACGCCGGCGGAACGAACGAAGCGACGAGGTTCGCCGACGTCGCCCTGAAGTACACGAGCCACGAGTACATCGAGGCCGCCACCGACCCGTTCGGGGACGGCTGGTGGGAAAACGCCAACGGCCAGGAGATCGGCGACAAGTGCAACTTCGCCGGCAGCGGGTCAAGCCCCGGCGAAGACCGCAACGCGTTCCTGCCGACGCTCGGCGGCAGCGCCGAATCCGGGACGCTGTTCAACCAGGCGATCAACGGCGAGCACTTCTACCTGCAGAGCGAGTGGGACAACGTGGCCACAGCCTGCCGCATGCAGCCGCTGGGGCTCAGCGGCGTCCGCTTCACCGCGTCCCAGTCGGCTGGGCTCGCGGGTACGCCGGTCACCTTCAGCGCCACCGCTACAGACCCCTACGGCGCGCCGAAGCTCACATGGAATTTCGGCGACGGCGCCGAAGCCGTCGGCTCGGCGCCGGAACACGTATATGGCGCGGCAGGGACCTATGAAGTGACCGTCACCGCCAGCGACCCGCTGACGGGCGCGACCGCGCCGCCCATCGTGCAGAGCTTCCTCGTATCGGCGCCGCCGGCTCCCACGCCGCCCGCGGCGCCCGTGGTGCCGCCGGCTACGCCCGAAGCGTCGGCGACTGCGCCGGTACCGGCGTCGGTGGTGGCGGTTGCGGCGCCCGCGGGGAACGTGGCGCTACCGTCACCGACCAGCGCCTTCACCTCGAGCGCGAGGGTCAGCACAAAGACGGGAGCGCTCACGCTCACCCTGACCGTCGTCGACCCAGGGACGCTCAGTTGGCTGGCCACCTTCCAGAACGGAGGCTTCGGAGTGTTCGCCGCGAGCGTCGGCAAGTGCAGGAAGGGCTTCGTGCGCCTGGGAGGCAAATGCCGCCCCGCCAAGATCGTGTTCGCAAGAGGTCACACGGCCGTTGCGAGGGCCGGCGGGGTTACGATCGTCCTCCAGCCGAGCGCCTCCGGCGCGAAGGCGCTCAGAAACGCGCTGAACAAGAGGAAGGGCCTGCCGGTCAGCGTGACGCTCACCTTCAAGAGCTCGCGCGGTGCGGGCGCCGTGTCGCACTCGACGCTGCTGTCGGTCAGGCTCCAGGCGCACTAGCTCCGCGCTCGGCATCGCCGCGCCGCTGCTCATAAACTCAGGTCCATGCCCGACGAGCACACTCTGGAACGGGTCGAGGAGAGCGCCCCGGCCCCGGCCGACGCGGAGGTCGGGGAGATGGCGTCGGCCGAGGCCGGTATCGAGGGCGCGCAGATCGCCTCGGCCGAGGCCGGCGTCGAGGGCGCGCAGATCGCCTCGGCCGAGGCCGGCGTCGAGGGCGGGCAGATCGCCTCGGCCGAGGCCGACGTCGAGGTCGAGCGCGAGCAGGACGCCCCCGAGCCGGCCGAGCTCGATGCCGAGACGCGTGCCCGGCGCGACGCGGCGCTGCGCCACGTCCGCAAGCTCGGCGATCCCGTGCTGCGCGCCAAGGCGCTCCCGGTCGAGCGCTTCGACGAGACGCTCGGGGCCGAGATCGAGCGCATGGGCGAGCTGATGCACGACGCGCTCGGCATCGGGCTGGCGGCTACGCAGCTGGGCGTTCTCCATCGCGTGCTCGTGTATCGCGCGTACCCCGAGGATCCGCTGACGGCGCTCGTCAATCCCGAGCTCGTCTGGGAGAGCGAGGAGCGCGCCCTCGCCGAAGAGGGCTGTCTGAGCCTTCCCGGTGTGCACGTGGAGGTGGACCGTCCCGCGAGCGTGCGGGTCAAGGCCCAGGATGCCGCTGGAGAGCCTCTGGAGATCGCGGCAGAGGGCCTGGTGGCGCGCGTGATCCAGCACGAGATCGACCATCTCGACGGCGTGCTGATCCTCGACCGCATCCCGCGCCAGGCGCGCAAGGAGGCGATGCGCGCGATGCGCGAGGCGCGTGAGACGGCGAGCGCCTGAGCGCCGGCTGCCTTGAGCCTCGTCTTCCTCGGCACCTCGGACTTCGCCGCCGCGATCCTCGAGCAGCTCGCGCGCAGCGAGGACCAGCGCCCGGCGCTCGTGCTCACCCGCCCCGACCGCGCGAGCGGCCGTGGTCGGCGCCTGCGCTCACCCCCGGTCGCCGAGCGCGCGCGGGAGCTCGGCCTCGCGCTGGCCCAGCCGGAGAGCGTCAACGGCGCGGAAGCTCGCGCGCTGATCGCCGCCGGGGAGACGAGCACCGTGGTGGTGTGCGCCTTCGGTGCGCTGATCAAGGAGCCGCTGCTATCCGATTACGAGCTCGTCAACGTGCATCCCTCGCTGCTGCCGCGCTGGCGCGGCGCCGCCCCGATCGAGCGCGCATTGATGGCGGGCGATGCCCGCAGCGGCGTATCGATCATGAAGCTGACCGCCGGACTCGACGACGGCCCCGTCTGTCTGACGGGCGAGGAGCACATCGCTCCCGACGACGACTACGCGTCGCTGTCCGCGCGCCTGCAGCGGCTCGGCGGCGAGCTGCTGCTGCGCGCACTGCGCGAGCGCCCGCCCTTCCGCCCTCAGAAGCCCGACGGCACGACCTACGCGCAGAAGATCGAGCCGGCCGACCGGTTGCTCGATCCCGGTCGCGCGGCCGCCGAGCTCGAGCGTGCCGTGCGCGCGCTGCACCCGCACATCGGCGCCCGCGCTGCGCTCGCCGACGGCACTCTCCTGGGGGTCGAGCGAGCCCGGCTGCTCGACCCCGACTCGCAGGCCGCCGATGCCGAGCTGCTGGCCGGAGCGGCGAGCTCGCCTCCCGGCCTGATCGCGCTCGACGGGCGCCTCGCGCTCGTCTGCGCGGGCGGTGCGCTCGAGCTGCTCGTCGTCAAGCCCGCCGGTGGCCGCGCGATGGACGCGGCAGCCTACCTGCGCGGTCGCCCCCGGCCGGGGCGGCTGTAGTCGCCGGCGTGGGCGGGAAGCCCGATCCCCGCACGCAGCGCCCCGCCGGCGCCGCTGCCGACGTCGCCCCCGCACGGCTCTGTGCCTACGGGGTGCTGAGGCGCGTCTTCGAGCACGGCGCGTACGCCGACCAGGCGCTCCACGCCGGCTCGCGCGAGCTCGACGCCCGCGACCGGGCGCTCGCGATGCGACTCGCCTACGGCGCCGTCCAGCGCCGCGGCACGCTCGATCACCTGATCGAGCAGCTCGCGGCGCGCCCGCCCGAGCGCCTCGAGGCGGCCGTGCTCGCGGCGCTCAGGCTCGGGCTCTACGAGCTGCTCTACCTCGCCGGCTCGCCCGACTACGCCGTCGTCACCGACGCCGTCGAGCTCGCCAAGGCAAACGCCCGCGGCGGCCACGGGCTCGTCAATGCCGTGCTGAGGCGGGCGGCGCGCGAGGGCGCCGGCGAGCTGCTCGGCGCGCTCGGCGAGTCGACGCCCGAGCAGGCCGCGATCAGGCACTCGCACCCGCAGTGGCTCGCACGGATGTGGTGGCGCGAGCTCGGGGCGCACGACGCACGTGCGCTGATGGCCTACGACAACGAGCCGGGCGAGGTCGCCGTGCGTGTGAACACGCTGCGCAGCGACGCAGCCGCGCTGGCGAGCGAGCTGCCGATCCGCAGCCACGGCGACCCCGAGATCGCCGAGGCGCTCGTGCTCGAGGAGCCCTTCGACACGCACGCCTCGCCGCTGTGGCAGGCGGGTGCGTTCATCCCCCAGTCGCGCGCCGCGATGCGAGTCGCGCGGCTGCTCGACCCGCAGCCGGGCGAGCGCGTCCTCGACCTCTGCGCAGCGCCCGGGGGCAAGAGCACCCATCTCGCGGCGCTGATGGACGACGAGGGAGAAGTCCTCGCCGTCGAGCGCGACCGGCGGCGCGCGGGCGTGCTCGCACGCACCGCCCAGCGCCTCGGGACCGCCTCGGTCATGATCGAGCTCGCCGACGCCGCGCTCCCACGCCGCGAGGGGCCGGTGTTCGACCGTGTGCTCGTCGATCCGCCCTGCTCGGGCCTCGGTGTGCTTCAGGCGCGGCCGGACCTGCGCTGGCGGATCACGCCGCAGCGGATCGCCGAGATGGCCTCCACGCAGGCCAGGATCCTCGCTGCCGGCGCGCAGGCCGTACGTCCGGGAGGCGTGCTTGTCTACGCTACCTGCACGATCTCCCCGACTGAGAACGAGCGTCCGATCGCCGCCTTCCTGGACTCCCACCCCGACTTCCGCCTCGACGATCTCGCCGGCGAGCTGCCCGCGCTCGCGCTCGCGGGCGCCGCGGCGCCGGGAGGGGCCCCCGCGGGCCTGCTGCTGACGCTCCCGCACCGCGATCGCACAGCCGGCTTCTTCATCGCGCGGCTGCGGCGGAGCTGAGCGGTGGACGGCGAGCCCGAGGCGCCCGCACGGGCAGTCAACCTGGGGCCGCAGTGCCCCCACTGCGGCGAGCCATGGCTGCGCCCGACGAACCTTCCCGGTCGCTATCGCTGCGTCTACTGCCTGCACCGCTTCGAGCTCACCTCGGTGTGCCCGAACTGCGGCGAGCACTCCACGATCGTGCGGATGTCCTCGACCGCGATCCTCAAGTGCAACGCGTGCGGCGATTCCATGCTGCAGGCCGTATGACGCGCTCATGAGCGCGCGGGCGCGCGAGCTGCTGCGCGGCGGCGGGGTGGCGCCGTCGATCCTGTCGGCCGACTTCGGACGGCTGCGCGAACAGGTCGATGAGGTGCTCGCGGCCGGCGCCAGGGTGATCCACGTCGACGTCATGGACGGTCACTTCGTGCCGCCGATCACCGTCGGGCCGCTCGTCGTGGAGGCGCTGTCGGAGACCGTGCGCGCGGCCGGCGGGGTGCTCGAGGCGCACCTGATGGTCGAGCGTCCCGAGCGCCACGTGGAGGACTTCGTCCGCGCGGGCGCCGACTCGATCACCTTCCACGCCGAGGCCACCCCGCATGCGGCCTACGCCGCCAACCTGATCCGCGAGAGCGGCGCGTGTGTCGGGGTGGCGATCAATCCGGGGACCGCACCCGGCGTGCTCGCCGAGCTCGCCGAGCTGCTCGACGTGGCGCTGTGCATGACCGTCAATCCCGGCTGGGGCGGGCAGCCTTTCCTCGCCCAGTCGCTGGCGAAGCTGCCGCGCGTGCGCGCACTCGTCGGCGCCGATGTCGCGGTTGAGGTCGACGGCGGCATCGACCCGCTCACCGCGCCGTCCTGCGCGGAGGCCGGGGCGAGCCTGTTCGTGGCCGGCTCGGCGATCTTCCACGCCGCGGACCCCGCCGCCGCCTACGCCGCGATCGCGGCCGCCGTCGGCGCCGCCGAGGCCGCCTGAGTGCGCCCCGCCGGGAGCGCCACGGCCCCTGCTACGGGGCGGTGAGACGCGCAGTGCTCGCCCGCGCGCCGCGGCGGTACAGGACGGTGAGCATCGCGGTCAGCAGCGCCGTCGCGCCGGCGTAGCCGATCTCGGCGCGCAGCAGCTGATCGCCGATCGCCGGCACGAGCATCCAGACGACGAACGCGACCGCCGCCAGCGACCAGCAGCCGGCCGCCGCTCGCGCTCGGTCGCGCGCGAGCGCCGCCTGGTTGAGCGCTCCGGAAGCCAGATGCAGGCCCATGCCGACGCCGATCAGCGCGAGCCCGACCCGCCCGTAGCTGTAGGCCTGTCCGAAGAACACGTGCCGCAGCGCGAACGGCCCGATCGCGAGCAGCCCGATCGCGACCGCCGCGGCGAAGGCTGCGATCGCGAGGATCGTCACGCGGATCGCGCGGGCGAAGGCCTCGTGGCCCGCCGTCGCCTCCAGGCCGGTGAGGTGGGGCAGCAGCGACGTCTGGATCGCCTGGAACAGCTGCAGTGGCGCGCGCGCGATCAGCAGCACGTTGAAGACGATCCCGGCGAGCGTGCGACTGCGAGAGGTCGCGTCGACCGTCAGCACGGCCGCGTTCAGGAGCGTCTGCTCGGACAGCATGATCCCCGACACCCACACCGCGAACCCGCCGCCGCGCCGCAGCGAGAGGTCCTCGTGCGCGGCGATCTCCTGGACCCCCTCGGCGCCCGGGCCGGCCAGTGCCGCATCGGCCTCGTCGAGCGTCATCGGCGCGGGCGTCGGCGCGTCCGCCGGCACGCGGCGATCGGCGTCCGTGTGCGCGGCGAGGCCGTCCGCGCCGGCGCGTTCGGCGCGCGTCCGTGCGAATGCGACCGGGACGACCACCAGCGACACGAACGGGGCGGCGGCGATCCCGAGCGCGACGGCGCTCTGCCCGCTCGCGATCCCGATCGCGACCGCGATCGCAAAGCTGATGCGCGACAGCGCCTCCATCAGCACGAGGCCACCGAACAGCCCGAAGCGCTCGTGGCCGGCGAGCCAGCCGCGGGCGAAGTAGCTCGCAGCGTACGCCAGCGTGCCGATCACGAGGACGTCGTAGAGGGCGCCCTGATGTTCGAAGACGTCGTTGACGAGCGCGCCGTGGAAGACCAGCGCGAGTGCCAGGAAGGCCAGCGCGAAGCCGCCCTGGATCAGCATCGGCACGCGCATCGCGTGTTCGGCGTGCCCGCGCGCGCGGCGTTCGGCGATCGTGCGCGAGAGCAGCTGTTCGATCGGCCTGTAGATCACCGAGATGATCACGAACATGACCGACCACAACAGGTCGATGCGCTTGGCCGAGCCTTCGCCGAGGACGTGGCTGGCGATCGAGAAGTAGGCGAACGTCAACAGCCCCGTCGAGGCGATCCCGATCGACAGGACGCGGGCTCCGCTGCCGTATGAGCGCTTCGGGCGGGCGGGGGAGACGCGGGCGGGGGAGCCCCTAGAGGCGGACAAGCAACATCGTCCAGGGGAACGGCGAGCGAACCTCTGCGACCTCGCCGTGGCGCGAGAGCAGCTGCACGAACGAGCGCCGCGACCAGTGGTTGAGATGGCCCGGGGTATTGCCGAGCTGGGGCCAGTATGCGCCGCGGGCCATGTTCAGCATCCGCCAGAGCGGCTCGCGCGGGACCGACACGAGCAGGTGACGCTCGGCGCAGCGCGCCATCTCGGCGAGCGTGTGCTCGGGGTCGGGCACGTGCTCGAGCACCTCGATCGCGCTCGCCAGGTCGAACTCGTCCTCGCCGAACGGCAGGTTCGCCGCCTCCATCACGCGGTACTCGAGGTTCGCTGCCGCGTGCTCGCTCCAGGCTGCCTGGATCGACTCCTCCTCGAGGTCGATGCCGACCACCCTCGACTCGGGGAGCGCGCGTGCCCAGCGCTGCACGAGGATCCCCTCGCCGCAGCCGACGTCGAGCACCGAGCGGGGCGCCGCGCGCGTGAACAGCTCCTCGAGGCTGGCCTCGAAGCCGGCCATCAGCCGGCGCACGACCGGGTTGCTCGAGCCGTACTTGTCGTAGGTGTTGCCCGTCACGACGCCGTCGCGCGAGACGGTGAGCCCGCTCACAGCCGGACCGCCTCGCCCGGGAGCCTCGCCGGCGCCTGCTCCTGTGTCGGCTCGGGTGCGGGTGGGGCGGGCACGGGCGCGGGCGCATCGCGGGAGTCGCCGCGTTCGTAGTGTGACGGGGCGACCCCCAGCTGCAGCTCGATCCGGCGCATCCGCTCGAACGTCCGCTGCGTCATCACGCGCTGCGCCGCCAGCAGGTCGCCGATCACGCCGAGCGCCCACAGCACGACCGCGGCGATAAACAGCACGGCGCCGAGGATCAGCGACTGCACGTGGCCCTTGCCGCTGCCTTCCGCGTAGGCCACGACGAAGCGGATCCAGACGCCCACGGAGGCCAGTCCGACGAGCAGCGCGAGGCTCCAGAACACCCGCAGCGGCTCGTACTGGGCATAGATGCGGAAGATCGAGACCGCGTTGCGTCGCACGTAGGACCCCATCGAGGGGAACAGGCGCGACTCGCGCGTCTTGGGGTTGGTGCGGATCGCGACGTGGTCGATCGCGACGAGCAGCTTGCCGGCCTGGATGATCGTCTCGAGCGTGTAGGTGAAGCGCGAGACGACCATGATCTGGATCGCGGCCTCGCGGTTGTAGGCCCTGAAGCCGGACGTCGTATCGGGTACCGACGTCGAGGAGGCCTGGCGCACCACCCACGAGCCGAGACGCTGCAGGGCCTTCTTCATCGGCGAGAAGTGCTCGATCTCGCCGACCTCGCGGTCGCCGATCACCATGTCTGCACGTCCGGCGAGGATCGGGCCGACGAGTCTGGCGACGTCCGGGCCGTAATACTGGTTGTCGGCGTCGGTGTTGACGATCACGTCGGCGCCCAGCTTGAGCGCCGTGTCGATGCCCGCCTGGAAGCCGGCAGCCAACCCCTTGTTGTTGGTCAGGCGCACGAGGTGATCGACGCCGAGGCTGCGCGCGACGGCGATCGTCTCATCGGTCGAGCCGTCGTCGATCACGAGCCACTCGACGATGTCGAAGCCGGCGACCTCGCGCGGCAGGTCCGCGAGCGTCTGCGGCAGCTGTGCCGCCTCGTTGAAGCAGGGGATCTGGATGATGAGCTTCATCGCGGTCAATTTGCCTAGACTTGCCTCCCGGCAGTATCCCAAAGCGCACGTCAGGTCTTGGCGCCAAGGGTTCGGACCAGCCACCCGGTGCCGGTTGCGGGCGGCGGGCTCCAAGACCGCCAAGGCTAGATGGAAAGCGCGACGCTCACCCGGCTGAGCCCGGGCTCGACCCGGCGGGCGCGGCTGCGTGCCGTGCCGGCGTCGGTGTGGGCGCGCGTCGGCTTCGGCATCCTCTGCCTCGGCGCGCTCGTCGGCTACTTCGCGTTCCCCACCTATCCCACGTACGACTCCTTCTACGCGCTGCTGTGGGGACGCGACCTGCTGCACCTGCATCTGCCCGACTTCCGTGTCTATCGGGGGCCCACCGAGCACCCGCTCGCGATCGCCTTCGGGATGTTCTGCTCGATCTTCGGGCAGGGGGGAGCGCGCCTGATGGTGCTCGGCTCGATCGGCTCGTTCGTCGCGGCAGTCGCCGGCATGTACCGGCTCGGGCGCCTGTGCTTCGGTCCGGTCGTCGGGCTGATCGCGGCGCTGCTGCTGCTGAGCCGCTTCTTCGTCGAGAACCTCGCCGCGCAGGGCTATCTCGACATCACCTACCTGGCGCTGATCGTGTGGGCGATCGTGCTGGAGGTGCAGCGGCCACGGCGGGGAGCCGCGGTCCTCGGTTTGCTCGCCGCCGCCGGTCTGCTGCGCCCCGACGCGTGGGTGCTGAGCGGGGTCTACTGGTTGTGGTGCAGCTGGCGCGCGGAGAACCGCACGCGGCTCGGCTACCTGGCGATCGCGGCGATCGGCCCCCTCGTGTGGGCCGGCCTCGATGCGATCGTGACCGGCAATCCGCTGTATTCACTGACCGCGACGGCGGGCCTCGCGCAGGAACTGGAACGCACCCAGGGGCTCGCCAGCGTCGTCGGCTCGCTGTGGACGTTCATCGAACGGATCGACAAGCTCCCGGTCATCCTCGGCGCGCTGATCGGCCTGCCGCTGGCAATCTGGATGGTGCCGCGACGCGTGCTCGTGCCGCTCGCCGCCTTCGTCCTGCTGGTCCTCGTGTACCTGCTGGAGGGAGCGGGCGGAGCCTCGGTGATCGACCGCTACCTGCTCGGAGCGGCGACCGTCCTGCTGCTGTTCTGCGCCGTCTTCATCGGCGGCTGGTCGATGCTTCGGCCCGGCTCGCTGCCGCGCCGCGTGTGGATCGTCGGAGCCGTCGGCCTCGTCGCCTACGGCGCGACCTCTGCCGCGACGACGCTGAACCTGACGAGCCTGCGCAACACGCTCGCCTATCACGAGGACTTCCACAAGGGTCTCGCGCAGGCGCTCGCCGACCCGCGCGTGAAGGCGCAGCTGCGCCGCTGCCCGCTGCTCTCGCTGCCCAACAACAAGCTGATCCCCGATGCCCGCTGGATCCTCGACAGCGTCGGCCAGCACGAGATCGTCGCACGCAGCCAGGCGCGCGCCGACGTGACGAAGGGCTCACACGCGCTCGAGCGCCGGATCGAACGGGGCAGCGTCGCCGTCTACCCGCTGGGGAGCGCCGTGTTCGTCGAGGCGATCGTCGACGTCGGCGACGACCCGCGCGACCAGATTCCGCTGCACGGTTTCCGGCGCATCTACACGAGCCACTACTACGCGGTGTATGCCAACTGCTGATCGTGGCGCGGACCCCGCACGGGTGAGCTCCCCTGCCGGTGACAGCGGCGCGCGAGCAGGCGAGCCGGGGAGACAGGCCGCGCGCGACGCGCGCCGGTGGGCGTGGCCGACGCTCGCGGCGATCCTCGCGGCGGGGCTGGCGCTGCGCCTGTGGGGCGTACACCAGGGGCTCCCGTACGTGTTCAACAGCGACGAGGCGGATCACTTCCTCCCGCATGCCGTTGAAATGTTCCAGCGCGGCACGCTGAACCCGCACTACGTCGCCAACCCGCCGGCCTTCACCTACCTCCTGCACCTCCTGCTCGCGATCGCCTACGGCGGCGGTCGCGGTGCGATCAGGGCATTCGCGCTGGAACCCGCCGCGGTCTACACGCTCGCTCGCGTAGCCGCGGCCGTGCTCGGCGCCGCTGCCCTGTGGCTGCTCTACGTGACCGGCGCGCGGCTGTTCGACCGGGCCGTCGGACTGCTCGCGGCGGCGATCGAGGCGGTCGCCTTCCTGCCCGTCTTCTACGCCCACCTCGCGCTCAACGACGCGCCCACGCTGGCGCCCGTGACGCTGTCGCTGCTCGGCAGCGCGGGTGTGCTGCGCCGCGCCCGCGCGCGCGACTACCTGCTCGCCGGGGCAGGGCTCGGGCTCGCCTGCGCGAGCAAGTACACGGCGGGGATCGCCGTGCTGGCGCTCGCCGCCGCTGCCGCCGCGCGCTACCTCGACCGCGACTCCGCGCGGCCCGCGCGCGCCGCCGCCGGCCTCGGGCTCGCCGCCGCGGCCGCGCTCGTCGCGTTCTTGATCGCAAACCCCTACGCCGTGCTCGACTACAGCGCCTTCCACGAAGGTCTCCTGCACCAGTCGAAGCTGTCCGCCGAAGCGCAGGGGAAGCTCGGAGCGCCGCACCAGGGCGGCCTCGTGTACTACCTCTGGTCGCTCACCTGGGGGCTCGGCTGGGTGCCCTCGATCGCCGCGCTCGGCGGCGCGTTCGCGATCTGGCGCACGCGGCCCGCGCTCGGCTGGATGCTCGTCCCGGCGCCGCTGCTGTTCCTCGCCTTCATGGGCCTGCAGGGCCGCTACTTCGGGCGCTGGCTGCTGCCGATCTTCCCATTCCTGTGCCTGCTCGCCGCCTTCTTCGCGGTCTGGCTGATACGCGCCGCCGCGGTCCGCCTGCGCCCGCGCGCGCCGGGGCACGGGGGGGCACGCGCACTCCCCGTCGCCGTGGCCTGCCTGGTCGTGCTCGCGCTGCTCGCGCAGGGCCTCATCTACAGCGTGCACTCGGGCCTCGTCCTCGCGCGCGCGGACACGCGCAACCTCACGCGCGCCTGGATGCTCACAAACATCCCGCGCGGCGCGAGGGTCGTCGTCGAGCCGGTCGCGCCTGAAGCATGGGCGCGCCAGACGCGGCCGGGAACCTCGACCGCCGCGAACCCGCGGCAGTGGAACAAGTACCCCTCGATGCTCTCGCGCATCTCGCCCGACGGGCGGCTGCTGGAAAACACCACGCAGGTCAGCGTCGAGGACTACGAGCGCACGCTCGCGCCGGCGCTGCTCGGCTACTACGAGCGCCACGGCTACTGCTGGGTGGTGAGCGGCTCGACGCAGTCCGATCGCGCCCTCGCCGACCCGCGGGCGGTCCCGCTGGCGCTCGCCTACTACCGGGCGCTGGCGCGCCAAGGCACCGTCGTGTTCCGCGCCTCGCCGTATGCGCGGGGACAGCGTCCGGTGGCCTTCAACTTCGACTGGAGCTTCGACTACTACCCGCTGACCTACACCCGCCCCGGACCGCAGATGACGATCTACCGCCTGCACGGAGGCCGCTGCCCCTGACCGCGGGCCGCGCCGCCTGCGCCGCTCCTGCGATCGCCAACGAGCCCGCGCCCCGTGGCGGGGATATCCTGGTTCGCGTGATGACGAGCTGCACCGACACCGACAAGCTGCATCTGGCGCGCGCGATCGAGCTGGCCCGCAACGGCACCGGCACGGTCAGGCCCAACCCCGTCGTCGGGGCCGTGATCGCGCGTGACGGCGCGATCCTCGGAGAGGGCTGGCACCGCGAATACGGGGGCGCGCACGCGGAGGTCAACGCGATCGAGGCGTGCGGCATGGAGGATCTCGGCGGCGCCACCCTGTACGTGTCGCTGGAGCCGTGCTGCCACGAGGGCAAGACACCGCCGTGCACCGACGCGATCCTCCAGGCGGGCATCAAGCGCGTCGTCGTCGCCTCCGACGACCCGACGGACAAGGCCTCAGGCCGCGGCCTGGGCATCCTCCGCGACGAGGGCGTCGAGGTCGTGCTCGCGACGGGGGAGCTGGCCGCGAGCGCGCGACTGCTCAACCAGGCGTTCCGCAAGCTCGCACGCGTCGGGCGCCCGTGGGTGCTGTTCAAGTCGGCGATGACACTCGACGGCAAGGTCGCAACGCGCACCGGCGACTCGCAGTGGATCAGCGGCGAGGACAGCCGCGGACTCGCCCACCGCTGGCGCGCCTCGGTCGATGCCGTCGTCGTCGGCATCGGCACGGCGCTCGCGGACGACCCGCAGCTGACGGCGCGGCCCGACGGCCTCGCCGCCGAGCCCGAGGAGCAGCCGCGGCGCGTCGTCTTCGACTCGCTCGCCCGTACCCCGCTCACATCGCAGCTCGTCGCGGCCGCTGCCGAGATCCCGCTGACGGTCGTCGTCTCGCGTGCCGCCGCGCGCTCAGATACCGACGCGCTGGAAGCAGCCGGCGTGCAGGTGCTCGTGGCGACCGGCGAAAACGAGCCGGCACGGGTGCGCTCGGGGCTCGACCAGCTCGGGGCCCTCGGCGTCGCCTCGATCTTGCTGGAGGGCGGCCCGCATCTCGCCGGCGCCTTCCTCGACGCCGGTGAGATCGACGAAATCCGCCTCTTCCTCGCCCCCCTGCTGCTCGGTGGCAGCGCCGCGCGCGACCCGCTCGAGGGCCAGGGGGTCGAGCGCATCTCCGAGGCCATGCGCGCGCTCACGATGGACTGCCAGAGGGTCGGCGGGGACCTGCTTATCTCCGCCCGCCTGCGGGAGTGGTGACGGACGGTGAGCCGTACGGCGGGGCGCGTATGTTCACCGGCCTGATCGGCGACCTCGGCAGCGTCAGCGCGCTCGAGCGCGACGACGATGGGGCCACCCTGGAGATCCGCAGCGCGCTCGCGGGCGCACTCGCGGAGGGCGATTCGATCGCGGTCAACGGCGTCTGTCTCACCGCCACCGCGCTCGCCGACGGCAGCTTCCGCACGCAGGCCATGCGCGAGACGCTCGAGCGCTCCTCGCTGGGAGCCCTGCAGGTGGGCGGGCCCGTCAACCTCGAGCTGCCGTTGCGCGCCGCGGATCGCCTCGGCGGACACGTCGTGCAGGGGCACGTGGACGGCACCGGCACCGTTCGCGCGGTGCGCGAGGAGGGTTTCTCGCGCGTGCTGGAGATCGACCTCGAGCCGCACCTGGCCCGTTACCTGGTCGAGAAGGGGTCCGTTGCCGTGGACGGCGTCAGCCTCACGGTCAGCGCGCTGCACGAGCACGGGTTCGCCGTCTCGCTGATCCCCGAGACGCTCCAGCGGACAAACCTCGGCGCCATCCGCGAAGGTTCGCTCGTGAACATCGAGGTCGACATCCTCGCCAAGCACGTCGAGCGGCTGCTGCAGGCACAGGCATGAGCGGCGCTCGCACGGCGACCCCGTTCGCGACGATCGAGCAGGCGATCGAGGAGATTCGCGAGGGCAAGATGGTCGTCGTCTGCGACGACGAGGACCGCGAGAACGAGGGCGACCTGACGCTCGCGGCGCAGTTCGCCACGCCCGAGGCGATCAACTTCATGGCCAAGGAGGGCCGCGGGCTGATCTGCCTGTCGCTGACCCCCGAGCGCTGCGACGAGCTCGGCCTCGACCTGATGGCGGCCAAGAACGAGTCCTCCTTCGAAACCCCCTTCACCGTCTCGGTGGAGGCGCGCGAGGGCGTCACCACCGGCATCTCCGCGCACGACCGCGCGCACACCATCCAGGTCGCCATCGACCCCGAGAGCGTCCCCCGCGATCTCGTCCAGCCCGGGCACGTGTTCCCGCTCAAGAGCCGCGCCGGCGGGGTGCTCGAGCGCGCCGGCCAGACCGAGGCGGCGGTTGATCTCGCGCGCCTCGCGGGCCTCAACCCGGCCGGCGTGATCTGCGAGGTGATGAACGACGACGGCACGATGGCGCGCGTGCCCGAACTCGTCGAGTACTGCGCCCGCCACGGACTCAGCATGGTCACCGTCGCAGACCTGATCGCCTATCGCCGCCGCCACGACAAGCTCGTCGAGCGCGTCGTCGCGACGCGCCTGCCGACGACCTTCGGCGACTTCGAGGCGATCGGATATCGCTCGCTGGTCGACGACAAGCACCACGTCGCACTCGTCAAGGGCGACGTCGCGGGCTGCCCCGACGTGCTCGTGAGGGTCCACTCGGAGTGCCTCACCGGAGACGTCTTTCACTCGCTGCGCTGCGACTGCGGCGAGCAGCTCGAATCGGCGCTGGCGATGATCGAGCGCGAGGGCCAGGGCGTGCTGCTCTACCTCTCCCAGGAGGGTCGCGGGATCGGCCTGCTGAACAAGCTGCGCGCCTATCGCCTGCAGGAGGACGGGCTCGACACGATCGAAGCCAACGAGCGCCTCGGGCTGCCGGCCGACCTGCGCGACTACGGAATCGGGGCTCAGATCCTCGTCGACCTCGGCCTCAGCTCGATCCGCATCCTGACGAACAACCCGAAGAAGATCCGCGGCCTCGAGGGCTACGGGCTGTCGGTCAGCGCCCAGATCCCGATCGAGCACGCACCCAACGAGCACAACCACGCCTACCTGCGCACGAAGGCCGAGCGCATGGGGCACACGCTCCACCACCAGGGGCTCAACCTCGACGAGGAGATGCTCAGCTCCGAGCGTCGCCCCGCGCCGGGCGCGGAGCCGGACGGGCGGTGAGCGCCGGCTACGCGATCGCGGTCGCGCGCTTCTACGAGGAGCTCGCCGAGCGGCTCGTCACCGCCGCCGGCGCAGCCTTCGCGCGCGCCGGGCACGAGGTGCAGGTGTTCGACGTCCCCGGCGCGTTCGAGCTGCCGCAGGCGGCGAGCTACGCAGCCGGCTCGGGACGCTTTGCCGGCGTGGCATGCCTCGGCGCGGTGATCCGCGGCGAGACCGACCACTACGACTTCGTCTGCACGCAGGCGGCGGCGGGAATCATGCACGTCCAGCTCGAGACGGGCGTGCCGTGCGCGTTCGGGCTGCTCACCTGCGCCACGATGGAGCAGGCGCTCGCCCGTGCGGGCGGGCAGAAGCGCGACCAGGGGCGCCACGCAGCCGAGGTCGTGATGCGGATGGCGGCGCTCCGCGCCGAGCTCGCGAGCGGCTAGACTGCCGCCGATGGCAAAGGTGTGTCACAGCTGCGGCAAGGGCCCCGCTTTCGGTCAGAGTCGCAGTCACTCGATGGTCGCCACCAAGCGGCGCTTCGACCCGAACCTGCAGAAGGTACGGATCCTCGTCGGCAAGGCGCCGCGGCGCGTGTACGTGTGCACCCGGTGTCTGAAAGCCGGCAAGGTCACCAAGGCCCTGTAGGTCCGCTGGGCGGCGCGGGGCGGCGTCCTCGGTTTGCTCGCCGAACGTCCGCGCGAATGCGGCGCGCCCGCCGAAGCTGATAGACGTGTCGCGGTGAGCGACACCAACCTGATCCGCTTTCGCGCGGCGGTGGCCGGTGCGCTGGCGCATCTGGAATCTCGCCGCCAGGAGGTCAACGACCTGAACGTGTTTCCCGTGGCCGACGGCGATACGGGCGACAACATGGCGCTGACGCTGCGCGCCGTGCTCGAGGAGCTCGACCGGCTGCTGGGGACCGACGGGCAGCGCACGATCGACGAGATCGGCCGCGAGGAGATCGTCCAGTCGGTCGCCCGTGCGGCGCTGCTGGGAGCGCGCGGCAATTCCGGCGTGATCCTCTCGCAGCTGATTCGCGGCGCCGCCGAGGAGCTCGTCAGCCGCCCCGGCCAGCTGATCGACGCGACGCTGATCGGCGCGGCGCTCGCCAACGCGGCCGACCGCGCGTACTCCTCCGTGCGCGAGCCGGCCGAGGGCACGATCCTCACGGTCGCACGCGAGATGGCTCACCGGATCGTCACCGACGTGGCGCACAGCCCCGAGAACCCGCGCCTCGGCCCCGCGACGGAGCCGCGCGCACAGGACGTGGCGATCGCCGCGGCGCTGGAGAGCGCGGTGCACGCCGGGCAGGACTCGGTCAAGCGCGGCCCCGATCTGCTCGCCGCGCTGCGCGACGCGGGCGTGGTCGACGCGGGCGGCTACGGGCTCACGATCATCTTCGCCGGCGTCGTCGCGGCGTTGCGCGGCGAGGACCCCCCGGCGCTCGATCACTACGCGCCGGCACGCATCACCCACCCGCACCACAGCTCGAGCACGTATCGCTTCTGCACGAACTTCGCCGTCATCGGCAGCGGGCTCAGCCCGGCGCGCTTCATCGGCCCGCTCGAGGAGCTCGGCGACTCCGTGCTCGTCGTCGGCGACTCGAGCACGCTGAAGGTGCACCTGCACACAGACGAGCCCGAGCGTGCGACCGCCATGTTCGAGCAGGCCGGCGAGGTCTCCCACCTCGATGTCGCCGACATGCACGCTCAGGTCGCCGAGCGCGAGGGGCGCCTCGGGGCCGCCACCTCCGAGCAGGGCTCCGCCGCACGCGACGCGCGCATCGACGGGGGGGCAGCAGCGCCCGCCGGGGCCGGGCTGCGCTGCGGCGCCGTCGCGATCGTCAACGGCGATGGGCTGCGCGAGATGTTCCACGAGCTCGGCGTCCAGACGATCGACGGAGGGCCCACGCTGAACCCCTCCACCTATGACCTGCTCGCCGGCATCCACGAGGTTGCCGCAGAGGAGGTCGTGCTGCTGACGAACAGCGCCAACGTGATCATGGCCGCCGAGCATGCCGCTCGGCTGTCGGAGAAGCAGGTGCTGGTCGCGCCGACCACGAGCCAGCAGGGCGGACTCGCAGCCGCGGTTGCGCTCGCGCTCGACCGCTCGCTGGAGGAGAACGCGCAGGCCATCGCCGAGGCGCTCTCGCGGCTGCGCACTGGCGCCGTCGCGCCGGCGGCGCGCGACGACGCGCAGGGACGCTTCGCCCGCGGCGACGCCGTCGGCTTCGTCGAGGACGAGGTGCACGCGTGGGGCGATCCGCGCGCGACGCTGCGAGCGGTTCTGCTCGCGCTGGCCGGCGGCGCCAACGGAGACGGCGACGCGGCCGGCACACCCGAGTTGATCAGCATCCTCTCCGGCGAGGATGCGCCCGTCGGCCTGGGCGAGGTCGAGACGATGGTCAACGGCGGCATCGAGCTCGAGCTCCGCCAGGGCGGCCAGTCGGCGTACTGGTGGCTGCTGTCGGCCGAGTGATCGGCCGCTCACGCTTACGACCGCCGGCGCGATCATGATGAGCGGCCGATGCCGGCCAGCTCCACACAAGCGCCGCCGGTGAGTAGCGGCGCCGGCCAGCGGATCCTGCCGCCGGCACGGGCATTCGCCTCCCGGCGAGCCCTCAGCCGCGAAGAGCTGCTCGCGGCTCCGCTGCGCTGGCCGCGCCCCTCGCGCCTGTGCGCGCCGCTCGAGTCACCCGCGAAGAAGACGGCCGCCGGGCTGCGCGCGCTCGGGCTGAGCACCGTCGGCGAGCTGCTCGAGCACCTGCCGAGCGCCAGCCGAGAGGCCCGCACGGTGGCGGCCCTGCGTCCCGGGGAGCAGGCGACCGTCGCCGTCGAGGTGCGGCGCATCGCCGCCCGGCCGGTGCGACGCCGCGGGATGCGCCCGCTCGTTGAGGCGGGCGTGTTCGACGCCACCGCGACGATGCGCGCGACGTTCTTCAACCAGCCGTGGCTGGTCGAGCGCTATCCGCCGGGCACGCGGCTGCTGCTGCACGGCAAGGCCGACGGGCGCGGCGGGTTCGCCGTCGCCCATCACGCGCCCGCCCCGAAGGGAGCGAGCGAGGCGATCGGCGCTGATGCCGACAGCCGCTCCGTCGCCCACTACCCGGCGGCCGAGGGTGTCACCTCGACGCAGATACTCACCCTCGTACGCGCCGCGCGCGGCGCGCTCGACGACATCCTCGAGGGCCTCCCGGCGGCGATCCGCGGCGCCCACGAGCTGCCGGACCGGGCGGCGGCGCTCGCGGCGATGCACTTCCCCCGCGACGCCGAGGACCTCGAGACGGGGCGCGTGCGACTGGCCTTCGAGGAGCTGCTGCTGACGCAGCTTCACTTCCTGCGCCGGCGCGCCCGACGGCGCGCGCAGACCGGCGCGCCGGTGCTCGCCGATCAGCCAACGCTCAGCGCGCGCTGGCTGGCGGACGGGCTCCCGTTCGCGCCGACCGGCGACCAGCTGCGGGCGATCGAGGAGATCCGCGCAGACCTCGCCCAGCCGTGCCCGATGCAGCGGCTGCTGATGGGCGAGGTCGGCAGCGGCAAGACCGTCGTCGCGCTGTACGCGATGCTGCGCGCCGTCGAGCACGGGCGCCAGGCGGCGCTGATGGCGCCGACGGAGACGCTCGCCGAGCAGCACTTCGCGACGATCCAGGGGCTGCTGGGAGCCGAGCCCGTCGCAGCCGCGCTGCTGAGCGGCTCGACGCCCGCGGCGCGCCGGCGCGACATCCTCGCCAAGCTCGCCAGCGGCGAGCTCGCGCTCGTGGTCGGCACCCACGCGCTGATCGAGCCCGACGTGCGCTTCCGCGCGCTGGCGGTCGCGGTGATCGACGAGCAGCATCGCTTCGGGGTGCGCCAGCGCGCGGCGCTCGGCGAGCACGGCGCGCAGGCGCCGCACACGCTGCACATGACCGCCACGCCGATCCCGCGCACGCTGGCGCTCGCCCGATACCCGGACCTCGACACGAGCAAGCTGCGCGAGCTGCCGGCCGGGCGGCGGCCGATCCAGACGCGGCTCGTCACCGGCGAGGCTCAGCGCGCCGAAGCCTACGAGCTGCTGCGCGCCGAACTCGACGCCGGTCGCCAGGCCTTCGTCGTCTGCCCGCTGATCGACGAGGCCGAGGAGCAGCCGGACGGCGAGCCCGGCGCGCTCGCGGGCGGGGCACAGCTAGAGCTGCGCGCGGCGACGGCCGAGCTCGCGCGCCTCGGCGCGGGTGAGCTTCGCGGCTACCGCCTGGCGCTCCTGCACGGCGGCATGCGCCCGCGCGAGAAGCAGCAGGCGATGGCGGCGTTCGCGTCGGGGGACGCGCAGGTGCTGGTCGCGACGACCGTCATCGAGGTGGGCATCGACGTGCCCAACGCGACCGTGATGGTGATCGAGAACGCCGAGCGCTTCGGCATCTCCCAGCTGCACCAGCTGCGCGGCCGGGTCGGACGCGCCGAGCATCCCTCCAGCTGCCTGCTCGTCGGCGCGCAGGGGGTGCGCGCGGCGACGAGGCTGCGGGCGCTCGTGGCGCACTCCGACGGCTTCCGCCTGGCCGAGATCGACCTCGAGCTGCGCAGCGAGGGCGAGCTGACCGGGACGCGCCAGTCGGGCCTCGGGCATTTCCGCGTCGCCACGCTGCCCGCCGACGCCGAGCTGCTCGAGCGGGCGCGCGCCCAGGCCGAGGCGATCGTCGCGGCCGACCCGGAGCTCTCCGCGCCCGAGCATGTCCTGCTCGGCCTCGCGCTCGAACAGCGCATCGGGGCCGGCGCGCCCGAGCCGATCGCCGTCTGAGCGTGTCGCGCAGGCCAATCGCCGTCTGAGCGCGCCGCGCGCCGGCCAATCGCTGCGCGGCTACGGTGGTGGCATGCGGGTGATCGCGGGACGCCTCGGCGGCAGGCGCTTGAAGGCTCCGCGCGGACGTACCACGCGGCCCACCTCCGACCGCGTGCGCGAGGCCCTGTTCGCGATGCTCGGCGACGTCGAGCGGGCGCGCGTGCTCGACCTGTTCGCGGGCACGGGCGCGCTCGGCATCGAGGCTCTCTCGCGCGGCGCCCGGCGGGCGGTGTTCGTCGAGCGCGACGGTGCCGCGGTGACGGCGCTGAGCGCGAACCTCGCGGCGCTGAACATCGGTCCGGACGTCGCCGAGGTACGCCGGGCCGAGGCGCTCGCGGCGCTGCGGAGCGCACGGGGAGCGAAAGAGACATACGATCTGCTCTTCATCGATCCTCCATACGCATGGGCGGCCCGGCCGGAATCGGAGCGGTGGGGGCGCGAGCTGACGACGCTGCTGGCGCCGCTGCTCGAGCCCGGCGCCCGTATCGTCGTCGAGAGCGACCGGCGGGCGCCACTGGCGCTCGGCGTGGAGGTCGAGCGGCAAAAGCGCTACGGCGACACATCGATCACAATCCACCGCCAGCAATGACACGACCTGAGAACGCAATCGCCGTCTGCCCGGGAAGCTATGACCCGATCACCAACGGCCACCTGGACGTGATCCGCCGCGCCGCGCACCTCTACGACGAGGTGATCGTGGCGGTCGTCAACCGCTCGGTCCGCAAGAGCGGCGCGCTGTTCGACATCGACGAGCGCGTCGCCTTCATCGAGGGCGCGCTGGCGGATCTCGACAGCGTCCGCGTGGAGCCGTTCTCGACGCTCGTCGTCGATTTCGCGCGCAGCGTCGGAGCGCGCGCGATCGTCAAGGGCCTGCGTGCGATCTCCGATTTCGAGTACGAGCTGGAGATGAACCAGCTCAACCGCCGTCAGGACCCCGGGATCGAGTCCGTCTACCTGATGGCCAGCCCGCAGTACAGTTTCCTTTCATCCAGCGGCGTCAAGGAGCTCGCAACATTCGGAGGCCGGATCGACGACCTCGTGCCGGAGGCCGTCGCGCGGCGGTTGCAGGAAGAGCTGAAACGCTGACGAACTTGAAATGCGCGATCTGATCGTAAATCTCACCGGCGGGCCGTGGCGCCGAACGTCTCGCGGAGGTGGTCTCTAGATGGATGTCCTCGTACTGATAGACAAGCTCGACGACTTGGTGCACAACGCCAAGACGATTCCCCTGAGCGACTCCGTGCGGGTCGACAAGGAGGAGATCTACGACATCCTCGACCAGATGCGCGCAACGATCCCCGAGGAGATCAAGCAGGCGCGCTGGATCGTCAAGGAGCGCCAGGAGATGCTCGCGGAGGCCAAGAAGGAGGCCGAGCGCATCATCAAGGACGCGCGCGAGCGCCAGGAGCGCCTGCTCGGCGAGGAGGAGGTCACCAAACAGGCTGAGCGCGCCGCCGAGGACATCGTTGAGGACGCCCGCGCGCGCGAGCGCGAGATCCGGCTGGGCGCCGAGGACTACGCCGACGAGATCCTCAACACGCTCGAGGTCAACCTGTCGAAGTTCATCGCCGCGGTGCAACGCGGTCGCGAGCGGCTGCAGGGCAAGGACGAGCCCGCCGAAGTCAGCTAGCCGCGGTCGCGACGTGGACGCGCAAATCGCCAGACACAAGCTCCACGTCGCAAGGACACTGCTCGAGACCGGCATGCTCGCGCCCACGCGCCCCGACCGGGCGCTGCGCTCGATCGCCGCGCTGCGACGCTGGGGAGCCACGCCCGCGGCCGCCTACATCGGCGCGGCTGCTCGCTATCCGCAGCGCGCTGCGATCGTCGACGAGCGCGGCGTGCTGACGTTCGCCGAGGTTCACAGCCGCACCAACGCGCTCGCCAACGCGCTCCGCGACGAGGGGGTGCGCGAAGGCGACGGCGTCGCGATCATGTGCCGCAACCACCGCGGCTTCATCGACGCGACGGTCGCCTGCTCGAAGCTCGGCGCCAACGCGCTGTACCTGAACACCGCCTTCGCGGGTCCCCAGATCACCGATGTGATCGGCCGCGAGGACCCGGTCGCCGTCGTCTACGACGAGGAGTTCGCCGCGCTCGTCGGCGATGGCGCGGCCGGCCGCAAAAGCTTCGTGGCCTGGAGCGAACCGGGCGAGGCGGCCTCCGCACCGCTGTTGGAGGAGCTGATCGCGCGCGGCGCCCCGCGCGAGCCGGCGCCGCCGGCGGAGAACGGGCGCGTCGTGATCCTCACCTCCGGCACCACAGGCACGCCGAAGGGCGCCACGCGCAAGCAGCCGGACTCGCTCGAGCCGGTGGCGGCGCTGTTCTCCAAGATCCCGCTGCGCGCGCGCGAAACGACGATGATCGCCGCGCCGATGTTCCACTCCTGGGGCTTCGCGCATTTCACGCTCGCGCTACCGCTCGGCTCCACGCTCGTGCTGCGGCGCAAGTTCGACCCCGAGGAGACGCTGCGCGCGACTGCGCAGCACCGTGCGAGCGCGCTCGCGCTGGTCCCCGTGATGCTCCAGCGGATCCTCGACCTCGGGCCCGACACGATCGCCCGCTACGACCTCAGCGCGCTGAAGATCATCGCCCTCAGCGGCTCGGCGTTGCCGGGTGAGATGGCAACCCGCGCGATGGACACCTTCGGCGAGGTGCTCTACAACCTGTACGGCTCGACCGAGGTGGCGTGGGCGACGATCGCCACCCCCGATGACCTCCGTGCCGCCCCCGGCACGGCCGGGCGCCCGCCGAACGGAACCGTCGTCAAGCTGCTCGACGCCGACGGGCACGAGGTGCCCGCGGGTGAGGGCGGACGCATCTTCGTCGCCAACGAGATGATGTTCGAGGGCTACACCGGCGGCGGCGGCAAGGAGGTCGTGCGCGGCCTGATGAGCACCGGCGATGTCGGCCACTTCGACGCGGGCGGGCGCCTGTTCGTCGACGGTCGCGATGACGAAATGATCGTCAGCGGCGGCGAGAACGTGTTCCCGCGCGAGGTCGAGGATCTGCTCGCCGACCACGCCGACATCGAAGAGGCCGCCGTCGTCGGCGTGCAGGACGCGGAGTTCGGGCAGCGGCTGAAGGCCTTCGTCGTCGCGCGCAACGGGACCACCCTGCGTGAGGACGAAATCAAGGCCTACGTCAAGCAGAACCTCGCTCGCTTCAAGGTCCCGCGCGATGTCGTGTTCCTCGAGCAGCTGCCGCGCAACGCGACCGGGAAGGTCCTCAAGCGCGAGCTGCGCAGCGACGCTTAGCGCGCGGCGCGGCTGGCGCTAGCCTGGAGTGGATGGCGCCGGCAGCACACGACTTCGATCTCGGCGGGCTGCGATTGAGCGTCGGCGAGGGCCGGCGGCTGCCCCTCGAGGTCCCGATCGAGCCGCTCGAGCTCGGCAGCGAGCGCTACGACGCCGAGCCGCGGCTCGTCCCCGTGGAGCTGACCATCTCACGGACGACCGGGGGCGGATACGCGCTGCTCCTGCGTTTCACCGCGGCAGTCAGCGGCCCGTGCATGCGCTGCCTGCGCGACGCCTCGCCGGCCGTCGAGGTCGAGGTCCGCGAGGTCGACGTGCCGGGCGGGGGCGAGGAGCTCGACAGCCCGTACGTTCAGGCGGAGGTGCTCGACCTGGCGGGCTGGGCGCGCGACGCCTTCGCGCTCGCCGTTCCCGCCAAGATCCTCTGTCGCGAGGACTGCCCCGGTCTGTGCCCGGTGTGCGCCGCCGATCTCACCGAAGCCGGACCCGACCACCACCACGAGGCCGCGCCGGACCCCCGCTGGGCCAAGCTGCGCGAGCTGAGGCTCGAATAGAGCCGCGGCGCGGGCTGGTAGCCTCTGGGGCCGATGGCCGTCCCCAAGAAAAAGCAGTCCCACAGCCGCACCGCCAAGCGCCGGGCACAGCACAGGATCTCCAGCCCGTCGCTGAACGCGTGCCCGCAGTGCCACAGCCCGCGCCGCCCCCACCGGGTGTGTCCGGTGTGCGGCACCTATGCCGGCCGTGAGATCGTGACGCCGGGCGCGCACGATCACGATCACGATCACGACCACGACTAGCGGGCCGTGACGCCAGAGGCCTCGTCCTCGACGCCCGCGGCGCCGCCGCGCGAGGGACATGCGAGCGTCGTGGCGGTCGATTGCAACGGCGCCGACCTCGGTGCCGCCGAGGTGGCCGCCGGGGCTGTCCTCGCGGCAGCCCGCGGCGCGCGTGTGCTGCTGTTCGGCCCCGCCGCCGAGCTGGGGCTCCCAGCGACCCTGCCGGCGGGCGTCGAGGTGGTCGACGCGCCGGTCTCGATCGCGAAGGCCGAGGACCCGGTGCGGGCCGTGCGCACGACGCCGGAGGCCTCGATCGTGCAGGCGGCCCGTGCGGTCGCCGACGGGCGCGCCGCCGCGCTCGTCTGCGCCGGGGCGACCGGCGCGGCGCTCGCGGCCGGGACCTTCAACATCAAGCGAGCGCCCGGCATCTACCGCCCGGCGCTGGCGATTCCGCTGCCCGTCCCGCACGGCCCCGTGACCCTGCTCGACGTTGGCGCCAACGCCGAGGCCAGGCGCGAGCATCTCGTGCAGTTCGCCTTCATGGGCGCCGCGCTCGCGCGCACGATCCTCGGTGTCGCACGCCCGCGCGTGGGCCTGCTGTCCAATGGCGAGGAGTCCGCGCGCGGGAGCGCCCTCGTGCTGGAGACGCACGGCGAGCTGGCCGCGCGCGCGGAGGGTGAGCTCGCGGCCTTCGAGTTCGTCGGCAACGTCGAGGGCGGCGACGCGATGGGCGGAGCCGCGGACGTGATCGTCACCGACGGGTTCACCGGCAACATCGCCCTGAAGCTGATGGAGGCCGTCTCGCAGACGATGCTCGGCGCCGTTCGCGACGCCGCGATGTCATCGCCGCGGGCCAAGCTCGGGGGCATGCTGCTGCGCGGCGCGTTGCGCTCGTTCCGTGAGCAGATCGATCCGGAGGCCAACGGCGGCGCCTACCTGCTCGGCCTGCGCCGGCTCGGCGTCGTACCGCACGGCAGGTTCACCCGCGCGGGCTTCGCCCAGGCGATCCTGCGGGCCGAGCGGGGTGCGAGCGAGGACATCGTCGGCCAGACGCACCGCGCGCTCGCCGACGCGGGCGCGCTCAGGCGCGCGCCGCTGTCCGTGCCTGACGCTAGCCTGCCCCGAGCAGGATGAACCGTTCGACATCGCCTCCCACAGCGCGGTTTCTCGACGACGTGTCGTGCGCGTCCGCACGCGCCCGGGAGGCCTCGTGAGCGCTCCGACGCGCGAGTCGATCCTCGCGTTGATCCGCGCGCACCTCGCCGACGAGCTTGACCTGGAGGCCGAGCAGATCACCGAGGACACCCGTTTCAAGGAGGACCTCGAAGCCGACTCGCTCGACCTCTACACGCTCGTCCAGGAGCTCGAGGACAGCTACGGCCTGAGCATGTCCGACGAGCAGGCGGCGAAGATCCTGACCGTCGGCGCCGCCGTCGACTTCGTACTCGCCCACGAGGGAACCGCCGATGAGCCCGAACGCGCATGACGGTGAGGGGGACCGGTGATGTTGCTCGCGGGGTTGCTCGACCAACTGCCGGAGGATCTGGCGCGCCAGGTCTTCACGCACGCGTCGTGGAGCGAGCGTCGCAGCGACTCCTATGCGCGGCTCGCGTTCCTGGGGGACAGCGTGCTCGCGCTGGCGGTGACCGCGCACCTGTACCCGCGGCTGGAGGCCGAGCGCTTCGGCGCCGGCAGGCTCACGAAGATCCGCGCGCAGGCCGTCTCGGGCCCGTCCTGCCGCGAGGTCGCGGAGCGGCTGGCGTTGCCGGAGCGACTGCGCGCCGCAGCGCCGGAGGGCGTGCGCGAGAGTGCCGCGGCGCTGGTCGAGACCGAGCGGGTGCTGGCCTCGGTGATCGAGGCGGTGATCGGCGCCTGCTACCTGCACGCCGGCTACGAGCGCACGGCGGAGGCTGTCGTGGAGGCATTCGAACCGGAGATCGAGGAGGCGCTCGAGCACCCCGTCGACTTCAAGTCGGCGCTGCAGGAGCTGCTCGCCCGGCGCGGCGCGGAGGTCGTCTACGCGGTGACCGGCGAGGACGGCCCCCCGCACGAGCGCACCTACTCGGTCGTCGCCCGCGTGCAGCAGCGCGAGCTGGGCAGCGGGCGCGGGCGCAGCAAGAAGCACGCCGAGCAGGAGGCGGCGCGGGCCGCCGTCGAACGGCTGGCGGCCGAGTGAGCGGGCCGCGAACGGCTGGCGGGCGAGTGAGCCCGGCGGGGGAGCTCAGATGCGCCTGAAGTCGCTGACGCTGAGCGGCTTCAAGTCCTTCCCGGACCGCACGCGGCTGGACTTCGGCGCGGGCGTGAGCGTCGTCGTCGGCCCAAACGGCTCGGGCAAGTCGAACGTCACCGACGCCGTCCTCTGGGCGATGGGGGAGCAGTCGCCGCTGGCGGTGCGCGGGCAGTCGATGCAGGATGTGATCTTCGGCGGCGGCCGCGGCGTGCAGGCGCGCAGTGCTGCCGAAGTCGAGATCGTGCTCGACAACTCCGACGGGACGGTCGACCTGCCGCTCAGCGAGATCTCGATCGTGCGGCGCCTGGACCGCGGCGGCGAGGGCGGCTACCGGCTCAACGGGGCGCGCTGCCGGCTCACGGACGTGATCGAGGTGCTCTCCGACACGGGCCTCGGCAAGGAGACCCACTCGGTCATCTCGCAGGGCAAAGTCGACGCGATCGTCACCTCCAGGCCGCGCGAACGGCGACTGTTGATCGAGGAGGCCGCCGGGCTCGGCAAGCACCGCAAGCGCCGTCGCCGCGCGCAGCTGAAGCTCGAGCGCACCCAGGAGAACCTCGACCGCGCGCTCGACATCGAGCGCGAGGCGCGCACGCGCCTGCGCCCGCTCAAGCGCCAGGCCGAAGCCGCCGAGCTGCACGAGCGCCTCGAGCAGCAGATACTGGAGGCCCGCTGGGAGCTCGCGACGGACGCGGCACGCGTCTGCCGCGTCGAGCTGGGTCTCGCCGAGGCCCGCGTCGCCGAGGCGCGCGCTCAGCGCAGCCGGATCGAGGCGAGCCTCGCGCAGACGGTCGAGCGGCGCGGACGTGCCGAGCGAGCCCTGTCCGAGCGCGCCGCGCGCCACGACGCGCTCGCCCGCCGCGTCTACGAGGCACGCTCGGCGCGCGAGCGCCTCGGGCTGCGGGCTGAGCAGGCGCACGCCGCGGGGCAGGCGCTGGCGCGGCGGATCGAGCGGGCCGAGCAGCAGCTCGCGGAGATCGGATCCTCGACGCAGGAGCCCGGCGAGACCACCGCCGAGCCGTCGCGCGGCGGAGCCGAGCGCGTCGCCGCGCTCGAGGCCGAGCTCGCCGAGATCGCCCGCCGCCGCGAGCAGGAGCTCGGTCACGAGGTCGCCGAGCTCGAAGCCGAGCTGGTGCGCCAGCGCGCGCAGGTGCAGGAGGACGATCGCGCGCTCGCCGCCGCGCGCGACGCGCGCGCGGCGGCAGATGCCGGCGCCGAGCAGGCCCGCGAACGCCTGAGCGCAGCCGAGCGCGGCGCCCAGGACGCCCGTCGCGAGACGGCGCGGGTCGGCGCCGAGCTGGCCGCCGCCAACCAGTTCCTGCGCGGCCACACGCGCGCGGGCGGGGGTGAGCAGGGCGCTGCGCCGGCGCTGAGCGAGGAGCTGCGCGTCGAGGACGGCTACGAGCTCGCGCTCGCCGCTGCCCTCGGGGGACGCCTGGACGCCGCGCTGGTCGCCGATGTCGCGGGCGCCGAGTCGGTGCTCGACCGCTCCGGACCGGACGGCGGGACCGCGCTGCTCGCCGGGCCCGGCGCGCCCGACACGAGTCGCGGCGGGGGGCCGCCCGGGCGCAGCTCTGAGCCGGCGCCGGGCGCGCGGCGACTGCTGGATCTGCTGAGCGGGGCGCCCGCGGCGCTCGAGCTGGCTGCGCGCCTGCTCGCGGACGCCTGGGTCGTCGAGCGCCTCGAGGATCTCCCGCGCGACTTCGCTGGGATCGCGGCCACGCGCAGCGGTCGCGTCTGGTTCGCAGCCTGGGGGGAGGTCCGCCAGTTGAGCGAGGGCGGCAGCGAGCGCGTCCTCGCGCGGCGCAACGAACGCGATCGCCTGATCGCCGCGGCCGAGGTCGCCGCGCAGGCCGAGCACGAAGCGGGCGCCGCGTGCGAGCGCGCCGTCGAGCAGGTGCGTGGCGCCGAAGCGGCGCGCGCGAGCGCTGACGGCGTGGTGCGCGAGTCCGAGCGCCGGCGGACCGAGAGCGCGGAGGCGCTGCGGCGCGGCGAGTGGCTGATCGAGCAGCGCCGCGCGGCGCCGGCCGAGGGCCCGCTGGCGGTGCGCAGGGCCGAGCTCGAGGGCGAGCTCGCCGGCGAGCGCAGCGCCGCCGAGCGCCTCGAGCGCGAGCGCACCCAACGCCTCGCGCTCGAACAGCGGCTGCGTGCCCAGCTCGCCGCCGACGCGGCCGTGGCACCGCGCGCGGCGCGGCTGGAGGCGGTTCTCGCCGGCGCGGACGCGGCGGTGCTCGAGCGGCTCGAGCAGCTCGAGGCGGAGCTGGCCGCCGACCGGCTCGCGGACGAGGAGATGGCCGGCGAGCTACGCGAGTGCGCTGCCGAGGAGGCCGAGATCCAGGCCGCCCTCCGGGCTGCCGGGGAGACGGTGACCGAGGCGGAGGTCGCCGCGCAGCGTCTGCGCGACCAGGCCGGGGAGGCCGACAGCGAGCTCGCGGACGTGGCCGCGCGGCTGGGGTCGGCGGTGCCGGCGCCGGCGGAGGAGCACGGCGCAGCGCTCGACGAGCAGGCGATCGCGGCCCTGCGCACCCGTCTGGAGCGCCTCGGCCGTCGCCGCGAGCAGCTCGGACCGGTGAACCCGCTCGCTCAGGAGGAGTACGCCGAGGCCGTCGCGCACGTCGAGGAGCTCGAGGGCCAGCGGGTCGACCTGGAGACGGCGCTGCGCGAGCTGCGCTCGGTGATTCGGGAGACAGACCGCCAGATCGAGGAGACCTTCGAGCAGACCTTCCAGGCGGCCGCGCGCAACTTCGAGGAGCTCGTCGGGGACGTCTTTCCCGGCGGCAGCGGACGTCTGCGGCTGGTCAGCGAAGAGAGCGCGCCGCGCGCCGTGCTCGGCGGCCAGCCCCTGCCCGCGAGCGCCGACGGCGAGGCGGAGGCGAGCGAGGCCGCGGCCGACGCCGAGGCCGACGGCGAGGCCGCGCTGCGCGCCGGCGAGGAGGAGCTCCCCGGCGTCGAGATCGAGATCACGCCGGCCGGCAAGTCGACCAAGCGCCTGTCGCTGCTGTCCGGTGGAGAGAAGTCGATGACGGCGCTCGCCTTCCTGTTCGCGGTGTTCCTCGCGCGCCCCTGCCCCTTCTACATCCTCGACGAGGTCGAGGCGGCGCTCGACGACCTCAACCTCGACCGCTTTCTCGCGCTGCTGCGGCGCCACTCCGGCCGCGCGCAGTTCATCGTGATCACCCACCAGAAGCGCACGATGGAGGCGGCCGACTGGCTGTATGGCGTCTCGATGGGCCAGGACGGCGTCTCCAAGGTGCTCTCCCGCCGCCTGCCCCAGGAACAGGACCCCGGCGAGCGCGTCGCCGAGGTCGCCTGAGCGGCGCGCTGCTATCCTCGCGCGCCCCGTGGCGCGCGACTGGAACGAGCTGTTCATCACCGCCGCGCGAACCGGCCCGTCGGGCGCCGCGGTGGGTGACGGCGATGCGCGCGAGGGCGCCGCGCCCGGGCGTCGCGGCCTGCTGCGCCGGCTGCGCGAGAGCATGGCCAAGACCCGCCAGGCGCTCGGCTCGGAGATCCAGGCGACGCTGTTCGGGGTGCTCGACGAGCACACCTGGGAACGTCTGGAGGAGGCTCTGATCATGGCCGACGTCGGCGCCGCGACGACCGCCGCGGTCGTGCAGACGCTCGAGCACGAGGCGAGCGACGGTGCGCTCGAGGGCGGCGAGGCGCTGAGCGAGCGGCTGATCGGGCTGCTCGCCGAGACCGCCCGTGTCGGTGATGGGCGCATCGACCTGCGCGCCCGGCCGACCGTGATAATGGCCGTCGGCGTCAACGGCACCGGCAAGACCACGACGATCGGAAAGCTCGCCTGGCACCTGCGCTCTGAGCTCGGCTGCAGCGTGCTGCTCGCGGCGGCCGACACCTACCGTGCGGCCGCGACCGAGCAGCTCGAAGGCTGGGCGGAGCGCGCCGGCTGCGAGACCGTCACGGGGGCACCGGGCGCCGATCCCGGCGCCGTCGCGTTCGAGGCGATCGCCCGTGGGCGCAGCGAGGATGTCGACGTCGTGATCGTTGACACCGCCGGGCGCCTGCACACGCAGGATGACCTGATGGGCGAGCTCGCGAAGGTGCGCCGCGTGATCGCCCGCCAGCTCCCGGGCGCGCCACACGAGACGCTCCTGACGATCGACGCGACGACCGGGCAAAACGGCCTGCGCCAGGCGAAGATGTTCGCCGACACCGCCGAGGTCAGCGGCGTCGTCCTGACCAAGCTCGACGGGACCGCGCGCGGTGGCATCGCGCTCGCGATCGCCCGCGAGCTTGCCCTGCCGGTGAAGCTGATCGGCGTGGGGGAGACCGTCGAGGACCTGCGGCCGTTCGATCCCGAGGACTTCGCACGCGCGCTGATCGCGACTGCGGAGAGCTAACCTCCAGGCATGGACGCGTGGATCCTGTGGCTCGTCGCGGCGTGCGTCCTGGGCGTCGGAGAGATGCACCAGGGGGGCCTGTACCTGCTGCCGTTCGCGCTCGGAGCAGCGCTCGCCGCGATCGTGAGCCTGCTCGGCGTCGGTGCACCGCTGGCGGTGATCGTGTTCGTGCTGGCGTCGGTGATCGTGCTCGGCGCGCTGCGCCCGGTGGCGCGACGCCACCGCCGCCTGCCGCCCGCGATCCGCACCGGAGCCGCGGCGCTCGTCGGCCGGCGCGCGATGGTGCTCGAGCGGATCGCCAACGACGAGGGCGTCGGTTGCGTGCGGATCGAGGGCGGTGAGGTGTGGACGGCGCGCAGCTACGACGACGACGAGGTGATCGATGCGGGCGAGCGCGTTGAGGTGGTCGAGATACGTGGCGCCACCGCGCTCGTGATGCAGTGAGGCGAGCGATCGCAGTCGCCGCGGCCCCGTCGATGCCGTGCGCGTGCCGAGCGCGCTTCGCCCGACGCGTCTGCGCGCTCGATCCGCGAGCGCCTCGGATTCGGACTGATTGGAGGTAGGCTCTTCTAGAACCGAGAAAGGAACCCGTCCATGGCCCTTCTGATCGTGCTCATCGTCGTCGTGGTGTTCCTGCTTGTCGTCGCCGCACGGGCGATCCGCGTGATCCCGCAGGCGCGCGCAGGCGTCGTCGAGCGTCTCGGTCGCTACAGCCGCACGCTCGAGCCGGGCCTGACGGTCGTCACGCCCTTCATCGACCGCGTCAAGCCGCTCGTGGATCTGCGTGAGCAGGTCGTCAACTTCGCTCCGCAGTCGGTGATCACCGAAGACAACGTCGTCGTCGGCATCGAGACGGTGCTCTATTTCACGATCACCGACCCGCGCTCGGCAACCTATGAAATCGCCAACCCGCTGCAGGCGATCGAGCAGCTGACGGTCACGACGCTGCGCAACGTGATCGGTGGCCTCACGCTGGAGGCGACCCTGACGGCGCGCGAGAACGTCAACACCGAGCTGCGGGTGGTCCTCGACGAGGCGACCGGCAAGTGGGGCATCCGCATCAACCGCGTCGAGATCAAGTCGGTCGACCCGCCCGCCGACATCCGCACGGCGATGGAGAAGCAGATGCGCGCCGAGCGCGACCGGCGCGCGGCGATCCTCACCGCCGAAGGCGAGAAGCAGGCACAGATCCTCACCGCGGAGGGAGCCAAGCAGGCCGCGGTGCTGACCGCCGAGGGCGCCCAGCAGGCGGCGGTGCTCGACGCCGAGGGCGAGCGCCAGGCCGCGATCCTCCGCGCGGAGGGCGAAGCCAAGGCGATCGACACGGTGTTCACGGCGATCCACGCCGGCAAACCCGACCGCGAGCTGCTCAGCTACGAATACCTGCAGATGCTTCCCCAGCTCGCCGAAGGCGATGCCAACAAGGTGTTTGTCGTGCCGTCCGAGTTCGCCCAGGCGTTCGGCGGGATCGGCGAGGCCATCGCCCGCCGCGTCGACGGCAGCGGGGCAGAGCGGCCGCCCGCGCCGCCGCCGCCGGCCCGCCCCGCCTGAGGGGCCCCGCGCCCGGCGCGGGGGCTGCGAGAATCAAGCGGGCATGTTCGACTCGCTCGCCGAGAAACTCCAGGGAACGCTCGCCGACGTGCGCCAGCGCGGCACGCTGAGCGAGCAGGACATCGATGCGGCGATGCGCGAGATCCGCCTCGCGCTGCTTGAGGCCGACGTCAACTTCAAGGTCGTCAGGCAGTTCACCGCCGAGCTGAAGGAGCGCTGCCTGGGGGCCGATGTGATCGGCCAGCTCAATCCCGGACAGCAGGTCGTGAAGATCGTCGCCGACGAGCTCACCCGCCTGATGGGGGGCGCCTCCGCCGCGCTCAGCTTCTCGCCGCGCCCGCCGACCGTGATCCTGATGGCGGGACTGCAGGGCTCGGGCAAGACGACCGCCAGCGCCAAGCTCGCGCGCTACCTGCGCGAGGAGCACTCCTCGACGGTCGCGTTGGCGGCCTGCGACGTCTACCGCCCGGCGGCCGTCGAGCAGCTCGTCAAGGTCGGTGCGCAGGCCGGGGCAACGGTGTACGAGCGCGGCACCGACCACGACCCGGTCGAGATCGCCGCGTGGGCGCTGGAGCGCGCCCGCACGGAGGGCAAGGACGTGCTGATCGTCGACACCAGCGGGCGCCTGCACGTCGACGAGGAGCTGATGGCCGAGCTCGTGCGCATCCGCGACGCGGTCAAGCCGCACGACGTGCTGCTGGTCGTCGACGCGATGACCGGCCAGGACGCCGTCAACGTCGCGGAGAGCTTCGCGGAGGCCGTGCAGTTCGACGGCGTCGTGATGAGCAAGCTCGACGGCGACGCCCGCGGGGGTGCCGCGCTGTCGGTCAAGGCCGTCACGGGCAAGCCGATCCTGTTCGCGTCCACCGGCGAGAAGCTCGAGCAGTTCGAGCGCTTCCACCCCGATCGGATGGCCCAGCGGATCCTCGGGATGGGCGACGTGATGAGCCTGATCGAGAAGGCCGAGCAGCAGTTCGACGAGGATGACGCCGTCGCTCTCGAACGCAAGCTGCGCCGCAACGACTTCGGGCTCGACGACTTCCTCGAGCAGCTCAAGATGATCCGCAAAATGGGCCCCCTGACGAGCTTGCTCGGGATGATCCCCGGCTTCGGCGGCCAGCAGCTGAAGAACATGAAGGTCGACGAGCGTGAGCTCGACCGCATCCAGGCGATCATCCTCTCGATGACCCCCGAGGAGCGCCGCAGGCCCGAGCTGATCAAGGGCTCGCGCAGGCTGAGAATCGCGCGCGGCTCGGGCACCAACGTTCAGCACGTCAACAGGCTCGTCAAGCAGTTCGGGCAGATGCGCAAGGTGATGCGGCAGGTCGGGCGCGGCAAGATGCCCGATATCGGCGCGCTGATGCGTGGGGCTCGCTGAGCGCCGGCGGCGAAGATCGCCGCCGGCCGGCGCCGATCAGCCGCGTTCCGGGCGCGCGTGCCGCGGTGCCCGGCGTCGAACGGACGCACCGTCTAAGCTCTGCCACGGAGACCCGGCGATCCGATCTCCGGATCCGAGGATCCAGACTCTTCCAGCAGCAGAGAGGAAACCGTGGCAGTCAGGCTCAGGCTCACCCGGGTGGGCGGCAAGAAGGATCCGATCTGGCGCGTCGTCGTCGCCGACCAGCGCTCGCCTCGAGACGGCCGCGTGATCGAGACGATCGGCCACTACAACGCGCAGACCGAGCCGTCGACGATCGTGATCGACGAGGATCGCGCGCGCAGCTGGCTCGCGCGTGGCGCACAGCCATCGCACACCGTCCGCAAGCTCCTGCGGATCCGGGGCATCGAGACCAGGACCGGCTAGCAGGTACTCGCGGGGCGATGCCCACCGAGAGCCCCAGACGTCTGCTCGAGTACCTCGCCGAAGGGCTCGTCGAGGATCCCGAGGCGGTCGCCGTCGAGCAGTTCGAGGAGGACGGCGGCACGATCGTGCTCGAGCTGTGCGTGGGCGCGGACGACTACGGCCGGGTGATCGGCCGCGGTGGCCGCACCGCGCACGCTCTGCGCACGGTCGTCAAAGCCGCGGCCGCCGGCGAGGGCAGCCACGTGCTCGTCGACATCGTCGATTGACCGGGCCAGACGGCGGCTCGGCGGGCGGCGGCGACCCCGGCGCGATGCTCGTGGTTGGTCGAGTCGGACGTGCGCATGGCCTCGACGGCAGCTTCTACGTCACCCGTCCCCGCGCTCGCGTGCTGACGCTCGGCACGGAGGTCAGGGTGGGCGCGACGACCGCCGTGATCGTGCGTCGCGCCGGCACCGACGCGCGCCCGATCGTGCGGCTGGAGGGTGTCGATGACCGCGAGGGCGCGGAGGCCTTGCGCGGATCCGAGCTGCGCGTCGAGCCACGCGACGCACCGGCGCTCGCGCAGGGCGAATGGTGGGCGCACGAACTCGAGGGCTGCACGGTCGCCGACGAGGACAGGGTGCTCGGCACCGTCACGCGCCTGCTCGAGCTGCCCTCGTGCGAGGCGCTCGAGGTGCTTCGCGCCGAGGGCGGCGAACCGGTGCTGGTGCCGATGGTCAAAGACGCCGTGCGCAACGTCGACGCAGCCGCGCGCCGCATCGACGTCGACCTCGACTTCCTCGACCTCGCAGCGCCCCGGGGTGGCGCCGAGCAGGGCTCCCCCGACGGCGAGGGCCGGGCATGAACATCGACGTGTTCACGCTGTTTCCCGAGTGGTTCAGCTGGTTCGGCTCCCAGCGGCACGTTGCCAACGCGCTCGCCGGCGGATCGCGCCTGGAGTACGTGAACCTGCGCGAGCACACGCCGCTCAGCGGCGGCCAGGTCGACGACACGCCCTTCGGCGGCGGCGCCGGGATGGTGCTGCGGGTGGACGTCCTCGACAGCGCGCTCGGCGATCACTATGGCGTCGACCCCGTCGTCCTGCGCGAGCACCGGCGCGTGATCGCGCTCGCCCCGAGCGGGCGCATGCTCGACGACGCACTCGTCGATGAGCTCGCCGGCGAGCCCGAGCTGACGCTTCTGTGCGGCCGCTATGAGGGCTTCGACGAGCGCATCCTCGAGCACTTCGCGAGCGATGTCGTCTCGATCGGGCGCTACGTGCTCAGCGGCGGCGAGCTCGCGGCGATGGTCCTCTGCGACGCGGTCCTGCGCAAGCTCCCCGGCGCGCTCGGCGACGAGCAGTCGCTTGCCGAGGAGTCCTTCAGCCCGGCGCTTGGGGGGGATCCCGAGTATCCGCATTACACGCGTCCGGCCGAGTACCGCGGCTGGCGCGTGCCAGAGGTGCTGCTGTCGGGGCACCACGGGCGGATCGCGCAGTGGCGACGCGAGCGCAGCCGCGAGCGTGGAGCGGCGCTCGATTCGCCCGCCGAGGAGGGCTGATCGGGGCGCCTGCTGAGGCGTGGCGCGGTCGCGGTTCGCTACCATTGCTGCCTCGCGCCGGCCGAGCGCTCCATCGAGGGGGCTCCACAGGTCGATCAGGTGCGCGGTCTTTCACTCCATGAGCAGCGTCATCGCAACCATCGAGCGCGCGCAGCTGCGCCGCGTCCCCAACTTCACGCCCGGCGACCGCGTCAAGGTCCACTTCCAGGTGGTCGAGGGCGCGCGCAGCCGTGTCCAGGTGTTCGAGGGCGTCGTCATCAAGCGCCAGGGCCACGGTGCCCGCGAGACCTTCACCGTGCGCAAGCAGTCCTTCGGCGTCGGTGTCGAGCGCATGTTCCCCGTGCACTCGCCGAAGATCGAGCGCATCGAGGTCGCGGCACGCGGCGACGTGCGGCGGGCCAAGCTCTACTACCTGCGCGAACGAGTCGGCAAGCGCGCTCGCGTGCGCGAGCGCCGCTACACCGGGCCCGAAGAGGCTGTACAGCCCGGCCTTCTGCATGAGCCCGACGAGGCGACCGACGCGGACGGCATGACCGCGGAGCAGGCCGTCGCCGAGCAGGCGGACGTCGAGCAGGCCGTTGCCGAGCAGGCGGAGCCCGAGCAGGCCGTCGGCGAGCAGGCGGACGGCGAGCAGGCGGACGTGCGCGAGCCCGACACGGAGGCCGCGTCCGACGGCTCCGCCGAGAGCGACGCGTCTGCGGACGCGGGGGGACCCGCCTCCGATGCCGGCGACGTCGAGCAGGACGCTCCCGCCGACCAACCGGCGTGAGCACCGCGACGAAGCCCGCCAAGAAGCGATCCAAATCGCTCACGAGCTCGATCGTCGAGCTCGTCGTGATCATCGCCGTGGCGCTCGGGCTCGCGCTCGCGATCCAGGCGTGGATCGTCAAGCCCTACCGCATCCCGAGCGGCTCCATGGAGCCCACCCTGTCGGTCGGCCAGCGGGTCCTGGTCAACCGCATCGGCATGGACTTCAGCGAACCGCATGTCGGCGAGATCGCCGTCTTCCACCCGCCCGAAGGAGCCGAGCAGGAGCAATGCGGGCCGGTCGCACACACGATCAGGCTGGGAGGCGCAGCCTGCTCGCAGCCGATCCCGAAGAAATCGAGTGTCAACTTCATCAAGCGGATCGTCGGCGGCCCCGGAGACGAAATCTTCATCCGCGAAGGTCACGTCTTCCGCAAGGCGCGCGGCAAGAGCACGTTCGTCGCCGAGCAGGACTCCTACATTCGCCAGTGCGGCGGCAACCCCGAGTGCAACTTCCCGACGGCGATCAAGATTCCCGCCGGTCACTGGTTCATGATGGGCGACAATCGTGGCGAATCCGACGACAGCAGGTTCTGGGGGCCAGTCCCCACCGGTTGGGTCATCGGAGGAGCCATCGCCACCTACTGGCCACCCGACCGAATCGGCATCTTCTAGCGACGTTGCGCCGGGGCACGAGTTGGCCGTCCCGACAGCCTCCAAGCGCAGCGCCCGTGCGTCGGCGCGCGCGCGCCGGCGCACCCGCCGCGCCGGCAGCGGCCAGCGCCTGTTCGCCTTCGACCGTCGCCTCGGCCAGCGCTACCTCGCCGGCGCCGACGAGGCCGGCCGGGGCTGCCTGGCCGGGCCGCTGGTGGCGGCGGCGGTGCTGTTCGACTACGACGCGCTGACCACGCGCGAGCTGCGCTCGCTGAGCGCGCTGAACGACTCCAAGCAGCACAGCCCCGAGGCGCGCGAGGAGCTCTATCCGCTCGTGCTGCGCAGCGCGACCCGTGTCCACGTGGTCTCGCGCTGCGTGCGTGGCATCGACGCTCGCGGTTTGCACAAGACGAACCTCGCCGCGCTGCGCGACGCCCTGCGCGGCGTCACCGACGGCGCGCCCGGCGAGGTGCTGTGCCTCGTGGACGGCTTCTCGGTGGCGCAGTTCGAGCGTCCGCAGCGCGCGATCGTCGACGGCGATGCGACGAGCGCCGCGATCGCCGCCGCCTCGATCGTGGCGAAGGTCACGCGCGACCGCTACATGCGTCACGCCGACCTGCGCCATCCCGGCTGGAGCTTCGCCGAGCACGTCGGCTACTCGACCCCCTCGCATCGTGAGGCGATCCTCCGCAACGGCGTCTCGCCGCTGCATCGCATGAGCTTCCAGTCGCTCGCCTACCAGCAGCTGGCGCTGTAGGACACCGATCCGCGCCTCGGCCTCGGCCCGGGGCGAGGCGAGAGGGATCGACGGGGTCCGCTGCCTGCGTGTCCCCGCGGAGCCCTACCAGGCGCCCGCGAGGTGCTCGAGGCGCAGCAGGCGACCGTGCCGATCGACGGTGACGCCGATCGCGTCGAAGCGGATCGTCCGCGCGGTCGGCCTGCCTGCGAGGCCCTCCGCGAGCCACGCCGCGGCCAGCCGGCGAAGCCGCACACGCTGGCGCATGCCGAGGCCGGCGAGCGGGTCGGGGCCCGCCCCGGCGCCCGCGCCAGAGCTCGCGCGTCGAGCCTTGACCTCGACGAACGCGAGCACGCTGCCGTCCCACGCGATCAGGTCGATCTCACCGTGGCGGGCGCGCACGTTGCGCGCGAGGATCGCGAAGTCGAGCCGCCTGAGATGGGCGGCGGCGATCTCCTCGCCGAGGGCGCCGAGGCTGCGCCGGCCATCCGACCCGTGGATTGCTGCGGGCGCCGAGGCGCTCGCGGGTCTGCCCTCTGCACGCACGCCATCAAGCTAGGCGGCGCCTGGGACGAAACTCGATGCGCGGCGGGGGACGCAGGGAACTCGAGCTGCCCGCGGGGCGCGCCACCGGGGTGCGCGGCGCGCCCCGCGATCCTTGCTCGGCGTCGCCGTCGGGCTATGCGCGGACGGCCTGCCCGGTGTACCCGCGGGTGCTCGCGCGGCGTCCTGCGTTGGCGTGCTCGAGCGAGCGGCGCTGGCGCGGACGGGGGCTCTCCGCGTCCTCTGCGTCGCTGATCGCCCAGGCGAGCCGCTCGACGAGCTGCGAGGCGGCATGGCCGGTGCTCAGGTGCACCGAGCGCACGCTCTCATCGAGCAGTACCGAGGCGCTGTCGGGGCGCTGCGCTGAGTCCGTCGTGACGATGATTCGGGGCATGATGTATCTCCTGGATCGAGGGTGAGTGCCGTTCGTGGCGGCGGGGGGCGCCGCCACGGCTTCGATGTGGCCCGCCGAGGTCGGGCTGCTACGACGGCGGAGGGTCGTTCGAGAGTGCGTCAGATCCGTCGCGGACATCGCTCGCGCGCGCGTGTCGCCGTGGCCGAATGCCACGCCGCTCCCGTCCCGCCACGCTCGGGTGTGTCCCCTCGGATCGCGAGCGACCAGGTCATCTTCACTAAGTCTATCCAGAACATGGACAACGCTCAAGGGCACTGTTTCGAGAGTAGCGCGAAGCGTGCCGTCCGTCGCGCAGTTGGCGGGATCCTCACAATTGCAGGAGCGCCCCCCAACCGGGTCGGGAGCGCGCGCCGGTGCGCAAGGCGTGCTCCGCTCGCGTAGCCTGCCGCCCATGCCCGACGACACCCCAGATCCGCTCGGCGGCCTGTCCGCGCCGGCTGCGGGGGACGGCCCGGCGACCCCGACCGAGGGCGTCGGTGGATTCGACGGCATCACGAGCTTCATCGGGATGCGTTGGGAGGATCCGCAGACGATTCGCCTCACGATCCGCCCCGAGCTGATCAACCGCGGCGGCCTGCTCTCGGGCGTCGTCACCTACGCGCTCGTCGACTACTGCATGGGCTCGACGCTGTGGGCGCAGACGAACGAGCAGGAGCACATCGCGACGATCGGCATCGCAGTCAACTACATCCAGACGGCCGTCGAGGGGGAGATCGTCTGTCGCACGATCCTCGACAGGCGCAACCGCAGCACCGCCGTGCTGCGCAGCGAGGTACACCACGAGGACGGCCGCCTGCTCGTGTCGGCGATCGGCAGCTACTCGATCTTCCCGGCACGCCGACGAGGGCAGTGACGACGCCGACCGCGGTGGGGACTCCGACGGCGGTGAGGACGCCGACGGCGCTGACGATCGCCGGCTCGGACTCGGGCGGCGGCGCCGGCATCCAAGCCGACCTGAAGGCGTTTGCCCGCTGCGGCGTGCACGGCACGAGCGCGATCACGGCGATCACGGCGCAGAACACCGTGAGCGTCAGCGCGATCCTGCCGGTCGATCCCGAGATCGTGCTCGCGCAGGTGCGCGCCGTGATCGAGGACATTCCCCCGGATGCGGTCAAGGTCGGCATGCTCGGCACCGCAGAGGTCGCGCTGGCGGTCGCGCAGGCGCTCGAGGAGTTGCCGGCCGGCACCCCGGTGGTCGTCGACCCGGTGATGGTGGCCGAGTCGGGGGCGCGCCTGCTCGACGAGGCGGCGCAGCGAGCGCTGATCGAGCAGATCATCCCGCGCGCGAGCGTGCTGACCCCGAATCTGCCCGAGGCGCGAGCGCTGGCCGGCGCCGTGACGCCGGCGCACGAGCAGCGCGGGGAGGCAGAGGATCTCGCGCGCGCGCTGCTGGCGCTCGGCCCCGGCGCGGTCCTCATCACCGGTGGGCACCGCGACCGCGCCAGCGACCTGTTCCTGGCGGCCGCAGGCCATTGCGCACCGGTGAGCATCGACGGCGAGCGTCACCCCGACGGTGCGGCGCACGGCTCCGGCTGCACCCACTCCTCGGTCCTCGCAGCCGGGCTAGCGCTCGGGCGCACGCCGCTGGAGGCCGCGCGCGTCGCGAGATCGCTCGCCGGCGCCGCCGTGGCGGGCGGCCTGCGCGACGTCGGCTCCGGTCCCGGACCGGTCGACGTGCTCGGGCTCGCGCGCCTGCGCCAGGGCTGAGATGGCGGGGCGCTGGTTTGCCATAATCGAGGTGCGATGAAGCTCCTGCGAATGAAGCCGGGCCACGGCGAGATCGTCATCGCGGAGGGCGACGTCGACGTCGCCGAGCAGGAGCGCGAGCTGATCGAGGCGTTTCGAGCCGAGCTCGACGCCGGCATGTGGGCAGCCGTGCCGACGCAGGTCGAGGGCGGGCGCCGCGAGGCGGAGATGGTCCGGAGCTTCGACGAGGTGCCGCGCGACGCAGAGCGCGTGATCTTCTTTCCACGGGCCGCGGGCGGCGCGCCCGAGGCCAGCCACTAGCGGCGATGGTGCTCGCACTGGGCACCGGCGGCGTGCTGCTCGTCGTGCTCGTGTGGGAGCTCTCGCGCCCGACGCTCGCACGCGCCGTCGCGCGGACGCGGGCGCTGTGGCTGGCGCGCAGCCGGGAAGGCTCCGCCGGCGGCTATGACCCGGGCCGCGAACGGCGCGCCGAGCAGCGCGCGCGTGTGCTGCTGCGCTCGTGCGTCGACGAGCACGACTGGGCGATGTACCGCGAGCTCGGCTTCCTGCGCGTGTGGGGCAGCCTGAGCGATCCCGGCGACGGGCGTGAGCCCGGCTACGCATACCTGATCTACCCCCACAAGCCGATCGTCGCCTACATCCCCGCGAGCGGCGCGCTGCTCAACGAGTACTGCGTCGCCTTCCCCGACAACTCCAGGCCCTACGGCAGCGCGCGGCTGCCGCACTCCGACGACGTGCTGGCGAAGTGGATGGCGCTGACGGCGGACGAGCGGCGCCTCGTCGGCGAGGCGAACATGCACCTGCCGGGGCGCCAGATCGACCCCGAGCGCGTCCGGCGCGACCTCGCGCGGCTGGCCCAGTGGGAGCGCCAGCGCGCGGGCGGGGTGGCGCTCGCGCCGCCGCCGGACGCGCGCCGAGCGCCGGTCGCTCGGGGCGATAACGTGCGCGCCGCGTGAGTCCGACCGGCGCCTTCGACGTAAAGCACCGCAGCCGCGCCCTGATCGAGGGCCCGGAGCGCGCGGCCGCGCGCTCCTACCTGCATGGGATCGGCTACTCGGCGGAGGATCTCGCCAAGCCGATCGTCGGCGTGGCTCACTCGTGGATCGAGACGATGCCCTGCAACTTCAACAATCGCGTGCTCGCGGCGAAGGTGAAGGAGGGCATCCGCAACGCCGGCGGCACGCCGATGGAGCTCAACACGATCGCGATCTCCGACGGGATCACGATGGGCACCGCCGGCATGCGCGCCTCGCTCGTCTCGCGCGAGCTGATCGCCGATTCGATCGAGCTGGTCGCCTCGGCACACGCGTTCGACGCGCTCGTCACGATCTCCGGCTGCGACAAGACGATCCCCGGCACCGTGATGGCGCTCGCGCGCCTGGACATCCCCGGGGTGATGCTCTACGGCGGCTCGATCCGTCCCGGCTGGTTCAAGGACGAGGAGGTCACGATCCAGCAGGTCTTCGAGGCCGTCGGCGCGCACGCGGCCGGCAGGATCAGCGACGCCGAGCTGCACGAGCTCGAGCAGGCCGCCTCGCCGGGCGCGGGCGCCTGCGGAGGACAGTTCACGGCCAACACGATGGCGATGGCCTTCGAGGTGCTGGGCATCTCTCCGGCCGGATCGGCGATGGTCCCGGCCGAGGACGGCCGCAAGCTGCAGGTCGCGGTCGAGGTCGGCGAACTCGTGATGGACGTGCTGCGCCGTGGCCAGCGACCGAGCGAGATCATCACCAAGCCGGCGCTCGAGAACGCGATCGCGTCGATCGCCACGAGCGGCGGCTCGACGAACGGGGTGCTGCACCTGCTCGCCGTCGCCAAGGAAGTCGGTGTGCCCTTGGAGATCGACGAGTTCGACCGCATCTCCGAGCGCACGCCGCTGCTGTGTGACCTGCAGCCGGGCGGGCGCTACGTCGCGACCGACCTGTATGCCGCCGGCGGCGTCCCGCTCGTGCTGAAGCGGCTGCTCGAAGCCGGAGTCCTGCACGCCGATGCCGCGACCGTCACCGGGCGCAGCATCGGCGCCCATGCCGCCGAGGCGCAGGAGACCGAGGGTCAGCGTGTCGTGCGACCGTTGACCGAGGCGCTGAAGCCGACCGGCGGCTTCGCGATCCTGCGCGGCAACCTCGCGCCCGACGGCTGCGTCGTCAAGCTCGCCGGACACGAGCGGCGCGCTCACACCGGTCCGGCGCGGGTGTTCGACGGCGAGGAGGACGCGATGGCGGCGGTGCTCGCAAAAGCGATCCGCGCGGGCGACGTCGTCGTGATCCGCGGCGAGGGCCCGGCCGGGGGCCCCGGCATGCGCGAGATGCTCGCCGTCACGGCGGCGATCGTCGGCGAGGGCATGGGCGAGACGGTGGCGCTGATAACCGACGGGCGCTTCTCCGGCGCTACGCACGGATTCATGGTCGCCCACGTCGCGCCGGAGGCCGTCCGGGGAGGCCCGATCGCGGCGCTCGAGGACGGCGACGAGGTGACGATCGACGTCGACTCCCGCACCCTCTCGGCGGCTCTCGACGACGCCGAGATCGCCGCTCGAGTGAGCGCCTATTCACCGGCGCCGCGCGCCGACGCGCACGTCGATGTCGCGATCCGCAAGTACGCCAAGCTGGTGGGCAGCGCCGCTGAGGGCGCCGTCACGAGCTGAGCGGCTACTCGTTCAGGAAGTCCGCGAGCAGGGCGTTGAAGGCGGCTGGGCGCTCGAGCATCGCCATGTGGCCGGTGTCCTCGAAGACGACCAGGCGCGAGCCCGCGATCAGGTCGGCGAAGACGTCGGCGTCGCGCACGTTGATCAGCCGGTCGCCGTCGCCCCAGACGATCAGCGTGGGACAGGCGATCTCCGGGAGGCGATCGCGAAAGTCGTAGTCGAGGATCGACTCGAGCGCCTGCAGGAAGCCGGGCTTGCCGGCGCCGCGCATCTGCTCGGCCGCTAGCGGGGCGGGCAGACGCCCGGGGTGGCGCAGGACGAGCGCGAGCGTTGCCTGGCGCAGGCGCGCACGGCGCGCGACGGTGTCCGAGCGCGATGCCAGCCACGCAGCGCCGGCCGCGAGGAGGCGCTCGGCACGACGGAGCGTGGGCAGCGCACGCGCCGTGCGAGGGTCCGCATACGTCGAGATCCCGGCCGCCGAGATCAGCACCAGGCGCTCGACCCGCTGGGGATAGGCGATCGCGAGCTCGGCCGCGATGAAGCCGCCCATCGAGTTGCCCACGACGGCCGCGGCGTCGATGTCGAGCTGGTCGAGCAGGCCATCGAGCAGGCGGGCGTAGCGCGAGATGGAGATCTCCCCGAGTGGCATCGGCGAACCGCCGAAGCCCGGCAGATCGAGCGTGACGACGCGGTGCTCGCGCGCCAGCACCGGCACCTGCTCGAGCCAGTTCTGCCAGCTCCCGGACAGGCCGTGGACGAACACCAGCGGCGGCCCCTCCCCGAGCACGATCGTGTTGATTCTCTCGCCGTCGACGATCATCCAATGCTGATGCTCGCGCCACTCGACATCCAGCCAGGGCGAGCGCCCGACGGGACCGTAGGCGCCGCTCGAGTCGGCGGGGACACGGGTGGCCGAGGGTCGCCGGCCGGCGGCGGGGGGCGGACTGGCGCTGCTCATCGATGTGAATGTACTCCAGCGCTGCGCTTGCGTCGCCCCCCACAGGCAGGCGCCGCGATGCGGGCGGCGAAGTGTTGCGGGGGATGCCAGTGCAAGTGAAGCTCTCCGCGCAGCCGAGCGAGCCGCTCGCGCACGCCTGGTCGCAGGCGATCGCATCGCTCGAGGAGGATCTCCTGAGGCGCGACTGCGCCGCGCGCACGCTGCGTGCCTACCGCGCCGATCTGCGCCAGTTCGCCGCCTGGGCGGGCGAGCAGGGGCTCGCGCCGGAGGACGTCGGACCCAAGCCGCTGCGCCGCTACATCGCCCACCTGTCCCGGCGCGGCCTCGCAGCGAGCACCTCGGCACGCAAGCTCGCCGCCCTGCGCGCGCTCTTCTCCAGCCAGCGAGAGCGCGGGCGCATCGCACAGAACCCGGCCGACCTCGTCTCCAGCCCGCGCCGCAGCGACCATCTGCCGCGGGTGCTCAGCGCCCGCGAGGCCGCGCGTCTGCTCGACGGCATCCGCGCGCTCGACGGTGGGCCGCTCGCCCTTCGCGACTGGGCGATGTTCGAGCTGGCCTACTCCTGCGGGCTGCGTGCGGAGGAGATCGTCTCGCTGAACACCGCCGACGTCGACCACGACGCCGAGCAGGTGCGCGTCGAGGGCAAGGGACGCAAGACACGCTTCGTGCCCGTCGGTGAGCCGGCGCTGGTGGCGGTGCGCTCCTATCTCGAGCGCGGCCGCCGGGACCTGTCCGCGCCCGCGGCCGGCCGGCACGCAGCGGCCGGCGCCTCACCGCCGCCTGCGCGCCCGGGTGCAGGCGCGGGCGATGCGCTGTTCCTGTCGAAGACCGGGAGGAGGCTCGCAACCAGTGACGTGCGCCGGCGGCTGCGCACCTGGACCAGGCGCACGGGGGTCGGCGAGGGCAGCTCGCCGCACGCCCTGCGCCACAGCTTCGCCACGCATCTCCTCGACGGCGGTGCGGATTTGCGTAGCATCCAGGAGATGCTGGGCCACGCCAGCGTGTCGAGCACCCAGATTTACACTCGGGTAGAGTCCGCCAGGCTCAGAAGCGCCTACGCGCGCAGTCACCCTCGGGCCTGAACAGGGGGGAAAAGCCCTGGAGACGAACGTCAAACCGATCGAGCTGCGCGAACTCTGGCGTCGCTACAAGAGTGATGGAGACAACCGCGTGCGCGAGCGGCTCGTGCTCGCCTACTCGCCGCTGGTCAAGTACGTCGCCGGGCGCACCGCCGCGGGGCTGCCGCCGCACGTCGAGGAGGCCGACCTGATCTCCTATGGCCTGGTTGGCCTGATCTCGGCGATCGAGCGCTTCGACCTGTCGCGGGACATCAAGTTCGAGACCTACGCGATCATGCGCATCAAGGGCGCGATCATCGACGAGCTGCGCTCGCTCGACTGGGTCCCGCGCAGCGTGCGCGCCCGCGCCCGCGAGGTCGAGCGCGCCAACGCCAAGCTCGAGCACACCCTCCAGCGCGCTCCCACCGACCAGGAGATCGCGGCCGAGATGGGCATCACGGTCGATGAACTCAACGACTCGCTGCTGGCGATCTCGCATTCCTCGGTCGTCGCCCTCGACGAGCTGTGGAGCGTGTCGGACTCCAGCGGCGATCAGGTCTCGCTGATGGACACGATCGAGGACCCCGGCGCCCCCGACCCCGCCAGGGCGCTCGACCTCGGTGACCTGAAGGACCGGATCGCCGACTCGATCGCGATGCTGCCCGAGCGCGAGAAGCTGGTGATCGCGCTCTACTACTACGAGAACCTGACTCTGCGAGAGATCGGGGAGGTTCTCGGCGTGACCGAGTCGCGCGTCTCCCAGATGCACACGAAGGCCGTCCTGCGCCTGCGCTCGCGCATGCAGGACGAGTCCTTCGACGCCTGAGCTTCGCGCCGCGCCGAGCCCCTAGCCACGGCTTGCCCCGGGCGATATGGTGGCCGCACAGCCCGAGGAAGGAGATACGCATGCGAGGCAACGGAGATCGCCCACCGGCGGACCGGATTCGCAACGTCGCCCTGGTCGGCCACCGCGGGGCCGGCAAGACCTCCCTGCACGAGGCGCTGCTGTTCGAGGCGGGCGCCAGCCGGCGCCTCGGCAGCGTGCCGGACGGGAGCACCGTGTCCGACAGCGATCCCGACGAGCAGGCGCGCCAGATGTCGATCTCCACGACGCTCAGCTCGTGCGAGTGGCAGGGCCGCAAGATCAACCTCCTCGACACGCCGGGCGAGCCGAGCTTCGTGGCCGACGCGCTCGGCGCCCTGCGCGTGTGCGAGTCGGCCGTGTTCGTCGTCAACGCGGTGATGGGCGTCGAGGTCTCGACGAGCCGGCTGTGGGCGCGCGCGGCCGAGCTGGACATCGCGCGGATGCTGTTCGTGAACATGCTCGACCGCGAGCGAGCAGACTTCTTCCGCGCGCTCGAGCAGCTCAAGCGGGCCTTCGGCCCGCACGTCGTGGCGAGCGAGATCCCGATCGGCAGCGAGCACGAGATCGAAGGCGTGATCGACCTCGTGGACATGACGGCCTTCCGCCAGGACTCCGCCGCGCGCGCCGGGTGGAGCGAGATACCGATCCCCGCCGAGCAGGTGCAGCTCGCGCAGACCTACCGCGAAAAACTGATGGACGAGGTCTGCGAGGTCTCAGACGCGCTGATGGAACGCTATCTCGACGGCGAGGAGATCTCCCACGAGGAGGTCGTCGGGGCCCTCAAGGAGGGCACCAACCACGGCAAGATCTTCCCCGTGGTCTGTGGCGTGGCGACGCGGAATCTCGGCACCTCGCGCCTGCTCGACGCGATCGTCGAGGACCTGCCCTCGCCCGTCAAGCACGGCGTCCTTGCGCTCGGAGAGCTCGAGCTGTCGGCCTCCGAGGACGGCGAGCTGTTCGCCTACGTCTTCAAGACGCGCGCCGACCGCTACGCGGGTCGCATCAACCTGCTGCGCGTCTACCAGGGTGTGCTCTCGGCCGACAGCCACGTGCTCAACACCCACGCTCACGCCAAGGAGCGCATCGGCCAGCTCGTCAGCTTCGTCGGCAAGGAGGTCGTCGCGGCGAGCGCGTTCGGCCCGGGCGACATCGGCGCCGTCGCGAAGCTCAAGGAGACCCGCGCCGGCGACTGGCTGGCATCGCGCGACGAGCCGATCGAGATGCCCAGGCTGAAGCTTCCCGCACCGGTGATGGCGTTCGCGATCACGCCCAAGAGCCGCGGCGATGAGGACAAGGTGTTCACCTCGCTGCACCGCCTGCAGGAGGAGGATCCGACGATCGACCTGCATCGCGATCCGCAGACGGGCGAGCAGATCGTCGCGGGGCTCTCGCAGGTGCACGTCGAGGTGATCGTCGATCGCCTGCGCGAGCGCTTCGGCGTCGAGGTGACGTTGAAGCCGCCGCGCGTCCCCTACCGCGAGACGATTCGTCGCGTCGCGAAGGCCCATGGACGCCACAAGAAGCAGTCCGGCGGACGCGGCCAGTTCGGCGATTGCCAGATCGAGATCCAGCCGCTGGCCGGGAGCGAGGACCCCGAAGGCTTCGAGTTCGTCGACAACATCAAGGGCGGCGTGATCCCGAGCTCGTTCATCCCCGCAGTCGAAAAGGGGGTGCGCGAGACGATGCGCGCGGGCGTGCTCGCCGGCTATCCGGTCAAGGGCGTGCGGGTGAGGCTGTTCGACGGCGCCCACCACTCGGTGGACTCCTCGGAGATCGCTTTCAAGCTCGCCGGCGCACAGGCGATGCGCGAGGCCCTCGAGCAGGCCGATCCGGCGCTGCTGGAGCCGATCATGCTCGTCACGCTGTCCGTGCCCGAGTCCCACGTCGGCGAAGTGATCGGCGACCTCAACGGCCGCCGCGGACGTCCCCAGGGGATGGAGCCGGCGGGCGACATGACCGAGATCAAAGCCGAGGTGCCGATGGCGGAGATGCTGAGCTACGCACCCGACCTACGCTCGATCACAGCCGGGCAGGGGGATTACACGATGGAGTTCCTGCGCTACGAGGAGCTCCCCGCGCAGCTCGCCGAGAAGCTCGTTGCGAGGATCGGGGCCGAGGGCCAGGCCGCACACGCGTGAGCGTGGCACGCTGCGCGCACCCGCGCGCCCGGCTACCCTGATAGGCCATGGCGACCCGCACGATCGTCACATCCCAGCCGGACGTGGCCTGCGACGTCTGCGAGCGCAGGCTGCTTCGCGGCGAGCACGCCGACGTCTTCCTCGCCGCCGGCAGACGGCGGACGGTCTGCGAGCTGTGCGCGCCGCGCGCCGCGCACGAGGGGTGGATGCGCGAGCGCGACAGCCACTCGCTGAGCCTGCCGCCGATGCGCGCGCGTCGCGGGCGCAGCTTCCTCGAGCGCCTGCGCCAGGCCGCGCGCCCGGCGGACGCCGCGGAGCCCGCGATCGCCGCCGAGCACGCAGGCGCCGCGGCCACCGGCCCCGCGAGTGAGGATCAGCCCTATGACTTCCTCGATGGATACGGGAGCGCGGGCGCCGCGCCGGTTCCGGCGCAGCCGCGCCGGCCGGCGGGGCAGGGCGATTCCGGCGCCGGCGCCGACCCCGGCGAGTCACGGCCGAGGAGCCACGCCGAGCACGCGCTCGAGGTCTTCAACGCCAGCGAGTTCCCGCGGCGCATCGCCGGCGTGGCGCGTTCGCTCGGCGCGCCCGTGGCGAACGTCCGCTCGGCCGAGCATCTCGCGAGCGTCGTCAGGATCGTCGTCGCATGGGAGCTGTCCTGGTACCGCTACGAGGTGGACCTCAGCGAGGAGCCTGTGCAGGCGCGCGTCCTCGCGCAGGGCACCGAGCTGAGCGAGCTTGCGCGCGAGGAGCGTGCCGGCAACGCGATCGTCGCGGATACCGGCGCGCTGTCGCTCGCCTCCGCCTGACGGGCCGGCCGCCGCCGCGCCCGCCGACGCGCCGGCCGACTTGCCAAATCGGCCGCGGGGAGTAAGATCGGGGGCAGGATGATCTACTGCGTCGTGCCACGACCCCTCGCCGAGAACCTGTACGACAAGCTCGTCGCGCACTACAAGGACGACGAGAACGTGTCGGTGATCATCGACCGGCGCGAGTTCGATCGCCGCGCGCGCCACGGACACTCGAGCGCTGCCGGCGCCGGCGCCGAGGGCCAGCGTCGGATTGTGCGCGATCGCCGCCGTGCCCGCGTTGCCGGCGACATGCTGCCGCTGGCACACGCCAGCTGAGCGCCGCGCCTTCGCGTCCCAGCCGGCCTGCATAATCCCGTCGCGATGAAGGTCATCGTGCACGTCGATGGGGGCGCTCGCGGCAACCCGGGGCCCGCCGCTGCGGCGTGCGTGATCAGCACCCCGACGGGCGAGCCGCTGGGCGAGTACGCCGAGCTGCTGGGCACCGCGACGAACAACGTGGCGGAGTACCGGGCGCTGCTGCTCGGCCTCGCCAAGGCGCGGGAGCTCGGAGCGAGCGCGGTCGAGGTGATCGGAGACTCAGAGCTGATCGCCAAGCAGGTGCAGGGCCTCTACAAGGTCAAGCACGCGGCCATGCGCCCGCTGTACCTCGAGGCGATCCAGGCGCTGCGTGCGTTCGAGCAGTGGTCGATCCGGACCGTGCCGCGGGCCCAGAACTCAGACGCCGACGCGCTCGTCAACGCTGCGCTCGATCGGGCTGCCGCGGCCCGCTGAGGCGAGGCGCGCCGGGGACGCTCAGCTCGATCGGACCGCCGCCGGGCGCCGCCCCGCGGCGGGGCGCTCAGTGCAGGCCCTGTGCCGAGCGGGCGATCGCGATCATCTGCGCGTTGGAGAGTTCCTCCAGCAGCGAGTTGGTCAGCCAGTAGAGCGCCTTCCCTGCCTGCCAGCCGATCACGTGGATGTGCGAGCCGTCGTCGACGAGTTTGTATTCGCGCCCGCCGATGCGTTCGCTGCGGGTGTGCGCGAAGAGCGGCGGACTGAGCCAGTCGCTGCCCTCGAAGTCGTAGTAGCCGCCGATCTGGTTCTGCTGCCACACGACGACGTAGGCATGATGCAGGCGTCCGCTCTCGTCCTTCAGCGTGTAGGGGCGCACAACCTGCTGCTGGGCCGGGCCGGTCTGCAGTGTCGGGAACAGGACGCGGAAGGGCACTTCGATCGCTGCTTTGACGGCTTCGCTCTGGCCGGTCGCGCTCGTCGGATAGAGGTTCAGCGCGTGCGCGGAGGGGGCGCTCGAGTGACCGTGGCCGTGTGCGGAGTGGCCGCCCGTGCGCACCGTCGCGACGCGCGGCGTGGCGGACCTGCCGGACTGGAGGAATTCCTGCAGCGTCGCTTTCTCGAGTTCCGGGGTCGAGGTCACGTAGGAGCCGCCGTTGAACGTCGCGTCAACGTTGGTGGTGCGGAAGCGGACCTGTCGCAGGGGCTTGGACTGCGAGAAGGCGACCAGCTTGGCGAGCTGGATCAGCTCGCTGGCCGAGGCCGGGAAGTTGGAGCGGATCGCGTGGCCGACGGCCCTGGCGACTTCTTCGATCTGCCCGAGCTCGTTGGCGGGATTGATCTGCTGGCGCAGGTCGCGCAGGAAGTCCTGCTGGCGGGCGACGCGCACGAAGTCCGAGTCGGTGTGGCGGTAGCGCACGTAGTCGAGCGCGTTTTCGTAGCAGAGCTTCTGGTAGCCGGGCTGCAGGTTGATGCTCGTGTAGTCCGTTTCAACCGATCCGACGTTGAGGTTGTAGTAGCGGTGGTCCACGTTCACGTAGGCGCACCCCAGCGTGTCGACGACTTTGATGAAGCCCGCGAAGTTGACGTCGATGATGCCGTTCAGCTTCAGTTCGGGGAAGACTTCGCGTTTGATCGTTTCGGCCGCCAGCACCGTCCCGCCGTTGGCGTCTCCGCCTTTGCTGCCGATCGTGTAGGCGGCGTTGATCTTCTGGTTCGCAAAGACTTCGCCGCCGCGCGTACGGATGCTGACCATCAAATCGCGCGGGATCGACATCACCGAGGTCTGGCCGCTGCCGGGGTCGAAGCGCACGAGCAGGATCGTGTCGCTGTGCGGCGTTGCGTTGCGTTCTTCGGCGTTCTTCGAGCCGGAGCGGCGATCCGAGCCGAGCACCAGGAAGGTCTGTGGGCCACCGTCGTATTTGAGCTGGACGAGGCCCTTGGGGGCGTTGATTTTCGCGATCTCGGGGAAGACGAGATGCGCCAGGCTGCTGACCGTGTTCAATGCCACCGTCGCAGTGGCCGCCCCGCTGAGGGCGGCGATCAGCACCCCCGCGAGCAGGAAGCGCTTCCACATTCCCCACCACAGCGAGGGCGGGCGCTCGTCATCCATGGGGTGTGGGCACGGAGCAGCTCATGTCGAGTGGTGGCAGGCCGGCGCCGCCCCCGGCGGCGCGCTTCGCCCGACAGGGTAGCGCCGGGATCGGAGCACACGCGCCGCATCGACGGGTACGCTCGAGCACGTGCTCAGCCCGCGAAACCGAGAGCTTCTCGGCCTCGTGCCCTCTGCGCTGCTCGTCACCGGCGGCTTCACAGCGATATTCGTGCAGGCGCAGAACAACACGCCGGGGGCGTCCACGAACCTCACGCTGAATCACGCCTCGAGCGTGTCGCTCGCCTACGGCGCTCTGTTCCTGGCGCTCTGCCTGGCGGCCCATCTCGTGATCCGCTTCGCGCTTCCCCACGCCGATCCCTACCTCTTCCCGCTCGTGGCGATCCTCTCGAGCATCGGCATCGTGATGGTCTACCGGATCGAACCGACGCTCGCGCGCCAGCAGGCCGAGTGGATGGTGCTCGGCCTGGTGCTGTTCGCGGCCACGATCATCGCGCTGCGGCGCGAGGGGGTGGGCGTGCTCGAGCGCTACCGCTACACGATCGCGGCCGTCGGGATCGGCATGACGGTGCTCCCGCGCCTGCCGGGGATCGGTGAGCAGGTCAACGGCGCCTACCTGGCGATCCACCTGGGCAGCGTCTCCTTCCAGCCGGCGGAGCTCGCGAAGGTCGCGATCGTGATCTTCCTCGCCAGCTATCTGCGCGACAACCGCCAGCTCCTCGTCACCGCGGGGCGGCGCGTCCTCGGCCTGACGATCCCGCCGATGAAGCAGTTCGGCCCGATGCTGATCGTGTGGGGCGCGGCGATGGCGACGCTGCTGCTGACGCGCGAGCTGGGAACCTCGCTGATGTTCTACGGCGCGTTTCTCGCGCTTCTCTACGTCGCCACGGGACGCTTCTCGTTCCCCTTCATCGGGCTCGTGCTGTTCGCGCTCGGCGCCTGGCTCGTCGCTGGTCACGTCAGCCACGTCCACGCGCGCGTGCTGGCGTGGGAACACCCGTTTGACCCGGCGCTCTACAAGCAGGCGGTCGGCGGCAGCTACCAGCTGGCACAGTCGCTGTTCGCCCAGGCCGACGGCGGCCTGCTCGGCACCGGCTTCGACCGCTCGCTGCTGGTGCAGTCGGTGGAACTGGCCAACCATCACGTCGTGCGCAGCTCGATCCTGCCGGTGCCCGAAAGCGACATGATCTATGCGGTCATCGTCAACGAGCTCGGCCTCGTCGGCGGAGCGGGACTGCTGCTCGTCTACCTGATGTTCGTCGCGCGCGGCCTGAAGACCGCGGTGCTGGCGCGTGACTCCTTCTCCAAGCTGCTCGCCAGCGGCCTCGCATTCATCGTGGCGTTGCAGGTGTTCGTGATCGTGGGGGGCGTCACGCGCGTGATCCCGCTGACGGGCGTGACGCTCCCGTTCGTCGCGTACGGCGGCTCGTCGATCGTGATGAACTTCGTGCTCGTCGCGCTGCTGCTCGTGGTCTCAGATCGCGCCAGGCGTCCTCACGAGCCATCCGCGCGCGCCTGAGCGGGCCTGCCGGCTGATACCTGCGGCCTGCAGGCGCGCGAGGACGGGTGAGGACGCGCGAGCGCGAGCGAGAGCTCACAGGGGCGTGGGGGCAGGCGTTCACGCGCAGGGGAGCCAAGCGCCCCGTCGAAGAGTGAGCGGCCGATGCTGAGCTCGACGACGTCCGACGCAACGCCGCGCGTGTTCCTGGCAGCGCCCGGGTCTGCGCCGAAGGCCCGCGCGCGCTCGCTGGTCAACCCGAGGGCGCTGGCCGAAGGCTTCTGCACACCCGCCGGGCTACACCGGCGCCCGTGGCTCGCGCGCCTGCGGCGAGCGCTCGCCGAGGACCTGTTCGTGCTGCATTTCCAGCCGATCGTGTCGCTCGAGGACGGCCGCGTGCGCCAGTACGAGGCGCTCGTGCGCCTGGCCGACGAGGACGACGGCAGCCTCGTGGCGCCCGCTGCGTTCCTGCCCGCGGCCGAGCGCTACGGGTTGATCCGCAACATCGACCGGATGGTGCTCGACAAGGTCGCGGCGATGCTCGGCGGCGAGCACGGCAGTCGCGGCGTGCGCATCGCGATGAACGTCTCGGCCGTGTCCGTGACAGACGGCACGATGCTCGCCGAGATCGAGCGGCGCCTGGCGTGGTGGGGGGCCGATCCCGAGCTGCTGATCGTCGAGGTCACCGAGACGGCGGCGATCTCCGACATGCGCCGCGCGCGCGAGTTCTGCGGCGGCGTGCTCGCGCTCGGCTGCGCTGTCGCGCTCGATGACTTCGGCGCCGGCTTCGGCTCCTTCCAGTACCTCAAGCAGCTCCCCTTCAGCCAGGTGAAGATCGACGGCGACTTCGTCCGCCGGCTGCCCGTCAACCGCATCGACCAGCTCGTCGTCAAGGCCCTTGCCGGCGTCGTCCGCGGGATGGGGTGCGAGACGATCGCCGAGTTCGTCGGCGACGAGGCGACGATCAGCATGCTGCGCAGCTACGGCGTCGACTACGCCCAGGGCTTCGAGGTCGGACGCCCCGCGGCGCGCATACCGATCGCCGCGTAGGCCTCGCGAGCGTTCGGTGCCTGCGCAAAGCGTGCGGCTTGCGCGCGTCTGCGCGAGGTAGGCTGCCTGCATGACCACCATCTCCGCAGACACCCTCCCGGCCGGGCTCGGCGGTCCGGCGCGCGACTTCATCGCCCAGACGCATCGCCTGCTGATCGGCTCCGAGCGTCCCGAGGCGGTTGACGGGCGCACGTTCGCCACCCTCGACCCCGCCACCGGCAGGGAGATCGCACACGTCGCGCAGGCCGGCGCTGAGGACGTGGCGCGCGCGGTCGCGGCCGCCCGCGAGGCGTTCGCCGCCGGCCCGTGGTCCTCGATGCCGGCCTCCGGCCGGGAGCGGCTGATGCTCGCCCTGGCCGCCGCGATCGAGGAGCGCGCCGAGGAGTTCGCGCAGATCGAGTCGCTCGACAACGGCAAGCCCGTCGGGCTCGCCCAGTACGTGGACGTCGCCGGTGCCGTCGGTCACCTGCGCTACTTCGCCGGCTGGCCGACGAAGATCGAGGGCAGCGTGCTGCCGGTCACGGCGCCGAGCATGCTCTGCTACACGCGCCGCGAGGCGGTCGGAGTGTGTGGCCAGATCGTGCCCTGGAACTTCCCTCTGCTGATGACCGCGTGGAAGCTCGGGCCGGCGCTCGCGGCGGGCTGCACCGTCGTGCTGAAGCCCGCCGAGCAGACGCCGCTGAGCGCCCTGCGCCTCGGCGAGCTCGCGCTCGAGGTCGGCTTCCCGCCCGGCGTCCTGAACGTGCTGAGCGGCGACGGCGAGACGGGCGCCGCGCTCGTCGATCACCCCGACGTCGACAAGATCGCGTTCACGGGCTCCACTGCGGTGGGGCGCGAGATCGGCGCGAAGGCGGGCAAGGCGCTCAAGCGCGTCACGCTCGAGCTGGGCGGCAAGTCGCCCAACGTGATCCTGCCCGACGCCGACCTCGGCGCCGCGATCAAGGGCTCCTTCCAGGCGATCTACTTCAACTCCGGGCAGGCCTGCAACGCCGGCTCGCGCCTGTTCGTCCCGGCGGAGAACTACGACGAGGTCCTCGGCGCGCTCGCCGAGGCCGCCGCCGCCACGCGCCTGGGACCGGGTCTGGACCCCGACACGCAGCTCGGGCCGCTCGTCTCGGCCGAGCAGCAGGAGCGCGTGATGGACTACATCGACTCGGGTCGCGCGGAAGGCGCCGAGGTTCTCGCCGGGGGAGACTCGGCGCTGGGCGACAGCGGCGGGTACTACGTCTCGCCGACGCTGTTCAGCACGACCTCCGACGAGCTGCGGATCGCGCGCGAGGAGATCTTCGGGCCGGTTCTCGTCGCCTCCCCCTACAGCTCCCTCGAGGAGGTCGCCGAGCGTGCCAACGCAGGCGAGTACGGCCTCGCGGCCGGCGTCTGGACGCGCGATATCTCCAATGCGCACCGGCTCGCTGCGATGCTTCGCGCCGGCTCGGTCTACATCAACACGTGGGGAGTCGTCGACCCGGCGGCGCCCTTCGGCGGCTTCAAGGCCTCCGGCATCGGCCGCGAGCACGGCCACGACGGCCTCGACGCCTATCTCGAGACGAAGACCGTGTGGACGGCGTTGTGAGCCTCGCCTCTTCGTGAGTGCCGCCGCGCCGAGCGTTCGTGGCGGGGCAGGGGTCCGCGCTGAGTGGTGGGCGCCGGCACTCGCCGGGCTCCTCGCCGTGCTGCTGGCGGCGGCCAGCGCCGAGATCGTCATCGACGGCGCCGCCGGCCACTCCGCGCTGATCCCCAAATCGCCGCCGATCGCCGGCTGGCTGGGCGGGATCGGCGAGCGTCTCGGCTACCGCGTCTTCCTGATCGCGGTGCTGGTCTCGGTGCTCGCCTACGCGGGCCTGCTCGCGCTCGCGCGCAGGGCGCGGGCGAGCACGATCTCCACGCGCGCGGCGCTCGCGCTGATCGTTGTGCTGCACGTCATCGTCTTCGTCGGGCCGATCCTCCTCTCGACCGACGTGTTCAGCTACATCGCGTACGCGAGGATGGGCGTCGAGCACGGCCTCAACCCGTATCTGCACGGACCGTCGAGCATCGCGAGCGATCCCGTGTACGTGTTCGTCGGGCATGACTGGCGGGATGTCGCGACCGCCTACGGACCGTTCTACACGCTGCTGTCCTATCCGCTGGCGCTGCTCGGCGTCGTTGGCGCGGTGTGGGGGATGAAGGTGCTCGCGCTGGCCGCGAGCCTCGGCACGCTCGCCCTCACCTGGCGCTGCGCGCGCACCCGCGGCCTGGACCCGTTGTGGGCGGTGCTCGTCATCGGGCTCAACCCGCTGTACGTGATCTACGGCCTCGGGGGCGCCCACAACGACCTGATCATGCTGCTCGCGATGATGGGCGCCGTCGCTCTCACGCTCGCGCGCGGGGGCCGCGAGCACGAGGTCGCGAGCGCCGGGCGCGAAGCGGCGGGAGCCGCCGTGGTCGTCGCCGGCGCGCTCGTGAAGGCCACCGTCGCGGTGCTGCTGCCGTTCATGATCGTCTCCCGGCGGCGGCTCGCGCCGATCCTCGGTGCGCTCGCCGCGCTCGCCGCGGGAGCCGCGATCGGCTATCTCGCGTTCGGCATCCACGGCATCGATGTCGTCGCCGCGCTCAACCGCGACGCGGCGTTTGTCTCCACCGACAGCTTCGCCACCGAGATCGCCCACCTGTTCGGCAAGCCGGGTGTGTTCCCCGTCGACCACGACCTGCTCAAGGCCGGCCTCGTGATCATCGTCGTGCACCTGCTGTGGCGCACCTGGCGCGGCTATGACTGGGTCGCGGCGTCCGGCTGGGCGCTGCTGGCGATCTCCGTGACGAGCACCTGGCTGCTCGCCTGGTACATTCTCTGGCCGCTGCCGCTCGCGGTGGTCACCCGCGACCGGCGTCTGCTCGTGGCGACGCTCGCGATCCAGGCCCTGTTCATCGCGCACCAGTGCGCCCCACTGCTGGCACCGGTCGCGTGAGCACGCCGTCGGGCCAGCTCGGGGGGAGCTTCGGGCGCAGGCTTCCCGCCTGGGCGCGTCCGCGCGAGCAGGAGCTTCCCGGCGCCGGACGCACCCGCCTAACCGAGACGACGCTGCTCCTGCTCGTCGGGCTGGTGCTCGCGATCGCCACGGTCAACGACGTGGTGCGCCAGGTGCATGTCAACCACCGCCTCATCGCCGACCTGCGCAGCTGGCGCCAATACACCGGGCACGCGTACAAGAACCTGTCCGTCGAACAGGACTTCTACGGGCACACGACGCGCGACATCGTCTGCGGCAACGTCGCGCCGGGGGCGCCGAAAGAGCGCACGCAGCTGTGCCTCGTGCTGAGCGGGCCCGTGGTTGCGGGGCGGCGCGCCGCGCGTGGCGGCTTCTACCTGCCGGCGAAGGTCGAGGACATCCTCCGCTATCGCTACGCCTGCTACGGCTCGGCAAGCTCGGCTGGGCTGTGCCCGCGCTGAGCACGACGGCGGGGGGCGCCGCCGCGCCCGCCGCCCGCACGCGGGCGCGACTGGTGCGCTGGTGGCCGTTGGCCGCGCTGACGGTGCTCGCCGCCGCGCTGCGCCTGTCCACGCTCGATCTGCAGAGCTTCTGGTACGACGAGGCCTTCACGCCGGTGCACGTGCTGCACCCGAGCCTGTGGGCGACGCTGCGCTCGGTCGCCCACACGGAGAACTCGCCGCCGCTGTGGTACGTGCTGGAGTGGTTGGACGCGCGCGTGCTCGGCAGCGGCGAGGTGGCGCTGCGGCTGCCCTCGGCGATCGCCGGGATCGCGACCGTCCCGGTCGCATGGGCGATCGGACGCGAGCTTGCCGGTCGCCGCGCCGCGCTGCTGTGCGCAGCGATCGTCGCCGTCAACCCGCTGTTCGTGTGGTACTCCCAGGAGGCCCGCGTGTACGCGCTGTTCGTGCTGGCGGCGGCCGTCGCGATGCTCTGCTTCGTGCGCGCCGACCGCGAGCCGACGCCGACGCGCATGGCGGCGTTCGCGCTCAGCGGCGCGGTCGCGCTGGTGACCCACTACTTCGCCGTCTTCATGCTCGTCCCGATGGCCCTGTGGCTCGCGCGTGAGCCGCTGCGCAGGCGCAGGGCACTGCCCGCGACGCTCGCGCTCGCGCTCGTCGGCGTCGCGCTGCTCCCGCTGCTCGTCGCTCAGGGGGGACACGGCACGCAATGGATCGGGCGCTGGCCGCTGTCCGAACGGCTGCAGGCGATCCCCCAGTACTACCTGACCGGCTACTCCGGTGCGTCGCTCGGCCACGGCGTCGAGCTGCTCGTGGCCGTCGCGGTGCTCGCCGGGGTGGGCCTGGGCCTGTGGCGGCTGACCGAGCCCTCCGCCGCGCCGGCGGGCGCAGACGGCGAGGACGGCAGCGAGAGCGACGTGCCGGCTCGGCGCCTGCGTGAACGCCGCGGCGCGCTCCTCGCGGGCATCGTCGCGGCGGCGGCGATCCTCGCGCCGATCGTGCTCGCGGTGCTCGGCGCCGACTACCTCGCGCCGCGCAACCTGGTGGCGGCGATGATTCCCGTCAGCGCGGTGATCGCCGTTCTCGTGCTGGGCCCGGCGAGCGCCCGCGCCGGGGCGGCGATCGCGGTGACGATCGTGCTCGCATTCCTGCTCCTCACGATCGACGTCGATCTCAGCCCGCGCCTGCAGCGCGGCGACTGGCGCGGGCTCGCACGCGTGCTCGGTGGTGGCAGCGCGACGCGGGCGATCACGACGGTCGAGCTCGGCGGGGCGCCGCTCCAGTACTACGTCCCGGGGTTGCGCCTGCTGCATTCCGGCCAGACGGTGCTCCTCAGCGAGATCGACGAGACCGGCTACGCCCCGCTGCGTGCCACGGCCGGGGAGCCCCCGGCCCCCGGGTTCCACCTGCTCGCACGCGTCAACGTCCACGGCCTCGTCGTGTACCGCTTTCGCTCGCCGGTGCTGCGCCGGGTCTCCGAGGCGGCGTTGCGCCGCCACGTGATCACGCTCGCTCACCCCGAGGTGCTCGTACCCGGCAACGCCCGGGTTTCCGCCTAGGGTATGCGCATGCAGGCTTCGCGTCCGCAAACGTCGTCGCCGACGAAAAAGATTTAGTTTTCCGTTATGCCGCAGTTGACCTTGGAGGCTCGTAGCGAGGCTGAGGTGGCGCTGGAGCGCGCCCGCGAGCACCTTCTCTCGCTGCAGAACGACGCCGGCTGGTGGCGGGGAGAGCTCCAGACGAACGTGACGATGGACGCCGAGGACATGTTCCTGCGCGAGTTCCTCGGCATCCGCCGCCAGGACGAGACGGAACGCTCGGCCGCCTGGATTCGCTCCCAGCAGCGCGAGGACGGGACCTGGACGAACTTCTACGGCGGACCCGGTGAGCTGTCGACCACGCTCGAGGCGTACTGGGCGCTGCGGCTCGCCGGCGATCCGATCGAGGCGCCGCACATGCGCCGCGCGGCGGAGTTCATCCGCGCCGAGGGCGGGATCGAGCAGGCGCGCGTGTTCACGCATCTGTGGCTGGCGCTGTTCGGACTGTGGTCGTGGGACCGCGTGCCGGCGCTGCCCTCCGAGGTGATCCTGCTCCCGAAGTGGGTGCCCTTGAACGTGTACGACTTCGGCTGCTGGGCGCGCCAGACGATCGTCGCGCTGTCGATCGTGAAAGCGCATCGGCCGCTGCGTGCGCTGCCGTTCGACCTCAGCGAGCTGCGTCCCTCGCCTGGCGGCGCCCCCGTGCGGCGGGCGGGCTCGCGCCGAACACGCTCACTGCGCGTGCTCGACCGTGTCCTGCGCCTGTACGAGGCCCATCCGATCGGGCCGTTGCGGCGTCTGGCACTGGCGCGCGCGGAGCGCTGGATAGTTCGCCGCCAGGAGGCAGACGGCTCGTGGGGCGGCATTCAGCCACCCTGGGTGTACTCGCTGATCGCGCTGCAGCTCGCCGGTTACCCGCTCGAACATCCCGTCATGCGCAACGGCCTCGAGGGCCTCGAGCGCTTCATGGTCGAGGACCACGACGACGCCACCGGCGTCGGTGCGCCGGCCGGCGCGAGCAGGCGCCTGGAAGCCTGTCAGTCGCCGGTGTGGGACACCGCGCTTGCGATGCTCGCCCTCAGCGACGCCGGCGTGCCCGGCGAGCATCCGGCGATGGTCTGCGCCGCCGAATGGCTGCTCGGCGAGGAGGTCACGCAGGCGGGCGACTGGTCGGTCGCCAGGCCCGGTCTGGCGCCCGCCGGCTGGGCGTTCGAGTTCGCCAACGTCAACTATCCCGACGTCGACGACACCGCCGAGGTCGTGCTCGCGCTGCAGCGACTGGTCGCGGAGGGCTCCGCGGTGGACGCGGGTCTGCGCCGGCGCATCGACGGCGCGATCGGCCGGGCACTCGCGTGGGTGGAGGGGATGCAGAGCTCCGATGGCGGCTGGGGCGCCTTCGATGCCGACAACACGCGCTCACTCGTGCGCGAGCTGCCGTTCCTCGACTTCGGTGAGGTGATCGACGAGCCGAGCGCGGACGTGACCGCCCACACGATCGAGATGCTCGCCCTGCTCGGCCTCGGTGCGAGCGAGGCCACCCGTCGGGGCGTGCGCTGGCTGCTCGAGCACCAGGAGCGGGGCGGGTCCTGGTTCGGGCGCTGGGGGGTCAACCACGTCTACGGAACGGGCGCGGCGCTGCCGGGACTGATCGCGGCCGGCGTCGATGCCTCGGCGCCCGGCGTGCGTCGCGCGGTGCGCTGGTTGGAGAGCCATCAGAACGAAGACGGCGGATGGGGCGAGGACCCCCGCTCCTACGACGATCAGAAGTGGGTCGGCCGCGGACCGAGCACAGCCTCCCAGACCGGCTGGGCGCTGCTCGCCCTGCATGCCGCCGGCGTCCGCTCGCAGGCCGTCGCGCGCGGAGTCCAGTGGCTCGTCTCCACGCAGCGCTCCGACGGCGGCTGGGACGAGCCCCAATACACCGGCACGGGTTTCCCCTGCGACTACTACATCAACTACCACTTGTACCGGTTGACGTTCCCGATGATGGCGCTCGGGCGCTGCCTGCGCGGCGTCGACGGCGAGGGCGGCGCGGACGCCGACACCGAGCGCCAGGGGTGACGCTCATCGGCGCTGAGCCGACCGATCGAGCAACGGCCGCGATCCCCACGGCCGACGCCGTCATGGCGCGGGCGCAGACCGAGAACTTCCCCGTCGCGAGCCACCTGCTGCCGCGCCGCGCGCGCCGCGACCTGCTCGCGATCTATGGGTTCGCGCGCCTCGTCGACGAGCTCGGCGATACGCTCGCCGGCGACCGCCTGGCGGCGCTCGACTGGCTCGAGGCGGAGCTCGACCGTGCCTTCGCCGGGACCGCCCGACACGCGCTGCTGGTGCGCCTGCAGCCGACGCTGCGCGAACGCCATCTGGCACGGGAGCCGTTCGTGCGGCTGATCGAGGCCAACCGCCTCGATCAACGCGTCGAGCGCTACGCGACCTGGGAGCAGTTGCGTGCGTACTGCACGCTGTCGGCGAACCCCGTCGGCGAGCTCGTGCTGGCGGTGCTCGGCCTCGCGACACCCGCACGGGTCGCGCTGTCGGACTCGATCTGCACAGGCCTGCAGCTGGTCGAGCACTGCCAGGACGTCGCCGAGGATCTGCGCGCGGGGCGCGTCTACCTGCCGGGCGAGGATCTTGCTCGCTTCGGCTGCAGCGAGGAGCTACTGGGGCGCGCGCACGCCGAGCCGCCGTTGCGTCACCTGCTCGCCTTCGAGGTCGATCGCGCCCGCGAGCTGTTCGACGCGGGCGCGCCCCTGATCGGGCAGGTCCACGGTCGCGCGCGGCTCGCGCTCGCGGGCTTCCTGGGCGGCGGCCGGGCAACCGCCACGGCGATCGAACGCGCCGGCTACGACGTGCTCGCCGGGCCGCCCCGCGCCGGCCGCACTCGCCTGCTCGCGGCCGTCGCCACGACGCTCGCCGGGCGGCGGGGGCGCCGGCGATGAGCGACGCCGCCGCCGTCGCCGTCGCCTACCGCCACTGTGAAGCGGTCACCCGCCGGGAGGCCGCGAACTTCCACTACGGCGTGCGGCTCCTCGACCGCGACCGGCGCCAGGGGATGAGCGCCGTGTACGCCTTCGCCCGCCGGGTCGACGACATCGGCGACGGCACCCTCCCGCCCGCCGAGAAGCTCCGTCTGCTCGACGGCGAGAGCCGGTCGCTCGCCGCACTCGAAGCCACGGGCGCGCCGCCCGGGGACGCGGATGACCTGGTCCTCGTCGCGCTCGCAGACACGCACAGGCGCTTTGCGCTTCCCGCCGGCGCGCTCGGCGAGCTGATCGAGGGGGTGCGCATGGACGTGCGCGGCGTCGAGTACGAGACCTTCGACGAGCTCGTCGTTTACTGCCGGCGCGTCGCGGGTGCGATCGGGCGCGTCTGCCTGGCTGTCTTCGGCCTGCGCGCCGGCGCCGGCGACCCCGCGCGGGCGCAGGCGCTGGCCGACGACCTCGGGGTCGCGCTGCAGATAACGAACATCCTGCGCGATGTGCGCGAGGACGCTGAGAACGCTCGCGTGTACCTGCCCGCCGAAGACCTGCGCCGCTTCGGGATCATCGGCGCGGACGAGCGGGACCCCGCCGCCGCCCAGCGAATCGCGTCGCTGGCGTGCTCCGCCGCGCAGCAGCCGGCCGGCGCGGCCCACGCGCAGGAGCTCGCGCGCATGAGCGAGCTGGTGCGCTTCGAGGCGGCACGCGGGCGCGAGTGGTTCGCGCGCGGCACGACGCTCGCCGGGCTGCTGGACCGGCGCAGCGCCGCCTGTCTGATGGCGATGGCCGGCATCTACCGCAGGCTGCTCGACCACATCGAGGAGGATCCGCCGTCCGCGCTCGCGCGACGCGTGTCGCTGCCGAGGAGCGAGAAGATCATCGTCGCGGCGCGCGGGATGATCGGAGCGGGCGCTTGAGCGCCGGGGGCGTGATCGTCATCGGCGGGGGCCTCGCGGGGATCACCGCAGCGCTCGACTGCGCCGCCGCGGGCGCCGAGGTGACGCTGCTGGAGGTGCGCCGGCGCCTCGGCGGCGCCGCCTACTCGTTCCACCGCGAGGGTCTCGAGATGGACAATGGCCAGCACGTGTTCCTGCGCGGCTGCGCCGCCTACCGCGGCTTGCTCGCACGTCTCGGCAGCGACCATCTCGTGGAGGTGCAGCCACGGCTGGAGATACCCGTGCTGAAGCCGGGCGCGCGGCCCTACACACTGCGCCGCAGCTCGCTCCCGGCGCCGCTCCAGCTCGCCGGCGCGCTCGCCCGCTACCCCCATCTGACGGCGACGCAGCGCCTCGGCGCGGCGCGCGCCGCGCTCGCATTGATGCGCCTCGGGCGCTCGCGCAGCGGGCGCCGCGAACTCGAGCTCGACGAGCTCACGCTGGGCGCCTGGCTCGCCCGTCACGGCCAGGGCGCGGAGGCGATCGCGGCGCTGTGGGACCTGATCGCGCTGCCGACGCTGAACATCCGCGCCGCCGACGCCTCGCTCGCGCTCGGCGAGTTCGTGTTTCGCGCCGGTCTGCTCACCGATACCGCAGCCGGCGACGTCGGCTTCCATCGCGGCACGCTCAGCGAGGTGATCGCGCGGCCGGCGGCGGCGGCGCTCGCGGCCGCCGGGGTCGAGGTCCGGCTGGGCTGGGGCGCCGAGCGCGTCGAGCGGACGGGCGCGGGCTTCCTCGTGCTTGCCCGCGGCGCGCGCGCCGAAGCCGAGGTGGCGCGCGCCGGCGAAGCCGGCGGCGACGGCGCGAGGGGGGGCGAGGGCGAGCCGCGCTCCCCCGGCGAACGGGGGGGAGACGGCGGCCGGGGCGGAGCAGACGACGGGCTCGCCGCGGATACGGTGATCGTTGCGCTGCCGCACATGCGCGCCGCTCGCCTGCTCGAGCCGCTGCTCGGCGATGCGGCGAGGCGCCTGCAGCGCCTCGGGGTCTCGCCGATCGTCAACCTGCACGTCCTCTACGATCGCCCGGTCTACAGCGAGCCGTTCGCCGCCGGGGTCGGCACACCGGTGCAGTACCTGTTCGATCGCAGCGCCGCCGCGGGAGCCCCCGCGGGATGCCAGTACCTCGCCGTGTCGCTGTCCGGCGCGGAGGAGGAGATGGGGATGAGCGTCGAGAGGCTGCGCGAGCGCTACCTGCCGGCGCTCGCCGAGCTGCTGCCGCGGGCACGCGCGGCCAAGGTCGAGAGCTTCCTCGTGACACGCGAGCACGCCGCCACCTTCCGCGCCGCGCCCGGCGTTCAGTCGCTGCGCCCGCGCGCGGAGAGCGGGCTGGGTGGGCTGCTGCTGGCGGGCGCGTGGACCGCGACCGGCTGGCCGGCGACGCTCGAGGGCGCCGTGCTCAGCGGGCATGCCGCCGCCGAGGGTGCGCTGCGCGCGCTGGGCCTGCGCGCGCGTCCCGCAGATCATGGCGTGCCGCTCCCGGCCGGCGCCGCGAGCGGAGCGGCCCGCGCATGAGCTCGCTGCTCGTCGCCGCGCCACTGCGCCTGGAGGCGGTCCTGATCTCCTCGGCTGCGCGCGGTGCGCTCGTGCGCAAGACGGGCATGGGCCCCGCGCACGCCAAGTCCGCCGCCGCGGAGCTCGCGCAGCAGGCGGCGAGCAGGCTGCTCGTCGTCGGCTTCTGCGGCGGCCTCGACGAGGAGTCCGCGCCCGGTGAAGTGATCGTCGCCGACGAGGTGTACGCGGCGGCCGACGAAGGCCATCCCGAGCAGCGCGTGCGCTGCGAGCTCGCGGGCGAGCTCGTCGCCGGGCTCACCGGGCGCGGGATGAAGGTGCGCCTCGGCAACGTCGTGTGCGTCTCACGCCTCGCGCTCGGCGAGCGCCGCGCCGAGCTTCACGCCGGCGGTGCGATCGGTGTCGACATGGAGTCGGTGTGGCTCGCCGGCGCCGCCGGCGAGCGGCCGTTCGGGGTCGTGCGTGTCGTGCTCGATAGCCCGCGCCACGAGCTGATGCGCCCGCAGGCGCTCGGCGGGGCGCTGCGTGCGGCCAAAGCGCTGCGACGGGTGGCGGGCGCCCTTCATGAGTTGGCGCCGGGGGACTAAGGTAGGCACATGGCGGTCCGCATCAGGCAGAGCACGCGCATGGGCTGGTACCTCATGCGCCAGCGTCTCGCCAAACGCGAGAAGTTCCCCCTGATCGTCGAGCTCGAGCCGCTGTTCCAGTGCAACCTCGCCTGCTCGGGCTGCGGCAAGATCCAGCACCCCGAGCACGAGCTGCGCCGGAGGATGCCCGTCGAGCAGGCGCTCGGTGCGATCGAGGAGAGCGGCGCGCCGATGGTCTCGATCGCGGGCGGCGAGCCGCTGATCCACCCCGAGATACACGTGATCGCCGCCGAGCTGATCAAGCGCAAGAAGTTCGTCTACCTGTGCACGAACGCGCTGCTGCTCGAGAAGAAGCTCGAAAACTTCAAGCCGAGCCCGTACTTCTCCTGGGCCGTGCACATGGACGGCCTGCAGGAGCGCCACGACGCCTCGGTCGAGCGCGAGGGCGTGTTCGAGAAGGCCGTCTCAGCGATCAAGGCGGCGAAGGCGGCCGGCTTTCGCGTGACGACGAACACGACCTTCTTCACGCAGGACTCGCCGAAGACCGTGCGCGAGGTGCTCGACTTCCTCAACGACGACCTCGAAGTCGACGAAATGATGATCTCGCCTGCCTACGCATACGAGAAAGCGCCCGACCAGGAGCACTTCCTCGGCGTGAGCGAAACGCGCAAGCTGTTCAAGGAGGCCTTCAGCGAAGGTCGCCGGCGGAAGTGGCGCCTGAACCACAGCCCGCTGTTCCTCGACTTCCTCGAGGGCAAGGCCGAATTCGACTGCACGGCGTGGGGCATCCCGAGCTACTCGCTGTTCGGCTGGCAGCGTCCCTGCTACCTGATGGCCGACGGCTACACCGAGACCTACAAAGAGCTCCTGGAGACGACCGACTGGAGCAAGTACGGACGCGGCAAGGACCCACGCTGCGAAAACTGCATGGCTCACTGCGGCTACGAGCCGACCGCCGTGCTGCAGACGACGCACTCGCTGCGCCAGTCACTCCGCGCCTTCGCCGGCTGAGACGCTCGCCGCTCGCCCGCTCGCGCGGATGTCCCCCCACGTGAGGTTCTCGCCGAGCAGCGCGGGGATGCCGAGCGCGAGCGCCGTAAGCACCTCGACGGCCTGCAGGATGATGCCGTAGGCGAGCCCCGGCCCCGCGCCGACGCCGTACGCCGCGAGCACCACCAGGCAGGCAGCTTGGAAGACGCCGACGTTCGACGGTGTGGCCGGCAGGATCGCGCTGACGTTGACGGCCAGCAGGATCGCGGCGGCGGACACGAGGGAGGCGTGGCCCTGCAGGCCGAGTGACAGCACGACCATGTAGCAGGCCAGCCATTGCAGCGCCCAGGCGCCGAGCTGGAAGACGACCGCCGCCGCGCCCAGACGCGGGCGCGCGAACACGGTCAGCCCGACGCGCGCCAGGCGCAGGGCGTTGCCGATCGCATTCGCCGCCCGTGCCAGCCGCGCCGAGCGCGAGCGTCGCGCGAGCGCGAGCAACCGCGGGCCGAGCAGCACGAGTGCGCAGATCAGCAACGGCACGGCGATCGCGGCGGCGATGCCGCCGGCATGCCCGGCCAGCAGCGGCACGCTCGTGAACGTCACGGCGGCGAGGATCACGAGCGCGAGCAGGTTGACGAGCGTCTGCGAGAAGACGGTGCCGGCGACGATCGGCACGAGCGTCCGGTTGGGCCCCTCGATGCGGCGCGCGAGCACGAGCACGCGCGAGGGCTCGCCGACGCGCCCGGGAAAGACGGCCGAGGCCATCACGCCGATCATCGTCGCGCGCACCACGGGCATCCGTGCGATCACCGAGTCCGGCAGGGCCGCACGCAGCGTCTGCTGCCAGGACGCCGCGCGCAGGACGAGCGAGCTGCCCATCAGTGCGAACGCGAGCGCCACCCACCCAGGCTTGGCCGTGATCAGCGCGTGGCCGATGCGCGGGAGATTCAGGCGCGAGAGCGCGAAGACGACGAGCGCGGCGAGCAGGATCACGCTGATCGCGAGGCCCGCGCGTCTCCGCGCGGCGTGTCTCGGAGGGCGCGGCGGGTTCTCCGGTGCAGCCATCGGGCTCGGTCTATCAGGTCACGCTCAGCGCCGCCGGGGTGGCGGCGGGCGCTATGCTGCTCGGCGCAGCGATGAGGCCCGCTCCATAACCGCGGCTCGCGAGCCGCTGATGGCTTCTACGTCACCGTCACTCGAACGTCAGTGAGGGCAGGTCGTGGAGCGCGATCACAGATCAGGGGGCGAGGACGGGCAGCTCGCCGAGCTCGCACCGCTCGGCGTGCACGTCGACCGTCGCGAGCTGGGCGCGATCTTCCTCGGCGGCGCGATCGGCGCGCTCGTTCGCGCGGCGCTGACGCAGGGCTTTCCCGTTCCCGCCGGCAGCTGGCCGTGGCCCACGTTCGCCGTCAACCTCGCGGCGGCCCTCGCGCTCGGCTATTTCATCACCCGCATGCAGGAGCGTCTGCCGCCGTACAGCTATCGTCGCGGGTTCCTCGGCACCGGTGTCTGCGGCGCGCTCAGCACGTTCTCGACGATGATGCTCGAGCTGCTCCGAATGATCGACGGCGGCCACTGGGCGCTCGCCCTCGGCTACGCCGCGGCGAGCCTGGCGTTTGGCTTCGCGGCGGTGTTCGCGGCGAGCAAGCTCGTGCGGCGGGCGCGGTTCGCGACGTGAGCTCGCTGGCCCTCTGGCTTGCGGTCGCAGTACTCGGCGGCGCCGCCTCGCTCGCGCGCTTTCTGCTCGACAGCCTGCTCTCGGCGGGTGGCACGGGTCGTTTCCCGATCGGCACCCTCGCGGTCAACCTCAGCGGCACCGTCGTGCTCGGCCTGCTCGTCGGCATCGGCCTGCACGGCGACGCGTATCTGCTCGCGGGCACCGCCACGATCGGGTCCTACACGACGTTCTCGACCTGGCTGCTGGAGTCCCACCGGCTCGCCGAGGACGGCCCAGGCTGGATCGTCGGGCTGAATCTGGCGCTGAGCCTCGTGCTCGGAGTCGGCGCCGCCGCGCTGGGCCGCCTGCTGGGAGGCGGCTGATGGCGACCGAGGCGCTCAAGCTGAGCGTCTACTTCGGCGAGCGCGACCGCAGCGGCGGTCGGCTGCTGGCTGACGTGGTGCTCGACCTGTTCGCGCGCCAGCGAGTGCAGGAGAGCCTGCTGGTACGGGGCATCGAGGGCTTCGCCAGCAAGCACCGGCTGCTCAGCGACCGCACCCTGACGCTGTCCGAAGACCTGCCGATGCTCGCCGTCGCACTCGACGCGCCCGCGCGCATCCGCGCCGTCGCCGAGCAGGTGCGCGACGTCAGCCGCCATGGCCTGATCACGCTCGAGCGCGCGCAACTGCTCGACGCGGGAGACGAAGGCGACGCGCAACACCACGGGGACGCGGGCGGGGGTGACGGTGAGCAGGCGCTCGAGCTGACGATCCACCTGGGACGTCACGGGCGCGCGCGCGGAGCGCGCGCCTACCAGTCGGCCGTCGAGTGCCTGCACCGTCATGGCCTCGCCTGCGCGACCGTGCAGCTCGGCCTCGACGGCACGGCCGGCGGCGAGCGCAGGCGCGCCGGGTTTCTCGCGCGCAACGCCGCCGTGCCGATCGCGATCACGAGCGTGGGCGAGCGCAGCGCGCTCGTCGGCGCACTGCCGGAGCTCGCGAGCACGCTCGAGCACCCGACGATCAGCCTCGAGCGCGTCCAGGTGTGCAAGCGCGAGGGCGTGCTGCTCGCGGCTCCGGAGCCGCCGCCTGTGAACATGCCCGCGGACGCCTGCTGGCAGAAGCTCGTCGTCTACGCCGGCGAGCGATCGCGCTGTGGCCGTCAGCCGCTCCACGACGCGCTCGTGCGCCGTCTGCGCCGCGCGGGGGCGGCGGGGGGGACGGCGCTGCGCGGACTGTGGGGCTTCGAGGGCGGCCGCACGCCGTACGGCGAGCGCTTCTGGTCGCTGGCGCGCGACGTGCCCGTGCAGGTGGTGCTGCTGGACACGCCCGCGAACATGCGCCGCTGGTTCGCGATCGTCGAGGAGGTGACCGCGCAGACGGGACTCGTGACGAGCGAGCTGGTCGCGCTGCCGGGCGCCGGGGGCTAGTGGCGCCGGAGGCGCCAGATCAGGTAGGCGACAACGGCGATGTTGAGGAGCAGCGCGGCGAGCTTGAGCGCCGTCGTGCTTTTGCTCAGCTCCCAGATCTCCGGGACGAACAGCAGCGAGGTGGCGATCACGGTCAGCCACTCGCCCCAACGACGACGACGCCACAGCCCGTATGCCTCGAAGCCCTCGAGGACCCCGTAGGCAAGTCCCGCGACCCCGAAGATGAGACCCTGATTGGCCTTGATCTTGCTCACTTTGTCGACCAGTTTCCGAAACCAGTTCCCGTTCGGATTGAGCCCGAGCCGTTCCCCGAGGTGCGTGATTTCGCTCCCCCAGTTGGTGTGGGGATGAGTCACGAGCACGATTCCGACGGCGATCAGGACGATCGCGCGGAGGCCTCGCTCGGCGGCGATCCACGGCAGCAGCCTGTCGCGGCGGGCGGGAGCCTGGGTGAGCTGCATGCGCAGATCTTCGCCGTCACGGCGGCCGGATGCCGGCTGGTACGCGCCGCAGCGAGCGCGAGCGGCCCGCCGCACCCCGGCCCCGAGCCGGATCGAGCGGCGCTTTGCTAGGACTCGAGCAGCACGGTGACCGGGCCGTCGTTTACGAGCTCGACGGCCATCAGCGCTCCGAACACGCCGCGCGCAGCACCGGCGACGGCGCAGAAGCGCTCGTACAGCGGCTCGGCCTGCGCGGGGCGCGCTGCCGCCGTGAAGCTCGGGCGGTTGCCGCGACGCGTATCGGCGTAGAGGGTGAACTGGCTGACACACAGGATCTCGCGCTCCCCGAGCGGCTCGTTCATGTGGCCGTCGGCGTCGGCGAACACGCGCAGCGCCCTGACCTTCGCGGCGAGGCGGTCGGCGGCGGCCTGATCGTCGTCGTGGCCGATGCCGAGGAGCACGAGCAGCCCGGGGCCGATCTGCGCGTGCACGCGTCCGTCGACGTGCACCGCCGCCCGGGTGACCCTCTGCACGAGCGCCCGCATCGTCGGCGAGTATGCCATACTTAACTGAATGCTTAACCATTTGGCCGACGAGCAGGTTGGCGCGCGGGCACCCGCCGAGGTGGAGCTGCTGTTCGCGGCGCTGGCCGACCCCAGCCGTCGCCGGATGGTGGATCGCCTCAGCCGCGGCCCGGCGACGGTGAGCGAGCTCGCACGTCCGCTGCCGATGTCGTTGCCGGCGGTCATGCAGCACCTGCAGGTGCTCGAGACGAGCGGCCTCGTTCGCTCGCAGAAGGTCGGGCGCGTGCGCACCTGTCGGATCGAGCCGGCGAGTCTGCGCGCCGCCGAGGACTGGGTGACCGATCGCCGGCGCAGCTGGGAAGAGCGACTTGACCGGCTCGGCGAGTACCTCGCCGAGCATCCCGAGAAGCCGACGAAAAGGAGCAGCAGATGAGCGACAGGTCGACCGACCACGAGACGTTCGAGATCGTCCGCACCTACGAGGCCGCGCCGGCGGCGGTGTTCGGCGCGTGGGCCGAGCCCGAGGCGAAGGCGAGCTGGTTCGGGCCTGCCGGCGCCGCGCGCACCCTCGAGTTCGAGGTGGGCGGACGGGAGCACTTCGTCGCCGCTGGCCCCGACGGCGCCTCCTACACCTATGACGCGCTCTACTACGACATCGTGGCGGACGAGCGCATCGTCTATGCATACGAGATGCACCGCGACGGCACCCGCATCTCCGTCTCGCTGAGCACCGTCGCCTTCGAGGCCGATGGAGCGCAGACGCGGTTGACCTACACCGAGCAGTGCGCGTTCCTCGACGGCCACGACACCGTCGTCGCGCGCGAGCACGGCACGGGCGAGATGCTGAACGCGCTGGCTGCGCGCCTGCGGGACGGGATCGCGGCGGGATGAGCGCCGCGACGATCGCCGCGGCACAGGCGCCACTCCGCGCGCCGCGCGAACGCTGGATCGCGCTCTACGTCCTGTGCGCGGGAATGCTGATGATCGTGCTCGACGTCACCGTTGTGAACGTCGCGCTGCCGTCGATCCAGGAAGACCTCGGCTTCTCCACCTCGAGCCTGGCGTGGGTCGTCAACGCCTACCTGATCGCCTTCGGTGGGCTGCTGCTGCTGGCGGGCCGCCTGGGCGATCTGACGGGCCGGCGCAGGGTTTTCCTGAGCGGGATCACGATCTTCACGGCGGCCTCGCTGCTGTGCGGCCTGGCACAGAGCCAGTGGCTGCTGGTGGCGGCGCGCTTCGTGCAGGGGGTCGGCGGCGCGATGACCTCGGCGGTCATCCTCGGCATGATCGTGACGATGTTCCCCGAGCCACGCGAGCGGGCACGGGCGATCGGCGTGTACGCGTTCGTCGCCTCCGCCGGCGGGGCGGTCGGGCTGCTGGCCGGCGGAGTCCTCACGCAGGCGATCAACTGGCACTGGATCTTCTTCGTCAACATCCCGATCGGGGTGGCGACGGCGCTGGCGACGAGGCGCCTGCTCGACCGCGACGAGGGAATCGGGCTGGGCGCGGGAGCCGACCTTCCCGGCGCGGTGCTGATCACCTCCGCGCTGATGCTGGGCGTCTACACGATCGTCAAGCCGGCCGCCGAGGACGGCTGGGGGGCGGGGCGAACGCTGGCCCTGGGAGGCTGCTCGCTGGTGCTGCTGGCGGCCTTCGCGCTGCGCGAGTCGCGCGCCGCGCACCCGCTCGTGCCGATGCGGATTCTGCGCGAGCGCAACCTGGCAATCGCCAACGCGATCCAGATCCTCTCGGTCGCGGGGATGTTCGGGATGTTCTTCCTCGGCGCGCTCTACCTGCGTCGCGTGCTCGGCTACGACGCGCTCGAGATCGGACTGGCGTTCCTGCCCGTGACGATCACGATGGGCTTTCTCTCGATCCGCTACACCGAGCGCCTGGTCACCCGCTTCGGCGCGCGCGCCGTGCTCGCGCCCGGGCTCGCGCTGATCCTCGCCGGGCTCGCCTGGTTCGCGCGCGTGCCGGTGCACGGCGAGTACCTGCTCGACGTGATGCCGAGCATGCTGCTGCTCGGCATCGGCGCCGGTGTGTGCTTTCCCGCGCTGATGACGCTTGCGATGTCCTCGGCGACGCCGACCGACGCGGGCCTCGCCTCGGGTCTGGTGAACACGACGGCGCAGGTCGGCGGCGCACTCGGTCTGGCGGTGCTCGCGACGCTGTCGAGCACGCGGAGCCAGGACCTGCGGGCCGCCGGACATGGAGCCGCCGCGGCACTGACGGGCGGCTACCACCTCGCCTTCTGGATCGCCGCTGCGCTCGTCGCGGCGTCGATCGTGGTCGCGCTCAGCGTGCGCGAGCGCGCGCGAGCCGGTGCGCCCGAGCGGGCGCGGGAGGGCGAGTCCGCCGCCGTGCCCGCGACGGACTCTCCGTCCTCCTAGGAGGTCCTGCGCGCTCGCCGGAGCGCGAGTGGCGCCGCTCGCAGCACAGGCGTCGCCCGTGGTCGGGCGCAATACTTCGGCAACGATGCCCGAGGAGTCGACGAGCCCAGACGTGGTTGAGCTTACGCGTCGTGCCTTCGAGGCTGTGAATCGGCATGACGTCGACGCGGTGATGAGCTTCTTTGCTCCCGATGCGGTCCTTGACGGGCGGGGCGCGGGGGACCGGTTCGAAGGCCCGGCGGCAATTCGTGGCTTCCTGGACGAGTGGTTCGGCTACTTCGCGGACCTTCGCTACGAAGTGGAGGAGCTGGTCGTTCTCGACGACGGGGTCGTGCTCGCGATGGTCGACCAAGCGGGTCGTCCGGTCGGCGTCGACGGTCGAGTCCATCAGCGGGAGGGATGGGCGATCTGCTGGTCGGCTGCTGGCCTGATCGCGCGATTGCTGGTCCACGCCGACATCGACGAGGCCCGTGCTGCCGCGGAACGACTCGCCGAGGCGAGGCGGTAGGCGTGGCGAGCCTTGCCGGCGGTTTCGCCGGACCCTCCTAGGAGAAGGCGGGCATCGCCGCCTGGGGCGCGGCGAGCTCGCCGGGGCCGGGCGGGGTCCCGGCGCGCACGAGCTCCGCGGGGTCGCGGAATCGCGCGAGCTCTCCGAGCGTGACGAGCGGCGGCGGCTCGATCACGCGGTGGGAGCCGTCGTCGAGCACCACGACGCCGCCGTCGGGCAGCCAGCGCGAAGCGGAGCCTGGACCGCTGAGGATGGCGGCCTTGGCGCGGATCTCGGCGAGCAGCGCGCTGGGCGCGAGGGCGGTGACCTGCACGATCCCGGTGAAGGCGGGCTCGCCGCTGGCGGGGTCGAGCAGGTGATGGCGGGGGACCCCTCCATCCAGCCAGCTGCGCCGCCCGATACCGCTCGTGGCGACACCGCCGCGGCGGACCTGGAAGGTGTGGATCGTGCTCCCGTCGAATGGGCTCTCGACGTTGACGGGACGCCTGATCGCGTCGGCGCCGCCGATCGCGAGGTCGCCGGCGCAGTTGATCGCGAAGCCGCCATAGGGGGCGAGCTCGCGTGCCAGCACGTCGGCGAACAGGCCCTTTGCGAGGCCGCCGCCGTCGAGCTTGACGCGCTGCGGGCGCGTGATCGTGCGGCGTGCGAGGTCCACCTCGATCTCCCGCCAGCGCGCCTGGCGAGAGGGTCCGGCAGGCCGCCGCGCCGGTGCGAGCGCGAGCGCCCTGCCGAGCGCGAGCGAGCCGCGAAGATCGCCGACGTAACCGGCGCTCTCGAGCTCGTCGAGCATCGTCCCGTCGACCAGGCCGCCGGTCTGCTCGCCGGCCCGGTGCACCGCCTGCGCCAGCGCGAGCATCATCGCGCTGGCCGGCACCTGCGAGCGCGGGTCGCGGTTCAGCGCCGAGATCTCGCTGTCGGGCAAGAAGCGCGAGAAGCGCTCGTGCCACGCGAGCAGCCGCCGCTCTACCGCGGCGACCGCCTCCTCGGCGGACCCATGTGGGCCGCGGCCGATCACGAGGGCGGCGCAGGTCGAGCCAAAGCAGGCGAAGCTGGCGCTGGACTCGCTCGGCGCGCTCATGACTGCGAGGTGGTGACGGGGGAGGCCGATTCACTCGCGCTGCTCGAGCTTTCGCTGCCCGTCGATGAGCTCGAGCTTTCGCTGCCTGTCGTTGAGCTCGATTCCGTTGCGGCGCTCGAGGATTCGACGTTCGATGAGCCGCTCGAGGATTCGCCCGAGGTGCTCGTCGTGCTCGCTTCGGAGCCGGCGGATTCCGCGGCAGCAGCTTCGGCGCGTTTGGCGGTGGCGGTCTTCTCGGCGGCGGCCTTCTTCGCGGCCGCGGCCTTTCGCGCGGCGGCCTTCTTCGCGGCGGCCTGCTTGGCGGCGGCCTGCTTGGCGGCTGCGCTCGTGCGCGAGGAGTTCGCGATCAGCGTGGAGGATGCGGTGGCGGTTGTCGAGGTCTTCGACAGCGCCGGGTCGTTCCCGGAGGCGAGCTGGACGTAGATGGCGAGGAAGGCGGCCGCGAACAGCGCGGCGGCAGCCGCGGCGACAGAGCGGCGGATCCGTTTGGCGCGGCGCAGCATGGCGTCGCGACGGCTGCGCGCAAGCGCCTTGGCGTCGAGCTGTGCGGGTCCTGCGTCGGGAGTCGCTGGCTGAGCGTCGGTGGGGTTGCGGGGGGGCATCGTGCTCCAGTCGGACGGGGGTTGCTGGTGATCTGAGTCTGCGCTGCGCCTGTGCGAGGAGTCTGCGCTGGGACTGAGAGGATCCTGAGCCGGGGCGCACGCGGGTGCTCGGGACGCCGGCGGGCGCTCAGCGCGCGGCGTCGGGGCGCGCCGGGGCGCGCTGCGGCTGCGAGGCCCGACCGTTGCCGAGCCAGCGCGTGCTCAGCAGCACGAGCGGCGGCAGGACGACGATCGCGGTCATCGCGAGGAACCACGTCTGGCCGGCGTCGGTCCCCTCGCCCAGCGAGTGCACGACACCGAGAATCCAGGCGAGCGCCGTGAACCGGTGCAGCACGCGCCAGCGCTGCACGCCGATGCGCCCACGCGCGTAGTAGGAGAGGCCGAGCAGCGCCAGCGCCCAGAAGGCGATGATCCCGATGCTCGTCCAGGCGCTCTTGTAGGAGCTGACGAAGGGAATCGCGATGTCGGCGAGGCTGGGGTGCAGGTAGGCGTCGCCGATCAGGCTCAGGCCGTGCACGGCGATTGCCGCGAGCGTGGCCAGCGAGAGGGCCTCGTGGAGGATCCGCATGTCGGGGCGGCGCGCCTTGGTGAGGCGACGGCCCATCAGCAGCCCGACCGACACGGACACGCTCGAGAGCACCAGTGCGAGGATTCCGGCGGCGCGGCTCGTGATCCAGAAGAGGTGCGGTCCGGTCGCTGTCGCGAGGAGGGTGGTGGAGCTCATGCAGGCATCAAAGCGGCTGTTGCTGGGAGCCGGCTGGGGAGGTCCTGGGTGGTCGATGAGCCTTCAGAGACGCTCGGCGTGCAACGCGGCCGCGCTCAAGCGCCGAGCGGGGCCACGAAGCGCTCGATCGTGTCGCTCGCGATCGCGAAGCCCACGCCGCTGGAGGATCCGCCGCCGGCACCGGCGGAGCTCGACACGATCTGCGAGTTGATCGCGATCACGGCGCCGTGGGAGTTGAGCAGCGGGCCGCCCGAGTTACCGGGGTTGAGCGCCGCGTCCGTCTGGATCACGTTGTCGATCGCCGTGCCATCGGGCGCCTTGATCTGGCGGCCGATCGCCGAGACGATTCCCGTCGTCAGGGTCCAGTTGAGGCCGAAGGGGTTGCCGATCGCATACGCGCTTTCACCGACCCCGACGGTGGCGGAGTCGGCGAGCGTGAGCGGATGCAGCGTCAGGCCGCTCGGATCGATCCGCAGCAGCGCGAGGTCGCTCGAGCGGTCCGCTGCGACCACGGTTGCTGTGCGCGTGCGGCCGTGCTGGCCATCAAGGGAGACAGTGATCGAGCGGGCGCCTTCGACGACGTGCTCGTTGGTCACGATCAGCCCGCCGCTGGTGAGCACGATGCCGGTGCCCGTGTCGGTCCGCTGCGAGCCGCTTTCGCCTGCTTCGCCGCCTTCACCTCCTTCGCCCTGGGTGCTGCGGGGGGACGAGGAGGAACTCGCGCGGATCGCAACGACGCCGGGGGCGTCGCGTTCATAGACCTGGCGCGGCGTCAGCGCGGAGGGGGTGAACTGCGACGCGAACGCGGTCCTGCCGGCCGCTGGGCTCGTGACGGTCCTGGTGGCGTTCGTCCCGAACGGCTGCGCGACCAGCAGGGCCGCCGCGGCGATCGCGCCGCCGAGCGTGGCGGAGAGGATTGGGAGCGTGTTTCGATGGCGCATGTGCGTGGCCTCCGTTCGGGTGCTCTCAGCGTCACACGCTCGCGTGAACCGCCCCTAACCTGCGGGTAAGTCGTGCGTAAGTCGCTCGCGTCGCGCCGCTAGTCGTGCGCGGGGTCGCGAGGCCGGCCGTCCGCATCGTCGACCGCGGCGCTCGCCGGATCGAGGGGGGCGCCGGCCAGCGCGTGCTTGGGCAGGCGCACGATGAAGGCCGCGCCGCCGCCGGGTGCATTCTCGGCGCTGATCTGCCCGTGATGGGCCTCGACGACCTCGCGCACGATCGCCAGGCCGAGGCCGGCTCCCGCCTTGCCGCGCTCGCGCCCGCCCTCGGCGCGCCAGAAGCGCCCGAACAGCTTCTCGTGTGCGACTCCGGGCAGACCCGGGCCGTGGTCGCGGACGCGGAGTGTGACCGCTTGATCGCTGCCCGCGACGGACACCTCGATCGGCGTACCCGCGGGCGTGTGGACGATCGCATTGCGCAGCAGGTTCGCCAGCACCTGTCGCAGCTGGTGGGGATCGCCGGAGATCACTGCGGGCTCGGCCGCGCTCAGCTCGATCTCCCGCTCGGGCGCCGTGACGCGCGCGTCGTGGACGGCGTCGTGGGCGAGCGTCGAGAGATCGACCGGCTGACGGCGGAACTCGGGTGCCTCGTCGAGGCGGGCGAGCGTGAGCAGGTCCTCGACGAGGACGCCCATCCGCTTGGCCTCCTCCTCGATCCGCTTCATCGCGAGCTCGGTCCCGGCAGTGTCACTGCTCGCGCCCATGCGGAAGAGCTCGGCGTATCCGCGGATGGAGGCGAGCGGCGTGCGCAGCTCGTGCGAGGCGTCGGCGAGGAACTGGCGCAGGCGATCCTCGCTCGCCTGCCGGTCGGCGAACGCGCGCTCGAGTCGGTCGAGCATCGCGTTGAGCGCGAGCCCGAGGCGCCCAACCTCGGTTTTGCCCGTCGCCGGGCTCACCCGGCGCGAGAGCTGACCGCCGGCGATCTCCCCGGCCGTCACCTCGATACGGCTCAGCGGGCGCAGCCCGAGGCGCACGACGAAGAACGCGGCGAGGCCGAGCGCCAGGAGCACGCCGGCGATGACGAGCCCCTCGACGAGCAGGAGGCGGTTGAGCGTCTGGCTGACCTCCGTCAGCGGAACGGCCACCAGCGTGATGTCGGAGTCCTCCGGATCACGGCTGACATAGACGCGGTAGCGCAGTCCCGAGGATCCGTTCGAGCCAATCGTCAGGAGCTTGTCGAGCGGGACGTGCAGGGGGATCTTCGGCGTTCCCGTCGAGGCCTGCCCGTAGGTGAAGCACAGCAGCTGCCCGATCACCCTGCCGTTGGCTTCGCGGCGCTGACCGCAGGTGCCGGGGGGGAGGTTCAGGCCCGGCCCGCGGCCGCCACCGCCGCTCGCGTTCGGCTGGTGTGCCGGGACGTGCTCGTCGGCGGCGGACCTGTAGCCCTTTGCGTCGAGTGCCTGTGAGACGGCAGGGCCGGCCTGGCGCACCTCCTGGTTGACGCGGCCGTCGAGGAACGATTGCTGCTCGGTGTAGGTGACGGCCGCGAGTGCGAGCAGGCCGGCCGCGCACAACGCGAGCACGCTCGCGAGAAGCCGGGCGCGCAGGGAGTGCATCAGGAGCGCGGCGCCTGCAGCGCGTATCCGACCCCGCGCACGGTCCTGATCAGTGACGGCCCGTGCGCATCGAGCTTCTTGCGCAGGTAGCTGATGTATGTCTCGAGCACCCGGCCGTCGCCCCCGAAGTCGTAGTTCCACACGTGGTCGAGCAGCTGCGCGCGTGTCATCACGCGACGCGGGTTGAGCATCAGGTATCGAAGCAGCCGGTATTCGGTGGCCGTCAGCTCGACCGGCTTGCCGCCGCGGCTGACCTCGCGGGACTCCTCGTCCATTTCCAGATCCGCGAACACGAGCCGGCTCGACTCGGGCGCGGTGTGACCCGCGCGCCTGAGGATCGTCCTGATGCGCGCCACCAGCTCCTCGAGGCTGAACGGCTTCGTCATGTAGTCGTCTCCGCCGCCGCTGAGGCCGCGGACCTTGTCCTCGGTCGAGTCGCGGGCGGTGAGAAAGATGATCGGCACGCCGGTCCGCTGGGCGCCGAGCCGGTTGGCGACGTCGAAGCCCTCCATGTCGGGCAGCATCACGTCGAGCACCATCAGGTGCGGTTTGAAGGCCGTCACCGCGGCCAGCGCCTCACGGCCGGTCGTGGCCGTCTCGACCTCGAAGCCCTGGAAGCGCAGGGCCATGCTCACGACCTCGACGAGGTTCGGCTCGTCGTCGACGACGAGCACGCGGTGAGTGGTGTCGTTCTCCGGCATCTCGATGCGGTGCTGGCCCGCTTTGGGATATGTGTCGAGGTCGATCCTGGCGATACATCGAGGATCGCCGCGAGTGTTCAGAGTATCCCGTGAGGAGCCTGAGAGTCGGCTGAGGCTCGCTCGCACGCCGGGCCACGGCATGCGCCCCTCGAGCTCGGCTCACCGCCGTCGTCGCCGGCCGCGTGCGCTCGACGGCGGGAACGAAAGCGACGCGGTCCTGAGCCGCTCGAGGACCCGTTCGGTCGGCCCGAGAGCCTTCCGGCGGGTGGCGCGGCCTCACACCTCAGTGGCCTCGCTCTTTGACGACTCAAAACCGCGTCTGAACGGAAACCTAGGAGGACCTGGGCGCGATTGCAAGGGCCTCACGACGGACACGTCGCATCTTGCGAAAAAAAGCGTCGCGCGCCCCGGCGCGCTCACTGCTCGGCGTCGTCGGCGGCCGCGAACGGATGCAACCCGGCTCGCACCCACTCCGGAAGATCGGTCCTTCTCCACGTGTCGGTCGCCACGCATACGTGGCGCAGCTCGCCCTCGACGAGCAGCTCATCGCCGCGCAGCACATCGATGCGGGTGGTTATCGACGTCGCGCCCAGGCGGACCACGCGCGCGGTCAGTCGCAGCTCGTCGTCGAAGCGGGCGGGGGCGTGGAAGCGGAGTCCGGCCTCGGCCACGACGGCGTCGATGCCCCGCTCGACCATCTCCTGCCACGGGCCGACCGCCGCCCGCCACAGCTCCGTGAAGGCGACGTCGAAATAGAGCAGGTAGTTGGCGTTGAAGACGATCCCCTGCGGGTCGCACTCGCCGTAGCGAACGCGCAGCCCGTGCACGAAGGGGTCTGCCACGCGTTAGGCGCCGGTCGGCTGGGGCGAGGCGCAGAACGCGCACTTGCGCGCCGCGCGCGGTATCTCGCTGAGGCATTCGGCGCAGGGGCGCGTCTCGGACTCCACGTCGACGCTCGTCTTGCGCCGGGCCATCAACGCGTTGACGGGCTTGACGACGAAGAAGAACACGGCTGCGCTGATCGACACGAAGGCCACGAGCGCGTTGAGGAACGAGCCGTAACGGAACTTGCTGCCGTTGACGGCGAAGGTCAGCGTCGAGAAATCGTGCTTGCCGACGAGCGCGGCGATGATCGGCGTCAGCAGGTCGCTGACGAGCGCTGTGACGAGCGCGCCGAAGGCGGCTCCGATGACGATGCCGACCGCGAGGTCGACGACGTTGCCCCTCAGCAGAAACGCCTTGAACTCCTTGGCCATCGCGTCCTCCCGGTGCGGCAGTCGTTTGGCTGACGTTGGCGCCCACCGTACCAACCGGCCGCGCGCGGGTGCACGCGCTCGCCGCCGTCGCTCGCGGCGGCGGCGGCCCTGCTCACCGCTCGAGAAATGGCGCGCACGACGGTCCTTATCGAGCGGCGGTCGCGGCTATCGTTCTCGCTGAATCGTTGCCAAAAGGGGGACGACGGATTTGGCCATTTCGGAGAGACCCAGCCGCAAACGGGAGATGCTCGAGATCCGCGAGGAAGTACGCGGCGATCGGCGCGACTTCGTGTTGGTCGGCGAACTCGACATGGCGGGAACCGACGCGCTCGAGAAGGCCGTGCTCGCCGGCTCGACCGACGGCGTCACGCGCGTCGTCTTCGACCTGCGTGAGCTCACGTTCATCGACTCCACCGGACTGCGCGCTCTCGTTGGCGTCCACGATCTCTGCCGCGAGCGCGGCTGCGAGGTCGCGTTGATTCCGGGACGGCGAGCAGTGCAGCGCGTGTTCGATCTGACGGGACTCGCTGCCGTGCTCCCGTTCGCCCCGGGCGCGAGCGCCTGAGGGCCGCACCTTCGCTCGCGCGCGGCGCGCTCGCGAGCAGGTCAGGGTGCGGCGCGCAGCAGGCCTGCGCGCCGCTTCGCGGCCTGCACGGCGTCGGTCAGCGTGTCGATGTCATAGCCGCCCTGGTGCCGGCGACCGTTGATGAAGAAGCTCGGAGTGCCGGAGACGCCGCTGGCGTCTGCGCTGGCAACGTCCTCGGCGACGCGGGGCGCGTGCTCGCGTCGCCGCAGCTCGCTCGCGAAGCGCTCGCCGTCGAGGCCGAGCTCCTCCGCGCGTGCGCGCAGATCGCGTGGCGTGAGCGCCTCCTGATTGCAGAAGAGCGCGTCGTAGTAGTCCCAGAAACGACCCTGGCCCGCAGCCGCCTCGGCGGCCTCTGCAGCGGCCTGGGCATAGGTGTGGACATCGGTGAGCGGGAGGTGGCGCCAGACATAGCGAAGGTCGTGCCCGAAGGACGAGGAGAGCAGCTCGCGGATGACCGACTCGGCCTGTCCGCAGAACGGACACTCGAAGTCGCCGTACTCGACGAGCGTGACGAGCGCGTCGTCGGGGCCGCGGACGTGGTCGCGCTCGGGGTCCACCTCGTCGGAGAGATCGAGGATGTCCTCGGCCGTTCCGAGGAGCTGGCGCGAGCGAACACTCGATGGCAGGCGCGCGACTGCGCGCAGGACCGCCCAGGCGGACAGCGGCGCGAGGACGGCGGCGGCGAGCACGCCGAGCTTGGCCTGGAGCAGTGTTTCGCCATGGAACGCAAGGCTCGCGATCAGCAGCGAGACGGTGAAGCCGACACCCGCGATCGCCCCGCCGCTCGCGAGCACCGGCCAGCTCAGCGTCGGGCGTGGGCCGTGCAGACGCGGGCGCGCCGCGAGCCATGACGTCCCCGTGATGCCGAGCGGCTTCCCGACCAGGTAGCCCACCACGATGCCGATCGTGATCGGCGAGCTTGCGGCGTTGGCCAGCAGTCGCCCGCTCACGTGGATGCCGATGTTGGCGAGCGCGAACAGCGGCACGAACACATAGCTCGTCCAGGGGTGCAGGCCGTACTGCAGACGCTCGTTCGGGGAGATCGCCGCGAGCAGGCCGAGCTGGGCCGAGCGAGCCTGTTCAGGCGTGGGCTGCTCGCGAAACGAGCGCGTCAGCGCGGTCGCGCGCTCGAGGTCCTCGCGCGCAGGTGGATAGGCGCTCGTCACCAGGCCGATCGCCAGGCCGGCGATCACCGGGTCCACGCCCGACTTGAACATCGCAACCCAGAGGGCGACGCCGACGACGACAGACAGCTGGCGCCGCCCGCTCGGCACGTAGCGAAGCGCGAGCAGGACAGCGAACAGCGCGATCGCGACGACGAGCGCGGTCATCGACACCGTGCCCGTGTAGGCAGCCGCGATGACGGCGAGGGCCGCGACGTCGTCGACGACGGCGAGGGTCAGCAGGAACACGCGCAGCCGCGTCGCGCTGCGGGGAGCGATCAGGGCCAGCGCACCGAGTGCCAGCGCGGTGTCGGTGGACATCGCCGTGCCCCATCCGTGCGCCCCGGCGCCGCCGGCGTTGAAGGCGAGGTAGATCGCCACCGGGAAAGTCATGCCGCCGATCGCCGCGACCACGGGGATCGCGACGCGGCGTCGCTCGCGCAGCTCGCCCATGTCCAGCTCGCGCTTGGCCTCCAGCCCGACGACCAGGAAGAAGAAGCTCATCAGGCCCTCGTTGACCCAGTGACGGAGATCGGTGGCGACTCCGCTACCGCCGATTTGCACCGACAGCTTCGTCAGCCATACCGTTTCGTAGGAGCCAGACCACGGTGAGTTGGCCCAGATCAGCGCGAGCACGGCCGCCGACAAGAGGACGATCGCGCTCCCCGTCTCGGTGCCGAGGAACGCGCGCATCGGGGTCGCAAGGTTTCGCGCCCAGGCGGTGCGACCGGTGTAAGGCGCCGGTCGAGCGTCGGCCATCGGCCAAGGCTACGGCATGTTCGCTCGCTCGCGCCCCCGCCCGTGATATGCATCTCGGCTGATGGCGCCAGCCGGTGTCGTCGGGCCGGCCGGTGACGAAGGGAGCTCGAGGTGCAGGCGGATCAGACGGTCTTGGTGACGGGGGGCTCGGGCTTCCTCGGCGGCTGGTGCGTGGTGGAGCTTCTGCAGCGGGGATACCGCGTTCGCACGACGGTGCGCGACCTCGCCCGCGAGAGCGAGGTACGAGCCAACGTCGGCTCCCAGGTCGAGGTCGGCGACAGGCTGAGCGTGCTCGCGGCCGACCTGACGGATGATCGCGGGTGGGCCGAGGCGGTCGCGGGTTGTGAGTACGTGCTGCACGTCGCGTCACCGTTTCCGCCCGCACAACCGAAGGACGCCGACGAGCTGATCGTCCCGGCGCGCGACGGCACGCTGCGGGTGCTTCGCGCAAGCATCGCCGGCGGCGTGAAGCGAGTGGTTCTCACCTCGTCGGTGGCTGCGGTGCGCAACGCGGGCCCCGACTCGCACGCCAACGGCCGCGATCTCACCGAGAGCGATTGGACGGACCCGGACAATCCCGCCCTCACCCCGTACACGCGCTCGAAGACGATCGCCGAGCGCGCCGCGTGGGACTACATGCGCGAGCAGGGTGCGGAGGAGCGCCTCGTCACCGTACAGCCGGGGGCGATCATCGGACCGGTCCTCGGCAAGGACCGCTCGTACTCGCTCCAGGCCGTCGATCGGATGCTCACGGGGCGCATGCCGGGACTACCACGGCTCGGCTTCAGCTTCATCGACGTGCGCGATGTCGCTGCTCTGCAGGTGGCCGCGATGAGCGCTCCGGACGCGGCGGGCCAGCGGCTGATCGCGGCCTCGTCGTTTCTGTGGTTCTCAGACGTCGCGGAGATCCTCCGCGCACAGCTCGGAGAGGACGCGCGCAAGGTGCCGCGGCGGAGGGTCCCCAATGTGGTGGTGCGGGTGCTCGCGCTGTTCGATCCCGAGATCCGCTCGGTCGTCGACGAGCTCGGGCAGAAGACGACGTACTCGATCGAGAACGCCCGCCGGCGCGTCGGCTGGTCGCCGCGCCCCATCGAGCAGACGATCGTCGACTGTGCGCGCAGCCTGCTGGGTCAGGGGTAGATCGCTCCGGGCGATGTGACGCAGACCGCCCGGGCCGTGGCCGATCTTGTTCCGGTAGGCGGTCGAGCGGTTATAGAGCCATTCACCCGTGATCGCGATCGATCGCGGAAAGGAAGTCGGCGACTCGGAGTCCTCAAAGGCGCAGGGCCACTTCGCGCCCGTACGGGGCGCCCGACGTTGTCAGAGGAGTTGACACATGCGCAATCCAGTGACGCTGTCGCTTGCGGCAGCCGCGGCATCGCTGCTGCTCGCCGCGTGCGGCAGCACCTCAACGAGCAAGACGACGAGCGCGGGGTCCGCCGCCGTCACGCCGGCCACGCAGACGACCGGCACCGCGAGCGCGGCCGTGAAGGCCGTGTCCAACGCGACGCTCGGCACGCTCCTGACGAACAGTCGGGGAATGACGCTGTATCACCTGAGCGGCGAGCAGAACGGCAAGTTCATTTGCACCAGTGCCGCCTGCCTCGGTGTGTGGCACCCGCTGATCGCAACGTCGGCCGGAGCCTCGAACAGCGGGGTCGGCTCACTGGGAACGGTCAAACGGTCCAACGGCGTGACCCAGCTCACCTACAGGGGCGCTCCGCTCTACACCTTCGCGCAGGACAAGCGGGCAGGTGAAACCAACGGCCAGGGCATCAAGGACGTGGGCACGTGGAGCGCCGCTACGACCGGCGCGAGCGCCGCCGCGCCCGCTGCGGCTGGTGCGCCGGCGTCCTCCGGCGAATCGAAGTCCTCCGGTGGCGGCGGCTCCGTGTACTGACCGGCGCGATGCGGCTGGGGCCGGCGCAGGGGGCTTTTAGCGAGCCGGGCGTAGACTCCAGCCGATGCGACGCGCGTTGCGCAGGTCGGCTGTGGCGATGGTGTCGGTTGTCGGGCTCGCGGGCCCGATCGGCTCCGGCGCCACTCACACGGCGGCTGCCGTGGTCGACGCCGCCAACCGCACGGCGACGGCCGCCGCGACCCCGATTCTCGCGGGCCCGTGGGGTCGCGCTCAGGAGGGCTACGGCCACGCGGAGCCACGCAACGTGTTCAACGGAGGCGATCCCACCGGGCTCCTCGAGAACATCCAATGGTTGACCTGGGGCGGCCCGAGGGCGGTCGGCGTCGGGCACGGGTTCTACCTGGCTACCAACCAGGTCACGGCCGAAGCGCGCGGCGCGACGGCTGTCATAGTCGCTTTCAAGCTCGGTAGCTGCCACGGCCGACGCGCGTACAACGCGGTTCAGTGGTACTTCCCCGAGTATGGCGAGCACTTCAACCCCCGCGCAGCCGGCTACAGGCTCTGCACGGGCTGAGCAGCGACGGGACGTGCTCCCCGCCGGCAGCAGAGAATTGCGCGACCGGGCAGGCAGCAGGCGATGGCATCGAGGTTTCTCCGGCGCTCCCCGGGGCTGTCGATCTCGACGGGGTCGCCGATCGGACGCAATCACCCTGGAGGCGGTTGGGTTGACGTTGACCGCTCCCTTATGCGGCCTACCCTCGGCCGCCTCCCTGGCGGTGCATTACTCACGCTCGTAATGCACGAGACGACAGAGAGGATGTGGCTGGTATGGCTGATGAGATTGCGCGTGAGGCTGTGGAAAGCGAGCAGCTGAAGAAAGCTGGCATCGCCAGTCCTACGCTGCGAGATGGCAACCTGAAGCTGCGTCCCTTTCGAAGCGGTGACGCCGAGGCGATCGCTGGGCTGCTCGCGGAGCCCGAGGTTCACCGCTGGTGGCAGGATGGCCACTTTGATCAACAGCACGGCTGGGTCGCGACAGTTGCCGGCAAGTTCGCCGGCTGGGTCCAGTACGAGGAGGAGACATATGTGTGGTTCCCGAGCGTTGGTTTCGATCTCGCGCTCACGACGGCCCTGCATGGCCACGGTTACGGGCGGCGGGTACTTCGAATCGTGGTCGAACACTTCCTCGCCAGAGGACACCATCGTTTTACGATCGACCCCAATGTCAACAATCTGCGCGCCATCCGCTGCTACGCGGCTGCTGGCTTCAAACCGGTGGGTGTGCTGCGCTCCTACGAACGAAACCCTGACGGCGGCTACAACGACGGCCTGCTGATGGACCTGATCGTGCTCGACAGCGAGTGGACGAGCAAACCACAGTGACGAGCGTGAGCAAGAGCCCAGCGTCGAGCTACTGAACCGTGCCTACGAGGCGGTGGCCCAATGGGTAGCAACACCCCGCCGGTGAGCCGCGACGGCTCTGGTCCCTCACTCGAGGGCGGCTCTGAGGGCGTCGAGCTGGTGGCTTTGATGGTTCAGCAGGTTCGTGACGATCTGATGGAGGCTGCGCTGCCCGTCACAGAACTTCATGTCGCTGGCTGGCGGCACGGTGTCCAGCTGCTCGTCGGTAAGGTCGGCGAGCAGACTGAGTGCTTCCCGCCCGGCCGATAGCCGTTCGAGCACGCTCTGACGATCAACGTCTCCGGCACCGGGGGGAGCGTGCACACTCGGGCCGTGACCACCGCCGTGCCTGCTGTCTCGAATGGGCCCTTGCCCCCTCGCACCGTGCCCGGGAGGCGGCTGGTCCTCACCTCCTAGGAAGGCTGCGATCCGACGGTAGTTGTCTGCTGTGTGCGAGGCGCACGCAGCTACGGTGCCGTCGCCCAGCTTCTCACGGCCGGGACAGGGGAGCCTCAAGACAGACTCGTCGCGTGTTGAGAGCAGCCCGGTCAGGTCGGCGATCTGCCCGGTCGCCACTTGGAGTAGTTGGGTGCCACGGTCGCTCATTCGAGACGCCTCCAGGGGTATGACGGTCAGCCTCGGCGCATGAGCCGACCGCCGTTTACCATCAGCTCGGCGGCTCGCCCGTCTGAAGCTCGGCCTCGGCGCCGACAACGCGTGCGCGGGTGTGCCCATCGAGCCCGGGTGAGCGTGATGCCGCAGCCACGCTCACCACTATACCCATACCGGGGAGGGGTATCATCGCTGGGCATCATCGACGTAGTAGATGGCGTTGCCAGCGGGGCTCACCGCGAGCCCGAACAAAGCCCCCTCGCGTCCAGGCGACCTACGCAGGCCACCCGCTCTACACCTACGACGGGGACGCGAGCAGGGCAGCGACCTCCTACATCGGCTCAACGCGAGTACCGGGAAGGTTTCCGCGCCGGCGCGCGTCTGTGAGAACCAGGGGGGTCACCGACCCGCCTGGTGCCTCGCGGCGCCGGAGAACGCCTCGGCAGGGAGGAACACGTGCGGACGCTCAAGAGGATCGGGCTGGCAGCAGCGGCCGCGGCAGCCGGCGGGGCGACTGTCGGGCTGCCGGCGATCGCAAGCTCAGAAACGGCACCGACGGTCACCACCGAAAACGTCGGCGTCAACCACTACTGGACACCATCCGCCGTCACGGTCCCCCACGGCGGGACCGTCCAGTTCAACAACCCTGGCGAAGTGCCGCACGGCATCCGCTGGGTGAGCACCCCCGCAGGCGCACCCGAATGCTCAGCCGGCGTCCCGGTCGGCACCACCGCCGCCGGCACCAAATGGTCCGGCACCTGCACGTTCGCTGCCGCCGGCACCTACAGCTACTACTGCACCGTGCACGGCGCCGCGATGAGCGGCACCATCACCGTCGCCAACGAACCATCCTGGACTACCACCAGCTACGGCAGCCCCGCCACCACCACGAGCCCCGCCCCGGCGATCGAAACAACCACCGACAACGCCGGCGCGAACGCCCCCGTCGCCGCCGGAAAGTCGCCCGACGGCATGATCGAGGACCTGAAGCTCCGCTCCCTGCGCAACGGCACCCTCACAGGCTCCCTACGCGTCCAGACCGCAGTTGGTGGGCGGGAGCTGGCGGTCACGATCCGTGCCCGTCTCGGCGGGCGCTCGGTGATCATCGGAAAGCTCTCCCGACCCTCCCCGCAGCCAGGCATCCAACGCTGGACGGTCAAGCTGAACGCGCGGGCACGACGAGCGCTGGCAGCCCGGCACGCCCTGCGGCTCACCGTCCGGGTCGCGCTCACTGCGCCCGGAGCAGCCCCGCAAACGGCGACGCGCGAGCTGCAAGCGCGTCGCTGAGAGAGCCGTCGCTCAGGCCAGCGGCGCCGGTACCGTCGGGCGGGGGAGCCATGCCGCAAGGTGCAGAGCGTCCATCGGTCGGCCCAGCAAGTAGCCCTGCGCGACATCGCAGCCCAACGCGCCGAGCGCAGCGAGTGCCGCCTCGCTCTCGACGCCCTCTCCGACAACCCGCAGATCCAGGTTGTGACCGAGCTCGACGATCGACCGGACGATCGCTGCGTGCGCCGGTGCCTCGAGCATGTCCAGCACGAAACTCTTGTCGATCTTCAGCTCATCAATCGGCAACGCCGACAGGTACCCGAGCGAAGTCTGCCCCCGCCCGAAATCGTCCAGGCTGACCTTCACGCCCGCGGCCGCCAGCTCCGAGAGGGTATTCGCGGCGCGCTCCCGGTCCACCAGCAGCGCCGTCTCGGTGACCTCGATGATCAGCCGCTCCGCCGGCAGCCCGACCTCGGCGAGCGCCCCCACGACCTGCGCCGCCAGATCCGGCCGCACGACGCTGCGCGCCGACACGTTCACCGCCACGGCCAGGTCCTCCGCCACCGCCCCCAAACCGTGCAGCTCCCGCAGCGCGGTCCTCACCACCCAGTCGGTGAGCTTGTCGATCACGTCGGTCTGCTCGGCCAACGGCAGGAACCTGTCCGGGTAGAGCAGCCCATGCGTCGGGTGCTGCCAGCGGATCAGCGCCTCGACCGCATTGATCCTGCCGTCTGCAAGCGCCGTCTGCGGCTGGTAATGCAGCACCATCTGCCCGGAGTCGATCGCATTGCGAAGCTCCCCGACGAGCGTCAGCTTCTCCGCGTCGTAATGGTCGAGTGACCCCTCATAGCGGACGATCCCGGCATGCTGTGCCTTCGCGCAGTACATCGCGACATCGGCCCGCTGCAGCAACGTGTCCACGTCCCCGCCGTCCTCGGGCGCGACGACGAAGCCGATGCTCGCCTCGACAGACAACGGCAGGCCGCTCACCTCAACCTCCCCGTTGATGATCTCCCGCAGACGCCAAAGCGCTCCTTCGGCAGCGGCCGCGTCGCGGAGGATCAGCCCGAACTCATCACCGCCGAGCCGCGCGACCGTGTCATGCCCTCGCATGTTCGCCGCGACGCGGGACGCCAGCTCGCTGAGCAGCAGATCACCGTTGTGATGCCCGAGCGTGTCGTTTATGTCCTTGAAGCGGTCCAGGTCGACGATCGCGATCGCGACCGGCCGGCGGTGACGCACAGCGTCCACGAGCGCCGCTTTCGCGCGCCGGTGAAACAACGTGCGGTTCGGCAGCTCCGTCAGCACATCGTGCTCGGCCAGGAACGCGTTACGCGCGACTTCCCGGCGAAGACCGCGGCTGACAGACCAAGTGATCGCGAACAACGCCAGATACAAACCAGCCAGCCCGATCGCGAGATCCCGGTAGAGGCCGGCCATCCCCGCGGCGATGTCCCGGCCGATCGGCGCGTACGGCAGATACAGCTCGAGCACCCCGACCGTCCGGGCCGGGACGCCGGCGTGCAACGGAAGGTACACCTCGACGGTCGCTGCGCCGGCCCTGCCGTGATCGTTCGAGTCGGCGTTCAAGTGCGTCAGCCGCGCGACTGTCGAGCCGCCGGCCGCGTCCAGCGCCACGCTCTCGGGCGCTTCGCCGAAGCCGGAGCCGTCATCGGAGAACACGACCTGGCCGCGCAGATCACGCACCCGCAGCCGGAGCACCTCATGCTGACCCACGGCTCGCGCCACAAGCCGCTTCAGGCCTGCCCGCTCGCGGGCGCCGATACCGAGGCTTAGGGGACGGTCTTCAAGCAGCGGCTCAACCCCGGTCTCACCGACCAACGCGGCCTCTGAGCGGCCTTGAGCCAGGCCGTGTTCGCGTGCCTCGCTGCGCAAGCTGTAGGCGAGGACCAGCCCGAGCGCAAGCACTGGGACGACACTGATCGCGCCGTACACGACGAACAGGCGCCCGTTAGACGCCGCGCCGGCCTTCAGCAAACGCCTCATCTACGGCTCATCGGCCCCCACGCGGACAAGTTGAAGTTCTGACACACGCCCGGACGCACAGAGCCCGCGGCTTGCTACGGCGCGAGCGGACGCTCGATCGCGTGAGCGAAGGCGGCGACGCCAGCGCGTGCTCGGCACACCGCGAGCCAGGCGCTAGCGCCGCCGCCAAGCCGCCCACAGGCTGAACACGATCATCACGGCCGCGGCGATGTACGCGCCGAGCGTGGTGGCGGCGCCACCCTGGCCCGATACCGCCGCAACCAGGCAGACGACGCCGAAGGTCAACACGGTGCGTTCTGCGTGTCTCACGCTCCCCCCAGTTACCACTTCCGTTACCACCCCCGGTGGAATCGCAGCGCCAACGGCGCGCTCGAACCAGCAAGCACCGCGTTTGCGGGGCGTTCTAAGAGTGCCGGAGGAGGGACTCGAACCCCCGACACGCGGATTATGATTCCGCTGCTCTAACCGACTGAGCTACTCCGGCCCGGTGGGGCAGGAGTGTAGCCATCGGACCATCGCTGCGGCGGGCGCGCTGGGTGTTGGGAGGCTAGCCTCGTGCGATGGCACCGCCGATCCTGCTCGCGATCCCGAACGTGTCCGAGGGGCGCTCGGCCGACACGATCGCGGCGATCGGCGACGCCTTCGCCGGCGCAGCCGCGCCGTCGACGCGCGAGTCCCGGCCTGGAGCAGCCGCCGGCGACAGCCCGCCGGCGGCTGTGCGCCTGCTCGACGTCCACTCAGATCCCGACCACCACCGCTCCGTCTTCACGCTCGCGGCCCGACCCGGACAGCTCGCGGACTCCCTGTTGCGGGGCGCCGCCGCCGCCGTTGCGCTGATCGACATCGTGCGCGGCGAGGACGCGAGCGAGCCAGCGCGCCAGCACCCGCACGTCGGCGCACTCGACGTTGCACCGGTCGTCTACCTGGAGCGTGCCGCCCGTGGCGCAGCCTGCGCCGAAGCGCTGGTGATCGCCGATCGGATCGGCTCCGAGCTGGACGTGCCCGTGTTCCTCTATGGCGAGCTGACGGGCGAAGGGCGCGCCCCCGGGCGCACCCGGGCAGAGCTCCGCCGAGGGGGCGTCAGGGCGCTCGCCGCACGCATGGCGGCCGGGGGGCAGCAAAGCCTGCGGCCCGATTTCGGGCCGGCGCGGCTGCACGCGAGCGCCGGAGCCGTGCTCGTGGCCGCACGCGAGCCGCTCGTCGCCTTCAACCTCCAGCTCGCCCCGCCCGCCACCGTCGAGCAGGCGCGGGCGATCGCAGCCGCGATCCGCGAGGGAGGCGAACGGGGCCTGCCGGGCCTGCGCGCGATCGGTGTCGCGCTCGGCGGCGGCACGGCGCAGGTCTCGATGAACGTCGAGCGGCCACTGGAGCTCCCGCTCGCCGCGATCGTGGACGCAGTGCGCCGCCACTCGCCCGTCACGAGCGCCGAGCTCGTCGGACTCGCCCCGGCCGCCGCACTCGACGGCTTTCCCGAGGAGCTGCCGATGCCCGGGTTCGATCCCGTCCGCCACCTGCTCGAGAACGCATTAGGCTCCATGTAGTGGCCCAGACGAGACGCAAGCGCCAGACCAAGCACCGCGGCAACGCCGCCGGCGTCGTCGAGTCGCGCGGTCGCACCGGCCGCAAGCCGACCGCCGCCGAGAAGAGCGGAGACGCGCGCGAGCTCGCGCGCGAGCGTGAGCAGAAGCTCGATCGTCGCGACCGCCCGCCGACATGGCGCGGCGCCTTCATCCGCGCGATGTTCTTTGCGGTGGTGATGCTCGTGATCGTGATCGTCGTCTTCAACCAGCCCAACCAGGCGATCGCGCTGTTCCCGATCGTGCTGCTGCTGTACGTGCCGGTCAGCTACTACACCGACAAGTGGATGTATGACCGCCGCCAGCGCAAGAAGGCGCTCACGGGCGGGCGCAGGACGCCCTCGCGATGAGCCCACCAGACGTGCGCGCCTTCACCGTCGGTCCCGTGCAGGAGAACTGCTACATCGTGCGCGCCGACGGCGACAGCGCTCGCGCCGTGATCGTGGATCCCGGCGAGGAGGCCGAGCGCCTGCTGGCGGGAGCAGCCGCGCTGGAGGTCGAGATCGAGGCGATCCTCCTCACGCACTGCCACTTCGACCACATCGGCGCCGTCGCCCCCGTCGCGGCCGCAACGGGCGCGCCCGTGTACTGCCCCGTCATCGAGCGTCCCGTGCTCGCCGACGTGATGAGCTGGGTGCCACCGGGATTCGGGCCGTTCGAGAGCTATGAGGCTGATCACACCGTTGCCGGGGGCGAGCACCTCAGCCTCGCCGGGCTCGACATCGAGGTGCGCTTCACACCCGGCCACAGCCCCGGTCACGTCACCTACGCGATCGCCGGCGCGCTGCTCTCCGGCGATGTCCTGTTCCAGGGCTCCGTCGGGCGCGTCGATCTCCCGGGCGGCGACTGGGCGACGCTCGAGCGATCGATCGGCGAGCTGCTCGGCGCCTACCCGCAGGAGACGGTCGTCTATCCCGGCCACATGGGTGTGACGACGCTTGGGCGCGAGCGCGACACCAACCCCTTCCTCTCAGAGCTGCGCGCCCGCATGCCGCGTGCCGATGCCGACGCGGCCACGCCGGCGTCCGGACGTTGAGCGACTCCAATCTCAAAGCTCCGCGCGGCACCTTCGACGTGCTCGCTGAGCAGGCCTCCGAGCGCAGCGTCATCGAGGCGCGAGCGCGCGCGATCCTCGAGCGCGCCGGCTACGAGCGCATCGAGACGCCGACGTTCGAGGCGACCGAGCTGTTCGCCCGCGGGGTCGGCGAGTCGACCGACATCGTGCGCAAGGAGATGTTCACCTTCACCGACGCCGGCGAGCGCTCGCTGACCCTGCGCCCGGAGGGCACCGCCCCGGTCTGTCGCGCCTACGTGGAGCACGGCATGCACAAGCGGCGCCAGCCCGTGAAGCTGTGGTACCTGTCGAGCTTCTATCGCCACGAGCGCGCACAGGCGGGGCGCTACCGGCAGTTCTGGCAGGTCGGGGCCGAGGCGCTGGGGTCCGATGACCCCGCCGTCGACGCCGAGTCGATCCTGCTGCTGGCGACCCTGCTCGGCGATCTGCACGTGCAGGAGCTCAGGCTGCGTCTCTCGAGCCTCGGCAGCCCCGCCACTCGCAGCGAGTATCGCGAGCGCCTGCAGAGCCATCTGCGCGCCCACGAGGATCGCCTGTCCGAGGAGGTTCGCGAGCGCATCGCGCTGAATCCCCTGCGCGCCTTCGACTCCGAACATCCCGGCACCGTCGCGGTGATGGCCGACGCGCCGCGGCTGCTCGACTTCCTCAGCAGCGATGATCGCGAGCACTTCCAGCAGGTCCGCGAGCTGCTCGACGCCGCCAGCGTCCCCCACGAGGTCGACCCGACACTCGTGCGCGGGCTCGACTACTACACCCGCACCGTCTTCGAGTTCACCTCCGACGCGCTCGGTGCCCAGAGCGGTGTCGGGGGCGGCGGACGCTACGACGGGCTCGTCGAGCGACTCGGCGGACCGGCGACCCCCGGGATCGGCTGGGCCGCCGGGATCGAGCGGATCATGCTCGCCGGCGAGCTGCGCGCCCCCGCGCCTGCCCCCGTCGAGCTGTTCCTCGCGCTCGAGGACCCGCACCCGGAGATCCGCACCCTCGCATTCGCGCTGCTCAGCGAGGCGCGCGCCGCCGGCCTCGCCGCACGCATGGATCTCGGTGGGCGCTCGTTGAAGGGGCAGCTCGGATATGCCGCCGCGCTCGGCGCCCGCTTCGTCGCCATCCTCGGGCGCGGCGAGGCCGTGCTGAAGGACATGCAGGACGGCGCCCAGCAGCCGATCGCCGCCGACGCCGTCGTGCACGCCGTGCTGCGCGCCCACAGCGCCCTCTGAGCGAGGCTCACCACGCCAGCGCACTCGCGGCGCGTCCAACGGAGAACTCGCCGTTCAACTTCTCTCGCGCGAATGCCGAAGTAGGGGGCAATGGCGCACATCTCACGCCCATTCCAGGTTGCGCTCGCGGCCGTTGGCGTTCTCGCGCTCGTCTGGGTGCTCGCTCTGCACCGTCCCTCGAGCGGCTCGAGCGAAGTCAAATCCACCGCCCGCCCGGTCGCCGCCGCGTCGGCCTCCAAGACAGCCGGCGCCGCCGGCGGCGCCTCGGCCAAAGGCTCTTCGCACGGTGCGGCCGCGGGGATCTACAAAGGCGCAGCGCCCGGCGTCGAAGGGCTCACGCGTGCGCTCGCCAAGGCCCACGCCGCCGTCGCGACCTCGCAGCAGAACGCCAAGCAGCTGCAGGAAAAATCTGAACAGGCCTCGAATGCGGGCACGGCGCCGGCCACCACGAGCGTCACGCCGTCGAGCACTCGGCTCGCCGCACGCGCCACGCCCGCCGCCAAGAGCGCGCCGGCTGCGAGCCCCCACCGTGTGGCCAAGCCGGCCCCACACCGCTCCGCGAGCCTGCCCGTGCTGGCCAACCAGCACCTCGTCGAAGCCGAGCTCAAGCACGGCAAGACCGTCGTGCTGCTGTTCTGGAGCCCCAACGGAAGTGACGACATCGCCGTCAAGCAAGCCCTCGGCAAGCTCGCCAGGGCCCAGCACGGCCTCGCCGTGCACGTGACGACCCCGGGGCAGGTCGCGTCCTTCGGCACCATCACCCGCGGGGTGCAGGTCTACGGCACGCCCACCATCCTGGTCGTAGCACAGCACGGACGCACGGTCGTCCTCACCGGGCTGCAGGACTCCTACGCGATCCAGCAGGCCGTCACCGAAGCGCGCCACACCTAGCCGTTGGGGCCATGCCGGCCCCTACACTCGCTCCTGTGAACGACAGCTCGCTGGCGCTGGCAAGCCACATCGAACGTCCGCTCGGACGCGGCCACACGCCCGACCACGCGCACACCGGCGCCGCGGGCGGAGCGGCCTGCGGCGACCTGATCCGCGTCTCGCTGACGGTCGACCCGGACAGCGCGGTGGGGCGCATCCGCGATGCGGGGTTCGACGCCAGCGGCTGTGGCGCGAGCATCGCGGCCGGCAGCGCCGTCGTGGGCCTGCTGAGGGGCACACCACTGCTGCAGGCCGCCAGGATCGGAGCCGAGGACATCGCGCGCGAGCTCGGTGGCCTCAGCATCGCCAAGCGCCATGCCGCCGAGCTGGCCACCGACGCCCTCCATCGTGCGCTCGGGGCAGCCGCCCGCGCCGTCGCGATGGCGCCCGTGGCCGGACGCACGCTCGTGGCGATGAGCGGCGGGGTCGACAGCGCGGTCGCGGCGCTGCTCGTTGCCGAGCGCGCCTCCGAGACGGTCGCGGTCACGCTCGAGCTGTGGTCCGATCCCGAGAACGACGGCGATCTGAGCTGCTGCTCGGCACAGGCCGTGCGCGGGGCGCGCGAGCTCGCTCACGGGCTCGGCTTGGCGCACCTCTCGATCGACCTGCGTGCCGAGTTCCGCGCCGGCGTCGTCGACGGCTGGCTCGCCGACCACGCCGCCGGGCTCACGCCCAACCCGTGCGTGCGCTGCAACGGGCAGGTCCGCCTCGACGCGATGCTCGAGCTCGCCACGAGATTGGGAGCCCAGACGCTCGCAACCGGACACTACGCGCGCGTGAAGCAGGGCCCGCCGGCGCCACTGCTGCGGACCGCAGCCGACCTCGCCAAGGACCAGAGCTATGTCCTCTCGGCGCTCGCGCCGGAGTCGCTGGCGCGGCTGCGCTTTCCGCTCGGCGAGCTGCACAAGCCGCGGGTTCGCGAGCTCGCCGAGCGCGCCGGTCTCGCGGTCGCGCACAGGCGCGACTCGCAGGATCTCTGCTTCCTCGCCGGCACCCGCCAGCGCGACTTCCTCGAGCGACACGCCGGTCTCGGACGCCGGCCAGGAGCGATCCTCGACCGCGACGGGCGCGCGCTGGGCGAGCACGCCGGCGCACATTCCTTCACGGTCGGGCAGCGGCACGGGCTCGGGATATCCGCTCCCGAGCCGCTCTACGTGCTCGCGACGGACACGCTCGCCAACACCGTGACCGTCGGCGCTCGGCGCGAGCTGCTCGCGCGCCGGCTGGCCGTACGCGAGGTCACGCTGCACCGGGACGGGAGCACGGTCGACGGGGTGCGCGTGCGCGCGCACGGACGCCGCTTCCCCTGCCGCCTCGCGGGCGAACCGGGCCCCGGACAGCACGCGCGCGTCGGCGTCGAGCTGGCCGACGCCGCCGAGCGCACCGCCCCCGGCCAGATCGCCTGCCTGTACGCGGGCGACGTCGTCATCGGTCACGGCACGATCGCCTCCTAGTCCCGCCAGGCGCCTAAGATCTGCACGCAGGATGACCTCTGACGAGATCCGCGAGCGCTACCTGAGCTTCTTCGAGGAGCGCGGACACCGGCGCATCGCCTCGGCATCGCTCGTGCCATCCGCGCACGATCCCTCGGCGCTGCTCACAGTCGCCGGCATGCACCCGCTGAAGCCCTACTTCCTCGGCCAGGAGGATCCCCCGGCGGCGCGGCTGACGAGCTGCCAGAAGGTCTTCCGCACGGTCGACATCGACAACGTCGGCAACACCGCCCGCCACCTGACGTTCTTTGAGATGCTCGGCAACTTCTCCTTCGGCGACTACTTCAAGCACGAGGCGATAGCGCTCGCCTGGGAGCTCTCGCGCGAGGTCTTCGGGCTCGCGGAGTCCGACATCTGGGTGACGGTGTTCGCCGGTGACGAGGAGCTCGGTCTCGGGCCCGACGAGGAGGCGATCGAGCGGTGGGCCGAACTCGGCGTGGCGCGCGAGCGCATCGTCCGCTGCCCGCGCGCGGAGAACTTCTGGCAGGCCGGGCCGAGCGGGCCGTGCGGCCCCTGCTCGGAGCTCTACATCGACCGCGGGCTGAGCTACGGCGAGCCCGCGGATCTACCCGGAGGCGAGAACGAGCGCTTCCTGGAGTACTGGAACCTCGTGTTCATGCAATACGACCAGCGCCCCGGCGGCAGCGGAGCCAACGGCGACGGCTCGCTGCTCAAGCCCCTGCCGGCGAACAACATCGACACCGGCCTCGGCCTCAACCGGATGGCGGCGATCCTGCAGGGCAAGGACTCCGTCTTCGAGACCGACCAGTTCCGGCCACTGATCGAGCTCGGCGAGGAGCTCTCCGGTCGCGACCACGAAGACAGCTTTCAGACCGCCCGCTCGCTGCGCATCCTCGCCGACCACTCGCGCGCGATGACCTTCCTGCTCGCCGACGGGGTCGTCCCGTCGAACGAGGATCGCGGGTATGTGCTGCGCCGCGTGATGCGCCGGGCGATCCAGCAGGGACGCGCGCTCGATCTCGCGCCCGGATTCCTCACCCGCTACTCCGCCCGCGTGCGCGAGCTGATGGGTGCGGCGTACCCCGAACTGCGCGAGCAGGCCGAGACGATCGACATGTGGCTCGCCGCCGAGGAGGAGGGGTTCGGGCGCACGCTCGCGCAGGGCCTCGCGACGCTTCGCGCGCACATCGAGTCCTCGCGCGCGGACGGAGCGGCGACGGTGGCAGCGGCTGAGGTCTTTCGCCTGCACGACACCTACGGCTTCCCCTATGAGATGACCAGCGAGCTGCTGGCCGAGGAGGGGCTGGGGATCGCAGGGGACTTCGACACGCTGATGGAGGAGCAGCGGGCGCGCGGGCGCGCGGGCGCGCGCAGCGGCGCGGGCGAGGGTGGCGAGGCTCGCGCTGCAGCCAGCGCGTTTGCCGGCGCGAGCCCCCTGGCGACGCGCTTCACGGGGTATGAGACGGAGGAGCAGCAGACGACCGTCGCGGCCGTGCAGAGCATCGCCACGGGTCCGGACGGCGAGGCGAACGCGGGCCGGCGCCTGCTCGTCAAGCTCGCGGAGTCGCCCTTCTATGCGCCTGGCGGCGGTCAGGTCGCGGATGGGGGGACGCTCGAGTGCGCGAACGGCGACTGCCGTGCGCGTGTCGAGGACGTCTTCCGTCTCGGCGAGGACCAGGCGCTCGTCGTGCGCCTCGAGCAGGGCGATCTGCACGACGGCGAGGCTGTGCTCGCAAAGGTCGACCGTCGTGAGCGTCACGCGACCGAGTGCAACCACACCGCCACCCACCTGCTGCAGGCCGCCCTACGCCAGCGTGTCGGCGCCCATGTTCGCCAGGCGGGCTCCTACGTCGGCCCGGACAAGCTGCGCTTCGACTTCAGCCACGGTCAGGGATTGAGCGCCGAGGAGCTACGCGATGTCGAGGATCGCGTGAACGAGTGGATCGGCTTGAACGACCCGGTGCGAGCCATCACCACGACGCTCGACGAGGCCAGGCGCCTCGGGGCGATGGCGCTGTTCGGCGAGAAGTACGGCGACGTCGTGCGCATGGTCCAGATCGGCGACGGCGAGTACTCGCGCGAGCTGTGTGGCGGCACGCACGTGCGCTCGACCGCGGAGATCGGACCGTTCCGGATCATCAGCGAGACCTCCAGCGCCGCGAACGTGCGCCGCATCGAGGCACTCACGGGCCCCGCCGCCGTCGAGCTGTTGCGCGAGCACGACAGCCAGCTCGGGGCGATCGCGACCGAGCTGCGCACCCGTCCCGAGGATGCCGCCGCCGCCGTCCACGCGCTCGCGCAGGAGCGCAAGCAGCTCGAGAAGCAGCTCAAGCAGGGAGCCGCCGCCAAGGGCCCGGGCGCCGACGTGGACGCGCTCGCTGCCGGTGCCGAGCAGCTCGACGGCGCGACCGTGCTGGCCGCCGCCATCGGACCCGTCGACGCCAAGACCCTGCTCGAGATCGTCGATCGTGTGAAGGGCCGCCTGCCGGGGGCCGCGATCCTGCTCGGGAGCGTCGCCGATGGCCGCGTGCACCTGGTCGCAAGCGTGGCGCCCGAGCTCGTCGCGCGGGGCGTCAAGGCCGGCGCGATCGTCAAGCGCGCCGCCGAGATCGTCGGTGGCGGCGGCGGCGGCCGTGACACGATGGCGCAGGCCGGCGGCCGCGACCCCGACAAGCTCGACGAGGCGATCGCACAGGCACGCAGCGCGATCGCAGCCGCGCTGACTGCATGAGCGAACGCTGCTCGCCCGCCAACCGCGCTCGCGCGAGCGTCAACTGAACGGCATGCGGGTCCTCGCGCTCGACTATGGCAGCGCCCGCTGCGGCTGTGCGCTGAGCGATCCGACCGGCACGATCGTCACGCCGCTCGAGACCGTCGAGCGGCCGGCGAGCAAGCGCGGCATGGCGCGCCTGAGCGAGCTCGTGCGCGAGCGCGAGGTGACGCGGGTGATCGTCGGCCTGCCACTCTCGCTCAGCGGCGCCGACACCGAGCAGACACGCGAGACGCGCGACTTCGCGCGCCGGCTGTCGCGGCGGCTCGGCACCGAGACGCCCGTCGAGATGCACGACGAGCGCTTCACCACCCGGATCGCTCAGCGTATGGAGGGCGCCTTCAGGGCGAGCGAGGACTCGCGCGCCGCAGCTCACCTGCTCGAGAGCTGGCTCGCCGCGCAATCGCGTTAGGGTCCTGCTTCTTGTCTCGCGGCGATCGATCACGGCCTGAACGCGAACGCTCCCACGAGGAACGCGAACGCGACCGCGAAGAGCGCGCCCGCCGGCGCGCGGCGCAGGCGGGGACCTCCGTGCCAGCCGCCGTCGAGCCGTCCACGCCGACGGCGCCGGCACCCGCGACCGAGCCGCCGCCCCCGCTCCCGCCTGAGCCGGCCGAGCCGCCCATCCCCGAGTCCCCGCAGGCTCCGCCCGAGCCGTCGCGGCCGCTCCCACCCGAGATCCTCTCGGAGGAGGAACCTTCGGAGGGCGGGGAGGAGGCAGTCCTTGACGAGCCGTCCGCGCTGGGTGGGGAGGAGGCATTGCGCGAGCCCTCCGCGGGCGGGGAGGAGGAAATGCAGCCCGCGCCGCCACCGGTGCAGCCCCTCCAGCACGACCTGGAGGCCGAGGAGCCCGCGCCCGCTCCCGCTCCCGCGCCCGCCGTGGCCCCGCCGACGCGCACGTCTGCTCTCGGTGTCCCCCGACGCCCCCCGCACGAGCGCCGGGGCGGGCGAGGACGCCACGCCGGCCCCGCGCGCGTCGCGGCGCTGATCGCGCTGCTGGCTGCGATCGCCGTCGTCGTGCTCGTCGTGGGTGCGCTCGTTCACACCAGCCCGACCAGGAAGGTTGTTGCGCCGAAGGTCATCAGGCTGCTGATCCCCGAGGGAAAGACGCGAGCCCAGATCGCCGAGATCGCGAAGACGTCGGGCGTCGCCGGGAGCTATCGCCTCGCCTCGCGGCACTCGCCGCTGCTCGATCCCGTGCACTACGGTGCGCCGTCACACACGCCGGACCTCGAAGGGTTCCTGTTCCCCGCGACCTACTACATCAACCCCGGGCAGCCCGCGAGCCGGCTCGTGCAGGAGCAGCTGATCGCGTTCCGCGAAAACTTCGGCAGCAGCGAGATCAATGGCGCGCGCGCGCTGCACGTCACGCCCTACCAGCTGCTGACGGTCGCCTCGATGATCGAGCGCGAGGCGCAGGTGCCGGGCGACCGGGCGAAGATCGCGGCGGTGATCTACAACCGCCTCAACCAGGGCATGCCGCTCGGGATCGACGCCGCGATCTACTACGCCGTCGAGCAGCGCAAGGGGATTGCGACCTACACGAAGGAACTGACCGAAGCGGACCTGCACATCAACTCGCCCTACAACACCCGCACGCACACCGGCCTGCCGCCGACGCCGATCTCCAACCCCGGCCTCGCCTCGATCGAAGCCGCCGCGCACCCCGCGCACGTGTCCTACCTCTACTACGTCGCCGCCGCCGACGGCTGCGGCGAGCAGGTCTTCTCCACCACACAGGCGGCCTTCGAAGTCAACGCCGCCGCCTACGCCGCTGCCGTCCAGAGCAACGGGGGGCGCCCGCCGACCTGCAAGCACAAGTGATCACCCGCCTCGGCGTGCTCGGCTGGCCGGCGGCGCACAGCCGCTCGCCCGCGATGCACAACGCCGCTCTCGCCGCGCTCGGCATGCACAACTGGCGCTACCAGCGCCTGCCCGTGCCACCACAGCTGTTCGCCGATACGACGCGCGCGCTCGGTGATGCCGGCTTCCGCGGCGCGAATGTCACGATCCCGCACAAGCAGGCGGCGCTTGCGCTCGCCGACGAGGCGAGCGCGACCGCACGGGCGATCGGTGCGGCGAACACGCTCACCTTCGCCGCCGACGGAACGATCGCCGCCGAGAACACCGACGCCCCCGGCCTGATGGCTGCGCTGGGCGAGTCCCCGGCGGGCAAGCGCGCACTCGTGCTCGGTGCCGGCGGCAGCGCCCGCGCTGCCGTGTGGGCGCTGCGCGAAGCGGGCGCCGCCGATATCGCGATCTGGAATCGCACGCCCGAGCGCGCACAGGCGCTCGCGAGCGACCTCGGCGCGCGCGCCGTTACGGCAGCGCCGAGCGCCGACGTGCTCGTCAACTGCACCCCGGTGGGGCTCGCCGGCCCCGCAGGGGCCTCCGGGGTCGAACGCTCGGCCACTGAGGCCGCTGCGCTCAACCAACTCGGGTTGACGTTCGATCAGGTTGCTGAGTACTCGAATGTCGTCGATCTCGCCTATCACCCACGATCAACCCCGCTCATTGCCGCCGCCACGGCGCATGGAGCGCGGATCGTCGACGGCCTGCAGATCCTCGTCGCCCAGGGCGCTCTCAGCCTCGAGCTGTGGACGGGGCGCCACGCACCGCGCGAGGTCATGGCCCGCGCGGCGCGCGGCGCCGACTCCGCGCCGGACGCCGGCAGCGCGCGCGACTGACACAGGGGCGAAGCGCGCCGGCGCGGGGGTGCTGCGATGAGCGACGCACCGCAGCAGAGCCCTCCCGACCTGCACGAGATCTTCGGCATGGACGGCGGCGAGGACACGGCCAAGCCCGAGCCCAGGATCTCGATCGAGCGAGCAACCGAGCTCGAGGACGCTCTCGCGCCGATCGGATCGGAAGCGAAGGTCGAGCTCGACAACCTCGGCGCCGATGGCGCGCTCGACGGCGAGCTGGATCTCGACCTCGCCCCGCCCGCTGCCGACGCCGCGACGGACACGCCGGACACACCTTCGCAGGAGGACTTCTCGGGGGTCACGAAACCCTCGCGCAAGGGCTCCTCCGGGGGCTTCCTGACCGACGTCATCGTCAAGATGGGCTTCGCGACGCGCCGCCAGGTGGACGACGCGCTCGAGAGCTCGCGCAACCTCGGCACCACGCCCGAGCGGGTGCTCGTGGACAGCAGCGTGATCACGCAGGACGCCCTCGCCCGGGCGCTCGCCGAGCGCTACGGGCTCGACCACCTGGATCTGGGCGTCTTCGCGGTCGACATGTCGGCTGCCAACCTCGTCAGCACCGCGGTCGCCAAGCGCTACCAGGCGGTGCCGGTGGCGTTTGCCGACAAGCGCACGCTGCTCGTCGCGATGGCCGATCCCGCGAACGTGCTGGCGGTCGACGACATCGCGATCATGACCGGCTACGAGATCCGCGTGGCCGTCGCGCCGCCGGACGACATCACCGGCCTGATCTCACGGCTCGACCACCTCGAGGACGCGGTCGGCGACTCGGTCGTCGGCTACGAGGAGGGTGAAGAGGAAGAGGTCGTCTCGCTGCACGAGACCTCCGACGACGCGCCCGTCATCAAGCTCGTCAACCAGCTCGTCGCGCAGGCCGTCGAGCGCGGCGCCTCAGACCTGCACCTGGCCCCCGAGGGCCGCGACATGCGCGTGCGCTTCCGCATCGACGGCGTCCTCCAGGACATCACCACGGTGCCGCGGAAAATGGCCGCCGGGGTGGTCTCGCGGATCAAGATCATGGCCGAACTGAACATCGCCGAGAGGCGCCTGCCGCAGGACGGCCGCGTCGGTCTCGCGATCGACGGCCGCCACGTCGACCTGCGCGTCGTCACGCTCCCCAGCGTGCACGGCGAGGGCGTCGTGATGCGCGTGCTCGACAAGGCCTCCGTCGTCGTCGAGCTTGACAAGCTGGGAATGGCCGAGCCCGAGCGCGAGCGCCTCGAAAACGCCTGCCGGCAGACCCACGGCGCGGTGCTCGTGACCGGCCCGACCGGCTCGGGCAAGTCGACGACGTTGTATGCCGCGCTGCAGCTGCTGAACACGCCCGAGAAGAACATCATCACCGTCGAGGACCCCGTCGAGTACGAAATGAGCGGGCTCACACAGGTGCAGGTCGCGGCGAAGGTCGGATTGACGTTCGCGACGGGTCTGCGCGCGATGGTCCGCGCCGACCCCGACGTGATCATGGTCGGCGAGATCCGCGACCGCGAGACCGCCCAGATCGCGGTCGAGTCGGCGCTCACCGGGCACCTCGTCCTGTCCACCCTGCACACCAACGATGCCCCCTCGGCGATCAACCGGCTGATCGAGATGGGCGTCGAGCCGTTTCTCGTGTCCTCGGCGCTGGACTGCGTCGTCGCGCAGCGCCTCGCGCGGATGCTGTGCCCGAGCTGCAAGCGCCGCACGATCATCCCCGCGAAGGTGCTGCAGGAGAGCGGCTACAAGGCCCGGATGGAGCTCGAGGCCTATGAGCCGGTCGGCTGCCGGCGCTGCGGTGGCAGCGGCTATCGCGGGCGGCTCGGCATCTACGAGGTGATGCAGATGACGCCCGAGATCCAGTCGCTCGCGCTCGAACGCAAGCCTTCCGAGGAGATCCGCGACATCGCCGTCGCGCAGGGTATGACGCGCCTGCGCGACGATGGGCTCGAGAAGGTCAAGCAGGGGCGCACGTCGATCGCCGAGATCGCGCGCGTCATCGGCAGCAACTGAGCTCGTATCTTCGTCCAGGCGCCTGCAAGGCGCGTCGGCGCGGCTAATGGTCGGCGGCGGTTGTGTCGATGGGCTGAGCCATGGACATCGATTTCGCAGACCTGCTGATGGAGGTCGTCCACCGGCGCGCCTCGGACCTTCACCTCACCGCCGGCGCCCACCCGACCGTGCGCGTGCGCGGGCGCCTCGGGCCGCTCGAGGAGTACCCGAAGCTCTCACCGGCGGACACCCGGGAGATCGTCTACTCGATCCTCACCGGCGACCAGCGTCAGCGCCTGGAGACCAACTGGCAGCTCGACTTCGCCTACTCGATCCCCGGGCACGCCCGCTTCCGCGTGAACGCCTACTACCAGCGCGGCGCGATCGGCGCGGCCTTCCGCCTGATCCCCTTCGGCCTGACCTCGATCGACGAGCTCGGGCTGCCGCCGACCGTCCACGAGTTCACCCGCAAGCCCCGTGGCTTCGTGCTCGTGACCGGGCCGACCGGCTCGGGCAAGTCGACGACGCTCGCGGCGATGATCGACGAGATCAACGCAACCCGCGACGAGCACATCATGACGATCGAGGATCCGATCGAGTTCCTGCACGCGCACAAGCGCTGCATCGTCAACCAGCGCGAGCTCGGCTCCGACGCGCTGAGCTTCGGCGACGCGCTGAAGGGCGCGCTGCGCCAGGACCCCGACGTGATCCTCGTCGGCGAGATGCGCGACCTCGAGACGATCTCGACGGCCCTGACCGCGGCGGAGACGGGCCACCTGGTGTTCGCGACGCTGCACACCCAGGATGCCGCGCAGACGATCGACCGCGTCATCGACGTGTTCCCCGCCCACCAGCAGGGGCAGGTGCGCGTGCAGCTGTCGGTCGCCCTGCAGGGGATCATGACCCAGCAGCTGCTGCCCAACGCCGACGGCTCCGGGCGCGTCGTGGCCTGCGAGGTGCTCGTGCCGACGCCGGCCGTGCGCAACCTCATTCGCGAGGGCAAGACGCATCAGATCTACTCCGTCCTGCAGACCGGCTCCGCGGTCGGGATGCAGACGATGGACGCCTCGCTCGCCTCGCTCGTGCGCCAGGGCTCGATCAGCCAGAAGCTCGCCGAGTCTCGCTCCGGCACGCCGGAGGAGCTGCGGCGGCTGCTGGGGGCCACCTCGCTCGCGGCGGCATAGGTCCGCGCGATGAGCACGTACGTCTTCAAGGCACTCGACCTCAGCGGGGGCAAGGCTCACGGCGAGGTCGAGGCGGACACCAAGCAGGCGGTCGCCGACCAGCTCAAGCAGCGTGGCCTGGTCGTCCTCGACATCACCGACAAGCACTCCTCGCGCCAGCTCGAGCTCGCCTTCATGCAGCGCGTGAAGGCAAACGAGCTGGCCGTCTTCTCGCGCCAGCTCTCGACGATGATCAGCTCCGGCATGAGCATCCTGCGCGCGCTCTACGTGCTCGAGGAGCAGACCGAGGGCAAGTTCCTGAAGGAAACCCTGGTCGCGGTACGCAAGGACGTCGAGGCGGGGCTGTCACTGAGCGACTCGATGGGACGCCACCCGAAGGTCTTCAGCCCGCTGTTCGTCGCGATGACGCAGGCGGGGGAGACCGGAGGTGTGCTCGAGGACGCCCTCATGCGTGTCGCCGACCAGCTGCAGAAGGATGCCGGCCTCAGGCGTCAGATCAAAGCGGCGATGATCTATCCCACCATGGTCATCATCTTCGCGGTCGCCGTGATGATGGCGCTCGTCGCCTTCCTCGTCCCCGTGTTCGTGGGCGTCTTCAAGCAGTTCGGCGGCGAACTTCCTGCGCTCACGCAGGTGTCCGTCGGGCTCTCGCACATGGTCACCGGCTACTGGTGGCTGATGTTCGGCGCGACCTTCGCGATCGTCTTTGCGTTCCTGCGCTGGAAGAAGAGCACGTGGGGGCGCAAGCAATGGGATCATTTTCGACTGCACGTGCCGATGCGGATCGGCGCGATCGTGCAGCAGGTCGCGGTCGCGCGCTGGTCGCGCACGCTCGCGTCGCTCACGAGCGCCGGCGTGCCGCTGCTGCAGGCGCTCGACATCACCGGGCGGACCGGCGGCAACGTCGCGGTCGAGGAAGCGATGGACGGCGTGGTCGCCTCGGTCAAGCGAGGGGGCACGATCGCGGCGCCGCTCGCTCAGGCGCCGATCTTCCCGACGATGGTCACGCACATGGTCGGGGTCGGCGAGGAAACGGGCGCGCTCGACGCGATGCTCGACCGCGTCGCCGAGTTCTACGAGGAACAGGTCGAAGCGTCCGTCAAAGCGCTGACCTCGATCCTCGAGCCGATCATGATCATCGTCATCGGCGCCATCGTCGGGTTCATCGTGATCTCGATGTACCTGCCGCTGTTCGACGTGTACAACCACATCCAGTAGCAGAGGACAGCCCGCCGGGTGGCAGGGGACCCGCCGGTGCCGGCGCGCCGAACCGCATGCCCGTCGAGAACGAGCCGCCGTTCAGGAGGCGGAGACGCCCGCGACCCTCACGCGACGGCGCTCGGGCGGCCCCTCGACCGACAGCGAGACCCGGCCGGCGAGCAGCTCGAGCAGCTCGCCGCCGGCGAGCTCGCGGCGCCAGCCGCGCAGGGTGCGCACGTCGGCCTCCTCGCCGCCGGCGCGCACGGCGGCGACGATTGCCTGCAGGTCCGCGCGCGCGGCCAGCAGCTCGTATGCGAGGCCGGCCTCGCGGGCACGCGCGCGCAGCAGCGCCTCGCCGAGCGCCACGAGCGGCGCGTCGTCGGGCCTCGGCGCCGGTGGACGCGAGCTCTCGGGGACGTCCTCCGGCGGCTGTGCGCGCCCGCGTGCGATCGCCTCGAGCAGCTCTTCGCCGCGGCGGCCCCCGCCACCTCCGCTCACGCCGCGGATGCGCTCGAGCTCGCCGCGCGAGGACGGCTTGCGCCGCGCGATCTCGACGAGCGCGGCGTCGCCGAGGACCCCCTGCACGGGGCGGTCCTGACGCTCGGCCGTGCGCTCGCGCCAGCGCACGAGCTCGCGCGCCACCGGCCTGGCCGTGGCGCTCAGGCCCCCCACGCGTGGCAGGCGCGAGAAGATCGCGTCGGGGTCGCGCTCGTCGCTCGAGCGCGCCAGCGGCTCGCACTCCTCGTGGGCCCACTCCAGCCGCCCGAGCGTCGCGAGACGCCGCTCGAGCTCACCGGCGAGCTGGAGCAGGTGCACGACGTCCTCGCGCGCGTAGGCGAGCTGCTCGGCGGACAGCGGGCGCGCGTCCCAGCGGGTGAAGCTGGCGGTCTTGGCGACGCGCAGGCCGAGAATCTCACTCAACAGCGAGTCGTAGGAGCTCTGCGCGCCGAGCCCCGCGAAGCCGGCCGCGACCTGCGTGTCGAACACGTTGGTAACCGCGGTCCGCAGCCGGCGGCGCATCAACGCGATGTCCTGGCGGCCAGCGTGCACGACGATCTGCACGGCCGGATCGGCGAGCACGTCAGCAAGGGGCGCCGTATCGAGCTCCTGATCGAGCGGGTCGATCAGGGCGATCCGCTCCTCGTCGCCGACGCGCTCGGGGATCGCCAGCTGGACGAGGCACAGCAGCGTGCGATAGCGCCCCTCGCCCATGAACTCCGTGTCGAGCGCCAGCCGTCCGGCGGTGCGGGCGCCGGCGGCGAGCGCACGCAGACGCTCCGATTGCGCCTCGAAGCTCACGGCGCGGCGCCGGCCAGCCGGTAGAGCAGCCCGCCGTGGGACAGGCCCGCGGCGCGCGAGACGTCGGTGCCATGTGCGCGGACCCACTTGGCCGGAGCGGAGCAGGCGGGGTTGAGGGTCGAGGGGTGGCTGGGGCAGAAGGTGTTCAGGAACGCGTAGCGCACCTGGCGCTGGGCGATCAGCTGCATCAGCTTCGGCACGGGCGTGAAGACTCGCCCGGCGTATGTCGTCAGCACGAGCACCGGACGCGCGTCCTGGACGATCAGCGAGCCGATCTGCGTGGCCGACTCGGCCGCCACCTCATAGCGCGCTCCGCGCTGGTGGGAGCGCAGGTAGGAGCTGACGAGCGTCTGCTCTTCGCTGGGCAGCGCGCCGACGTAGCCGGCGTCGGTGACGTGCGTTTCGATCGCCGTCACATCGGCTTTCAGCGGCACCGCGAGCACAGCCACGAGCGTCGCCGCCGTCGCGCCCGCGAGCGCGATCGCGGCGCGCGTGCGCGAGCGCCCCACCCGCGCGAGGAGCGCCAGGGCGATCGCGCAGAGCGCACCCGCGAGCGCCACCCACCAGGTCAGGGGGGTGCCATAGAGCAGGCGCTCTGAGTAGTACACGCTCACCAGGAGCCCGACGCCGAGGACCACCAGCCGCTCGCGGCTGCCGCGCCCGGCCGCCCAGGCGACGCCGATTCCGAGCATCGCAGCGACGGCGGGCGTGAACGCCTCCACGTAGCGCGGATGCAGCCGCGCCATGTGGCTGAACAGGACGATGCCCGTCAGCATCCATAGCGCGATACCCGCGCCCGCCGCGCGGCGCACGCGCACACGCGCATCGATCGCCTCCGGCTCCTCCTCCGCATCCTCCGCCAGCTCCTCCTCGCCCGCGCGCGGGTCGTGCTCGCGTCCGAGGCCCCACAGCAGCGCGGGCGCTCCCAGCAGCAGCGCGAGCAGCGCCTCGAGGCCTAGGCGCTGTCCGGACAGCGGGCCGACCCGGGCGAGCAGGCGCGTCGCGGAGGCCGGCACAATCGGGATGTGGTCACGCTCGGACTGCGTCGCGGTCGCGTAGTGGTGTCCGGGTTCATAGACGGTGCCCGTCGGTTCGGCGGATTTCCCGCCGAGCCTTTCCGTGCCGTTGAACACGAACGCGGCGTTCCACGCGCTGCCGTTGGTCGAGCCGACGGCCCAGGGACGGTCGTGCGCCGGCGCGATCAGCGTGGCTGTCAGCCAGGACAGCGCCACGACCACATACACGAGGCCCGCGAGCGCGACCGCGAGCACGCGTCGCGGCCAGCGGCCCGGCATCCCGAGGTAGACGAGGACGGCGATCCCGGGGAGCGCGACGAGCGACTCGAGCAGCTTGACGTTGAACGCCAGCCCGAGCACGGCCGCTCCAGCGAGCAGCCAGACCCTGCGCCCGGCCTGCGCGGCGAGCACGAAGAACAGCAGCGCCAGGACGATCAGCGCCATCATCACGGCGTCCATCGTGTCGCTGCGCGAAGTGATCACCTCGACCGGCAAGACCGCCATCGCGAGCGCGGCGGCGAGGCCGGCGGGGACGCTCCAGACCCGTCGCACGACCGCGTGCAAGAGCGGCACCGAGGCGATCCCCGCAAGCACCTCGGGGAGCTTCAGCGTCGTCGAGCTGAAGCCGAGCAGCTTGACGCTGAGGACCTGCAGCCACAGGTCGACCGGTGGCTTGTCGATCGAGACGCTGCCCGACGGCTCGAAGGCCCCGAAGAAGAAGTTGTGCCACGACAGCGACATGCTGCGCACGGCCGCGTCGTAAAACGGGTCGGGGGAGACCTTGCTGATCGCGATCAGCCGCAGCGCCGCGGCGGCGAGCGTGATCGCGGCCAGGATCGCCCACTCGGCGCCTCGTCCCGGTCTTCTCACGCGGGGCACGCTAGTCTCCCCGCCCTTGGCGAGCGAGCAGACAGGCAGCGAGGATCAGGCCGGTGCGTCGCATGAGCCGCGGGAGTGTATGCCCTGCCGTGGCAGCGGGCAGGTGATCTCGAACCTCGGTGGCACGCCGGCCAACCTCACCTGCCCCTGGTGCGCGGGCGCCGGCGTGCGCGTCCCCGACATCGACGCGCAGGCGCGCTGGCGCGATGATCACCCCGCGGGGGCATCCGACGACGACGCCGGCGCCGAGCGGGCCGCGGATGGCGGCGAGGGCGATGATGACCACCCCGCCGCGGCGCCCGGCGAGGCGCCCGCCGAGCCCTCCAGCGCCAGCTAGACCGAGCGGCTCGCCCTGAGCGCGCGCGGGCCACGGTGACGACGCATCATGCGTCCAAGCTTTCTCACCCACGGCTAAAGATCCTCCCCCATACGACCGATGCAGCGGCGAAAGCCAGCGTTGACGTGCCAGCGCAAAGCGTCACCAAAATGACGCCTGACAAAGCCGGCGGCGTGGGTGAAAGATTCACTCATGGCGCATCGCCCAGTGGGGCGGTGGAACCGAGGGCTGGCGTCCTAGAACCGAGATCCGAGGAGGATCAATCATGTTGAATCGACTGCGCCAGCGCTCGAAGGATGAGGGTGGTTTTACCCTGATCGAGCTTCTGGTCGTCATCCTGATCATCGGCATTCTTGCCGCGATCGCGATTCCGTCGTTCCTGAACCA
>DASYFR010000007.1:0-3533 GCA_036498325.1 Solirubrobacteraceae bacterium
CGCTGCGCATGGCGCGGCGTGGTCGTGCGCCGGTGGCGATCAGCTCCTCGCGCGCGTGCTCGGCGAGCGCCCACCCGCCGCAGCGCTGCGCCAGCTCGAGGCCGGTGGCGAGCGGCTCGCGCGCGTCGGCGCGCCGGTTGCAGCGTCGCAGGGCGGCGCCGAGCTCTGTGAGCGCGCGTGCCTTTACGAGCTTGGCCGGGGAGTCGGCGAGCACGGCGGCTGCCTCCTGCAGGAGCGCCAGCCTGGCATCGCCGTCGTCGACGAGACCGGCGGTCGTCAGCGCGTCGCCGAGCGCGCGCGGCGCGCCCCAGCGGGCTGCCAGAGTCACCTCCTCGTGCGCCAGCCGCTGGGCGTCTTCGCGTCTGCCGAGCCTCGCGAGTCCGAGCGCGGCACCGGAGCGCCAGGCGGAGAACGCCGGGTTGTGGCTGCCGAGGTCTTCGAGCCAGCGCCCCGCGGTCAGGAGGTCCTCGACGCCATCGTCGACGCGCCCTTGGAGGATTCGGAGGCGCCCACGGCTCGCTCGGAAGAGCGACCAGGAGAGAGCGCCCGCGGTTTCACCCGCGAGCGCGGCTTGGTCGAGCGCCTCCGCCGCCTCAGTCAGCTCACCGCGCTCCGTGCGGACTTCAGCGATGCATCTCGCCAATGGCAACACCCTTGCGAACGTGCCACCGGTGCTGAGCGCATTGAGCGCGTCGGCCTCGGCCTCGGCGAGCTCGCCAAGCCGCCACCACAGGTCCGAGCGCAACATCGAGGTCATCGTGAACAGATACGTCGCCCCGGTGCGGCGGGCCTTTTCGAGCGCGTCCGCGAAGACGTCGAGCGCCTCCTCGAAGCGGTCGAGCAGCACGAGCACTGTCACAGGCACGCTGAACGCCGGCGCGGGGTGCTCGCGCAGCAGAATGCCGCCGGCGAGCGCCTCGCGAGCGGCAGCGAGCGCCGCTGCTGGGTCGCGTCCGGCGCGTGCGTTCGCGGAGGCGCGCAGCCCTTGGATCTGCCGGCCCACGCAGTCACCACCCCGGTCGTCGCTGCGACGGGCCAGGTAGGTCTGGCCCAGTTGGTAGGTGTTGGGGTGGTATCCCGACAGCCAGATCAGCTCGGCGTCGAGTCTTCGGGCGACGCTCGGGACCTGCACCCGCGCGCCAACGCGTTCGAGTGTCTCGACGGCGTCGACGACGCGCCCGAGCGAGTTCAGGACGACGGCGAGCTCGATCGCGGCGTCCCCGAGCGCGGGATCGTGTTGGGTGAGGTCGAGCGCCTGCGCGAGGTGGTCGATCGCCGCGTTCGGCTCCGCGAGCGCTTCGGCCGTGCCGAGCTCAAGCAGCACCGCTGCGCGTTCCTCTGCCGCGGGCGGCTCGGCGAGCGCGCGAGCCAGATACCTGGCCGCGACGTCGGGCGCTCCCTCGGCCATCGCGTGGCGGGCGGCCTCGCGCAAGGGAGCGACGAGTGCATGATCGCCCCTCGGCTGGGTGGCGAGCAGGTGAGCGGCGACCTGATGACGCGGCGCGCCGCCTCGCGCGAGCATGCCGGCGGCCCGCCGGTGCAAGCTGTCACGTTCGCCCGGCTCGAGGCTCTCGTACACGGTGCTGCGCACCAGCGGATGCACGAACGCCAGCGGCTCGCCGGAGCGTAGGACATCGACGCGGCGCAGCGACCTGGCCGCGAGCTCCGCCTCATGGTGGTCGAGCTCCGCCAGCTCGGCCGCCCGCGCAAGGCCGGCCTGCTCGCCGAGGATCGCCACGCTCGCGGCGAGCCGAGCTGCCGTCGCACCGAGGCTCTCGAGCCGTCGCGCGACGAATCGCGCGACGCCTTCCGGCGCCAGCTCCGCCACCTGGCGCGCCCCGGCGGGCGTCGGCGAGATACCGCCCGCGCGCGCGGCGCGAACGAGCTCGTATACGAACAGTGGGTTACCGCCGCTCCGGGCATGGATCGCATCCGAGAACTCGTGATCGACGGCGCCGCCGAGCGCCTGGCGCAGCAGCGCGTCGACCGCCGGCGCGGTAAGCGATCGCGGCCGCACGACGCCGGCAGCCGGATCGGACACCAGTTCGTCCAGCAGGTCGGACGCGACGCCGGGCTCGGACGGTCGCGTACTCGCGAGCAGGAACACCGGCAAGCCCTCGATCCGTCGGCCGAGGTACGTCAGAAAGCGCAGCGACGGCTCGTCGCACCAGTGCAGATCATCGACGGCGAGCAGCAGCGGCGCGGCCTCAGCGACGTTGGCCGCCAGCCAGAACAGCCCGTGCAGCGTCCCGTGCGACGGATCGGCGGCGACGGCCTCGGGCGCACGCTCGAACTCGAACACGGCCGCCGAGAGCGCCGCAGCGCCGCTCATCAACCGCACGCGCTCGTCAGGCTCCGCGCCCAGAACGACCTGCTCGAACAGCTGCCGCACAACCCCGAACGCGAAATCATGCTCGAGCTCACCGGCGCGCGCGCGGACGCTGCGCATCCCGAGTCCCCGGGCTCGCACATCGGCCGCCGCCATCAGCCGGGTCTTGCCGATCCCGGCGGGCCCTTCGACGAGGAGGATCGCGCCACGCCCGCCGCGGGCCAGCCCCAGTCCACGGTCGATCAGCGCCAGCTCGGCCTCGCGCTCCAGCATCCCGGTTGGCCCGGCGTCCGAAACACCAGGGGATTTCTCAGGGGGTGCTCCTGTCGCGAAGCCAGACTCGATGGTCAAGCATAGGCGGAGCCCGAAGCTCCTGACAACCAGGCGCCGAGGATCAAACCACGACGCCACAAGGAGGCGCCATGTCATCGCCAACGCTCGCACCACCCTACGGGGAACTACTACACCGCGCGGCCGGAACCGGACCCGCCTACTGGGGGCCCGGAGACCATTACAGGTTCCTGATCACCGGCGCGGAGTCCGGCGGCTCCTACTTCGCGATGGAGGCACTCGTGCCGCCCGGCGGCGGCCCGCCCCCTCACATCCACCACAACGAGGACGAGACCTTCTACATCATCGAAGGGCAGTGCAGCGTCCGCCTCGGCGACGACACCATCCTTGCGGCCACCGGGGACTTCGTCAACGCGCCGCGCGGCACCGTGCACTGCTTCCGCAACGACGGCACCACCCCGATGCGGATGATCATCACCTTCAGCCCAGCCGGCATTGAGAAGTTCTTCGAGGAGACGCTCGATCCGGCGCTCGACCCCACACACGAGCCGCCCAACAACATCGAAGAGCTCGGCGCCCGCTTCGCGGCCGCGGCGCCCCGACACGGACTCGAGTTCATCGTCGCCTAGAAGCGCCGTCCCACCCTTGCTGGGGGACGAATTGGCTTCGCCCCCCCGCGCCGATCTCACCGAACACCCGTTCTACGTGAGCCTCATCGCGACCGTAATGTGGGCGTGGATCCGCCTCCAGGCAGAAACGACGAACGACAGTCGAGCGCGATGGGTTGCGAGTGAGGCTCGCTGCCGCCCTTCGCAGAACCGGGCGTGTCGGCCGGCTGGTAGCAGACGCTCGCGCCGGACAAGTAGCGAGGGTCGGACCACTGACCGCCTCCGCCGAAGAAGGTGTTGCCGCC
>DASYFR010000008.1:0-96170 GCA_036498325.1 Solirubrobacteraceae bacterium
GGAGCGCCCGATGACCTCGAGCATGATCTCGTCGGTGCCCGCGCCGATGCGGTTCAGGCGCATGTCGCGCCAGACGCGCTCGACGTTGTACTCCTTCATGTAGCCGGCGCCGCCGTGGATCTGGATGCACTCGTCGGCGACTTCGCAGGCGATCCGCGAGGCGTGCAGCTTGGCCATCGAGATCTCGCGCACCGGGTACTCGCCATTGGCGAAGCGCCACGCCGTGATGTAGACGAGCTGGCGGGCCGTCTCGATCTTGGTCGCCATCTCGGCGAACTTGTGGCGGATCACCTGGAACTGCCCGATCGACTTGCCGAAGGCCTTGCGCTCCTTTGCGTACTGCAGCGTCGCATCGAAGCATTTCTGGGCCCCCGCCACGCTCCCGGCGGCGCCGATCATGCGCTCGCCCTGGAGCTCCCACATGATGTGGTAGAAGCCCTTGCCGACCTCGCCGAGCACGGCGCTCGCGGGCACGCGCACGTCCTGGAAGGCCAGCAGCGCCGTGTCGGAGGCGTGCATGCCCAGCTTCTGGAGCTTCTTCTCGCGGATCACGCCCGGCGAGTCCATCGGCACGAGCAACAGCGTGAAGCCGTCGTAGCCCGCGTCCGGGTCGGTCTTCGTGACGAGCACGATCACGTCGGCGCGGTGGCCGTTGGTGATGTAGGTCTTCGAGCCGTTGACGACGTAGTCATCGCCGTCCCTGACCGCCCGCGTCTTGATGCCTTTGACGTCCGAGCCGGCGTCGGGCTCGGTGATGCCGAGGCAGAGGATCTTCTCGCCCTTGATCGCCGGCACGGCCCACTGCTGCTTCTGCTCCTCCGTGCCCAGCGCGAGGATCGGCGGCATCGCCATGTCGGTCTGGACCGCGACGCCCATCGCCAGCCCGCCGCAGTTGGCGTGCGCGATCGCCTCGCCGAGGACGATCGCCGAGAAGTAGTCGCCGCCCTGGCCGCCGTATTGCTCGGGCTTGTCGAGGCCGAGGAAGCCGAGCTCGCCCATGCGCCGGAAGACCGAGTCGGGGAAGGTCGTCTCCTCCCACTCCTCGGCGTGCGGCGCCAGCTCTTTGATCGCGAAGTTGGTAATCGACTCGCGCAGCTGTTCGTGCTCGTCGTTGAAGATGAAGTGTTTGCGGCTGGCGTTGAAGTCGGGCTTCAGCACGCTCTCGGCGGTGGCGGCCATCTGGACGGTCTCCTTCGGGTCTTGGCTTTGCGAGGGCGGCGGGCGGGAGCGCGAGCCACCGGCGCCGTGCTTGCGCGAGTGCGAGAACGCGCTGCGGCGCGCCTCGCCGGGACGCTATCGCAGCCTCCTCGAAAAGTAAATAGTAGGACTGCTCACTTCCCGCAAGGCCGGGGTTGCGGTTAGGATGCGTCGGTGGCAACCGACAAGGTCCTCTACGCGCTCGATGGCGCCGCCGTCGCGAGGATCACCCTGAACGATCCCGACACCCGCAACGCGCTCTCGCCGGAGCTGCTCGAGGGGCTGATCGCGAGCTTCGAGCGGGCTCGCGACGAGCAGGCGGTGCGCTGCGTGGTGCTCGCCTCCTCGCACGAGCGGACCTTCTCATCCGGCGCCAACCTGGGGGGCTTCGCCGCCGACGCCCCGCTCGTGCACCGCCACTTCGGCTCCGAGCGCTTCGTGGCGCTGTTCAAGCTGATCGGCGAGCTCGGCAAGCCGACGCTGTGCGCGGCCGGCGGGCACGTGCTCGCGGGCGCGCTCGGGATCGCGCTGGCGTGCGATCTGATCGTCGCCTCCGAGGACGCGAGCTTCGGCACGCCGGAGATCGACGTCGGCGCCTTCCCCTTCATGATCATGGCGCTGATCTACCGCAACGTCCCGCGCAAGAAGGCCAACGAGCTGCTGCTGCTGGGCGAGCGCCTGAGCGCCCGGGAGGCGCTCGCGGCGGGGATCGTCAACCGCGTCGTGCCGGCCGGTGAGCTCGACGCGGCGGTCGCCGAGTGGGCCGGGAAGCTCGCGGCGAAGTCGCCCGCGATCATGCGGCTGGGCAAGGAAGCGATGCGCCGCCAGCTCGACATGCCGCTCGACGACGCGCTCGAGTACCTGCGCGCCCAGCTCAGCCTGGCGATGTCCACCGAGGACATCCGCGAGGGCGTCAGCGCCTTCTTCGAGAAACGCGATCCGCAGTGGAAAGGCCGCTGATGGCCCGCGAGGCGGCCGCCGGCTCGCTGCTGCGCCCGCTCGTCGAGGAGCTCGAGGAGCGGCGCGCCCGCATCCGGCTCGGCGGCGGTGAGGAGAAGATCGCCGCACAGCACGCGCGCGAAAAGCTGACCGCGCGCGAGCGCATCGCGCTGCTGATCGACGACGGCAGCTTCGTCGAGCTGGGCATCCACGGCAGGCCGCACTACTCCCAGCGCGCGATGGACGGCGTCGAGGCCGCGGCCGACGGGGTGATCACCGGCTACGGCAAGGTCGACGGTCGCCTGACCGCCGTCTGCGCCTACGACTTCACCGTCATGGCCGGCTCGATGGGGATGACCGGCGAGATCAAGACCACGCGCCTGCGCGAGCTCGCGCTGACCAAGCGAATCCCGTTCGTCTGGCTGCTCGACTCCGCCGGGGCGCGCGTGCAGGAGGCCGCCGGCGCGCTGTTCGCCGGCTCCGGTCACCTCTTCCGCGAGGAGGTCGTGATGAGCGGGGTGATCCCGCAGATCGCCGCCCTGATGGGCCCCTGTGCGGCCGGGACCGCCTACATCCCGGGCCTCGCCGACTTCGTGCCGATGGTCAAGGGCCGCGGCTCGATGGCGCTCGCCGGTCCCCACCTCGTGCGCGCGGCGATCGGCGAGGACGTCACCCAGGAGGAGCTCGGCGGCTCGCGCGTGCACTGCCGCAAGTCCGGCGTCGGCGACATCGAGGTCGCCGACGACGAGGAGTGCATCGAGGTGATCAAGCGCTACCTGTCCTACATGCCCCAGAGCTGCGAAGCCGGCGCGCCGATCCGCGCCCGCGGCGAGGGATCGGACCCGATCGATCGTCGCGAGGAGGACCTGCTCGAGGTGCTGCCCGACTCCAACCGCCAGCCCTACGACATGTACGAGGTGATCCGCCGGATCGTCGACGACGGCGAGTACCTCGACATCAAGGGCCAGTGGGCGAAGACGATCATCACCTGCTTCGCGCGCTTCGGCGGGCGGCCCGTGGGGATCGTCGCCAACCAGCCCAAGCAGCTCGGCGGCATCCTCAACAACGACTCCGCCGACAAGGCCGCGCGGTTCGTCAACCTCTGCAACGCCTTCGCGATCCCGCTCGTCTTCATCCAGGACGTGCCCGGCTTCATGGTCGGCACGAAGGTCGAGGCCGAAGGCATCATCCGCCACGGCGCCAAGATGCTCTACGCCGTCGCCAACGCGACCGTCCCGAAGATCACCGTGATCACGCGCAAGGCCTACGGGGCGGGCTACTACGTGATGAACGGCCGCGCCTACGAGCCCGACCTGATCGTCGCGTGGCCGAGCGCCGAGATCAGCGTGATGGGCGCCGAGGGGGTCGTCGAGATCGCGTTCCGCAAGCAGGTCCAGGAGGCCGCCGACCCCGAGGCCAAGAAGGCCGAGCTGATCGAGGGCTTCCGCAAGATCTTCGACGTCTACGTCGCCGCCGGCAACGACGTGATCGACGACGTCATCGACCCGCGCGAGACGCGCGAGACGATCTGCCGCGCGCTCGAGATGTCGGCCGGCAAGAAGATCGAGCGTCCCTGGAAGCGCCACGGCGTCGTACCAGTGTGAAAGGAGCCAGCAAATGAGCCTCGAGGACCCCGTCGTCATCACCTGCTCGATCTCCGGCGCGATCGCCAACCGCGAGCAGTGCCCGGCGATCCCCTACACGCCCGCCGAGTACGCCGCCGAGGCGCGCCGGATCGTCGACGAGGGCGGCGTGATGATCCACATCCACGCGCGCAAACCCGACGGCACCCCCAGCTACGAGGTCGAGGACTTCCAGGCGATCAGCGACGCGATCCGAGGCGAGGTCGGCGACGCGGCGATCATCAACTTCTCGACCGGCACGATCGGCGTGCCGCTGGCCAAGCGGATCGAGTACCTGCGCGCCTGCCGCCCCGAGGTCGCGGCGCTGAACATGGGCTCGATGAACTACGCCAAGTACTCGCGCGCGCGCAAGCAGTTCGTGTTCGCGATGGTCTTCCAGAACCCGTTCGAGGAGATCGTCGAGCTGCTCGAGGCGATGAACGAGCTCGGCATCAAACCCGAGCACGAGTGCTTCGACATCGGCCACATCGGCAGCCTCGCGCCGCTGATCGACATGGGCGTGCTGCGGGCGCCGCTGCACGTGGACTGCGTGATGGGCGTGCTCGGCGGGATCCCGCCGACGGCGCGCAACCTCGCGGCGATGGTCGAGAACCTGCCCGCAGCGGCCGGCCCCGACGGGGCCAGCTCGCACTGGGGCGTGATCGGCGTCTCGCGCGAGCAGTGGATGCTCGTCGCCGCGGCGCTCGCCCTCGGCGGCTCGGTCCGGGTCGGCCTGGAGGACAACCTCTATCTGCCCGACGGCAGCATGGCGCGCTCCAACGGCGAGCTGATCGCCAAGGCCGCCCAGATGGCCGGCGACATCGGGCGGCGTGCGGCCACCGTCGAGGAGGCGCGCGCGATGCTCTGCGTTCCCGCTCGCGAGGGGAGCCCGGCGTGAGCCTCCCGCTTGCCGGCATCCGCGTCCTCGATCTCTCCCGGCTGCTGCCGGGGGGCTTCTGCTCGCTGCTGCTCGCCGACTTCGGCGCCGAGGTGCTGAAGGTCGAGGACACGGGCATGGGCGACTACATCCGCTGGTCGCCGCCCTTCTACGAGGGCGCGCACGAGAGCGCGCGCTCGGCGCTGTTCCTGTCGTTGAACCGCAACAAGCGCTCGATCCGCCTCGACCTCAAGAGCGACGGCGGACGCGCGGCGCTGCTGCGACTGGTGCGCGATTACGACGTGGTGCTGGAGTCCTTCCGCCCGGGCGTGCTCGAGCGCCTCGGGGTCGGCTATGAGCAGATGCGCGCAGAGAACCCAGCGATCGTCTACTGCGCGATCTCCGGCTACGGCCAGGACGGCCCCAAGCGCGACGCCTCCGGGCACGACAGCAACTATCTCGGGCTGATCGGCCTGCTCGGGCTCACCGGCGAGCGCGGCGGCGAGCCGGTCCAGGCGGCCGGCCAGATCGCCGACCTCGGCGGCGGCGCGCTGATGGCCGCATTCGGGATCATGGCGGCGCTGCGCGAGCGCGACGGAGCCCCCGCTCGCGCCGGGCGCGACGCGAGGCCCGGCTCGGGCGAGGGGCAGATCGTCGACGTCTCGATGGCCGACGGCGCGCTGTCCTGGCTGGCGATGGTCGCGGGCGCCTACTTCGCCGACGGCAATGTCCCGCGCCGCGGCGATCTGCCGCTGGCCGGCGCGCTGATCTGCTACCGCCCCTACGAGTGCGCCGACGGCTGGGTCTCGCTCGGTGCGCTCGAGCCGAAGTTCTGGCAGGCGTGGTGTCGCGGCGTCGGGCGCGAGGAGCTGATCGCTGCGCAGTTCGAGCGCCCCGGCTCGCCCGCGCACGCGCAGGTGCAGGAGATCTTCCGCGCGCGCAGCCGCGCCGACTGGGAGGCGTTCGCCCGCGAGCACGACTGCTGCCTGGAGCCCGTGCTCGAGCTCGACGAGGCGCTCGACTCCGAGCTCGTGCGCGCGCGCGAGATGGTCGTCGAGATCGAGCAGCCGGGCGCCGAGCGCCCCGTGCGCCAGCTCGGCGTGCCCGTCAAGCTCGCCCGCACCCCGGCCGAGCACGCGCGCCTGCCCGGACCCGCGCTCGGCGAGCACACCGAGGAGGTGCTGCTCGCCGCCGGCTACACGCAGGCCGAGGTGGCCGAGCTGCTGGCCTGCGGCGCGGCGGCGGGGCCGGCCCGCGGCGTCCAGGACGCGACGCTCAGAGCGTGAGCCGGGCGACCGTGGCCGCCACCGGGACGGGCGCGAAGGGCGGCAGCGCAGCCGCCGCCGCGCGGCGCCCGCTGCTGAAGATGAGCGAGCTCGCCGAGCGCTCGGGAGTCAGCCCGGGGACGATCCGCTACTACCTGCGCGAGGGGCTCCTGGGCGCCGGCGCGGACGTCGTGCGGACGAGCCGCAACATGGCCTACTACCCGCCCGACTACGTCGAGCGGATCGCCCTGATCAAGCGGCTACAGGGGGAGCGCTTCATGCCGCTGCGCGTGATCCGCGTGGCGCTCGAGGAGGATCCCGACCGCGTGCGCGCGCTCGTCGAGCTCGAGGACCGCATCCTCGAGCGCGCGCTGGCGAACGCCGAGGACCGCAGCCGGCTCTCGCGCAAGGCCGTGCAGGAGCGCTACGGCGTGCCCCGCAACGTGCTCGAGCGGCTCGCCGAGATCGGCGTGCTGACGCCCGGCGCGCGCGGCTACGACCACGACGACGTCAAGATCATCGAGGCGATCGCGAGCTTCCGCGCCGGCGGCTACGACGAGGCGCTCGGCTTCACCGTCTACGACACGCTGCGCTACCGCACCGCGCTCGAGCCGCTCGTCGAAGAGGAGGTGCACGCGCTGCTCGGGCGCCTCGCCGGTGAGGTCGAGGTCGAGCGGGCGATGGAGATCGTCGCCGCCGGCGTCGAGCCGCTGCGCGAGCTGATCGGCGCGATGCACTCGAAGCTCCTGCTCGCCGCGCTGCGCCGCCACCGCGGCGAGACCCAGGCCTGAGCGCTACCAGCGCGCGCGGTGGTGCTCGACCACGCCGAGCCCCTGCGCGAGCGCGATCCCGCCGGGCAGCTCGCCCGAGAAGGAGCCGAACGGGGCGCGGTAGTCGCTCGCCAGGATCAGCAGGTTCTCGCGCCGCGCGCGCTCTGCCTCGGCGCTGAAGCGCAGCTCGCTGCCGTCGCGGCAGCGCACGCTCGAGAGGTCCGCCGCGAACTGCACCGCCGGCGCCTCCGCCGGGACGCCCGCCACCCAGACGGCGCGCTCGGAGCCGCTGGGCGGATCGTTGACGCCGCTGACGAGGTTCCACGCCAGCGCCCTGCCGTCGTGCGCGCGCCCGACACCGGCGCTCCACCACCACTCCGTCTCGCGCGCGTGGTGGCCGGCGGTGTCATCGATCACCGCGCGCGCCGCCAGCGGGCGCAGCGGGCCGCCGTCGATCCGCAGCGTGCCCCGCGCCGCGATCCCGGCCTGCTTGCGCGTCCACACCTGCGCGCGCCCGTTCGGGCAGAGCGCCTGGAAGCCCTCGTCTTCATCGAGCTCGAGCTCGAGCTCGACGCCGCGGTCGCGGATGCGCAGGCGCCCGCGCGCCACCTCGTCGCCTTCGTCGCGCTCGCGGCCCGCGCTCAGCGCGAGCTCGCTGCGGCGCGGCAGCATCCGCGTGCGCTCGCGCATGACGCCCTCCTCGCGCAGGTGCAGCGCCCAGAAGCTCTGGCGCAGCGGCCCGATCCGCACGAGCGCCGCACAGGCCGCGAGCTCGTCGTTGAAGATCCCGACCCAGCGCCACTGCTTGAGCGGACGCGTGCCGTGCAGCAGCGCCGCGCCACCGCTCGACAGAGCACCGCCATCGATCCTCGCGGGGGCCGCGCGCGTTATGCTTGAAGTCGTTGACTGACCAGTCAATCTATCGTCGGGAACGGGTGCCGGAGAACTTCGCGCCTCCCGGCTCCGCGGGAGGACACGCGCGTTGAAGGTCGCGGCAGTCCAGCTCAACTCCACCGCCGATCGCGAAGCGAACCTGGCCGTCGCCGACCGCCTGACGCGCGCCGCTGCCAGGGATGGTGCGAGCCTGATCCTACTCCCCGAGAAGTGGACCGCGATGGGCTCCGCGCGCGAGCTGCGGGCGGCGGCCGAGCCGCTCGACGGCGACACGATCTCGTGGGCGCGCGAGCTGGCCCGCGAGCTGGCAGTCGATCTCGTCGCCGGATCGATACTCGAGCTGATCCCGGGGCAGGAGAAGCTCGCGAACACCTCCGCGCACGTGGGTCCCGACGGCGAGGTCAAGGCCGTCTATCGCAAGCTGCACATGTTCGACGTGGAGGTCGGCGGACGCAGCTACCGCGAGTCCGAGCTCGAGCAGGCGGGGGAGGAGATCGTGCTCTCGCGCGCCGCCGGTGGCGAGGAGCTGGGTCTGTCGATCTGCTACGACCTGCGCTTCCCCGAGCTGTACCGCATCCTCGCCGTGCGCGGCGCGCGCATCCTCACTGTCCCGGCTGCCTTCACGCTCGCAACCACGCGCGACCACTGGGAGACGCTGCTGCGCGCGCGGGCGATCGAGAACCAGGCCTTCGTGATCGCCGCCAACCAGGTGGGAGCGCATCCCGCCGGCCAGGAGTCCGGTGGGCGCTCGATGATCGTCGACCCGTGGGGCGTGGTGCTCGCGCAGGCCGGCGACGGCGTCGGGCACATCGTCGCCGAGCTCGACCTCGAGCGCCAGAGCGACATCCGCACGCGTCTTCCCTCGCTCGCAAACCGCCGCGGGGACGCCTACCGCTGGCCGAGGGAGGCGGCGTGAGCGCGGGGCGTCCGGGCGGGCGCGCCGCCGTCGAGGGCGCGGGGCGAGCCCCCGTGGGGGCCGTCGAGGGGGTCGAGCTCGCCGGCCGCGCCAAGTCGGCGTCGGACAAGCGCCGGCTGATCCTCGACGCGGCCGTGCGCGTGTTCGCGCGCCAGGGCTTCCACGCCTGCCGCGTCGCGGACATCGCCGATGAGGCCGGCGTCGCCTACGGGCTCGTCTACCACTACTTCGCCTCCAAGGACCAGGTGCTCGACACGCTCTTCCTCGAGCGCTGGAACGTGATGCTCGATCTGATCCGCGAGGTCGATCGCGAGCAGATCCCCGTGCGCGAGAAGCTCAGCGCGATCGCCTCCTTCATCGTCGACAGCTACCGCCACGACCCCGACCTGATGAAGGTCATCATCGTCGAGGTCACGCGCGCTGCCAACTCCTTCGGCAACACCCACATCGCGACGATCCGCGAGGCCTACGACCTGATCGGCGGGATGATCGCCAAGGCCCAGGCAGAGGGGGTCTTCAAGCCCGAGATCGAAGCGCGCTTTGCGGCGATGGCCTTCTACGGCGCGATCGAGCAGCTGCTGACCGGCTGGATCTTCGAGCTGCTGCCGCAGGGCGAGAAGAGCTTCGAGCGCGCCAAGTGGCTCGTCGTGGAGACCGTCTGCGGTGGACTGGAAACCGGCACCGCCGAGCGCTCGTCGCGCGACTGAGCTCAGCCGTCGCGCCGGACGCCGGCGCATGATTGTGACCACCGCGGGGAATAGACTGCCGTGAGCATGGAGAACGAGATGGTCAAGCGGCTGATGTGGTCGGCGCTGCTCGCGGGGGCGAGCGCGCTCTCGACGCTGGCTGCGACGCGGATCGCGGCGATCGTGTGGCGGCGGCTGTTCGACGAGGAGCCGCCCGAGTGAGCGCCCCGCCGCCGGGTCGCAGCCCGCAGGACGGCGCCGGCCCGCCCCAGAGCATCGCCGCGGCGATCGCCGAAGTCTCCGAGCGCGCGACGCTGCTCGTACACGAGGAGATCGAGCTCGCCAAGGCCGAGGTCACCGAAAAGGCGAGCAAGCTCATCAAGGGCGCCGTCGTCGGCATCGCCGCAGGCGTGTTCTTCCTGATGGCCGTTATCTTCGCTCTCGTCGGCTGCGCCTGGCTCCTCTACTACTACCTGCCGGGCAACGACTTCACCTACTTCTGGGGCTTCTTCGCGATGGCCGTGATCCTCGTCGTGCTCGGCGTGCTCGCCGGGCTGATCGCCGCCCGAGTCGTCAAACGCAGCGCTCCGCCCGTGCCGAGCATGGCGATCGAGGAGGCGCGCAAGATCCGCGAGGCCGTCAGCGCGAGCCCCGCCGGCGCGGTTCCCGGGCCGCCGCTCGGCGCCACCCCGCCGCCCCTCGCCACCACGCCGCCCCCCGGCGTCGCCACGGCACCGCCCGTCGTCGCCACGCCGCCGCCCGCGGGAGCCGAGGGCTGATGCCTACCCGCTCGGCGGAGGAGATCCGCAGCTCGATCGAGAGCAATCGCATGGAGCTCGCCGTCTCGGTCGAGCGCCTGCGCGGGGAGGTCACGCGTCTGACCGACTGGCGCGGGCAGCTCGAGCGCCACCGCGGCGAGATCGCGATCGGCGCGGCCGTCGTCGGGCTGTTCATCGGTGGCCGCATGCTGCGCCGCCGTCATCGCAGCTGACGGCACGCAGCCGTCGCCTCAGCTGATCAGCGCGCGCGGGATCCCGCCGACCCCGATCAGGCCCGGGCCCGTGTAGGTGCCGATCACCGGCCCCACCTCCGAGGTGAAGAGCGGCTCGGAGTCGAAGATCTCGCGACAGCGCTCGATCAGCCGCTCGGCCTGCTCCTCGGCCTGGATGTGCTGCACGACCCAGCCGTCGGCGCCCGCGTCGTGCAGCTCGCGCGCGTAGGCGACCATGCGCTCGAACGCGCGCCCGGCGGTGCGCACGCGCTCGACCGGCACGATCTCGTACTCCAGCGAGAGGATCGGCTTGATCCTCAGCGTGCCGCCCAGCCAGGCCTGCGCCTTGCCGATACGCCCGCCGCGGCGCAGGTACTCGAGCGTGTCGAGGCAGAACCAGATCCGCAGCGACCTGCGCGCCTCGCGCACGTGCTCGGCGACGGCGGCGAGGCCGGCGCCGGAGCGCGCCGAGGCGCAGGCGGCCAGCAGCAGCATGCCGAGCCCGCCGCAGGCCGTTTCGCCGTCGATCACCTCGACGCGCTCGCCCAGCCCGCGCTCGGCGAGCAGGGCGTGCGCCTGGCGGGCCGCCTCGAAGGTGCCCGAGATGCCGCCCGCGAGGTGGATCGAGACGACGTCCTGGCCGCCCTCCAGCAGCGGCTCCCAGACGGCGAGGAAGTCGCCGATCGACGGCTGCGAGGTGCTCGGGAGCTCGGCGTCGTGGCCGAGACGCCGGTAGAACTCGTCGAAGCCGTCCATGTCGAGCTCGCGCCGGGAGTCGTCCTGCCAGCCCACATAGAGGCTGACCTGGCTGATGCCCTGCTCATCGGCGACGCCGCGCGGGAGGTAGTGGGTGCTGTCGGTTGCGACAGCGACGGAAGCCATGCGGCGCAGAAGCTACAGCAACTGCGCGAGCTCCCCCGACTCGTACATCTCGGTCACGATGTCGCAGCCGCCGACGAGCTCGCCGTCGACGAACAGCTGGGGGATCGTCGGCCAGCTGGAGATCGCCGAGAGCTCCTGGCGGATGCGCGGGTCGGGCAGCACGTCGACCGCGGCGAAGGGCGCGTCGAGCGACTGCAGCATCGCGACGGTGCGCGCCGAGAAGCCGCACGCGGGCGCCTCCGGTGTGCCCTTCATGAACAGGATCACCTTGTGCTCGCCGATCGCCTCGCTGATCGCCGCGCGGATCGGGTTCGACTCATCGCTCGCCGGCGTGGCCGGCTGGCGCTCGCTGCTCATCATCGGGATCGGCTCGAACTGGCTGGCGGACATGGCTCGCTCCTGGGTCAGGGGGTGGGGATGCTCGTGGCGGCCTCGTCGTCGCCACTCGCGGCGTGCTCGCGCCCCGTCGCCGGGGAGGTTTTGAGCGCGAGGGCGTGGATCGGGCCCCCGATCTCCGCGCCGAAGACGTCGTAGACGAGGCGGTGCTGCTGGATGCGGGTGAGACCCGCGAAGGCCGCCGCGGTGACCGTCGCGCTGAAGTGATCGCCGCCGCCCGTGTAGTCCTCGACCTCGACGCTGGCGCCGGGGATGGCGGCCTCGATACGCTGTCTTATGTCCTCGGCGGAGGGCATCCAGTCCCTAGCGTAGAGGATCGTTGGACCGTTTCCAGGACCCTCCCGTCCCCTGCTCCCCGGCGCTATACTTTGGAAAGTCTTGGAGCAACTCCACAGGAGCTGAGCGATGATCGAGATCACCGACAAGGGCGCCGAGAAGGTTCACGAGTTCCTCGCCTCGCAGGAGGCCGACGCCGGCGCCGCCGGCTTGCGCGTGGGCGTGCGCGGCGGCGGCTGCTCGGGCTTCCAGTACCAGCTCGCCTTCGACGAGCAGCGCGACAGCGACATCGTGTTCGAGAGCCACGGCCTGAAGCTGCTGGTCGACGGCGAGAGCCTGCAGTTCGTGAGCGGCTCGACGATCGACTACGAGGAGAGCCTGCAGGGCGCCGGCTTCAAGGTCAACAACCCCAACGTCGTCGCCGCCTGCGGCTGCGGCTCCTCCTTCCGCGTCGCCGAGGAGGAGCAGGTCTCGGCGGTCTGACGCTCCCGCCGCCGCCTGCGCGCGATCCGCGCAGGGCCGGGCAGCGGGCGAGCTGGACGGGCATCGCCGCGCTGGCGGCGCTCGCGACGTGCATCGGCGGCTGCGGCACAGGCGCGCGAGGCCACGCGAGCGCACGGCCGCGGCGTGCGCCGAGCGTCGCCACCGCCCCGGCTCGCGTCCCCGCCGAAGCGCGCGGCCCGGCGCTCGGGCTGACGGAGGACAACGCGGACCTGCTGTGGGACCCGCGCTCGTCGCTGCGCACGGGCGGTGAAGCCTTCCAGCCGGCGCGGCTGCTGCTCAGCGCGCTCGCTCCCCGCTACGTGCGCCTCCTGATCGACTGGGCCGCCCTCCAGCCGCAGGCCGGCACGGCCGCGGCGATGGCCGCGACCGTCGACGGCTGCGCGCGCGCGAGCGCACCCTGCGGCGCGTACGCCGGCGTGCAGTCGCAGCTCGCCGCGATCGCCTCCCAGCAGCGCGCGCACCCGGGCGACTTCCGCGTCGTCGTCGACATCCTCGGGACGCCGGCGTGGGCGGCGCAGCCGCCGAGCGGCTGCGCGCCACCCGCCACCCCCGCGACCGCGTGGGCGCCGCGAGCGCAGGCACTCGCCGCCTACCGTGCGCTGATCGCCTCGCTGCTCGCGCTCGCGCGCTCCGAGCGCGTCTCGCTCGAATGGTGGAGCCCGTGGAACGAGCCCAACAACCCGGCGTTCCTCAGCCCCCAGCGCGGCGCCTGCGCGGCCGCCGCGCCGTCGCTCGCGCCCGCCCTCTACGCGCAGCTCGCGCGCGCGCTCGCCGCCGAGCTCGCGAGCGTGCCGGGACGCCACCGCATCCTGCTCGGCGAGCTGCAGGACGTGCCCGCGGACTCGCCCGCGAGCACGAGCGTCGCGAGCTTCGTCGCGGCGCTGCCCGCCGACGTCCTCTGCCTCGCGGGGGCCTGGTCGATCCACGACTACGCCCTGCAACGCCGCCGCGCGGACGCCGGCCCGGACGCCGTCGGGACGCTCGAGCGCGCGCTCGACGCGCGCGGCGGCTGTGCGGCGAGCGCACCGATCTGGGTGACCGAGGCGGGCGCCGGGGCGCCGCACCCCGGCCGCCCGCGTCCGCCCGGCGCGGGCGACGAGCTCGCGGGCTGCCTCGCGCTCGCGCTGGAGCTGCGGCGCTGGTATGCAGACCCCCGCGTCGGCGCCGTCTTCCAGTACAGCTTCCGCGAGGACCCCGCCTACCCGGTGGGCCTACTCAGCGCCGATCTCGCTCGCGTCTATCCCGCCTACCGGCTGTGGCTTCAGTACGCGCGCGCGCGAGCCGCCGGCCACGCGCCGCCGCCACCGGCGCTCGGCTGCACCTAGGCTGCGCGGGTGGCGCTCCTTCCCAGCCGGCTGCGCCGGCTCGTCCCCGACCGCATGCGCGACAGTCGCCGCCTGCGCGCGCTTGCTGTCGGCCTCGGCGCGATCCCGCCGCGCACGATGCACTCTGCGCAGGACATCGCGGTACTGCTCGAGGCCGGCCGTGAGGCCCGGCGCGTGGTCGAGATCGGCGTCTACGAGGGCGCCTCCGCGGTGGCCCTCTGCTCGGCGCTCGCACCCGACGCCGAGCTGCATCTGATCGACCCCTTCGGGGCGCACCCCGACGCGCTGCCCGCCGACTGGGGGGCGAGCGAGTGGGCGACCCGGCGCGTCCTCGCCCGCGCGCTGCGACGGCGGCGGGGAGGCGGTCCCGACGTGCACTGGCACGTGGCGCTCTCGCACGAGGTCGCCGCGGTGTGGTCCGGCGAGCTCGACCTCGTCTTCATCGACGGCGATCACTCCGAGGCCGGCTGCGCGCTGGACTGGTCCTCCTGGGCGCCGCTCGTGCGCGCGGGGGGCCACGTCGTCTTCCACGACGCGCGCGCCGATCGCCCCGGCGGACGTGGCCTGCCGGGCCCGACCGCCGTCCTCGCGCGCATCCGCGCCGAGCCCGGGCCACGATGGGAGATTGTCGGCGAGGCCGATCGCACCGTCGCGCTGCGCCGGATCGCCTGAGGCGCCGCGCCCCCGTCGCGGTCTCCGCCGCGCCGCCCCCGCCGCCATCCGCTGAGCGCACGCCGCCGCTCAGGGCACGCCGCCGCTAAGAGAACTCTCAAGTTGGCCGGGCGGCCAGTACGCTGGGCCTGGCCGCAGGCCCGAGAAACCCTGTGAACCCGGCGTAACTGTGGGTTGACGAAAGCGCGGGGGCTGTGGTACCGTCGCCGCGACATGATGTCAAGCGTTGTATGGGGACTGGATGGCCCGCGCCTCCGGCACTGCTCGATTCCTCCCTTGGAGGATGGGCGACGGGGCGTTTCGACGTTGGGACTTGACCTTGACGCAGATGCTGTTTTCTGGCAAGGTCGGGAGTACAGCGCCGCTGGCTGAGGACCATCCGGCGGTCAGGACTGGCTTCGGGGCATCTCTGTCCTGTGGAGGGGATTTCGTGGTCGGTCTTTCTAACCGAAGAGGGAAAAGGAGTCGTGGATAGATGAAACGTATGAGGATGATGGGGCTGCTGATCGTCGCCGTCTTCGCGCTTAGCGTCGCGGCGTCGTCGGCCACCGCCTCACCGGTGTTCTACACCAAAGCGGCGATCGGTGAAACCGCTCCGGCCGTACCGTTCACCGGCACGCTCGGCTCGGCGTTCCTCGAACCGGCCAGCAAAACGAAAATCACCTGCACCGGCGGAACGGCCGAAGGTACGGTCACTAGCTCGACGCTGACCAAAGGCAACATCACCAAATTCACCGGTTGTGAAACCGGCGGTCTCAAATGCAACAGCACGGGCAAAGGCGAAGGCCAGATCGACACCAACACGCTCGAGGGCAGGCTGGGCGCGATCACCTCGGCACTCCCGGGCATCCGGCTGTTCCCCGAAGCAACTGGACCCGGCGGGGTACTCGCCGAATTCACGTGCGGCGGCGGCGCAGTGAAAATCGTCGTGAAGGGCTCGGTCATCGGGTCGCTCTCCGGAGCAGCCGGCACCGAACCCGCCAACGGCAAATTCGCCTCGTCGAGCAAACTCTCGTTTGCCGAGACGGCCGGAGTGCAGAAGTACACGCACTTCGAAGGCGAAGCTGCGGAACAGCTCGAAAGCTCCGCCAACGGCGGCGCGTTCGAAAAATCAGGTCAGTCGGTCATCGCAACACTCAAATCAACGCCGGCGAGCAACTTGGGCTTCACCAAGTAGCACGGCGTGAGTAGGACTCGCCGGCTCGAGTGCCGAGCCGACGAGGGGCAGATCGCGAGTGGGGCCTACGGGCCCCACTCGTCGTTAATGCGGGAGTGGGTGTTCGCGCAGGCGCAGGCGAGAACCCCGGTGGTTGCGGCTTGACAGCCCGGAGCGAGTGGGTAGACTTCTGTGTACGGGGGAGAACGCGATGGAGACGAGGGCGTGGAGATGGGTAGCAGCACAGGGAGAGGTGGATCGGCGTTCGCCGGCCCGAGCGTGGGTCGCGGCTTCGTGCCCGTGCGCGCGCTGCTCTTCGCGCTGCTGCTGACGATCGGGGGTGCGCTCGCGCTGAGCGCCTCAGCGCACGCCGCCGGCGAACCGACGACGACGCACGCCTTCTCGGCGGAAAAGTCCTTCGCGGCGTCGGGCAAATGCGAACTGCTCGAACCCGGCGGAGTCGCGATCGACGAAGCCACGCACGACATCTTCGTGTACGACCGCGGCGCCAACCGCGTCGACTGGTTCCACGCCGACGGCACCTGCGTCAAGCGGCGCAAAGCGGGCAAAGGCGAATCCGGCGAAGAAGAACACGAAGGGATCGCGGTCGACAACTCCGGCGGCCCGAGCAGCGGCGACGTGTACGTGGTGAACACCGAAGAAGGTGGCGTCATCAAGTACCACCAGGAAGGCGGCGAACTGGTCCGCGTCGGCTTCATCAAGAAATTCAAGAACAGCGAAAAAGAAGAATTCGAACTCGAAGAAATCCACGGCATCTCGGTCGACTCGAGCGGCAACCTGTGGGTCTACGCCGGCGAAGTGATCGACGAGTTCAACAACGAAGCCAAATTCGTCGCCAGCGTGGAAGTCTTCGCCGGCTCCTGCGGGGTGCGGCCGGGCTTCGCGCTCGCCGGCGCCGGCGAAGCCTTCTACCTCGGCCGCGAACGCGAAAACCGCAAAGAAGAATGCGAAGAACCGACGGTGATGCTGAAGGCCAACAGCGCCGGGGAAGCAGCCGTCGAACCGCCGTTCGCAGCGCAGCTCGACCTGCAGGCGACGAGCGGCGTCGCTGTCGATCGCAACACCGGCGAGGTCTACTTCGACAACAAGACCTCGATCGCGGCGTTCGGCGCGGACGAATCCTTCATCGAGCGCTTCGGCCAGGGCCCGAGTGACGGCAACCTGCGCGAAAGCACCGGGGTGGCGGTCGACTCGGCGACGAACGAAGTCGTCGCGGTCGACGCCGCCGAAGGACGCATCGACGTGTTCGTGCCTGGAAGCGCGCCGGCGAAATCACCCGGTACAGCCACGAACGGTCTGCCCGACGGGCGCGCCTACGAGCAGGTCTCGCCGCAGAACAAGTTCGCCGCCTCGATCTTCCCGATCAGCACGAAATTCGGCGCCGTGCAGGCCGCCGCGAACGGTGAAAGCATCACCTACACCGCGACCGGCGCAATCGTCGCCGAACCGTCGACGAACCGCGCGATCGAACCGTCGCAGAACCTCTCGAAGAGGGCAGCGGGCGGCTGGAGCACCGAAGCGATCGGCTCCCCGCACGGGGCGGTGCCAAACGGCATCGGCAAGGGCCTGGAATACGAATTCTTCACCGAAGAACTGACGGCCGGCTTCCTCACGCCGAGCCAGCACGGAGTCTCGACGCCGACCGAATCGCTGCTCGCCCCCGAAGCGAGCGAAGCGACGACCTACAAGCGCACGCTCGCGACGCCCAGCGCGCAATGCGAACCGCTGCCCTCGAGCTGCTATCAGGCGCTCGTCAACCCGCACAACTTCTCCGGCTCCGGAGCATTCGGCAACAAGATCAACTTCGGTGACGGGACGCCCGACGGGAGCGCCGCGGTGCTGTACTCCAGCGCCCAGCTGACCGCGCAGCCAATCGGGCTGGAAGCGCTGTACGAGTGGCACCAGGGCGAACTGCAGCTCGTCAGCGTCCTGCCCGAAGGCGAAGGCGGCCCGCCCCAGACCGCCAAACTCGGCGGCGCGGGCCAGACCCCGGGCGGCATCCAGCGTCACGCGATCAACGACCAGGGCACGCGCGTCGCGTTCTCGGCCGAAATGTCGATCGAAGAAGGCGGCGCCCTGTACCTGCGCGACACGAGCAAACACGAAACGATCCGCCTCGACAAGGCACAGGGCGGTGCGCCCGAACCCGAAACCGCGCACGCTCTGTTCCAGACCGCGGACAAGGAAGGCACGAAGATCTTCTTCACAGACACCGTGCCGCTGCTGCCCAACTCGACGAGCACGGCGGGCTTTGAAGAAGAAGAAGAACAGACGCTCGGCCACGGCGACCTGTACGTCTGCGAAATCCTCGAAACCGCGGGCAAGCTAGGCTGCCACCTCGAAGACCTCACCGCCAAAGGCACGGAAGGCTCGGTCGAAGGCGCAGAGGTTCAGGGCGTGCTCGGCGCGGGTGAAGACGGCACCTACGTGTACTTCGTCGCCGACGGCGTCTTCGGCGAAGCGGCCGGGCCGGGCAAATGCACGCCGATGCCCGAAGAAACGCTGCGCGAAGAAGAATTCGAAGGCCGCCGGCCCGTCCGCCACTGCAACCTGTACGTCTCGCACCGCGGCGAACACGGCTGGGGAGCCCCCAAACTGGTCGCGAGCCTGACGAGCGAAGACTCACCCGACTGGCAGGCGATCGTCACCAACGGCGCGCTCGGGCGCGTGACCTCGCGCGTCTCGCCCAACGGCCTGCACGTCGCGTTCATGTCGAACTCGAGCCTGACGGGATACGACAACCGCGCGAGCAACCCCGAAGCCAACAACGCGCGCGCATTCGAGGTCTTCACCTACGACGCGGGCACGGAACTCCTGAGCTGCCCCTCCTGCAACCCGTCGGGCGCACGGCCCCACGCAGTGCTCGACAGGGTCGCCTCGGGCGAAGGGTCCGGGCTGCTCGTCGACCGCTCGGAAAACTGGAGCCTCAAAGGCAAACCGACGGAAGGGCGCTGGCTGGCGGCGAACATCCCCGGCTGGACCGGCGCCGAGCCGAACGTCGCCAACTACCAGTCGCGCTACTTGGCGGACTCCGGGCGGCTGTTCTTCACCAGCGCCGACGCGCTCGTCGAAGGCGACAAAAACGGGAAGATGGACGTGTACGAGTTCGATCCGCCCGGCGAAGGCGGATGTGCGAGCGCGACCGGCTGCGTGGCCCTGATCTCGACCGGCGAATCCCCGCAGGAATCGACCTTCCTGGACGCCAGCGTGAGCGGCAACGACGTCTTCATCCTGACCGCGCAGCAGCTCGTCAAACAGGACATCGACAGCGGCTACGACGTCTACGACGCCCGCGTCTGCGGCTCCGCCGGCTGCCTCGGCTCCCCCGCGGAACCGCCGCCACACTGCGCCGCGGAAGTCACCTGCAAAGTGGGCTCCGCCGGCGTGCCGGCCGCGCCCGGGGTGCCGGCGACGGCGGCGATCAGCGGCCCCGGCAACAGCGGCACCGTACGCGTCCTCGGCGAAACGGCCAAGGGCAAGCCGAAGCCCAAGCCCCTGACGCGCGCGCAGAAGCTCAAGCGCGCACTGGCGAAGTGCAAGAAGATCAAGAAGCAGAAGAAGCGCAAGGCGTGCATCAAGCAGGCGAACAAGCGCTACGGCGCCCACAAGAAGAGCAAGGGCAAGAAGGCCGCCACCGGCGGGAGCCACGGATGAGCGCGCGCGCCCCCCGGAGCGGGCGGACGGGACGCGCGGCGCTGATCGCCGCGGCCGTGGCGCTGCTGGCGCTGCTGGCGCTCAGCCAGTCGGCATCGGCGGCCAACACCGCCGCCTGGTGGCAGCTGTCCTCGAGCTCGGTGCCCAGCTACCTGGCGCCCGGCTCGCAGGGAACCGTCAAAGCCTCGGCCGCCAACATCGGCTACGGCGAAGTCACGGCGGGCGCGCCGGTCAAGCTGATCGACAGGCTCCCGCCCAACGTCACGATCACCGGTGCGCGGCCGGCGGTCTGCCTCATCAGCGACACGCAGGAACACATCTGCGCGCACAAGGAGCCGATCCAGAGGACCGTCGCCGCCGCTCCTCCCTGCACGACGAGCGCGCACGAAGCCGTGTGCACCTTCCAGGAAGCGCTCGCGCCCTATGAACGGGTGGAAATGAGCATCAACGTCGAAGTCTCGGGAACGCTGCCCTCGCCGACGACGAGTGAAGTCAACGACGTCACCGTCGAAGGCGGCGAAGTCGCCTCCCGCTCGCTCCAGCAGGCGCTCCAGATCAACGCCGCCAAGACGCCCTTCGGCGTCGAACACTACGAACTGACGCCCGAAACGGCCACCGGCGAACCCGACAGGCAGGCCGGCGCGCACCCGTTCCAGTTCACCACGAGCTTCAACTTCAACCAGGAATACAAGTCGATCGGCGGCTCGGAATCGCCGACGACGCCGGAACTGCTGAGGAACCTCCGCCTCGACCTGCCGGCGGGCTTCATCGGCAACGCGAACAAGCAGATCATCCACCAGTGCACGGAACTCCAGTTCGCGACGATCAAACCGAACGGCGAGACGAACGAATGCCCCGCCGACACCGCGATCGGAGTCGCGACGGTATCGGTCAACGAACCGGTCACCGCGCACCTGATCACGGTTGCCGTGCCCGTCTCCAACCTGGTGCCCGCCAAGGGCGAGCCGGCGCGCTTCGGCTTCATGGCGTTCAACGCCCCGGTGACGCTCGACACGGTCGTCAGGGAAGGCGACTACCACGTCGTCGTCAACGTCCGCAACGCCTCGCAGGGGGTCGCCCTGCTGTCGAGCACGGTGACCGTGTGGGGCATCCCCGGCGACCCCCGCCACGACATCTCGCGCGGGTACGGCTGCGCGGCGCGCGGCGACGCCGCCGAACAGGGCGAACCGTGCGTCGCGCCGAGCGAACACATCCCCGCGCCCTTCCTCACGCTGCCGACCCAGTGTGCGGAACCGCTGCTCTCGAGCACCCGCGTTCAGTCCTGGGGATTCGGGGCGCAGCCGCTCGAAGCGGTTGGCCCGAGCTCCGCGATCACGCTCGAAAACTGCGGCGCGCTGCCGTTCACGCCGGCGATCACGATCACCCCAGAACAGCACGAAGCGAGCACGCCGACGGGTCTCAACGTCGTGCTGAAGGTGCCCCAGACGACCACGCTCGAACCCGCAGGTCTCGCCGAGGCCAACGTCCGCGACACGACCGTGAGCCTGCCCGAAGGCGTCCAGCTCAGCCCCTCGGCGGCGAACGGCCTCGAAGCCTGCTCGCTCGAACAGATCGGCTTCGAGCATCCCAACCCGGGCACGGGCACGCTCGAATTCAACTCGACACCGCCGGGCTGTCCCGACGGATCGAAGGTCGGCACGGTCGGCGTGATCAGCCCCGACCTCGAAAACGAACTCACCGGCAGCGTCTACCTGGCGGCCGAGAACAGCAACCCGTTCGGCTCGCTGTTCGGCCTCTACATCGTCGTCGAAGACCCGATCACCGGGGTGCTCGTCAAGCTCGCCGGGCGCGTGACGCTCGACCCGACGACCGGCCGCATCACGACCGACTTCCCCAACGCGCCGCAGCTGGCCTTCAGCGAACTCAAGCTGCACCTGTTCGACGGCCCGCGCGCGTCGATCGCGACGCCGCGCTCGTGCGGAAGCTTCTCTGCCGAAGCTGCCTTCACGCCGTGGTCGACGGGGCAGGTGCTCACGCAGACGCTCGATCCGGCCGAATTCGCCATCACCTCCGGCGCGGGCGGCACGCCGTGCGCGAGCCCGCAGCCCTTCAACCCGGGCTTCCAGGCGGGCACGACGAACAACCAGGCGGGCGCCTTCACGCCGTTCACGCTGACGCTGGCCCGAGCCGACACCGACCAGGCGCTCAAGGGCGTCTCGATGACGCTGCCCCCCGGAATGGCCGGGATCCTCGCGAGCGTCGTGCAGTGCCCCGAACCGCAGGCCGAACAGGGCACCTGCGGCGAAGGCAGCCTGATCGGACGCGCGACGGCGGTCAGCGGCCTCGGCCCGGACCCGTTCACGGTCACCGGCGGGCGCGTCTACATCACGGGTCCCTACCACGGGGCCCCCTTCGGGCTGTCGATCGTGATCCCCGCGGTCGCGGGCCCGTTCAACTTCGGCGAGGTCGTCACGCGCTCGACGATCAACGTCAACCCCTCGACCGCGCAGCTGACGATCAACAGCGAACTGCCGACGATGCTCAACACGCTGACCTACCACACCGGCGTGCCCGTCCAGCTGCGCCGCGTGGACGTCACCGTCGAACGCCCCGGCGGCGCCCCCTTCCAGTTCAACCCGACGAACTGCACGCCGATGCACATCACCGGCACGCTGACGGGCGACCAGGGCGAAGGCAAAGCCGAGTCGACGCCCTTCCAGGTCACCAACTGCAAGAGCCTGCCGTTCGCGCCAAAGCTGACCGCCGCGACGGCTGCGCAGGCGAGCAAATCCAACGGGGAGTCGCTCGACGTCAACGTCGAATCGGCCGGCATCGGTCAGGCGAACATCGCCAAAGTGTTCCTGACGCTGCCGAAAATCCTGCCCTCGCGCCTGTCGACGATCCAGAAAGCCTGTCTCGCGGCGGTCTTCGCGGCAAACCCGGCCACGTGCCCCGAAGGCTCGATGATCGGCACCGCGACGATCCACACGCCCGTGCTGAAGAGCGCGCTGTCGGGGCCCGCGTACCTCGTCTCCTACGGCAGCGCGCACTTCCCCGATGTCGAGTTCGTGCTGCAGGGCGAAGGCATCACGCTGATCCTCGACGGCAAGACCGACATCAAAAACGGGATCACCTACTCGCGCTTCGAATCGGCCCCCGACGCGCCGTTCACGAGGTTCGAAACCCAGCTTCCCGCCGGTCCGCACTCCGCGCTGACGGCGTTCGTTCCGCCGAACGAAAAGTACAACGTCTGCAAATCCGCCGCGAGCCTGGTGATGCCCACGGAAATCACCGCCCAGAACGGTGACGTGATCAGGCAGACCACCAAGATCGCCGTCCACGGCTGCAAGCCGGCCAAGGCCAAGAAAGCCACCCGTGCCCAGCTACTCGCCAAAGCGCTGAAGGCGTGCAACAAGAAGCACGGCAAGGCCAAGCGGGCCGCGTGCCGCAAGCAGGCCTACAAGAAATACGGATCCAAGAAGAAAGCGGCGAAAAAGAAGAAGTAGGGCCGCCGCCGGATCGTGTAAGAACGGCTTTACGCCGAGCGGCGCAAAAACGGGCCCGACTACCCGTTTCCCGGCTTGTCAATCCTTGACCTCTGCCGTTCCACGTGTCAAGATCGACCCAGCGAGGCGTGCAGAACGGAGAACGATGCGGTGGGCTGGCCACCGTCCGCGGGGAAGCGGAGTTCGCACGTCGGGCAGTAAATCCGGGGGGAACAAGGAGAGAGAGACATGGAGCAGATCAAGAGCCTCGGACGGTGGACGCTCGCTGCGGTCGTGCTCGTCGCGATCGCCGTTCCCGCCGCCTCCGCGGCGCTGCCGGAAGTCGGACGCTGCGTGGCGGTCGTCAAAGGAGCCGGTAAATACAAAGGCGGCGCCTGCATCACCAACGCGCCGAGCGGGGGCAGCTTTGAATGGATGCCTGCCACCGCGACCGAAAAACAGACCTTCAAAGGGTCGGGCAGCTCGGTCGTCATCGCGACGGCCGGCCATCCCACGCTCACGTGCGTGACCGCCAACATCAGCGGCGAATACACCGGGCCGAAAACCGCCACGGTGGAACTCGAACTGCAGGCGTGCACGGAACCAAGCGGCAAACAGTGCCAGACCACGCCGGCACAGCCGTCGGAGATCAAATCGGTCCCGCTCGAAGCTGAACTGGGATTCATCAAACGTGAAGCTCCGGGCATGCAGGTCGGACTCGACCTCAAGCCGAAGTCGCCGCTCACGACGATTGCCACCTACGAATGCGGAACGCCGACCGAATCGGCCCGCATCGAAGGCTCGGTGATCGCTGCCATCAAACCACTCGACAAGATGACGACCGTGTCCGACCTGCTCTTCAGGGTCTCGAAAAAAACCGGCGCGCAGGTGCCGGAAAACCTCGAAGGCGCGCCGAAAGACACGCTGAGCACGACGTTCATGTCGGGCATCGAATCGAGCAGCGGCGCCTCGACGCTGAGCATGCTCGAAGAGGTCGGCGCGAACACCAACCCGCTGGAGATCAAAGCGAAGGAACTGTAGGGCCGCGCGGCGCCGCGCAGCATCGGCCAAGCGCGGCGTCGTGGCCCCCCGGCTTGGGGGCAAGGGTGGCGAGGCAGAGGGCGCTCCGCGAGGAGCGCCCTCTGTCGTCCATGGCGCTCCCGGCGAGGAGCGCCCCCTGTCGTCGCTCAGCCCGGCTCGTTCTGCAGCGAGCGCCACAGATAGCGACACGCCAGCGTGCGGTGCGGACGCCAGGAGGCGGCGATCTCCTCCATCGCGGCGGGTGCCGGCAGCGCCTCGAGCGCGTAGGCGCGTTCGATCGCGCGGCGGATGCCGAGGTCGCCGGTCGGCAGGACATCCGGCCGTTCGAGGTGGAACATCAGGAACATCTGCGCCGTCCACAGCCCGAGCCCCTTGACGGCGACGAGCTCGGCGATGACGTCCTCGTCGGCGAGCCGGTCCATGCGATCGAGCTCGAGCTCGCCCGAGATCACGTGCTCGGCGAGCGAGCGCAGGTAGCTGACCTTCGCGCGCGAGAGGCCGGCCGCGGCGCGCAGCTCTTCGGGCTCGTCGTCGAGGATCTCCTGCGGTGTTGGGGGGCGTCCGCCGAAGCGCGCCGTCAGGCGCCCGTAGATCGCGCGCGCGGCGAGCACCGAGAGCTGCTGTCCGGCGATCGAGCGCACGAGCGCGCCGTAGTGATCGCTCGGGTCCGGGCGCCCGTCGCGGGCGTCAGGCAGCGGACCCACCCGCTCGATCAGCCGCGCGAGCACGGGGTCAGACGCGGCCAGGTGGGCGATCGCCCTGGCCGTGGAGGCCTTCGTCGGGCGCCGGGCGCCGGCGCCCTTCGCCGCCTGCGCCCTCGAGCCGGCCCCGGCCGCGCGCGGCGCCATCGCGCCGCTAACCCGCCGGCAGCCCGGCCGCGACAGCGACCGGCTCGCCGTCGAGCGCGTTCAGCGCGCGCTCCAGCGACATCGCCAGGCACGTGAAGCTGGGGGTGTCGCGTACGGTGAAGCGCGAGGCCTCGGTCGTGCGCAGCCGCTGGACGAGGTCGAGGAACGTACCCACGTCGTCGGTGTCGAAGGCGACGACGAACTCCTGGTCGTCGAGCCCGAAGGAGTAGGTGGTGTGGTTGTCGACGCCCGGGTATTCGCGTCCCACCTCGATGTGGCCCTGCATGATCCGCCAGCGCTCCTCGGCGGGCAGCGCGTACCACTCGCGCGACTTCACGAACGGATAGACGAACACGTAACGCCCGCGGAAGCTGCGCGCGACCGTGCGCTCGTCTTCTGAGTACTCCGAGCTCTTGCGCATGCCGAGGAACGAGTAGGGGACCTCCGCCCACTTCATCAGACCGCTCTGCGCGAGCACGACATGGAACTCGTGGATGCGGTCGAGGTTCTCGGCCTCGGAGATCAGCAGCAGCTCGGCATCGCCGCGCGTGCCGACGAGCGAGAAGGACTGCAGCAGATGACCGTCGGCGAAGTCCTCGCAGGCGGCCGCGAACTCGAGCTTGTCCTGCTCGCGGGCGCCGCCGTCACGGCGACGCCAGGCGGGGTCGAGCTTGAGGAACGTGTACTTGACGAAGTGGCGCGCGCTCATGCTCCGATTATCGCACCGGCGTGCGCGCACCGGCGTGCGCGACTGGGCCGGCCGCCGCCCCGTGGGCGCCGGTGGGCTGAGCGTCGCACGCGGCACGAGGGCGCTCGCGCGGCGCCAGCGGGGCGGGTACAGTAGGGGCCGTGCGGATAGCGCTGCTCTCGCCGTACTCGTGGACCTATCCCGGTGGCGTCACTCGCCACATAGAGGCGCTCGCGTCGGAGCTCACGGCGAGCGGCCACGAGGCGCGGATCCTCGCGCCGTTCGACCCCGACGACGCGCTCTCGCGGCGCCTGCACCATGGCGCGCGCCCGCAGCGGCGCGCGGTCGGCGAGGACTTCGTCGCGCTCGGGCGCACCGCCGGGATCGCGGCCAACGGGGCGGTCTCGAACATGGCGCTGACGCCGCGCTCCGTCTTCGCTCTGCGCGAGGAGCTGCGCAGCGGCCGCTACGACGTCCTGCACATCCACGAGCCGGTCGTGCCGGTGCTCGGCTGGGACGCGCTGTTCTCGGCCGGGGAGCTGCCGCTCGTCGGCACCTTCCACACGTACTCCGAGAACGCGCTCACCAACGGCATCGCCGCGGTGGCGCTCGGAGGGCGCAGGCGGATGAACCGCCTGCGCGTGCGCATCGCCGTCTCCGAGGCCGCCGCCTGGACCGCCCTGCGCTTCTACGGCGGGCGCTACCGCATCATTCCCAACGGCGTGCACCTGCAGGAGCCGCGGGGCGCAGCGCGCCCCCGCGGCGATCGCCCGCTGCGAATCGTCTTCGTCGGACAGGCGGTCGAGCGCAAGGGGCTGCCCGTGCTGCTGCGCGCGTTCGAGGCGCTGCGCGATCAGATCCCGGCGACGCTTACGCTCGTCGGCGCCGGGCGCGAGGAGGTCGCCCACATGATGCTCGACGATCGCGGCGTGCGCGCGCTCGGCAAGGTGTCAGAGCGGCGCAAGCTCGACGAGCTCGCGGGCGCCGATGTCCTCTGCGCGCCATCGCTGCACGGCGAGAGCTTCGGCATGGTCCTGACCGAGGCGTTCGCAGCCTCGGCGCCGGTCGTGGCCTCCGACATCCCCGGCTACCGCGACGTCGTGCGCGACGGCCGCGACGGTCTGCTGGTCGCGCCCGGCGATGCGCTCGCGCTCGCCGAGGCTCTGCGCCGGCTGGCGCTCGACGAGCCGATGCGCGCGCGAATGGCACTCGCGGCGCGCGAACGCGCCGAGCGCTTCGCGTGGCCGTGCGTGGCCGCCGAGGTGCTCGACGCCTACGAGCAGGCGATCGCGATCGGCTCGCCGGCGCGCCCCGTCGGCGCCGCCGCGGTGCGCCTCGGCCTCTCGCCGGCAGACCTGCTGCCGCGGATTCCACCCGAGCGCCTGCCGAGCCTGCAACCCGCGCGTCTGCCCCCGCCGCCCGCGGCCGGAGGGGCCCCGCGAGCCGTGCGCCGCGGTGCGCTCGCGCTGTCGTGCCTGGTCGCCCTCGTGCTGGCGCTGTTCGCGCTCGAGCAGATCGGCGTCAACCGCGTGATCGCCAGCCTGCTCGCGTCCAAGCCCGGTCTCGTGGCCGCCAGCCTCGGCCTGATGTGCGCGGCGATGTTCGCGCGCGCGATCGCCTGGCACGCGATCCTCGTCGCCGCCCCGACGTGGCGGCGGGTCAAACGTCGCGACGCGATGCAGGGCACGTTCATCGGGGTGCTGATGTCCGCGACGCTGCCGGGCCGGCTCGGCGAGCCCTCGCGTGCGCTGATCCTCGCGCGCCGCGTGGGACGCGCCCGCGAGACGCTCCCGATCGTGCTCGGCACGATGGTCTCCCAGACGCTGCTGAACCTGTTCGCCCTCAGCCTCCTGGGGATCGTGATGGTGTCGGGCTTCGACCCGCTCGACGGGGGTCATCGGCTGCTGCTCGCGGCGACGTTCGCGCCGCTCGCGGCGCTCGCGACCTTCGTGATCGCGCCGGCGCTCGTCCCGCGCGCCAACGGCTCGCGCGCGCTGCGCATGCAGGCGCTCGCGCTCGGCCTGCGGCGGGCGCTCGCGCGGGTGCGCGAAGGGCTGCGCGTGTTCCGCGACCCGCGTCAGGGGGCGCTCGCGAGCGCCACCCAGCTCGGCGCCTGGTCGCTCCAGTTGATCAGCTGCTGGCTGTTGCTGATGGCCTTCGGCCTCGACGCGCAGGTCGGCATCGCGGGGGCCGCGGCGGTGCTGTTCGCGGTCAACGTCACGGCCGTGCTCCCCGCCACGCCGGCCAACGTCGGCGTCTTCCAGGCCGCCTGTGCTGCGGTGCTCGTCGGCGCCTACCACGTCGGCACGCCGCACGCGATCGCCTACGGGATCGTGCTTCAGGTCGTCGAGATCGCCACGGCGCTGATCATGGGCCTGCCCGCGCTCGTCAACGAGGGTCTCTCCTGGCGCGAGGTGCGCCTGCGCACGATGCACGCCGCTCCCGTCGAGCTCGGGCCGCTGCCCGCCGCAGCGGCGACGACGCCGGCCGAGGCCTAGGCTCGTCGCAGGCATCGGGCGGCCGGCTCAGGCAATGCCCGGGCGCCCGCGCAGGCATCGCGCGGGCGGCGGCGTATCAACGGGGATGGCCGATGCCTGGGTCTACATGCTGCGCTGCGGCGACGGGTCGCTGTACACGGGCTGGAGCGTCGATGTGGAGCGTCGCCTGGAGCTGCACCGCAGGGGCCGCGCGAGCCGCTACACGGCCAGTCGGCGCCCCGTCGAGCTGGCGCTAGCGCTGGCGATGCCCGACCGCGCGGCCGCGATGCGCGAGGAGGCGCGCATCAAGCGGCTCGATCGCGCCGGCAAGCTCGCGCTGATCGCCGCGTGCAGTGCAGCCGAGAAGCACAGCGCGTTGGAGGGGGGCGAGGTGCGGACGCGCGTTCGGGCATGATGGGGGCATGGCCTCACGACCTCCGGCGCGCAGCGTCAAGATCTCAGACGACGAGCGGACGGGCTGGTCCTCGGACCGTCCCCGCCGCGACGGCGCCCCGCCGCGCCCGGCCGACCTCACGGTCCACTGCCGCGTGCTCTCGCCGGCCGACCGCCTGCGCTACTCGCCCGGCAGCCTGCTCGTCGTCGCCTCCGCCTCCGCGGCCGAGCGCGACCGCTTCCTCGATCGCCTGATCGAGGACCGCGCTGCGCTGCTGTCGCTCGACAAGGTGCGCGGGCTGCTCGCCGGACGCGTGTCGGAGGAGGAGCTGGAGGGTCGCGCGCAGGAGCTGCTGCTCGCCGCGGTCGCCAAGCGCCTGGAGAACCGCGAGACCGTCGTGCTCGCGGCCGCGGGCCTGCAGCCACAGGAGCGCGAGCCGTTCGTCCGTCTCGCCGCCTCGCTGAAGCGCCCGCGCCACCTGATCCTGCTGGAGATCGCGCGCGAAGAGGTGCGCGAGGAGGATCACCCGGCGCTGAACGAGTTGCGTCGCGCGCTCGACGCCGGCGAGCTCGGCGGCGAGGGCTTCCAGACCGCCCTGCGCCTCGGTGGCGGGACGGCCGCGGAGGTCAAGCGGATCCTCTTCCGTCCGCCCCCGCGCGCGGACGACTGACCGCGTCCTACTGAGCGGCGCCCTCGCCGGCCATCGCGGGCTCGTCCTCGCCTTCGACGGCTCCGTCCGGCGGGTCGGCATCGTCGAGCTCGCCGAACAGCGACGGGTCGCGCGCCGAGCCGCGGATCAGGTCGTCGGGCGAGCCGTCGGGCAGCAGGCGCCCCTGGCGGGTGCCGAAGTAGATCGCCTGCGGGTGGTGGGCGACGAGCGCGAGCGTGGACTGCTCGGGGATCGGGGCATAGCCGTCGGAGATCGTCATGCCGATCGTCTCGAGACCGAGCAGCTTCTCGACCTTCAGGTGCTCTGACTGCTCGGGCACGGCCGGGTAGCCCCACGAGTACCGCCGCCCCTGCGCGAGCGGGATGTCGAGCAGCTTGCGCACCTCGTAGTGCAGCCACTCGGCCAGGCCCTCGGCGGTCTGCACGCCGAGCCCGTGGACGAACAGCTGCTCGGCGAACTCGCCGTCGGCCTCGAGCTTGGCCATCAGCTCGGTGACCTCCGAGCCGACCGTGACGGCCTGCACCGCGATCACGTCGAGCTCCGGCGGCGCAGCGCCGTCGACGGCGGGCCGGAAGAAGTCGGCCAGGCAGATGCGGTCCCCCTTCGGCTGGCGCGGGCAGACGAAGCGCGTCAGCTCGCTCGCGCGGTCGGCGGGGTCGAGCACGATGATGTCGTTGCCGAGCGAGTAGCAGGGGAAGAAGCCGAGCAGCGCGCGCGGGTGCAGGTAGGTCTGCTCGCGCCACATGCGCTCCAGACGCGGGCGGAAGTCCTCGCGCAGGAGCGTCTGCCAGGCCTCGCCTTTGACGCCGCGCCCGCCCCAGTGCAGCTTGAAGAGGACGTGCGTGTCGAGGTGGCGGTAGACCTCGTCGAGGTCCACCGGTATCTCCTGGACACCCCAGAAGGGCGGCGCCGGGATCGGCACGTCCGTCCGCGCCGGCGAGCGCACGGAGTCATCGGCGAGGTTGACGGCCTCGACGGGCGCCTCGCCCTTCGCGCGGAACTCGCCGGCGCCGGCGAGCAGCTTCTCGACGAGCGCGCCGCGCGCGTCGGTGTCGACGAGCTGGTCCATCACCGACAGGCCCTCGAAGGCGTCCTTGCAGTAGAAGACCCCGGGCTCGTAGACCTCCTCGGAGTCCTTGCCGCCCGGATACAGGGCGCGGTAGCTGAACGCGCGGTTGATCGCCGCGCCGCCGATCAGGACGGGGAAGGACAGTCCCTTGGAGTGCAGCTCCTCGATGCACGCCGGCATCTGCTTGGACGTCGAGACGAGCAGTGCGGAGAGGCCGATGGCGGTGGCCTCGTGCTCCTGGGCGGCGTCGACGATCGTCTGGATCGGCACCTGCTTGCCGAGGTCGACGACGGTGTAGCCGTTGTTCGTGAGGATCGTGTTGACGAGCGACTTGCCGATGTCGTGCACGTCGCCGAAGACGGTCGCGAGCACGACCGTGCCCTTCGTGTAGCCCTCGAGCTTGTCGAGGTATTTCTCCAGCTGCGCGACCGCCTTCTTCATCACCTCGGCCGATTGCAGCACGAACGGCAGGATCAGTTCGCCGGCCCCGAACTTGTCGCCGACCTCCTTCATCGCCGGCAGCAGCACCTCGTTGAGCGTCGGCACGGCGCCGATCTTCTCGACGCTGCGGTCGATCTGCGCCTCGACGCCGTCCTTGCGCCGGCGCAGGATGTGGAAGTGCAGCGCCTGCTCGGGCTCCATCCCCTCGGTCGGATCGGCGGCGCCCTGCGCCTCGTCCTGCTCGCCCTTGGACTCGAAGTGGGCGATGAACCGCTCGAGCGCGTCCTCGCGGCGGTCGAACACGAGATCGTCGGCCAGCTCGCGCTCGAGGTCGGGGATCTCCGAGTAGGGGGTGATGTGGTTGGGGTTGACCATCGCGAGGTCCAGGCCGGCGTCGACGCAGTGGTGCAGGAAGACGGAGTTGAGCACCGCGCGCGCGCCCGGCGAGACGCCGAAGGAGACGTTGGAGACGCCCAGCGACGTCTTCACGTGCGGGATCTGCTGCTTGATCGCCCTGATGCCCGCGATCGTCTCGACGGCGGACGGACGCCACTCCTCATCGCCCGTCGTCAGCGTGAACGTGAGGCAGTCGAAGATCAGCAGCTCGGGGTCGAGCTCGTGCTCCTCGCAGCAGAGGTCGCGAATCCGCTTGGCGATCTCGACCTTGCGCTCGGCGGTCTTGGCCATGCCGACCTCGTCGATCGTCAGCGCGATCAGCGCCGCGCCGTGGGCGAGCGCGACGGGGACGACGCGGTCGAGCTTCGCGCGCCCGGCCTCGAGGTTGACCGAGTTGACGATCGCGCGGCCGGGAATCTGCTCGAGCGCGCGTTCGATCACCTCGGGCTCGGTCGAGTCGATCTGGATCGGCGCCGGCTGCGTCAGCGAGACCTTCTTGGCCAGCAGGCGCATCTGTTCGTCCTCGTCGGTGCGCTCGGTCAGGGCGACGCACAGGTCGAGCACGTGCGCGCCGCCGGTGACTTGGTCCTCGGCGATCTGCACGAGCCCGTCGTAGTCGTCGGCCAGCAGCAGCTCCTTGGCCTTGCGCGAGCCCTGCGAGTTGACGCGCTCGCCGACCATCGTCGGCGCCGGCTCCTGCTGCAGGGGCGTCGCGGCGATCATCGAGGAGAGGTGCGGCGCGCGCGGAGCGGGACGGGGCTCAACCGAGCGCCCGCCGACGCGCTCGACGATCGCTGCGATGTGTGCCGGCGTCGTGCCGCAGCAGCCGCCGACGACGCCGACGCCGTAGCGCTCGACGAACTCCTTCAGCGCCTCGGCCAGCGGCTCGGGCTGCTCGGGAAAGATCGTCGCGCCGTCGGGCCCCTGCAGCGGCAGCCCCGCGTTGGGGATGCAGGCGACGGGCACCGGGCAGTGCTCGCCGAGGAAGCGGATCGCGTCGCGCATGTCCTCCGGGCCGGTCGAGCAGTTGAGGCCGATCACATCGACCTTCAGCGCCTCGAGCGTCGCGAGCACCGCGGAGATGTCGGTTCCGAGCAGCATCTTGCCGCCGTTGGGCAGCAGCGAGACGGAGGTGTGGATCGGCAGCGTGCGGCCCGTGCTCTTGAAGGCGGCGCGGGCGCCGAAGATCGCTGCCTTGACCTCGAGGATGTCCTGGGCTGTCTCGACGATCAGCAGGTCGGCGCCGCCGTCGATCAGCGCCGCGGCCTGCTCCGCGAACACCTCGACGAGCTCGCCGAAGCGGATCTGCCCGAGCGAGGGGTCCTCGGAGGCGGGCAGGTACCCGGTTGGACCGATCGAGCCCGCCACGAAGCGGCTCTCGCCGGCCGCGCGGCGCGCGATTTCGGCGGCCTTGGTGTTGATCTCGACCGTGTAGTCGGCCAGACCCCACTCCTCGAGCTTGATCCGCGAGCCCTGGAAGCTGTCGGTCTCGAGCACCTCGGCGCCGGCGTCGAGCATCGAGCTGTGCACGCCCTCGATCACGTCGGGGCGGTTGAGCACGAGCGCCTCGTGGCACTTGCCGGCGAGCCCGCCGTAGTCCTCGCTCGTCAGCTCGAACTGCTCGAGCGTGGCGCCCATGCCGCCGTCGTAGACGACGACGCGGCTGTTGATCGCATTCAGGTAGTCGCGCACTGCAATCAGCCTAACAACCGCTTGCCGAGCGCCCGCACCGCGCGGCCTCGGCTTGCCGGGCCCCCGCGGGCGCGCGCCCCCGCGAGCGCCGAAGCCGGCGCGGCGGTACAGCCTCGCGCCGTCGAGCGCAGCCTCGGCCGGCCGGATCCGGCCGGCCGAGGGCGCCCGGTGAGGCTATTCGGCGATCGCTTTGATCTCCAGCTTTTCGCCGAAGTTGAGTTTCTCGGAGGTCGTCAGCCCGGCCTGTTCGCCGCTGCCACCGGCGAAGGCTGCGCTGAGGACGTCCTTCGGCGCTTCTTCAAAGGATTCCGGGGCCTGCTTGCCCGCGGTCGCTTTGAACTGGAGGCTGTTGGAGGTGGCCATTTTGTCGATCGCCACCGGCGCGATGACCGAGCCGCTGACCGCGACCGATTCCCCGCCGCAGGCGCCGGAGATCAGTGTCGGTTCGTGGGCGAGGTCGAAGCCGACCGAGACGGTCAACACGTTCCCGACCGAGACGTCCTTGATGTAGCCGAGTTCGCCCTGCAGGCCAGGGGCCTTGATTTCGCCCGCCCCGGCACCGCTGCTCTGGCAGGTTTCTTTGTTGGAGACGAGTTTGCAGCCGGTGAAGGTGATGCCGAGCGTGGCCGTGCGCAGACCCGTGAATTCACCGCTGTTCGTCGATTCCAGACAGGCGATCTTGCGTTTGCCGACGGTTTCAAGCGACCCGCCTTTGGCGCCGCCGGAGAACTGCTTGGCCGCCGCTCCGGGCGTCCATTCGTACTTCCCGACGGTCGACGGCGGCGTCGGGAATTCCCGCACGCAGCCGGGGTCGACATAGTGGCCGTCGTAGACGGTGACTTTGCCTTCTTTTTTGCTGGCCACTTTCAGGCAACGGCCGATCTCCGGGATTTCCCGCTGGCGCTTCACGGTGATCGCGGAGGACTGCTTGAGGGTGCCGTTGAGGATCGCGTTGTTGGTGCCGGGCCCTGCGGGGAGCCCGGCGACGAGGTCGACGGCGGGATCGACGACGAGCGCGAGCGGGCCCGCGCAGCCGTTGGCGCCCGGCGCCGGGAACGTGTTGTCGACGAGCGAGCTGTTGGAGAACACGTTGATTTTGCCGGCGGCCTGGAATTCGAGCGTGCCCGACGTGCCGCTGATCGGCGAGCTGGATGCGGTCGTCCCGGTCGTCAGGTGCGGCATCACCGGTTCGGATTCCGAGCCGACGTAGCAGCTGTTGAGCAGCAGCGGGTTGTCGAGTTTGACCTTCAGCGGCAGCGTGACGGCGGTTCCCGCTTCCTTGCCGAAGTTGGGCACGTTGACGAGCACCGGCCCGGCGAGTTCGGCGGTCGCGGTCACTTCCGTGAGCGGCGGCAGGACTTCGAGCCCGATCAGCCCGCCCGGGAGCACGAGCGGCGTTTTCGACAGGGTTTCGCCGTTGGCGGCGGGGACGAGTTCTTCAGAGCTCGGAGTGAGGCCGCCCTGCAGCGTGACCGTCTTGTTGATCGGCACCGTCTTGCTGCCGAGCTTGAACTGGCCACTCGTGACGGTCGACTGGACGCACATGTTGACCGCCGGGTCCGTCAGGGGACACTGGGCGAAGACTTCAAATTCTTTCTGCAGCCCGGCCTGGGCCGAGGCGGCGCCGAACAGCGCCAAGCTCGAGACCGCGACGGCCAAGCCGACGATGATCGTGCGGCGTCGAGTGCGCGCGAGCGCTCGCTGACACCTCTCAAGAGTGCTGGTGCTGCTGCCCATTCGTCCTCCCCCTCGCAGTTGTCTCGATCTGGATCCGGTACCGCGCAGCACTTCCGAAGGCTCTGCCTGCACAGCACGTAGACACGTCCTACCCGTCGGCAGCACACTTCAAACATAAATCACAAAGTCCGCAGCGGTCAAGCCGCAGCGCCGCCGCAACGGCTACTTGATAAACAGCATCTCCGAGTACTTCGGCAGCGGCCACAGGTCGTCGGCGACGAGCTTCTCGAGACGGTCGGCGACATCGCGGACGTCTTCCATCGCCCCGATCACGCGATCGCGCATGTGCACGGCCTCCTTCTGCGGCGAGCCCTCGGGGTGGCTCTCGTCGAGGTTCGCGTCCTCGAGCTGGCGCAGCGCGAAGTGCAGCTCTCGGATCAGCGGGTCGATCTCGCCGCTGAGCTCCTCCAGCCCGCTCGCGCGGAGCTCGTTGAGGTAGCGCACCGCCGCAGGCAGCACCATCGTGCGGGCGATCGCCGCGGCCGTCTCGGCCTCGATGTTGATGTTCATGACGTACTGCTCGGTGAACACGTCGTAGCGGGACTCGAGCTCGCGCTTGGAGAGGACCTTGTACTTCTTGAACGTCGCGACCGACTGTTTCTCGACCAGCCACGGCAGCGCCTCCGGCGTGGTGCGGAGGTTGGCCAGGCCGCGCCGCTCGGCCTCCTTGTGCCACTCCTCGGAGTAGCCGTCGCCGTCGAAGACGATCTGCTTGTTCGCCGCCCAGACCTCCTTGACGACGCTTGTGACGGCCTTCTCGAGCGTCGCGCCCGAGCGTTTGAGGGCCGTCTGGAGCTTGGCGGCGAGCTCGTCGACGGACTCCGCGACGATCGTGTTGAGGACCGTGTTCGGCCACGCGGGGGAGGCGCTCGAGCCGAGTGCCCGGAACTCGAACTTGTTGCCGGTGAAGGCGAACGGGCTGGTGCGGTTGCGGTCGCCGCCGTGCAGCGGCAGTGGCGGCAGCACGGGCGTGCCGAGGCCGAGGAACGAGCCCGGTTTGGAGGCCTGCACCTTGCCGGACTCGATCGCGCTGAAGACCTTCTCGAGCTCGGCGCCGAGGAAGATCGAGATGATCGCCGGCGGCGCCTCGTTGGCGCCCAGCCGGTGGTCCTGGCCGGCGCTCGCGATCGAGGCCCGCAGCAGCTTCTGGTGGCGGTTGACGGCCTGGATCACGGCCGCGCAGAAGAACAGGAACTGGAGGTTCTCCGACGGCGTCTCGCCCGGGTCGAGCAGGTTCAGCTGCGTATCGGTGCCCATCGACCAGTTGTTGTGCTTGCCCGAGCCGTTGACGCCGGCAAACGGCTTCTCGTGCAGCAGGCAGACGAGGCCGTAGCGACGCGCCGTGTTCTGCATGATCTGCATCGTCACCATCTGGTGGTCGGAGCCGACGTTGGAGTTCTCGAAGATCGGCGCGACCTCGAACTGGTTCGGCGCGACCTCGTTGTGGCGCGTCTTGATCGGGATTCCGAGCTTGGCCAGCTCGAGCTCGACGTCGAGCATGTACGCGAGCACGCGCTCGGGGATCGAGCCGAAGTAGTGGTCGTCGAGCTCGTGGCCCTTCGGCGGTTTGGCGCCGTAGAGCGTGCGTCCCGTTGTCACGAGATCGGGGCGTTCGAAGTAGTACTGCTCGTCGATCAGGAAGTACTCCTGCTCGCATCCCGTCGTCGTGAAGACGCGCTTGGCGTCGACGACGCCGAGCAGCTCGAGCGCGCGGATCGCGGCGCCCGACAGCGCGTCCATCGAGCGCAGCAGCGGGATCTTGTGGTCGAGCGCCTCGCCGGTCCAGGACGTGAAGGCGGTCGGGATGCAGAGCAGCGCGCCGTTGGGGTTCTCGAGGATGAACGCCGGCGAGGTCGGATCCCAGGCGGTGTAGCCGCGCGCCTCGAACGTCGCGCGAATCCCGCCGGTGGGGAACGAGGAGGCGTCGGGCTCGCCCTGGATCAGCTCCTTGCCGGAGAACTCCGCGATCGCGGTGCCGTCGCCGGCGGGGGCGTAGAAGGAGTCGTGCTTCTCCGCCGTCGAGCCGGTCAGCGGCTGGAACCAGTGGGTGTAGTGGGTCGCCCCCTTCTCCATCGCCCAGTCCTTCATCGCCTGCGCCACCGCGTCTGCGAGCGAGGTGTCGAGCGCCTCGCCGCGCGCGAGCGTGCGCTGCAGCGCCTTGTAGACGTGCTTGGGCAGACGTTGACGCTGGACCGCCGGCGAGAACACGTTGGCCCCGAAGACCTGGTTGTTCTGGAGCGTCAGGTCCGGCGAGCCGAGCGCGGCTCCGTTGACGCTCCACTGCGCGGCGGTGACGTTTTGCTGGCGGGTCCTGGGCATGGGCGGTGTCGATTCTCCTCGGGAGGTGGCTCCGAGCGCGGGCTCCGAGCGAAGGCAGGGGCGCAGCAATCGTAATGCGAAGTCAGCCGAAGGGGATCACCGCATGGCGAAAACGCGGGGCGATCGTTTGGACAGCGGGCCAAACGGCCGCGGGGCGTCTAGGGGACCGTGGGGAGGGCCCCGGCGACGACTCTGCCGGTGCTCGGATCGACATGCGTCGTCGGGGGGGCCGGCGCGATGCTGACGTTGAAAGCACCCTGCACGGCGCCGCCCGAGGAGAGCGCCGCGCGCGCCCGACCGGCGAGCCCGGCGGCGACGGCGAAGCGCACCGTGTGGGCCCCGGGCTTGACGGGGACGACGCGCCAGCTGAATGTCTGCGTGCGCCCCGGCGCCAGCGGCCCGAGCGCCCAGGTGTTCACGTAGGCGGTCTGCCCGCCGCCCAGCGCGCTGACTTCCTGGCTCTGCACCGGCGGTGAGGCGGCCGCGCCGGGGCCCTGTTCGATCGCCCAGATCGGGCGTTTGTTGGCTGCCAGTTCGGGGGTCGTGGCGGTGTACTCGAAGGAGTCAACCGTGATCGCCACGTTGGGAACGGTGCGCGTGCCCGTGTTGCGAACGCGCAGCACCATCCGCGCGGGACGGGCGACGGCCTGGCGGGTGGGAAAGCTCGCGTCCACGAGCGCCATCGTGAAGCTGCCCTTCGCTTCCCGGGCGTCCTGGCGGGCGGCGCCGCAGCCGCTCGCGAGCGCGACGCACAGCGCTGCGGCGCCTGCCGCCGACAGCACCCGGGGCGTCGGTGAGCAAGCGCCGCGGGCGCGGCTGCGAACGGCAGGAAAGACTCTCCGCGCTCCCCTCACGATCGCGCCACATTACCAGCGGGCATCGCCCGGGGTGTGCCCTCGGCGGACGCGTCGGAGCGGCGCGCGCGAGCCGGTGGCGCCGTGTGGGTGCATGTCGTAGAGTGCAGCGAGGTCGAGCGCCAACCCGAGGAGGGGTTTAGTAGCGATGGTCCGAGGTGCAGCCGAACGGGCGTATTACCCGACGAGGAACCTGCTCGAGGAAATCGGGGACATGATGATCCTCACGGGCAAGACCATCTGGTCGGCCCTGAGGCCGCCCTATCCCTACGGCGGCGAGTTCGTCTCGCAGTTCCTCTTCGCGCTGCGGCTGTGCTGGTTCCCGCTGCTGATCTCGACCGTCTGCATCTGCTACGCCGCCCCGGGGCTGCAGGCCGCCAACTTCCTCACGATCTTCGGCGCGCTCGATCGCCTCGGCGGCTTCTTCGTGCTCGGCGCCGTCCGTGAGATCGGCCCGAGCGTGACGGCGATCGTCGTCGCGGGCGTGGCCGGCACGGCGATCACGGCCGACCTCGGCGCGCGCAAGGTGCGCGAGGAGCTCGACGCCCTGCAGGTGCTCGGCGTCGACCCCGTCAAGAACCTCGTCGTTCCGCGCTTCCTCGCGCTGATGGTCGTCACCGGCCTGTTCGACATCTATGCGCTGCTGTTCGGGATCTTCGGCGGCATCATCGCCGAGCTCGTCAACAGCCAGCCGCTCGGACCGTTCTGGTCGACGCTGTTCGCCAACGCCTCGACGACAGACCTGTGGGGCTCGGTCCTGAAGACGACGATCTATGGCGCCATCATCGCGATCGTCTGTTGCTACAAGGGCATGGCCGCCTCCGGCGGCGCCGAGGGCGTCGGGCGCGCCGTCAACGAGGCCGTCGTGCTGGCCTTCACGGCGATCTTCTCGTTCGACTACATCTTCACGCAGACGCTGCTCGCCACCCACCCCCAGATCCTGGTGATCAAGTGAGACGGCCGATGGCCTTCCTCCAGCGGCGTCCTCGGTCGCTCGCGTGCGAAGCACACCACGCTCCCTGCGTCCTTGCTGGACTCGACCCTCGACCGTCGCACTGCGCGGAGAGGCTCCCGAGCGCATGAACGAACTGCTGGCGATGCCGCGCGAATGGCTCGCGGCGACAGGAGAGATCGGCAGGTTCACGGGCAACATCGTCCGCGACGTGTGGGGGCTGCGCGTGTTTCGCTTCTTCGGCGAGGCGCTGCGCCAGTGCGGGATCCTGATCGTCGGCTCGACCGCGATCATCTGGACGCTGATGTTCATCCTCGGTCTGCAGTGCGGGATCGAGGGCGCCTACTTCACCGCCGCGCAGGGCGCGCCGGCTTACTCCGGGGTGTTCACCGCCTGGTGCGACCTGCGCGAGATCACGCCGTACGCGTTCGGCTACATGATGGCGGCGAAGGTCGGCACGGGCATCGTCGCCGAGCTCGGCGCGATGCGGATCTCCGACGAGATCGACGCGCTCGAGGTGATGGGGCTGAACTCCGTGACGTTCCTCTGCGCGACGCGGCTGCTGGCGGCCTGGCTGGTGCTGCCGTTCATGTATCTGGCGGGCATCGGCGCCGCGTTCCTGGCGTCCTACATCGCCGTCGTGCAGCAGATCGGCTACGTCTCGGGGGGAGGCTACTTCCTGATCTTCTGGCAGTTCCAGAATCCGCCGGACTTCCTGTACAGCCTGATCAAGGCGATGTTCATGGCGACTGCGATCGTGCTCGTCGCCTGTTACTACGGCTACAACGCCAGCGGAGGCCCGGTCGGGGTGGGCAGAGCCACGGCCAAGTCGATGGTGCTCAACCTCGTGCTCGTGCACATAATCGGCGCGCTCGGCACGCAGATCTTCTGGGGCGCCAATCCGCGCGCCCCGATCGGGGGGTGAGCGAGCTGCCCGACGAGATCCCCGAGGCGCAGGCCGGCCGCGAGTTCCCCGCGGAGGGCCCCGAGGGGCGGGGCGGCCGCGAGTTCCCCGAGGCGCCCGCCGGCTCGCCCGGCGCCGACAAACCGGACGCGATCGAGTTCATCGACGTGCACAAGTCCTTCGGGCGCAACCACGTGCTGCGCGGCTTGAACATGTCGCTGCCGGAGAACCAGATCTCGATGATCCTGGGCCCCTCGGGCACCGGCAAGTCCGTCTGCATCAAGCACATCGTCGGGCTGCTCTATCCCGACGAGGGCGACGTGATCGTCCACGGGCACTCGATCCCCAGCCTGCGCGACGCGGACCTGTTCGACCTGCGCAAGCGCTTCGGCGTGCTGTTCCAGGACGGCGCCCTGTTCGGCTCGATGAACCTGTACGACAACGTCGCCTTCCCGCTGCGCCAGCACACCGAGAAGGGTGAGGAGGAGATCGCCGAGATCGTCAACGGCCGGCTCAAGGAGGTCGGGCTCGGCGAGGCCAACGAGAAGATGCCCAACGAGCTCTCGGGCGGCATGCGCAAGCGCGCCGGCTTCGCGCGCGCGCTCGTGCTCGAACCCGACATCGTGCTGTTCGACGAGCCCGACTCCGGGCTCGACCCCGTGCGCACCGCGCTGCTGTGCGAGCTGATCAAGGAGATCCACGCCGAGAACGGCGGCTGCTACGTCGTGATCACGCACGACATCATGAGCGCGCGCCGCGTCGCCGAGCACATCTCCGTGCTGTGGAAGGGCAAGATCGTCGAGTCGGGTCCCGCGCAGGAGCTGTTCGCCTCCGAGAACCCCTTCGTGCGGCAGTTCCTCTCCGGCGAATCCGCCGGTCCCCTGGGAATGGAGTAGACGAACGAAGCGCCACGCGGTGGACGGTGAACCACTAGCCTCGACGCCGTGAGCGTGGCTCGACTCCTCTCGGCGCTGACGGGCGCGGCGGCCAGGCGGCCGCGGCTCGTGATCGCGCTGGCGATCGCCCTCGGGCTCGCTGGGGCGGGGCTCGCGCTGGCGCGCCTGCATCCGACTGCCGCGACGAGCACGTTCGTGTCGAGCTCCAGCGCGCAGTACCGCGCCACCCAGCGCTTCTACCGCGGCTTCGGCGAAGAGCCGATCGCGGTGCTCGTGAAGGGCGACCTGCAGCAGCTGATGCTGAGCTCGGACGTCGAGCGGCTCGTCGGACTGGAGGGCTGCCTGTCGGGCAACGTCCCGGCGCAAGCGCTCCCGGCCGAGGGCGGAGTCAACGGCCCCTGCGGGGCGCTCGCCCGCGCGCACACCGTGAAGGTCGTGTTCGGGCCGGGGACGTTCGTCAACGAGGCCGCGACGCAGCTCGACGAACAGCTCACCGCGCAGACGCGCCAGGCCGAAGCGCAGTCCAGGCAGGCCGAACGCGTGGTGATCCGCGCCGCGCTCGCGCGCGGACTCTCGCAGGCGAGCGCGCGCGCGCTCGGCGCGCAGGCCAAGAAGCTCGAATACGGGAGCTTCGAGAAGAGCCTCGTCACGCTCGCGCTCAAATACGGGCTCACCTCGCGCCCGAGCGTCGAAAACCCCGAATTCGTGACATCGGTCGTGTTCGACTCGAGCAAGCCGGCGGGAACGCCCAAGCAGCGCTTCGCCTACCTGTTCCCCACCCGCGATGCCGCGCTGATCTCCGTGCGCATGAAGGCGGGGCTGAGCGAAGCGCAGCGCACGCGGACGATCGGGCTGATCCGCAGCGCCGTCGCGATGCCCCAGTGGCAGCCGCAGCACGGCGCCAGCTATCTGGTCACGGGCGTGCCCGTGATCGTCGCCGAACTGACGAGCTCGATCACGCACTCGATCGAGCTGCTGCTCGTGGCGGTCCTGCTCGTGATGGCGGCGACGCTCGGTCTCGTCTTCCGCGGACGCCCCCGGCTGCTGCCGCTGGCGCTCGCGCTGCTCGCCGCCGCGCTGACGTTCGGCGCGCTGTCGGCGGTCGGCGCCTCGCTGACGATCGCGGCCGTCGCGGTGCTGCCGGTGCTGATCGGCCTCGCCGTCGACTACGCGATCCAGTTCCAGTCGCGCGTGGGCGAGGCCACGGCCGAGCTCGAGGGCGAGCAAGCCGCCACGGCGGCGGGCGCGCCGAGCGACACGCCGCGCAGGCCCTCGGCGCGCACGATCGCCCACGCCGGGGCGATCGGCGCCCCGACGATCGCGACCGCCGCAGCGGCGAGCGCGGCGGCGATGCTCGTGTTGACGCTTTCGCCCGTGCCGATGGTGCGTGGCTTCGGCGTGCTGCTCGTGGTCGGCGTCGTGCTCGCGCTGCTGTGCGCGCTGAGCGCCGGTGCGGCGGCCCTCGCGCTGGCGCCAGGCGCGCGCGCGGGCACGCCGCCGGCGCCCCGTGGGCCGGCGCGCCTGCAGGCCGCGTGGCGCGGCGCACGCGAGCTGGTCGCCGACAACGCGCTCACGCGGCTGGTGGGACGGGTCGCGCTCGTCGGCGCCGTGCGCCACCCCGGCCGCGTGCTCGGCGTCGGGCTCGCGCTCGCGGCGCTCGGCTGGGGTCTTGACACGCAGACGAAGGTCGAGACGGACATCACCAAGCTGGCACCGCAGAGCCTCAGCTCGCTGCAGGCGCTCAACACGCTCGAGCGCACGACGGGGGTCGGCGGCGAAATCGATCTGCTGGTCTCGGGGCGCAACCTCGCCAGCCCGGCGGCGATCGAATGGATGATCGCCTACCAGAGCGCCGTGCTCGGGCGCGTGGGCTACAGCGCCACGCGTGGCTGCGGCAGGGCGCGGCTGTGCCCGGCGTTCTCCCTGCCCGACCTGTTCCAGCGCCAGGCCGGCACCGGGGCGGCCGGGAAGCTCACGCAGAAGCAGGTGAGCGGCCTGCTCGCGGTGATCCCCTCCTACTTCTCCCAGGACGTGATCACGCCCGACCGCCGCCTGGCGACGCTGGCGTTCGGGATCCGCGCGATGAGCCTGTCCGAGCAGCAGCGACTGATCGACGAGATGAGCGCGCAGCTGCACCCACCCGCCGGCATCAGCGCCCAGCTCGTCGGCCTGCCCGTGCTCGCGGCCCGCTCCGGCGCCCAGGTCGCCGATCCCTGGCGCCGACTGGAGATCCTGCTCGCCGGCCTCGCGGTGGTCGCACTCGTCCTGCTCCTCGCCTTCCGCGGCGACGTGCGCCGCATGCTCGTCCCGCTCGCCCCGATTGCGCTCGCGACGGGATGGTCCGCGCTGATCCTGTTCGCCGTGCGGGTCCCGCTCAACCCGATGTCGGTCACGCTCGGCGCGCTCGTGATTGCGATCTCGACCGAGTTCAGCGTGCTGCTGTCCGAGCGCCACCGCCAGGAGCTGCGGGCGGGCCACGACACGATCGAGGCGCTCAGGCGCAGCTATCACCGCACGGGCGCCGCGGTGGCGGCCTCGGGGGTGACGGCGATCGCGGGCTTCGGCGTGCTCGCCCTGTCGGACATCCGCATGCTGCGCGACTTCGGCCTCGTCACGCTGATCGATCTGAGCGTCTCGCTGCTCGGCGTGCTCGTGGCGCTTCCCGCGGCGATCATGATCGCGGGCCGTGCGAGCGAGGGCGGCGGCGAGCACGCGCTCGGCCTCCGCGAGGGCCGGCGCCGGCCGCGCGCGCGGCCGCTCGCCCAGCTGCGCGCCGCCACCGCGCGCGCTCGCCGCGGCGCAGGCCATGAGTCGGCCTGAGGGCGCCGCCGCCGGCGCCGGGCCGCAGGGCACGGAGCCCTCCGCGCGCTCCTCGCAGGGCACGGAGCCGTCCGCGCCCTCCTACGGGCGCTACGTCGGGCTGCTGGCGGTCGTGATCCTCGTGCTGATCACGATCAACACGATCGTCACCAAGCCCAACGGCGGCAGCGGCTTTGCGCCGGGCCAGCAGCTCGCGCCGTTCGCCGTGCCGCTCGCGCTCGGCAACCTCTCCGGCGACGCGAACGTGGCCACGCGCGCGGGCGAGGGCTCCGCCGGGCGCCTCCCCGCCTGCCAGGTCCGCGGCCCGCAGATCCTCAACCTGTGCCAGCTGTATGAAGGGGCACCCGTGGTCCTCGCACTGTTCGTGGACGCGGGCGCGTGTGCGGCGGTGCTCGGCGACATGCAGGCGCTGTCGTCGTCGTTCCCGGGCGTGCACTTCGCGGCGGTGGCGATCAAGGGCCAGCGCGCCGCCGTGCGCCGGCTCGTGCTCGGGCGCGGACTCGGCTTTCCCGTCGGGCTCGACAGCGACGGCGCGCTCGCCGTGCTCTACAAAGTCGCCAGCTGCCCGCAGTTGAGCTTCGTGCTGCCGGGCGGCGCCGAGCAGGGCCGGACGGTCCTCAGCCGCGTGCCGCGCGCGACGCTGCGCGCGCGCATCGCCGCGCTCGTGGCGGCCGCGCGCACGCGGGGCTGGCGCGGCGGATGAGCGGCTCCGCCGACCTCGGGCTGGGCCGGCGCGGCGGATGAGCCTCTCCGCCGACCTGGAGTTGGGGTGGTGCGCCCCCGAGGTCGAGGAGGAGCTGCCCGCGCTGCGGCTGATCCTCAGCGACGTCGAGGTGGCCCGCCGGCAGTCGCTCACCGCCGGCTCGCCCCCCGCGATCGAGGAGCGCCTGCGCGAGCTGTCGAGCAGGATCCGCGGCGCACGCGCGGTCTCGCTGCGCCGCGAGGCCGTTCCCGGCGCCTACCGCGTGTTCTTCCGCCACATCGGCCTCGACCCTGACGTGGTCCGCACGCCGATCGAAGCGGCCGTGCTCGAGCGCATGCTGCGCGGCGCCTTCCTCAGCGGGGGCATGCTCGAGGACATCCTCCTGATCGCGCTGCTCGACACCTCCGTGCCGGTGTGGGCGCTCGACGCCGACACCCTCGACGGACCGCTCGGCGTCCGCACGAGTCGCGACGGGGAGCCGCTCGGACGCTCCGCCGACGCCTCCCGGCTCGCGGCGGGCAGGCTGGTGATCGCCGACTCCTCGGCGGCGCTCGCAATCCTGTTCGGCGAGCTCGCCGGCGGACACGCCCCGGGCCCCCGCACGCGTCGGCTGAAGCTGTTCGCGGTCCAGGTCGCGGGCGTCCCGACGCTGTTCGCCGAAGAGGCGCTGTGGTCGGCGCGCGCAGCGCTCGAGCATCCCTGAGCGGCGGGGTCGGAGGGCGGCCGGGTGCCTCGCGAGAACGCGACCGGGGCCGGCCCGGGTGCCTCGCGAAGGTGCCCGACGCGGGTGCGAGCGCTGGTAGACTTCGGCTGCGGTCGGCCGGAGGAGGCGCGGTGTCGCAGTTCGAGCAGCAGCTGGTGGACGGGTCCGGGCACGAGGATCGCGCACGGCTGGACGGTCTCCAAGCGCCCCACGGACAGGCCGCTCAGGCCGGCGCCCAGCGAGCGGCGCGCCGCTCACTGAAGACGCAGATCGCCAAGCTCGAGCACGAGCTCTCGGCGATCGTCGCCGATGGGTTCCCGTTCATCGACGCCCCGCGGCGCGAGCCGGGAGCGCCTTCGGGCGCTGCGCGGCTACCCGACCTCGCCGAGCTCGAGCGCATTCGCGACCGCCTCGCCGGCAGGCTGCAGGAGCTTCGCAGCCTCGGCGCTCAGCGCACCGAGCAGGAGCGCCTCGCGCGCGAGCTGCTCGAAGGCATGCGCCTGGAACCAGGCCGCTACAAGTTCGTCAGGCTGCCCGTCAGCGATCTCGGCCAGGGCGGCTGCGGGGTCTGGGAGGTGCGACCCCGCCTCGGCCTGATCGGCATGCTCGCCGGCTGGTGGCAGCTCAAGCTCTCGTCAGGCTGTCCGTTACCCAGGGGGTCGCGCGCCACGCGCGATCCCTCTCACCCTCGGCGCAGCCGAGCATCGCCGCGAGCGTGCGCCGCTGACGCTCGGTCATCGAGCCGACCGTCTTCTTCTCCGACATCGGTATCTGGGAGAGGAACTTGCGGCAGCGCGTCTGGCCCCAGCGGCGCTGGCTCACGAGCAGGTCGGCGACGGCCATGCTGTCGGCCTCCCACGGGCACTCGAGGATCACATCGGAGGCGTCGAGCTCGCCGGTCGCGATCCGTCGCTTGAGCTCGGCACGAGCAAGACGGACCTTGTTCGCGCGTTCGAGCGCGCGCATGCACTGCGGACCGGCAGGGGCAACTGTCGCTCTCGCGTTCATTTTGTGGCATCTCCCCGTCGCCTCGCGGGGCTCACGCGAGGACGACATGCTTGCTCGTGTTTTACGAAAAGGCGCACGCCATGGCCGTGCGGCGTCCCCCGCGACGCGTCGCGGCGGCTCTTCCAGCACATCTCGGACGGCTACGTGGGGCGGACCCCGGACGGTCATGCAGAGCGCATGGGGAAGCTACGACAGGACGAGGGGCGCGGTCAACCGCGCGACCGGCGCTTCGTACGCTAGAAGCGACCTTTTTCGTCGCCGTTGCAACTTGTGAAGAAATGGACAAGCGCGGGGCGGCTCGAGGCGCGCCCGCCGGTCAGCTCGAGGAGGGCCGCCGGTCAGCCCGAGGAGGGCCGCGGGTCAGCTCAGGAGGGCGCGCGGCTCAGCTCGAGGACGGCCCGGGCAGCGAGCCGTGCTCGGCCTCGAAGGCGCGCTTGACCTGCTCGAAGATGCCGAGCGCACGCTCGAGCGTGGGCTCGTCGTGGGTGGCCATCACGCTCGTGCGCAGCAGCGCCCCGCCGGGTGGCACGGCGGGGTGCAGGGCTGTGTTGACGAACACGCCGGCGTCGTAGAGCGCGCGCCACAGCAGCGCCGCCTTCCAGTCGTCACCGACGAGCACCGGCACGATCGGGGTGACGATCGTCTGTGCCCCGCCGTCCCCCGCGCGCAGGCCGGGGGCGTGGCGCTGCAGGTTCTCGGCCGTCGACAGCAGTTGCGGGGCGACGACGGCGAAGCCGCGCTCGTGCAGCCCGTCGCGCAGGCGCCAGGCGTTCTCGAGCGCCCGCGCGAGCAGCGGGGGGCCGTCCTCGGAGCGCACCACGCGCAGCGCGGCGAGCGCCGCGCCGACGGCGGCGGGAACGGCCGAGGCGGTGAACAGGAAGGACCGTGCGTAGATGCGCAGGTACTCGATCACCTCGTGCGGGCCCGCGACGTAGCCGCCGCAGGAGGCCAGCGACTTCGAGAACGTGCCCATGCGCAGGTCGACGCGGTCGGCGACACCGAGTAGCTCGGCGGTCCCCGCGCCGCGCGCGCCGAGCACGCCGGCTCCGTGCGCCTCGTCCACCATCAGCCGCGCGCCGAAGCGCTCGCACAGCTCGCAGATCTCCGGCAACGGTGCGATGTCGCCCTCCATCGAGAAGACGCCGTCGACGACAACCAGAACGCCGCCGCCGTCACTCTGTGCGCGCTCCAGCATCTTCTCGAGCTTGTCGAGGCGGTTGTGGCGGAACGGACGCAGCTTCGCGCGCGAGAGCAGGCAGCCGTCGAGAATCGAGGCGTGGTCGCCCGCGTCGACGATCACGGTGTCGGCCGGAGCGAGCAGCGTGCCGAGCACGCCGAGGTTGGCCTGGTGGCCGGTGCTGAACACGAGCGCGTCCTCGGTGTCCATCCACTCCGCCAGCTCCCGCTCGAGCTCGAGGTGCAGGGGGATCGTGCCGTTCAGCAGCCTCGAGCCGGTGAGCCCGGTGCCGAAGCGGTGCAGGGCGTCCTCGGCGCCCTGCATCACCCGCTCGTCGCCGGTCAGGCCGAGGTAGTTGTTGGAGCCAAGCATGATCCGCTCGGCGCCCTCCATCTCGACCACCGGCATCGCCGGCGAGCTGAGCACGTGGAAGTACGGCAGCACGTCCGCGTCGCGTGCCGCAGCGAGCACGGCGGCGCGATCGTGGTCGCGAACCTTGGCGAAGACGTCGGTGGAGGTGTGCATGTAGGGTGCCTCGCCAGTGGATGTCGAAGTCAGAGCGGTCTCCGGCGGAAGGGACCTCAAGGCCTTCATCGAGCTGCCCTTCCGCCTGCATGCTAACCACCCGCTGTGGGTGCCCCCCCTGCGAATCGAGCGGCGGCTGTTCCTCAACCGCCGCATGAACGCCTTCTTCAGTCACGGCGAGGCCGAGTACTTCCTGGCGCGGCGCGCCGGGCGCGTGGTCGGGCGCATCAGCGCTCACGTCAACCACGCCTTCAACGACCACCAGAGGAAGAACTGGGGCTGGTTCGGGTTCCTCGAGTTCGAGGACGACCAGGAGGTGCTCGACGGGCTGCTGCAGGCCGCCGCCACGTGGCTGCGCGCGCGCGGCAAGGAGCAGATGGTGGGACCGGCGAGCTTCGCGATGAACGACGAGAGCGGCATCCTGATCGAGGGCTTCGAGCTGCGTCCGATGATCCTGCAGCCGTGGCACCCGCCCTACTACCAACAGCGCGTCGAGCAGGCGGGCATGACCAAGGCGATCGACCTGCTGATGTGGAACCTCGAGGTCTCAGACCGCGAGAAGGTGCTGCCGGTGATCTTCGAGCTCGCCGAGAAGGTCCAGCGCGAGCATGGGATTCGCGTGCGCCCGATGCGACGCCGCCAGCTGCGCAAGGACCTGGACGCCTTCGCCGAGGTCTACAACTCGGCGTGGTCGGAGAACTGGGACTTCGTGCCGTACTCGAAGAAGGACCTCGACGCCTATGCCCAGGAGCTGCACCTGGTCTTCGACAAGCACTGGTTCATGATCGCCGAGCGCGAAGACACGGGCGAGGTCGTGGGGATGGCGATAACGGTCCCCGACGTCAACCAGGTGCTCGCGAAGATGAACGGCCGCCTGCTGCCGCTCGGCTGGTGGCACTTCCTCAACAAGGGCAGGATCACCGACCGGGTTCGCGTCGGCTTCCTCGGCGTCAAGCCCGAGTACCAGCACACGGGCGTGGCCGCCAAGCTGTACGTGGACCACTTCAACGCCGCCGCGGCGCGCCCGCAGACGGGCGGGGAGATGGGCTGGATCCTGGAGACGAACACGGCGATGAACCGCGGCATGGAAGCGATGGGCGGGCGCGTGGTCAAGCGTTACCGCATCTACGAGCGGGCACTGTAGAAGCGGTCTGGGCGGCGCTCTACACTTCGGCGAGTGAGCGACGCTTTCCAGTCCGCCGCCGGCCCGGCCTCTGAGGCCGGCGAGGTCGAGGAGGAGATCCTCGACGGGGTCCCGGTGCTCGCGGACGAGCAGCCGCTCGTAGGCGGCGGCGACGCCGCTTCCTCCGCGCTCGAGCGCCACAGCGGCCTGGTGATCCCTGCTGTGCAGGCAGCGGCGATGGCCGCCGGGGGCTTTGCCGCCGGCGCCGCCGTCGTCGGTCTCGTGCACCGTCGCCAGCGCCGCGCGATGCTCCCCGCCAAGGCCGGGCGCCGCGGCAAGCCGGTTCGCGGCGTCGCGAGACGCTCCGGGCGCGCCGGCGAGCTCGTCCAGATCGTCGGCAGCCGCTCCCTGCTCGTCGACGTGCACCTGCTCGGCGGCGCCGACGCCGGTCGCTGAGGGCTCGCGCTGAGCGCGCTCGTCGAACTTCGCGACGAGCTCGTTCCCGCCGGTCCCTTTCGCCTGCCTGCCCGCAACGGACTCGACGGCATGCTCCGCCGCCGCGGCGGCGTGCTCGAACGCCTGCTCCACGCCGGCGAGCTGCCCGTGCTCGTGCGCGTCGCCCAGCCGGCGTTCGACCGCGTCGCGCTGCTCGCGCAGGCGCCAACGCCGGCGGCCGCGCGCTACGGCATCGAGCGGATGCGCTTCGCGCTCGGCGTCGACGAGGACCTGCGCCCGTTCCTGCGTGCGTTTGCGCGCGACCCGCTGATCGGCGCGTCGCTGCGACGGCGCCCGTGGCTGCGCGTGACGCGCCGGCCCGAGCCGTTCGAGGCGCTCGCCTGGGCGATCAGCGAGCAGCTGATCGACTACGAGCGCGCGGCCGCGATCCAGCGCCGGTTGCTCGCGGCGCTCGGGCGCCGCTGGGTGCACGGCGAGCGGCGCGCGAGCGGGCCGCGCGACCTGCCGGCCGTGGCGGTGCTGGCGCGGACGGCGCCCGCTGTGCTCGAGTCCTTCGACCTCGCGGCGGCCCGCGCACTCGCGCTCGTGCGCGTCGCGCGCGAGGTTGCCCGCGGGCGCATCGACCTCGCGTCAGCTGAGCAGGAGCGCGCCTGGCGGCGGCTGCGCGCGGTGCCGGGCGTCGGACGGTGGACGGTGGAGATGCTCGCGCTGCGCGGGCACGGTCGCCACGACCAGCTCCCGGCCGGTGATCTTGGGCTGCTCAAGCTCGGCGGGCGCATCCTCTCCGGCGGAGACCCGCGGGCGATCGCCGAGGAGAGCCAGGTGCGCGAGCTGTTCGCTCCCTACGGGGAGTGGGCCGGTCTCGCGGCGGCGCACACGAACGCGATCTGAGGCGCTCGGGCCCTGCCGCGGGCGCAACCCGCGGCCCGCCCGCGCCCGCCGCCGTCGCGCGCGCCCGAGCTCAGCCGCCGCGCGCCCGGACGCGTCCGGCACGTGGCGCGCTTTCGCGCTGAACGAGCAGCGCGAACGTCGGGCACGCGCGCGCGGCGCGCCTCGCGTGCTCGACCTCGGAGCCGTGCAGGGGCCGCTCGTCGACGAGTGGATAGCCCCACTCGTCGAGCGTGATTCGCTCGGGCAGGAGCTCGGCACACATGCCGTGGGCCTCGCAGGTGATCGGATTGACCTGTACGCGGTGGCTCATCGGCAGCGCCTAGCGGACAGCGGGCGCGTCGTTGACGGGGCGCAGCGGGAGCGGCAGCTCGGGCGGACGCGCGCACGCCTCGCAGGCTCCGTGGCGGGCATGGTCTGCGAACTCCGGGGCGAACACTTCCAGCGAGCTGAGGATCAGGTTGACGGCGCCATCCGGATGTGCGCAGGCGCCCCGCCGCGCCGTCAGCGAGGCGAGCCTGTCGGCGCGCTGGGCGGCGTTCCCCTCGGCGGCCCCGGAGGCCATCTGCTCGATCGTGGTCGCGAGCGCGTCGAGGCCGTGGATGCACGGTCCGCACTGGTGGGCGCTCTGGTCGGCCATCCAGCGGGCCACGCGGGCGGTTTCGGCGACCGGGCAGGCGGCCTCGGACAGCAGCAGGATGATTCCGGCGCCGAGGGTCGCGCCGTGGGGGGCGAGGTGTTCTTGGGAGAGCGCGAGCGCCTGCAGCAGCTCGCCGCCGACCCACGCGCCGGCGTAGCCGCCGAGCAGCACCGCGCGCACACGCGCCGTGCTACCGCCGGCGGCCTCGATCAGCGAGCTCAGCGAGGCGCCGTTCTCGATCTCGTAGACCCCCGGGTGCGCGAGCGGCCCGGACAGGGTGACGAGCGTGGAGCCCGGTTGGCTGGCCGTGCCGAGCTCGCGGAACCAGTTCGCGCCGTGACGCGCAATCAGCGCGAGGTGGGCGAGCGTCTCGGCGTTGTTGACCAGGGTGGGGCGGCGCCGCAGGCCCTGCTCGAAGGGCAGCGGGGGCGTGAACGTCGGCTTGGCGGGACCGCCCCCGAGGTAGCGCAGGAGCGCGGTCTCCTGGCCGGCGACGTAGTGGCTCGGGACGCTCACGAGCGTCACCTTCGGCGCGCCGGCGGAGTCCGAGCGCGCGGGGAAACGTTCGGCGATTGCTCGCTCCATCGCTTCGACGCTCGCGCCGGCGGACTCGCAGGCGCACACGATCAGCTCGTCGGCGCCGACCGCCTCGGCGGCGACGACGCCGCCGTCGAGCACGAGGTGGGGAAGCGTCTCCATCAGCGTGCGGTCCTTGAGGCTCGCGGGCTCGCCCTCGGCGCCGTTGGCGACAACGATCGCGCGGCCGCGTGCCCCGGCCACGGCGCGCATCTTGGTCGCCGTCGGAAACGATGCCCCGCCACGCCCGGTCAGGCCGGAGCGCTCGACCTCGTCGAGCAGCCTGGCGGCGTCCTCGCGAGCCTGCCGGCGGCGGGCGCCCGCGCCGAGCGCGAGCGGGCCGTGCAGCTCGACGTGCTCCGCGTGCGTGCTCGCGCCGTCGGCGTGAATCCCGGCCAGCAGGCGCGGGAGTGCCGGCGCCCCGTCGACAGGCGCGCCGCCGGCGCGCGGCTGCAGCTGGGTCATCGTCGTCTCGGGCGTGCTCATCGCTTGCCCTTCACGCTCGTGCTGTGCGGGAGCAGGGCCGTGGGCGTGCCCGAGCGCCGCGCCCATTCGTGTCCCAACGGCCCGCTCGGCAGCCACAGCGCGAGGAACAGCGAGAACGCGCCGGTGCTGCCGAGCGCCACGCTGCGGCGCCCGATGTTCTGCGGCCAGCCCGCCACGACACGGGTGACGACGGCCGCCGCGACGATCGCCGCGCAGGCGACGCTGAGCACGAGCAGCCAGCCGCTTTTCACGTCGCTGCCGGTGCCGAAGCCGTGCAGCAGCGCGATCGGCCAGCTCGCATACGTGAGCCAGTGCACGGCCCGCCAGGTGCCATAGCCCATCCGCTGGCGCAGCAGGCTGGTGAGGATCACCGCGAGGATCAGGTCGAAGGCGACCGCGCCGAGGCCGAGCCAGAACGCGCGGTAGGAGCCGACGAAGGGAATGAAGGCGTCGAGCAGACCGATCGGCGCGAAGCTGTCGAGCACCGATGTGAGGATGTGCGCGACGAGGAACGCGAGCGCCAGCAGCGAGACGCTGCGGTGCAGCGAGTCGACCACGAAGCGTGGCCAGCGCGGGCTGCTCCAGCGCTGCACGTCGAGCACGCCGAGCGCGAGCGCGAGCGTCAGCAGCAGCAGCGCGACGGCGCCCGTCGAGCGCGTCAGGTACCAGTAAACGCTCGGGCCGGCCGATGCGAGCACGGCGCTCACGCGCTCGCCTCGGGAGTAGGCCACTCGCCGACGAGCGTGACCTCGCCGTTGGCGGCGACCAGGCGCGCGGGCAGCCCAAGCTCGGCGAGCCACGCCGGAGCCGTCTCGGGCCGCACGAGCGATGCCGTCGCGGCGATGTTGGCGTCGGCGCAGACGCCCGCGGCGACGCTGACCGTGCGCCACTTCGACACCGCCGGCTCGCCGGTGCCCGGGTCGATGATGTGATGCATCGTGCGGGCGCCGTGGCGCCAGCGCCGCACGGCCGTGCTGGAGGTGGCGAGGCCGCCCGAGGCGATCGAGACCGTCTGGCCCGGAGCCGACGGCTCGCTGCGGTGATCGTCGGTGACATGGATGCGCCAGCCGCCGCTCGGTCCCTGCCCGCACGTCGCGACGTCGCCACCGAGGCTCACGAGCGCTCCGCAGTCGCCCGCCGCAGCGCATGCGGCCGCGCCGCGATCGGCCGCCCAGGCCTTCGCGGTGGCGCCGAGGTCGAGCTTGATGCCGGCGGGTATGCGGACGGTGCCGAGGGCGCGATCGAGCGCGACCGCGCGCCAGTCAGCGAGCACCCTCGCGGTCACGATCGGTGGCCCGGCGCCGGTGTCCGACGAGCGGCCGGGCGTGGCGCCGGGGGCGCGCGGCAGGGGTGCGTCGGGCAGGTTGCGATCGCGATCCACGGGTGGGTCGAGCAGGCTCCAATCGCGATCGTAGCCCGCCAGCTCGAGCGCTCGGCCGACCGTCGGGTCGACGGCGCCGTCGGTCAGCTCGGCGGCTCGCAGCGCGAGCGCGAGCGCGTCGAGGAACAGCTCGCCGGCCGCTGTCACGCGCCCCGCGCTCGCGTTCACGCGGGCGAGCTCGGAATCGTCGCGGAAGCGACTGCACGCACGGTCGACCGCGTCGAGCTCCCGTTCGAGCGCCGCACGAGCGGGAGCGAGCGCGCCCGCGTCGGTGACGCGCAGCACGACGCTCGTACCGAGCGCCTCCCAGCTCGCGCCGGCCGGCCGCGTCGAGGCGCGGGCGACGGCGCTCATCTCAGGAGCCGCCGGAGACGACCGGGGCCGATTCTTCCGGTGCCGCTTGCTGCGTGGGCGCCGCTTCCTGCGTGGGGGCCGCTTCCTGCGCCGGCGCGGCTTCGCGTTCGCTCGGCGCTTTTTCCTGGGTCGGCGCTGATTCCTGGGGCGGCGAGGTTTCCTGCGGTGCCGATTCCTGCGCCGGTTCGCTGGGTGCCGGCGTGGAGGATTGCGCTTCGCTTGCCTGGGGGGACTGGTCGGGCGCTCGCAGGACGCCGGTCGTCGTCTTGGAGGCGCTGCCCGAGCGCTTGTGGGTCTTGGCGGTTTTCGACGCGGCGGGCGTCTTCGTTTTGCCCGGGAAGGCGTTCGCGGCAACGTCGGCGAGAACCCCGGTCAGCACGACGCTGCCGGCGATCAGCCAGCGGTTGATGCGGTTGAGCTGGCGCAGCGCCGCATCGCGCGTGTAGGTCGTGTGGATCCGTCGCATCGCGTTCAGCCGTGGTGGTGGAAGAGGTTGGAGGAGTGCAGCCAGGCGCCGAATTCGGGGATCACGAGGATCGCCAGCACGGCGCCGGCGACGAGCGCGCCGGCGAGGGCGAGGACGCGGCCGGCGCGGCCGGTGGTGTCGCCGCTGAGCGTGGCCGAGCGGCCGTAGTCGGCGCGCAGCTGCTCGGGCAGCTCGACCATGTGCCCGAGCACGTGGATGCCGGCGAAGGCGGCCCAGACGATGAAGCTGATCTTGTGGATCGGCAGCAGTTCATCGCGCGAGGACGGTCCGAGGAACAGCAGCGCCACACCGGTGCCGAGCACGACGAGCGTCGAGAGGATCACCATCGGCGCCAGCATGCGGAGCAGCAGCGGCGGCGGCCCCTTGCGCCGGTAGGTGGCGTTGGCGGTGTAGTAGCGAAAGAAGCGGTAGCCGGTGGTCGCCATCTTCAGCAGCACCGGTGGGATCAGCAGCATGCCGACGAACAGGTGCACCGACAGGAGCCCGCGCAGGTCCAGCAGCGTCACCCCGATGACCGCGAGCGGCGCGAGCAGCAGCACCCCGGTTGCAGCTGTGAGCCGGGCGTTGCCACTCGAGCCGCCTCCCGTCAGGCGCGCGGGACGGGCACGGGCCGAGTAGGCGGATGCGGGCACGGTAGCTGTCTGCCGGTCGGTCGCCATCGAACCAAGTGTGCGCAGTTTGACTAAGGATCTGGTAACTGCAGCATGAGAAACCTCATCGAATATTCCTGCAGGAAAAGGGGTTTAGGCCTCGATGCTTATCCTGTGAGGATGCAGAGCGGGCGACAGCGCGAGGTGCGGCCCGAGTCCGAGACGCCCGAGCAGAACAGCTCCGTCGAGGCGTCTGGAGCTGGGGCGAGCGTGCTGCTGATCGAGGACGAGCCGGGCATCGTGGACTTCGTACGGCGCGGACTCGAGTCGCACGGGTTCGCGGTCGAGGCGGCGCTCGACGGCCTCGAGGGAGAACGACTTGCGCTGGCCGGTGATTACGACGCGATCGTGCTCGACCTGATGCTGCCCGGCCGCAGCGGGATGGAGATCCTCGGCGCGGTGCGTCGCGCGCTTCCCAGCTTGCCGGTGATCGTCCTGACCGCTCGCGGCGAGATCGAGGACCGCGTCGAGGGCCTGGAAGCCGGCGCCGTCGACTATCTCGTCAAGCCGTTCTCGATGGCTGAGCTCGTTGCGCGCGTGCGCGCCCAGCTGCGGGTCGTGGCGCACGCCTCGTCGAACTCGCTCGGCGCGGAGGGCATCGAGGTCGATCTGCTCAGCCGCAAGGTGCGCCGGGACGGAGAGACGGTCGCCCTGTCGACGACCGAGTTCGAGCTGCTCGTCTACCTTCTGCGCCATCACGGGCAGGTCGTCTCACGCGAGCAGATCCTCAGCTCCGTGTGGGGCTACGAGCACGACCCGGCGACGAACGTCGTCGACGTCTACGTCGGCTACCTGCGACGCAAGCTCGGCCGTGCCGAGGACCCGGCGCCGATCTTCACGGTGCGGGCCGTCGGCTACCGGCTGGGCAGCGCCGCCTGAGCACTGTGCGCTCGCCCCGCCACCGCCTCGCCCCACTCGGGCTTCGCTGGCGGCTCGCGGGTTGGTTCACGCTCGTCACGCTGGCCTGCACGGCGATCGTCTTCGTCGCGGTCTACCGCGGCACCGGCACGCAGGTGCGCCACCAGATCGACAGCGAGACTAGCGGCGACTCGCGCGAGCTGACCCACAACCTGATGCTCGCGAAGGCGCGCACTCCGCGGGCGCTGGCGCGGGCGGCGAGCCGCTACATCGACGCGCAGCCGTTCAGCGCGAGCTCGACGCTGCTGTTCGCGGTCGTCGCCGGCGTCGGGACGAGCACGAACCGCCCGGAGCTGTTCTCCGCGCCGCCCGCCGACCACGGCGAGACCGCGAGCGAGCAGCTCGAGGAGGACCATCTCTCGGCGCGCCTGCTCGCGGCACCCAACGGCTACAGCACGCTCTCGCTACCGGACGTCGGCGACCTGCGCCTGCTCAAGCACGTCGTGCACGTCCCCGGCGGCCTGCGCGCGACGGTTGGCGTCGGCGAGCCGCTGGCGGCGGTCGCTCGCGCGCAGGCCGGCGTCGCCCGTGCGTTCATCCTCGCCGGGCTACTGGCGCTCGCGGGTGCGCTGCTCGCCTCCTACGTGCTCGGAGCGCGGCTGTCGCGCCCGCTGCGGCGGATGGCTGCGGTGGCGGCGCGCGTCGACGCCGGCGACCTCGCGCCGCGCATCCACCACCAGGCAGGGCAGGGGGCGGAGGTGAATGTGCTCGCAGACGCCTTCAACCACATGCTCGACCGTCTCACCGAAGCGTTCGCCGGCCAGCGCGCGTTCGTGGCGGACGCCTCGCACGAGCTGCGGACCCCCCTGACGGTGATCCGCGGGCAGCTCGAAGTGCTCGCTGCGCAGGAGGACCCTCCGCCCGGCGAGGTGCGGCGCGTGGAGCGGCTGGTGCAGGCCGAGATCGCCCGCATCAGCCGCCTCGTCGATGACCTGCTGCTGCTGGCCAAGACCGAGCAGACGGAGTTCCTGCGGATCGAGTGGATCGACCTTGAGCCCTACGTGGGCGAGCTGTGGGACGGCGTCAGCCTGCTCGCGAGCCGCCGCTTCGAGCTCGGCCCGGTGCCCGCGGGCATGTTGCGAGCGGACCCCGATCGTCTCGCGCAGGCGTTGCGCAACCTGCTCGGCAACGCGATCGAGCACACGACGCGCGAGAGCGGGCTCGTGCGCATGCGCGTGCAGGCACTCGGCGGCGAACGCCTGCGCTTCCTTGTTGAAGACGACGGGCCGGGCATCCCGCTCGATCAGCGCGAGCGGGTGTTCCACCGCTTCCACCGCACCGACTCCGGACGCGACCGCGCCTCCGGCGGCACCGGGCTCGGCCTGGCGATCGTGCGGGCGATCGCCGACGCCCACGGGGGCTCGGTCAGCGCCGGCGAATCGCCCGAGGGAGGCGCCCGGATCGAGCTCGAGCTGGCGGGATTCATGGCGCGAGAGGCAGGCCCGCCGGGCGCCCGCGCGGCGCGCGGCGCGACACCCCCGCCCGTCGGCGTGGCGGCGCGGGCGAACTAGCTACCTGCTCTGCGCGAGGAACCCCGCGATCCGTCGCTGCGTGCGCAGCGCCCACTCGATCTCCGTCTGCAGCTGCGCGCAGACGGCGTCGCGCGTGCAGTCCATGCACAGGGCCGCCCACGAGCGGGCCTCGCCGTCGCCGGCCTGGACGATGTCGGCGAGCGCCGCGCACTCCTGCTCGTATGCGCGCAGCGCCGCGAGCAGCTGGGGCGCGTCCTGCCGCCGGGCGACGGACAGCTTTGCCTGCAGCCCCAGGCGCACGGGCTCGCGCGGCGCCAGCGTCGCCATCCACGCCTTCAGCGCGCGCGAGGTCTCCTTCGTCGGGGAGTAGACGAGGTGCGTGCGGCGGCTGTTGCTGCGCTTGGCCTCGTGGCGCGCCACCGCGAGGCCGCTCTCCTCGAGCTGGTCGAGCAGCCGGTAGACATCGTTGGTGTCGACGCGCCAGGTCTCGCCGAGGCGGGCGGCGAGGCGGTGGGCGAGGTCGCCGCCGTGGCCGGGACGCTCGAGCAGGAGGCCGAGGAGCGCTCCGCGCAGCGGCGTCGAGGGCCCCCTCATCCAGCTCGTCTGCTCGGCAGCGCTGCCCGCCATCATGCCCCCGTATCGCCGCGTTGGCCAGCCCGGACGATATAAGACGCGACTAGAGCACTTTCAGCCGCTGGTCCGCCGAGACGGCGGAGAGGAGTCCCTCGAAGTCTTCGCAACATGGGCCGCACGCGCGTAGGTGAGCCTCGATGCCGGCGTATCGCTCGGCTGCGCTACGCGGGTCAGCGCGCAGCAGCTCGACATAGACGTGCAGGAGCGCCATCGCCTGCTCGCACCCCACGTCCTCGGGGTCGGTGTCGAGAAATCGGTCGAGTGCGTCCCAGCGGGTCATCGCTGCCTGGCGGTCGGGGTCTGGGTGTCCAGATATCCGTTCGCGGCGAGCTCGGCCCGGATCTTACGTCTGGCGTCGAACATCGTCTTATAGATGGCGTTGCGGTTGGTGGCGAGCTCCAGCGCGAGGGCGTCCACGGGCACACCGGCGATCACGATCGCGACGAAGATGCGCCGCTGGTGCGCGGAGAGCACGTCGTCCACCGCCCTTCGCAGGGCGGCGAGCAGGTCGTGCCATTCAGCTTTCGCCGCCGGGTCCAGGCCGAAGCGGTCGGGTAGGCGCTCCCAGTCCTCGGCATCCATTGCCACCGTGCGCCGGCGCCAGAAATGCCGGCCGATCTTCGTCGACACCTCGAGGATCACAAACTTGTACGCCCACGTCGTGAAGCGGCTCTCTCCGCGGAACTCGCCGAGCTTGGCGGTGATCGCCATCAGCGCGTCGGCTGCGGCCTGGTGCGCAATGTCATCGAGCTCGGGGCCGGCCAGCCCCAATCGGGAGCGACGCCGATTCACCTCGCTGCGTGCGGCCTTGAGCAGCAGCTCATGTAGTCGCGCGACGGCCGCCTCCTTCAGTGGCCCGGCGCTGGCGAGCGAGCGCAGCCACTCAGTCGACTCGCGATCGGGCTGCTCATCGGTCGGGGTCCGGTGGTCGGGCGCGGGTGTCGCGCAGCGCATCGCGAGGGATTCTAACCGTGGGCCTGAGCCCGGCCATCGCCACGATCCCGACCTCGGTCCTTGCGCAGAGGAGGTAAGACGTGCCTCGCCGCGGGCGCGAACAGGACATGAACGATCCCGGCACCGCCGCGCATCACCGAGCAGGGATGAATCCGCGAGCGGCGCGGTCACCAACCATTTCGTCGCAGTCGTCAACCGAATCGAGTTGCGGCGGGTCTGAGTGGCAGGTGTCGCGTCCATCATGCCCCGTTACGACCGTCTGAATCCCCGCCGGCGTCAGCTTTACGCCCGAGGCGCACCGTGCTGAGAGCTCTCAGGCGCGGTGATGACCATGCGTGGTCGCAGGAGCACCTGTCGCACTACGTCGAGGGCGACCTGAGCTGGCGCGCGCGCCGGCGCCTGGAACTGCATGCCGAGGAGTGCCCAGACTGCAACAGGGGGATTCGCGCCGTGCGCGCCCTTCTGCGTCTCATGCACGCCTCCGCCAACCGCGCGAGCGCGGCGCCGGCTGACATCTTCGAGCGGGTGCGAGCCGACGCGGCCCGCGGGGGGACCGACGTAAACCAGGCCCGCGAGCCGTGACACGCTCGCCGACGACCCATCGCCCCATCGAGGCACCCGAACGCGACCTCGTGCGTCGCGCCCAAGCCGGGGAGCTAACGGCGTTCGAACAGCTGGCCGGCGCACACACGGACCGCCTCTACGCGGTCGTCGTGCGCCTGGTGGGCGACCGAACAGAAGCCGAGGACGTCGTGCAGGAGAGCCTGCTGCGCGCCTGGAGAGGCATCGGGCGCTTCCAGGGCCACGCGATGTTCTCGACCTGGCTCTACCGCATCGCTGTCAACGAGTGCAACCGGGCGCTGGAGAGACGCCTGCGACACGGCGTCGTCCTTCCGGTCGACGAGGAGTCCATCCAGGTTCCCGCGCCGGCGGATGATGGACCGGCCAGCCAGGCCGAGCAGGAAGAGCTCCGCGAGGGCCTCGACACGGCTATCGCCGGTCTCGATCCCCCCTACCGCACCGCCCTTGTGCTGCGCGACATCGAGGGGCTCTCGACACGCGAGGCAGCGAAGATCGCCGGTGTCGGCGAGGCTGCTTTCAAGAGCCGCCTGCATCAGGCGCGGCTGAAGGTGCGCGCAGCGCTCGGCGACGCAGCCCTCGTCGCCGCTCCCATCTGACGGCGAGCGCTTCATTGGACCGTCACGTCTTGGCCGAATGCGACGTAGCCTGCGATCTCGCGCGCGGCGTCCTTCGGCCGTGGGTAGTACCAAGCCCCGTCGTTGCTTTGGACGCCGGCGACGTCCAGCGTGTAGTAGCTCGCCTGCCCCTTCCACGCGCAGGTGGTATGCGACACGCTGGGCGCAAGGTACTCGCCGCGCACCGTCGCGGGAGGGAAGTAGTGGTTGCCCTCGACGACGATCGTGCTGTCGCTCTCGGCGATGACCACGCCGTTGTAGATCGCTTGCATGAGCTTCTCCTTCCGAAGGGAGTGAACCATCTGCCTTCTCTGACCGGGGCTGGAGCAAAACGGTGCTGAAGAAGTATCAACCTTCTCCTCCTCCGCGATGCGTCAAACAGCACCGAAGCCGGGGCTGGTCAGGCCCCGGCTTCGTAGTGCCACTCGGTTTTGAGTCCTTGGCTTAGTTGGAGGCGGTGCCCGCGGAGGCGGTGATGCCCGCGGGAAGCGCGACCGGCGAGCCCGGGAGCTCGGTCAGGTTGCCACCGTTGATGGTCATCTCCGCAACCCCGTGAGCTGCGGTCTCGTTGATGTACAGGTTGTGACCGTCTGAGCTGACGGCGGCGTCTGTTCCGCCGACCCCACCGTTGTCGTTGACCGGCGTGCTGCCGAGCAGGGTCAGATTCCCGCTTTGGTCGATCGAGAAGCGGGACACGGTGCCCGACGCGGTGTTGACGGCGAACAGGTACTGGCCGTCAGGAGTGATTGCCACCCAGCATGGGGCATTCTGCAGGTCGGCGAACGGCGAGGCACCGATCGAGGACAGCGCGCCGTTGCCCGCGACATCGAAGCCCGACACCGTCCCCACGTCACTGCCGACGTTGTGCGGGTTGCTCACGAACAGCTGGTGAGGGCTGGTGGGCCGGAAGGCGCTGCCGAAGGCGCCGAGCCCCTGCCCCGGGTAGGGCGAGCCCGAAGCCGCGTCGAGATAGCCACGGCCATCGACCTGGAAGCTGTCGATCAGCGAGGTGGCGACCTCGGTGCCCACCAGTTTCCTGCCGTTGCTGTTGAACAGCACGTCGCCCAGGTCATTTTCGGCTCCTGGCGCGTTCACGGTCGAGTTCGGCAGCGAAACGAGCTGGCCGGAGGGGGTCAGGATGAACCCGGTGTAGTTGGCGCTGTGGGTCGCGTCACCGTCGTTGGCGACGTAGACGAGGTTGTCGTGCACCGCGATGCTCACCGGCTCCACGCCGCCTGAGGAGACCGGGCTGCCCGGCACCTGAGTCAGCGATCCGTCGGCGTTGGTGCGGAGGACCGAGACCTGGTTGCTGCCGGCGTCGACGGCGAGCACGAACTCGCCGTTTTCGGTGGTCTGGATCGCCCCTTGCGAGCCAAGTCCCTTACCCAGGCCCGCGCCGCCCGCGGCGAACGGCGAGCCCGGCGTCGGGGTCAGCGAACCGTCGGCGGCACGATCGTAGGCCGCGATTGTGTTCGCGCCGGCGGTGTTGCCGTCGAGATAGACGTGGCCGACACCCGCGGAACGGCCACTGGCCGCAAAGGCCGATCCTGGGAGCGCGAACGCCCCTGTGGCAGCCAGGGCGAGCACCAGCGGGCCCATCAGTCTGCGCCCGAGAGGGCGAGTAGTAACGCGCATGACTTCTCCTTGTCGATTTTGGGGGGCCGAGGGTGACCATCCGCGAATACAGGCAGGCTCCAGTGACAAGTCGGCCCGGCGTCTCCCGCGGTGGCACTCTCGGCGTTGGTCAGTAGGACCGCGCTGAGGTGGGAACGATTGTTAAATCTTCGGACCGTCTCTCCGCGGGTAAGACGGGCCCGCGAACGGACGCTGATGTCTGTGAAGGCCGCCGTGTGCGGCCGATGATCCAGCGACCCGAAGGAGCGAGATGACGATCGTGGAGCAGGTACGGGGACTCGCCGAGGCCCAGGCGGCGGCGCCGGCAAACGACCTCATGAGCGCGTTCACGCGCGAGCAGGCACGTTTGGCGACGTTCGAGCCGGTGGGGATCATCGCCGTCGGCGAGCTGTTGCCGGATAGCGAGTTGCTCGACCCGCACGGGCACGCCACGACGCTCCACAGGACCTTCGGCGGTCGTCCTGCGGTGCTCGTGTTCTACCGCGGCGCCTGGTGCCCGTACTGCAACATCGCGCTGAACGCCTACCAGGCCGAGCTGCTGGACGAGCTCGATCGTCGCGGCGTCGCGCTCGTTGCCGTCAGCCCACAGACAGCGGACGGGTCGCTGAGCATGCAGGAGAAGAACGACCTCGGCTTCGCAGTGCTGTCCGATCCCGGCAACAGCCTGGCTCGCAGCGTGGGCATTTTCACGGCGCCGTCAGAGGAGGCGCGCGCCGCACAGGTGCAGCTCGGGCTCGACCTCGAGGCGGTCAACGCCGACGGCACGACAGCGATCCCGATGCCGACCGTGCTGATCCTCGACCCCGACCTGACGGTCCGCTGGGTCGACGTGCACCCCGACTACACGACCCGCTCTGAGCCCGCGGAGATACTCGCCGCACTTGACGCGCTCACCACGTGAGAGCGGAGCTCCCCTCAGTCTGAGCACTACAGCACCCTGATGCCCGCAATCATGCCAATGCAAAGGAGACCGACATGGCCGTGAAACTTGGACTACTGGCACAACTCGAGGCAAAGCCCGGCAAGGGCGAGGAGCTGGGGGCGTTCCTGAAGGGCGGGCGCGCGCTGGCCGTCGCCGAGGAGGGGACCGTCACGTGGTACGCGTTCAAGCTCGAAGACAGCCACTACGGCATCTTCGACACCTTCGAGACCGAGGACGCCCGCCAAGCCCACATCAACGGCGAGATACCCAAGGCTCTGACCCAGGTGGCGGACGACCTGCTCGCCTCAGAGCCGGACATCCGGCCCATCGAGGTGATCGCAGTCAAGTGATCAGCTCGAGCCCGATGGCGTACCGTGCGCCATAGTTGATCGGTGAATCACGATCGTGAGCGCGCCGGGTGAGCGCCGGCCTGTACTACAGCCATCCGGCCTCGTTGGAGCACGATCCGAGCGCGCAATCAGCGGGGCACCCCGACACGCCGGAGCGCCTGCTCACGCTCGAGCGTGCCCTCGCCGAGCGCGACTGGCTCGGTTGGGAGCGGCGCCTTGCGCCGCCGGCGAGCGAGCGCCAGCTCGAGCTCGTCCACAGCCCGCGCCTGGTGGGCGCGATCAGGGAGCTCGCCGGCGCGGGGGGTGGGGCGATCGATTCCGACACCTTCGTCGGCGCGTCCTCGCATCGCGCAGCCCTGCATGCCGCCGGCGGCGCGAGCGAGATGGCGCGCGCGCTGCTCGGCGGCGAGGCGGACGTCGGCTTTTTCGGCCTGCGGCCATCGGGGCACCACGCCGAACGCGATCGCGCGATGGGCTTCTGCCTGTTCAACAACGTCGCCGTCGCGGCGGCCGTCGCGATCGCCGAGCTTGGCCTGAGCCGGGTCTTCGTGCTCGACTGGGACGTTCACCACGGCAATGGAACGGCCGAGATCTTCCACGCTCGCGCCGACGTGCTGTTCGCGAGCATCCACCAGACACACCTATTCCCCGGCAGCGGCGCGCTCGCGGACTGCGGTTCGGGAGCGGGGGAGGGCTACACGCTCAACCTGCCGGTGGCGCCCGGCTCGCGCGAGCCGCTGTGGCTGGCGCTGCTCGACCGCGTCGTGCTGCCCGCGGCGTCGGCCTTCGCGCCCGAGCTCGTGCTCGTCTCGGCGGGGTTCGACGCGCACGCCGAGGACCCGCTGGCCGAATGCCTGCTGCGCACCGAGTCCTTCGTGGCGATGGCCGCGCGCGTGCGCGCGCTGGCCGCCGGCGCCGGCGTACCGCTCGGCGTCGTGCTCGAGGGCGGCTACAACCGCGGTGTGCTGGCCGAGTGCGTGTGCGCGACGCTGCCCGCGCTCGCCGGCGAGGCGCCGCCGGTCGCGGAGCTGCCGGCGCCGGCGCACGACCCCGTCCTCGCAGCCGCGATCGAGCAGTACGAGCGCTACTGGCCGCTGTGAGCGCCGGCGCCCCGGCGAGGGCGTGCGGCTCCTCGACGCGCGGAGGGCGAGCGGCGGGTTCTCAGCCGAAGAACAGCTCGGCCGTGGCGTACAGCGAGGCGTCCAGCAGCTTTGGCTCGCGCAGCGCCTCCGCGAGCGCGACCTCGACGATGTCGTTTGCGTGCAGGCCGACCATCGTCCCGAAGCGAGCGCCGGCGACGGCCTCCATCGCGGCGACGCCGAAGCGCGTGGCGAGCACGCGGTCGTAGGCCACCGGTGTGCCGCCGCGCTGCACGTGCCCGAGGATCGTCACACGCGTCTCGTAGCCGGTGCGGCGTTCGATCTCGCCCTCGAGCGTGACGCCGATGCCGCCGAGCCGGGCATGGCCGAAGGCGTCGACCGCGCTCCCGGCCCGCACTGCCAGCGTGCCCTCGCGCGGCATCGCGCCCTCGGCGACGACGACGATCGAAAAGCTGCGTCCACGTTCGTGGCGGCGGCGCAGATGTGCGACGACCTGCTCGATGTCGAACTCGCGCTCGGGGACGAGGATCGCATCGGCGCCACCGGCGATTCCGGCGTACGTCGCGATCCAGCCGGCGTGCCGGCCCATGACCTCGAGGACCATCACGCGGTTGTGGGACTCGGCGGTCGTGTGCAGGCGGTCGATCGCGTCGGTGACGATCTGCACGGCCGTCTGGAAGCCGAACGTCAGGTCGGTGCCGCCGAGGTCGTTGTCGATCGTCTTGGGCACGCCGACGACGGGCACGCCGTCGCGGTGAAGGCGCAACGCGACACCGAGCGTGTCCTCCCCGCCGATCGGGATCAGCACATCGACGCCGCGTGCCTGCAGCGTGCGCCGAACGGCGGCCGTGCCGTCGCGTCCCTCGGCGTAGGGGTTCGTGCGCGAGGTGCCGAGAATCGTCCCGCCACGCGGCAGGATGCCGGCGGTGCTCTGCTCGGTGAGCTCGATCGCGTCATCCGCGAGCACCCCGGCCCACCCGTAGCGAAAGCCGACGAAGCTGTGCTCCGCTGCACGCAGGCCGCTGCGTACGACCGCGCGGATGACGGCGTTCAGGCCCGGGCAGTCGCCTCCCCCCGTCAGCAGCCCGATGCGCGCCATCGCCTCAAGGTAGCGCCGGCGCCCGCCGGCCGCTCACACCTGGGGCCGCTCACACGCGGGCTCTCACACCCGGGCCCCTCAGATCCCCTGTCCGGGCAGGAACTCGTTGGTGTACGGCGGCAGCCCGCCGCTGGGGTCGTTGCGCAGCAGCTTGTTCGTGAACATCCAGCGCGCGAATGTCGCCCACGCTTCGGGCTGCTGCCAGCCGAACGGCTTGCTCTGGTCGCTGGGGAGCGCGGCGGGGAGAGTCTGCTTGATCGATTCGAGCTGCAGCGCGCGTTCCAGCGTCGGGCTCGCCTTGACGAGCGCGTCGGCGGCGGCCGCGGGATCGGCGCGGACGGCGCGCTCTCCGCTCGTCAACGCCTCCAGGAACGCGCGCAGGTCCTGTCCGCGCCGGCGCGCCTCGGCTGTCCGCACGACGAGCACGAGCTCGTCGTAGGTGGGAACGCCGGCCTGGTCGACGGGAATCACGACGGGGTGCCTGTGCGCGAGGCGCAGCTGGATCCCCTCGTAGTTCCAGAAGCCGCCCAGCGTCGCGTCGACCTGCTTGGAGAGCATCGCGGGAATCAGGTTGAAGCCGACGTTGACTTCGCGGACGCTGCTCGCGCGCACACCCGCGTGGGCGAGGGCCGTGCGCAGCTCGGCAGCCTGGTATTCGATGCCGGCCGTGCCGACGCGCTTGCCCGCGAGGTCGCCGACGCGCTGCACATGGCGTCCCGGCAGCGCGATGATCGAGGTCAGCGGGCGCTGGACGAGCGCTCCGATCGAGACCAGCTTGAGACCGGCGTCGCGTGCGAGCAGCAGCTCGGGCTCATAGGAGATCGCCATGTCGACCTTGCCGGCGGCCAGCAGCTTGAGCGGTTCGGAGGGGTCGGCGGGCGTCTCCGGCTTGACGTCGAGGCCGGCCGCCCGGAAGTAGCCGTGGGCGATCCCGGAGTAGAGCGCGGCGTGGTCGGCGTTGGGGAAGAAGTCGAGCATCACCGTGAAGCTCTTCGCGCCGGGCGCCGACAGCGCGTCGTGCTTGTTCCCGCAGGCGGCGAGGACGAGCGCGGCGCTCAGGCACGCGCCGGCGAGCAGCCGGCGGTGGATGCGGTGACGGGTGCGGGAGTCGGTCAAGGGGTCTCTCCTCGGGGTCGGATGCTCCAGGGGGCGAGTGCGCGCTCGGCGAGCGCGAGCGCATAGAAGCAGGCGAGCGCGAACGCGACGAGCATGACAGTGCCCGCATAGGCGCGCGGCGCCTGGAAGTTGACGTCGGTGACGATCTCGCGCCCGAGGCCGGGGTAGGCGCCGGTCGTGGGCGTCGTCGTCTCGGCGATGAACGCGCCGATCACGCCGACCGTGAGGGCGATGCGCGCGCCGCTCAGCGCGGCGGGCAGCGCCGCCGGTAGCTCGGCGAAGCGCAGCGCCTGCCAGCGCGAGGCGTCGAGCGTGCGCAGCAGCTTGGGCTGGTCGGGGTCGACGGCGGCGAGGCCGTCGACGGTCGTGACGAGCACCGGGAAGAAGCAGATCAGCGCGATCACCACGAGCTTGGGGAGCAGCCCGAAGCCCCACCAGAAGACGAGCAGCACGCCGATCACCGGAATCGGCACGGCCTGGGAGCCGATCGCCAGCGGATAGACGGCGCGGCGCAGCAGCGGCGAGAGGTGAATGGCGACCCCGAGCGCGAGTCCGGCGGCGAGCGCCAGCCCGAGGCCGAGGACGACCTCCTCGGCGGTCACCGCGAAGTTGCGCCACAGCAGCCCCGCGCTGTCCCACAGCGCCTGCGCGATGGCGTGCGGCGCCGGCAGCAACGCTTCCTCGACGCCCGCGATGTCGACATAGAGCTCCCACGCCGCCAGCAGGCCAAGGACGAGCGCCACGGCGGGCAGGCCGCGCGCCGCGGCGGCCCTCATCGACGTGACCCCTGCGCGAGCGCCTGCAGGGCCCGCTCGCGCAGCGCGATCACCCGGTCGGCGGTGCGCAGGCGGGGACGCTCGAGCTCGACGTCGATCGCCGCGCACACAGATCCGGGACGGGCGGAGAGCACGAGCACCCGATCGGCCAGCAGCACGGCCTCCTCGACGTCGTGCGTGACGAGCACGACGGTGCGGGGCTCGCGCGCGAGCATGCCGGCGAGCCATTCCTGCATCTCGCCGCGGGTGATCGCGTCGAGCGCCCCGAACGGCTCGTCGAGGCAGAGCACGGGCTTGCCGGCGAGCAGCGTGCGCAGAAAGGCGACGCGCTGGCGCATGCCGCCGGAGAGCTCGTGCGGGCGCAGCCGCTGGAACTCCTCGAGCCCGAGCTCGACGAACAGCTCGTGCGCGCGCGCGCGCGCCGGCGCGCGTCGCCAGCCGGCGATGCGCAGCGCGAGCGCCGCGTTGTCGAGCGCGTTCAGCCACGGCAGCAGCAGGTCGCGCTGGGGCATCAGAACCGCGGGCGGGCAGGCGAGCACGCCGCGGTCGGGCGTGCGCAGCGCGCACAACAGCTCGAGCAGCGTGCTCTTGCCGCACCCGCTCGGGCCGACGAGCGCGACCACCTCGCCCGCCCGAGCACGCAGCGAGACGTCCGCGAGCGCCTGCAGCGGGACTCCGCGCCGGTCGCGGTAGGCGAAGCTCACGCCGTCCAGGACGATCGGCTCGCCGCCGTCAACCTGGGTGAGCGGCGCTCGTGCGGGGGATTGCAGTTGGCTCGGCACGTCGCTCCCTTCGCGGGCATTACCCCACAGGTTCTAAGGGTCGACGCCGGGGGAATCGCTTCCCGGACGCCATCTCAGCCGGCCTTCCCGCCAGCCCCCCTGGTGTCTTGCGCTGGAGGCGATGCTAGCGCGCGGCGGCGATCACCGGACGCGTCAGCGCGCGAACGAAGTCCTCGAGCTGTGCGGTGGTCCAGCACTCGAACGCGGTGCAGTGTTCCTCGTAGGCGGCGATCACGGAGTCGCCGTAGTTCCAGTACAACCGGGGCTCGGGGTTCAGCCAGAACGTGCGCCCGGCGCGCGCTGCGATCTGGGCGAAGATGTCGGCGCGCGGATCGCGCCCGTTGGTGCGCGCGTCGCCGAGCACGATCACCGTCGCGCGCGGGTGCAGGTCGTCCTCGACCTGCACGAGGAACTCCGACCACACGCGACCGTAGTCGGTGTAGCCGGAGATGTCGGCGACGCCGGCGTCGCCGGAGATCCGTTCGCTGACCGTCTTGAAGTTGCGCTCGTGCTCGAAGATGTCGGTCACCTCGGAGATGCGCTCGATGAACACGAAGGAGCGCATCTTGCGGAACGTGTCGTGCAGCGCGTGGAGCACCGAGAGGAAGAACACCGAGGCGGATGTCACGCTCGTGGAGACGTCGCAGAGCACGTAGATCTCGGGACGTTTCGGGCGCCGTGGACGGAACTTCAGCACCACGGGGACGCCGCCCGTCTGCAGCGAGGCGCGCATCGTGCGCCTGACGTCGACGTGCGCGTGACGGCGGTGGCCGCGGTTCTGCATCCCCTGCGTGGCCAGCCGGCGGCGCAGCTGGGCGACGACGCGATGGACCGCGGCGAGATCGGCAAGCGGACCGGACGGCAGCGCGCGGTCGAGCTCGCCGAGCGGGCGCGCAGGAGGAAGGTTGCCGGTGCGCTCGATCTGCGCGCGCTCGAGCTCGCGGCGCAGGAGCGCCTCGAAGCGGCGCAGCGCGTCGCGCGGCAGGCCCTCGCGGCGCGGGTCCTCGGGCGGCAGGTCCGGCTGCGGCTCGGCGCGCAGGCCGAGCGCGCGGCGGATGCGCTGGACGTCGACGCCGATCACCCCGGAGCCCTCCTGCCGGCGGGCGAAGGCGGCGATCGCCATGCGCGCGAGATCGCGCATCGCGCCCTCCGATCCGTCGCGCAGGGCCGCGGCGATCTCGGCGCGCAGAGCGTCGAGCTCCTCCTCGGAGAGCTCCGCCAGAGCCGCCAGATCCTCCTCGCGGATCCCCTCGCGCGAGGCGGCCAGCTCGACCGAGCGGAAGAAGAAGCGCTCGAAGACGAGCTCGAACACGCGCCTGTCCTCCTGGCTCTTGGCGAGCGTGGCGGCGAGCGCCTCGCGGAAGTCCTCCTGCGAGGTCCAGCTGATCTCGCGCAGCACCGCGAAGGCATCGAGCATCTCCGAGGTGCCGATCGCGACGCCTTCGCGGCGCAGCTCCTCGCCGAGCTCGAGTATCCGCGCCGGCAGGCCCTCCGAGGCCGGCAAGGAGGGTCGCGGGACTAGCTCCTTCTCACGCGACATCGGCGGGCGCGGAGAGCTTCAGCCCGACGCGGTCCGCGACCACGTCCATGTCGGTCCGGTGCTTGACGATCACGGACATCGTCTCCATGAAGATGTCGGAGTCGATCTCCGTGGCGCCGAGCAGGAGCAATGCCCGCGCCCAGTCGATCGACTCGGCGATCGAGGGCGGCTTCTTGAGGTCGAGCTCACGCACCATCCCGATCACCTCCACGAGCCGGCGCGCGACCGTCTGCGCCAGCTCGGGCGCGTGCAGCTGGACGATTTCCAGCTCGTGCTCGAGCGCCGGATAGTCGAGCCACAGGTACAGGCAGCGCCGCTTGAGCGCCTCCGTCAGCTCGCGCGAGTTGTTCGACGTGAGCAGCACGACGGGATGCGTGCGGGCCTGCACGCGGCCGAGCTCGGGGATCGAGATCTGGAAGTCGGAGAGCACCTCCAGCAGCATCGCCTCGAACTCCTGGTCGGTCTTGTCGATCTCGTCGATCAGCAGCACGACCGGCTGCTCGGAGGCGATCGCGCTCATCAGCGGACGCGCGAGCAGGAACTCCTCGCCGAAGATGTCCTCCTGCACGGCCTCCCAGCCGGTGCCCGTGGCCTCGGCCTGGATGCGCAGCAGCTGCTTGCGGTAGTTCCACTCGTACAGCGCCTTGGCCTCGTCGAGCCCCTCGTAGCACTGCAGGCGCACGAGCTCACGGCCGAGGAAGGAGGCGAGTGCCTTGGCGAGCTCGGTCTTGCCGACGCCCGCCGGTCCCTCCACGAGCACGGGCTTGCCGAGCTTGGTGGCGAGGAAGGAGACGAGCGCCGTGGACTCTGCGGGCAGATAGCCGACCGCGCGCAGGCCCGCGGCCACTTCTGCGACGGAGGCGGGCCCCGCGGGCGGTTCGGCGACGGTCATTCTCAGGGCAATGATAGGTGGCCGCCCCGCACGCGGGCGTTCGCGCCGGAGCCTGTCCGGCGGGCGCTGCTACTCCTCGCTCGGCGGCGGGTCCTCGAAGGACATCTGCTCGGCGGGGGCGGGGGGAAAGCGCGGACGCCCGGCCGCGGGCTTGCGAGCATCCGCCGCCCCCGGTTGCCGCTCCGGCGCGGCCGGCGCTCGCTCCGGCGCCCGCGCGGCCGTCCGCGGGCCGCTCGCCCCCGCGCGCGCGGCGACCGGTGCCGTGAGCCGCTCGCCCGCCGCGAGCTCCTCGCCGGCTCCTCGCCGGCGCACGGTCGGCTCCTGCGCAAACGGGTCTTCGCCGGATCGCACACCGCCGCGAGGGTCGCGTGGCCGATCGCGGCCGCGGCCGCGCAGCAGTGGAGGCTCCGGGCGTTCGCCGGTGCGCATGCGCCAACCGGCGAACGCGAGTGTCCCGGCGGCCACGAAGGCGAGGAAGAACCCCCACTCGATCCCCACCGGGTAGCCGTCTCCGGCCGGTCGGCTGAACACCCGGTAGAAGATCAGGAGCGCCGCCCACGCCCCCGCGAGCAGCACGATCGTGCCGTCGCCCCCGGGAAGACGGAAGTCGCGGCCCTCGGCGCGGCCCAGCAGCAGCGCGCTGACACCGGCGGCGACGAGGAACACAGCCGCCTCGACGAACGAGACGTCGCCGAAGGCGCTGATGTTGTGCGAGTAGATGACGCCGGTCTTGCGGTTGAGGCTCTGCAGCCCGTACCAGGGGAAGAACATCGTCACGAGCAGCCCCAGCGAGGCGAGCGCCGCCAGCCGCTGCTCGGCTTCCATCGCGCGCCAAGCGTGCGTGAGGCGGCTCATGCGCGGCTGCCCCGGCCGGGTATCGGAGTCGTGCTGCTCACCTTGCGCCTAGTCTAGGCGCGCGGGGAACGGCCTAGTGGTGGGTGACCAGCAGGGTGCCATGCGCGGTGGCGAAGTTGCCCGCGAGGTCGCTCGCCGTCAGTGTGACCGAGAAGGTGCCGCCCTTGGCGGGCGTGACCCAGAGCAGCCGGGGGCGGCCGTGTTCCACCGTCGCGCGGTTGCTCCACACCACACGCGAGCCCTGGCGGATCGTCATCGTGACGGTCGAGATCTTCGACAGCGACAGCTGTACGCCGGCGCGGGTGCCGCCGCGGAGGGTGCGCGAGAGCAGCGCGACCGCCGGCGGGGTCCTCAGATCGGCCGTGAAGCGCTGCGCGGTCGTGCAGTAGACCTGATCGCCGGCAATCGCTGCGGACGGCGCCGCGGAGCTCCCCGCCGGTGCCGTCGCCGCCGGCAGGCCCTTGCGTGTTCGTTCGCAGAGATGCTGCAGGAATTCGGTCAGCAGTTCGTGGTAGTTGAGGTTCGATTCGCCGAACTGGTCGTACAGCGACCAGCCGCCGGTGTCGTAGTGGGGGACCTCCACGCGCGCCTCGGCATCGCCCGCCTCGAACAGGGCGAGTCCCGCCGGGTCCTGCGTGATGGCGGTGTATTCGTACAGGCCGACGAGCGACTGGATGAAGCCGTTGAGGATCCTGTCGCCGGGCGCGTAGGTGTACTCGGCGTACATCGCGCCTGCGGCCGTGTTCACGCGCACGCCCTGCGGCGGGGGGGCGTGGAAGATTCCGAGCGCCTGCTGGGCGGCGCTCAGCAGCGCCGGTTCTTTGAAGCGCGAGTAGGCGCGTGCGAGCATCTCCAGGCCCGTGCCCTGCGACAGGCCGCTCGTCCACGGCGGGGCGCCCCCGTCGAAGCTGAACAGGTACTCCCAGGCGATCCCGCCGGCGCGCTTGCTCGCGAGCGCGATCACTTCCGTCGCCAGCCGGCGCAGGTTCGCGTTTTCGTGGCCGGAGAGGAAGAAGCCGTTGCCCTCGCCGAAAGTCGCCAGCCACTGGATCTCGATGCCCTGGCCGGGGTAGTACTCCCAGATCAGCTTGCTGTTCGGGAAGCCGACGCGCTCGCCGCTCGAGAGCAGCGGTTCGGTCGTCCACCAGGTGCGGTTGCGTTCGAGCGTGAGGAACACGGCGGGCAGGCGCGAGGCCGTCAGCTCGCCCGCGGCGGCGATCGCCTGCACGTTGGCGAGGACGGCACCGAGCTCCGTTCGGCGCGTGCCGCTGAGATTGCCGAGCGAGTGTTTGGCGGCCACGTAGGCGGCGTAGTAGCGGCTGTAGTCCGATGCCGCGATCGCTCCGCTCGCGCGCAGGCTCAGCAGGACCCGGCTGACGGTCGGGCCGCGGTGCCCGGCGGCGTGCGCGCGCACGTCCACGCGCACCGGCGCGAGCGTCGTCGCCACGCGAATCGCCCCCGCGCCGGGATCGCGCGCGAGAGCGCTCGGGGCGGTGGCGCCGCCGAGCAGGCCGAGGAGGCCGAGGGCGAGCGCCGCCAGGCGCTTGGCGGGCACGCGCCCGATGCTACGTGGACGCGCCGGCACGGGCGCACGGCGCGTTGCAGCTCGGTTGCCGCTGGGGAAGGCCACCGTGTTGGAACACGATCGGCGGTGCGGCAGTTGCGCGCCTGCGCGGATGTCGGTTGCGCGCCTGCGCGGGATGGGTGTGCGCCTGCGCGGTGCCTATTCGGGGTCGGGCTCGAGCTCGACCCCGTCGAGCTCGTCGACGTCGTCCTCGTCGAGCTCGTCGGCCTCCTCGACATCGTCCTCCGCGAGTGGCTCCGCGCCCGCCTGGTAGGCGTGCTGGAAGCGCTCCACTAGGTCGTCGCGCTTGTGCTCGTCGACGGGTATCTCCTCGGAGATCAGCACCCACTCGTCGCTCTCGAAGCCGCCGGCCTCGAACAGCTCGTGATCGACCTCGGGCGAGTCGTCGATCACGATCATGATCTCCGTCTGCGGGTTGAAGTAGGTGCCCGGACGCAGCGTCAGCTCGTCGAGCGCGAAGCGGCGCGCGTTGGTCATCGCGCGTTTATACCCGACCGCGGGGGCGGCTTGCTCACGGGTCGAGCTCGCGCAGGGTCTGGGCGACCTCCGCCTCCACGTCGAGCGGCTCGAGGCCCTGACGCGCGCGGCGTTCGTTGCGCGCCACGACGAGCTGGCGAACCTCCTCGAGCAGCCCGGCGTCGCGCTCGCGCGGGTCCCCCGCGGGCGGCGCCAGCAGGCGCGCGACCTCGGCGTCGATGTCGAGCGCCGGCTCGCCTCTGCGCACGAGCCGGTCGCTGCGCGCGCGCAGCATCTGGCGGACCTCCTGCTCCTGCTCGGCGCGGCCCGCGGGGGATTCGACATTCGGCGCCGGCGCGCCGGCGGGAAAGTCGCCTTCGCGGCTGAGGCCACCCTGGCCGATGTGGTCGTAGAGGTTGTCGGTGCCGCGCGTGACCATGAACAGCACCGACATCAGCAACGAGAAAGCGACCGTGCCGAAGACCACGAAGCTGAGGCCGTTCTCGCCGATGTCGAAGGCGAACGTCGATGACGCAACGTGCACAGCGCGATTGTTGCTCATCGCCCCGCGCTCCGCTACCCTCCCTGATCGAGATTGACTGACCAGTCAATCTATATTCACGCGCCGGCCGCTAAGGAGACTCGAGCCATGGTCGATTTCACGCTCACCGACGAGCAGAAGAATCTGCGCGAGATGGCGCACGACTTCGCCGTAAAGGAGATTCGCCCAGTCGCCTGGGAGTACGACAAGGAGGGCACCTGGCCGGGAGAGCTGATCGAGAAGGCCTGGGAGGTCGGCCTGATGAACTCCCACATCGAGGAGGCCTACGGCGGCGCCGGCGCCGGCTACCTCGACGGCTGCCTGATCGAGGAGGAGCTCTCGTGGGGCTGCTCGGGCATCCAGACCTCGCTCGGCTGCAATGGCCTGGCGACGGCGCCGATCGCGCTGGGTGGCTCCGAGGAGATCAAGAAGAAGTACCTCGGCATGCTCACTGAAGCGCCCAAGCTGGCCTCCTTCTGCCTGACCGAGCCCGACGCCGGGTCAGACGTCTCCGGCATGCGCACGACGGCCGTCAAGAAGGGCGACAAGTACGTCATCAACGGCTCCAAGTGCTTCATCACCAACGGCGGCTACGCCGACTTCTACACGGTGTACGCGAAGACCGACAAGGACGCCGGGCATCGCGGCATCTCCGCCTTCGTCGTCGAGCGCGACTGGGGCGTGGTCGTGGACAAGAAGGAGGACAAGCTCGGGCAGCGCGCGTCGAACACGGCGACGATCTCCTTCAACGACGTCGAGGTCCCGGTCGAGAACCTGCTGGGTGAGGAGAACAAGGGCTTCAAGCTCGCGATGATGACGCTCGACCGCACGCGTCCGGGTGTCGCTGCGATGGCCACCGGGATCGCCCGCGCGGCCTTCGAGTTCGCGACCGACTACGCGCGCGAACGCGTCCAGTTCGGCGTGCCGATTGCGATGCACCAGGCGATCCAGTTCATGATCGCCGACATGGCAACCGAAATCGAGGCCGCGCGCCTGATGACGTGGAAGTCGGCCGTGATGCTCGACAACGGCGAACGCAACACGCTGATCTCCTCGCACGCCAAGCGCTTTGCGGCCGACGCCGCGATGAAGGTCGCGACCGAAGCGGTGCAGGTCTACGGTGGCTACGGCTTCATCAAGGACTATCCGGTCGAGAAGCTCTTCCGCGACGCGAAGATCATGCAGCTGTACGAGGGCACCTCGCAAATCCAGCGGCTCGTGATCGCGCGTGAAACCCTGCTTCCGCGACGCGTGGAGGAGCCCGCGGCGGTCGGAGGAGTCGAAACCGTCGCCGTCTAGCGCGCGAGGCGGCCGGCGCCCGACCGGGCGCCGCACCCGCGCATCCCCAGCCAGCAGAGGAGACCGAAAAGCATGTTCGTGTTCAAAGCCGCGGTAGTCGGCGCCGGGACCATGGGCGGCCAGATCGCCCAGACGATCGCCGCCGCGGGCATTCCCGTCGTGCTCAAGGACATCGACGAGGCGCTCGTGCAGGCGGGCCTCGAGGAGGCCCGGAACGTCACCGCCGGGCAGATCGGCAAGCTCGTCGAGAAGGGCAAGATCACCGCCGAGCAGGCCGAGGCGCAGATCGAGCAGACGCTCGCGCGCATCCACGGCACGACGAGCTATGAGGCCTTCGGCGACGTCGACTTCGTCGTCGAGGCGGTGCCCGAGCGCATGGACATCAAGCAGAGCGTGCTGGCCGAGCTCGACGCGGCGACGCCCGGGCACGCGATCCTCGCCTCGAACACCTCGTCGCTGTCGATCACCGAGATGGGCGAGGCGACGCTGCGCCCCGAGAAGGTGATCGGCTTCCACTACTTCTACCCGGCCTCGATCATGCCGCTGATCGAGATCGTCGAGGGCGAGGAGACCTCCGCCGAGACGGTCAGCGCGGCGGTCACATTCGCGCAGGCGATCCGCAAGCAGCCGATCACCTGCGCAGAGGTGCCCGGCTTCGTCGTCAACCGCATCCTCAACTCAGGCATCGCCGAGGTCTGGCGCGAGCAGGAGCAGAAGGGCCTGTCGATCAAGAAGATCGACGAGGGCGTCGGCGCCGCCGGCGTCGTGCCGGTCGGCCCCTACTACCTGGTCAACCTGCTCGGGCTCGACACCGTGCTGCACGTCGCGGAGCATCTCGTCGAGTCCTACGGCGAGGAACGCTTCTACGTGCCCAAGGGGATGCAGAAGCTCGTCGCCGACGGCAAGCTCGGCGCGAAGACCGGCGGCGACGGCTTCTATGACCCCAGCGGCGAGCCGAACATCTCCGGCGATGCCGAGCCGGACATCGCCGAGCTCGTCGAGCTGCTGTCGCTGAAGACGTTCCTCGAGGCCTGCCTCGTGCTGGAGGAGGGCGTCGCGACCCACCGCGACATCGACTTCGCGATGATGGCCGGCGCCGGCCTCGATCCCCGCCGGGGGCTGCTGCCGCCGTTCATGAAGGCCGACAGCGAAGGGCTCGACACGATCCTCGAGCGGATGGAGAGCGCCCAGGAGCGCCACGGCGAGCGCTTCACGCCGCCGACGATCCTGCGCCGCATGGTCGCGCAGGGGCGCCTCGGCCAGAAGGCCGGCCAGGGCTTCTATCCCTACCCCCAGCTCGACGCCGAGCAGCCCGCGGAGGTGGTCAAGCTCGAGACCCGCGCCGACGGCGTCGCGATCGCGTGGCTGGCCAACGGGCAGATGAACTCTCTCTCCCCGCAGGTCGTGAGGGATCTCGAGACGGTCTGGAAGGCGGTCAAGGCCAAGTCCGACCCGCCCGTGCGCGCGCTCGTGATCGCCTCCTCGAACCCCTTCCTCTACTGCGCCGGCGCTGACATCAAGGCGTTCACGACGATGGACGAGGACTCCGGGGCGAAGCTGATCGAGGGAGCGCACGCCCTCTTCAACGAGCTCGGCCGCGACGGCATCGCGACGATCGCCGCGGTCAACGGCCTGGCCTTCGGCGGCGGCTGCGAGCTGGCGATGGCCTGCGACGTGCGCATCGCCGCGCGCTCGGCGATCTTCGGCCAGCCCGAGGTCAAGCTCGGGATCATCCCCGGCTTCGGTGGCACCCAGCGCCTGCCGCGCCTCGTCGGCACGAACAAGGCGCTCGAGATGAACCTCGTCGGCGACCCGATCCTGGCCGACGAAGCGTTCGAGCTCGGCCTCGTCAACCGGCTGGTCGACGACCACGAACTGCTCGACACGGCGCTCTCGTGGGCACGCAAGCTCGCCGGGCAGGCGCCGGTCGCGGTCGCTCAGATCAAGCGCGTATCAGGCGCCGGCGACCTCGACGAGGGCATCGAGGCAGAGAAGGGCGCCTTCGCGGAGGTGTTCGCGAGCGCCGACGCGAAGGAGGGGATCGCGGCCTTCCTCGGCAAACGCGCCCCGAACTTCGAGGGCCGCTGAAGACCCCGGTGCACGCCCGCGCCGAGCTCCGCGCGGACCCCCGCGCCGAGCTCCGTGCCGAGCCGCGCGCCGAGCGCGCCCGCCTCGTCGAGCTCGTACGCGAGGCGCGCTCCGTCGTGGCCCTCACGGGCGCAGGCATCTCCGTGCCGTCGGGCATCCCCGACTTCCGCACGCCGGGCACAGGGCTGTGGGAGAACGTCGACCCGATGGCCGTCGCGCACATCGACGCCTTCCGCGAGAGCCCCGTCGAGTTCTGGCGCTTCTACGGCGAGCGCTTCGCGACGCTTGGCGACAAGCAGCCCAACGGCGCGCACCGCGCGCTCGTGGCGCTGGAAGCGGCGGGGCACCTCGACGGCGTGATCACGCAGAACGTCGATCAGCTCCATCGCCGCGCCGGCACCAAGGAGCTCGTCGAGGTCCACGGCAGCATCGCCACGTGCGTATGCCCCGGCTGCGGCGAATGCGTCGCGCTCGCCGACGCGCGCGAACGCCTGCGCGCAGAGTCTGACGGCGTGCCGCGCTGCGCGACCTGCACCGCGGCGCTGAAGCCCGACGTGGTCCTGTTCGGCGAGATGCTCAGCGAGCCGACGCTGCGCCGCGCCGTCGAGCTGTGCGAGGGGGCTGAGCTGCTGCTCTGCATCGGCTCCTCGCTCGAGGTTCAGCCCGTCGCCGGGCTGCCGCTGCTCACGCACCGCGGGGGCGGAAGCCTCGCGGTCATCACGCAGGGCGCGACTCCGCTCGACGAGCTCGCCGCCGTCCGCCTGAGCGGCGACGTCGTGCTCGAGCTCGAGGCGCTCGCCGCCGCCCTCGGCTGCGCCTGCTGAGCCTCCGCGGGAAATCCTCACCTCAGGCGGCCATCCTCCCCCAAGGCGCCCATCCTTCCCTCAGGCGGGCATCGTCTCCTCAGGCGGGCATCGTCAGGAGCGTCAGCAGGTACTGGGCCGAGACGCGAAAGCCATCCTCGCCGGCTTCGTTGGCCGACCCAAACAGCTCGAGCAGATCGCCGCGCAGCGCGTCGTAGCGGCCCTGCGGCTCGAGCGCCGCTTTGGCCATGATCGACGGTCCGAGGACGCGCTCGTTGTAGGCGACCCAGCTCTCGGGCGAGTCGTGCTCGAAGCGCACGTCCAGTCGCTCGAAGCTGAGCTCCGCGCCGCTGTCCGCGAACAGCTCGCGGACGTGGTCCTCCTTGCCCCACGCGACCGGCGGGTCGAGCTCGGGCGCCGGCGCGGGCATGTAGCTGGCGATCGTCTTGAACATCCTGCCGTTGAGCCCCTCCGGCGTCCACGCGGCAATCGCGATGCGCGAGCCGGGGCGCGCGACGCGCGTGAGCTCCCGGGCGGCGAGCTGCTGGCGCGGCGCGAACATCACGCCGAAGCACGACGTCACGCGGTCGAAGGAGCCGTCCTGGAACGGCAGCTCCTCCGCGTCGCCCTCGATGAAATCGATCTCCAGGCCGCCGTCCGCGGCACGAGCGCGCGCGGCGTCGAGCAGCTCCGGTGTGAGGTCCAGACCCGTCACCCTCGCGCCCGCCTGTGCCGCAAGGATCGCGACGTTTCCGCTGCCGGTCGCCACGTCGAGGAGGTCGATCGCGGGCGCCACGCCGACCCGGTCGACGAGCGTCGCCGCGACGCTCTCGATCCGGCGCGCGATGTCGGGGTAGTCGCCCGCAGACCACATCATCTTCTGGCCCTGCTTGATGCCGGGAACGTCGATGCTCATCGTGGGCTCCTCATCGTCTGGAGGTGGAAAGCTCGTGCTTGGCGAGATCGCGCGCGACGTCGATGCGCCAGCGCCTGGCTACGTCGGACAGCTCCGCGTCCAGGTCCCAGCGGTCTGCGAGCGCGGGACCCTCGTGTTCGAGGCTCGCGCCCTTCAATGCCATCGACCCGCCGTTCTCCCCGATCGCCCTGATCGAGTCGAGCTCCTCGGCGCTCAGTCGCACGGCAGGGTCGAGCGCGGCGAGCTCGGCGCGCTTGTCCTCGACCGCCCGCGCCCCCGGACCCGCCTCCTGGATCAGCGTCGGGGCGACGCAGCGCACCGCCGGCTGGGCGAGGTCCCAGGCGCAGGCGAGCTGCAGCATGGTGAGACCGTGGCGTTCGGCGATCGGGCGCATCAGCTCCAGCTTCTGCGCGGCCGCGCTCACCCAGCCGTCGGGGCGGAACTTGCGGTGATCGTAGGTCGCGAACTCGTGACCAGGGCGAACGTCGTCGTGGAACATGCCGCCGTAGTCGACCACGCGCGCGATCACGCTGACGTCGTTCGCGACAGCGGCCGGCAGCGCCAGCTCGCCCGGCCACGGCTCTAGCGGGTTGAGGATCACCATCGCCCAGTCGATCAGCTCGCCGAAGCGCTCCAGGCAGCCGATCAGATCGAGCGTGAACCCGTTCGCGGGGCCCGGGGCGACGCCGAGCAGGCGCGTGAGCCCGGCCTCGCGGGCCGCCTGCATGCCCTCCCACACGAGCGGGCTCGAGTAGCCGGTGCGGTCGGGGTTGTGCAGCAGCAGCAGATCGAAGCGCTCGACCCCGCAGCGCTCGAGGCTCCGCTCGGTCGCCACGCGGATGTAATCCGCGTACTCGTGCGGACCCCGCAGGTCAGGGTCGGTGAAGCGCGGGAAGCCCTTGGCGCCGGCGCGCTGCCCGCTGTAGAAGTCGTGTCCGATCGCGCCGACCAGGCAGTAGCTCTCGCGCGCGAGGCCGGCGAGCGAGCGGCCGAGCGCGCGGTCCGCATCGCCGCAGCCATAGACGTCGGCGGTGATCGCCGTGTCGATTCCCGCGCCCGGTCGCAGCAGGGCCGCCAGGCGCTCGTCGTCGAGCGGCTCGCCGAAGTGCATGAAGCGCCCGCCGCTCCAGGTGCCGATCGCTGTCGTCGTGGGGTCCATCCTCACCCCACACTAACCCCCGGCGCCGTTCGCGCGCGAAGCGCAGCCTCCAGCCGGCCGAGCGCGTGGGCGAGCGTCTCGCTGTCGGGCTCGAGCTCGCCGTCGAGCGTCGCCCCCCGCGCCTGCTCGCCGACGCCGACACGCAGCTGCTCGAGCTCGGCCACTCGGATCGCGAGGTCCTGACGCTCCACCCGGCGCAGCTCGGTGACCGCCGTCGCGAGCGCCGAGTCGAGCCCCAGCGCGGCCAGCCGCAGGCGTCCCTGGTCGAGATCCAGGCGCGCACGCAGCGTCAGCTCCTCGCACAACAGCGTGTCCGCGCGTGCGCCGAGCAGGGCCGCGAGCCGCTCCTGCGGACGCAGCACCGAGGCGCGCGAGCGCCGCGAGCGCAGCGAGCGGCGCCCCTGCGGCGCCCAGCGCAGCTCGCGCGCGTGCAGCCAGCGTCCCGAGGCGACCTGCTCGCCCTCGCCCCAGCCGGCCCGGATCACGAGCGCCTGCTCCGGTGAGACCTCGTGGACATAGGGATCAGCCGAGGAGATTCGGTGCGAGTGCACGACGCGGTTGACGACCGCCACCGCCGCGAGCACCTCGCGCTCGCGATCGAGCTCGCTGAGCCATGCGCGCGCCTGCTGCTCCGCGGACAGCGAGACCGGGTCGATCACCGTCACCCGGCTCGTCATCACCGCCGCCGGCTCCGGCGAGCTCTCCACGCTTGTGCCGCGCGCGCCCAGGCGCGCCAGCAGGCCGCCTCCCCCCGGGGCCCTCGCGGGGCTCGCGCGCCCCGCATTCAGCGTGCCGAGCACCACGACCCGCTCCGGCTCGCTGTCGACGCGCTGGCGCAGCAGGTAGCGCCCGTCCGCAGGACCCAGCGCCCAGGGAAACTCCAGCTGCACGAACACGAAGAACCTCGCGGGCATCTCTGCACCGTATCCTTCCTCTCCGGCTGAGGCCGCGAATCACCCGGGGCGCAGCAGCCCCTTCCGCGACGAGGATGAGGAGCTACGGGATGTCCGACGCGAGCAACGTCGCCAAGAGCCTGCGCGAGCGCTTTGGCGGCACGACAGAGGAGCGGTTCGGCAAGGCGCTCTCCGACCTGCTTGAAAATCCGATCCTCACGGGAGCGCTGGGTCGGGCGTTCGACGCGCGCGAGAAGGCCGCGCAGGCACAGGAGGTCGCGATGGGCGCGCTCAACATCCCCTCGGCCGCCGACGTCGAACGCCTCACCAGGCGCCTGCGGTCTGTCTCCCAGCGGCTGGAGGGGATCGAGGACGGAGTCGACCGGCTCGACCGCGCATTTTCGCCCACCGGCGTGGAGGCGCGGCTGACGGTGATCGAGCGGCAGCTCGGCACGCTGATGGACAGGCTGGCAAGCCCCGCGTCGTCGTCGGCCGGCGCGCCGCGCCGCAAAGCCAAAGCCGGGGGCCGAGCCAGAGCCGCCCGCACTGCCCGAGCGCCGGCCCGAGCGAAAGCACCCGGCAAAGCGAAAGCGCGCGCCGCGGCCAAACCCGCCGGCACCGCCAAACCCGGCGGCAAAGCGAAAGCGCCCGCCACCGCCAAAGCGGCCGGCAGAGCCAAACCCGGCGGCAGAGCAAAAGCCGCCCGCAAAGCGAAAGCGCCCGGCAAAGCCAACCCCGCGTGAGGGCTCAGCCGGCGAGCGCCGCGACGGCCGCCGCCCCCATGCGCAGGGCGGCCGCGAGCAGCGCGTCGTCGTCGATGCGCCGGCGCTCGTCATGCTCGCCGAAGGTGTCCGAGACGGCGAGCATGCAGGCGACCGGTATCCCTCGGCGCGCCCCCACGGCGAACAGCGCGGCGGCCTCCATCTCGACCGCCAGCGCGCTGTGTCCGGCGCCGTGTCCGTCGGGCTCGTAGAACAGATCGACGCTCACGACCGTGCCCGCGCGGGCAGCGGGCGCCTCGCGCAGCAGCGCCGCTGTGAGCGTCGCGTCTGCGTTCACGCGCTCGCCGGCGCCGAGCGCGCGCGAGGTGCCGTCGGCGCAGATCGCCTCGCGGGCGACGATCAGCTCGCCGAGCGCCAGCTCGGGTGCGAGCCCCCCACAGGTGCCGACGCGCACGGCGCGGCGCGCCCCCAGCGAGATCAGCTCCTCGAGCACGATCGCCGCCGACGGACCGCCCATGCCGGTCGCCTGGATCGTCAGCGCCTCGCCGTCCGCCGCCGTGCCCGTGTAGCCCCACAGGCCGCGGTGGTGGTTGAACATGCGCGGCGCCTCCAGCAGCCCCTGCGCGAGCGCCAGCGCGCGCCCCGGGTCGCCGGGCAGCAGCACGCGCTCGGCGAGGCCCGTGGTGGGACGTAGGTGGATGCGCTCGCCGTGCGACACCGGCGGCGACTTTAGACTGCCCGGTATGGGAATGCCGGCCGCGTCGAGCGGCTGAGTGGCCGAGCCAGCACAGGAGCCCGGCGGCGCGACGGGCGAGCTGACGCTCGCCCAGGTGGCCGCCCGCGCCGAGGTCTCGCCCGCAACCGTCAGGCGCTGGCTCGCGCGCGGGCTCGTGCCGGGCTTCGACGGCCGCTGGACGCCCGCCGCGCTCGCCTACGTGCGCGTCGTCGCGCGACTGCGCGCGCGCGGGCACTCGCTCGAGGACATCAAGCGGGCCAGCGACAGGGGCCAGCTGGCGATCGGGCCGATCGAGAACCTGCTGCGCGGAGCCGAGGCCAGGCACTCGCTGCGCGACGCCGCGCGCAGCAGCGGCCTGGACGCGGGGCTGATCGAACGCATCTACACGACCTGGGGCTTCGGGCCGCTGTCGCTCGAGGGCATCACCGACGAGGACATGCAGATCATCGAATACGCCGCATCGGTGCTGGCCGCCGGCTTTCCGCTCCCCGCATTCCTGCAGCTGATGCGTGTCTATGGTCAGGTGATCGCGCAGATCGCCGACGCGGAGGTGCGCCTGATTCACCTCTACGTGCACGAGCCGCTGATGCGCGCGGGCGTGCCGAGCGTGGAGATCGCCGAGGAGATGGAGGGGCTCGCGCGCGAGGTGTTCCCGTTCGCAGCGCCCTTCATGAACTACCTGCACGGTCGCCTGCTCGCGCATTTCGTCGAGCAGGACATGATCGGTCACATGGAGAGCGATCTCAACGAGGAAGCCCTCGAGGAGGGTCGTCTGCGCGTCGCGATCGCCTTCGCGGACCTCGCCGGCTACGCGCGCCTGACCGTCGAGCGCGGCGACGAGGCGGCGGTCGGCGCAGTCGAGCGCTTTGCCCACGTCGTCAGCCAGACACTGCCGCTCGATGCCCGCGTGATCAAGACGCTGGGCGACGAGGTGATGGTGATCGGCTCCGATCCCGCCGCGCTCACCAGCTGGGCCGTCGGCCTGCAGGCCCGCACGCTCGAGGGCGAGCCGCCGCCGCGCATCGGGGTGCACTACGGCGAGGTTCTCTACCGCGACGGCGACTACTTCGGCCGCGAGGTGAACAAGGCCGCCCGTGTCGTTGCGCGGGCGGGCGGCGGCGAGGTGCTGGTCACCCGTCCCGTCGTGGAGATGGCGGCGGGGGTGGCGGGGCTCGAGTTCACGCGGATCGGCGAGGTCCAGCTGAAGGGCTTCTCGGAAGCGACGGAGCTGTTCACAGCCGTCGCCGCGAAGGGGTAGGCGGTGCTCTGCGAGGAGCTGCGCGCGGCCGTCCGCGAGGGCGGCATGTTCGCGCGCGATCGCCCCGTCGTCGCGATGCTCTCCGGCGGTCGCGACTCGACCTGCCTGCTCGACGTGGCCGTCGCCGTGCTCGGCGCCGGGGCACTGACCGCGCTGCACGTCAACTACGGCCTGCGTGACGAGGCTGTCGGGGACGAGCGCCACTGCCGGGAGCTGTGCGAGCGCCTGGGCGTGGAGATCGAGGTCGTGCGTGCGCCCGCCGCCTCGCCGCAGGCCGCCGGGGAGGGGGGCAACCTGCAGGCGTGGGCGCGCGAGCTGCGCTACGCGGCGGCCACGCAGATCGCCGAGCGCCGTGACGCGCTGATCGCGACCGGCCACACCGCCAGCGATCAGGTCGAGACGATCCTCTACCGCCTGGCGGCGTCGCCGGGGCGGCGCGCGCTGCTCGGCATGGTCGCCGCCGAGGGGCGCCTGATCCGCCCGCTGCTCGGGGTCACGCGCGAGCAGACCGGCGCCTACTGCCGCGAGCGCGGCCTCGCCTGGCGCGAGGACGCGAGCAACGAGGACGAGCGTTTCGCGCGCGCGCGCGTGCGTGGCGGGCTGCTGCCGGCCCTGCGCGCGGTGCACCCGGCGGCCGAGTCCAACGTCCTGCGCACCGCTGCGCTGCTGCGCGAGGAGACCGAGCTGCTCGAGGGGCTCGTCGCCGGCGAGCTCGCCGGCGAGCAGCGGATCGCGACGGCGCGGCTGGCCGAGCTGCCGACGGCGCTCGCGCGGATGGTCGTCGTGCGGCTGGCCGAGAGCGCGGCCGGGACCTACGTCCCGCAGGCCGGCGCGCGGGTGCCGGAGCTGCTCGCGCTCGCCCGCCGCGGCGGGCGAGCGGAGTTGCACGTCGGCGGGCGCGCGGGCGCGGTGATCGAGAACGGCTTTCTGAGGATGGTCAGGCTGCCCCCGCGCGAAGCCCCCGCAGGGATGCCGCCGCCCGGGGGCTAGACTCCCTGGCGTGGCCACTCCCGCGCGCCTCACCAGCGAGCCCGAGCTGGGCGAGGTGCTCGTCAGCGCCGAGGAGCTTCAGCTACGCGTGGCCGAGCTGGGCGAGGAGATCTCACGCGACTACGCCGACCGCTCGCTGCTGCTCGTCGGCGTGCTGAAGGGCGCCGTCTTCTTCCTCAGCGACCTGATGCGCTATATCGACGTGCCGGTGGAGGTGGACTTCATGGCCGTCGCCTCCTACGGCTCTGCAACGGACTCCTCGGGTGTCGTGCGCATCCTCAAGGATCTCGACGGCGCGATCGAAGGCCGCGACGTGCTGATCGTCGAGGACATCGTCGACTCCGGTCTCACGCTGCAGTACCTGATGCGCAACCTCGGCTCGCGCAATCCCCGCACGCTCGAGGTGTGCGCCCTGCTGACCAAGCCCGAGCGGCGCAAGGTCGATCTGCCGACGCGCTACGTGGGCTTCGAGATCCCCAATCGCTTCGTCGTGGGATACGGCCTCGATTACGCCGAGCGCCACCGCAACCTGCCCTACGTTGCCGCGTTGACGGGCTAGAGCACGCCCGCCGGAAGGCGTCCACGGCGGCCCGCAACCGCCGGAATGGCACAACGTTCATGGTAGGGTAGGGGACCCGTGGCCACGACTTCAGACGGCGCCAGGACCCTCACGAACTAAGCCATGAGCCGCTTCTTCAAGAGCGCAGCATTCCCGATCCTCATCGTCGTGGTGTTGGCCTTCTTGGCGGTCAAACTCGTCAACCCGGGCTCCTCGAATCACCGTCCGCACAGCTACCAGACGCTCGTCGGCAAGGAGATCCCGCAGCACGAAGTCAAGTCGGCCGAGTTCAAGAACAAGGGCAAAGCTCTCGAAGTCAAGCTGAACAACAACGAAAACTACGAAATCGGCTACATCGAACAGGCCAGCCCCGAACTGATCAAGGAACTGCGGGGCGCCGGCGCAGCCGTCAACATCGAATCGGAAAAGAGCAGCGCGCTGCTCGCGCTGCTCACCTACATCCTCCCGTTCGCGCTGTTCCTCGGCTTCTGGATCTTCCTGATGAACCAGGTCCAGGGGGGCGGCTCGAAAGTGATGTCGTTCGGCAAGTCGCGTGCCAAGCGCATGTCGGCCGACTCGCCGAAGATCACCTTCCGCGACGTCGCCGGCGTCGACGAGGCCGTCGAGGAGCTCCACGAGATCAAGGAATTCCTCGAGAACCCGAAGAAGTTCCAGGCGCTCGGAGCGCGGATCCCGACCGGCGTCCTGCTGTACGGGCCGCCGGGGACCGGCAAGACGCTGCTCGCGCGCGCCGTCGCCGGCGAGGCGGGAGTGCCGTTCTTCTCGATCTCCGGCTCGGACTTCGTCGAGATGTTCGTCGGCGTCGGCGCCTCGCGCGTTCGCGACCTGTTCGAGCAGGCCAAGCAGAACAGCCCCTGCATCATCTTCATGGACGAGATCGACGCCGTCGGGCGCCATCGCGGAGCGGGCCTCGGCGGCGGCCACGACGAGCGCGAGCAGACGCTCAACCAGCTGCTCGTGGAGATGGACGGCTTCGAGGCGAAGGACAACATCATCATGATCGCGGCCACCAACCGGCCCGACATCCTCGACCCCGCGCTGCTGCGCCCCGGGCGCTTCGACCGCCAGATCGCCGTCGACCGTCCCGACCGCAAGGGCCGCGCGAAGATCCTCGAGGTCCACACGCGCGGCAAGCCGCTGGCGAAGGTCATCGACATCGATGCCCTCGCCGGCCAGACGCCCGGCTTCACCGGCGCCGACCTGTCCAACCTGATCAACGAGGCGGCGCTGCTGTCGGCGCGCACGGGCAAGCGCGAGATCGGCCAGGAAGAGCTCGAGGAGGGGATCATGCGTGTGATCGCCGGCCCCGAGAAGAAGACGCGCGTGATGAGCGAGAAAGAGCGCTCGATCACCGCCTACCACGAGATGGGCCACGCGCTCGTCGGCCACTTCCTCGAGCACTCCGACCCGGTCCACAAGATCTCGGTGATCTCGCGCGGCCAGGCGCTCGGCTACACGATCTCGATGCCCCAGGAGGATCGCTTCCTGACGACCCGCGCCGAGCTCGAGGACGCGATGGCGATGACGCTCGGGGGACGCGCCGCCGAGGAGATCGTCTTCGGCGAGATCACGACCGGCGCCTCCAACGACATCGAGAAGGTCACCGCGACGGCCAAGCAGATGGTCATGCGCTTCGGCATGAGCGAGAAGCTCGGCCCGCGCGTCTTCGGTCACGACCACGGCCAGCCCTTCCTCGGTCGCGAGTTCTCGACCGAGCCCGACTACTCCGACGAGATCGCCCGCGAGATCGACGATGAGGTGCGCCGCATCATCGAGTCCGCACACAAACGCGCGACGACGATCCTGACCGAGCACGAGCACGACCTTCAGAACATCTCCGCGATCCTCGTCAAACGCGAGACGATCGAGAAGGAGGAGTTCCTCGCCCTGCTGGCCGGCAAGAGCGAGGAGGAGGTCTTCGGGATCGAGGAGGACTCCAAGCCCGAGCTGCCCGCGCCGCCCTCACCCGTCGACCGCACCGAGCGCGAAGCGCCACGCACGATCCCGCGCCCCGGGCTGGCCGGCGGTGCCGCGGAGCTGCGCGCCAGCGACCAAGAGCGCCCCGAGCCCGTCTGAGGGCCGCCTCATCGCACCTGGCGGCGTCCTCAGTCGCTCGTGTGCGGAGCGCACTTCGCTCCCTGCGTCTCTGCCCGGCACGCCGATCCGCCCCCCAGCAGGTTGCATCCGCTCCTGCGGGGATAGTCTCGCCAGAACGTGACCGGCATGGGCTCGCCCTACCGTCTGATGGGGATCGTCAACGTGACGCCCGACTCGTTCTCCGACGGTGGCCGCTACCTCGACGCCGGCGCCGCGATTGCCCATGGCGAACAGCTCGCGCAGGAGGGAGCGGACATCCTCGACGTCGGCGGCGAATCGACGAGGCCGGGAGCCGAGCCCGTGTCCGAGGCGCAGGAGCTCGCGCGCGTGCTGCCCGTCGTCGAAGGGCTCGCGGCCGCGGCCACGCGGATGGCGAGCGCGCCGCAGATCTCGATCGACACCTCCAAGGCGCCCGTCGCCGAGGCGGCGCTCGAGGCCGGCGCGTCGCTCGTCAACGATGTCACCGCGCTGCGCGGCGACCCCCGCATGGTCGAGGTGATCGCGGCGAGCGGGGCCGACTGCTGCCTCATGCACATGCTCGGCGAGCCGCGCACGATGCAGGGGGCGCCGCGCTACGCGGACGTTGTCGAGCACGTCAAGGCGTTCCTGGGCGAGCGCCTGGAGCTCGCGCTCGCGCGCGGCGTCGCGCGCGAGCGGATCATGCTCGACCCCGGCATCGGCTTCGGCAAGACAGAGGCGCACAACCTCGAGCTCCTGCGGCGCCTGGATGAGCTCCTCGAGCTCGGTGCGCCGATCCTCGTGGGCACCTCGCGCAAGGCGTTCCTCGGCAGCATCCTCGCCCGCGCGGGTGGCCTCGAGCACCCGCCTGTGCCCGCCGAGCGGCTGGCCGGCACGCTCGTCACGAACGCGCTCGCCTACGAGCGCGGAGCGAGCGTTTTTCGCGTCCACGAGGTCGCCGCGGTGCGCGATGCGCTCGCCGTGACGGCTGCTACGTTGGGCGGGCGATGGACGGCGAGGAGCGCGGGGACGACCCCGACGAGCTAGACGAGGACGGCCACGAGGTCGACGACGCTGCCGAGTCCGTCACGATCGAGATCAGCGGGCTGTCGCTCTACACCCACCACGGGGTCAGCGCCGCCGAGCGCGAGGTCGGCCAGCGCCTCGTGCTCGACCTGCGCCTCGACATCGGCGAGAGCGACGCCACCGTGACCGACTCGATCGAGGACACCGTCGACTACGCAGAGGTCTGCCAGCTCGTCGCCCTGATCGCCCAACAGCGCTCGCACAAGACGCTCGAGCGTCTCTGCAGCACGATCGCCGACCGCCTGCTCGCCGACTACGAGCTCGAGGGCGTCTGGGTCAAGGCTGCCAAGCCCGAGCCGCCGATCGCGCTGAGCGTCGACGAGGTGTCGGTCGAGGTCTGGCGCGAAGCGGCCTCCTAGTCGCGATAGCGTGTTGGGCGTGTCGAGCACAGCGCAGACCCATCCCACCGCGACAGCGTTTCGGCGCGCGGTCGAGGCCTCCGACATGGAGGCGATCCCGAGCCTGCTCGCGCCCGACATCGTCTTCCACAGCCCCGTGACCTTCCACCCGTTCGTCGGCCGCGAGACCGTGACGGGGCTGCTGACGCTCGTGGGGCAGACGTTCGAGGACTTCCGCTACACCGACGAGCTGGCCGGCGACGGCGCCCACGCGCTGATCTTCCGCGCGGCGAGCAAAGGCAAGCAGCTCGAGGGGATCGACCTGCTGCGCTTCGACGAGGACGGGCTGATCGCCGACTTCACCGTGATGCTGCGTCCGCTCTCCGGCCTGATCCCCTTCGCCCAGGCGATGGGCGAGAAGGCCACGCAGGCCGGCCTGCACACGACGCGCGACTGAGGACGCCACGTCGTCGCGGCGCCGATGAGCGCGCAGGTCAAGCAGGACACAGACGCGGACGCGAACGCGCCGCTCGGGCTGTTGGGTCTCGGCTCGAACGTCGGCGATCGCCGCGAGCACCTGCAGGCGGCGGTCCTCGCGCTGGCCGCGGCGGGTGTGGAGGTGATCGCCTCCTCCTCCGTCTATGACACCGACCCGGTCGGCGAGGTGCTCGACCAGCCGAGCTTCCTGAACGCCTGCCTGCGTGTGCGCAGCGCGCTGGCGCCGCTCGCGCTGCTCGATGCCGTCAAGCAGCTCGAGCGCGAGCTCGGGCGCGCCGGCGACGGCGTCCGCCATGGGCCGCGCGCGATCGACATCGACATACTCATGCTCGGTGCCGGCGAGCTGCGCGACGCGCGCATGACGCTGCCTCACGAGCAGCTGCTGAGCAGGCGCTTCGTGCTGATTCCCGCACTCGAGCTCGACTTCGAGCTGCGCGCTCCCGACGGCACGCGCTTGGCCGACGCGCTGGCCGCGCTGCCGGTCGCGGAGGGCGTGCGCTGGGCCGGGCCCCCGCTGCGCCTGAGCGACGCCTGAGCTCAGTGCACGACGATCTTGCCGCGCATGCCTTCTGCCACGTGGATCGTGCAGAAGTACTTGAAGGTCCCGCTGCGGTTGAAGCGGACCGTGTAGCTGCCGTGTACCTGCGTGTGCGAGTGAAATCCGTGGAAGGTCACGTTGTGTTCGACCTGATCGCGCCACACCCACCGGACCTCTTCACCGCGCCTGATCGTCAGGGTGCCGGGATGAAAGCCGAATTCGTGCAGCGACACCGTGTGGGTGCCCGCCGCGTGCGCGCCGCCGAAGGCCGCCGCCGGCGCCAGCACGGCGCAGGCCAGCAGGCAACCCGTCAGTGCGCTCAATCGCTTCCTGCTCATCGCTGCCTCCTCGGTTCGGGTCGATCCGGCGCGCCCTGCGGACGCCCCTCGAACCCGAAGACGCTCCCGGCGCGGGATCCTTCCCCGCGTTCCCCGCGGGCGTCGGATTGCCGGCCCGATCCCGTCATGCGGCGGTGCCGCGCTCGTGCCAGCTCGCGAGCATCAGCAGCGTGGCGGTGCTGACGGGTCCCGCCACGATGCACAGGTGCCCGGCGCGCACCCACGCCACCACGCGCTCGCCGCCGATCCGCATCACGCGGTAGGGGACGCCCGCTCGCCTGCGAACGGTGCCGCCGGCGATCGCCGGCGAGGGCACGCCGGCGACGATCGCATAGCCGATTCGCCGCCCCGCAGGGTCGCTGTAGAAGACCGTCGTGACGCTGCGCCCCGCCAGGCGATCGCTGCGCGAGCCCGTCGAGCGCCAGCCGAAGCGCTCGCCCCAGTAAGGGAACGCGACGCCCTGCACGGCCGCCGCCAGCTGCGTGCGCCGGGTGGAGCTCTCCGCCGGGGCCGCGCCGGTGGCGGGGGCAAGCGCCAGAGCGGAGGCGCTGCGCAGGCTGAAGCTCGAGCCGCCGCCGCTCGAGCTGAGGACGAGCGCGAGCACGATTGCGACAGCCGCGAGCAGGCCGCCGGCGGCGCCGAAGCGCAGGCGCGGCGAGAAGGGGCGCTCGCGCGCGCCCGCCCGGCGCTGCGCGACCAAGGCCGCGGTGCTGGCGTGGAGGCGCTCGGGCGCGGGCACGTCGATCGCGTGGATCAGCTCGAGCAGCTCGCTTTCGTTGGTGGGTCGTTCGCTCATGGGGTTCCCTCGCTTGGAAAGACTCCGCCGGCACCCTTGTCTTCCCGGCGGAGCGGCTGAGCTCCAGTGGGGCGCGACCGCGCGGGCTCCTCGCCGGCGCCGCGCGCCGCGCCGGGGCTGTCGGGGTCCTCGCTCGTCAGCCGGCTGCTGACCTGCCTGCGCGCGCGGAACAGGCGCGTGGTCAGCGTCGCCTCGCGCACGCGCAGCGCCCGTGCCGCCTCGCGGTAGGAGAGCCCGAGCACGTCGACGGCGACGAGTGCCAGGCGGAAGTCCTCGGGCAGCGTGGCGATCGTCGCGTACACCTCCTGGACCTCCAGCGCTCGATCCGGGCGGCCCATCGGGCGGGGGTCGGCTGTGACGACGTCCTCGAGCGTCGCCACCGTGACGGGACGCCGGGAGGCCGTGCGCACGCCCGTCAGGAAGGTGTTGCGCAGGACGCGCATCAGGTAGTAGACCTCGTCGTCGCCCTGGATCACGCGGGGGCGCGAGAGGACGCGCGCGAAGGTCTCCTGGACGAGGTCCTCGGCGTCCTCGCGCGAGCCGCACAGGGCCCACGCGGCGCGGTAGAGGCGGTCCACGTGCTTGGAGAGGGACTGCGGGTCGAGTGTGCGCATGGCCTGGGCAAGCGCCGGCGCCGCGCGTGCGCGACCGGCGCTGCCGCAGCCGACTGTAGCGCCGGGGCGCGCACGACGAGCGTGCGGGTGAGGCCGACGCCGGTCCGGGCACCCGCGGCCGACCGACGGGGCAGATCGACCGGCCGACCGACGGTGCCGATCGACGGGCCGATCGACGGGGCCGATCGACCGGGCCGAGCATAATGTCGGCGATGCTGCTCGCCGTCGACGTCGGCAACACCCAAACGCACTTCGGCGCCTACCGCGGCGAGGAGCTGCTCGAGCACTGGCGCTTCGCCACAGTGCGCCAGTCGACCGCCGACGAGCTCGGCGCCGCGCTGCGCAACCTGCTCGAGCTGCGCGGGTACGACTTCGCCGACGTCGCCGCCTCGATCGTCTCCTCCACCGTCCCTCAGCTCGAGCCCGAGTGGACGGCGATGGCCGAGCGCTACCTGGGCCACACGATGCACGCGGTCGGCCCGGGCACGAAGACGGGGATGGCGATCCGCTACGACAACCCGCGCGAGATCGGCGCCGACCGGCTCGTCAACGCGGTCGCCATCCGCGAGCGCTTCGGCGCGCTCGCCGTGTGCGTGGACTTCGGCACGGCGACGACCTTCGATGTCGTCTCGCAGGAGGGGGACTACGTGGGCGGTGCGCTGATGACGGGCATCGAGATCTCCCTCGAAGCGCTCTCCGAGCGCGGCGCGCGCCTGCCGAAGGTGGATCTCGCGCCGCCGCGCAGCGTGATCGGCAAGAACACCATCGACGCGATCCGCTCGGGCGTCGTGTACGGCTACGCCGGGGCGATCGACGCCATCCTCCGTCGCCTGTACACGGAGCTCGGAGAACGCACGGCCGTCGTCGCCACCGGCGGCCTGGCGCGCCTGGTCGTCCCCTACACGGAGGAGATCGAGGAGGTTGACGACCTGCTGACGCTGACGGGGTTGCGCCTGCTGCACGACAAGAACAGCTAGGCGCATCCCCATAATGGGCGTCGTGTCCGATTCACTCACAGACTCCTGGACGCTCGGCTCGCTGCGCGTGCCCAATCGCGTGCTGCTGGCCCCGCTGGCGGGCATCGGCAACTGGTTCGTGCGCCTGCAGGCCAAGCGCTACGGCGCCGGCATGGCCGTCTCGGAGATGGTCTCCTCGCACGCGATCCACCACGCCAACGTGAAGACCTGCACGGAGATGCTGCGGATCCATCCGGCCGAGCGCGAGCCCGAGCCGCCCGCGCCCGGCGGGCCGGTCTCGATCCAGCTGTTCGGCGAGGACCCCGCGATCATGCGCTCGGCTGCCGCGCACGTCGCCGCGGTGGGCGCGGATGCGATCGACATCAACATGGGTTGTCCCGTCGCGAAGGTGCAGAAGACGGGTGCCGGCGCCGCGATGCTCGCCGATCCCGACCGCGCGGTGGCGGTCGCGCGCGCGGTGGTCGAGGGCGCCGGCGGGCGCGAGCGCGGGCTGCCGGTGACGGTCAAGCTGCGCTCGGGCCTGCGCGCGGGCGATGACAGCGGCTTCGCGCTCGCCCACCGGCTCGTCGCCGAGGCGGGCGTGGCGGCGATCGCGTTCCACCCGCGCTCGGCGGCCGTGCAGCACAGAGGCACCCCCGACTACGCGATGGCGGCGGCGCTCGTGCGCTCGCTGCCGGCGCCGGTGATCCTCAGCGGCGGCCTCAGCGACGCCGCGCACATCCGCCGCGTGTTCGCCGACACAGGCGCAGCCGCGGTGATGCTCGCGCGCGGAGCGCTCGGAAATCCATGGCTGTTCGCCGAGCTCGTGCACGGCCGCACGGCGCCGCCGACGCAGCAGGAGGTTCTCAGCGAGCTCGACTGGACGATCGACTGCGCGGTCGAGCATCTCGGCGAGCAGCGCGCGGGGCGCTACGTGCGCAAGTTCTACGCCTGGTATGTCGCCCGCATGGGGCTCGCGCCGGCGAGCGCCAAGGACCTCTCGCAGAGGCTGCAGACGGCGCCGACGCTGGCCGACGCGCGCGCGATCCTGGCCCTCCACGGGCGCCTGCCGGCGTTCGCCTGCTGAGCGCCGAGACCTTTTTCGCGGCGCGCCGCAGCCTCGCTATACTGCTGCGCTCGCCGCGCCCTCCGGTTGGCGGCATCCCCGCTCGCAGCGGGGTTTTTGTGTCGTAAGAGGGGAACCACCAACCCGCGATCGAGGGTCACATGCCGAAGGACGTCATCCTCACCCCTGAAGGTTTGAACAAGCTCAAGGACGAGCTCGAGCTGCTTTCCACGCACAAGCGGCGGGAGGTCGCCGAACGCATCAAGGAGGCCCGCGAGTTCGGCGACATCTCCGAGAACTCGGAGTACGACGACGCCAAGAACGAGCAGGCGATGGTCGAGAGCCGGATCGCGCAGCTGCAGGAGAAGCTGCGCATGGCGACGGTGATCCAGGCCAAGGACCTCTCCACCGACGTCGTCCAGGTGGGCTCCGTCGTGCACGTCAAGGACGAGAAGACGGGGAAGTCCGTCAAATACACGATCGTCGGCTCCGCCGAGGCCAAGCCGGACGAGCACAAGCTCTCCAACGAGTCGCCCGTGGGGCGCGCCCTGCTCGGGCGCAAGCGCAACGAGACGGTCGCCGTGAAGGTGCCGAAAGGCCCAGCGCGCAAGCTCAAGATCACGAAGATCGACGTCGGCCTAGAGTAGGCTCGCCGCGATGAGCGGAGCCGACCAGGAGGATGGCCGCTCGGGCGAGTCGGCCCGTCACGGGCTGGCCGAGCTGATCGCCGAGCGACGCGAGAAGGGGCTGCGCCTGGCCGAGCAGAAGGGGGCGTTTCCGCATTCCTTCCCCGGCGTCGAGCCGATCGCACGCGTGCTGGACGCCTACGAGCGGCTCGCGCCCGGCGAGGAAACCGACGAGCGCCACCGCGTGGCCGGGCGCATCGCCGCGCGCCGCGGCTCGGGCAAGGCGGCCTTCCTCGACCTCGTAGACCGCAGCGGCAAGCTGCAACTGCACGCGCGGATCGACGTGCTCGGCCCCGAGCGCTTCGCCACCCTGACCACGCTCGACCTCGGCGATCTGATCGGCGTGGACGGCGACGCGATGCGCAGCCGCCACGGCGAGGTCTCGCTGCGCGTCGCGGACTTCACGATCCTCGCCAAGGCGCTGCGCCCGCCCCCCGACAAGCACCACGGCCTCTCCGACGTCGAGACCCGCTACCGCCACCGCGAGCTGGATCTGATCGCGAGCGCTGACGCGCGCAGCCTCTTCATGGACCGCGCACGGATCATCTCCGCGGTGCGCGCCTACCTCGACGGCGAAGGCTTCGTCGAGGTCGAGACGCCCGTGCTGCAGCCGCTCTACGGCGGCGCGATGGCGCGGCCGTTCGTCACCCACCACAACGCGCTGGACCGCGACCTGTACCTGCGCATCGCCACCGAGCTGTACCTCAAGCGCCTGATCGTCGGCGGCCTCGAGCGCGTCTACGAGCTGGGCAAGGACTTCCGCAACGAGGGCGTCTCGCACAAGCACAACCCGGAGTTCACGATGGTCGAGTGGTACGAGGCTTACGCCGACTACGAGGGCCAGGCCACCCGCCTGGAAGAGCTCGTGCGCGCGGCTGCCGGCGCCGTCGGCTACGCCGGCGAGCTCGACATCGGCGGACCGTGGCGGCGGCTGGGCTTCGCCGAGGCGATCGCCCGCGAGACACAGATCGACGTGCTCGAGCACGACTCCCCCGCGGCGCTCGCGCAGGCGATCGCAGAGCGCGGGCTCGACGTCGCGACGAACGACGCCGCCTGGTTCCAGATGGCCGACGACCTGCTGTCCAAGTACGTCGAGCCGAAGCTGCTGCAGCCGACGTTCGTGATCGACTACCCGACCGCGATCTCCCCACTGGCGCGAGCGCACCGCTCGAAGGCCGGACTCGTCGAGCGCTGGGAGGCGTTCGCGGGGGGCATGGAGATCGCCAACGCCTTCAGCGAGCTGATCGACCCCGACGTGCAGCGCGCCCGCTTCGCCGAGCAGCAGCGGATCGAGCTCGAGACAGACGACGCCGAGACGATGCCCTTCGACGAGGCCTTCGTGCAGGCGCTCGAGCAGGGCATGCCCCCGACCGGCGGAGTCGGGCTCGGGATCGACCGTCTGGTGATGCTGCTGACGGGCGCCGACTCGATCCGCGAGGTGGTGCTGTTCCCCGCGATGCGCGACTGAGCCACGCGGCGCGTCACGGGCCGCACAAGTGCGGCCCCGCCCGGCTTCGCGGGGCCGCGTGAGCCCCATCGAGAGCCGCACCGTGACTGCGCCGGGCGGGTGCGATCGCGGCGGGCGCCCGACGATCAAGCAGCGCCGCGGCGATGCCGATGGACCCCAAAGGGCAGTCGGAGCGGTTGGTAGACTGCTCCAACAAGCGTTACTTGGACCACGAACCGACCCATGCAGTCCTTGAGGCACCGTCCAAGCAGGAAGGAAGCACACAATGTTCGAGCGATTCACCGAACGGGCCCGGCAAGTGGTTGTCCTCGCGCAGGAGGAGGCGCGGACGCTCAAGCACAACTACATCGGCACCGAGCACATCCTGCTGGGACTGCTCCGCGAGGAGGAGGGTCTGGCGGCTCGCGTGCTGGAGAGCCTCGACATCACTGTCGAGCGCGTGCGCGCGCAGGTCGTGCGCATCGTCGGCTCCGGTGAGGAGGTCACCTCCGGTCAGATCCCCTTCACCCCGCGCGCCAAGAAGGTGCTCGAGCTCGCATTGCGCGAGGCGCTGAGCCTCGGCCACAACTACATCGGCACCGAGCACATCCTGCTTGGGCTCGTGCGCGAGAACGAGGGCGTTGCCGCTCGCATCCTGCTCGACTTCGACGCCGACTCCGAGAAGATCCGCAACGAGGTCATCCGCATGCTCTCCGGCCCCGGCGGACGCCGCCAGGGACAGTCGGGCGGCGCGGGCGCGGGCGCGGGCGCGGCTCCCGGCGAGGGCAAGAAGTCCTCCAAGCTGCTCGACCAGTTCGGACGCAACCTGACGAAGCTCGCCGCCGAGGGCAAGCTCGACCCCTGCGTCGGGCGCGAGACGGAGATCGAGCGGATCATGCAGATCCTCTCGCGGCGCACGAAGAACAACCCCGTGCTCGTCGGCGAGCCGGGCGTCGGCAAGACCGCCGTCGTCGAGGGCCTGGCGCAGCGGATCACGAGCTCCGAGGTGCCCGAGCTGCTGAAGAACAAGCAGATCTACACGCTCGACCTGGCGGCGCTGGTCGCGGGCTCGAAGTACCGCGGCGAGTTCGAGGAGCGCCTGAAGAAGGTGATGAAGGAGATCACCCAGCGCGGCGACATCATTCTCTTCATCGATGAGCTGCACAACCTCGTCGGTGCCGGCGCGGCCGAGGGCGCGATCGACGCGGCGTCGATCCTCAAGCCGGCGCTGGCCCGCGGCGAGCTGCAGACGATCGGTGCGACCACGCTCGACGAGTACCGCAAGTACCTCGAGCGTGACGCGGCACTCGAGCGGCGCTTCCAGCAGATCCGGGTCGAGGAGCCCTCGACCGAGGACACCGTCCAGATCCTGCGGGGCCTGCGCGACCGCTACGAGGCACACCACCGCTGCAAGATCACAGACGACGCGCTCGTCGCAGCCGCGACGCTCGCCGACCGCTACATCCAGGACCGCCAGCTTCCCGACAAGGCGATCGACCTGATCGACGAGGCAGCGTCGCGCATGCGCATCAAGACGATGACCGCCCCGCCGCGCTACCGCGAGCTCGAGGACGAGATCGAGCGCGTCCGCAAGGACAAGGAAGACGCGATCGAGAACCAGGAGTTCGAGAAGGCCGCCTCG
>DASYFR010000009.1:0-235563 GCA_036498325.1 Solirubrobacteraceae bacterium
GCGAGGATTACGACCGACTCAGCGAGGTCATCCCGTGGCTCAATGAGATCAACATGGGCGCTACCGCTATCGGCACGGGGATCACGGCCGACCCGCGCTACGCCGAACTGGTGCGCGAGCATCTCGTCGAGGTCACGGGAATTCCGATGGAGACCGCGCCGGACCTCATCGAAGCGACCTCGGACGCCGGGATCTTCATGACGCTGAGCAGCAACCTCAAGCGCGCCGCCGTCAAGCTGTCGAAGATCTGCAACGACCTCCGGCTCACCTCCAGCGGGCCGCAGGCCGGCCTCGGCGAGATCAACCTTCCGCCCCGCCAGGCGGGGTCGAGCATCATGCCCGGCAAGGTCAACCCGGTGATCCCCGAGGTCGTCCTGCAGGTGTCCGCGCAGGTCATCGGAAACGACACCGCCATCACGGTTGCCGGCCTGCAGGGCCAGTTCGAGCTGAACGTGCGCATCCCCCTGATCGCGCGCAACCTGCTGCAGTCGCTGCGGCTGCTGTCCGCGGCCTCGCGCGCCTTCGCCGAGAAGTGCGTCGACGGGATCGAGGCCAACCGCGGCGGCACCGATGCCTCCGCGGGGGCGACGCTCGCGGTCGCGACGGCGCTCAACGGCGCGATCGGCTACGACAAGGCGACCGTGATCGTCAAGAAGGCCACGGCCAGCGGACGCCCACTGCGCGAGGTCGCGCTGGAGGAGGGCGTCGACGCCAAGCTGTATGACGCAACCATCGATCTGCGCAAGATCGCCCGCGGCAACCGTGCGTGAGAACTGACTCACCGTCCGCGGGGCTGGCCGGGGTAGCGTGAAGTCGATGCTGAGGTTCCGTCCGGTGCAGATCCTCGCGGTCGCCGTCTCGGCGACCGAGCTCGCCGCCTGCGGCGCCTCCGCCGCGAGCACCGGTGCACGCAGGCCCGTCCCGATCTCTTCCCGGGCGGCCCCCGCGGCCGGCACCCGCACGCCCGCCCCTGCATGCGGGACGCGGGCTCCCGAGGCTCTCGCGACGGCCACCGGAATGGTCGCCACGCGCATCTACGCGGGTGAGCTGTCGGGCACTGAGACGCGCAGCGACCAGCGCCAGGTCGAGGGCTTTGCGCCGCTGCAGAGCGCCCTCGCGGCGGGCAACCGCGAAGCGCTCAAAGCGGCCGTCACGACGCTCGTCTACTCGCACACCCACGTGGTGCGCCTGCGCGTGACACGCGGGGCGCGCGTCCTCGCCGACGTCGGCGGCCCCTACATCCTCGCCCCCGTCAGCGGAACCCTGCGCGCGCACGGCCGCGTGCTCGGACACTACGTGCTGTCCGTCCAGGACGATCTCGGCTACATCAAGCTCGTCACGCGCTTCCTCGCGGTGCCCCTCGTGCTCCGCGTCGGCTCGCACCAGATCCCCGTCACGGGCCAGCTCGCGCCCGCGCCGGCGAGCATCCCCAACCACGGTCCGCTCAGCTATCGCGGCAAGACCTACGAGGCCTTCTCCTTCGCCGCCCGCTCATTCCCGGGCGGTCCGCTGCGTATCTCGCTGCTCGTGCCGCCGGCAGGCGGTCTCGCGGCCCGCAGCTGCGCGCAGATCCGCAGCGCCGCGCTCGCCCACGCCGCCCAGCTGATCTCGCGCCGCTTCAGGCTCGGACCATCGAGCTTCGCGGTCTACATCGAGTTCGTCCGCACGCTCACCGACGGCCTGCTCTACGTCCGCTCCGGCGCACGCCAGCTCGCGGGGACCACCACCCCCGGGCCGGCACGGCTGCCCACCTCGGGCGCCGTCACCTACCGCGGGCACAGCTACGCGGTGAGCTCGTTCACCGCGCCCAGCTCCAGCGGGCGCGTTCGCATCTACCAGCTCGTGCGCGGCTGACGCGCCGGCCGCTTCGCGCGAGGCGCGGCGGGCGGGATCGCCGGTGCGGGGACGCTCAGCTTCCCGGCAGCGCCTTGAACAGCCGCGCGACCGTGCCCACGGCGGGCTTTGCCCGTCCGCCGTAGGTGAACAGGCCCTTCTGATTGAGGCCTTCGATCAGCTTCAGATGCGGGAGCACGCCGCGGATCGAGCCACCCTCGAAGCTCGGCGTCAGCGGGTAGTCGCTGAGCACCCACACGAACATCGCGGTGACGTGCGGATCGGCCGCGTAGACGCCGATGTGCGCCGCCAGCAGGCGCGCCTGGTAGCCGTAGCTGCCGGGACTGCCGGCCGCGTTCAGGCCGTTGGATTCGGCGCCGAACTCGCTGATCACGAGCACCTTTCCCGCGAACGTCCGCTCCATCTTCGCCAGGCGCCCGCGCATCGCTGCGGCGAGCTGCGCGGGCGAAGACCGCGGCGAGTCATACCAGCCCGAGTAGTCCGTCTCGGCGACGGCGTCGACGCCTGCGTACAGCGAGCCGGGCGTTTGTGGCGGATGATCGCCCCACACGTCGACAGCGACCATCCGCGTCGGATCGTGGGCGTGCAGCCAGCGCGACATCGAACGCACGTAGCTCACCTCCGCGGCGTTGTGGCCGTTCCCGGCCACCTCGTCGACCAGGTTCCAGGCGAAGATCGACGGGTGCAGCTGATCCGCCAGCGCAGCCGTGCGGGCCTGGCTTTCGGCTTCGGCGAGCAGCCGCGGCGTGGTCGAGAACCAGTTCCCCGCGCCTTCGACGGGCCCGATCCCCTGCCACACGAGGATCCCGGCCGCGTCGAGGCGTTCCAGCAGCGAGGGGTCGAGCGGATGCTGCGCGCGCGCGGCATTTGCCCCGACCGCCTGCAGGCGGTGAACGATTGCGTCCTCGTCGGCGGGCGTGAGGGCGTCGCCGTGTCCGGCGGCGTCCGCCTGGATCGAGGCGCCGTGCAGCAGCAGGCGCCTGCCGTTGAGCAGCAGTCGCCCGCCCTGCCAGCTCAGCTCGCGCACGCCGACGCGCGCCGAGTAGCTGCTCTCGCCCGCGACCGACAGCGACAGCTCATACAGGCTCGGGCTCGCCGGCGACCACAGCGCGGGGTCGGCGATCGTGACGGTGCTGCCCGCCATCGCCGAGCCGCCGTGGGCGAGCGTGACGGGCGCAAAAACGAGCGCAACCGTCTGCGTTCCGCGCACGAGCGTCCCTTCCACTCGCAGCGTGCGCAGGAGCCCGTGGTTGCGGACCGCGACGCTCACGCTGACGCGCGCGGAGCCGTCGGGCTGCAGCGAGCTGCGCAGCGTCGGCGCCGCGAGCTCGCTCGCCCCGACCGGCCGCACGTCCACCTCGCCGTTGAGCCCACCCCAGTTGAACCAGGTGCGATGAAAGCCGCTGCGCGCCTGTGCGCCTGGGTTGCGCCAGTCGACCCGCACGACGACCGTGTGCGTGCCCGCGGCGAGCTCGGCGCGCAGCTCGAATGCCAGATAGGAGCCACGGTGGGAGCCGAGCGGGCGGCCATCCACCCACACCGTCGCGCGGAAGTTCGCGGACTGGAAGTCGAGCGCGTATTCGCCGGCGGACGCCGCGGCGAAGCTCGTCCGGTACCACGCCACGGAGCCTTCGTAGTTGCGGGCGCCGGCGCGGCCGCTGTAGGAGTAGGGGTCGACGTCGTTGGGGACGCTGACCTGCCGCCCGGCGAAGCCGCCGCGCTGCCAGCGGCGGGCGAGCCCGCGATCGCCGGGATCGCTGCGCAGCGTCCACTGCGTCAGTGGCGTGCGCCCGCCCGGTCCCGCGAGGATCAGCGACTGCGCCGAAGGGGCGTCGGCGGCTGCGCCGTTGCTCGCCAGCAGCACGCAGGCGAGCACCAGCGCGAAGGCGGATCTGGTGAGGAGCGTCTCGAGCATGATCGGGGCGAAGCGGGCGCGTCATTGTGACGTGCCGGCGTCTCCAAGGTGAACAACGCCGCGGGCCGTTCAGAGCGCGCCGCGGTGCTGCGCTCAGCGGGCAGCCGGCACCGCCGGCTCGGCATCCTCGCTCAGGAGCAGCTCGAGCAGCGCGCGCGCGCCGGCCTTCGAAAGCGGCTCGTTGAGGTTGCCGCACTTGGGCGATTGCACGCACGACGGGCACCCGCTGGCGCACGGGCACTCAGCGATCAGGCGGTGGGCGTCGTGGCAGAGCTCCTCGAAGCGCTGGTAGGCGGTGCGCGTGATGCCGATGCCGCCGGGATGCCCGTCGTAGATGAAGATCGTGGCGAGTCCGGTCTGCGGGTGGTAGTTGGTCGACAGGCCGCCGATGTCCCAGCGGTCGCACATCGCGATCAGGGGCAGAACCGCGATCTGGGCGTGCTCGGTGGCGTGCAGCGATCCGAGCAGCGCGTCGATCGGCACGGTCTCGCTCAAAGCGCCCGCGTCGAGCTCGAACCAGAGGGCCTGGGTGGCGAAGCTCGTCGGCGGCAGCTCGAGCGCCGAGATGTCGATCTGGGCGTGGTCGGAAAGGCGCCGGCGCTGATAGGCGAGGACGGTGTCCGTCACGCTCACCTCGCCGAAGGACAACGTCACCCCAAGCGTCTCGCGGCGGTCGAGCAGGCGCACGATCTCCGTGTCCGTGTCGGACTTCGGTTGCGTGTACCAATCGCCGTCGAACGGCGCCACCAGTGCACGGCGGCGTTCGAGGTCGAGTTCGCGCACCTCATAGGAGCGCCCCAGGTGCATGTAGACGGCGCCCTCGTGCACGGTCGAGTGTGCCCGTGCCGCCTCGGTCGATCCCAGCAGCTCGCCGGAGGAGACGTCGACGATCGCGAAGCTCTCGGCCGAGGCCGAGCGCAGCGACACCTCCGCTGCGGGGTAGGAGCCCGGGCGGCTGGGCACATACGCGCCGGCCAGCGTGTCGCCGCGCCGGCGCAGCGCCCCGGCGCTCTGCAGCAGCTCGGCGTGAGCCTCCCAGCGCGCTCCGAGGAACTCGGCGTCGCGCCCGTCGAGGGGTCCCTCGTGCGCGGCGCACAGCAGGTGCGCACGGTAGATCAGCGCGTTCTCGTGGTCGAGGATCGCCGCCTCGACGGGACGCTCGAGGAAGTCGTCGGGGTGGCGGCAGAAGAACTGGTCGAGCGCATCCTCGCCGGCGACGAACACCGCCAGGCCACGCCCGCGCCGCCCGGCCCTGCCCCACATCTGCCGCAGCGAGGCGACGGTGCCGGGGAACGTGACGACGACGGCGGCGTCGAGCTCGCCGATGTCGATGCCGAGCTCGAGCGCGTCGGTCGTGATCACCGCGCGCAGCTCACCGCGCGTGAGACGGCCCTCCAGCTCGCGGCGCTGCTGGGCGGTGTAGCCGGCGCGGTAGGGCGCCACGAGCTCAGCCAGCCGCGGGTCGCTCGTCTCGAGGTCCTGTTTGACGAGGCGACTGAGCACCTCGACGCCCTTACGCGACTTCATGAAGCAGATCGCGCGGGCGCCGTCGCGCACGAGCCGCGCGAGCAGCTCGGCGGCCTCGCCGAGGGCCGATCGGCGCGTGCCGAGCGCCTCGTCGCTGAGCGGCGGGTTCCACACCGCGATCTGCCGGCGCGGCGCCGGCGAGGCGTCCTCGTCGATCAGGCGTACGTCCTCGAGTCCCGTCAGGCGCTCGGCCAGCTCGAGCGGGTTGGCGATCGTCGCCGAGGTCAGCAGGAAGCGCGGCTCGGTGCCGTACGCGGCGGCGATGCGGCGCAGCCGGCGCAGCACATTGGCGACGTGCGAGCCGAACACCCCGCGGTAGACGTGGGCCTCGTCGACGACGACGACGGCGAGGTTCGCGAACATCTCCGCCCAGGCGGCGTGGTTGGGCAGGATCCCGACGTGCAGCATGTCGGGGTTGGTCAGCACGACATTGGCGCTCTTGCGAATCTGGCTGCGCGCCTCGCGCGGCGTGTCGCCGTCGTAGATCGCCGGGCGCACCCGCTTGCTCAGCCCGAAGGCGGTCAGCGCCCGGGCCTGGTCCTGGGCGAGCGCCTTCGTCGGATACAGGTACAGGGCGCGTGCGCCGGCCTGCTCGCAGAGCAGGTGCAGCGTCGGCAGGTTGAAGCACAGCGACTTGCCCGAGGCGGTCCCCGTCGTGACGATCGTGGGACCTTCGCTGGCGGCATACAGCGCCTGCGCCTGGTGGGCGTAGAGCTGCTCGATCCCGATCGCGGCGAGCGCCGCCGCCACGTCGGGGTGCAGCTCGGGCGGCACCGCCACGAGACGAGCCTGGCCCGGCCCTTCGCGCGCCTCGCGCACGAGGCGTCCGTCCTCGCGGCCCGCGTCAAGCAGCGCGCTCCACGGCTCGGTTCTGCGGTCGAGGGCCAAGGACTTGAGATAGTAGAGGCGATGACGCAGACGGCCGCAGAGCGCTGGGCCTCATCGCGCTCCTACCACCATTCGCGCTATCCCTGCGGACGGGTCGCGAGCGAGCGCACGCAGAGCGTCTCGGTGTGCCTGCCCGCGCGCGAATGCGCCGGCACCGTGGGGGAGATCGTCGAGGCTTTGCTGGCGCTCCGCGCCGACGGTGCGATCGACGAGGTCGCCGTCGTCGATGCGGCCTCGCCCGACGGCACCGCAGAGATCGCCGAGCGCGCCGGAGCCGTCGTCTGGCAGGAGTCCGAGTTGATGCCCGCGCACGGACCCGTGCTCGGAAAGGGCGATGCGATGTGGCGCGCGCTGTCGGTGCTGACAGGCGAGCTCGTCTGCTTCCTCGACGCCGATACCGAGGATTTCTCCGCGCATTTCGCGACTGGCCTGATCGGTCCGCTCGTGTGCGAGCCGGGAGTGTCGTTCGTCAAGGCCTTCTACCGTCGCCCGTTCGCCCAGGGGGGCTTCGAGCAGCCCGATGGCGGCGGGCGCGTGAACCACCTGATGGCGCGGCCGGCGCTCGCGCTGTTCTATCCCGAGCTGGCGGGCGTCCGCCAGCCGCTCGCGGGCGAGGTCGCCGCGCGCCGGGAGCTGCTCGAGGCGCTGCCGTTCTCGACCGGCTACGGCGTCGAGACCGCGATGCTGATCGACGTCTGGCGCGAGGTCGGGCTGGAGGCGATGGCCCAAGTCGACCTCGACGAGCACCGCAACCGCCACCAGCCGCTGTCGGCGCTCTCGCCGATGGCCGCGACGGTGCTCGCCGCGATCGCGCACCGGCTCGAGCAGGAGGGGCGCCTGCAGCCGGTCGGCGGCGCCCCACTCGAACGTCCGCCGCTGGCGAGCGTCGCGATCGCGTGAGTCCCTCCGTGCGCAGGCGCTGCGTCTACCTGGATCTCGACGGCACGTTGCTCGGACGCGGCGCCTCGCTGCTGCACGACGGCGAGGGCGCGGTCAGCATCGACGGCGTCCGTGCAGTCCAGGCGTGCCTGCGCAGCGATGTCGAGGTCGTCCTGATGTCGGGGCGTCGGCGCGCGCAGGTGTTCGAGGACGCGCGCCTGCTCGGCCAGCGCTCGTTCATCTTCGAGGCCGGCGCGTGCGTCGTGCTCGACGGCGAGGAGCACTGGCTGACGGGGGAGCTGCTGCCGGGCGAGCTAAGCATCGCCGAGCAGATCGAGCGCTCCGGCGCGCCTGCGCTGCTGCTCGAGCACTACGCGGGGCGCCTGGAGTACCACGACCCCTGGCACGTCGAGCGCGAGGTCTCACACCTGTTCCGCGGGCTCGTCGAGGCGCTGGAGGTCGACCGCCTGCTCGCCGAGCGTGGCCACGGCGACCTGCGGCTGGTCGACAACGGCGCGGTCAGCCGGCGCTCCCCGGCGCTCGCCGAGTTGCCGCACGTGCGCGGCTATCACCTCGTTCCCGCCGGGGCAGCCAAGGCCAACGCCGTCGCATTCCACGCTCGTGCCCGCGGCTACTCGCGCGAGCAGACCTTCGCGGTCGGAGACTCGCGCGAGGATCTCGCCTGCGCCGCCGTGGTCGGCGACTTCTGGCTCGTCGCAAACGCCCTCGACCACGACCCCACGATGCGCGAGGCGGCCGCCGCTCACGCGAACGTGCGCGTGTGCGCCGCCGGTCACGGCAGCGGCGTCTACGAAGCCGTGCTCGCCGCCCTGATGGGCACCGACGACGCCTAGCCCGCGTCGCGTGCGCAACGCCTGTCGGCTCAGTCGGCGCCGGAGCCCAGGCGCGCCCAGGCGCGACGCAGGAAGCCCGGGCGCGGGCGTCTGCGCCACAGGGCCGGCGGAGGCACGGTCGCGCGCACCAGCGCAACCCAGTCGTCGAGCGGAAGCTCGCCGCCGACGAGCCTTCCGAGCGCGCTCGTGACGGGCGCGCCGACGCCGGCCTGCTCGAGCGCGTGTGCGAGCAGCGGCACGGACTCCAGGGCCTCGACGGCCTGGCCCACCCGCTCCGGGATCTCGGCGGCGGGCACACCCGCCGCGAGCAGCTCGCCGGCGCGCCGGTTGCGGCTCTCGCGCGCAAGCGCGGTGGCGAGCAGGTCGCCGGTCCCGGCCAGCCCGATCATCGACTCCGGTCGCGCGCCCAGCCCCTCGGCGTAGCGCCAGACCTCGGCGAAGATGTGTCCGGCGGCGGCTCCCGCCGCATTGAGGCCCTGTGCCTCGGTCGCGCCGGCGGCGAGCGCGGCGGCGTTCTTGGCGGCGCCGGCGAGCTCGACGCCGAGCGGGTCGTCGGACTCCTCGCAGACCACCCCCGCGCGGTTGAAGACCTGTGCGAGCGAGTGCGCGAGCTCCTGCTCGCTGGCGGCCGCGACCAGGGCGGCGCCCGCGTGGACCATCTCCTGGGCGTGCGCCGGTCCGCCGACGCAGGCCACGCGCTCGGCGCCGAACCTCGCGCTCAGCACGCTCGTCGGCGGGACGCCGTCTGGCGGGACGAGCCCCTTGGCCAGCGACACGATCGCCGTTCGCCCGCCCAGCCCGGAGGCGCCGAGCCTGTCGATCACCTCCCCGAGCCCGCGCGAGGGCACTGCCAGGAAGACGAGGTCCGCGCGCGCCACGCCGACCGTCGCGGGCTCGATCCGCAGCGCCGGGGGCAGCTCGACGCCCGGCAGGTAGCGCGCGTTCTCGCGCGCCGGATCGATCACCGCCGCCTGCTCGGGCGTGCGCGTCTGCAGCGTCGTGCGCAGGCCGCCGCGCGCGAGCACCACCGCCAGCGCGGTGCCGAAGGAGCCGGCGCCGATCACCGTCGCGCGCCTGGCGCCCGGTCCGGGCAGCGAGCGAGCGCGTGAGGCGCGCGACGCCGGGCTCGCAGTAGGCTCGGGCGCGGTCATCTGATGAGCGAGCCTAGCGATCCACTCCACGCCGGCGCCGGGTGGCGCAACTGGGCGGGCGACGAGGCGTGCACGCCCGCCGCGATCGCGCATCCCGCGAGCAGCGAGGAGCTCACGGTGGCGATCGAGGGCGCGGCGCAGGCGGGCCTGCGCGTGCGCGTCGCCGGGGCCGGGCACTCCTTCTCGGACATCGCCTGCACGGACGGGCTGCTGCTGAAGCTCGACCGGATGGCCGAGGTGATCGACGTCGAGCGCTCATCCGGGCTGGTCCGCGTGCAGGGTGGCATCACGATCAGGGCGCTCAACCGGCGCCTGTCCGCGCACGGACTGGCGCTGGAGAATCTCGGGGACATCGACGCGCAGAGCATCGCGGGCGCGATCGCGACGGCCACGCACGGCACCGGCGCGCGCCTGGGGAACATCCCCTCGCAGGTGCGCGCGCTGACGCTGATGCTGGCCGACGGATCGGTGCTCGAGTGCTCGGCCGAGCGCGATCGCGAGCTGTTCCGCGCGGCGCGCGTCGGGCTCGGCGCGCTCGGGGTCATCACCGAGGTCACGCTCCAGTGCGTGCCCGCATTCACCCTGCGGGGAGTCGATGCGCCGGCGTCGCTCGCGCGCACGCTCGAGCGCTTCGAGGAACTGGCGCTCGGCAACGACCACTTCGAGTTCTACGCGTTCCCGCACGCCGACACCGCGCTGACGCGCACGAACAACCGCACCGACGAGACGCCGCGCCCGCGCAGCCGCGCCTCGGCCCACCTGAACGACGTGCTGCTCACGAACCACGCCTTCGGGCTGGTCTGCCGCCTCGGGCGCCGCCGTCCGCAGCGCATCCCGCAGCTCAACCGCCTCGTCACGCGCGTGGCCGCGCGCAGCGAGCGGCTCGAGAGCTCGGCCGCGATCTTCGCGAGCCCGCGCCTCGTGCGCTTCACCGAGATGGAGTACGCGCTGGCGCGCGAGCACACCCCGCAGGCCGTCACACGCGTGCTCGAGATGATCCCCCGGCGGGGCTTCGCGGTGCCATTTCCGATCGAGGTGCGCACCGTCGCCGGCGACGACGCGCTGCTGAGTCCCAGCGGTGCTCGCGCGAGCGGCTACGTGGCCGTGCACATGTTCGAGGGCATGGCCTGGGAGCCGTACTTCCGTGCCGTCGAGGAGATCATGCTCGAGCTGGGCGGCCGACCGCACTGGGGCAAGCGCCATTTTCAGAGCGCCGCCGACCTGCGTCCCCGCTACCCCGAGTGGGATCGCTTTCAGGCGATCCGCGCGCGCCTGGATCCAGACGGACGCTTCGCCAACGCCTGGACCGAGCGGGTGCTGGGGCCGGTCCACGATCGCGAGCGAGTCTCCCTCGATGGCTGACTCCCAGCACGAGCGCCTGGAACGCGCCACCGCCGAGCTGCAGGCCCCGTTCGCCCTGATCGACATGGACGCGCTGTGGGCGAACGCCGCCGACATGCGCCGGCGGGCGGGGGCGAAGCCGATGCGCCTGGCGAGCAAGTCGGTGCGCTGCCGCGCGCTGGCGCAGCGCGTGCTCGCGAGCGAGGGCTTTCGCGGCACGCTCGCGTTCACGCTGCCCGAGGCGCTGTGGCTCGCCTCGCACGGCGAGCGCGACCTGCTCGTCGCCTACCCGAGCGCCGACAGCGTCGCCCTCGGAGCGCTCGCGGAGGGGGCGCCGGTGACCGTGATGGTGGACAGCGTCGAGCAGCTCGAGCTGATCGAGCGCGCCGCCGGCTCGGCACCGGCGCATCGGATCCGCGTGTGCATGGACATCGACTCGAGCTGGTGGGCGCTCGCTGGTCGTGTTCGCATCGGCGTCAAGCGATCGCCGGTGCACACGCTCGAGCAGGCCGTTGCGCTGGCCCGCGCGATCCTCTCGCGCGACGCCCTGCGCCTCGTCGGGCTGATGGCCTACGAGGCGCAGATCGCCGGCGTCGGCGATGAACCGCCGGGCCGGCCGCTGCGGGGGGCGGCGATTCGGGCGATGCAGGCTCGCTCGGCGCGCGAGCTGGCCGCTCGCCGCGCCGAGATCGTCGCCGCCATCGGCGAGCAGAGCGCCGCGGCCGGCGCGCCGCTCGAGTTCGTCAACGGCGGCGGGACCGGCAGCCTCGAGCTGTGCGCCTCGGAGCCGGCCGTCAGCGAGATCACGGCGGGCTCGGGGCTGTACGGACCGACGCTGTTCGATGCCTACAGCGCCTTCTCGCCGCGGCCGGCGGCGATGTACGCGCTGCCCGTCGTGCGCCGCCCCGGGCCGGGAGTCGTAACGGCCCTCGGCGGCGGCTACACCGCCTCCGGTCCGGCCGAGAGCACGCGCCTGCCCACCCCGCACCTCCCCGCCGGACTGCGGCTGGACCGCCAGGAGGGGGCCGGCGAGGTCCAGACGCCGCTGCTCGGCCCGGCGGCGGACTCCCTGGCGATCGGCGATCGCGTGTTCATGCGCCACGCCAAGGCCGGCGAGCTCTGCGAGCGCTTCGCGAGCCTGCACCTGCTCGAAGGCGAGCGCATCGTCGATCGGGTCCCGACCTATCGCGGCGAGGGGCAGTGCTTCCTGTGAGCCCCCAAGAGCTGCGCGCGTGCGCACTGCGGGGCTCCTAGCCAGGGCGCGCAGGCGTCGCTCTGCGATCTTCAAGCACGATGCCCGAGGGCGACACGATCCACCACGCAGCCCGCCGGATCCGCGCCGTGCTCGAGGGCCGCGTGCCACAGGAGATCCTCACCCCCCAGCCACGGCACGCACACGACGGTTGGCCGCAGGCGCTCGCCGGCCGTGCCGTGCGCGCCGTCGACGCGCACGGCAAGCACCTGTTCGTGCGCTTCGCAGGGGGTCTCACGCTCCATTCGCACCTGCGCATGACGGGCGCGTGGGGCGTCTACCGCGAGGGCCGGCGCTGGCGGCGCGCCCCGCGGCGGGCCTGGATCGTCGTGCGCTGCGACGGCTGGGAGGTGGTCGAGTTCGACGGTCCCGTGCTCGAGCTGCTCAGCGACGCGCGCACCCGCTCGCATCCCCAGCTGGCCGCGCTGGGGCCGGACGTGCTCGGCGAGAGCTTCGACGCAGGCGCATTCCTGCGCCGGCTGCGCGCCACCGAGCCGAGCCGTCCGATCGGCGACGCGCTGCTCGATCAGGCGCTCGTCGCCGGGATCGGCAACCTGTGGAAGGCGGAGAGCTGCTTCGCGGTCGGCGTGAGCCCGTGGCGGAGGCTCGCCGAGGTGAGCGACGGGGAGGCCCTGGCGCTCGTCGGCTTCGCCCGCGAGCAAATGCGCCGAGTCCTCGACGCCGGCCACGCCCAGCGCCCGCGCGAGGTCTACCGGCGCGCCGGACGACCGTGCCCCCGCTGCGGGACGACGATCCTGCAGCGCGGTCAGGGCGAGAACAACCGCCTGACGTTCTGGTGTCCGGGCTGCCAGGCCTGATCACACCACGTCGGCGAGCCGCCGGGCGGCGGCGGCCAGGCCCCGTGACCCGCGCGCCTCGACCACGAGTTGCAGGTCGAGAATGCGCGCGTCGAAGGCGTCGAGCCCGTTCGCAGCTGTGATCGCGTAGGCGGGCACGCCGGCCTGGCGAGCCCTCGTGGCGATCTCGAAGGCGGGGCTGGCGGCGAGCGTCGTCTCGTCGAGACGCGCCACCGCGACGAGGACGGCGCGGGCGTCGCGCATGCGCCGATCGAAGCCGCTCACCTGCAGCAGCTCGTGCAGGTCCTCTGCGTCGTCGTGCTCGGCATCGACCGCGAGCACGTCCGGCTCCGGCAGGCCGCCGGCGAGCAGTCCGCGCGCGAGCGCCGCGGCGACCTGCTCCGGCGCGAAGTCCTCGATCGGCCCTGCGGCGATCAGCAGGCGGCGGCTTATCAGCACGGTGTGCCGCCCGAGCGCGCGGCGGGGGTGCGGGAGCGCATGATCGGTCATCCTTCCAGCAATGGCTGTCAAGAAGGGCGAGGCGATCGTCATCGAGGCGGGCGGGCACGAGCTGCGCGTGAGCAACCCCTCGAAGGTCTTCTTCCCCGACGCCGGTTTGACGAAGCTCGACCTCGTCAACTACTACGTCGAGTGCGAGGAGGCGGTCGTGCGCCACCTGCGCGAGCGCCCGACCGTCCTCAAGCGATGGGTCGACGGTGTCGCCGGCGAGCCGTTCTTCCAAAAGCGCGTGCCCGAGAACGCGCCGCAGTGGCTGGAGACGGCGACCGTCACCTTCCCGAGCGGGCGTCACGCCCGCGAGCTCGTTCCCAATGACGCCGCGCACCTCGTGTGGGGCGTGAACCTCGGGGTGATCGACTGGAACCCGTGGCCGGTGCGGCGTGGCGATCTCGATCATCCGGACGAGCTGCGGGTCGATCTCGACCCGGGCCCCGGGGTAGCCTTCGCCGAGGTCCGCGACGTCGCGCTGGGGGTGCGCGAGGTGCTCGAGGAGCACGACCTGCGTGGCTTTCCCAAGACGTCCGGGTCACGCGGCGTGCACGTGTACGTCCGCCTCGAGCCGAGCGAGGGCTTCGAAGAAGTTCGCCGCGCCGCGCTCGCACTGGCGCGCGAGGTCGAGCGGCGGATGCCCGGCCGCGCGACCAGCCGCTGGTGGAAGGAGGAACGCGTGGGTGTGTTCATCGACTACAACCAGAACGCACGCGATCGCACGGTCGCCTCGGCCTACTCCGTGAGAGCCGTGGGCGACGCGCGCGTGTCGTGTCCGCTCGACTGGGATGAGGTGCCCGATGTCGAGCCGGGCGAGCTGAACATGAGGACCGTGCCCGCGCGCCTGCGCGAGCACGGGGACCCCTCGGCCGAAATCGACGAGCACCCCGGTCGCCTCGACGGCCTGCTCGAGCTCGCTGCTCGCGACGAGCGCGAGGGGCTCGGCGATGCGCCGTGGCCGCCGCACTTCCGCAAGCAGAAGAACGAGCCGCCCCGCGTGCAGCCCAGCCGGGCCCGCGCCGGCAGGGAGAAAAAGCGGTGACGCTCGCGCTGAGACCACCGCTGAAGCCGCAGCTGGCGCTGTCGCGCAAGGAGCTCCCGCGCGGCGCGGACTACGTCTATGAGGTGAAGCTCGACGGGTTCCGCTGCGTGGCGTTCGTCGACGGGAACGACGTCTTCTTGCAGTCGCGCAACGGCAAGCCGCTCGGACGCTACTTCCCCGAGCTGCTCGCGCTGCCCGCCGGTCGCTACGTGCTCGACGGCGAGATCGTCGTGCGCGACGGCGAGCAGCACGAGGATTTCGACGCGCTCGGACAGCGCATCCACCCGGCCCTCTCACGGGTCGAGCGCCTGGCCGTGGAGACGCCCGCCGTGTACGTCGCCTTCGACCTGCTCGCCCGCGAGCAGGAGTCGCTGCTGGAGCGGCCCTTCGCCGAGCGTCGCGAGGAGCTCGAGCGCCTGCTCGCCGGCGCTGACTTCGCGGATGCTCCGATCGAGCTGATGCAGACGGTCGCCACGCCGGAGCAGGCCGAGCCGTGGCTCGCCCACGCCGAGGGCGCGATCGCGAAGGAGCGCGCGGCCCCCTACCGCCCGGGGGAGCGCAAGGGCATGGCCAAGGTCAAGCGCGTGCGAACGATCGACGCGGTCCTCGTCGGCTGGCGCCCGGGCAAGGAGGACGGTACGGTCGGCGCGCTGATCCTCGGCCTCTACGACGGTCCCGAGCTGCGCGTCGTCGGACACTGCTCGGGGCTGTCGGCCGCCGAGAAGAGGCGCCTGGTGGGCTTTCTCGGAGACTACGAGTCGGGCGCGCGCGGCTCCGCCGACCCCAGCCGCTGGAGCGCCGGCAAGGACCTCGAGTGGATCGGGCTGCGCCCCGAGCTCGTCGTGGAGATCGACTTCGACCACGTCTCCGCCGGGCGCATTCGCCACGGAGCCAAGCTGCGCCGCTGGCGCGAGGACAAGGCGCCCGAGGAGTGCGTCTACGCGCAGCTGGCGAGCTGAAGGGCAGCCACAGGCCGCGCCGGGCGTCGACTAGCATCAACCGCATGAGCAGCGAGGCGGCGAGCACGGCGACGGCCGCGGAGGAGGAGTACCTGCAGAGCCTGTTCTGGCTGCAGGAGGCGGGGCTGCCGATGACGGGCGCGAACGTCGCACGCGCGATGCAGCTGTCGGCCCCGACGGTGCACGAGATGATCGGTCGGCTGGAGCGCGACGGCTACATCACGCGGGGCAGTGATCGCGCGATTGCCTTCACCGACAGCGGCGCGAGCCACGCGGAGGGGATCGTGCGTCGCCACCGACTGATCGAGCGCTTCCTGACAGACGTCCTCGGCGTGCCCTGGGATGAGGTCCACGAGGAGGCCGAGCGCCTCGAGCACGCGATGTCGCCCGTGCTCGAGCAGCGCATGCTCGCGGCGATCGGCGACGCAAAGACGTGCCCGCACGGGCATCCCATCGTCGCCGGCGCAAGGCTCGCCGGCGTGCCGCTCGCCGACGTCGAGCTGGGTGCAGCCGTGCGCATCCTGCGCTTCGAGAACGAGGCCGAGGATCTGTTGCACTACCTCAAGGCCGCCGGAATCGAGCCGGGGCTGAAGGGGGTGCTCGCCGCGCGCGACGATGAGCACGTCGCGGTGCGCGCCGCCGACGGCGCCGTTCTGAGCGTCACCCCGAGCGTCGCCGAGACCGTCTCGGTGATCGCCGACCCCTCGCCGCCGCCACGCACGGCTCTCCCCGAGCGGCTGGTGCTGGGCCAGCGCTACGGGCGCTGAGCCCGGCGCGCGCTGCTTGGGCCGGCGCTGAGGGCGCTCGAGGCCGGCGCTGAGGGCGCTCGAGGCCGGCGCTGCGGGTGCTGAAGGCCAGCGCTACGCGCGCTGGGCCCCGCTCGCCGTCACAGCGAGCGGTAGGCCTCCGCGAGCCGCCGGACGCCGGTGTCGATCTGCTCGGGGGTGACACCGGAGTAGGCGAGGCGCAGCGTGTTGCCGCCCCCTTCGAGCAGGAAGTCCGTGCCCTTGACGAACGCCACGCCGCGCTCGGCGGCGGCGGCGAAGAGGGCGTTCACGTTGGCGGCCTCGGGCAGCGTGACCCACATGAAGTAGCCCCCCTGCGGCGCGACGAAGCGAGCCTCGGGGAGCTCACGCTCGAGTGCCGCCGCGAGCGTGTGGGCGCGCTCGGCCAGCGCCGCCTTGACCGTCTCGATCGAGCGGTCGATGGCGCCGGAGGCGCAGAACTCGTAGACGATCGACTGCGCGACCATGTTCGGCGATATGTAGGTGTTGGTCGCCAGCTGGGCGATCGCGGAGATCAGATCCGGCGGCCCCACGAGGTAGCCGACGCGGATGCCCGGACACACGGTCTTCGAGAAGGACGACGCGTAGACGACTCGCTCGGAGTCCATCGAGAGCATCGTCGGGAGCGTCTCGCCGCTGAAGCGCAGGGCCACGTAGGGGTCGTCCTCGAACACGAGGAAGCCGTGGTCTGCGGCGAGCTCGAGCAGGTGGCGGCGCTTGTCGTAGGAGAGCGTGTAGCCGGCCGGATTCTGGAAGTTGGGGATGATGTGTGCGAGCGTCGGGCGCACGCCGCCGGCGAGCAGCCGCGCGAGCATCTCGGTGTCGATCCCGTCGGGCGCGAGCTCGACCGCGTGCACGTTCGCGCCGCGCTGGCGCAGCGACAGCAGCGTGCGGTCGTAGGTGGGCCGCTCGACGATCACCTCGTCGCCGGCGCGCACGAGCTGCTCGAACAGGAACGCGTCCGCCTGCATCGAGCCGTTCGTCACCAGCACGCGCTCGGGCTCGACGCCGTGCTGGTCGGCGATCCAGCTGCGCAGGCGCGGATAGCCGATCGAGGTGCCGTAGGCGGTCGTGCCGGCCGGGTCGCTCTCGAAGGCCCGCACGGCGGCGTCGCGGAGTCCGTCGACGTCGACGATGTCCAGCGAGGGGGCACCGCGGGCGAAGGAGATCGTGGGTCCTGAGGGCGTGCTCACAGCGGCGTAGCTTAGGCGCCCGAGCAGCTCGTCGTAGTCGTGGGTCAGCTCGCGTGCCGCGCGCTCGAGGTGATCGCGGAAGCGCAGGAGCTCCTCGGGCCCGGCGCGCTTGGGCACCGGCGCCGCGGGCGTCGGGCGCGTAGAGCCGACGGCGGGCGCCGCGGGGTAGTGCACGGCGGCACCGGGGACCGGTGCGCGGCGCTCGCGCACGCGCGAATGGCGCTCGAAGGCCTCGTCGACGATCCGGCTCCAGCCGGCCCCTGTGCTCGGCTCGGGCGATCGATCGGCGGGGGGCGCCGGCGGCGCGGGGCGCTGCGCGGCAGTCTCGTATGCACCGACGGCGCTCGCGTGAGCGTCAGGTGTCGCGAACGAGCCGGGCGCGTTTGCCGGGCCGGGCGGGGTGGGGGAGCCGGACGCGGTTGGGGGCCCGGGTGCGATTGGGGAGCCGGGCGCCGTCGGGGAACCCGCTGCGGTCAGGGACCCGAGCGTGCGCTCGAGCTCGAGGATCTTGCGCTCGAGCTCGTCCAGCGTCCTGGCGACCTCCTGGTCCATGGGGGCCTAGCGTACCGGCAGCGCGGACACGCAAGGGCAGGGGGCCCAGCGGCGAATGTCAGCTCGTCGTCACCGAGGCGCCGCCGAGGACCTCGACCGCGATGCGGGCCGCCTCGGTCGGCGTGCGACCCACGCGCACGCCCCTGGCTTCCAGCGCCTGGGCCTTCGCGGCGGCGGTCCCGGCGCTGCCGGAGACGATCGCGCCGGCGTGGCCCATCTGCTTGCCCGCCGGGGCGGTGAACCCGGCGATGTAGGCGACCACCGGCTTGCTCATGCGCTCGGCGATGTACTCGGCGGCCTCCTCCTCGGCGGAGCCGCCGATCTCGCCCGACAGCACGACGAGCTCCGTCTCGGCGTCGTTCTCGAACAGCTCGAGAACGTCCACGAACGACGATCCCGGGACGGGGTCGCCGCCGATCCCGACGATCGTGCTGCAGCCGAACCCAGCCTGGGCGATCTCGTTTCCGATCTGGTAGGTGAGCGTGCCCGAGCGCGAGACGACGCCGACGTTGCCGGGCTTGAAGAAGGCAGCCGGGATGATGCCGACGTTCGCCTTGCCGGGCGAGAGGATGCCGGGACAGTTGGGACCGATCAGGCGGGTCCCCGGATGGTCGCGCTTGACCGTGTTGTAGACGCGCAGCTCGTCGTGTGCGGGGATGCCCTCGGTGATCGTGATCACGAGCTCGACGCCCGCCGCCGCCGCCTCGAGGATCGAGTCGGCGGCGAACCGCGGGGGGACGAAGATCATCGCCGTGTTCGGCTGCACCTGCTCGACGGCCTGCTCCCAGCTGTCGAACACGGGGATGCCCTCGACGTCCTGGCCGCCCTTGCCCGGCGTGACGCCGCCGACGACGTTGGTTCCGTAGTTACGGTTGTTGAGCGTGTGGAAGCTGCCCTCGCGGCCGGTGATACCCGCCACGCAGAGACGCGTGCGCTCGTCGACGAGGACAGACATCAGGCCGGCGCCCCGACGCTCTGCCCGGCCGCCAGCGCGACGACCATCTCGGCGGCCTCGTTCATCGTCTTCGCCGAGTAGACGTTCTCGAGCGCCGCCTCGCCCAGCAGGCGGCGTCCCTCGAGGTCGTTGGTGCCGTCGAGGCGCACGACGAAGGGCACCGAGGGCTTGATCTGCTCGAACGCCGCGATCAGTCCGAGCGCCACCTCGTCGCAGCGGGTGATCCCGGCGAAGATGTTCACGAGGACCGCCTTGACGGCGTCGTTGGCGAGGATCAGATCGACGGCCTGCTTGATCGTCTCCGCGTTCGAGCCGCCGCCGGCGTCGAGGAAGTTGGCCGGCGAGCCGCCCGCCTGGGAGACGACGTCGAGCGTCGACATCACGAGGCCGGCGCCGTTGCCGAGGATGCCGATGTCGCCATCCAGCTTGACGTACTGCACGCCCTCCTCCTTGGCGCGACGCTCGAGCGGGTCTTCGTTCTCGCTGTCCGACAGCGACTGGTTCTCGGGGTGGCGGTAGAGCGCATTGCCGTCCAGCGAGACCTTCGCGTCGAGCGCCTTGACCTCGCGCTCGGGGGTGACGATCAGCGGGTTGATCTCGGCCAGCGTCGCGTCCTCGGCCAGCCACACCTCATACAGCGCAAGGAGGGCGTCGGCTACGCCCTCGACCACGTCGGGGTCGGCGCCCCCTTCGCTGGCGATCCGCAGCGCCTCGGCACGGGACAGGCCGGCGAGTGGATCGACGTGATGGCGGATCAGCTTCTCCGGCGTCTTCTCGGCCACCTCTTCGATGTCGACGCCGCCCTCGACGCTGAACATCACGAGCGGCTGCTTGGCGGAGCGGTCGAGCAAGACGGAGGCGTAGTACTCGGAAGCGATATCCGAGGCGTGCTCGATCCACACCGTTCTGACGGTGTGTCCCTTGATGTCCATGCCGAGGATGTTGGCCGCGTGCTCGCGGACCTCGGCCTCGTCGGCCGCGAGCTTGACGCCGCCGGCCTTGCCGCGGCCGCCGATCAGCACCTGGGCCTTGACGACTACCGGGTAGCCGACCGCACGCGCCGCCGCAACGGCGTCCTCGACGGTGCTCACCGGCTCACCGGAGGACACCCTCAGTCCGTGACGGGCAAACAGCTGCTTGCCCTGATACTCCAGCAGGTCCATTGCGGCGCGGGACTCTAACAGCAAGCTGCAGGATCGCCCGCAGAAATGGCTTCCAGCGCAGCCGGCAGCGCAACGAGGCCGATCGCGCGGCATAATGCCCGCGCGATGCCCATTCCCAAGAACGTCACCTTTGTCACTTTCGATGTCTACGGCACGCTGATCGACTGGGAGACCGGCATCTACGAGGCGTTCGCCAAAGAGGCAGCGCGCGACGGTGTCGAGATCGACCGCAACGTCCTGATGCCGATGTTCCAGGAGATCTCCCGCGAGATCGAGGGCGGCTCCTACGAGCTGTACGCGGAGGTCCTGCGACGCACCGCGATCGAGATCGCCAAACGGCTGGACTGGCCACTGGAGCCCTCGCGCTCGGGCTTCCTGCCCGACTCCGTGCAGCGCTGGATGCCGTTCAAGGAGACCAGCGTGCAGCTCCAGAAGCTCGGTAAGAAATACAAGCTCGGGCTGCTCTCGAACATCGACGACAAGCTGCTCGGCCAGACTCGCCGCCACATCGGCGTGGACTTCGACCTCGTCGTCACCGCCCAACAGGTGCGCTCCTACAAGCCCGAGCTGCCCCACTTCACCGAGTGCGCCAGGCGCATGGGCGGCAAGCGCGGCTGGGTGCACGTCGCGGCCAGCCACTACCACGACGTGGCTCCGTGCGTCAAACAGCGGGTCCCCGTGATCTGGGTCAACCGCAACAAGGAGACACTCGACTCCTCGCAGAAGAAGCCGACGGCCGAGGTCCCGAACCTCAAAGAGGCCGCCAAGCTCCTCGGCGTGAGCTGAGCCCGTGCAGGCGATTGCCCTGCACCCCGACGTACTGCTCGTCAGCAGCGCGCTCCTGCGGCTCAACTGCGTGATCGTCCGCGGCGGCGTGCAGTCGCGGGGAGCCGCCGAGGGCGCGGAGACGTTCGTGATCGACTCGCCCGTGTTGCCGGACGAGCTGGACGCGCTGCCGACACTGATCGAGCAGGCCCGCTTCCCGGCGCCCAGCGGTCTGCTCGCGACCCACGGCGACTGGGACCATCTGCTCGGCCGGCTCGCGTTTCCGTCCACCGCGCTCGGTTGCGGCGAAGGCACCGCCGAGCGTCTGCAGGCTCGCCCTGGCGAGGCCCAGCGCGAGCTGCGCGCGTTCGACGAGGAGCTGATGATCGAGCGTCCGCGCCCGCTCGCGCTCGGCTCGCTGCAGGCTCTGCCGGTCCCCGGGCGCTGCGCGATCGGCGAGCGCGAGCTGGAGATCCATCCCGCCACGGGCCACACGGGGGACGGGATCGCCGTGCTCGTCGGCTGGGCCGGCGTGCTCGTCGTCGGCGACTACCTCTCTCCGCTGGAGCTGCCGACGCTGGGCGAGGGCGGCGACGCCGGCGCGTATCGCGAGACGCTCGAGCGCCTGCGCGGCCTCAGTGGCAGGGCCGACCACGTCGTGCCCGGGCACGGCCCGCTGCTCGACTGCCCACGCGCGCTGGAGCTGCTCGAAGAGGATCTCGCCTACCTGCGCGCGCTGGCTGAGCTGGGCGGCGGGGCAAAGCTCCCGGCGGGCCGCCGCGGCGCGGTGCATCGCCGCCAGCACGAGGCCAACGTGGCGGCGCTCTAGCTCTCCGCGGGACTCTCGATCGTGGCGATGGGGGCGCCGGCCTGGATCGGCTCGCCCTCTGCGATCGGCAGATCGACGATCGTGCCGGCCTTGTGGGCGGTGATCTCGTTCTCCATCTTCATCGCCTCGATGATGCAGAGCAGCTGCCCCTCCGCGACCGTGTCTCCGGCCTTCACGAGCACCTTCCACATGTTGCCCTGCAGCGGGGATGGCAGCACGTCGGGGCCGCCCGCGCCGCCGGCGGACTTGCGCTCTCCGCGTCGCGGGGCGCCGCGCGCGGCCCCGCTTCCGTTGGCGCTCGCAGGGGCGCCCGCCGCGCCTGCGCCGGCGAATGGCGGCCCGAGCACGCGCACGTCGAAGCGCCGGCCCGAGACCTCGACCGCATAGGTCTGCTCGACGGTCTCGAGCTCCTCCTCCGCGGCGGGAGCCGTGGGTGCGGGGAAGGCGAGCGTCTTCAGCCACTGCTTGTCCTCGAGCAGGTCCCTGCAGGTCTCGCCCCGGGCCCACTGCTCGGTCGCCAGCAGCGCCTGGTGGAAGGGGATCAGCGTCTTCAGGCCCTCGATCTCGAATTCGCCGAGCGCGCGCAGCATCCGCCTGGTGGCCTGCTCGCGGTCGGCGTCCCAGACGATCAGCTTGGCGACCATCGGGTCGTACATCGGCGAGACCTCTCCGCCTGCCTCGACGCCCGAATCCACCCGCACGCCGGGGCCGGTCGGCTCGCGGTAGGCGTGGATCTTGCCGGGCGCGGGCGCGAAGTTCTTGGAGGCGTCCTCAGCATTGATGCGGCACTCGATCGCGTGCCCGCGCAGCACGACGTCCTCCTGCGCGTAGGCCAGCTCATCGCCCGCGGCAGCGCGGATCCCCTCCTTGACGATGTCGATGCCCGTCGTCATCTCGGTCACGCAGTGCTCTACCTGCACGCGCGTGTTCATCTCGAGGAAGAAATAGTCGGCCTCCCCGCCCCCCTCGCGGGCCGAGAACAGGCCCTCGATCGTGCCCGCGCCGACATAGTCGACGGCCCTCGCTGCGTTCACGCCGATCTCGCCGATGCGCGCGCGCATCGCCGGGTCGACGATCCACTCGGGCGCGGGAGCCTCCTCGATGACCTTCTGGTGGCGGCGCTGGATCGAGCAGTCGCGCTCGCCCAGATGGATGACGTTGCCGTGGCGGTCCGCGAGCACCTGGACCTCGACGTGGCGCGGGTCGTGCAGGTAGCGCTCGAGGTAGACGGTCGGGTCGGAGAAGAACTTCTCGCCTTCACGGCTGGACCCCTCGAAGGCACCCTCGAGCTCGTCCTCGCTGATCGCCACGCGGAAGCCCTTGCCGCCGCCCCCGCCGGCGGCCTTGACCGCCACCGGGAAGCCGATCTCATCGCGCGCGATCCGCAGGGCGTCGGCGACGCTCTCGACCGGCTCGGTGGTGCCGGGGACGATCGGCACGCCGGCGGCCTGCATCAGCTCGCGCGCCTTGGTCTTCGATCCCATCGCCTCGATCGCGCTCGCGGGCGGCCCGATGAAGACGATGCCGGCGTCCGCACAGGCCTGCGCAAAGGGTGCGTTCTCGGCGAGGAAGCCGTAGCCGGGGTGAATTGCCTCGGCGCCCGAACGGCGGGCGGCATCGAGGATCTTCTCGACGTCGAGGTAGTTCTCCGCGGCCGGTCCGTCGCCGAGGTTGTAGGACTCGCCGGCGCGACGCACGTGCGGAGCGTCGCGATCGAGCTCGGAGTAGACCGCCACGCTCGCCACGCCGAGCTCCTCGAGCGCGCGCACGATGCGGACGGCGATCTCGCCGCGGTTGGCTACCAGGACCTTGCTGAACATCGGCCGCGGAAGCTTAGCGAGCGCCACCCTGCGGGCAGCGGCTCGGCCCCCCCTGCCGCGGGGCCGCTCAGGCGGCGCCGCTGATCATCCCCGCGCCGACCGTGCGGTTGCTGTCCTGGTCGATCAGGATGAAGCTGCCGGTGCGGCGGTTGCTCGTGTAGGGATCGAACACCAACGGCACGCTCGTGCGCAGGTGGACGCGGCCGATGTCGTTGAGGGCCAGCTCCCCGGGCGCGGGCACGCGAGCGAGCGTGTGCACGTCGACGACGTCCTCGATCGCATCGACGATCGCGGTGGCCTCGCGCGAGGTCTGCTTGAGCAGGTGGCGAGCGCCCGGGCGCAGGGGCTCGTCGGTCATCCAGCAGACGTCCGCCTCGAGCGCGCGGGCGACGAGCGGCGGCTCGTCGGGGTGACAGATCAGCTCGCCGCGCGAGACGTCCAGCTCGTCCTCCAGCCGCAGCGTCAGCGACATCGGCGCGAGCGCCTCCTCGAGCTCGCCGTCGTAGGTGTCGATCGCGGCGATCCGCGTGCGCGCCCCGCCTGGCAGGACCACGATCTCCTCGCCACGGCGCAGGGCTCCGCTGGCGAGCTGGCCGGCGTAGCCGCGGTAGTCGCGGACGTCCTCCTCGCCGGCGGCCGGCCGGATCACCCACTGGACCGGGAAGCGAGCGGGTCGCTCGTTGGGATGGTCGTAGGCCACCTCGACCTGCTCGAGCAGGTCGAGCAGCACGGGGTTGGCTGGGTCCTCGCCATACCAGGGCATCAGCGGCGAGCGCTCGACGACGTTGTCGCCGTTGAGCGCCGACATCGGGATGTAGGAGATGCTCTTCACGCCGCTCAGCCCGGCGGCGAACGCCGCGAACTCCTCGACGAGCTCCTCGTAGCGCTCTTGCGAGTAGTCGACGAGGTCCATCTTGTTGATCGCCACGACCATCTCGGGGATCCCCAGCAGCGCGCTGATGTAGGCGTGGCGCTTGGACTGCTCGAGCACGCCGCGGCGTGCGTCGATCAGCACGACTGAGACGTCCGCGGTGGAGGCGCCCGTGACCATGTTGCGCGTGTACTGACGGTGGCCGGGGCAGTCGGCGATGATGAAGCGCCGCTTGGCCGTCGCGAAGTAGCGGTAGGCGACGTCGATCGTGATGCCCTGCTCGCGCTCTGCCCGCAGTCCGTCGGTCAGCAGCGCGAGGTCCAGCGCGCCCGCGCCACCGCGCCGCTCGCTGGCCGCTTCGACGTGTTCGAGCTGGTCCTCGAACACCTGCTTGGAGTCGTACAGCAGACGGCCGATCAGCGTGCTCTTGCCGTCGTCGACAGAGCCGGCGGTGGTGAAGCGCAGCAAATCGAGTGTCATCGGTGGCTAAAGATGGTCGTGAGTCGAGCCAGACAAGGACGCAGCGAGCGTGGCGTACCGATCGTCGATCGATGGGATCGACGATCGGCCAGCACGCGAGCGAGCGAGGACGCCGTATGGCGAAGTGCTCACGGCCATCTAGAAGTAGCCGGCCTTCTTGCGGTCCTCCATCGCCGCCTCCGAGACGCGGTCATCGGCACGCGTCTCGCCGCGCTCGGTGATTCGTGTGGCGGCGATCTCCAGCACGACCTCATCGAGCGTCGCCGCGCTCGAGCGGACACCGCCGGTGCAGCTCATGTCGCCGACCGTGCGGTAGCGCACGGTCGCGTCGAAGACCTCCTCGCCGTCGATCAGCTCGGTGCCCTCGCGCCAGGCGTAGAGCATCCCGTCGCGGCTGAACACCTCGCGCTGGTGTGCGAAGTAGATCGATGGCACCTCCAGCTGCTCGGAGTCGATGTACTCCCAGACGTCGAGCTCGGTCCAGTTCGACAGCGGGAACACACGCACGTGCTCGCCGCGGTGGATGCGCCCGTTGTAGAGGTTCCACAGCTCCGGGCGCTGGTTCTTCGGGTCCCACTGGCCGAAGTCGTCGCGGAAGGACATGATCCGCTCCTTCGCGCGCGCGCGCTCCTCGTCGCGGCGCGCGCCGCCGAAGGCGGCGTCGAAGCCGTGCTCGGCGATCGCGTCGAGCAGCGTGACCGTCTGCAGGCGGTTGCGCGACGCACGCGGGCCGGTCTCCTCGACGACGCGTCCGCCGTCGATCGAGTCCTGCACGCTCGCCACGATCAGGCGCTCGCCGAGCTCGGCCACGCGGCGGTCGCGGTACTCGATCACCTCCGCGAAGTTGTGCCCGGTGTCGACGTGCATCAGCGGGAACGGGAACGGCGCCGGGCGAAACGCCTTCTCGGCCAGGCGCAGCAGCACGATCGAGTCCTTGCCGCCGCTGAACAGCAGCACGGGGCGCTCGAATTCGGCTGCAACCTCGCGCATCACGTGGATCGCCTCCGACTCCAGCGCGCGCAGGTGGCTGAGCTGGGGCCGCGCCGCGACGCTCATCGCTACTCGACGATCTCCACGTGAATTCCACACTCGGTCTTGTCGGTGCCCGCCCAGCGGCCCTCGCGGCCGCTGCCCGGCTGAGTGCAGGGGGCGCAGCCGATCGACTCGTAGCCGGCGTCGTGGAGCGGGTTGTAGGGCAGGTCGTGCTCGTGGATCCGCCGCCACAGGTCCTTCTCGGTCCAATGTGCCAGCGGGTTGTACTTCCACAGGCCTCGCTGGGCGTCTCGTTCGATCAGCTCGGCGTTCGCGCGCGTCGGACCCTGCTCGCGGCGGATACCGGTGATCCATCCCTCGGCGCCGTCGAGCGCGCTCTCCAGCGCGGCGACCTTGGCCACCGAGCAGCAGTGCTCGGGTCCGCTCCAGGGCGTCCCCCGGCTGCTCGCGTCCTGTACCTCGATCTCGACGCCAAAGCGCTCCTCGAACGCCCGCCACGTGGCGAGCGTCTCGGGAAACAGGACGCCGGTGTCGATCGTCACGACGCGCACGCCGCGGCCGGTGCCCTGATCCAGGCGCACGAGCTCGTCGAGCAGCACCGACTCCTCCTTCTGGAAGGAGCACAGCAGCACCGCCCCGGCGCCGTGACGGGCGGCCTCGCGCAGCGTGTGCGTGAGGCCGGGGGCCGGGTCGAAGGTGGAGGTGCGCTCTGCCATCTGGCTATCTGGTGTGGACATCGGATTGATCCTGGCCTTTGCCTCGCATTTGATCTATACCGCGCACTCGCCCTCGCCGCGAATGACTTCGAAGGGCACGTTGCGGTTCCAGTCGATGAACTCGTTCATCGTCTCCAGCGCGAAGTCCACCGGCATCGAGAGCTCCTTCACGAGGCCTTCGAGCTCGCCAGTGCCGACGCGCTCGACGAACGCGCCCCACGTCTCGCCCTCGCCACGAGTGCCCTCGTAGTGGCGGATCCAGCGGTCGATCGCCTCGGGTACGCGCTTGGCGGGCAGGCGCAGCTTCAGGCGCTTGCCGAAGGCGACGCTGCCGCCTTCGTAGACACCGCCGACGTGCGGGATGTAGGCGGGGATCGTGTGCTCGCCGACTTTGATCGACGCGCCGTAGAAGCCGATGTCGGCGACGTGGTGCTGCGAGCAGCCGTTCGGGCAGCCGCTCATCTTGATGTGGATCTCGCGCGTCAGCGGGTCGGTGATCTGCATCGCCTCGATCCGCTCCTGCACGGCCTCGTTGAGACCCATCGAGCTCGTGATCCCGAGCTTGCAGGAGTCCGTACCGGGGCAGGAGACCACATCGGTGATCTCGCGTGGGCCGGCGCCCGCGAGTCCGAGCTCCTCGAGCGCCTGCCAGAGGTCATACACGCACTCCTCGCGAACCCAGCGCAGGAGCAGGTTCTGCTGCACGGTCGTACGGGCGTAGCCGCCCGCGTAGGCACGCACGATCGCGGCCAGGCCGCGGAACTGCTCTGGCGTGAGATCGCCGCGTGTGACCTTGACCTCGACCGTCACGAAGCCCTCCTGCTTCTGCTCCGCGACGTTGCTCGCGCGGAAGCGCTCGAACTCCCTGTGGTCGCCGTTGGGGGAGCCGTAGCTCTGCGGCGGCGCGGGCGCGGACTCGCGCTCGTCGTCGACGAACAGGCGGCCCTCGGTCGCGAAGTCCCGTTCTGCGACCCACTCGCCCCGCAGCTCCTCCTCGACCTGGCGACGCAGCTCGTCGATCCCGAACTTGTCCACGAACACCTTGATGCGTGCCCGTGCGCGGTTCACGCGCAGCCAGTCCTGACGATCGAAGATGCGGAAGACGGCCTCGCTGATCTTCAGGTAGTCGCCGTTGTCGAGCTCCACGAAGTCGTACAGCGCCGGCGCCACGCGCGGCATGATCGAGGTGCCGCCGCCGACGAGCATCTCCGCGCCGCGCACCTCGCCGCGACCCTCGATCTGCTTGACGCGGGCGCGGAAGGCGATGTCGTGGATGCCGCTGATCGCACGGTCTCGCGGGCTGCCGTCGAAGGCCGTCTTGATCTTGCGGGGCATCGCCTGGGTGGTGGGGTGGCGGACGAAGTAGCGCACGTAGGCGCCCACGTAGGGGGTCATGTCGAACAGCTCGTCCTTGGCGACCCCCGCCCACGGATCGCCGGTCACGTTCCTGACGGTGTTGCCGCAGCCCTCCCTGCTGGACAGGCCCGACTCGCTCAGCTCGCGGATCGCCAGCTCGACTTCCGGCAGCGGGATGTGGTGCATCTGGATGTTCTGACGCGTCGTGATGTGGCCCTTGTTGAGCGGCACGTACTTCTCGATCACGTTCGCGAAGGACTCCAGCTGCTCGGGTGTGATCCCCCCGAAGGGAAGCTTCACGCGGATCATCTGGACGTCGGGCTGGCGCTGGCCGTAGACGCCCTGCTTGAGGCGGAACTTGATGAACTCGTCTTCGGGAGTCTCGCCCCCGAGGAACTTGGTCGCCTCGGTCTTGAAGTCGTCGAACTCGCGCGTGAGGATCGGGATCACGTGCCCAGGCACGTTGGGGAGGACCTCGGGGTCCTCGAGCGTGCCACGTTGGGCAGAGATGGAACCTGGCTCCATTGGAAAAAAAACCTCCTGATCCGGACGCATCGGCCCGGGTCGTTTACCGCTGTACGTGCCCGCGAGAGCTATTGGGCTAAAGCCTAGCGACTTTTAGGTATTTATCCAGGGGTCCGGCTCTTCACGCCCGGGATGCCTGGACACGCCTTCCAGCATCGCAGCCCCGCGCCATCGGTCGGGCCCCTCCGCCGGCGGGCCCGGCGCGGGCGCGGCGGTGGCGCGCATGAAGCGCTCGAGTGCCGCGACGATCGCGGCCGCCTCCTCGGGCGAGGCGCTCGGAGCGATCAACCTCAGCTGTGGGCGGCGATCGGCCATCTCCGTATTGTGACGCCTGCGGTGGCCCATGCCCAGCATCCGCCCGCTCGCTCGCGGGCCGTTCGCGCTACAGGGGGATGTTGCCGTGCTTGCGCTTCGGTCCCGGTTCGCGCTTGCTCTGCAGCGTGTGCAGGGCGGTGATCAGCCGCGGGCGCGTCTCGTGCGGCACGATCACGTCGTCGATGTAGCCGCGCTCGGCCGCCGTGTAGGGGTTGGCGAAGCGCGCCTTGTAGTCCTCCATCAGCTTCTTGCGCCGCTCGTCCGGCGTGGGGCTGCCGGCGATGTCGCGGCGGTAGATGATGTTGACGGCCCCCTCCGGCCCCATCACGGCGACCTCGGATGTGGGCCACGCGAAGTTGAAGTCGGCGAGCAGGTGCTTGGAGGACATCACGTCATAGGCGCCGCCGTAGGCCTTGCGGGTGATCACGGTCAGCTTCGGCACCGTTGCCTCCGTGAACGCGTACAGGAGCTTGGCTCCGTGGCGGATGATGCCGCCCCACTCCTGCGCCGTGCCCGGCAGGAAGCCCGGCACGTCGGTGAAGGTGATCAGCGGGATGTTGAAGGCGTCGCACGTGCGCACGAAGCGCGCGCCCTTGGACGAGGCGTCGATGTCGAGCACGCCGGCGAGCTGTGCGGGCTGGTTGCCGACGATCCCGACCGCGAAGCCGTCGAGGCGCGCGAAGCCGCAGATGATGTTCTTGGCGTGGTGCTCGTGGACCTCGAAGAATTCGCCGTCGTCGACGATCAGCTTGACGACGTTGCGCATGTCGTAGGGCTTGTTGGGGTTGTCCGGAACGACCGTGTCGAGCTCGGGGTCCATCCGGTGGGGGTCGTCGCTCGGCTGCACCCGCGGCGCGGTCTGCAGGTTGTTCTGGGGCAGGAAGCTGATCAGGTAGCGGCAGTCCTCCAGGCAGGCGTCCTCGTCCTCGGAGGCGAAGTGGGCGACGCCCGACTTCGTGTTGTGCGACATGGCCCCGCCGAGCTCCTCGAAGCCGACCTCCTCGCCGGTGACGGTCTTGATCACGTCGGGCCCGGTGATGAACATGTGCGAGGTCTCCTTGACCATGAAGATGAAGTCGGTGATCGCCGGCGAGTAGACGGCGCCGCCCGCGCACGGCCCCATGATCAGGCTGATCTGCGGGATCACTCCGGAGCAGCGGACGTTGCGCACGAACACGTCGCCGTAGGCGCCGAGCGAGACGACGCCCTCCTGGATGCGCGCGCCACCGGAGTCGTTGATGCCGATCACCGGACAGCCGATCTTCGCCGCCAGGTCCATGATCTTGCACATCTTTTCGCCCATCACCTCGCCGAGCGAGCCGCCGAAGACGGTGAAGTCCTGGCTGAACACGCACACCGTGCGTCCTTCGATCGTGCCGTGACCGGTCACGACCGCGTCGCCCCAGGGGCGGTTTTTCTGCATGTCGAAGTCGTGGGTGCGGTGGCGCACGAACGTATCCAGCTCCTGGAAGGACCCGGGATCGAGCAGCTTTTCCACGCGCTCGCGAGCCGTGTACTTGCCGCGCGCGTGCTGCTTCTCCTCGGCCTCCGGCGCCGAGTGCAGAGCGGCTTCGCGCAGCTCCTGCAGTTGCGCGAGCTTTTCCTCGTAGGTCTCCGGCGCCTTCTGGCGGGGCGCTTTGCGATGCCCGCTGCGGGACGCCGCAAGTAGCGCCGCATCGTTCTGCCGGTCGTGGGAGCTGGAAGCCATCGGGCGCGGGATGTTATCCCCGCGCGCTCGCGCTAGGAGCGCGAGAACGGCCGGTGATGCGCAGCGCCCAGGCGGTCGAGCACGGCGGTGAGCACCGCGGTGACCTCCTCGGCGGCGACCTCCTCGGCCGCTTTCAGCTCGGCGGCGAGGTCGGCGCCGGGCGCGCCGGCGAGCTCGGGCGAGCCCTCCGCGGTGGGGGCCGGCGGTGTCTGCATCGCCGTCCCCACGGGCGCCTGGCCTCCCGGTTGGGGCTCGACGGCGCTCGGCTCGATCGCCTGCTCGCTCGCGACATCGACTGTCTCGATGGGTTCCCCAGGCGACGGATCCTCAGTTGCGAAGCGTGCCTGCAGCGACTCGATCGCGGTGCTCGGCAGACCCCCCTCGTCCTGCGCGACGTCCGCCTCGGGGGAGCGCTCCTCGGTGTCCTTTGCGCCGGCAGGCGCGGCGTCGGGCTCCGCAGCGGGCTGTCGCGTCGGCTCGCCGGACGGTCGCTGCGATCCCTCCTCGGGCCGCGCGCGCAGACGGCCGAACAGCCGCGCGAAGAACCCGCGGCGCGACTCGTCGGCGATCTCCGGCTCGGCGACCGCCATGAACACGATCGTCTTCTGATCGTCGGGTTCGATGATGGCGGGCTCCTCGCCGTGCGCGACCCCGGGCTCGTCGACGTACGGCTCGATGGGCTCCTCGATGGGCTCGTCGGCGTCCGCGACGATGGGCTCCTCGGCCTGCGCGAGGATCGGCTCGTCCGCGTCCGCGATGACGGGCTCCTCGGCGTCCGCGACGATGGACTCGTCGGCGTCCGCGACGATGGACTCGTCGGCGTCCGCGAGGATGGGCTCCTCGCCCTGCTCTTGCACGTGCGTCACCGCGAGGTCCTCGGCGGCCTCGGGAGTCGCCGGCGGCGGCGCCGCGACGAGCTCGCGGGTCACGCAGAGCGTCACCCTCGTTCCCCACGCGGAGGGCTTGATCTGGACGCTGCCGCTCGTCCCGTCGGTCTCCCACTCGACGAGCTTTTCGGGCTCCGCGCGCGTGATGCGAATGTCGCCGAGCGCGCCGAGGTGACGCGAGAGGGCGTCCGGATCGCTCAGCTCCGCCCACAGCTCCGGTGGAGACTTGACCAGCGTGCGCTGCACCTCCGAGGAGATCATCGCTAGACCATTTCGAGCGATCCCCGGCTACTCCTTCCGACGCGACAGGCGCTTTACATCCAGCCCCCCCGAGCGCCCCGGCGCGATCTGGCGCAGCGGCGCTAGACGGTCGCCGCGGCGTCGTGCGCTCGCACGAGGCCGCGTTCGTGCAGCAGCTCGGCCAGCTGTACGGCGTTCGTGGCGGCGCCCTTGCGCAGGTTGTCGGCGACGACCCACAGGTCGAGCGCGCGCTCGTGCCCGGGGTCGCGGCGGATGCGCCCGACGAACACCTCGTCGCTGCCGGTGGCGGCGATCGCCAGCGGATAGAGCGCCGCGGCGGGATCGTCGAGCACGCTCACGCCGGCGGCCGCCTCCAGCAGCTCGCGCGCCCGCTCGGGCGAGAGCTCGCGGCGCGTCTGCACGTTGACGGCCTCGGAGTGACCGTTGACGACCGGTACGCGCGCACACGTGGCGGAGATCGCGATCGTCGGGTCCGCGAGGATCTTGCGCGTCTCGTTGATCAGCTTGCGCTCCTCGTCGGTGTGATCGTCACCCGCGGCGAAGGAGCCCGCGTGGGGTAGGACGTTGAAGGCGATCTGGTGCGCGTATGCGGCGGGCGCATCGATCTCGCGCTCGTGCAGCAGGGCGTGGGACTGGTCGAGCAGCTCGTCGACCGCGCGCTTGCCGGTGCCGGACACGGCCTGATAGGTGCTGATCACGAGCCGCTCGATCCCCGCCTCGTCCTGCAGCGGCTTGAGTGCGACGACCATCTGCATCGTCGAGCAGTTCGGGTTGGCGATGATCCCGTGGTGGGAGTCGAGCGCCTGCGGGTTCACCTCGCTGACGACCAGCGGCACGTCCTCGACCATGCGCCAGCGCGAGGAGTTGTCGATCACGACCGCACCGGCCTGCACGAACCGCGGCGCCCACTCACCGGAGGTGGACCCGCCGGCTGAGAAGAGGGCGATGTCGAAGCCCTGGATCGTCTCCTCGGAGAGCCCCAGCACGGGGACGTCGGCTCCCTCCAAGGTGCGTCCCAGCGACCGCTCGGACGCGAACGGCACGATCTCGCGCGCCGGAAACGAGCGCTCGCGCAGCAGCGCCAGCATCAGCGTGCCCACCTGTCCCGTCGCACCCACGACCGCGACCCTGTAGCCCTGCTGCGCGCTCATACAGGCAGGGTAGAGGACCCCGGAGCTAAGGCTTGACGGCCATGATCACGATCGTGACCAGGACCAGCAGCGAGGCGGCGGAGCCGACGAGGTTGAGACGGCGGATCGCCGCGCGGTAATCGCTGCCCGGCTCGAAGGCGCCGCCGCTGAAGCCCTCGAGATCGCGCCGGACCGCCTCCTCGGCGCGTTTTGCGGTGGGGATCAGGACGGCGCCGAGCAGGCCGCCGATCACGATCGCCGCGGCGAGGCCCCACTGCACGAAGAACTGCTTCCAGTGGTGGCCGTCGCTTGCGAGGAAGATGCCCGCGGCGACGATCACCACGAGCACCGGGTTGACGACCACTCGCGAGAACGTGTATTCGATCCGGTGCAGCACGGGCAGGCTGCGCGGTTCGGCTCTGGTCGCGACGACGTACACGAGCGGCAGCGCGAAGGTCCAGCCGAAGGCGACGACGACGGCGATGATGTGCAGCGACAGGACGAAGTCGTAGGCGGAGGCCGCGGGCAGCACGAGCTCAGAACCTCGGGGCGTAGCGGCCGAAGACATCCTGCAGGGCGCCGCACACCTCGCCGAGCGAGCAGCGGTCCTTCAGCGCCTGGCGGATCGCCGGGAGCAGGTTCTCGCTGCCGCGCGCCACCTCGCGCAGCTCCTCCAGGCGCCGCTCGGCTAGCTCCTGGTCGCGCGTGGCCTTGAACCGCTTCAGGCGCTCGAGCTGTTCGGACTCCGACCTGGGGTCGACGCGCAGCAGGTCGGGAACCTCGACGCTGTCTTCCTCGAAGGCGTTGACGCCGACGACGACGTCCTGGCCGATGCGATAGCGCTCCTGGTAGCCCCAGGCGGACTCGTCGATCTCCTTCGTTATGAACTCGATCGCGTTGACCGAGCCGCCGAGCTGGTCGACCTTCGCGATCAGCGCGTTCGCGCGCTCTTCGATCTCATCGGTGAGCGACTCGACGAAGTAGGAGCCGGCGAACGGGTCGACGGTGTCGGCCGCACCGGACTCGTGGGCGAGGATCTGCTGCGTGCGCAGGGCGATTTTGGCGGCCCGCTCGGTGGGCAGCGCGAGCGCCTCGTCGAAGCCGTTGGTGTGCAGCGACTGGGTTCCGCCGCAGACTGCCGCGAAGCCCTGCAGGGCGACGCGCACGATGTTGTTCTCGGGCTGCTGCGCCGTCAGCGTCACGCCGCCCGTCTGGGTGTGGAAGCGCAGCATCGTCGCCTTCGGGTTCGTGGCGCCGAAGCGCTCGCGCATGATGTGCGCCCACATGCGCCGGGCGGCGCGGAACTTGGCGACCTCCTGGAAGACGTTGTTGTGGCCGTTGAAGAAGAACGCCAGACGCGGCGCGAAGTCATCGACCGACAGACCCGTATCGATCGCCGCCTGCACATAGGCGATCCCCGAGGACAGCGTGAAGGCGACCTCCTGGACCGCCGAGCAGCCCTTCTCGCGGAAGTGGTACCCGGAGATCGAGATCGTGTTCCATTTCGGTACGCGCTCGTGGCAGTACCCGAACAGGTCGGTCGTCAGACGCATCGTGGGCTCGGGCGGGTAGATGTAGTTGCCGCGGGCGATGTACTCCTTCAGCACGTCGTTCTGGGTCGTCCCGCGCAGGCGCTCGCTGGGCACCCCCTGCTCCTCGCCGACGAGCTGGTAGAGCAGCAGCAGGCAGGCGGCAGGCGCGTTGATCGTCATCGACGTCGACACCTGGTCGAGCGGGATGCCCTCGAACGCTGTGCGCATGTCGTCGATCGTGTCGATCGCCACGCCCGTGCGCCCCACCTCTCCGAGGCAGCGGGGGTTGTCGGAGTCGAGCCCGAGCTGGGTCGGCAGGTCGAAGGCCATCGACAGGCCCGTGGAGCCCTTCGAGATCAGATAGCGGTAGCGCTCGTTGGACTCCTTTGCCGAGGCATAGCCCGCGTACTGGCGCATCGTCCAGGTCTGCTTGCGGTACATCTCGCGGTGCACGCCGCGCGTGTAGGGAAACTGGCCGGGCTCGCCGAGGTCGAGATCCGCGGGCAGGTCGCCGTCGTCGTAGAGCTCCGCGATCTCGATGCCCGAGTCCGTGAAGCGGCGGGGATCCTCGCGACCGACGATCGGGGCGATCGTCACGTCGTCCTGCTCGTCGCGGTGATCCTCGGATGTGTCGGTGGCCATCAACAGGATGATATGTACACGGCGAGCAACGGAACCTGCGCGCCCGCTTGCACGGCCGCGAGGGCGCGGGAGGCTCGGGTATCCTCTCGACCGTGGCTACCTGCCTGGTCACCGGGGGCGCGGGCTTCCTCGGCTCCCATCTCTGCGACGAGCTGCTGGCTCGCGGTAACCGCGTGATCTGCGCGGACAACCTCGAGACGGGCTCGCTCGCCAACATCGAGCACATCCGCGACTCGCGCTTCACCCACGTCGGGGTGGACATCATCGAGCCCTACTACATCGACGAGCCCATCGATGTCGTCTACCACCTCGCCTCGCCCGCCTCGCCGATCGACTATCTGCGCCTGCCGCTGCACACGCTCAAGGTCGGCTCCGCCGGGACCCACCACACGCTCGGCCTGGCCAAGGCCAAGCGCGCGCGCTTCCTGATCGCCTCCACCAGCGAGGTCTACGGCGACCCGCTCGAGCATCCGCAGTCGGAGACCTACTGGGGCCACGTCAACCCGATCGGCCCGCGCGGCGTCTACGACGAGGCGAAGCGCTACGCGGAGGCCCTGACGATGGCCTACCACCGCCAGCAGGGGGTCGACACGGCGATCGTGCGGATCTTCAACACCTACGGCTCGCGCATGCGCCCGCACGACGGCCGCGCGATTCCCACCTTCCTGCGCCAGGCGCTCGCCAACCGCCCGATCACGGTCTTCGGCGACGGCAGCCAGACGCGCTCCTTCTGTTACGTCTCCGATCTGATTCGCGGACTGATCGCGCTGGCCGAGTCCGGCCACCACAACCCCGTCAACATCGGAAACCCCGACGAGTTCACGCTGCTGGAGCTTGCCGAAACGGTCAAAGAGCTGACGGGCTCCAGCGCGGAGGTCGTGTTCGAGGCGCTGCCCGAGGACGACCCCAAGCAGCGCAAGCCGGACATCACGCTGGCGCGCGAGCTGCTGGGCTGGTCGCCGGAGGTCGCGCTGCGCGACGGTCTCGCGCGCACGATCGAGGACTCGGGGGTCGAGCTGCTGATCGGCGGCGGTTCACGCTGAGGCGCTCACCACGGACGCCGGTCCCGCTTCTCGCGCGTCGCTCGGCCGGCGGCGCGGCGAGATGGAGGACCGCTCCGTCATGGGAGGCGGGGTGTTGTGAGTAGCGAGATGGAATCGCGCCAGTCGGCCACGTCCACTCCGCCCACCAGGATCAGGCGCAAGCCCGGGCCGCCGCCGAGCCGTCCGGCGCTCGTGGCCCGCCCCGCCGCCGAGCCGGCGACAGTCGAGCTCGCCGAGCACGACATCCGCCGCAAGCGCCCGCCCGCCCTCTCCTTCCTGTTGCGCATGTCCACGCTGCGACGCGGTGCGCGTGTGCTCTCGCTGCTGGCGCTCGACTTCGGCGGCCTGGCGCTCGCGATCTTCACCTCGCTGCTGCTCAAGGAAGCCGTGCGCGGAAACGTCGACGTGCAGAACGCGGCCCACGGAACCAGGCAGTTCCTGGCGTTTGCCTACCTGCTCACGGCGCTGCTGTTCGCGCGCTCGGGACTGTATGCCGAGCGCGCCCAGCGCCCGGGGCTCTCGCGCATCGTTGGCTCGCTCTTCCAGGTCGCCGTCGTCGCGCTGATCTTCGCGGTCGTCTCAGGCGAACACTTCTCCAGCTACTACCTCTTCTACGGCTCGCTCGCATTTGCGCTCTTCTACATCGCCTCGCTGCGCGCGCTCTACGAAAAGCTCACGCTCGCATTGCTGCGGGCCGCCGGCTACCAGCGCCGCGCCGTTCTCGTCGGGCGCGGCAAGCACATCAGCGACGTCGCCAACGCGCTCGGCGACGCGCCGCGCTCGCCGATCGAGCTCGTCGGCTATCTGGCTCCCCAGCAGTTGCCCGCCAACGGCATGCAGCAGCTCGGCCGGCTCGAGGACCTCGAGCGGGTGCTGGCGGCCGGCCGCGTCGACGAGGTCATCATCGCCGACCCCGACTTCCCCAAGGACGACGCCGTCGAGCTCGTCGACCAGTGCCACCGCCGCGGCGTGCGCGTGCGGCTCGCGCCCTCCACGATGGAGATCCTGATCCACCGGGCCGAGTTCGTCCCCGGCCAGTCCGTGCCGCTGTTCGAGCTCGGCCCGCCCGTCTTCGAGGGCGTCGACTTCGCACTCAAGCGCACCTTCGACATCCTCGGCGCGAGCGCCCTGCTGCTGCTGCTCAGCCCCCTGCTGGTGGCGATCACGCTCGCCGTCAGGCTCACCTCGCGTGGCCCGATCCTGTTCCGCTCGGTTCGCCGCGGCATCGGCCAGCGGCCCTTCGCGTGTCTGAAGTTCCGCACGATGCACACCGACGCCGAGGAGCGCCAGGCCGACCTGGAAGACCTCAACGAGGCCTCCGGAGCGCTCTTCAAGATCCGCGAAGACCCCCGCCTGACGGCGGTCGGGCGCCTCCTCAGGCGCTTCTCGCTCGACGAGCTGCCCCAGCTCGCCAATGTCCTGCGCGGCGACATGTCGCTGGTCGGGCCGCGCCCGCTGCCCGAGCGCGACTACCGCATGCTCGAGGACTGGCACCGCAAGCGCTACCTCGTGCTTCCCGGCGTCACCGGACTGTGGCAGGTCTCCGGGCGCTCCGAGCTGGACTTCGACGACCTCGTCAACCTCGACTTCATCTACCTCGAGCGCTGGTCACTGGCGCTCGATCTCACGATCCTGCTGAAGACGATCCCCGCCGTGTTCTCGCGCCGCGGCGCCTACTGAGCGGCGTGCGGAGCGCCTCGCGCGCCCTCGCATAGACGCTCCACGTCGCCCTGCCCGCGTCCTGCCACGACCAGCTCGGCGGCGCCGGCGCAGGTCGCCTCGCGTCTTCCGCCGCCGCGACGAGGCCCTCGATGTCGCCCCCGGCGACGAACGTCGCACGGGCGCCGAGGACCTCGCGCAGCGCGGGAGTGTCGCAGGCGAGGACCGGCGTGCCGCAGGCCAGCGCCTCGATCGCCGTCAGCCCGAAGCCGGGGCCCTCGCACGGCAGCACGAGCGCGTTGGCGCCGCTGTAGACAGCGGCGAGCTGCTCGTCTGAGACCTGACCGGTGAGGAGCACGCCCGGCAGCTCGTGCGCCCACGGGCGCGTCGGCCCGACGAGCACCAGCGGCAGTCCGCGCGCCGCCGCGGCGAGCTTGGCGAGCTGCCTGCCGGGGGTCGGGTGCTGCAGGTCGCCGACCCACACCAGATAGCGCTCGGGCAGCGCGAGCTGCTCGCGCGCCGCCGCCACCTCCTGCACGTCGCGCCTGTACATCGCGGGAGCTGGAGCCTCGGGCACCACCGCGACGCGCTCGCGGTCGAGCTGCAGATACTGGACGGCATCGGTGGCCTCAGCCTCGCTCGGGACGATCACGCCGGCGGCGCGCTGAACGGCGAGGTGGCGCAGCCGCAGCCGCAGGCCGCTGCGAAGCAGCTCGCTGCGGCGCCTCAGCCGCGTGAGGTCGTGGATCGTGACGACCGTCGGGCAGGGGCTGTGGAGCATCGCGCCGTCCATCCACGGGGAATGCAGCACGTCGGGGCGGTGCGAGCGCACCGTCGCCGCCGGTCGCGGCGACTCGAGCAGCTCGTCGTCGGCCGCGACCGTCTCGCCGAGTGCCTTCAGGATGGCGCGCGAGTAGCGGCCCACGCCGTTGGGATCGGAGACCGCGCGGGAGTCGAACGCGACCCTCACAGCCTTTCTCCGATACTCGAGTCGCGCATCGCGCCAACATATTCCCATCGCCGAGCTGCGGGTAGGGATGACAGCTTCGCTGCACGCTCTAGCCTTCGCCGCGATGCCCGCGCGCGACTACCACGAGGCGATCTGGGAGGCGCTGCCGGCGGGCCTGGAGCCGGCCGACTTCCAGCGGCGCAGCGGCTTCCTGCTCGAGCACGTGCAGCCCGGCATGCGTGTGCTCGACGTCGGCTGCGGAGAGGGGGCGTTCGCCGCCGTGCTCGCTGCGGCGGGCGCGCAGGTGACCTGCCTCGACGTCGCCGAGGAGCCGCTGCGACGCGCACGCGAGCGTCACAGCGGCCTGGAGCTGGCGCTCGTGGGCGACGCGGGCCCGTGGCCGCTCGCCGATGCGAGCTTCGACGCCGTCTGGGCCGGCGAGGTGATCGAGCACGTCGCCGACACCGCCGCGTGGCTCTCGGAGCTGCGTCGGGTCCTGCGCTCGGGCGGAAGCCTGCTCCTCAGCACTCCCGCGAACGGGCCTCTCTCGCTGGTCGCGGCGGCGCTGTCGAGGCGCTCCTACGCCCGGCGCTTCGACCCCCGCGCCCAGCACCTGCGTTTCTACACCCGCGCGACGCTCACCCGGCTGATCGAGGACTTCGGCTTCCAGCACGTCGCGGTGCGGAGCGCCGGCGGCCCCCCTGGCGCGCGCCGGATGCTGCTGGCGCACGCCGTGCGCTCGCGCTTTTGACGCGCGCGGAGGCCTGCGTGGCCCGCAGCGCCTGGATGTAGTCGTTGTAGATTTCGATCCCTTCGCGTTGCCCGTTGGGCGGCGAGATCTCTTCGGCGGCGATCGACTCGGGGTTCAGGTAGATCGTCGCGCGCAGCGCTTCGAGCGCTGCCGCGGGCCTGCCGGCGGCCAGCTCGAAGCGCCCTAGTTCCAGCCACGTCTTCGGGTTCGAGGGCTGCATGCGCACCGCCTTCTCGAGCGTCGCGCGCGCCTGGGAGCGGGCACCGCCCACGCTCTGCACGTCGGCGAGCGTGAACAGCGCTTCCGCCGACAGCGGGTCGCGCGAGACGGCGCGGGTGGCCGCCGCGCGGGCCCCCGCCGGGCTGCTCGCGAGCAGGTTGAGCGCTTCCTGGCGAGCATCTTCGGAGCGCTGCGGCTGCCACTGTGCCCACGCCGCCAGCAGCACCGCGAGGATCGCCCCGGCGGCGAGCCCCGCGCGCACCGGTCCGACGCGGCGCGCCCACTGCGCCCAGCGCCGCCGGCGGGCGGGCTCTTCTCCGTCGGCCCAGGCGGGCGCGGCAAGCGGGGCGCGGGGGGCCGCAGTCGCCGCGAGCGGCCCGCGTCCGGCCAGCCAGCCGGCGCACAGCAGCGCCACGCAGGCGTTGCCCGGCACGTACCACGTCCAGTCGACGAGCGAGTGCACGCCGAACACGATCACCACGCAGAGCATGCTCAGCAGCCCGACCCGCTCGGGCGTGTAGCGCCGCGCTTCGGAGTCGCTCAGCCTGTGCCAGCCGGGTCGCTCGTGCGGGCCGGTGCCGCGCAGGCCACGCCAGCTGCGCCACGCCCTCCAGCTGCGATTGAAGGGGTGCGTCGCGCGTCCCGCCGCCGCCATCCACGCGGCCAGCAGAGCGAGCGCGAGCGCGAGCCCGACGATCCCCAGGTCGGCCAGCGTCTGCACGACGAAGCCGTGCGCGTGCCTGACGCTGAGCGTCTCCTTGCGATAGCGAAGATGCGCGGTCGCGTAGCCTTCCGCGCCGGAGCCGAGCAGGGGATGGGCGTTGAAGACCTGCAACGCCTCCTTCCAGTAGCGCGCGCGGACGCTGGCCACGGCGGTGAGCCGGTCGGGCGTGTTCGAGGGCGGTTTCGCGTTCGGGTTGGTGAGCGCGTCGAAGGCGTGCGAGATGCTTCCGGTGAGGCCTCTGTGGCTGTGCGCGAGCGCACCCGCGAACGCGATCACGAGCAGCACGAGCAGCGCGAGCAGCCCGGCGCCGGCGCGGCGGCGCAGCGCGAGCGGGGGGGCGTGGCGGCTCGTGGCGAAGCCGATCGCCAGCCCCGCGAGGGCGAGCACGAGCATCATCGCCAGGGTCAGCGCGCCGAGCTGGTGGCCGGCGCCCACGCGTTCGGCGAGCGGCACCTGTTCGGAGGAGAGCGCGTGGTTGGAGAAGTCCCACGCCGCCACGCCCGCCGCCCCGAGGCCGCCGAGGATCAGCACGGCAGCGCCGCGCAGGCGCAGCGGCACGATGCAGAACCAGACCACCGCGCCGATCGCGAAGGCCGCCAGCGCGCCGCGCGAGTAGGCGAGCACGAGCGTGAGCAGCAGCAGGCCCATCGCGGGGTAGGCGAGCGCGCTGAGCAGCGCGTGGCCGCGGCGGCGCGAGCCGAGCCACATGCAGCAGATCGCACCGAGCGCGGCGGCCAGGCCGATCGCGTTCCAGTAGCCAAACGGTTCCTCGAGTCGCGCGTACCCGTTCGACGGCGCGAGCTTGCCCGGGAACACCTTCGTCAGCACGGCGAACCCGCACACCACGACGGCCGCCAGCACGAGGCCGCCGAGCAGTGCCGGCCAGCGTCGCGGCGCGACGTGCGCGAGCGCGAGCGCGGCCGCGAACACGCTGCTGTAGGCGAGCAACCGCCCGGCGTCTTGCCAGCTGCCGTCAGGCTGCACGGACCACACGACCGACACGGCGCTGAGCGCGGTGAAGGCGAGCAGCAGCCCGAGTGAGGGCACGCCGTAGAGCGGCCCGCGGCGGCGTCCGGCCAGCGCGACGACGGCCACGAGCGCGCCCGCCGCGAGCGTCAGCGCGATCTCCGTGGCGGTCATCGATTCGAGGTTGAGACCCCCTTTGGCGTAGAAGGTCGCAAAGCAGATGACGCCCGCGAACGCCAGCGTCACCCACCACAGCCGCTGCGCCAGCGCGCGCAGATCCACCCCGGCGGTGCGCGGGCTCCGGACGCCTGCGAGCGGGACCGGCGCCGGCGCGGGCGCCGGCGTCGTCGCCTGCTCAGTCGGGGCGGCGGGCACGGAGGCGATTGCGCCCGGCATTGACTCCAGCGGCGAGCAGTCCCGCAAGCATCAGCGCGAGCACAGCCAGCAGCGGCGTGGGCAGCGTGCTGAGTGCGCTGGCGATGCTCGCGTGGATCACCCCTGGGCGCACGAGTGCCCCGTCGAGACGCACGGGGCTCGAGCCGGCCTTGGCGGCGTGGGTGATCGAGCGCTGCTCGGTCGGCGTGGCCACCGTCGCGACAGCGGCCACGCCCGCGCCGCCGCCGGCACCGCCGTGCGACGCCCCGGCGAGCTGCGCCTGGCGGATCAGCGACGCGCAGTCGGTGTACTCTTCCGCGTCCGCGCTCAGCTCTTTCAGCGCACGGTCGTAAGCGCGCGGGGAGAAGCCGCCCAGCGACTGGCCGTGCGTGCAGCGTTGGATGATCGTTTCACCGACGTCCGCGCGCGCAGCCGGCGCGCTCGCCAGCGCCACGCTCGCGAGCAAGACTGCCAGCAGCGCGGGCCGATGTCCGATCGGTCGGCTCTGTGGGCGGGCAATTCTCATAACTCGACCATCGAACGCTACCAACGCGTGCGGGAGAGCCCGAGCGTGGCCAGCGCCCCGGAGAAGCCCTGCGCCCATGCATCGGCGTTGTAGGCGGCGACGGCGCGCCTGCCCGCGGCGGCCAGCGTGGCACGCAGGGGGGCGTCGTCGGCCAGGCGTGTGAGCGCGAGCGCGAGCGCGTGCGCGTCGCCGGCCGGCACCACCAGGCCGGTCTCGCCGTCGCGGACGAGTCCTCCTGCGGTGGCACCGACGGCATCGGAAGCGATTACGGCGAGTCCGCGGTTCATGGCCTCGTTGACCACCAACCCCCACGGCTCACGAAAGGTGCGCGTCGCCACCGAGGGAACGACGAGCACCTCGGCGGCGCCATAGAGATCGCGCAGACGTGTGGGCGCCAGCGCCGGCAGCTCCACGATTCCCTCCGCGTCGGCGCCGGCGCCGACGCGCTCGTCCGCGCTGCGCGTCCCGGGGCCGGCGAGGATCAGCGTCGCCCGTGGCGGGCGCAGCCCGCTCGAGTGCCAGGCGGCCCGCAGCACCTCCAGGCCCTTCTCGGGCGCCGCGCGACCGGCGAACAGGAAGCGCACGCCCGGCGCCTGGGCGGCGGGCGCGGGCGCCGGCTCGAGGTCGGGCGAGCTCCAGAAGTCGTTGTCGACCGCCTGTGGGGCGATGTGGATGTTGCGGGCGCCGCGCGCGGCGACGTAGGCGCTGACGTGCGGGCCATACGTCACGAGCGCGTCGGCGGAGCGATACAGGCGTAGCAGGGGCACGTAGCTGAGCGCGTGCGCGGCGCTGCGCGGGTGCGCCCACAGCGAAGCCCACACGATCACCGGAGCCCCGGCCCGCCGCGCCCCCGCCCATGCGCCCAGCAGCGCCAGCCGCCCACCCGTCGGCACGACCACGGCGCGGTAGCGCCCGCCGGCGGCGAGCGCCAGCAGCTCGCGCGGGCTCACGCGACGGTGCGGCAACGGCAGCTCGCCCGCGAACGCTGCGCCCCCGTGGCGAGCGCGCCCGCCGAACAGCGCGACCTCGATGTCCTCGCGCTCGTGCAGTCGGGCGAGACCGTCGACGCGGTAGGCGGGCACGTGCCCGGTCGCGAACAGGACGGGCTTCACCCGAGCACGTCGCGGTAGGCGGCCAGCGTCTGCTCGCCGCAGCGCTCCCAGGTGAAGTGCGCCGCGACCGTCGCGCGCGCGCGCTGGCCGGCCTCGCGAAGCCGTTGCCGATCGGACAGCAGCTCCTCGATCCGCTGCGTCAGGCGCTCGATGTCGCCCGGCGGGACGAGCGTGAATCCATCGCCCGCCGCCGCGATCTCCTCCGGCCCCGGCTCGCCGCGACAGCCGATCGCGGGCACGCCGGCGGCCATCGCCTCGATGTAGGCGACGCCGAAGGCCTCCTCGGTCGAGGGCATCACGAACAGCGTGCAGCCCGCCGCCCGCTCGAGCGCCTCGGCCGGGGCGAGCTGGCCGTGGAAGTCGACGCGCGCGGCCACGCCGAGGCGGGCAGCGAGCCCTTCGAGCGCCACACGCTCGGGCCCGGTGCCGATGATCGCGTAGCGGAGAGTGGGATGACGCGCTCCGAGCACGGCCAGCGCGCGCAGCACGTCCGCGTGCCGCTTGCGCGCGACCAGATGTCCGACCGTCACGAGCGTCGGCGGTCCCTCCGAGCGCGCCCGCTGCGCGGGCGGCAGGTCGGCCCCGAGGTGCACGACGCGCGTGCGCCGCGCGCCCTGCTCGCACGCCAGCTCGGCGATCCCCTCGCTGTTGGCGAGCACCAGCGCCGCCGCGCCGAGGCCGCTCGCGACCGTCTCGGCGCCACCGGGACGCCGGGCGGTGTAGAGCACGTCGCCGCCGTGCACCGACACGAGCACGGGCGTGCGTCGGCGCGTGCGGCGCACCGCATCACCGGCCGGCACCGCGTTGTGCGCGTGGATCAACTCGAACGGGAAGCTGCGCGCCAGGCGCGTGAGCGCCAGCCCGAGCGGGGGGGCCGCCCACGCTCCCCAGCGCGCGTAGTGGCGCTCGCGCGGCGGCGAGAGGAAGGGGACGTAGACGATCTGCAGGCCGTCGCGCGTCTGCCTGCGCGGCTCGCGCACGAGCTCCGCCAGCGCGCGCCCGGCCGCGCCGGCGCCGGCGCCGAGCGAAGCGCGCGGGGGCACGAGGCGGTGCAGGACGAGCACCCGTACATCGGCGCCGGCGTCGCGTGCCGCGAGCGCCTGGCGGTGGGCCCACACTCCGAGCACCGGATCGCGCCGGCTCGGATAGAACTCGGCGACGACCGCCACCTTCGGCCGCTGCGAGGGGCTCGCGCTCACCAGCGACGGTGCGTCGTCAGCGTGCGGTCGGCCTCGGCGGCCCTGACGTAGGGCCGCTCGGCAAGGAACGCGCGCGCCTCCTCGACCGCCTCGCGGCGCGGATAGGCGGCGGCGGCGGGAGCCGCGATGTGGCGGATCGAGACGGCGTCCACGACGCCGCAACGCCAGCCGTGCGCGCGTGCGACCGCAGCCCAGTGAACGTCCAGGCCCCAGCCCATGCGCAGCGCGGGAAACGGAAGCAGCACTCCGAAGGCGCTGCGCGCAAACGCCGTCACCGGCCCGATCTCCACGAAGCTCGTCTCGCGCACGACGCTCCCCGCGCGACGTCGCGTGACGGGCCACGCGGCATGGGAGTGCAGGCGGTGCGCCGGCTGGGCGAGGACGAGACCGAAGCGCTCGCAGAGGAACAGGAAGCTGTCGAGAAAGCCGCGCGGCAGCTCGACGTCGTCGTCGATCACGAGCAGCCAGTCGTGCTCGCGCGGGGAGTGCTCCTCGAGCAGCCGGTTGAGGTTCTCGAACTTGCCGCGACCCTGCGGCGGGCAGGTGTGCAGCTCGACGCTGTGGCGGGAGCGTCCGAGCTCGGCGGCGATCGCATCCGCGAGCTCGGCGTGCTCGGGGCGCACGACCCCGAGCGCGAGCACGCGCCGGCGGCCGGGCGCCGCCCGCGCCGCCCGCGCCAGCCGCAGGCGCCGCCCGCTCAGTCGCTCCCAGGCGTCGACCGCCTCGTCGGAGGCCGCCCGGCCGACGGCGTCGATGCCGCCGACGGTGCCGCTGGTGCCGGAGAGGAAGTCCTCCGCGGCACTCCCGCTCGGGCCGGCGGCGCGGCCGGCGGCCCGGCCGACGCGTTCGTGCAGGCCCTCGCGCAACCGCCCGCCGCTGTGTGCGGCCATCGTCAGGGCGGCGGGGCAGCGGTGGCGGAGGACGTGCGCGAGGCAGCCCGCGAGTGTGGCCAGCTCCCGCGCAAGCGGGGGCGCCTGCCCGCGCGTCGAGTCGAAGCGGCGCGCGGCGCGCCCGCGCACGTACGCGCCGCGGCAGAGCGCGCGGAGCCGAGCATCCGCCCCCGCACGCCTGTGTTCGACGGCGGCACCCGCCACGTAGCGGACCCGTGCCCCGGGGCTCTCGGCGCGCAGCCGTTCCTGCCACTCCTGCTCGTCACCGCCCTGCTCGAGGGACACGTCGAAGGGGCCCAGGCGTGTCAGCGCACTGCGGCGGATCGCCATGTTGGCCCCCCACGCGAAGCGTGTGTCCGTGTCGTGTGCGCCGAGATCGAGCGTCGTGATCGGCGCCTGCTCGCGCCCGCAGCTGCGCGGCGCGGGCCCTTCCAGGCGGGCGAGTATCGGACCGGTGAAGACCTCCACCTCGGTGTGCGCGCGGGCTGCCTCGAGCAGCGCCGCAAGCCAGCCGGGACGGGCGCGCACATCGTCGTCGAGGAACACCACGAGCTCGCCGGCGGAACGCGCGACGCCGGTGTTGCGTGCGACGTTGAGACCGAGCGGGCGCGGGTGGGGCTCGTAGCGGGCGCCGAAGCGCTCGACCAGGCGCCGTGCGGGCGCACTCTCCCCGGCGTCGTCGACGACGAGGACCTCGACGCCGAGCATCGCCGCCGCCGGCGCGATCGACTCGAGTGCGACCTCGAGGTAGGAGAGCCGGTCCCGCGTGGGGATCACGATCGAGGCGGGCGTCATCTCGCTGACAGTCTAGGTTTGCGCCAGTGGTCCTGTTCCTGCACAACCGCTACCGCACGACCGGTGGCGAGGAGCGCGCAGTCGAAGGGCTGCTCGCGCTAGTGCGCGATCAGCTCGGCGAGCCGGCCGAGCTGATCGGTCGCGACTCGGTGGAGTTGACTCGTCTCGCGGCCGGCGCCGGGCTGCTGCGCGGCGGCCTGCGCCCGCAGGAGACAGCGCGCGCGGTCCGCCTCAGCGGCGCGCGTGTCGTCCACGCCCACAACCTGCACCCGGCGCTCGGCTGGCGCGCGCTCGCGGCCGCGCGCGAGGCTGGTGCGCGCGTCGTGCTGCACCTGCACCAGTACCGCCTCGTCTGCGCGGTCGGGGTCTGCTTCACGCGCGGCGAGGAGTGCACGCGCTGCAGCGGGCGCAACACGCTGCCCGGCGTCCTCTTGAACTGCCGCGCGAGCGTGCCGGAGGCGGCCGTCTACGGCGCCTCGCTCGCGCTGTGGCAGCGGCGGCTCGTCGCGCAGGCGGATGCCGTGATCGTGCCGAGTCGATTCGCACGCGAGCGCCTGCGCGAGCTGGGCGCGACGCTGCCGTGGGAGCGTGTGCACGTGCTCCCTCCGCCGCTCCACGTGTTGCCCGCGCAGGCGCTGTCGGCGTCCCCCGCGCGGGCCGCGGGCGCGGAGGGATATGCGAACCGCCCATACGCGCTGCTCGTCAGCCGCCTGGCGGCGGAGAAGGGCGTCAACGTCGCGATCGATGCCTGCCGGATCGCCGGGATCGCGCTGCTGATCGCCGGCGACGGGCCCGAGCTCGAGCTCCTGCGCGAGCGAGCGGCCGGGGGCGAGGTGCGCTTTCTCGGCCGCGTCGACGACGAGGAGCTCGCCCGGCTCCGCGCCGGCGCCGCGATCGCGCTGGCGCCGTCGCGCTCGGCGGAGACCTTCGGGCTCGCGGCCGCCGAGGCGATGGCCGCCGGCCTGCCCGTCGCCGCCAGTCGCATCGGCGCTCTGCCGGAGCTGCTCGACGATGACGCCCTGCACGCGCCCGGCGACTCCCGCGCGCTCGCCGCCGCGATCGCGCGCCTGGCCGGCGACCGGGCGGCAGGGGAGGCGAATCGACGGCGGGTGCACGCGATCTGCGCGCCGGAGGTCGTGGCCGGGGCGCTGGCCGCGATCTACGCCGGGCACGGCGCGCCCGACGCCAGAACGTAAGCTGCGCCCGTGTCCTCCGCACCAAGCGCCCTGATCACTGGCATCACCGGGCAGGACGGCTCGTTCCTGGCGGAGCTGCTGCTCGCCAAGGGCTACGCGGTCACCGGCGTGCTGCGCGGCGCCGGGGACGGAGCGCTCGGCGCCTCCGAGCACCTCCGCGGCGAGCTCGAGCTCGTACGCGGCGACCTGCTCGCGCCCGCGTCGCTGCGTGCGGCGATCGAGCACGTGCGCCCGCGCGAGATCTACCACCTCGCGGCGCCGTCGTTCGTGCCCGCCTCGTGGGAGCGCCCGCGCGAGAGCGTGCAGGCGATCGTCGGCTCGTGCGCCGCGATCCTCGAAGCGGTGCGCGAGATCGACCGCGAGATGCGCGTCTTCGTGTCCGCCTCCGGGGCCATCTTCGGCGAAGCCGGCGAGAGCCCCCAGCGCGAGGACACGCCGTGCAGGCCGACCTCGCCCTACGCGATCGCCAAGCTCGGCGCCCACCAGCTCGTCGGCGCGCTGCGCGCCCACGAGGGCCTGCACGCGAGCTCAGGGATCGCCTTCAACCACGAGTCCGAGCGCAGACCCGAGCAGTTCGTGACGCGCCGGATCACGCGCGCAGCCGCCGCGATCGCCCGCGGCCGCCAGCGGGAGCTGACGCTCGGCTCGCTGGAGGCGGTGCGCGACTGGTCGTTCGCGGGCGACATCGTCGAGGCGGCCTGGCTGATGCTCCAGCAGGACGAGCCCGGCGACTACGTGCTCGCGAGCGGCACGCCCCACACGGTCGCCGAGTTCGCCGCCAGCGCGTTCGCCTGCGCCGGTCTCGACGCCGAGTGCTACCTACGCGTCGATCAGACGCTCGTGCGGCCTGCCGAGCTGACCCCGAGCGTCGGCGATCCGGGCAAGGCGCGCGAGCGTCTCGGCTGGCGTGCGCAGGTCGACTTCGACGCGCTCGTACGGCGCATGGTCGAGGCTGACCTCGACGCGCTGCGCGCGTAGGCTCCGCGCTGAGCGCCCGGCGCGCGCCGGGCCCGTCGGAGTGAGGCCCTACACTGGCGCCCGCATGACCACCGTCGGCGTCATCGGCCTGGGCTATGTCGGCTTGCCGCTCGCAGTCGCCTTCGCGCAGGAGGGCTGCGAGGTGATCGCCGTGGACGTCGACTCGCGCAAGGTCGAGGCGGTGCGCGCCGGGGAGTCGTACATCGAGGACGTCTCCGGCGAGGCCCTCGCGGCGGCGCTCGAGCGCATCCATGCGACCACGCGCTACGCGGACCTCGCGCGCGCGGAGGCGGTGCTCGTGTGCGTGCCGACGCCGCTGACCCGCAATCGCGAGCCCGACCTCGGCCCCCTGATCGAAGCCACCCGCGCGCTCGCCGAGGTGCTGCAGGCGGATCAGCTGGTCGTGCTCGAGTCGACCACCTACCCGGGCACGACCCGCGAACGGATGGCGCCGCTGCTGGAGGAGTCGGGGCTCGCCGCCGGGCGCGACTTCCACCTCGCGTTCTCGCCCGAGCGCGTCGATCCCGGGCGCACGGACTTCACCCTGCGCAACACCCCGAAGGTGCTCGGCGGGCTGACCGACGCGTGTGCGGAGCGCGCCGAGGCGCTGTACGGACTCGTCTGCGATCACCTGCTGCGGGTCTCCAGTCCCGAGGCCGCGGAGCTGACAAAGCTGCTGGAGAACATCTTCCGCTCCGTCAACATCGCGCTCGTCAACGAGCTTGCGATGCTCACCGACCGCATGGGCATCGACATCTGGGAGGTCGTCGACGCCGCTGCGACGAAGCCCTACGGCTTCATGCGCTTCGAGCCGGGGCCCGGGATGGGCGGCCACTGCCTGCCGGTGGACCCCTTCTACCTGAGCTGGCGCGCGCGCGAGTTCGACATGGCGACCGAGTTCATCGAGCTCGCCGGCAAGGTCAACCAGCAGATGCCCTACCACTGCGTCGCCAAGGCGCAGCGGGCGCTGAACGAGCGCGGGCTGTCGGTCAAAGGCGCGCGCGTCGCCGTGATCGGCGTCAGCTACAAGCCGGGCGTCGGCGACGTGCGCGAGTCGCCGGCGCTGAAGATCATCTCGCTCCTGCGCGAGCTCGGCGCCGACGTCCGCTACCACGACCCGCACGTCGCCGCGCTCGCCGAGTTCGGCCTCGCGAACACGCCGCTCGAGGACGCGCTCGCGGATGCCGACCTGGCGCTGATCGTGACCGCCCATCCACACGTCGATCACGGCCTCATCGCCAGGCGCGCACGTCTCGTGCTCGACCTGCGCGGGGTCACGCGCGCCGCTTCGGCCACCAACGTCGTCCGCCTGTGAGCGACGCCTCTGGCGCTGCGTCGGCGCCGCTGCTGGCGCCTGGCGTCACGGTCGGCGATGGCGTCGTCTTCGGCGCCTTCGTCGTCGTGCACGCCGGGACCGCGATCGGCGACGGCTGCACGATCGAGGATCACGCGGTCCTGGGCAAGCGCCCGCGCCGCAGCCCCCGCTCGCAAGGCGAGGGGGCTCTCGACGGTCTCGAGCTCGGCGCGGGGGCGCGCGTCGGCGCCGGCGCGGTCGTGTTCGCCGGCGCCAGGATCGGCGCCGAGGCGACGCTCGGTGATCAGTCCTTCGTGCGCGAGCGCAGCTCGATCGGCCCGCGCTCGGCGATCGGCCGCGGCAGCGTGGTCGAGAACGACGTGCGCGTGGGAGCGCGCGTGAGTGTGCAGAGCAGCGTGTACCTGACGGCATTCACGCTCGTCGAGGACGACGTCTTCGTCGGCCCCGGCGTGACGACGACGAACGACGACACGATGGGCCGCCACCCCCGCGAGGTGCCACTGCGCGGCGCGATCCTGCGCCGCGCCTGCCGCGTCGGCGGCGGCGTGGTGCTGACGCCTGGCGTCGAGGTCGGGGAGGAGGCGTTCGTCGCCGCCGGCGCCGTCGTCACCGGCGACGTTCCCGCGCGCGCGGTCGTGATGGGCGTGCCGGCGCGCGTTGTGCGCGAAGTCGCCGACGCGGACCTGCTCGAGCGCTGGCGCTAGGCGCCGCGGGCGCCCGTCCCGGCGTCGCCGGCGCCGGCCACGGCTGCGACGACCTGCTCGGCCTGCTCGCGCGTGAGCACGGGGCTCATCGGCAGCGCGAGATGCGTGCGCGCCGCCTCCTCGGTCGCCGGCAGCTCGACGCCGGCGGCCCATCTGCGCATCGGCGGCTGGCGGTGGACGGGCGTGCGGTAATAGGCCTTGTGCCCGATCTCGGCGGCGGCGAGCGCGGCTTCCAGACGCGCGACGTGCGGGTCGGCGACGACGTACAGATGCCACGCCGGCGTCGCGCCGGTGACGGGGCGGGGCAGCTTGACGTGCGCGCCGAGACCGGCCTGCCGGTAGTGATCGCCGGCCCGCCGGCGACCGTCGGCCATCGCGTCGAGGTGCGGGAGCTGGACGCGCAGGACCGCGGCCTGGAGCTCGTCCAGGCGCGAGTTGTAACCGATCTGCTCGTAGCTGACCTTGTCGCGGGAGCCGTGGAAGCGCAGCGTGCGGGCGCGTTCGGCGATGTCCGCGTCTGCCGTCACGATCGCACCGCCGTCGCCAAAGCAGCCGAGGTTCTTGGAGGGGAAGAACGAGAACGTCGCGGCGCTGCCGAGGGCGCCTGCACAGGCTCCCTCCAGGCGCGAGCCCGCGGCCTGCGCGGCATCCTCGAGCACGGGCACGCCGAGCGCCGCGATCTCCGCGACCGGCGCGACGTTGCCGAACAGGTGCACGGCGAGCACGGCCTTCGTGCGCGGCGTGAGCGCCGCGCGCACCGTGTCGGCGGTCACGCAGTAGGTGTCGGGGTCGATGTCGCAGAACACGGGCGTCGCGCCCGTCGGCGGGATCGCCTCGGCGGATGCGTAGAAGGTGAAGGACGGCACCACGACCTCATCGCCCGGGCCGACGCCCATCGCCCGCAGCGCGATCGTGATCGCGTCGGTGCCATTGGCGACGCCGACTGCGTGCTCGGTGGCGCAATAGGCGGCGAGCTCCTGCTCGAAGGCCGCGACCTCCGGGCCGAGGATGTAGCGCTCGGAGTCGAGCACGCGCTCGATCGCTGCGCGCAGCTCCGCGCGCAGCGCGGCCAGCGGCGTCGCACTGTCGAACAGCGGGACGCCCATCGGCGACTCAGCCCGGCGCGAGCAGCGCGAGGTCAGAGCGGGTCATCAGGCGGATCAGCTCCTCGAAGGAGGTGCGTGGCTTCCAGCCGAGGTCGCGTTCGGCCTTGGCCGGGCTGCCGATCAGATGGTCGACCTCCGCGGGGCGCACGAATGCCGGATCGATCGTGACGTAGCGCTCGAAATCGGCGAGGCCCGCCTCGTCGAAGGCGACCTCGCAGCATTTGCGCACCGAGTGCGCCTCGCCGGTGGCGATCACGTAGTCCTCGGCGACGTCGCGCTGAAGCATCAGCCACATCGCCTCCACGTAGTCCTTGGCAAAGCCCCAGTCGCGTTCCGCGTCGAGGTTGCCGAGCCGCAGCTCCTCGACGAGACCGTGCTTGATCGCGGCTGCGTGCCAGGTGATCTTGCGGGTGACGAACTCCAGGCCGCGGCGCGGGCTCTCGTGGTTGAAGAGGATTCCCGAGGTTGCGTGCAGGTCATAGGACTCGCGGTAGTTGACCGTGATGAAGTGGCCGTACGCCTTCGCGACGCCGTAGGGGGAGCGCGGATAGAACGGGGTCGTCTCCGTCTGTGGGACCTCGAGCACCTTGCCGAACATCTCGCTCGAGGAGGCCTGGTAAAAGCGCGCCTCGGGGCAGACTTCGCGCATCGCCTCGAGCATCCGCGTGACACCGACTCCGGAGAACTCGGCGGTCAGCGTCGGCTGCACCCACGAGACGGCGACGAACGACATCGCCGCGAGGTTGTAGATCTCCGTCGGGCGCGCGGCGCGCAGGGTGTCGACGAGCGAGCGCTGGTCGAGCAGGTCTCCCTGGTGCAGCGTGATGCGGTCCCGAATGTGCTCGATCCGGTCGAACTTCTCGGTCGAGGCGCGGCGGACCATGCCGTGAACGTCGTAGCCCTTCTCGAGCAGCAGCTCGGCGAGGTAGGAGCCGTCCTGGCCGGTGATGCCGGTGACGAGCGCGGAGGGGCGGGCGGACATGGCGCGGGAGCCTATCGAGCGGCAGCGATCGTGTCGTCCGCGCTCGCGCCGCGGCGCCCGCGCAGCCACGCGACCGTCGCGGCGATGCCGTCCTCGACGCTGATCCTGGCCTCCCACCCGAGCAGCTCGCGAGCCTTCTCGACCGACGGCCAGCGCCGCTGGACGTCTACGGCGAACGTCGGCAGGTGCGCGAGCGCGAAGCCCTCGGGGTCCTCCCCGCATGCCGCCCACACGATGCGCGCGATCTCCGCGATGCTCAGCTCGCGTGAGGCGGAGATGTTGAAGTCCTCGTTGAGCCCTGCCGCGGAGCTCATCGCGGCGACGACTCCGTCGGCGATGTCATCGACGTGCGTCAGCGTCCGCGTCTGCTCGCCCGACCCGAAGATCTCCAGCGGCCGCTGCCCGGCGAGCACCTTCTCGATCAGGTCCGGCACCGCGTGCGCGATGCCGGGCTCGCGGTCGGGCAGCTCGCCCGGTCCGTAGGCGTTGAAGGGTCGGCAAATCGTGTACGGGAGCCCGTGCTCGTCGTGCGCAGCGCGGCAGTAGACCTCCCCCGTCAGCTTGGAGAAGCCGTAGGCCGAGATCGGGACGGGGCATTCGGGGAGATAGTCCTCGGGCGTCGGGAACTTCTCCGCGCGCTCGAAGACCATCGAGGAGGACACATACACGAAGCGCTCGAGCTCGACCTCGAGAGCGGCGCGGATGACGGCGTTGTAGAGGGCGTTGTTGACCTCCGTGAGCGTGTGCGGGAGCTTGTGGAAGTTGGCGATCCCGCCGACGATCGCCGCGAGGTGGATCACGTGCGCGCAGCCCCGCGTCGCGGTGCGCGCCTGCTCGAGATCGCGCAGGTCGCCGGTGTGCACCTCGCAGCCCTCGCGCATCCACTGCGGCGCGAGGCGCTGGTCGGACACCCGCACCTCGAAGTCGGGATCGGCGAGCAGGCGTCGAACGACCGCGGCGCCGATCGTGCCGGCGCCGCCCGTCACCAGCACCCTGCTCATCGGTGCGCGCTCCTCATCGCTGGGCGCTCATGATCGGGCGCGCTCCTCATCGGTGCGCGCCGAGCGCGGCCAGCTCGGAAGCGTAGGCGAACACCTGGGAGGCACCCCAGCAGTTCCAGGGATCGACGACGAGGCAGTCCGGGGCGGCGCGCGCGGCGATCGCCGCGAGCGCGTCGGCGTCGCAGAACTCGGCGTGGTTGGTGGCGAGGAAGACGAGCTGCGCCCCCTCGATCGCCTGCTCGAAGGAGAGCGTCGGCGTCGCCACGTGGGGGTCGTGCACGGCGACGTCGGCGAGCTCGCGTTCGAGCAGCCGGATGAGCTTGTGCGCGAGCGAGTCGCGCTCGTCGTCGGTGTTGGCCTTGAACGCCAGCCCGAGCACGGCGACGCGGCGGTCGGCGAGATCGCCGAGCCGGCGCTTGGCGCCTTCGAGCAGGAACAGCGGGACCGACTCGTTCACACGCGAGACCGCCAGCAGCATCCCGGGCGCCGCCGAGCGCTCCTCGGAGAAGGTGAAGTCCTTGCGCAGGCACGTTCCCGCCGTCAGCCCCGGCTCGGCGATTCCCCCGCGCGGGTAGTCCCGGTTGATCAGGTCGATCACCTCAAAGACGTTCGCCTGGTAGCGCTCGCAGTCCATCATCAGCAGGTTCGGCAGCGCGAAATGCGTGTAGCGCAGGATGTTCGCCCAGATCTTCGCGAGCTCCGCCTGTACGGGCGTGGTCTGCACGATCGGGGCGTCGAAGGCTCCGAACAGCTCGGCGACGACCTCGCCGGAGCGCTCGCCGACACCGCCGATGATGCAGGGCAGCGTGTCGATCTCCGCCAGGAAGCGACCGGCCGCGATCCGCTCCGGGGCGTGGGCGACGAACACCTCCTCGCCGATCTGGAAGCCGCGGTGCTTGGCCAGGTAGCCCGCCACGAACGCGGTCGTCCCCGGCGCGACCGTCGAGCGCAGGATCAACGAGTGACCGGGCGCGAGCACGCCGAGCAGGTCATCGAGCGCCGAGCGGATGTCGCGCATGTCGATCTCGATGTGCGAGAACGACGGGGTCCCCAGCGTGAGCACGATGTGCCGCGCCTGCGCGGCGTCGGCGACGCGCTCGCTGAGCGACAGCCGCCCGCCCGCGTGCACCCGCTCGAGCAGCGCCGGCGCGTCGGTCTCGGCGAACGGCATGCGCCCTTCGCCGACCGCCTCCAGACGCGCGCGGTCGTTGTCGATCCCGATCACGCGCAGCCCGCGGTCGGCGAACGACAGAGCCAGCGGCAAGCCGACGCGGCCGAGGCCGACGACGGCCACATCGGCGTTGCTCTGCGAGGCGTTCATCGAAGCCATGAGGTTAGCGATGGACCGCCGCGCCGGCGCGCCGCGAGCGCTCAGCCGGCGCGCCGCGAGCGCTCAGCCGGCGCGCCGGCGGTACGCGAGGTACTGGCGCAGGAAGCCGGCGAGGAAGCGGGGGTTGTAGCGGGCATAGCGTCGCCACAGGCGCCGCGGCTCGCGGATCAGACGGTAGGCCCACTCGAGCCCGCTGCGCTGCATCCACGGCGGCGCCTGGCGCACGAGCCCCGCGTGGAAGTCGAAGGCCGCGCCGACACCGACCAGCAGGGGGGCGCTCAGCCGGGGGCGCATGCTCGCCATCCACTTCTCCTGCTTCGGCTGCCCCGTTCCAACCCACACGACGGCGGCTCCGGAGGCGTCGATCGCCGCGCACACCTGCGTCTCCTCCGCGACCGTGAGCTCGCGAAACGGCGGCGAGTAGCCGCCCACGATGGGCAGGCCGGGAAAGCGCTCGCGCAGGCGGCGTTCGAGCAGCGCGAGCGCCTCCGGCGTGCGCCCCCCGTAGAGGTAGATCGGGATCGCGCTCTGCGCGGCGCGCGCGCAGAAGCGGGCCATCAGGTCGGGCCCGTAGACGCGCGTGGCGGAGGGGTGGCCGAGCGCACGCAGCGCCCACACCAGCGGTTGCCCGTCGGGCACCGCGAGCGTCGCTCCGAGCAGCGCCGCACGTGCTGCGGCATCCTCGCGCGCGCTCATCACCAGGTTGACGGCGGCCGCCGTCACGTATGCGCGCGCGTCGGCGGCGATCACGGCCTGCATCCAGTCGATCACCTCGGCGTAGTCGGAAACCGCGAGCGGCACGTCGAGCACGAGCGCGCGCGGAGGGAGCGCCGGGAGTACCGGGCTCGAGGGGGTGCGAGCAGGCGGTGCGGGGATTGCGTGAAGATACCCGCCCTGTGAGCGTCGACCCCGACTTCTGGAGCGAGCGCCGGGTGCTGGTCACGGGGCACACCGGCTTCAAGGGCGCGTGGCTGTCGCTGTGGCTGCAGTCGCTCGGCGCAGCCGTCAGCGGGCTGGCCGCCGGGCGCCCCAGCGAGCCGTGCCTGTACGAGCTCGCAAAAGTCGGCGCGAACATGAGCGAGCACGAGCTCGACATCCGCGACGCCGCGGGGGTGCTCGACGCCGTTCGCGAGGTCGATCCGGAGATCGTTCTCCACCTCGCCGCGCAACCGCTCGTGAGGCGCTCGCTGCGCGATCCTGCGAGCACTTATGAGATCAACGTGATGGGGACCGTCAACGTGCTCGAGGCGATCCGCCGAGCCGGCCCGCGCGTGAGGGCAGTCGTGGTCGTCACCTCCGACAAGTGCTACGAGAACCACGGCGAACGCCGGCGGCGCTTCGTCGAGGCCGACGCGCTCGGCGGCGAGGACCCGTACTCCAGCTCGAAGGCCTGCGCGGAGCTCGTCGCGTCGGCCTATCGCAGCTCGTTCTTCTCGCGTGAGGGGCTGGCGCGTGTGGGCACCGCGCGGGCCGGCAACGTGATCGGCGGCGGTGACTGGGGCGAGGACCGCCTGATCGCCGACAGCGTGCGCGCCGTCGAGCGGGGCGAGCGGCTGCGGATTCGCAACCCGAACGCGGTGCGGCCCTGGCAGCACGTGCTCAACCCGCTGGGCGGCTACCTGCGCCTCGCCGAAGCGCTCTGCGCGGGCGCGGGCGCCGCGCGTGCGTGGAACTTCGGCCCTCCCCCGGGCGACGTCCGGGATGTCGGCTGGATCGTGCGGCGCCTCGGCGAGCTGTGGCAGGGCGAGCTCGTGTGGGAGCTCGACGGCGCCGATAACCCGCCCGAGGCCGCCCACCTGGAGCTCGACTCGAGCGCCGCCGCGCGCGAGCTCGGCTGGGCCTGCGAGTGGGATCTGGAGCAGGCCCTCGGCCGGGTCGTGGCGTGGCACGGCGCCCACGACCGCGGCGAGGACATGCGTGCCGTCAGCCTCGCCCAGATCGCCGACTACAGGGCCGCCGCGAGCGCGAGAGCGAGCGCGGCCGCGAGCGCGAGGGCATAGCGGCCCTCCGCGAGAGACGTTTCCGCGCCAGCACGCGGCGTAATCGAGCGCTGTTTGCGGGAAATCCCGGGTTCGAGAAGCTCGCACGATTCGTAACGTGGGCACGGCGCTCGTAGCCTCCGGGAGTGAGCCCGCTGAGCCTGCGCCGCTATCGCGCCGAGCGCCTGCTCAGGCGCGAGTTCGACGTCCTGCGATCGCGCGTGATCGGTGCAGCCGATCGTCGCCTGCGCGCGGCGGGGATCGAGCTCGATCGCTGCGATCTGGAGTCCTGCTACGCGGCTGCCTGGCAGGGCCTCTACATGACCACGCTCGAAGGCGCCGAGGTCGCCAATCCCACCGGCTGGCTGGTGCTCGCGACGTTCCGCCGGGCCGTCGACGAGCGCCGCGCACGCGCGCGGGCCCACTGCGATCTGCCCCGCACCCCCGACGAGGAGGGCGACGGCGGCGGCCACCGCCACGGCCACGGCGGGGGCGGCGCGAGGCGCGGTCTGTGCGGCCCCGGGGGAGGCGCGCGCGAGCGCGACCTGGCGGCCGAGCTGGACGACCGGGACCGCCTGCGTCAGCTGTTCGAGGGCCTGCGCACGCGTCTGAGCGCGCGCGAGCGCGAAGCGGCGGTGCTCTGCTACCTCCAGGGCCTCACGCGCTCGGAGGCAGCCGCGCGGATGGGCGTGAGCGAGACGCGAATGCGCAAGCTGATGGAGGGCCGCGGACCGGGCAGCCCGGGCGTCGCCGGGAAGGTGGGTGCGCTCGTCACGAGCATCCGCGACGGAGACTGGTGCGAGGAGCAGGGCTCGCTGATGCGCGCGCTCGCCTTCGGGGTGCTCGAGCCGCAGGGCGAGCGACACCAGCTCGCGCTGGCGCACACGCTCGCCTGTCCGGGCTGTCGCACCTACGTGGCGTCTCTGCGCGGGCTGGCGGGCGTGCTGCCGCCGGTGCTCGCGCCGTTGGGTCTCGCTGCCGGCGGCGGGATCGCGGGTGGCTGGGGCGGGCGGCTCGGCGCCGCCGTGTCGACGTCCGGCGCAGCCGGCGCCGGTGCCGGCGCGGGCGGCGCAGCCGGCGGGGGTTGGATGCTCGCCGGGGGAGCGCTGGGAGGCAAGCTCGCGGTCGGCTGCCTGGTGGCACTCGGCGTGGGTGCCGGGTGCGCGGTGCTCGACGGTCGCGTGATCGCGCGTCCGCATCCCCAGCGCCGTGCGGCCCCGGTGGCGCGCGTCGGCGGGAGGCACGCGGCGAGCGCCGTGGCCGACGCGCGGCTCGCGGCGCAGAGCTCGGGAAGGCCGCGCGAATCGACGCCCGCGAGCATCCCCGCCGGCGGCGCCCGCTCGCTGACGCCCGCCGGGCGCGCGAGCCGCGAGTTCGGACCGGAGCAGCTCCTCGCCGCGGCGGCGCACGCCGGCGCGAGCGGCTCGTCCAGTCCGGTGGCCGCGTCCCAGCGCCGCGCACGCGCGGCGGCCGCAGGGGGCAGCGAACAGCGCGTCGGAGGCGAAGCAGCCGGGGGAGCCGGCGAACCCGTTCCCCCCGCCGCCGCGGGCGGCTCGGGCGCACAGGTCTCCTCGATCAGCGCAGCGCAGGCCGCGCGCGAGTTCTCGCCCGGGTAGCCCTTGCTACTAGGCGCGCGGGAAGATCTTGCCCAGGCGCGCGAGCGCGAGGAGATTGCCGCGCGGGCGCAGGCGCCCCGTGGCGAGGGCGCGGAGCGGGTCGAGGCGCTCGCCGACGATGTCGACCCAGTCCTGGTAGGAGAGCCGGAAGCGCACGTCGGCTGTGGGCGTCGCGCCCTGCTCGACGACGCTGGAGCCGTTTTCGACGGTCAGGTGCCAGGTGGGGATGTCGGGATCGGTGAACTCCCACTGGAACGTCGTCGGGCGGGTCAGGCCGTGCTCGGGGTTGACCTGGCGGCGGATCGTGTCGAACAGCAGCGCGACGGTCTCGGGATCGCGGTCGGTCGGCCCTTCGCGCACGCCGATGATGCCGGCTTTCGCGAGCGCGTGGCCGCGCCGAGTCGTCTCCAGCGGCGTGAGCCCGGGCGGCAGCAGAGCCGGCCCCGGCAGCGTCTCAACGGCCAGGCCGGCGGAGCGCAGCTTCGTCGTCATCGAGATCAGGCCCTCGATCCCGACCTTGTCGAAGGTGTAGTTGAAGACCGTCAAATAGCGTTCGTCCCACCCGGGGGGCATCAGCACCTGCGAGGTGAAGCGCGTGACCTCGCGCAGCAGGCGTGCGACCGCCTTGGGCACTCCGACGGGGTCTTCACGGTTGAGGTCTGAAAGCAGCTTGACGCCGAAGCCGATGTGGCGCTGCTCGTCGGCGGCGATGTTCTGCATGCCCTCGCGGAAGGCCGGCAGCTGGTCGCGTTCCTCCAGGTAGCTGCAGATGAAGTGCTGCCCCGGCTGGGCGAGCGCCGACTCGATCACGATGTGGTAGAGGGTCACGGCCGCCGCGAGCTTTGCCGGCGAGCGGTCGGCGCGCAGCTCGTCGGCCATCGTGTCGAGCCGGTCGAAGATCTTGCGGAAGCCGACCGTCAGTTCGGGCTTGATCGCGCTCAGCCCGCCGGCCATGGTGCCGTCGCCGACCCCGCAGACCTCCTCCATGAAGCGCTTGAAGAAGACGGCGTGACGCGCCTCATCGACCTGCTGGGTGGCGAGGAAGTACTTCTGCTCCTCGCGCGGCGCCGCGTCGATGTAGGGGGACAGGTTGTCGGCCACGGCGTCCTCGCCCCAGAAGAAGAGGCAGTAGTTCCACATCGCCGCCTGGCGCTCGAAGTCGGTGAAGTCCTCGCGCCACTGGCGTGCGTCCTCGGTGAAGTCGAGCTCGGTGGCCCTCCAGTTGCCACGCTCCCAGCGCGCGTACAGGTCCTCGTAGGAGATCGCGTCAGCCGGCAGACCGGCCACGTTGGGGGGGGAGGTGGTTGCGCTCGCCATCGTCGCTCCTATCGCCGCGGTACGTGAGGCTGGATAACGAACGTTATCGAAATAGCGATCGTTCTGTCAAGTAGTATAAGGGAATGCCGAGCGCGCGCACCGACCCCGCCGCGTCCGCGGCTGCCCGGGTCCGAGACAGTGACGGTCGCGAGCGCAGCACCGTTGGCGCCGGGGCGAGGCTCACGCGCGAACAGAGCCGCGCCAACACCCGCGAGCGGCTGCTTGCAGCGGCGCGCGGAGCGTTCGCCCGCAGCGGCTTCCACGGCGCCTCCGTCGAGGAGATCGCCTCCGATGCGGGCTTCTCCACGGGTGCGCTGTATTCCAACTTCGACGGCAAGGAGGACCTCTTCCTCGAGTTGATGGAGCGCGAGATCGCCGAGCACGCGAGCGAGCTCGCGGCCGCCGTGCGCACGCGCACCTCCGTCGCCGAGCGCGCGACGGGCGGGGCACGGCAGTGGATGAGCATGATCGATCGGGAGCCCGAGCTGCTGCTGCTGTTCATGGAGTTCTGGGCCTATGGCGTGCGCGACCCCGACGTGCGACCGAAGGTCGCGGCGCGCTTCGCGCAGATGCGCCAGGTGCTCACGCGGCTGATCGCCGACGCCGTTCGCGAGTTCGACCTCGAGCTCGCGATCCCGGCAGAGCAGCTCGCGGTCGCGATCGACGCGCTGGCCGACGGGATCGCCCGCCAGAAGCTGGCCGACCCCGATGCCGTACCCGACGAGTTGATGGGGACCGTGCTGTCACTCCTGTTCTCCGCGGCCACGCGGCCGGCCGCCGCCTGAGCCTCCGCTTTCCCGGCTCCGCGGCCGGCGCGATCCGAGCTGCCGCCGACAACAGCCGCTCGTCGGGCGATGTGCTTCACTACGCCGAATCTGGGCCCTGGCACGGACACGCTCGCGACACGCGCCGGCCGCGCTCGAGGACGCTCCTGGTAGCCGGATCCTGCAGGCCCGGCGGCTGCTCGCGGCGATCGCGAGCGGGCTTGCGTGCCTCGCGCTGACGTTCGCGCCGGCCGCAGGCGGGATGCCGGCAGGCGTCGCCGGCCCCGCACCGGCCTCCGCCACGCCCGGCGATTGCGCACAGCTGTTCGGCTCCTTCTCCGCCGGCAGGTGGCCGCCTGCGTGCTGGCGCCCGTACGGCAGCCGGTCGCCGTTCAACACGCCGATCCCGCCGGCCCCGCGGGTGTCGCCGGAATCGGGCGCCATCATCGGCTACCTCCTCTCTCAGCACTGGGCCTTCAACCCCGGCCACGGCGGCGGCTTCACGATCAGCGCGCAGGGGAGTCGCCCGGTGTACTGGTCCGGCAGCGGCGACCCGCTCGTCAGGGTCCTCTGCCGGGGCGGCGGCTACTCCTGCCGGCAGGGAATGCGGGTGCGCATACCGCGCGGAGCTCGGCCGGAGGAACAGTCGGACGGCCACATGACTGTCATCGACCAGGTCTCGCACCGCGAGTACGACTTCTGGCGCGCCAGCGCGCCTGCAAACGGGACGATGACGGTCTCCGCCGGTAGCAGCATCCCGATCGGGCCGAGCGTCGGCAGCGGGCGGGGAGGCGTCGCCGAGGCCTCCGATCTCGGTCTCGCCGGTGGTCTGATCCGTGGTGCCGAACTCCTCGCCGGCCGCATCAACCACGCGCTCGCCACGACCGTCGCGTGTGTCCAGAGGCGCGACGTCTGGCCCTCCCCGGCGCGCGCCCGCGGCGACTCCATCTGTCCCGGCGGCGCGGGTCCGCATTTCGGCAGCCTCCTGCAGCTGAACATGAGCGCCGCGGAAATCCTTGCGACGCATGCGCCGCCGTGGGAGCGCACCGTGATGACGGCGATGGCGCAGTACGGCGTTTACGTCGTCGACACGAACGGACCCGGGGAAACGGAGATGAGCCTGGTCAACGAAGACGACCTGTCTTTCACGGCGTTCGGCTACGAGGGCCAGCTGAGCAGCTTCGTCCACGCGGCCGGTGGCAACGATTCGCTCGTCGGCCTGCCGGTCCCGGTGTCGAGGCTGCGCGTGATCTTGCCCTGCAAGCCCCTGGCGGGGTGCTGAGGGGCTCGTCGGAGCGCCGCCGCGGCGCCGTCCGGCTCACCGGGGCATCGGCGAGCACAGGCACGCGTAGTGCACCGTGAACAGGCGCCGGGCAAGCGCGGGCGCGGCACGATGCACGCCCGAGCGCAGCGCCCAGCGTGCCGTCGCCGCGACGTTCGCATAGGCGCCCGCGGCGAAGAAGCGGTGGACGCTCAGCGGGAGTGGATCGTCGAGCTCGAAGGCGACCGACAGTCCTGCGCCCGCGATCGTCCGTCGAATCGCCGCCCGGTCGAGGCGCTGGAGGTGCCCGACCTCGGCTGCGTGGCGGCGCTTGCTCGCCCGCCCGGCCGACACGTTGGCCTCGAGCGGGACCTCGACCAGCACCGCCCGGCAGACCCGCGCCACCTCAGCCAGCAGCGCCGCGGGCTCCTCGACGTGCTCGAGCACGTGGGAGAGGACGCCGAGGTCGTAGCTCGCGTCGCCGGCGTCCAGATGGCGGCCGTCGTAGAGCGAGACCGAGTCGAGCTCGGTGCGCCGGCGCGCGATCGCGACGGCCGCCTCGGTGATCTCGACGCCGACGAGGCGCCCGCCGAAGCCGCGGCGGTGAAGCTCGCAGAGCAGCGCGCCGTCACCGCAGCCCACCTCGAGCGTGCTCGTCGGCTGCAGGCCCGCGCGCGCGCACAGCGCGGTGACGTGCGCGGCCTTGCCGACCGCCCCGAGCGCCCGCCAGCGCGCGTAGAGCGCCGCGCGCCCGGGCTCCTGCGAGTAGGCCTCCTCGTAGAAGGCGACGAGGTCTGCTGATTCGGGCATCGCGGGGATTATTGTGCCCCCGATGATCACCAGGCTCACGGCGCCGCTGCGCGAAGCGCCAGCGACGGTGCCGGCGCTCGCCGCGATCGCCTTGTTCGTGGTCTGGGCCACCGACCAGGCCGGCTACCCCGTGACTCACTGGGCGCCGGGGGGCGTGGTCGTGCTGTGCCTGTTGGGGATCGCGTTGGCCGCCCTCGGTCCGCGGTCCCGTGATGTTCCGCCGGCCGTGCGGGTGGCCGTCGCGTGCCTGGCCGCATACACGGCGCTCAGCTTCCTGTCGATCGCGTGGGCCGCGGCCCCCGGCGAGGCGTGGGAAGGCGCCGACAGGACGCTGCTCTACCTGCTCGTGTTCGTCCTCTTCGCATGGTGGCCCCACAGCGGGCGCAGCGCCCTGCTGATCCTCGGGGCGTGGACGCTGGCCCTGATCGGCCTCGCCGCGTTCGTCGCCCTGCACCTCGACGCGGCCACGCCGGCGAGGCTCGCGAGCATGCTCCCGGGCGGTCGGCTCGTGTACCCGAGCGGCTATGCGAATGCGAATGCCGCGCAATGGCTGATGGCGCTGTGGCCCGCGCTGCTGCTCGCCCGCAGCGAGCGTCTGGGGTGGGCGCTGCGGGGTGCGCTGGCGGGGGGCGCCGTGCTGCTCGCCGAGGTCGCGCTGCTCAGCCAGAGCCGCGGCTCGCTGTACGCGACGCCGGTGATGCTCGTGCTCGTCTTCGCACTGATCCCGGGGCGCGCTCGGACGTTCGTCGTGACCGCCCTGATCGCGGTCGGGATCGGGGCGGCGGCTCCGTCCGTGCTCCACGTCGGCGACGATCTGAAGAACGGCGCCGTCGTCGCGGGAACTCTGCACCACGCGCTCGCGGTGAGCTTCATCGCCGCGCTGGCGGTGGCCTGCGTGGTGGCGGCCGGGGCGGCGCTCGAGTCCCGCCTGACGGTCAGCGAGCGCAGCGCTCGACGCACGCGCACCGCCGTGGCGGCCGTCGCGGCGATCACGCTGCTCGCCGTCGTCGCCGGGGGCTGGGCCGCGGCGGGCGATCCCGTGGCGCGCATCGAACATGGCTGGCAGACGTTCAAGAGCCCGCGCGGATACGCGGCGAACGCGGGCGGCAGCAGGCTCACGAGCGGACTCGGCAGCCAACGCTACGACTTCTACAGGGTGGCGCTGGACGAATTCGCTGCCCATCCGATCGTCGGGATCGGGGCAGACAACTTCCAGCAGCCGTATCTGCGCCGCCGCCGCAGCGGCGAGACTCCGCGCTACCCGCACAGCATCGAGCTGCGCACGCTCGCCCAGACGGGCCTCGTGGGGCTCCTGCTCGCGGTGATCGGCCTGGGCGCAGCGCTGCTGGCGGCGGCGCGCGCGGGTGGGCTGATCCGAGCGCGCGGGGGCCAGCCCCTGGCTGGTGGCATCGCCGCGGCGGCGCTCGCCGCGTTCGGCTACTGGCTCGTCCACGGCTCGTTCGACTGGTTCTTCGAGTTTGCCGGCCTCGGCGCTCCCGCCTTCGCGCTGCTCGGCTTGGCCGCATCGCTCTCGCCGCGCCGCAATCGCGAGCACGACGCGCAGGCGCCGCCCGCCGATGCCCCGACGCCGACGCGCCGCGAGCGCTCACCGGTCGCGGCCTCGGTTGGACATCGGCGCCGTGGCGCTCGGCGCTACGCCTGGCTGGCGGGGGGCGGCCTGCTGGCCCTCGCCGCGGCGGCCTCGCTCGTGGCCCCCTGGCTCAGCGGGCTCGAGCTAGACAGCGCGGCGCGCACGTGGAGGACGGCGCCACTCGCTGCCTACGCGCAGCTGGACGATGCCGCGCAGCTGAATCCACTCGCCGACGACGCGTATCTGCTCGCCGGCAGCATTGCCCTGCGCTACGGCGACCTCGCGCGCGCCGAGCGCCAGTTCTCGCTGGCCCTCGGCCGCGTCCCGGGCGATGCCTACGCTGCGCTCGAGCTTGGGGCGATCGCCTCGGCAGAGGGCGAAATGGGCCGCGCCACGGCGCTGCTGAGCCATGCGGTGGGGCTGGATCCCCGCGATCCGCTGGCGCGCGCTGCCCTGCGGAGTGTCCGTGCGGGCCGCCGGGTGAACGTCGCGGAGCTCAACCTGCTGATCCTCCGCCAGGCGCAGCAACTGCTGTGAGGCGCTCGTTTTGCGCGCCATACTCGACACGGCCGCGAACGTTCGCTAGCCTCTGTTGGGCGCAGGCTCCTTGCTGAGATTCCGGGGCGCACGCGGGTTTCGGCAGCTGGGGGGCGAGCACGGAGCCATGGCGCAAAGAGGTGAGGCACGGCTGCTTAAACCAAAGACGGGTAACGCAGGGCACGGAGGCATGAAAACTCATCGTAAGATCATCCCGGCGGTCGCGCTCGCACTGGCGCTGGCCGCTTGCGCTCCCGGCGCTGCGGCTGCGAGCTCGCTGCTCAGCGGCTACGGAGGTCCCGGACAGGGCAGCCAGGCGATCCTCGGCTCGGCGCTCGTCAACCCCCCCGGCGGGGGCGCCGGGCCCCCCAGTACCGGCCGTCCTGGGACTACGTCCGCGAGCCCGCCTCCGGCGACGGGCACGGCGACGCCCGCGCGGGGGAGCTCCGGCAGCGCCGGGCGCTCCGCCCAGGCTCGCGCCACCACCGCGAGGCACCCACGCGCGACGAAGGTGCCCGGCCGCGGCGCCGAGGCCGCCTCACCGACCTATAACGTCTCGCGCCAGGTGAGCCAGCCGGTCCTCGGGGTCTCGACGGCAGCCCTGCTCGGCATGATCGTCGCCGTCGGGGCGCTGATCCTGGTCGCCGTGGTGACGAGGGCCGCGGCAAGACGCGGTGCAGGAATGGGCACGCCCTAAAGGCTTCGCCTCGAGGAACCGAGCACACAGTTAGCGGTATGACCCCAGCGAACGGGCAGCGCCATGACCCGAGCACACGGGTAGCGCTATGACCCGAGCAAACGGGTAGACAAACAACGACGACGCGGTACACGGCAGCGGACGCCAACGTATATGGACCAGACAAGGATCGCTCAGCAGACCTCCACCACGCTTCCCCTGCGCGGCGAGCTGCACCGAGACGCCCCGCGACCGAGCACGCTGCTGCGAGGGAGCTTTCGCGGGCCGCTGCAATGGGCGCTGGAGGGGCCCGGCTGGGACATCACGCGCCCAGCAGTGGACTTCGTGCTCCTCTGCGTCGCGCTGGTCCTCGCGCTGGGCGGAATCGGCGGGGTGCTGCACGCGCCGGCCGTGCGGGCTCCGCTGGTCGCGCTGCCGCCGCTGGCGATGCTCTTCCTTTACCTTCGCGGGCTGTATCGCACGCGCCTGCGCGCGCTCGTGCTCGACGGTCTGCTGCCGATCATCAGCGCCGTATCGGTTGCCACGATGACCGCGGTCACGCTGGGCCTGTTCGCCAACGGGCAGGCTCCCGGCCAGCGCGAGGGCATTCGCGCGTGGCTGTTCGCGCTGCTCGCCGTCTGCGGCGGTCGCATCGTCCTTTACCTGGCGCAGCGCTGGGCGCGGGCGCGGCGCCTCGTCGGCAAGCCGGTGCTGATCCTCGGGGCCGGGCTCGTCGGCTCCCAGGTGGCGCGCCGGCTCGAGGGACACCCCGAGTACGGCCTCCTGCCCGTCGGCTTCCTCGATCCAGACCCGCGCTCGGTCGCCGAGGTGGGCGGCCGCGACATGCCGGTGCTGGGCACCGTCGAGGACGTCGACGAAGTCGTCCGCGCGGCCGGTGTGAGGCACCTGATCGTCGCGTTCTCCTCGGTCGCCGACGTACGCGTCAGCCGGCTCATCCAGCACTGCCAGGAACTGGGCGTCGAGGTGTCCGTCGTGCCGCGCATGTTCGACACGATCAACAACCGCGTCGGCTACGACACCGTCGGGGGCATGCCGCTGATGTCATTCACGGCCGTCAATCCGAAGGGGTGGCAGTTCGCGCTCAAGCACGGCTGCGACCGGATCCTGGCGTGCGCGCTGCTGCTCGTCTTCGCACCGCTGATGGCGGCGATCGCGCTGGCCGTGAAGCTGACATCGAACGGCCCGGTGCTGTTCCGCCAGCGTCGCGTCGGACGCGATGGCAAGCCCTTCGACCTGTACAAGTTCCGCTCGATGCACACGCCCGCCCCGTCTGCCGACCGCGGCCCCGAACGGGCGCTCGATTTCCTGCTCGCGGGCGACACGGCGCCGGGTGGCGTCGAGGGCGAGGACCGGCGCACGCCGCTCGGCCGCCTGCTGCGCCGCACCTCGCTGGACGAGCTGCCGCAGCTGCTCAACGTCGTACGCGGCGAGATGAGCATGATCGGACCGCGTCCCGAGCGCCCCGAGTTCGTCCGGCTGTTCAGCGACGACATCACCCGATACGGCGACCGCCATCGGGTCAAGTCGGGCATCACCGGGTGGGCACAGGTGCACGGCCTGCGCGGCCAGACCTCGCTCGCAGAGCGGGTCGAGTGGGACAACTACTACATCGCCAACTGGTCGCTCGGTCTCGACCTGAAGATCTTCGCGCTGACTCTGATCGCGCTGTTCGAAGGCGGCGAGTAGCCCCGAGCGGACGTCGGGTCCTGCTCAGGAGGCGCGCAGCTGGCGACCCCAGCGGCGGCGCCGCGTTGGCGGCAGGCTCTGTGGCAGCGGGACGCGCGGCCGCGGCGGGATCTCGCCACCGGAGAGGATCGCCGACGGCACTTCCTGCGTCCACCAGTGTGCCAGCGCCTCCAGTCCGCCGTCGCTGAGCAGGGCCGCGATCGCCGGCGAGCGCTCGTCGAGGTCGTGAAAATCGGAGGCGACGTTGTGCACGAGCCCCTCGGCGACCAGGTCGATCGTGAAGCGGCGCACCTCCCCGCCGAAGCGGCCCGCGAGTGAGCCCGCCGTGATCGACGTGAGGAGGCCTTCGCGCACGAGCGAGCGCAGCATGTGCGGGTCGCGTCGGAACGCGGGGCAGCGCTCCGGGTGGGCGAGCAGGATGCGGTGCCCACGTCGCTGGAGATCCAGCAGCAGGATGTCGAGCCCGGCCGCGCTCGGTGTGAACGGGGGCTCGACGAGCAGCCACGGACCGCCGCCCAGGCAGAGGCACCGCAGCTCCTCGGCGTCGAGCTCCACGGCACGCCCGACCGCTACCTCGGCGCCGGCGCGAACGTCGAGCTCGATTCGCTCGGTGGCGAGCCGAGCATTCAGCTCCGCGACCTTGGGGAGGATGCTCGCTGCGTCGTTGGCGTAGCGCCGGTTCACGTGCGGCGTCGCGACGAGGATGCGTGTCCCCGCGGCGGCCGCCTGGCGCGCGAGGGCCACCGATCCCTCGATCGTCGCGGGGCCGTCGTCGATGCCCGCGAGCACGTGACAGTGGAGATCGATCACCCTGACAACTGTAGGGCGCGCATCCCCCGTCGAACGCGGTCAGGGCGCGGACGCGGCCTGCGCTCCAGGCGCTGCCGAGGCCGCGCTGCGCCTGCCGTCCAGCAGTGACACACGCGCACGGTCGAGCGACCTTCCCGGGAGCGATGCGCGCAGGCGGCGCAGCGCCGGGGAGACCTTCGCACGGAAGCGGCGCGCGTCGTCGCCGTGGTAGAGCGGCACGCGCGGCCAGAGCAGGGGATGCGGGCGGGGCAGCACGCGCGGAATCGTCCCGGCGCAGCGGTAGCCCGCCTGCCGGGTGGCCTCCTGCACGCGGGCATCGACGTCGCCGTAGGGGTAGGCGAGCGACGTGCAGGGACGCCCGAGCGCCGTCTCGATGCTCGCTTTCGAGCTCGTCAGCTCGCGCGCGAGCGCGCGCTCGTCGAGCTCGGGGAGGTGCGGGTGCGAGCAGGTGTGCGAGCCGATCTCCCAGCCCGCGTCGGCGAGCTCGCCGAGCCCCGCCCAGTCCAGCGGGCGCATCGCGTCCTCGTGCGGCGTGCCGAGCCAGCGGTCGATCCCCGGCCAGCACATCGGATCCGCGCTGCCGGTCCAATCGGTCGGCACGAACAAGGTGGCCGGAAAGCCGTACTTGTCGAGGATCGGCTTGGCGAGCGTGAGCACCGAGCGGTAGCTGTCGTCGAAGGTGATCGCGAGCACGCGACCGCTGTGGCTGTGCCCGACGGCGTCGCTGAACCGCAGGGCGCGGTAGCCGCGCCGCGCCAACTCCGCGAGCTGATCGTCGAGGGCCGAGGGTGTGACAGACAGGTCTGCCGGCCAAGCCGGATCTACCGCGTGGTAGCAGAGAACCAGTAGATCATTCATCGCAGGGACGCCGTAGGGTACGCGAAATGGCCTCACCCACACCTGACGCCGGCGGCGCAACGTCCCCGCGCGCCGGGCAGATGGGGGGCGAGCGGGTCAGTCGGAGCGCGACGTTCGCACTCCTCGCGCAGCTCGTCGGGGGCCTGCTCACCGCCGTCCTGACGATCTTCCTCGGGCGTGCCCTGTCGGCCGCGCAGTTCGGGTCGTTCACATTTGCGCTCGGCGTGATCACGATCGCCACGCTGTTCGTCGACTTCGGCATCGCCAGCGCCAGCGGGCGCTTCATCGCCGAGCGTCGCGATCAACCGGCGGCGGCTGCCGCCGTGTTCCGCACCTCACTGCGGCTCAAGCTGATCACGGGGATCCCGGCGACGGTCGCGCTGCTCGTGCTGGCGCGGCCGATCTGCGTGGCGTTCGGCACCGCCGGCGCAACCTGGGCCCTGCGCGGCTGCGCGATTGCGCTGCTCGCCCAGACGCTGTTCAACCTGTTTCTGGGGACCTTCATAGCGCTCGGAAAACTCCGCTACAACGTCGTGCTCGCGGCCGTCGAGAGCGTCGCCGAAGTGAGCGCGAGCCTTCCGCTGGTGGTGCTCAGCGGGACCGCCGCAGCCGCCTCTTACGGGCGGGCGATCGGCTTCGCCGTAGGGCTCCTGGCTGCGATCGTGCTGGCCAGAAAGACGTTCGACGGGCAGGCGAGACGCGGGCGACGCGCGGCGCTCGACGGGGAGGCGGAAGTCTCGGGACGGCAGATCCTCAGCTACGCCGGTCCGCTGCTGCTGATCGACGCCGCCTTCCGCGTGTTCGGCGCCATCGACGTCCTGTTGATCGCCGCGATCCTCGGCGGCGGGGCGCGGGTCGCCGCGTTCGGCCTGCCGCTGCGGCTGACGCTCTTCCTCGAGTATCCCGCGGCGGCGGTCGCCTCGGCTGTGGCGCCGCGGCTGACGCACCGCCACACCGGCGAGGACATGGCGCTGCTCGCGCAGAGCATGCGCTACCTCGCAATCATGCAGATGCTGCTCACCGTTCCGCTGCTGATCTGGCCGGAAGCGATCATGCACCTGCTGTTCGGCGACAAGTACGCGGAAGCACCTGAAGTGCTGCTCGCGCTGGCCCCGTTCGTGCTTCTCTCCGGGGTGGCGCAGCTGACGACGCTGACGGTCAACTTCCTCGGGGAGGCCTGGCGCCGCGTGCCCGTGGCGGTGCTGATGCTCGCCGTCAACGTGCTCATCGACGTCGTGCTGCTGCCACGCATCGGCATCGTCGCCGGCGCGATCGGCACGAGCGTCGCCTACGCCGTGTGGGTGCCAGCGCACATTTGGATTCTGCGCAAGCGCGGCGGCCTACCCGTACGGCCGTTCCTGTTGACGCTGACTCGCTGCACGCTCGCGGGCGGCGCGATGCTCGGCGTGCTCGCGCTGCTCGGCAGTGGGCGCGTGTCGATTCCCGTGATGCTCCTCGGGGCCGTGGCCGGACCCGCGAGCTACGTGGCGGTGCTGTTCGCGCTCGGCGAGCTCGGTCGTGGAGACATCGCCGTGGCGCGCCGGTTGCTGCCGCGCCGCGGCCTCGCCTGAGCTCCGGCTGGAGCGATCGCCGCGACTCACGGGGGAGCCGCGATCAACCCCTTGCGCTCGGCGTCGCGCTCGATCGTCGTCGCGACCGCGAGCAGGACGGGCCCAAGCGCGAGCAGGATCCAGAACAGCTTCGCGGTGCTCTCCGACAGGAACAGGAGCGTGACGAGGTAGCCGCTGATCGCGACCACGTAGCCGCGTATCAGTATCTCCATGCACTCGTCACCGGCGCGTGTCACCCGCCTTATCGCCACCAGCGCACAGCCGATGCAGAAGACGATCATCGCCACGAACAGAATGCCGCCGACGAGCCCGAGCTCGGCCGTGACATTGAGGTATGTGTTGTGTGCCACCTTCGGGGTGGAGAGGATGAACGCCCCGCTCTGGATCAGGCCGGGCCGCAGCAGGTAGTGCACCGATGAGGTCGCGAACTCACCGCTGCCGATGCCATTGAACGGATGAGCTTCGATCATCCGCAGGCCGACCGTCCACAGGTCCAGACGGCCGGTGCCGCCTTCGGCGCCGACGTCGAGCACGCGCTGTTTCGCGGGCAGCGAGGCGAAGAACGCGAAATAGCCCACGGCGAGCAGCGCGAGCGTGCCGGCCAATGCGAGCACGCGAGCGCGCCAGCGCCCCCCGACGATGACGGCGACCACCAGGCCGGCGGCGACGCCGAGCAGGCCGCCGCGCGAGAGCGACAGGAGGATGCCGGTCAGACACAGGACCGCCGAGCCGCCGGCGAGTGCGCGCATTGGCGGGCTGATGTGACGGTTGACCGCGAAAGCTGCCGCCACCGCGAGACCGACGAGGAGCGCGGCTGCCAGTTCGTTGGGGTCGCCGACCGTTCCCGCCGCGCGTCCGTAGATCGCCGATTCGGGCGGCGGTGGCGCGATGATCGCGGAGATGCCGGCAATGCTCGCGCCGATCACGATCGCGGCGAGTATCTGCATCGCGTCGCGTCGATTGCGCACCGCGGTGTAGGCGATCGGCAGCAGGAAGGCGTTGAGCGCGTAGCGCATCACGCTCGTGAGCGCGGTGGAGGAGGACTCCGACCAGACGACCGAGATCGCGCTCCAGCCGAGAAACGCGAGCACCAGGTAGCTGAATGCCGGATGTGCCTTGAACAGGTTGCGCTCCCGGCGCCCGCCGATGCTGACCGTCGCGATCCACGCGACGACGATCAGCGCGCCCGCCACCTTGGCGAGGCTCACGCCACCGAGCACCGAGAGCACCTCGAGGTAGGCGAACATCACCATCGCCGCGAACCCGATCTGCAGGCTCGTCAAGACCAGCGCGACGAACACCGCGCCGACGGCGGCGAGGATCCCCAGCTGGGGTTCGATCCCGCTCAGTGCACCGATTGCGACGGTGAGCGCGGCGCTGGCCGCGACCAGGGGCGCTAGCGGAGAACGGAGCCGTTCAGGCCACGCGTGCACGCCTCAGGCGACCTGTTCATCGACGATCATCGCTCCAGTTTCGTAGTAGGAGCTCTGTGGGACGCGCTCGCGTCCGACGACGACGAGCCCCGCCGGGGTGACGCCGCCGTGCTCGAGGATCTCGCCGAGATTTTCGAGCCGCTTGAGGCGACTGGTGCCCATGCGGGCGACGATCAGCACGGCGTCGACCTCCTGGGCCAGCGGCAGGGCGTCGCTGATCTCGGTCAGCGGGGGCGAGTCGATGACGACGTAGTCGGCGAGCGCCTTCGCCTCCTCGACGAGCTCGCGCGCGGTCGGCAGAGACAGCCGATCGACGAGCGACAGGGCGGTCCGTTCGACGAGCAGGAACCCGAGGTTCTCGTACACATCGGACTGCACGACCGCGTCTTCGAGGCTGACCTGGTTGATCAGCACGGCGCCGACGCCGGCCGTCACGTGCCGGACGCCGAGGGCTCGTCCGAGCGTAGGCCGACGCAGGTCGCCCTCGATCAGCAGCACGCGCCGGTTGGCCATCGCGAGCGCCACGGCGTAGTTGATCGCGGTCGTCGACTTCCCCTCGGCTTCGGCTGAGCTCGTTATCAGGATCGAGCGATGGGATTCTCCGACGGTGGCGGCGACGGTGGCCCGCAGTGTGCGGTAGGCCTCCGTGGCCGCCGGCGTCAGCCGTCGTGGCACCAAGGGGCCGTCGTGGGGCCCCTCGACGCGGGGGACGTGGGTCAGGATCGGCAGGCGGAAGAGCTCGCGCAGCTGCTCCTCGCGTCGCAGTCGGGGGTCGAGCGCCTGCGATGCGAAGGCTGCGCCGAGGCCAACGATCAAGCCGCCGAGCAGCCCGGCCACCAGCGCGAGCTTCTTCTGCGGCGAGGAGGGCGAGGGCGGAAGCGTCGCCGTGCTGGCAACGCGCAGGGTGGGATCGGCCGCGCTCTTCAGCGACCGCAGCGTGGCGATGCGCTCGCCGAGCGTGCCGGGGCCGGTTCGCTCGGCTTCCGGCAGCCCCTGCAGCTGTTGTTCGAGCGACGGAAGCTGGGCCGCGATCGCGGCGTGAAGGGTGATCGTGCCGAGTTCGACGGCCGCATTTGCGAAGGCGTTGGCGATCCGCGCCGCATCGTAGGCCGAGCCGCGTTCCGCCTGCACGGCGACGAGGCTGCTCTGGGCGATCGGTTCCGCGGAGACGTTCTGCAGGAGCGCGTTGGCGGTGCCCGACAGACCCAGGTGAGCCTTCGTCAGTTCCGCGACCGCCGGGGTGGCGATCAGGCGCGCAGCGGTGGAGACCGTCTGCGTCGGATCGTTGGACTCCGTGATCAGCCCGAGCCCTGCGCTCGCCGATTCCCCGCTGGCGACCGGCGTGACGAGGATGTCGGCCTCGGCGCGGTAGCGCTTCGGCGCCGTCAGCACGTAGGCGAGCGCAACGACGACGGCGAGCACCGTCAGGCCGGCGATCAGCGGCCAGCGTTCCCGGACCGTGTCCAGATAGCGAACCGCGCCGGCCGTGTCGGTACGGGGGCGGAGCCAGTCCTCCTGCTCACCGGCTCCCCTCTGGGGCTCGCGCATTCGCTGCATATTAGGCTAGGCGGAGGGGGAGCCTGGACATCGCTGGACGGCGGCGTCTCGCTCGCGCGCGCGGGCGTCGGCGCGGGCGTCGCGGGCCCTCCCCGCCGCCGCCGCGTCGGGTCCGACAGCTGTGACAGCCTCTCGCCACATGCGTCTCGGGGTGTACTGCGATTACTCCTATCGGGTCGAGGAGGGCAAGCTCTACGCGGAGCTGCCGTTCGCCGTGTTCCTGCGCGGGCTGGCGCGGCACTGCGAGCGACTCGTGCTGAGCGGCCGGCTCGACCCGAGCCCGGGGCGCTACCCGTACCTGATGGAGGACGTCGAGTTCGTGCCGCTGCCGCACTACGCGAGCGGCGCCGACATTCGTGCCGTGCTGCGCGCCGTTCCGGTCGGGATTGCGCGCTTCTGGCGGATGCTCGACGACGTCGACGTCGTCTGGGTGCTGGGGCCCAACCCGCCGCAGGCGATCATCTTCGCCCTGCTCGCCGCCGTGCGAGGCCGGCGGGTGGTGCTCGGGGTGCGCCAGCGCCTTCCGCTGCTGATTCGCCATCGCCATCCCGGCAAGGTGCACCTGTGGCTGGCCGCGCTGATGCTCGAGTCGGCGTTCCGGCTCCTCTCGCTCGGGACCGCGGTGGCTGTCGTCGGCCCCGACCTCGCCGAGCGTTACCGCCGCTCGCACGAGCTCCACGTCCTGTACGTGTCGCTGCTCGAGGACGATCAGATCCTCGCGCGCGAGGCCGACGAACGGGACTACGAGGGCACAGAGCTCCGCATGCTCAGCGTGGGTCGCCTCGATCCCGAGAAGAATCCGCTGCTGCTCGCCGACGTCCTCGCGCTCGCCGCCCGCCGGGACGCCCGCTGGCGCCTGGACGTGTGCGGGGACGGCACGCTGACGGACGCGCTGGCCGCGCGCCTGAGCGAGCTTGGCGTTGCCGACCGAGCAGTGCTGCACGGTCACGTCCCGATCGACGACGGCCTGTGGCCGCTGTACCGGCGAAGCCACGCGCTGATCCACGTCTCGCTCACCGAGGGAGCCCCGCAGGTGCTGCTCGAGGCATTTGCAGCGCGGCTGCCCGTGGTCGCCACCGCGGTCGGAGGCGTGCCCTCGCTGGTGGAGGGATGCGGGCGGCTCGTTCCCCCCGAAGACGCCGAGGCGGCCGCCGCGGCGCTCCACGAGCTCGTGTCGGATGCGGCGCTGCGCGCGGAGCTTCTCGCCAACGCCTCGGCGCGGGTGCGCGAACACACGCTGGCAGCCGAGAGCGTGCGCCTGGCCGCCTTCCTCGCGGGCAGCCGCCCCGGGAACGCGGGCAGCCGGCGCGGGGACGCGGGCAGCCGGCCCTAGCAGGCGCCCGGGCGCGCGCGCCCCAGCCGCGGACTCCGGCGCGTCGCTTCTGCGCCTCGTGATGTAGCTTGCGCGCGAGTGGGGAGACGTGCTCTGAACGCCGTATGCGCCACGCTCTGATGACGGACACCACAAGCCTCCCCCAGCCCACAGAGACGGCAGTTGACGTGTCGGTGCTCGTCCCCGTCTTCAACGAGGCGCGCTACATCGAGCGCAGCGTCGCCACGATGTGCCGTCAGCGCTTTTCTGGAGAGGTCGAGTTCGTGCTGGCCGACGGCGGCTCGACGGATGGCACGCGGGAGCTTCTCGCGACGCTTGCTGCTCAGGATCGGCGCATCAGGGTGTTCGAGAACCCCCGCAGGAGCGTGTCCAGCGGCCTCAACGTCGCCCTGCGACACGCACGTGGTCGCTGGGTCGTGCGCATGGACGCCCACACGGAGTTTCCCGACGACTACATCGCGGTGGGGGTGAGCCGCCTCGAGCACGGTGACACCCGCTGGGTCAGCGGTCCGCAGGTCCCCAGGGGAGTCGGCCGCGTTTCGCGGGCGGTCTCGCTCGCGCTCTCCTCGCGGCTGGGCCGAGGCGGATCGCGCAAGTGGGGGGAGCAGGGTGCTGCGTCGGGAGGCGAATGGGACCTCGATACGGGTGTGTTCGACGGCGTGTGGGAGCGCGCGACGCTGCTCGAGTACGGCGGTTGGGACGAGCGCTGGCCGCGTAACGAGGACTCCGAGATGGCGGCCAGGTTCTTCGCTCGCGGCGAGCGCCTCGTCTGTCTGGGGGCGATGGCCGCCGAGTACGTGCCGCGCGACTCGATTGCGGGGCTGTGGCGCCAGTACCTCGGCTACGGCGAGTACCGCACGAAGACGGCCGCCCGCCACCCCACCACGCTGCGTGCTTCCCAGCTGCTACCACCGGCCCTCGTCCTCACCGCCGCGACGGCGCTCGCCGGCGAGGGCAGGATCAGGGCGGCGGCACGCCTGGGCGTCGCCTCCTACCTCGGCCTCCTCGGCGCCGCCGGGGTCCGGGCGCTCCCGAAGGCGCAGGCCGGCACCGATGCCCTGCTCGTGCCCGCGGCGCTCGCGACGATGCATCTCGCGCACGGAGTGGGCATGCTGGTCGGCGCCGTGCGGCATGCGCCGCCGCTGTCGGCACTCGCCGCGATCGCTCGGCTGCGGTCGCTGTCCGAGCGGCTGGCCCCGGGAGCCGAGCCCGTGTACGCGCCGTCGCTGGCCGGGTCCCCGGCACCTGCCGGCCCCGAGGTGCGCGCCTCGACGCGTGCGCCGGGCGGCACCGAGCCCGCGGGGGCCGATGCATGATCGTCGGGGGAGCGGGTAGTTCGGCCGGGTGTCTGGACTGCGCGGCCAGCGGGGAGGACGGGGTGCTCAGCGGGCTCGCCGGGTCCTCGTGCGCTTGAAGGCCCGGGCGCGCACCTGGCTCCTTCCACTCGTCGCGAGCTCGCTGGCGCTGGGTGCCGCGGTGAGCGTGAGCTCGAACGCTGCGCTCAGCGAAGGCTCCTTCTTCGCCAAGACGGAATCCCGACCGAGCCTGACGAGCAGCGGTGAAGTGCTGAGCTGGACGGGCAGCGACCCCACCGGCACCTACCTGCTGCGCCGCACCGTGCCGGGCCGCAGCCCGGAATACGCGTTGGTCAAAAACACCCGTGCTCGCCCCCCGGCGATCGCGAGGACCGCCGTCGGCTACCGGGTCAAGGGACTGCTCGAAAGGGCCTGGTCGGCGGAAGTCTCGATCGGCTACGGGGCGCTCGTCCCGTCGCTGCTCGGCGGCCTCAGCGAAGGCTCCTTCTTCGCAGCCTCGCAAGCGCGCCCCGGTCTGGCCGCCTCCGGCGAAGCGCTGAGTTGGAACGAAGCCGATCCCACCGGCGCCTACCTGCTCGAACGAGCGGTTCCCGGACGGGCGGCCGAATACGCGCTCGTCAAAGGTACGCGGGCAAAGCCCCCGGCGCTGCCCGGCAGCACCGTCGGCTACCGCGTGAAGGGCGTGCTCGGGACGTACTGGTCCCCGCAAGCGTCGCTGAGCTACCCGGCGGAAGAAGTCCCAACCGAAGGGAACCCGGCTGCCACGGTCAGCCCCTCGCCGACAGGCCCGGCCTCCCCGGCGGGCGGTTGGCACGTGGCCTTCGCAGATGGCTTCGGGGCGCCGCTGGGCACCGAAGCGGGACAGGACAACTTCGTCTACCCGAACCAGAACAGCTGCTGCAACCCCTACCAGGACCAACACGGGAACAACACGAACGAGCTCCAGGTCTACAACGCCAGTCAGGTGCGCGTGGGGGAAGAAGGGCTCGAACTGATCGACGCCTACGCGCCCAAGCGCGCCCCCGCCGAAGGCGCCTACCCGGTGCGCAACTACGTCAGCGGCTCGATCTCCACGCAGGCTCAGTATGGGGCCGGCGGGTGGCACCACTTCTCCTGGCAGCCGAACGGCGGCGAGACCTGGGCGTTTGAATGCGACTGCCGGCTGCCGGTCAACTCCCCGTTCAGCGGCGTCGATCCGGGTTGGTGGTCGACAGACGTGAAATGGACCAACGAGATCGACTTCTTGGAGGAGTGGGGGTGGGGCAGCGGCTGCGAATCGCTGATCACCTCCTGCCTGACCGGCGTGGCTTGGCTGTACGACACCAGCCCGCTCGAAGTCGAGGAGTCATATGCCGGCCTGTACGGGATCTTCAACCCCTCGGCTGCCTTCCACCGCTATACGACCGTGATCTATCCGGACAACACCTGGAGCGAGTACATCGACGGGCAGCTCCAGCGCTGGGTCGGTAACAACGGAGTCGCCCCCGCGCCGCCGCACGTGAACAACGTCTCGATGAGCCTGCTGCTCACCAACGCCCTCAGGGACCCGACCGGGACGAGCGGCCCGAATCCCTATCCCGGCTTCTCCTCCGGCACGCGCACGTTCACGGCCCGCTCGATCGCGGTCTACGAGGACGCCGGGCACGCCGGGCAGAACGTCACCGGCGGCGGCGTCGCTCCCGGCACGACGGTCCGCTAGCGCCCTCGAACGGCCGTCCAGCGAGCTCGCGGGCGCTCAAGCCCCGGGCGCGAGCGCCCGAGGGCATCCCCAGCCAACCACCTCGGTATCGTCCCGACAAAGGCACACCCGTCGTGAGGCGGGGTCGCAAAGCTACGGAGCTCCGCGTGAGCTGGCCGAGCTGCCGAAGGACCGGACGGTCGGTGCCGCATCCAGGGAAGGATCCAGGTGCCAACCACTCGCCGTCGTCTGGTCTCGCTGTCGATCGTCTTCGCCGCGCTGCTCGCCGGCGCCCCCGCCGCCGCGCTCGCGCGCAGCTCCACCCACCAGACACGCTCGCGCCACACGCGCGCCAAGTGCCCCGCCGGCACGCACCGTGTGCACCGTCACGGCCGCGTCAAGTGCGTGTCCTCGAAATCCTCCACGCCCAGCAAGCTCTCGGCGCCGGCAGCGGCGGTCTCTCCGCTCACGTCCGCGGGCAGCGCGAACCACATCCACCCGATCAGGGGCCCCGAGCGCGTCATCGAAGAAGCGCCGACGAACGTTCTCGCGCCCGCGCTTGCCGGCTCCGCCGTGCAGGGACAGCAGCTCAGCGCCGAAGCGGGCACCTGGGCGGGCGCGACGCCGATCACCTACGCCTACCAGTGGCGGCGCAACGGCGGCGACATCGCCGGTGCGACCGCTCCCACCTACACGCTCACGGTCTCCGACGTCGGCGACCAGGTCGAAGTCCTCGTGACCGCCGCGAACGCGGTCGGCTCGAGCACGGCGTCCTCGCCGCCCACCGCTGCCGTCGCGCCGCTCCCGGTTCCGGTCGAAGCGCAGTCGGCCGTCAACTCCGCGCCGACCGGCCCGGGCGCTCCGGCGGGCGGCTGGCACGTCGCCTTCGCCGACGGGTTCGGAGCCCCTCTGGGGACGGCTGCGGGGCAGGACAACTTCTTCTATCCCAACGAGAACGCCTGCTGCAACGTGTTTGAAAACCACCACGGCGACAACACCAACGAGCTCGAGGCCTACAACGGCAGCCAGGATCACATCACCCCCGAAGGGCTTGAACTCGTCGACGCCTTTCACCCCAACGCGATGCCCGCCGAAGGCAGCTACCCGGTCCGCAACTACCTCAGCGGGGCAGCCACGACGCGCCCGACATCCGCACCCGGCGGCTGGCACCCGTTCACCTGGGAACCGGGGGGAGGCGAGACGTGGGCGTTCGAATGCAACTGCAAACTTCCATCGAACTACCCGAAATACAGCGGCACCGATCCGGGCTGGTGGTCCACCGATCAGACGTGGACGAACGAGTTCGACTTCTTCGAGTCCTGGGGCTGGGGTTGTAATCCGCTGGCGACGTGCGGCTTCGGCGTCGCGTGGGTCTATGACACGAGCCCCCTGCACACCGAGGAGTCGGCGCTCTACGGGATGATCACCAAGCTGGAGGACCCCGCGCTCGCGTTCCACCGCTACACGACGGTGCTCTACCCGAACAACACGTGGAGCGAGTACATCGACGGTCAGCTGCAGGCGTGGGTCGGCTCCAACGGGGTGGCGCCCGCGCCGCCCGAATTCAAGCGCGTGAAAATGGCCCTGCTGCTGACGAACGCGATTCGCTACAGCAGCGTCACGAAAAGCCCGAACCCGTATCCGGAATTCTCGACGCCCGGGGAAACGCGGACCTTCGACGTGCGCTCGATCGCCGTCTATCAGGACGCGGCGCACGCCGGCGCGAATGTCACCGGCGGGGGAGTGGCTCCGGGCACGACGCTCAGGTAGCGACTCGGGCGCGCTCGCCCGACTCCGTGCGGGCAGCGAGCAGCTCGGTGTAGAGCGCCTCGATGTTGTGAACCATGACATCGAGGTCGAACTCGCGCCGGCGACGCTCCTGCGCGCGGGCGCCGAGCTCCCGCGCGCGGGCTCGATCGCCCAACAGCTCATCGACGGCGCTCGCCAGCGCAAGCGGATCGCCCGGTGCGACGAGCAGGCCATGCACGCCGTCGTCGATCAGGTCGGGAATCCCGCCGACGCTCGTGGCGACGATCGGCAGGCCCGCCTCCATGTACTCCATCACCGACAGGGGGCTGCCCTCGAACGTCGAGGAGCAGACCGCGACGTCGAGCTCGGCGAGCAGGTTGGGGACGTCGAGCCGGCGCCCCAGCAGCCTCACCACCTCGCCCACGTCGAGCTCGGCGATCAGCGCCTCGAGGCGCTCCTGCTCGGGGCCCCCGCCCGCGATCACCACGTGCAGGTCGGGGTGGCGCGTGTGCAGCTCCGCGCCGGCGCGGATCAGCACCTCGTAGGCCTTCTGGGCCCGCAGTGTGCCGACCGCTCCGATCAGCGGGCCGTCGCCGAGGCCCAGCTCGGCGCGCAGCGCGCGTCCCGGAACCGGGGATCTGCCGGCGATGCCGTTGGGGATGAAGCGGACCCGCTCGGGCGGCACCCTCTCGATCTCGATCATCTTGCTTCGATCGGCGCGCGAGACCGCGATGAAGGCGTCGCTCCCGCGTCCGATCAGCTCGCGGTCGAGCAGACGTCTGAGGGGCTGGCCTTCGAACGACCAGGTGTGCTCGTGCGCGACCACGACCGGCACGCCGGCCAGGCGGCCGAGCACGGTTCCCCACACGTTGGATCCGAACATGTGGGCGTGGAGCACGTCGACGCGCTCGCGTCGCAGGTAGGCGAGCAGACGGCGCCAGGGCAGGACGCTGGCACGGCCGCTGCGGGCGAGCCCGAGAAAGTCGATGCCGGCCTCGTGCACGCGCTCGAGCACCTGGCGCTGGTCGTCACCGAGCGTCGGGGCCAGCTCGAAGCGGCTCGCGCAGAGGGTGCTGCGAAAGCGCGCGGGGTCGAGGCGCGTGGCGATCTCCAGCGCCAGCCGCTCCGCGCCTCCCGTCGTGACCAGATGGTCGATCAGCGTGAGGACGTGCACGCGCCCTGCGGAATCGCCCCGATCGCTCGATCGGGCAGGGGTCGATGCAGTGCTTCGCGCCATCCGTGGGTCGCTCAGCTACCGCTCGCCGGCAGGGCGCCGAGGCAGGGTTCTCGCGCTCGCGCGCACGTCCACGAGCGCGCGATCAGGGACGATCGCGATGCTCATTTGGTGACGTAACCCACGCCGCTTCGCGTTGAGGTCGCCACCGGGACGCCGTTGCTCCAGTCGACCTCCAGGAACACGCGGGAGTTGTACAGCGGTTCGAGGTTCGCGACGCTCGTGCGGGTCGCGGTGTCGATGATGTCGCCGGAGTCGCCGACCACCACGTATCGGCCGTCGAGGCTGTGCTGAAGCCATCCCTCGCGCAGGCAGTCATACGTGCAGCCGACCTGGCTGCCGGTCATCGCCCGCGTCAGTTTGATGTCGGCTATCTGCTTTGGCGCCGAGGTCGGCAGCCCACTCACGTCGAAGACGTGGACGTAGTCGTTGGGCTGATCCATCACCCAGAGTTCCTTCTCGTTGGGCGAGAGCGAGATCCCGTGGCTCGGCGAGCTCGGCCCCGCCTGACCCGCGGTATAGGGGAAGTTGCCCGTTATCGGCACCGTATAGAGCACCTGACCGGTCGTGATGCTGCTGACCTGGAAGCCCAGGAACCCCGTGGCCGTGGTGAACGCCAGGGTCTCCTTGCCGTTGATCGTGAACGGGCGCACGCCGCCGTTGAGCAGCGGTCCGATCTGTTTCGTGATCTGGTCGGTCGATGTGTTGGCGACAGTCAGGTAGCTGGAGTTGCGCCCGCCCATGTAGACGTGTTCGCCGTTCAGGCTGACGATCGTGTTGTGCGGCGCTGCGCCGCCGGAGATCGTCCTGAGGATGTTGCCGGTGGCCGCTTCGACGACGTTCCAGGTGCTCGCGCTCGATGCCTCGCCGACGGGCAGGTAGATCGTGCGTCCGTCTGGGCTCAGGGCCATGCTGTCGACGCCTTCGGGGTAGCTGTGCGTCCACACGACTTCGTTGGCGAGCAGGTCGTACGCGAGCATCGAGCCGCCGCCGTTTTCCCCGCCGTCGCCGCCGTAGCTGACGTACAGCATGTGCGTGGCGGGGCTCGCTGCCGCTCCGCGGATGTCGGTTGCCTGTGGCAGGCTGACCGTCCGCACGAGCCGGTCCCCGTTGTCCAGGTCGTAGACATCGATCGCGTTGGCGGGGAACACGTACTCGTAGTGCGCGACCGCCGAGGACGACAGCGTCGCCGCCTGCGCCGCGGTTGACTGCGGCGAGTGGTTGCCTGCCGCATCGTAGGCATCGACGGTGTAGCTGTAGCCCGTCGCCGGAGACAGTTCGGTGTCGGAGTAGGACGTGGCCGCCGTGCCCGTGTTCGCGATCACCGTGCCGCCACGACGGATGGTGTAGCCCGCGATGCCGACGTTGTCGCTCGACGCCGTCCACGACAGGTTGATCTGCGTGGCTCCCGCGGCCGTCGCGCTGAGCCCCGAGGGCTGCGTGGGCGGCGTCGTGTCGGTCGCGGTCGTGTAGGTCGCGTACAGCGAGGCCTGCTCGCTGTCGGTGGAGGGCGATCCGAACGGGTTGCTGGGACCCGACGTGTAGGTGTTGGCGTTGTAGTCGCGAGCGGCGCTGACGCTGTCGTAGCGGAAGCCGGCGACGCCGCTCGTCGCGCCCGTGATGATCCCGATCCAATAATTGCCGGCGGCGAGACCGACTGGAGAGGAGAACGTCATGTCATACCAGCCGTTCGCGCTCGTGCTGGTGAACGTGATCGGTTCGCTCACCGCCAGCAGCGCTCCGGGCGCGCCGGCGCTGTCGCCGTAGATCACTCCCTTCAGCAGCTGTTGCCCCGAGGACGCTGCGTGCGCCAGGTAGATGCTCAGCTTGGTCACCGAGCCGGCCGTCGGCAGCGAGTAGCGGTTCACTCGCTTGCGGTCCGCCAGGAACGTGTCCGATGACGCGCCGACGGTCGTCTTGCCGAAGGTCGCCGTTGCCGCCCCCACCACGGCCGTCTGAGCCGAGCTGGCCGGGCTCGAGCTGCCGCCCGCGTTGGAGGCCGTTACGGCGACCCGCAGCGTCGAGCCCGCGTCGGCCGCGGCAACCGTGTAGGTGGACGCCGTCGCCGTGGCTATCGACGCGCAGTTTGCTCCCGTCGCGTCGCAGCGGTTCCACAGATAGGCGAAGCTCGTCGGTTCGTTGGCCCACGACCCCGTGCCAGCCGTCAGCGTCTGTCCCGGCTGGGCGGACCCGGCGATCGTGGGCGGCGAGCTGTTCGCGGGCGGCGGCGGAACCACCTTGGCCGTCGCGGCGGAGGACGCGGGGGCGCTCGCACCCCCTTCGTTGCTCGCCGTTTCCTGCACCCGGAGCGCGTGCCCGACGTCGCCGGGCACGGGCACATAGGTCTGGCTGGTGGCGCCCGAGATCGGCAGGCAGCCGTTGCCGAGGCTGTCGCATTGCAGCCACTGGTAGGTGAGCCCGGTGGGGTTGTTCGTCCAGCTCCCGGCGTGCTCTGTCAGCGTCATGCCCTGCTCGGCGGTGCCGCTGATCGTCGGCGCCGCGCTGCTCACCGGTGCCGGCGGCGTCACGACCGCGCTCGCGCCCGAGCTCGCCGGGGCGCCGGCGCCGGCGCCGTTGCTCGCTGTCTCCTGCACGCGCAGCGTGCGCCCGACATCCGCTGCGACCGGCACGTAGCTCTGGCTCGTCGCTGTGGAGATCGCTGCGCAGTTGTTACCCGAGCTGTCGCACTGCGACCACAGGTAGGTGTAGCTCGTCGGTTCGCCCGTCCAGGAGCCGTGGGCCTCGCTCAGCGTCTGGCCCTGCTGCGGCGTCCCTTTGATCGTCGGCGGCGCGGTGCTGCTCGGCGGTGCGGGCGGCGGCGCGGCCGCCGTCACCGCGGACGTCGCCCCCGACGTCGCCGCGCTGCCCGAGCCACCGGCGTTGCTCGCTGTCTCCTGGACCCGGAGTGCGTGCCCCACGTCTTCCGCGACGGCCGTGTAGGTCTGGGCGGTGGCGCCGGAGATCGCGACGCAGTTGGCGCCCGCGCTGTCGCAGCGTTGCCACCGATAGGTGTAGCCGGTCGGTTCGTTGGTCCACGAGCCGTGCGTCTCGCTCAGCGTCTTGCCTTCCTGCGGGGTCCCGCTGATCGTCGGGACGGCCGTGTTGACGGGCACCGGTTGCGTGCCCGTCGGGGTGTAGGTGGCGTACAGAGACGGCTGCTCGCCGTCGGTGCTCGCCGCGCCGAACGGGTTGCTCGGACCCGACGGATAGCTGTTCGTGTTGAAGTCGCGAGAGCCGGCCACCGAGGTGTACCGGAACCCGGCAACGCCCGCGGTGCTGCCGGTGATGAGTCCGATCCAGTAGTTGCCGGCGGCGAGCGTGATCGGGGAGGAGAAGACCATGTCGTACCAGCCGGCGGCGTTGGAGCTCAGGAACGTCAGTTGCTGGGAGACACCGAGGAGCGCGCCGGGTGCGCCTCCGTTGTCGGCGTAGATCACGCCCTTCAGCACCTGCTGTCCGGTCGTGCTCGTCGGGGCCAGGTAGGTGCTGAGCTTGGTCACCGATCCGGCGACCGGCAGCGCGTAGCGGTTCACGCGCTTACGGCTCGCCGCATAGGTGTCCGAGGACGCCCCGATGCTCGTCTTGCCGAATGTCGCGGGGGGCGGCGGCGGGGGCGGGCCCGAACAACCCGGCAGCGCCTTGCAGACGTCGAGGCGCCCGCCGCTGATCACCTTGCCGGCGAGCGAGGGCAGCGGGTCGACGTTGCCGACGATGTCTGCCTTCAGTTCCTGCGGGGTGAACGAGGGCGAGACCGCGAGGATCAGCGCGGCAGCACCCGCCACCTGGGGGGATGCCATCGAGCCGCCGCTGAGATAGCCGTACTTGCCTTCGCGCAAAGTCGAGTAGATGCTGACGCCGGGCGCGGCGAGGTCGACGGTGTGTGGTCCGTAGTTGGCCCAGCTCGGCAGCTGGTCGTTGTTGTCGGTCGCCGTGACGCAGATCTCGGTCGGGCGGTCATACCCGCACGGATAGCGACGCACTTTTTCTTCGTCGTTGTTGTTGCCCGAGTTGCCCGCGGCCGTCACGAACAGGATGCCGTTGGCGCCGAGGGTGTCGATCTCGTTCGAGAGTGCCTGCGAGAACGCCGTTCCCGCGAACGTTGCGGAGTCGTTGACGACACGGACGTTGACGCCGGCCTGCTTGGCTGCGATCAGCCACTGGAGCGCTTCGATCAGACCGCTCGTTTCGCCCCAGGCCGAGGCGTTCAGCCACTTGACGGGCAGGATCGTCGTGCGCCAGTTCATCCCCGACACGCCGACGCCGTTGTTGCCGACGGCTCCCATGATGCCCGCCACGTGGGTCCCGTGGCCGCCGTAGACGGTGTCGTCGTCCATCGGGTTGCAGGTGTGGCTGACCACGCTGTAGCCATGCGTGCCGCTCGCGCAACCACCGATGCCGCCCGGGTTCGACCACACGTTGGCGGCCAGGTCGGGATGCGCGTAGTCGACGCCCGTGTCGGTCTCCCCGATCACGATCGACGTGCTGCCCGTCGTCGTCCCCCACGCCTTCAGCGCGCTGTCGTCGGCGCCCGCGGTGCCGTTCGCCGGCGCGCCGAGCACCTCGTTCCCTTCCTGCGTGGGGATCGCCTGTCCGGTGTTGCTGTCGCCCCACTGCACGCCGAAGGACGGATCGTTGGGCGCGGCGCTGGCGTGCATCACGTAGTCGGGCTCCGCATAGGCCACCTGGTGGAAGCGGCGCAGCCGTTCGACGGCGGCGAGGACGCCTCCGCCCGGCACCCGAAGCTCGAGTGGCGTCGGCAGTGCCGGGACGCTGGAGTGGGTCGAGACCGGCCGCAGGGCCGGCCCGAGGCGTTTCTCTGCGGACGCGCCCACGGCCCGCTCGATCGCCCTGCGCGAGGCCGCCGAGACCCCCGGGCGAAAGCCCAGGAGAACGATGCCGGCGTTGAACCTGGCGGCTTCCCCTCCCGAGGCGGCGCTCGCGCCTGCCTGCGGCAGTGGCCGGGTCGAGGGCGAACCGGCGGACGCCGCGGTGAGCGTGCCCGCTCCGGCGAGCGTGCCCGTGCCGGCGGATGCGCTCGCGGCCACGCCCGCGCTCACGCGGCCTCCGTGCCCGGCAGCGAGCTGGAACGCGAGCACCGTGGCGCCGAGCAGCAGTGCCAGTACGCCAAGGCGTCTGTGCGCTCCTCGCCATGATCTGCGTCCATGCCCGCCCATGTGGCGATCCTCTCTGCGTGCCGCTGTCGCGCCGCGTCCATGCCTCGCGCAGCTCCGTGGTGGGGCAAAAGTGTAAAGCGCGTGGGAGCCGCTGGCAAGGGAGCGATCGAGGAGATTCGCCGCCGTGGGAGGGCCCTCGCGGGGTCCACCCGTCCAGCTGCCTGGAGCCCCCTCTACAATCTCCGCGATGAGAGGCCGGCGCCATGGAGGGTGAGCAGCATCGCTCGATGTCCGAGCGCTACCTCGAGCAGATCGGCGTGCGCCCCTCGCCGCGCGCCACATGTCCCTTCGATCCCGGCTATGACCCCGTCACAGTCGAGTCGCACCTCGAGCAGAGCGCTCATCTGATCGCCACGCTGAAGATCTCGATGGCTTGCTGGATGGTGGCCGACGAGGCCGCAACGCGCCGCAAGATCGCCACGGCCAACCGGCTCGGAGTGCCGACGGTCGCAGGCGGCGGTCCGTTCGAGACGGCGGTCGCACAGCGAGCGCTCCCCGCCTACCTGGATCTGTGTGCCGACGTTGGGCTGTCCCGGATCGAGTGCGGGGAAGGGTTCACCGAGCTGCCGATCGCGCCGGAGGAGATCGTCGAGCAGGCCAGCGCGCGAGGCCTCGACGTCGAGTTCGAGCTGGGCGAGAAGCACAGCGGGCGCTTCTCCGACGGAGAGACCGACGAGCTGATCGAGGTGGGGCGACGCTGGCTCGACGCCGGCGCCGTGCGGCTCGTGATCGAGGCTCGCGAGAGCGCCCAGGACGTCGGGCTGTTCTCGGCCCCGGGCGAGTTCGACGCCGCCCAGGCCGAGCGCTTCGCCGATGCCTTCGGGCTCGCGACCGTGCTGTTCGAGGCGCCGAACAAGGCGAGCCAGTTCGCGCTCATCAACCACTTCGGCCCCTCGGTGCAGCTCGGCAACGTCAGGCTCGAGGAGGTTCTACGCGTGGAGATCTACCGCCGCGGACTGCACTCCGACGCGTTCCGGCACAGCAATCTTCGCCCGCAGCCGCCGATCGACGAGTCCCCGCCGTCGCCAGTCGACGAATCGGCCTGAGCACTCGTGGCGCCGCGCGTTTCCATCGACTGCTTCCACGAACACCTCGCGCCGGTGTCGGCGCAGACGGCGATCGTCGCGATCGATGTGATCCGGGCGACGACCACGGCGACGACGGCAGCGGCGGCTGGCCACACCGTCTATCCCGCGGGTTCGATCGAGGCCGCCGTCCGCCTCGCCGCCGACCTCGACCGTCCCCTGCTGGCGGGTGAGCTCGGAGGCGTCCAGCCCTACGGATTCGACCTTCAGAACAGCCCGACCCAGATGCTGGCCGTGCCACCGAGCGATCGCCCGATCATCCTGCTGTCCACATCGGGGACTCGCCTGGTCAGCGAGGCGGCGTTGCGGGGCACCACCTACCTGGCATGCCTGCGCAATGTGAGCGCGCAAGCGGACCACCTCGCCGCGCAGGAGCGCGATGTCGTGATCCTCGGCGCCGACAGCCGCGGTGAATTCCGCGCGGAGGACCAGCTCTGCGCCGCGCGGATCGCCGACGCGCTGGTGCGCCACGGCTACAGCGCGCAGGGCGCCGTGACCGAGACGGTGCTCGCGGACTGGGCGGATGCCGCCGACGATGCGTTCGTGGGCGGACCCAGCTCGCGCTATCTCGAGGACACCGGACAGGCGGAGGATCTCCACTTCGTGTTGGGGCACATCGATGATCTCGCGACCGTCTTCACGATCGAGCAGGGCGCGGTGCGCGCCGAGCCCAGCTGAGCTCAGCGCGGCGAGGCGGCCGGCTCGGGGGCGTTGTCGATCGTTGGCTCCGCGCGCCGCGGCGAGATCTGCCGGGGGAGCCAGTCCACCAGGAGCAGCAGCCACAGAGCGATGAACGGCAGCGGGTCGTCGAGCGCGAACCAGGCCGCCTCGCGAACGCCGCGGAACGAGTGCAGCCACGAGCGCAGGGTGAGATCTCCGCGACGGTAGTAGGTGATCGAGGACGCGAGATCGAGCGGATCCACGAGCCAGCGACGGCCTGCCTGCGGCGCGCTCGCGGGCACCTCCGCGCCGGTCAGATCGAGATACAGCGCGCGCAGCACGTCGATTCCGCCGCTGCCGACGAACAGGCGGAAAGTGCCTCCGATGCGGGGGTTGACATCGAGCAGCTTGTACTCACCGTCGCGGTGGTCGTAGCGGTACCCGATGTCGAGGATGCCCCGGTAGGACACCGCCTTCATCAGGCGCAGCGTGAGCTCCTCGACGGTCGGATTCGCCTCGCACACACCGAGCGTGGTGACGCCCGTGTAGGGAGGCGCCTGGCGCACCTTCTTGCCTGTGAGACCGAATCTGCAGTCGGATCGGCGGTTGAAGTAGCCGTTGAACATCCACACCGATTCAGGCGTGCCCGGAACGTATTCCTGGAGCATCACGTTGTGCGCTGTCGAGCTCTCCATCGCCCTGTAGGCCGCCGTCAGCTCGGCGCGATCGCCGGCGATCACCACGCGCGGCGCCGACGGCGGGGCATCGCCGACGTTGATGCACTTCAGCACGGCCGGGTATCCGGACTGCTCGCTCAGCTCGAGCAGCTCGGCCTCGGACTCAGGAAAGGCCGACCAGGGGGTGGGGATGTCCTGCTCGCGGCACAGCTCGTACATGTCGTGCTTGCTCGACAGCGTCTGCGCGAGTCCCGGCGGCTGGCGCGGGAACAGGAAGTGCTGCTCGAGCTCGTCGGCGTGCTCTTCGAGGAAGACGCTGGCGACATCGTCGATCGGCACGATGATCGCGCGCCCGATCGCGCGGGCGCGCTCGCGCAGGATCTCGAGCACCTGCTCGGCGCTTGCATCGGCCGGGACGCGTGTCCAGCCGCGGTTGTAGCGCGAGAAGGATCCCGGCGACCAGCGCTCGGGCCCGACGCGATACACGGTGATACCCAGTCGCCCGGCGCTGCGCGCGATTCCGAGCGCGCCGTGGTGGAAGGTGCTGCGGCTCAGCCCGAAGATCAGCAGCGGCGTGCTCGTGTCGGGTCGGGGCGAGATCGGCGCTTCGTCACCCATCGCGGAAACCGCGAGCAGCGTGCACCGTCGGCCAGTGGCCCTGCGGTAAACTCACCGCGTTCGGCGGCGCGGCGATCGGCAGAATGCGGGGCCCCGCCTCACCTATTGTGCTTCCCACGCTCACGCGGCCAATCATAGGCATGTCCGACGGTCAGGAGAACATTCACGTGGCCAACGGCCATCCCGAGCACCGCGATGAGGCCCAGGGACACGTCAACGCGTATTTCGACTCGACGGCCTCCTACTGGGATGGCATCTATCGCGGCGAGGACCTCCAGGATCTGATCTACCAGCGTCGCCAGGCGTGCGTTTTCGCCAGCGTCGATCAGAGCGCGCTACCGGCGAGCGCAGCTGCGCTGGAGATCGGCTGCGGCGCCGGGCACCTCACGATCGAGCTCGCCCGGCGGGTCGGGAACGTCGACGCCGTCGACGCCAGCCAGGCGATGGTCGACGCGACCGCCGAGCGCGTCGGGGGGGCCGGGATCGAGGATCGCGTGAGCGTGCGTCAGGCAGATGTCCACGCGCTTCCCTATCAAGCGGACAGCTTCGACCTCGTCGTGGCCGTGGGGGTGCTTCCGTGGCTGCATTCGCCCGGCGCCGCCCTGGCGGAGATGGCGCGCGTGCTACGGCCAGGTGGTCAGCTCGTGCTGACCGCCGACAACCGCGCTCGGCTGACTTCGTTCACGGATCCGCGACGGGTGCTGGCGATCGCCCCGCTCAAACGGCTCTACCGCTCGCTACGCCGGCGCGAGGGCCACGCGATCTCCCGCCTGGACTCTCCGCGCGCGATCGATCGGATGCTCGCCCAAGCAGGGCTGCGCCCGCTCGTTCGCCACACGGTCGGATTCGGGCCGTTCTCGTTCATGGGGCGTGCGATCTTGCAGGGCCCGGTCGGGATCGCGATCGACCGGCGCCTGCAGGCGCTCGCGGACCGCGGCGTGTGGGGCCTGCGCTGGACGGGCTGGCACTACGTCGTGCGCGCCGAGAAGTGAGCCCCCGCGCCCTCGCCGTGTCCGGGGCTCAGCCCCGCAGCGCTCGCACGGGGTACTGGCGCGCGCTCGCCGTCGCCGTGCTGGTGGGCGCGAGCGCCCTGCTCGGATGCTCCTCCGGGGTGCATGCGCAAGGACCCGTCGCGCCTCGAGCGGCTCCGCACACGGCGCTCGCAACGACCGCCGCTGCCGGCGTTCACCACTACGAGTACGTGTTCCCCGATGGCTCGATGTACGTCTACGACATCGACCACCACCAGCGCCTCGTGCGCCGCGTCGCGCTGCCGATGGCGCGCGGGATCCGGGGGGTGGTGGCGAGCCCCATCACGCATACGCTCTACATCAGCTACGGGGGCGATGGCGGCTCCAACGGCACCGGCTCGCTGCTCTCCTACGACCTGCTCTCCGGGCGCGTGCTGTGGCAGCGTCACTACGGCACCGGGATCGACAGCATGGCCGTCAGCCCCGACGGGCAGAGGATCTACATGCCGACGGGCGAGCTCGACGGCAGCGGCGACTGGGAGGTTCTCGCCGCCAACGACGGACACGTGCTCGCGACGATCCACGCCGGCGCCGGCGCCCACAACACGGTGATCGGAGCGAACGGACGTCGCGTCTATCTCGGCGGGCGCAACGCGAACTACCTCGATGTCGCCGATACGACGACCAACCAGGTCGTCAAACGCATCGGCCCGCTTCGCGAGGGAGTGCGTCCGTTCACGATCAACGGACGCGAAACGCTCGCCTTCACGACGGCCACCGGCTTTTTGGGATTCCAGGTCTCGAGCATCGAATCTGGCCGTGTGCTCTACACCGAGACCTTCCCCGGCTACAGCTGGAGCCCGGGCAGCTTCTCGCCGAGCGCTCCCAGTCACGGAATCTCCCTGTCGCCGGACGAGCGCACCGTGGCGGTCATCGACGCTCCCAACAGCACCGTGCACATCTTCGACGTCGCCGGGCTGCCCGCGAGCCCTCCGCGACTGCTCGCCAACGTGCGCCTGACCGCGCCGATCAGCGGCGAAGAGAGCCCGTGCGCATATGACTGTCCGCGCGACGGATGGCTCCAGCACAGCCGCAGCGGACGCTTCCTCTACGTCGGGGACTCGGGCGACGTGATCGACACCCGAAGCCTTCACATCGTCGCTTACCTCCCGGCCCTGCGCCAGACGCGCAAGATGCTCGAGATCGACTGGAAGAACGGCCGGCCCGTCGCCACGACTTCACGCCAGGGCGTCGGCTACGTCCACTAGCGTCCGCCGTCCGCCGTCCGCCGTCCGCCGTCCGCCGTCCGCTCGCGGGCGCCGGGCGAGGCGGCTAGGCCCAGAGCCGATCGGGGAGTCCCGTCAGGCGGATGCCGGCGTGGTTGGTGTAGCGGAGCTTGACGGCGATCATCAGGGCGGTGAGCGACTCCGTCACCCGTGCCATCTCCAGGCCCCCGCAGTCGACGCAGCGCAGGCCGTCGATCCGCTCGATCAGGGCCGCCGCCTCGTGCTTGTCCGCGTGTGAGTCGCCGCACAGCAGCACGTCCTGTTCGAGCGGGTGCTCCAGGTCGGTCAGCGAGGCCGCGCTGACGGTGTGCAGGGCGGAGACCACGCGCACGCCGGCGGGAACGAGCTCCACGGCCTGCTCGGCGGCTGAGCCCTGCCACACGCCGAGCAGCCGGCTCGGCTCGCCGGCGACGGCGCTGGCGAGCGGCACGGTCGTGTCGATCAGCAGCTGGCCTGCTCGCAGGGCCGGCCCGACGTCGCGCAGCAGCTGCGCCTGGCCGGCGAAGGGAACGCTGAGAACCACGATGTCGGCGCCCCGCACGACGGTTGCGTTGTCGAAGCCGAGAAAGCTGCCCTCGGGGATCATCGCGCGTGCTCTTGCGACGGTCTGCGCCACACGCCCGGCATCGCGGGAGCCGATCGCGACCGGGAGCCCGGCCCGCGCGAAGCGGATCGCTAGGCCGAACCCGAGGGCGCCAGAAGCGCCCACCATCGCCAGCGGCCTCATCTCCAGCCTGCCTCGTGCGGCGCCCGCAGCGGGGGGGAAGGCGTTGCCGGCACGGCGGCTGAGTATAGGTCGGCGCGTCCGTCAGATGCGCTTCTGCGCTGCCCGGCCCACGCCGGCCCAGTACTGGAACACCCGCACCGTCAGCCCATGACTTCCGAGCACCCGCGGCAGCGCGAGCGAGTAGTGGTTGAAGCGATCGAGCGTGAACAGCGCCCGGTAGCGCAGCACGCTGCCCTGGAACGCTTCGAGCTGCATGAAGTCGCCGACGGGTGACGTGCCCGCCGCGAGCACCTGTCCGCGCCGGCTGCGCAACTGCAGCGTCACCGGGCTCACCGATCCGAACGGCGCGGCGAGCACGCTCGCAAGCGAGGAGAAGGCCGGCTTGTGCGTCGCATTGGTTCTCAGCACGCCGAAGTCTTCCGTGCGCTCGTCACGCAACTGGTAGATGACCTCGGCGGCGATGTAGCTCGTGTGGGCGAGCGAGCGGAAGATGTTCGCGATGTTCTGGCCCTGGAGCTTTTCGGTGACGCACGGCTGTTCCTGCTGAACCCGTTCCCGGGGCCAGCAGCTCGTCCAGCCGAACTCGTCGAGCCACAGCGGCTTTTCGTCGCCGTTGGCGAGCTGCACCTGGCGGATCGAGCGGACGGACCCGAGCGTGAGGTTGTAGTAGTGCACGGCCAAGCCGTCGTAGAAGCCCTTGATGCCGGCCGCGTACAGCGCGCGCAGGAAGCTGCCGTTCGAGCCGACGAGCGATCCGGCCAGCACCGGCACGTTGGGGTTCGCCTGCTTGATCGCGGGATACGCGGCGCGCAGCACGGCGGCGTAGCGCTGCGGCTTGTTGGGGCCGGCGAAATACAGTTCGTTGCTCTGGTCGGGCTCGTTCCAGACCTCGATCGCCGCGAGCTTGGTGCCGTAGCGACGAGCGAGATAGGCGACGACGGCGGCGTAGTCGGCCGGCTTCCTGGGCGGCCACGCGTTGGCGGTCGTGAGCGTCGTCGGCGAGCAGCGTGACAGCACCTTTCGCGGCGCCGAGGAGGCCCAGCACGGGCTGGCGCGCACCGTGGCGATGACCTTGATCCCCGCCGCCGCCGCGTCGGCCACGAGCCGATCCACATATGCGAGCGCCTGCGGATCGATCTGGTTGGCCGCGCGCGGCTCCAGCGCGGCCCACGGCAGCTCCATGCGCACGACCTTGGCGTGCAGCCGGCGAGCGCCTTCGATCGCCTGATCCGCTTCTGCGGTGCGTGAGCCGAAGCCGAGACCGCCGATGTTGATCCCCCCGACGGGCGCCGCGGCGGCCGCGCGAAGCGCGCTCGGCGTGGGCCCAGCGGCGGCCACCGAGCCGAGTCCGCCGACCGCGCCGAGCGCGAGCATGGATGCCAGGAGATGCTTGGGGACGCGCCGAAACATGCGCACACGATAGTCGGCGCCCGTTTGCGCCCGTCGAACCCGGCCCGATCGGCGCGGCGCCGTCGCAGTAGGCTGGCGCTCGATGTCGCCCACCTGGATCTGGCTGCAGGTCGCGATCGTCGTGTTCGTCGTGATCGGCATGATCATCGCGATCACGAAGCTCGCGTGAGACCTCGCGGCGTGGCCCGCGGGATATGATCGCGGCGGCGCTGAGGGCTCAATCCGACTCCGGGAGGAAGCATGTTCAAATCGATCGTCGTGGGCACGGACGGGTCCGAGACGGCGACCCAGGCGGTCCGCCAGGCGACGGACCTGGCCCGTGCGGTCGGCGCCAAGCTGGAGCTCGTCAGCGCGTATGAACCGGTGCCCTCGCAGCGTCTGAACCAGGAGCGCCGTCAGGCGCCGGAGGACCTGCAGTGGGCGATAAGCCCGCGCGAGGACGTCGATGCGACGCTCGAGGCGGCCGCCGCGGTCGCGCGCGAGGCCGGCGTCCCGGTCGAGGTCTATCCGCGTCAGGGAGACCCCGCCGACGCGATTCTCGACGTCGCCGAGGAGCGCGAGGCGGACCTGATCATCGTCGGCAACAAGGGAATGACCGGGGCCAAGCGCTTCCTGCTCGGCTCGGTTCCCAACAAGGTTTCCCACCACGCACCCTGCTCGGTGCTGATCATTCGCACGACCTAGATCCGAGCGCGAAGGCCCGCTCGGCCTCATCTGCGACATAACGGGCGATCGCCAGCGATGAGCTCGCCGCGGGCGACGGCGCGTTGCGCACGTGCAGCGCCCGCTCGGTGTGCGAGAAGACGAAGTCCTCGTGCAGGGCGCCGTCGCGGCCGACGGCCTGGGCGCGAACGCCGGCGAACGCCGGCCGCACGTCGGCGAGGCGCAGGTCGGGCACGTAGCGCGCTGCTGCGCGCACGAGCGTCGCGCGCAGTGTCGCGTGACTCAGCTCACTCACGCCAGTCCGCCACCAGCGCGCGAGCATCCGCCAGGTGCCCGGCCAGCGCAGCGTGTCGAGCAGGTCCTCGCGCCGCACCGTTCCCAGGCTGTAGGCGTCGCGGGCGCCGGCGATCAGGGCCGTCGGTCCGATCAGAACCTCGCCGTCGATACGCCTGCTGAGGTGGACGCCGAGGAACGGCAGCGAGGGATCGGGCACCGGGTAGATCAGCGAGCGCACGAGGTGGCGGCGCTCGGGCACCAGGCGCAGGTAGGCGCCGCGGAACGGCACGATGCGCGGGTCCGCGCTCGCGCCCGCCGCCACCCCCAGGCGATCGGCCCAGGCACCGGCGCAGAAGACGGCGTGGCGGGCCTCGGTCGCGCCCAGCGAGTGCTCTAGGCGCAGCGAGCGCCTGCCGGCGGCCACGGCAGTGACCTCGCAGGAGGTGGCGATCGTCGCGCCGTGCGCGCGCGCGTCCTGCGCGTATGAGCGCGCCACGGCGGCGAAGTCCACGATCCCTGTTTCCGGCGAGTGCACGGCCGCGATGCCGCGGGCATGGGGCTCGAGCTGTTCGATCCGCGCCGCGGCGATGCGGCGCAGCCCCTTGACCCCGTTGGCCCTGCCGCGGCGTTCGAGCTCCTCGAGCGCAGCCAGCTCGGAGCGGTTGCGCGCGAGGATCAACTTGCCGCAGCGTTCGCTGGCGACGCCGCGCGCGTCGCAGTACTCGTACAGCTCGCGCGCGCCCCGCACGCACAGGCGCGCCTTCAGCGAGCCGGGCGCGTAGTAGATGCCGGCGTGGATCACGCCCGAGTTGTGCCCCGTCTGGTGGACCCCGACCTGCGGCTCGCGCTCGAGCACACACAGCCTCGTGCGCGGATGCCGGGCGAGCATCTCGCGCGCGACGGCGAGACCGAGGATCCCGCCCCCGACCACCGCCAGCTCGCAGGCGCCGGGTGGGGTTTCGGCCTGCCCGCCCGCCCCTGACACGCGCCCGAGGCTATCCGCCGACGGCGCCCGGGCCGCCGGGTGCGGTGGCCGCCGCGGCATTGACGAGCCCGGCGCCATAAAGCCGTTCGTCGCCGTTGCCGCCGAGTTTGCGCGCCGTTGCGCGCAGGCGGGCCGTGAGCTGCGCGGGCGTCGGATGGCGGCCGAGCACACCGCTGGCGATGATCAGTGCGGCTGTCGCGGCGACATGGGGAGTGGCCATCGAGGTCCCTTCATAGCCGGACGGCATGCCGAAGCGTTTCGGCGAGCTGCCGGTGAACGTCACCTGGTAGACGTCGCGACCCGAGGGCAGTTCGGGACGGCAGTTGGGATCGCCGGGCAGATCCGCATCGGCCCCGCCACCGGGCGCGACGAGAGTCAGGCCGGAGCCGTCGTTGGAATAGGCGGCGAGGCATCCGTGCTCGGTCGTCGCTCCGACCGCGATCACGTCCGGCACGCGCGCGGGGTATGCGATCGCGGTATGGCCCTCGTTGCCGGCTGCCGCCACGACGAGGACGCCGCGGCGTCGGGCGTAGCGGATCGCCGAGACCAGCTCGGGGATGTCGGAGGCCGTCACCCCGGGGGAGAACTCGAGGCTGAGGTTGATCACCTGAGCGCCATGCCGGGCCGCGAACAGGACCCCTTCGGCGATCGTCGAGGCTTCGCCTTCCCCCTGTGTGTCGAGCACCCGCACCGGCATGATGCGTGCCCCGAAAGCGAGCCCCGTGAGCCCGTAGCCGTTGTTCGTCTCCTCCGCGATCGTCGCCGCGACGAACGTGCCATGGCCGTTGCGGTCGTTGGGGTAGGGGCTGTGGCGCACGAAGTCGTAGCCGGCGACGAACTCGTGGCTGCTGAAGTCGGGGGAGCGGCGAAAGGGCCCTCGATTCGCGTAGGCGACGCCCGTATCGAGGACCGCGACGCGAACGCCCGCGCCGCCGGCTGCACCGTCGGCGGCGACGTTGGCCCAGGCTTCGGGGGCGTTGACGCTGAAGGGTCCCGAGAAGTTCCACTGCAGCTGGCGCCAGTCACCGGCAGCCGAGCCGGTGCCGCGGTCGTCGGGGATCTGTTCGCCGGAGGCGTGCGCGATGTAGTCCGGCACCGCCCACTGCACCCCAAGCCGCCGGCGCAGGCGGCGCAGTGCCGCGGTCACGCTTTCGCCGCGCCCCAGGCGCAGCACCCGCGTCGTGCCTGCCGCGGAGACGGGCGCGCCCGTCGTGCGAGCGGCGTGCGCGGAGCCGGCGCTCCTGAGCGCGGCGAGATGGACGACGACGCGGTTCGCTGCATAGGCCCCCGGCTCGGCCGCCGCTGCCGACCCCGTGACGGCCGCGAGCGCGAGTGCGCAGGCGGCGAGCGAGCCCGTCAGCCTCCCGCCTCGGCGCGTCATCTTCGCTGGTGGGGATGGTCGGGCGGCGGGAGTATGCATGAGTCTGTTGGTAATGATGATGTGCCGGTGCGCGGGCGGCCAGGCACTGTCGCAGACGCCGCGGGCGGGACACCATGAGCGAGCCCTTCTTCCCAGCTGATGAGCACTTCATGCGCGTCGCGCTGCGCGAGGCCGAGCGTGCGTTGGAACACGACGACGTGCCGATCGGCGCGCTCATCGTTCACGACGGCGAGGTGCTCGCGGCAGCGCACAACGAGCGCGAGCTGCGCCAGGATCCGACGGCGCACGCGGAGATGCTCGTCCTGCGCGAGGCTGCGCGAGCGCTCGGCAGCTGGCGGGTGCTCGACAGCGTCCTCTACGTCACCCTCGAGCCCTGCGCGATGTGCGCCGGGGCGATCGTCCTCGCGCGCGTATCGCGTGTGGTGTTCGGGGCGCGCGACCCGAAGGCCGGCGCGTGCGGGAGCGTGCTCGACGTGCTCGGCGAGCCACGTCTGAATCACCGCCCGGTGCTCGCAGGCGGTCTGCGCGCGCAGGAGTGCGCCGCGCTGCTGAGCGCCTTCTTCGCCTCGCGCCGCTGAGCTGCAGCGATCCCGCGGGAGCTTGGATTCGAACTCGTGGATCTGGGTAACCCACTTGCACTAACGCGATTGGACGAATGTTCGGGAAGGCGGCAATGTTTCAAAGCAGGCGGATCGTCGGAGCCAGGAGCGCTCTGCGCGGCTCGGGCGTCTGCTGCGCTGTGGCTGCGGTCCTGCTCGCGGGGCCCTACGAGGCTCGGGCGCTCGCGCTGGGCGGGTCCCCGGCACCCGCAATCGCGCTGCCCGGGATAACGCCGGCGCTGGCGCCGGTCCCGACGGTGCCATCGGTCCCGACGGTGCCATCGGTCCCGATCAAGTCTCCGGCGCCTACGCCGCCGGTATCGACCACACCGCTCGCACCCTCGCCGCCGCCCACTCCGACAGCTCCGACTCCGAAGCTCACGGTCGAATCGCCCAAGAGTCCGGCGCCTGTGCCCGCTCCGAAAGTCACCCGCGAATCGCCCAAGCTCCCCGCCCCCGCGCCCGTCCCGATCCAGGCGCCGGGGCCCCCGCGGCCGCTCGCAGCGTCGCCACCGACGAGCAGTCCGTCCGCGGGCACGCCGCCGAGCACCAACGCGCCCGCCGTCTCAGCGTCGTCCGGCGTGCGGTCGAGCAGCGCAACGACATCCGCGGCGAGGCGCGGCGGATCGGTGGGACCGGTGCCCTCGCCGACGCTGGCCGCGGGCCATCGGGCCCACGCAGCGTCGCTCACGTCGGTCTCGGGCGCCGGCGGCTCCGCGCCGGGCCTCTCAGCCGGCACCGCCGCGCGCGCGCTCGCGGGTTCCTCTCTCGGCGCCGGTTTCACCGGCGGCCTTGGTGCCTTCCCCGTGGGTTACGCCCAGGGCTCGGCGGATCCTCGTCCACTCGAACAGGCCTCCGGCACGAGCCTCCTCGGTGTGCACCTCGGGCCGGCGGCACGGGATTCGCTGCTCGCCGCGCTGCTGATCTTCGGCATGGCCGTCTTGATCTTCGGCCTGATGTTCGCCGACGGCCTCGGCATCGGACCGCGCCACGAGGAGTGGCGGCGGCGGTTCAGGCAGCGATGGAACCGCCGCCTTCCGATCGCCGGCAGTCTGCCCTCGCTCACCTCGCGACGCGGCCGTTGATCATCTAGCCTTGCGGGGTCGCCCGGAGGGGTGGCAGAGCGGTTGAATGCGGCGGTCTCGAAAACCGTTGTGCGTCTTATTGGCGTACCGGGAGTTCGAATCTCCCCCCCTCCGTTCGAGAGCCCAATTGTGCCGATTGCAGGCATAGTTGGGCTCTCAATAGCGCGCAGAATTGCCGAACCAGCGTGCCCGGCGGCTAGAGCCGAAGCGCTCCTTGAGCGCCATCTGCTCTGCTGAGGGCGCGTTGAACGTGCCGGTTTTCTCGGGGCCGGAGAGGAAGTCGATATCCACGCTGCCGATGCGACCTTCACCGAACTCGATGTAGCACGTGCCACGCCCCAGGTGGCGTTCCGGTCGCTCGCCACCGTAGAGCTCGGCGATAATCGTCTGCGCAACCACGCGCGCCGCGCCCTCGGCGAACACGCCAGCCTTGGGTACGCCCGCGGTTGCCACGTCACCTATGGCGTAGACCCCTGGAAAGCGCGTCTTCAGCGTAGCCGGATCGACCGGTATGTAGCCGTCCTCGGTCATGCCGCTCGCGATCACGACGTCGGGGGCTCGATGCTTCGGCACCCCCAGGAACAGATCGAACGGCAGCTCGCTGCCGTCATCGAGTTTTGCGATGTTGCGCAGCGGATCGAGCTCTGTGATGCGCCGAGCGCCGATGAACTCGATGCCGCGCTCGGCGAACTCTTTTGCGAGGGCCTCCGAGGTCTCCGGTGATGGCGGGACGGGCGTGCTCAACGGCATCACGAAGGAGATCTCGCAGGCGTCGCGGACCCCGCGCGCGATCAGCTCGTCGTGTAGGAGCAGCGCGCACTCGCTCGGAGCTGGCGGGCACTTGAAAGGAGCGCCGCATACCCCGATGACCACGTGTCCCTGCGAGAACGTCCGGATGGTCTCCGCCAGCCGCTCAGCTCCGGCGACGGAGTAGAACTCGCTTCCTAGCTGAGCCAGCCCGGGGGTCGCGTCCATGTCGTAGCCGGCGCCCAGCGCGACGACGAGCACGTCGGCCTCGTGGACACCCGCATCCGTCGTTACGCGCCGCGCTTCTGGCTCAATCGCAGTGACCGTCTCCCGCAGCATGCGGACCCCCGGCTTCGCAAAGTCGCTGTATGCCATGCGGACTGCTTGCGGGGTCGTACGGCCAAACATCACATCGAGCTTCGAGAAGCCGAACACAAAGGCGTCGGCCTGGTCGATCAACGTCACATCGATCGTGTCGCCAAGCGTCTTTGACAGCACGGTGCAGAGCTCCAAGCCGCCGAACCCAGCACCGAGCACGACAATACGATTGCTCATCACATCCCCCACAGGTCAGAGGCCGAAGGACAACGCTCAGCTCGCTCGCCAAGCAACCTATCGCCTCGAGCGAGCCACAGCTCCGCCCGTCTGAACGCCCGCTTCAGTCCTCGCGGGAGATGAAGAAGGGGGCCGGCCCAAAAGTCGAATCCGATGGACAGGGCTGAAGGATGGCAACGGCACGGCCGATAGATCGGGCCATGGGCCAGCTCGAGAACGCGGACGTGGGCGTGGCCGGCGACAGCGCACGACGCGAGGCTGAGCGCGTGCGTCAGATGAGCGAGGACGCGCGAGCCGCCCGTTCGCGACTCGCGAGCGTGTTCCTCGGACCTTCGGCCGAGTACAGGCGGCTGGCGACTCGGGAGAGCCGCTGGGCCACAGGCGCGCGCGGCGAGGAGCTGCTGGCGGACTCGCTGCGGCATCGCTGTCCCGGGGTGCTGCTGCTGCACGATCGACGGATGCCCGGGAGTCGGGCGAACATCGATCACATCGCGGTGGCCCAGTCGGGCGTCTACGTCATCGACGCCAAGTGCTACCGGGGCAAGATCGAGGTCCACGAGCCACTGTTCGGGCAGCCGAAGCTCCTGATCGCGGGACGAGACCGGACAAAGCTCGTCGCGGGCTTGGTCAAGCAGGTCGCGGCCGTACGGGGCGCGCTCGCAGATGTCGAGCCGGAGGTCCCGGTCGATGGTTGCTTCTGCTTCGTGGCTCCCGAGGGGCGCCTCGCCGACGTTGGCCTGCCGCTCCTGCGAACGCTCCGGGTCAACGGGTTCCCCCTCTACTACTCCCGTCGCCTGGCCAAGCGCCTCAACAGCGGCGGAGCACTTGGTTCCGAGCGCGCCGCGCAAATCCACGCGCAGCTGGCTCGCAGCCTCAAGCGCGCCTGAGCTTCTCGCGGGTGCCGCGCGCTCGCCGCCAGCTGCCCACGCTGGCGCCAAGCCTTCTGAACAGCTCGCACTCGGCTTCCGCGCCTCTGCGGGTGGGGGCGCCGACGAGATGGACGGCACCGCGCTGGACACTCCAGTAGCCGGTGGGGGTCTGTCTGATCGTCAACTGCTCGTCCTGGGGCACGACGGCCTCCTGGCTCGGGAAAGGGGACACGATGAACTTTCGCGGGCGGCGATCAAGCTGGCGTAACCGTCTCGTAAAGCTCGTACTCGCTCACTGGCGCTCAGCTGCCGCCGCGGCCGATCCCGCGGCGCAGCCGGTGGACGCGGCGAAGCTCCTCGACGGCCTCGTCGAGGCCGCCGAGCGCTTTGGCTGGGCCATCCCCGAGCAGGAGCTCCGGCTCCAGGCGCGTGCGCACGAGCTCGCCGGCGATCGCGTCGACGCGTTGGGCGCCCGCGCCGGGGCGCGAGCTGACGGCACGGTCCAGGCGTTTGCCGCGGAACAGGAGCCCGACGCCGTCATCGAGCGCCCAGCCGCCGGGAAGCTCGCCGCTACGCACGCCCGCGAGCCACACCGGCAGTCGCTCGGGCTCGCCGTCGGCGTGGACGGTGAGCGAGCCCTCGAGCAGGCCGAGCCCGGCGAGCGGCTCAGGGGGACCGCTCGAGCGGGTCACGCCGGCCTGGAACCAGCACATCGCGCCGGCGCTCAGCCCGGCGAGCACGATGCCCGACTTCCAAGCGTCGAGCAGCAGCGTGTCGAGCCCGTGGGCCTGCCAGATCGCGAGCAGGTTGCGCATCGAGCCCCCACCGACGTAGACGATGTCCTGCGCGAACACGATCTCCTCGAGCGATCGCGTGGCCTCGCGCATGCGGAACAGCGAGACGTGCTCGGCGATGCACGTGCGGTGCGCGAAGCGCGCCTTGAAGGCATTGATCTGGGCCGTCGTGTCCCCGGAGGCGGTCGGCAGGAAGAGGATGCGCGGCTCCGTTCGTCGCGTCAGCGAGAGGACGTAATCGTCGAGCAGCGGGTTGTTGGGCTCCATCGTGAAGCCGCCCCCGCCCATCGCGAGTATCAGCCGCTCCTCGATCCTGACGGCCGGCGGTCGGCTCATACCGCGACCCGCTCGTGCGCGGCGCGCGCGGGCGTACGGGCGGCGCACGCGAGCACCGGATCGCGCCGCTTGGGCTCCGCCGTGGGCGGCACCCCGAGGTAGCTGACCTCGAGGCTGCGCTCGGTGACCTTGCCGGCGTTGGCGCGGACCTCGTAGGCGCAGCCGTTGGCGCGCGAGCTGACCGCGTGCGCGAGGCGCGTACCGCGGAAGTGCAGCGCGACGCCGTCGTCGGCGGCAAAGCCCCCGCACATGCCCTCGGCGACAGCGCGGTGGTACTCCGCGCGCCGTGCCGGCTCGGCGTCGTAGTGAACGCAGTTCGAGTAAGGCAGCAGTCCCAGCCCGCGTACCGGGCGGGGCGCTCCGTGAAATGCGCTGAGCGCCTGCTCGAACCAGCACAGCGACCCGGCGGAGGGGCCGCAGAGAACGATGCCGCGACGCCACGCCTTGCGCAGGATCGCGTCGAGCCCGTGCGCGCGCCATGCGCCGAGCATGCTGAGCACGTTGCCGCCGCCGACGTAGATCAGATCCTGCGAGAGCAGGTGGGTGGCGAGGTCGTCCTCGACGCCCCCGGTGCCCTGGTCACGACGGAACAGCGAAACGTGGCTGGCGTCGCAGCCCGATGCGAAGCGCCGGTAGAAGCGCACCACGTAGTGGTCTGCGTCGCCGGAGGCTGTTGGCAGGAAGCACACCCTCGGTCTGTCGGCGCCGACGAGCGAGAGCACGTAATCGTCGAGCAGCGTGCCGTCTCGCTCCATCGAGAAGCCACCTCCTCCGAGGGCGACGATCTGGGGAGCTCGTGATGGCATCGCTCACTTCCCTCGGTGGTGCATCGCGGACAGCGTGCTCCAGCCTGCCTGGCGACGATCTTCTTCGGTATGGACCGTCGTATGAGATCACGGGTACGGGAATCGACATCCGCCCATATGGCGGTGACGCTGCGCGCGCGCCTTGGCGTTGGGCCGCAGACGCCTAGAGTGTCCCTCGTGACCGGCGAGGGGGCAGCGGGCGTGAGGCGATGAGCGACGCGGCGATCTCGATACGCGGCGTCGTCAAGCGCTACGGCGCGATCACGGCGGTCGACGGCCTCGAGCTGGAGGTCCCGGCGGGCGTGTGCTTCGGCCTGCTCGGACCGAACGGCGCGGGCAAGTCGACGACGATGCGGATGCTGACGGCACAGGCGCTGGCGGACGCGGGCGCGATCACCGTGCTCGGCTACGAGCTACCCCGCGAGTCCAAGCAGGCGCGCATGGAGATGGGGGTCGTGCCGCAGCTCGACAACCTCGACGTCGAGCTGACCTGTCGCCAGATCCTGACGGTCTTCGCGCGCCTGTACCGGGTGGCGAAAGGCGAGCGCGCGGCGGCGGTTCAGCGGGCGCTCGAGCTGGCCAACCTCGCGCCGCGGGCCGACACGATCGTGCGCGAGCTCTCCGGCGGCATGCGCCGCCGGCTGCTGGTCGGGCGTGGGCTGATCCACCAGCCGCGGCTCGTGCTCCTCGACGAGCCGACCGTGGGGCTCGATCCGCAGGTGCGCCAGGAGCTGTGGTCGCTGATCGACGGCCTGCGCGAAGGCGGCGTGACTGTGCTGATGTCGACCCACTACATCGAGGAGGCCGAGCGGCTGGCCGATGTCGTAGCCGTGATGTCGCAGGGGAAGATCGTCGCCCAGGGCACGCCGACCGAGCTCGTCCACGCGCACGCGGGCGAGCAGGTGCTCGAGGTCTACGGACCGCCGGCGCGACTGGCCGAGGCGAGCGAGCTCGTTGCGCGCAACGGCTGGAAGAGCCGCCGCAGCGGTCCGGCGCTCGCGATCATGCGCGCTGAGTCCCTCAACGGCGAAGCGCCCGACGGCGTGCGCCGCCCGGCGAACCTCGAGGACGCGTTCGTCGCGCTGACGGGGGAGGAGATCGAATGAGCGTGACCCCGCAGGCCGGCGCCCGCGTCGCGCGGGCGCGACGTGTCGGGCGCCTGGAAGCTGCGGCACTGGCAGGCGTGATGAGCCGCGACGTGGTCATCTTCAAGCGCTACTGGAAGGCGACGACCTTCTCCTCGGTCGTGCAGCCGACGATCTACCTGCTGGCGTTCGGTCTCGGATTCGGCACGCTGCTCAAGCACATCGATCACGTAAAGACGATCGAGTACATCGCGACGGGGACCGTCGCGACGGCGGTCCTGTTCTCCTCTGCCTTTCCCGGCATGTTCAACACGTTCATCCGCTGGCAGTTCCAGCGCACCTACGACGCGATGCTCGCGGCGCCCGTCGACGTCGAAGAGCTGATCACCGCGGAGATCCTCTGGATCTCGCTGCGCGCGGGCGTGTACGGGTTGGCGCCGCTCCTCGTCGGCATGCTGTTCGGCCTCGAACCCGAGCCGGGCATGCTGCTCGTCCCCCTGATCGGCTTCGTGACGGGCTTCGGCTTTGCCGCCTTCGGCGTCGTCATCGCGGCGGTGGCCAAGACGATCGACAACTTCAACTACGTCACCAGCGCGGTGCTGACGCCGATGTTCCTCGTGGCCGGCACCTTCTTCCCGATCTCCACGCTGCCCGTCGGCTTCCGCCAGGTCGCGCAGGTGAACCCGCTGTATCACTGCGTCCAGCTCGTCCGCGACGCCTCGCTCGGCGGCCTCGGCTCGGCGGACCTCGGGCACGCGGCCGTGCTGATCGCGTTCGCGCTGGCGATGTGGCGCGTGGCGATCTGGCAGTTGGAGCGGCGCCTGATCGACTGAGGCGCTTATCTAACTTTCAGGTCTCTCACACGCTCGTCATACGGGCCCAGTCGATGCTCTCACCCGTGAGCTACTCATGGGAGACCCACTCAGCCGCCGCATCGTCGGCTCCCGCCGGCACGGCACCTGCGGGCGTCACCTGGGCGTGGCGTGAGCGCGTGCGCGCGCTTTCGGCGCGCGCCCCCCGTCCCGAGCTGCTCGGCCTGATCGCGCTCGCGGCCGTCCTCAACCTCTGGGCTCTCAGCCGCAACGGCTGGGCGAATGACTACTACAGCGCCGCCGTCCGCTCGATGAGCACGAGTTGGCACAACTTCCTGTTCGCCTCGCTCGATCCCAGCGGCGTGATGACCGTCGACAAGCCGCCGCTGGCGCTGTGGGTCCAGGCGCTCTCGGTGAGGGTCTTCGGCTACCACCCGCTGAGCATGCTCGTGCCGCAGGCCCTGATGGGTGTGGCGAGCGTGGTGCTCGTCTACGACCTCGTGCGGCGTCGCTTCGGTCGCCTCGGCGGATCCGTCGCGGGGCTCGCGCTCGCGCTCACGCCGATCACCGTCGCGATCTCGCGTCACAACAATCCCGACGCGCTGCTCGTGCTCTGCACGGTCGCGGCGCTGTGGTGCGTGGCACGCGCGTTCGATGCGACCCTCGGCCGCCCCGGTACCCGCTGGCTCGTGCTCGCGGGCGTCGCCATCGGGCTCGGCTTCGAGACGAAGATGGGCGTCGCGCTCGTCGTGGTGCCGGCGATCGCGGTGGCCTGGCTGTGGGTCTCCCCGGCCGGGCGCGGCCGGCTGCATGCCTTCCGCCAGCTCCTCGCCGGCGGCGCGGCGATGGTGATCGTCGGCGGCGCTTGGCCGGCGATCGTCGCCCTGACGCCCGCCGCCGACCGTCCGTGGATATCGGGCACGAGCGACAACAGCATCTTGTCGCTGATCGTCGAATACAACGGCCTTGGCCGCGTCGAAGGCCAGACGGGTGGCCCCGGCGGCCTCGCCGGCGGCGGCTCGAGCACGTTCGGCGGGAGCGCGGGTCCGCTGCGCCTGCTCAACGCGGCGCTCGGCGGGCAGGCCGGCTGGCTGCTGGGCTTCGCGCTCGTCGGCGCGCTCGCGATCCTCGCGTCAACGCGCCTGCGTCGTCGCGACCCGCGCAGCGGCTGGCTGCTCGTGATCGGCGGGACGTTCGCGACGATCGCCGTGCTGTTCAGCGCCGCGGGCGGCATCTTCCACCCCTATTACGTCTCGCTGCTCGCGCCGCTCACGGCCGCGCTCGTCGGCGCCGGCGCCAGCGAGCTCCTCGGTCGCGGCCTGCAGGCCCGCGTGCTGGCGCCGCTGGCCGTGCTCGCCGGTGTGGTCACAGAGCTCGTCGTGCGCGCAGACTACCCAGGTCAGCTGAGCTGGCTGGCGCCGCTGCTGATCGTGGTCGGAGCGCTGGCGATCCTCGCCCTGGTTCTCTTCCGCGAGCGCATCGTCCGCCTGGCGGCGCTGGGCGCCGCGCTCGCCGTGCTGCTCGTCGCGCCCGCCGTCTGGGCGTTTGACACCCTCGGCCACGCCACCTCCGGCACGTTCCCAGCCGGCGGCCCCGCCTCGGCGCAGGCCGGCGGCGGTCCCGGCGGCGCCGGAGGTCTCGGCGGCCGCGGCGGCGCACCCGGCGGCGCCTTCGCTCCTCGCGCGCAGCAGCTGTTCGGCGCCGGCAGCGCGGGCGCGCCAACGGGCGCCGCCGGCGCCGCCGCGGGGGGCCCTCCGCCCGGGTTCGCCGGAGCCGGACCGTCGCAGGGCGGCGCGCCAGGCGGAGCCGTAGGCGGCGCCTTCGCAGGTCCGGGCGGCCCCGGTGGCGCCGGTGGCGGCGGCTTCGGCGGCAACGACGCGTCGCTGACGAGCGCTCTCTCCTATGTCGCCGCGCACGGCGGCGGCACGATCGCCGTCGCCAGCCAGTCGAGCGCGGCCACCGCGATCATCTCCGAGAACGCAGATGTCGCGGGCATCGGCGGCTTCTCCGGACGTGAGAGCAGCGTGAGCGCCGCGTGGCTCGCGCAGGAGGTGAGCACCGGCCGGATCCGCTGGGTGGTGGGCGAACAGAGCGGGCTCGGGTCCGGCCTCGGCGGGCGACTGCCGGGCGACACCCGCACCGGCTCGCAGACAGCGCTCAACGCCGTCGCCCAGGCCTGCCGCAAGGTGGCGCTGCCCAGTGCCAGTGCCGTCGCCGGCGCGAGCGCGAGGACGGGCGCCGGCACGAGCGTCAGCGCGACTTCGGGCGGTGCCCTGTACGACTGCCGGGGGCACGCTGCGCAGCTCGCGAGCGCGGGCTCGCAACAATAGCCCCGTGAGGGTTCTCGTTGTCGATGACGATCGGGCGGTGCGTGAAGCTCTGCGCCGCACGCTGTCCCTCGCCGGCTATCAGGTGCAGCTCGCCGACGACGGCGAGCAGGCGCTCGAGCGGATCGCTCAGTCGATGCCCGAGGCGGTCGTCCTCGACGTCGGCCTGCCGGGCCTCGACGGCGTCGAGGTATGCCGGCGACTGCGGCTGACCGGCAGCCGCGTCCCGATCCTGATCCTCACCGCCCGCGAGGAGGTAGCCGACCGCATCGCCGGCCTCGACGCGGGCGCTGACGACTACATGACCAAGCCGTTCGACGTGGGCGAGCTGAAGGCGCGTCTGCGCGCGCTGCTGCGACGCGCCAATCCGGACTCGGACTCCGACGAACTGACCTTTGCGGAGCTGCGTCTGGATCCCGGTCGGCACGGCGCACAGGTCGGCGAGGGCTTCGTCGAGCTGACGCGGACCGAGTACCAGCTGCTCGAGCTGCTGATGTTGAACCCGCGCCGCGTGCTCTCACACAGCCTGATCTACGATCGCGTCTGGGGGTACGACTTCGGCCCCGCCTCCAACGCGCTGCGCGTGTACGTCGGCTACCTGCGTCGCAAGCTCGAGGGAGCCGGGGCGCGCGAGCTGATTCACACGGTGCGCGGCGTCGGCTACGCCCTGCGCGAGCCGTGAGCGCGCGACTGCCGCGATGACGCTGCGCTCGCGGATCGCGGCGGTCGCGAGCGTGTCGGTGGCGCTCGCGGTGCTGGCCGCGGCGATCGGTCTGTATGTCGCGGTGCGATCCGATCTGCGCGGCGAAGTCGACAGCGCCCTACGCGCGCGGGCGCACGGGTTCCCCGGCCCACCGGGAGGGTTCGCGGGGCGCCCCCCCGACGCCTACCCGGGCTCCGCCGCTCAGGGCGGACCGGACGCGGGCGGCGGGGGAGGCGCGGGCACCGACGGGAGCCACGCGGGCGGCTTCCCCGGCGCGGTCGAGCCGGCGCCGTTCGGGGCCGCCTCGGGCTACGTCCAGTTCGTCTCGCGCCAGGGCAGCATCTACGTGCCCGGAGGTCAGGGCAGCGCGCCGACGCAGCTCCCCGTCACGGCCGCCGATCGCGCGATCGCGGCTCGCGGGACGGGCTCGAGCCTCACCGACCGCAGCGTCAAGGGAACCAAGCTGCGCGTGCTCACGGTCGGTTCGCCGGCCGGCGCGGTGCTCGTCGCGCGACCGCTGACGGAGGTCGAACACGAGCTCAGCCGGCTGCTGCTGATCCTCGCGCTGATCGGCCTCGGCGGGATCGTGCTCGCGGCGCTGCTGGGAACGCTCGTGGCGCGCACCGCGCTTGCGCCGATCGCCCGCTTCACGCGCAGCACCGAGACGCTGACAGGCAGCCTCGACCTGTCACGGCGGCTGCACGTCGATGGTCGCGACGAGCTCGCGCGCCTGGCCGACAGCTTCAACGCGACGCTCGACGCGCTCGAGCGCTCCGTCCAGGCCCAGCGCCATCTGATCGCCGATGCCAGCCACGAGTTGCGCACGCCGATCTCCTCGCTGCGCGCCAACGTCCAGATCCTCGGCGAGGCCGAGCGGCTACCCGCGCACGAGCAGGAGGCTCTGCGCCGGGACATCATCGAGGAGCTCGATGAGCTGACGGCGCTCGTCGGCGACGTGCTCGAGCTCGCGCGAGGCGCGGCAGCGCAGGGACCGCCCGACGACGTTCGCCTCGACGAGCTCGTCGAGGCCGCTGTCCGGCGCGCGCGCCGGCGTGGGGATCTGCGCTACGAGCTGACCGTCGAGCCGACCGTCGTCACGGGACAGGCGGACCGCATCGCGCGCGCGGTCTCGAACCTGGTCGACAACGCGCGCAAGTGGAGCTCTGCGGGCGGCCTCGTCGAGATCGCGGTGAAGGACGCCGTGCTCGAGGTCCGCGACCACGGCCCAGGCTTCCAGGAGGCCGAGCTGCCGTTCGTCTTCGATCGCTTCTACCGAGCCCCGGCTGCCCGCAAGCTGTCCGGTTCGGGTCTCGGTCTGGCGATCGTGCGCCAATCGGCCGAGTCCTGCGGCGGGTTCGTCGAAGCCCGCAATGCGGATGGCGGCGGCGCGCTCCTGCGCGTCGGCTTCGGCGCAGCGCGGCCGCCGGCGTCCTCCTGAGATCGATCCCGTTTCGCTCCAACAGTCGTCCGCCGCCGGCAGGAGATCACTGCGGGCCGTCTAATACGAAGACCTGGTCCCGCAACTTTCGGGACTATTCGGAGTCCCAAGGGGTACAGGCAGAGAACACGTAGAGGGATTTGCACGAGGTTTCGATCGGGAGGTAGGAATGAGGGTCCAGGTACGTTTGTCGGTGCTCGCGCTGGTCGTTGGCGTCCTCATGGCCATTGCCGCGTCCACCGCGGCCGCGGCGGAAGCCCCCGAAATCGAAAAATTCGTCGCGACGAACTGCACAGTCTCGACCTGCGGCCAAGAAGGCACCGAACCCTTCACCGAGCCGAAGCAGGAAATCAGCGTCGAAGAAGCCCACAAAGAAGGCTACACCCAGGCCGGTGGGCGAGTCCCCTACGGGATCACCGACTTCAAGGTCCGGACCGTCGGCAGCTACCCGCACAAGGTCCCGACGTCGATCGTCACACACATCCGCACCGACGTCGCGCCGGGCCTCGCCACGAACCCGTTCGCCGTGCCGCAGTGCTCGGCGGCGAACTTCGGCACCACCGAAGCGGTCCCGAACACGGGCTTCTACGAAGCGCCGAAATGTTCAAGTGAAAACGTGATCGGCAAGAACAAAGTGACGGTCTACGCAGGCGAAAGCGCAGGCGACGTGCCGCTCGAAGGCACGGTCTATGACCTCGAACCGGAAAACGGCCTCGCCTCGGAGTTCGGCGTGGCGCTCGAACTCCCCAAGCCACTCACCGGGGGCGCGCTCGCCCAGGGCTTCAAAGAAGCGGAAGAAAAAGGTGCGGTCCCCGGAGTCGGTGGATTCCCGTCGCTGGGAGTGCAGACTTTCCTCGAGGCACAGCAGTACTTCGCCCACACGCTGATCAAGGGCAACGTCGAATGGGGCAAGCAGGCGAAGGGCACGGGCGCGGGGGATTACCACGACTACTTCGAAATCGACGTCTCGCCCGCGCTCCCGCTGATCCGCTCGCGCCTGTACTTCGAAGGGCGCTCCGGCAACGGCGCCTTCATCACGAACGCCACGAGCTGCCCGGGCCACAACACGACCACGCTCAGCATGACCGACAAAGAAGGCACCGTGGTCAAGAAGCAGTTCACCACGCCGATCGGGCTCGAAGGCTGCGAAAGCCTGCTGTTCGAACCGAGCTTTGCACTCGTGCCAAGCACGACGCAGAACGATCAGCCCGACGAAATCACGGCCGCAGCCAGCGAGCCTCACAACCCGAAAGCGGTCGACCAGTCGCAGGTCAAATACGCCGCGATCACGCTGCCGGAAGGCATGACGCTGAACCCCTCCGCGGCGCACGGCCTGGAAGACTGCACGCCCGCGCAGGCGCACATTCACAGTGAAGCCTTCGGCGTGGGCTGCCCCGCGGGCTCGGAAGTCGGCACCGTCAGCCTCGACGTGCCGACGCTCCCGAACGGCTCGCTGACGGGCAAGGTCTATCTCGGCGGCCCCGAATCGGGCCCCATCACGGGCACGCCGTTCCCGATCTACGTCGTGGCGAACTCCGAACGGTTCGGCGTCTCCGTGCGTCTGGAAGGCGAAGTCCACACCGACGCGGTGACCGGGAGGGTGACGACGAGCTTCAACGAACCGCCCGAACAGCCGTTCAGCAATCTGACGCTCAAGTTCACCCGCGGCGTGCTCGCGCCGGTCGGCAATCCGCTGATCTGCGGCACACAGAGCGGCAGCTCGACGTTCGTCCCCTACGCGCAGCCGCATCCGAACAGGGAAGCCGCGTTCGGCGTGCCGATCACAGGCTGCGCATCCTCGCCGCTTCCGTTCGCGCTGGCACAGGGCACGGCCAACCAGAACGGCAACGCGGGCGGTCACACCTCCTACACGTTCAACCTCGAACGCCCCGACGGCAACCAGTACGTCTCGCAGGTCAAAACGACCCTGCCGGCCGGCGTCGTCGGAACGATTCCCGCCGTGACGCAGTGCCCCGAACCGCTGGCGGCTGCCGGGACCTGCACGGTCGCGAGCCAGATTGGCACGGCCACGGTGCTCGCCGGCTCGGGCGCAACGCCCTACCAGTTCAGCGGCCCCGTGTCCCTGACCGGCCCCTACCAGGGAGCGCCGTTCGGGCTCTCGATCGCCGTGCCGGCGGTGGCGGGACCGTTCAACTTCGGCCTCGTCGTCACGCGGGCGAGGATCGACGTCGACCCGACCACCGGGCGCGTGATCGTCACCAGCGTGCTGCCACGGATCGTCAGGGGCGTGCCGCTGAGGCTGCGCAAGATCACCGTGGCAGTCGACAAGCAGGGATTCCTGTTCAACCCGACCGACTGCTCGGCGCAGGCGACCGAATCGGCGATCACGGGTTTCGTCCCCGGCACGAGTGAAAGCTCGACCGTGAACCTGTCCACGCCGTTCCAGGTCGCGAACTGCGCCGCGCTCAAGTTCAAGCCCTCGTTCAAGGCTGCGAGCACCGCGAAGGTCTCCAAAGCCAACGGCACGAGCCTCGAAACGACGATCAACACGGTCGCCGGACAGGCCAACATCAAGTCGGTCATCGTCCAGCTGCCCAAGACGCTGCCCTCGCGCCTGACCACGCTGCAGAAAGCGTGCCTGGCGGCGACGTTCGCGGTCAACCCGTTCCACTGCCCGAGCGGAGCCTTCGTCGGCGGCGTGCGCGCCAAGACGCCGGTGCTGCCGGGCACGATGAAAGGCCCGGCGATCCTCGTCTCGCACGGCGGGGCCGCCTTCCCCGACCTCGACCTCGTGCTCGAAGGCGACGGTGTGAAGGTGATCCTCGTCGGGAACACCAACATCAAGAACGGGATCACGACGACGAAATTCGTCTCCACGCCGGACGTGCCCGTATCGAGCATCACGGTCAACCTGCCGCTCGGCGCGCACTCCGCGCTGACGACGTTCGGCAACGTGTGCGCCAAGCCGCTGGTGATGCCCACCACGATCACCGGCCACAACGGCGTGACGATCAAACAGAACACGAAGATCAACGTGAAGGGCTGCGGCGTGCGCATCGTCGGCCACAAGGTCGCCGGGCACAGCGTCTTCTTGACGGTCAGCACGCACGAAGCCGGGCGCATCAGCGCCGGTGGCAGCGGTCTCGCCACCGTCTACAGGCACGTCGGCCACGCCGTCGGCGCGATCGGCATCAAGGTGTCCCTCAGCCACCGCGGGCTGAGCAGGAGCAAGCCGTTCCGCACCCGCGTGCGCGTCGGCTTCCTCCCGCGCAGCAAAGGCGCGCGCGCGTCGGCCGCCTTCGTGACCGTCACGATCCCCTAGCGACACACCTGCACGTCGAGGTTGGGCGGCATCCCTGCCCCGCCCTCGACGTGCTCGCGCTCGACGTGCCCGCGCGCGTGCGCTCGCGGGGCGGGCGGCAATGCCGCCGGCGCGCCAGCCTGGCGGCGATCGCTGGCCAACTGCCGCGCGATCGCGTAGATTGAGCAGATGGATGTCGTGTCAGGTACGGATACCTCGACGTCGTCAGCCGGCGTCGACCGCCTGCTCGCCGGCATCCGCCGTCTTAGCGCCCTCTCCGACACCGCCACCGACGCCGAGGCGATCCTGCGCGCGCTCGCCGGTGAGCTGCTCGCGGCTCCGGGGGCGGAGGAGGTGCACATCCACCACCTCGCCTCCGCCGGCTCGGAGGAGGAGCTGGTCGCCGTGTACATGTTCGGCGCGGAGGGGCGCGTGGGCTACCTGGTCCCCCGTGCCGAGCGCCCGCCCGGCGTCAGCTGGGTTGCGAGCACGGGGCAGAGCTTCCTGGCCGCGGACCCCGCCGAGTTCGCGGCGAGCGTCCCGCGTCTGGCGGCCACCGGCGAGATGAGCTGCGCCCTGCTCGTCCCGCTCGCCGAGCGCCGCGAGGTGGAGGCCGTCGTGATGCTGGTGCGGCGGGTATCGGCGGTCTTCGCCGCCGAGGACGTCGAGCTCGCCGCTGCGCTCGTCGAGCAGGCGGCGACCGCGCTGGCGCTCGTGCGTGCGCGCGCCGAGGCGGGGACGGACTCGGTCACCGGCGGCATGAATCACCGCGCCATGCGCCGCCGGCTCGACGAGGAGATCGGGCGCGCGATGCGCACCGGCGGACCCCTTGCGTGCCTGCTGATCGACCTCGACGACTTCAAGCTCGTCAACGACCAGTACGGGCACGGCGCCGGCGATGCGACGCTGCGCGCAGTCGTGGAGGCGCTCGTGGGCGAGTTCCGCGCGTTCGATCGCGTCGCCCGCTACGGCGGCGACGAGTTCGTCGTGATCCTTCCCAACGCGGAGCTCGAGAGCGCCGTCGCGGCCGCCACGCGGGCGCTCGAGCGCCTGCAGGGCCTGTCCGGGCTGGGAGGGACGGGCGCCGGTGTGTCGGCCTCGATCGGTGTCGCGCAGTGGCAGGCGCCGATGAGCACCGACGAGCTGCTCGAGACCTGCGACGCCGCCCTGATGCGCTCCAAGCGCCAGGGCAAGGGGCGCGTCACGCGGGCCGCCGAGCCCGTTCTCTGAGGCGCGATCTGCACGGCCGTCTCCACCTCGCTCGAGGAGGTCGGCGGGGCGACTCTGCGAGACTGGCGGACAGTTGCCCTAGACGCCGATCGCCCCGGGAGAAGCCATGTCAGAGAACAGCTTTGGCGCCAAGCACACGCTGGAGGTGGCTGGGCGCGAGCACGAGATCTTCCGCCTCGACGCGCTGCAGCAGCGCTTCGACGTCGCGCGTCTGCCGTTCTCGCTGAAGGTTCTGCTCGAGAATCTCCTGCGCACCGAGGGCAACGGCTCGGTCACGGCTGCAGATGTCGAGGCGCTCGCCGGCTGGGACGCTGGCAGCGAGCCCAGCAAGGAGATCGCCTTCTCGCCGGCGCGCGTGCTGATGCAGGACTTCACCGGTGTGCCCGCAGTCGTCGATCTCGCAGCGATGCGCGACGCGATGGCGGAGATGGGAGGCGATCCCGCGAAGATCAATCCGCTGGCGCCCGCCGAGCTCGTGATCGATCACTCGGTCCAGGTCGACGCCTTCGGCACCCAGGCCGCCTTCGCCTTCAACGCCGAGCGCGAGTTCGAGCGCAACCAGGAGCGCTACGCGTTCCTGCGCTGGGGCCAGGGCGCCTTCGACGACTTCGCCGTCGTGCCACCGGACACGGGGATCGTGCATCAGGTCAATCTCGAGTACCTCGCCCGCGTCGTCTTCTGCAACGACAGCAGCGGCCAGGCCTACCCGGACACGCTCGTCGGCACCGACTCGCACACGACGATGATCAACGGGCTCGGCGTGCTCGGCTGGGGCGTCGGCGGGATCGAGGCCGAGGCGGCGATGCTGGGCCAGCCGATGTCGATGCTGATACCGCAGGTGCTCGGCGTGCAGCTGCACGGCCAGCTGCCCGAGGGCACAACCGCGACCGACCTCGTGCTCACGGTCACCGAGATGCTGCGCGAGCGCGGCGTCGTCGGCATGTTCGTCGAGTTCTACGGCGCCGGCGTCGGCGCCCTGCCGATCGCCGACCGCGCGACGATCGGCAACATGTCGCCGGAGTTCGGCTCGACCTGCGCGATCTTCCCGATCGACGCCGAGACGCTGCGCTATCTCGAGCTCTCCGGCCGCCCGCGAGAGCAGATCGCGCTCGTCGAGGCCTACGCGAAGGAACAGGGGCTGTGGCACGACGAGCACGCCGAGGAGCCCACGTTCTCCGCGCGCGTCGAGCTCGATCTGGGCACCGTCGAGCCGAGCCTGGCAGGGCCCAAGCGCCCGCAGGACAGGGTCTCGCTGAGCGGAGCCCGCGCAGCCTTCCATCGCGCGCTCGAGGACTACGCGCCCAGCGACGGCGAGCAGCCAGACGCACACGACGAGGCGGTCGCCGAGTCTTACCCGGCCTCGGACCCGCCCGCCAACGGCTCGCCCGGCCACGAGCCCGCGGGCGCGGCGCAGCCGTCGCCGCCGCACGCGGCCGCGACGACGCTGAGCAGGACGCACGCACGCGCTCCCGTCACGCTCGGCGGCGAGAGCTTCGAGCTCGATCACGGTCACGTCGTGATCGCGGCGATCACGAGCTGCACCAACACCTCCAACCCCTCCGTGATGATCGGCGCGGGGATCCTCGCCCGCAATGCGCTCGCGCGGGGACTGCGCTCGAAGCCGTGGGTGAAGACCTCGCTCGCGCCGGGGTCGAAGGTCGTCACCGAGTATCTCGACCGAGCCGGGCTGACCGAGCCGCTCGAGCAGCTCGGCTTCAACCTCGTCGGCTACGGCTGCACGACCTGCATCGGCAACTCCGGCCCGCTGCCGCAGGAGGTCTCCGACGCCGTCAACGCGGCGGACCTGGCGGTCGTCTCGGTGCTGTCGGGCAATCGCAACTTCGAGGGCCGGATCAACCCCGACGTGAAGATGAACTACCTCGCCTCGCCGCCCCTGTGCGTGGCCTACGCGCTCGCCGGCACGATGGACATCGACATCGTCGGCGACCCGATCGGCCACGACGAGGAGGGCGGTGAGGTCTACCTGCGTGACATCTGGCCCTCCGAGCACGAGGTCGCCGAGACGATCGGCGAGGCGCTCCGCGCTGACATGTTCCGCCACAGCTACAGCGAGGTGTTCGCCGGCGACGAGCGCTGGAACGGCCTGGCGGTGCCGGAGGGCGAGCGCTTCGCGTGGGCGGATGACTCGACCTACGTACGCCTGCCGCCCTACTTCCAGGGGATGCCCTCCGAGCCCGACGCCGTCGAGGACATCGCCGGCGCGCGCGTGCTCGCGGTGCTCGGCGACAGCGTCACGACCGACCACATCTCGCCCGCCGGCTCGATCAAGCGCGACGGTCCCGCAGGGCTCTACCTGCAAGCGCAGGGAGTCGCGCCCCGCGACTTCAACTCCTACGGCTCGCGCCGCGGCAACCACGAGGTGATGATGCGCGGGACCTTCGCGAACATCCGCCTGCGCAACCTGATCGGCGGCGGCGAGGCGCTCCCGGAAGGCGGCCTCACGCGCTACCTCGGCGACGAGTCGCGCGAGCAGATGCCGATCTATGACGCCGCCATGCGCTACATCGCCGCGGGCATTCCGCTCGTCGTGATCGCCGGACGCGAGTACGGGTCCGGCTCATCGCGCGACTGGGCCGCCAAGGGCACCAGCCTGCTCGGCGTCAGGGCCGTGATCGCGCAGAGCTACGAGCGCATCCACCGCTCGAACCTGATCGGCATGGGGGTTCTTCCGCTGCAGTTCGCTGCCGGCGAGAGCGCGGGCTCGCTCGGGCTCAGCGGCGAGGAGACCTTCGCGGTCAGCGGACTCGCCGCGGCGATGAGCGATGGCGGAGCTCCGCCGACGGAGGTCCGCGTGCGCGCCGAGCGTGACGGCGCCGCGCCCGTCGAGTTCGCCGCGCGTGTGCGGATCGACACGCCGCGCGAGGCCGAGTACTTCCGTCATGGGGGCATCCTGCGCTATGTGCTGCGCACCCTGCTGGCGGAGCGATGACCCAGCCGACGCGCAAACCGCGCGCCAAACGCGCCCCCGCCGGTGGCTACCCGCAGCTGCTCGCCGACCTGCTCCAGGCGCGTGGGCCGTCCGGCTATGAGAGTGCTCCCGCCGCCGTCTGGCGCGAGGCCGCGAGCGCCTTCGCGCAGGTCAGCAGCGACCTGCTCGGAACGTCCGTGGCGCTGGTCGCGCCGGCGCACGCAAACGACGGCGCCGCGCGCAGGTTGCTCGTGATGGGGCACATCGACGAGATCGGCCTGATCGTGACCCACATCGACGACGACGGCTTCCTCTGGTTTCGCGAGGTCGGCGGCTGGGACGCGCAGATCCTGGTCGGCCAGCGGGTCGTGATCGACAGCGCCGCCGGGCCGCTGCCGGGCGTCGTCGGCAAGAAGCCGATCCACCTGCTGCGCGACGAGGAGCGCAAGAAGGTCGCGAGCATTCCCGACCTGCACATCGACATCGGCGCCCGCGACGGCAAACAGGCGAGCCGGCTCGCGCGCATCGGCGATGTCGCCGTGATCGACGCGGCGCCCGTGGAGCTTCCCAACGCGAGGCTGACCGCGCGTGCGCTCGACAACCGGCTGGGGTCCTTCGTCGCGCTCGAGACGGCGCGCCTGGTGGCCGAGGCGGGCGGCGCTGCGTGGGAGATCGCCGCCGTCGCGGCGGCCCAGGAGGAGACCACCTTCGGCGGCTCGCGCACGAGCGCCTTCTCGCTCGAGCCGGACGCCGCGATCGTCGTCGACGTCACCCACGCGACCGACGCCCCCGGCATCGACGTCAAGGGCGCCGGCAAGCACGAGCTCGGATCCGGCCCCGTGATCAGTCGCGGATCGACGCTCAACGAAGGCCTCTTCGAGCTCCTGCACGAGACGGCCGAGTCGGAGAAGATCCCGTTCACCGTCGAGGCCTCCGGCCGCGCGACCGGCACCGACGCCGACGCTGTCCACCTGAGCCGCGGTGGCGTGCCGACGGCGCTCGTCTCGATTCCGATCCGCTACATGCACTCGCCCGTCGAGCTGGTGCAACTCCAGGACGTACACGACTGCGCCCGCCTGATCGCCGCCGCCGCGCTGCGCCTGCAGCGCGAGAGCTCCTTCGCGCGCTGACCCAGCGCGCGAAGCGGTGCAGCCGTCAGCCGCTGGCTGTCTCCAGCTCGGTCATCGCCGGAATCGCGTAGGCCTCGCCCGGGCAGCCGCCGAGCACGAGCAGCTTCAGGCCCGCAGGACCCGAGTGCACCTTGCGCTTGACGCCGGGGCCGATGCGCACGAAGCGGTCGGGCTCGAGCTCGACCCGCTCGCCTTCGATCTCGATCCAGCCGGAACCGCCGAGCGCGAGGTAGACCTCCTCCTGGCGATCCTCGGCGTGGTCGTGCTCGGGGTAGTCGCCGAAGTCGCCCGGCATCCTGATCACCTGCATGCCGAACGAGCTCACGCCGAGCTCCGCGCGGGCCTTTACGAAGCCGCCGCCGAAACCGGCCTGCATGTCATCGATGTGCTTCGCGGTGTAGTTGCTCATCGGCCGACCATAACCGATCGGGAGCTGCCGTGGGCGATCACGACGGCAGCAGGATGGCGAGCTGGCGCGACTGTGCCAGCAGGGTCCCGTCGGCGGCCCAGAACAGTCCGTCCTCCTCGAAGAATCCTTCGTGGATGAGGCCCCCGCGGATGCGCGCGAGGACGAGCTCGTGCGGATCCGCGCTCGCGGAAGCGGAGCCCGGAGAGCGTGGCAGCGCGGTGCGGAAATGCACCGTCAGATCGACCGTCGGCGCCGCGCCGGGTGCCGAGGTTCGCATGAACGGGGCGGGGATCAGCGCGTCGCTGAAGAAAGCGAGCGCGAGCGCATCCAGCGGGCGAGGCTCGGCGAGGCCGAGCCAGCCTCCGAGCTCCATCGGCTGCTCGACCGCGGGGAAGGGCCGGCCCCCGATTCGCGGCTGCAGCACGATGTGCCGCGCGAACGGCGGAGCACCGAGCTTGAGCAGCGACCCAGCCTCGCGCTCCTCGTCCGGCCCCGCGACGGCGGGCATCGCGATATCGGATATGTGCGGCCCGCCCCACGATGTCGAGAAGGCGCCGAGGACGAGCGCCATCAGCCGTCCGTCCTGCTCCATGCGCGCTGACAGCGTGCTGAGCGAGCGTCCGACCCGCTCCAGCCGCGTGTCGATGACGACCGGCCCCGGAGCGGGTGCCCGCGCGTAGTGGATCGTCAGCGATCGCGGTGAGCGGTCGGGCTCGGCGACGGTCTCGGTCAGCGCCCGCAACAGCATCGCGGCGAGGTAGCCCCCGTGGGGGCCGCGTCCGGCCTGCCAGCCGTCTGAGACGTCGGCCGCGAAGCGGCGCGTGGACTCGCCCTGAGCCTCCAGGCGCACGGCCGTGTCGCGGTCGAACTCTCCCGGCTCGTGCCTCGGCGCAGCCGCCGCAGCCTCCGCGAGCTCCGGCTCAGCCACGCACGAGCCGCTTGTAGGTGATCCGATGGGGTCGCTCGGCAGCGGCCCCCAGCAGCGAGCGGCGATGCTCCTCGTAGGCCTCGAAGTTGCCCTCGAACCAGCTCACCTGCGAGTCGCCCTCGAACGCCATCACGTGGGTCGCGACGCGGTCCAGGAACCAGCGGTCGTGGGAGATCACCATCGCGCAGCCGGGGAATTCCAGCAGCGCGTTCTCGAGTGCGCGCAGGGTGTCGACATCGAGGTCGTTGGTGGGCTCGTCGAGCAGCAGCAGGTTGCCGCCCGAGCGCAGCAGCTTGGCGAGGTGCACGCGGTTGCGCTCGCCGCCGGAGAGCTTGCCGATGCGGGCCTGCTGGTCTGAGCCCTTGAAGTTGAACCCGGCGGTGTACTGGCGCGAGTTGACCTCGCGATCGCCGACCTTGATGTGCTCGTAGCCTTCGGAGATCTCCTCCCACACGGTCTTCTCGGGATCGAGCGAGTCGCGCGACTGGTCGACGTAGGCGAGCTTGACGGTGTCGCCGAGCAGGAGCGTGCCGCCGTCGGGCGCATCCTCGCCGGTGATCATCCGGAACAGCGTCGTCTTGCCGGCGCCGTTGGCTCCGATCACGCCGACGATTCCGGCGCGGGGCAGCTCGAAGGAGAGCGACTCGATCAGCAGCCGATCGCCGTAGCCCTTGGAGAGCTCGCTCGCCCTCAGCACGTTCTCGCCGAGGCGGGGTCCCGGCGGGATGTGGATCTGGACCTCGTCGAGCTTGACGTTGCGCTCCTCCGCGATCAGCTCCTCGTAGCGGGCCAGGCGCGCCTTGGACTTCGTCCGTTTTCCCTTGGGGTTCGTCCGGACCCACTCCAGCTCGGCGGCGATCGTGCGCTGGCGCCCCTTCTCCGAGCGCTCTTCCTGGGCCAGTCGTGCCTGCTTCTGCTCGAGCCAGCTCGAGTAGTTGCCCTGGTAGGGGATGCCCTTGCCGCGATCGAGCTCGAGAATCCAGCCGGCGAGGTTGTCGAGGAAGTAGCGGTCGTGGGTGACCGCGACGATCGCTCCCTTGTACTCGGACAGGTGCTGCTCGAGCCACGCGACGGACTCGGCGTCGAGGTGGTTGGTGGGCTCGTCGAGCAGCAGCAGGTCGGGGGCACGCAGCAGCAGGCGGCAGAGCGCGACGCGCCGGCGCTCGCCGCCGGAGAGCGTGCTCACGTCGGCATCCGGCGGCGGCAGGCGCAGGGCGTCCATCGCGTATTCGAGCTGGGTGTCGAGGTTCCAAGCGTCGGCCGCGTCGATCTTGGCCTGGATCCGGCCGAACTCCTCAGCGGTCTCCTCGGAGTAGTCGGCGGCCAGCTCGTTGAAGCGGTCAAGCAGCGCCTTCGTCTCGGCGACGCCCTCCTCGACGTTGCCGCGCACGTCCTTGGACTCGTCCAGGTGGGGCTCCTGCTCGAGCATTCCCACGCTCGCGCCGGACGCCAGCGCGGCCTCGCCGCGGTACTCCTGATCGACGCCGGCCATGATCCGCAGCAGCGTCGACTTGCCCGACCCGTTGTAGCCGAGCACGCCGATCTTGGCCCCGGGGTAGAAGGCCAGCGTGACGTTGTCCAGCACCGTCTTGTCCGGCGGGTGGACCTTCGACAGGCGCTGCATCGTAAAGATGTATTGAGAGGACATTCGCACGCAGGATAGAGCGAACAGAATCGCGCCTACCCTCGCTAACGTTGTCGGGTCATGCCCGCCAGCGTCCTCGATATCGAGCAGCACCTGCTCCTGCTGGAGCTGGAGGCGCCGTTCGACAAGCGCGACGTGCAGCTCGCGCGCCGGCGCATGGCCAAGCGCTGGCACCCCGATGTCGCGCCGCAGGGACGGCAGTTCGAGCACGAGCGGCACCTGAAGGCGATCAACGAGGCCGCCGACCAGCTCGAGCGCCTGGCCGAGGGCTCGCGCGGGGGGCGCGTCTCGCGCAATGCCGTGAGGGTCAGCGCCGCCGCGGCGCGGCGCGAACGCGAGGAGGCCGGGCGTCGCGCCTACGAGGCCGAGCAGCGCGCACGCGCGCACGCGCAGGATCGAGCCAAGCACGACCCCTTCGGCAGCCGCGTCCCGGATCACTCGGTCGTGCACCGCTACGCCCGCTGCATCTCCTATCCCGAGTGGGGCGTCGGGACCGTCACCGGGATCTACTTCTCCCAGGACAACGGCGACGACGCCGGCGAGGTGCAGCAGTGGGCGCGCGTCCGCTTCAGCCACGGCGTGCGCACGGTGCCCGCGGGAAGCATGAAATTCGTCGACTTCTCCCGGCCCGACCCGGCCGAGGAGCGCGTCGAGCGCTTCCTCACCGCCGCCCAGCGCGCGATGGCCGAAGGCGAGTACGACCTCGCTGCGCAGCGGCTGATCTACGCGCGCGACGCCGAGCCGCGCAACCTCGCCGTCCTGCGCCTGATGACGCTCGCCTTCTGGCAGGGAGGCAAGCTCGACGAGGCCGCCCGCGCCGTGCGCGACTGGGCCCGCGTCGACGGCGAGCGTCCCGCCGCGCACCGCTTCGCCGCGCGGATCTACGAAGACATGGGCGCCGTCGATCTCGCCGCGGAGGCTGCCGCTCGCGCGGCCCAGCGCGGCCCCTCCGACGCGAGCGCGTGGGAACGACTCGGGCGGCTGCGCCTGCGGCTGCTCGATCGCGAGGGCGCGCTCGAGGCGCTGCGTCGCGCGATGGCGCTGGGCGCCGGGGCCGACGTCCGCGAACTGATCGTGCAGGCGCTCGCGCTCGAGCCGAGCATCGCCGGCTAGCGCCTCAGAGGATGTTGACGGCGCGCGAGACGATCAGCCCGATCGTCACGAGCGAGGCGACAGCCTGCAGTCCCATGATGCTCTTGGCGATCGGCGTCAGCGGCATCGTGTCGGTTGGGGAGAAGGCCGTCGCGTTGGTCAGCGACACGTACAGATAGTCGATGAATTTCGGGCGCCACGCGCGCGGCTCGATGCGGTCGTCGCTCATCTGCGGGAACAGGAAGTCTGGTCGCCCGTCCTCTCCGGCCGCCCTGCGCCCGGGGCCGCCGCGGTCGAGCTCCCAGTACCACAGGCCGAAGAGCAGGAAGTTGGTCAGCCAGATCAGCATCCCGGCGATGATCAGTTCGTGGCCGTCGACGGGTGCTTTGGTGTGGAGCAGGAAGTGCGCCAGCGCGGCGAGCGAGAAGACGTTGGCTGCGCTGACGAGTGCGACCAAGCCGAGGGCCATGCGCCGGCGCAGCGGATGCTCGTGCTCGAGCTCGCGCGGCGTCGCCATCGCCAGCCCGATGACGAGCGCACCCTCGAGCGCCGGCAGCAGCCAGGTGGGTCCCGCCGTCAGGCGTCCGGGCAGCGTCAGCTGCAGCCCGATCGCGACGAGCACCGACAGCTGGGCGGGCCAGACCGACTCGAGCAGGCCCGGCGGCGGATAGGAGGAATCGGCGGGCGCCGAGGCTGGGGAGGCCACGGATGCAGAGCGTAGGGGTCGCTGCGGCGTCATTTCCCTGCTCTCGGCCGGTGACTCGACACGCCGCGGCGTGGATCTCGCGCACGCTAGCCTGAGGAGCGATGGGCCTCGAGAACCCCGTGCACCTGCTGTTCATCGGCATCCTCGCGCTGCTCATCCTCGGGCCGCGGCGACTGCCCGAGCTGGCCCGCGCACTGGGGCACGGGCTGCGCGAGTTCCGCGAGGCGATGAGCGGCGAGGCGCACCCGCAGATCGATCCCCCGCCGGCGCTGCCGGAACCGCTCCAGGCCCAGCCGGGCGAGTCGATGGTGCCGGCGCGCGAGAACCCCGCGAGTGCCCCCGGCCCGGTTGATCCGGCGCGGCCGGTACGGTCGTCGGATGCGCCTGATCGTGGCCCGCTGTGAGGTCGCCTACCTAGGACGGCTCAGCACCGTCCTCCCGGAGGCGGTGCGCCTGCTGATGCTGAAGGCCGACGGCACCTTCATGGTGTGGGCCGACGGCGGCGGTCCGAATGTCAAGCCGCTGAACTGGATGATCCCGCCGACCGTCGTGGAGGAGCAGCGCGACCGCGACGGTCGCCTCGAGCGGCTGCTCGTGCGCAAGCAGCGTCAGGAAGAGCGGCTCGAGATCACCGTCAGTGAGGTCCTCTCGGAGGTCGAGCACGATCTCGACGTGCTCGTTGCGCTGGAGAAGGAGGGTCTGGAGCGCGAACTGCAGGAGCTGCTCGCCGATGCGCCGCAGTGGTGCGGTGAGGGTCTGCGCCTGATCAGGCGCGAGTGGCCCACCGACATCGGTCCCGTCGACCTGATGTGCAAGGACGAAGAGGACCGCTGGATCGCGGTCGAGATCAAGCGGATCGCGACGATCGACGCGGTCGAGCAGCTGACGCGCTATCTCGAGCGCATCCGCGTCGACCCCGCGCTCGGCGCGTGTCGCGGGGTGCTGGCCGCGCAGGTGATCAAGCCGCAGGCCCGCGTGCTGGCGATCTCACGCGGGATCGCCTGCGTCGAGGTCGACCCGCAGATCCTGCGCGGCGAGCGCGAGCCTGCGCTGCGCCTGTTCGCAGCCTGAGACGGGCCGCGAGTAGGCTGGCGGGGTCCCCCAGCAAGGAGCCTCCAGATGAGCGACGAGTCGGCCCCCGCAGCACCAGCCGTCCTGACCGAGCGACGCGGGAATGTGCTGCTGATCACGCTCAATCGCCCGGAGGTGCGAAACGCCGTCAACGCGGCGCTCGCCGAGGGTCTCGCCGGCGCGCTGGAGCAGCTCGACGGCGAGGACGGTCTGAGCGTCGGCGTGCTGACGGGCGCGGGCGGCTTCTTCTCGGCGGGGATGGACCTCGGCGCGTTCGTGCGGGGAGAGTCGGCCTGGTTCGGCGATCGCGGCTTCGCCGGCATCACGCAGCGCGCTGCGCGCAAGCCGCTGATCGCCGCGATCGAGGGCTTCGCGCTGGCCGGCGGCCTGGAGATCGCGCTGGCATGCGACCTGGTCGTTGCGGCGCAGGGCGCGCGGATGGGGATTCCCGAGGTCAAGCGCTCGCTGGTGGCGGCCGGCGGGGCCCTCCTGCGACTGCCGCGACGGATGCCCTACCACGTCGTCATGGAGCTCGCGCTCACCGGCGATCCGCAACCGGCGGAGCGCTTTCACGAGCTCGGTCTCGTCAATCGCCTGGCTGAGCCCGGCGCGGCCGTCACGATCGCCCTCGAGCTGGCCGACGCGCTCGCCAAGAACGCGCCGCTCGCGCTGGTCGCGACCAAGCGCGTGCTGCAGGACCAGTTCGACTGGAGCAGCGAGGAGATGTGGGACAGACAGGCCGCGATCAGCGGTCCGGTGTTCGCCTCCGAGGACGCCAAGGAGGGCTCGTCGGCGTTCAAGGAGAAGCGCGAGCCCGTCTGGAAGGGCCGCTAGCCGCGACGGCGGCGCTTGCGCTGGCGGCGGATCGCGAGGAACCGCTTCCACAGAGCCCACATCAGCGCTCACCCGGTGTCTTGCGCGGGTACTGGGAGATCGGCTGACGCAGGTCGATCGCGGTCGTCACGATGCGGTTCTGTTCGTCGATGTGCGCCGCCGGATAGCCCTCGCCGGGGCTCGCGCGCTCGGGTCGCCCGACGTAGCCGAAGTGCATCTCCTGAGGCATGATCTGCATCAGGCGCGGGAACATGTGCGCGCGGGCACCCATGTTACGCGGCTCCTCCTGCACCCACAGCACCTCACGCAGGTTCGGGTAGCGCTCCATCAGCGCCAGGATCTGACCTTCGGGGAAGGGGTAGAGCAGCTCGACCCGCGCGACCGCCAGGCCCGCGTGCGAGGCGCGTTCGGGGTGCCCGACGAGGTCGTAGTAGATCTTTCCGGTGCACAGCACGAGACGCGTGACCTGCTCGTCGTCGGCGACGCCGGGGTCGGCGAGAACCGGATGGAAGCGCGTGCCCTCGGCCATGTCGGCGAGCGCGGAGGCGGCCTGCGGCAGGCGCAGCAGCGACTTCGGCGTCATGATCACCAGCGGGCGCTGCTTGGCGATCCGCGCCTGCCGGCGGAGCAGGTGGAAGTACTGCGCCGGGGTCGTCGGGCTGGCGACCCGGACGCTGCCCTCGGCGGCGAGCGTCAAGAAGCGCTCCAGGCGCGCCGAGGAGTGCTCGGGACCGCTGCCCTCGTAGCCGTGCGGAAGCAGCAACGTCAGGCGCGATGTCTGCCCCCACTTGGCCAGGCCGGAGACGATGAACTGGTCGACGATCACCTGCGCCGAGTTGACGAAGTCGCCGAACTGGGCCTCCCACAGCACGAGCGTCTCCGGCGCCTCCTGGCTGTAGCCGTACTCGAAGCCCATGCACGCGAGCTCCGACAGCGGGCTGTTGTGCAGCTCCAGCGGGGCGAGCGCGTCCGGCAGGCTCTGGATCGGGCACACCGTCTGCCCGGTCTGGGCGTCGTGCAGCACCATGTGGCGCTGGCTGAAGGTGCCGCGCTCGGTGTCCTGGCCGGTGAGGCGCAGCGGCGTGCCCTCGGTCAGCAGCGAGGCGAAGGCGAGTCCCTCGGCGTGCGCCCAGTCGATCCCCGGCTCGGCTCCCTCGGCGAGGGCGGCGCGGCGGCGATCGAGCTGTTTGACGAGCTTGGGGTGGACGGTGAAGCCGTCGGGTACCCGCAGCAGCGCTGCGCCGAGCTCGCGCAGCTGCGCCGCCGGCACCGCCGTCTCGACATCGGGGCTCGGCGAGCGGTCGAGCTGATACTCGCCGGTCGAGTGCTCGCCGCCGTGCTCGGTGGCCGAGGCGATCTTCGTCTTCAGGCGCTGGTGCAGCAGCGTGAGGTTGTCCCACACCTCCTGCGCCTGGCGCTCGACCTCCTCGGAGGAGACGACGCCTTCAGCGACGAGGCGGTCCGACCACAGTTCCGCGACGCGCTTCTTCGCCTTGATCTTGGCGTACATCTCCGGCTGCGTGTAGGCGGGCTCGTCGGACTCGTTGTGGCCGAAGCGGCGGTAGCCGATCAGATCGATCAGCACGTCGTGCCCGAACTGCTGGCGGAAGGCGAAGGCGAGGCGCACCGCGCTGATGCACGCGGGCACGTCATCGGCGTTGACGTGGATGATCGGCACGTCGAAGCCCTTCGCGAGGTCCGAGGCCCAGCGGGTCGAGCGGGCGTCGTCGGGGTCGGTCGTGAAGCCGACCTGGTTGTTGGTGATCAGGTGGACCGTGCCGCCGACCTTGTAGCCGTCGAGCGCCTGCAGGTTGAGGGTCTCCGAGACGACGCCCTGCGCGGGGAAGGAGGCATCCCCGTGAATCACGATCGGCACGGCCGCGTTGGTGTCCTGGTGGGCGTGCGGGCCCTTGCGCGAGGTCTGCGCGGCGCGCGTGGCGCCCTCGACGACCGGCGAGACGTACTCCAGGTGGCTGGGGTTGGACTCGAGATTGACGCGGATCGTGCCGCCGGTCGGCAGCTGGTAGGTGCCCTGTGTGCCGTGGTGGTACTTGACGTCGCCGGTGCCGCCCTGCGGGATCGTCGTGACTGCCTCGAGCGTCGAGGCGCCCTCGAACTCGGCGAAGATCGTGTCGTAGGCGCGTCCGAGGTTGTGTGCGAGCACGTTCAGGCGACCGCGGTGGGCCATCCCCACGACGACCTCCTGACCGCCGTGTGCGGCGGACAGCTGGATCAGCTCGTCGAGCATCGGCACGGTCATGTCGAGGCCCTCGATCGAGAACTGGTGCTGGCCGAGATAGGCCTTGTGCATGAAGCGCTCGAGCGCGTCCACCTCGACGAGGCGCTTGAGCAGCGTGCGCTTCTCGTCGCTCGTGAGCTCCTGGCGGAAGGCGCCCGCCTCGATGTGCTCGCGCAGCCAGACGCGCTGGCGGTGGGAGGCGATGTGCTCGATCTCGTAGGCGATCGTCCCGCAGTAGGTCTCGCGCAGGTGCGGCAGCGCGTCCGCGAGCGTCGCGCCGGGGACGTACATCTGGAAGATCTTCGCCGGGATGCGCGCCTGGATCTCGGGCTTGAGCCCGAGCGCCTCGGGGTCGAGCCCGGGATCGCCCTCGGGCTCGGAGCCGAGCGGGTCCAGTCGCGCCGCGAGGTGGCCGTGGCTGCGCACGCGACCGACGAATGTGGTCGCGGCCTGCACCGCCTGAAGCATCTCTTCGCCGACGCTCGCCGGAGAAGGCGCGCTCGCGGAGCTCGCCGCAAAGGCCGCCGCAGCGGGAGCGGGGAGCGGCGGTGCGGGGCCCAGCTGCATGCCGAGCGACGCGAACACGCCATCGTAGAAGCCGTGCTCGCCCTGCAGGTATTCCTCGATGCGGGCGAGGAAGCGCCCCGACTCGGCCCCCTGGATGATCCGGTGGTCGTAGGTCGAGGTCATGCTCATGACCTTCTCCGCGCCGATCATCTCGCCGATGTTCACGAGGCCGACGGGGTAGCCGATCGACCCGGTCGCGACGATCGTGCCCTGGTCGGTCATCAGCCGCGGCACCGAGGCGACCGTGCCGAGGCCGCCCGGATTCGTCAGCGTGATGTTCGCGCCGACGAGGTCGTCGGCGGTCAGCTTGTTCGTGCGCGCCTTCTCCACGAGCTCGTCGTACGCGTCGAGGAAGCGCTCGAACGGCATCCGCCCGGCGTTCGCGATCACGGGCACCATCAGCGTGCGCGAGCCGTCCTTCTTCTCCACGTCGACGGCCAGCCCGAGATTGACCTGTCCGTCGAGGACCCTGTGTGGGCGCCCGTCGAGCTCGGCGAAGTGGTTGGCCATCACGGGCATGTCCTCGGCGGCCCGCGCGATCGCGTAGGCGATCAGGTGCGTGAAGGAGACCTTGCGCGTGCCCTCCTTCAGCTCGCGCCTGCGGGCGTCGAGCACGGTCACCGTGAGCGTGCGGAAGCTCGTGGCGGTCGGGATCGAGCGCGACGCTTCCATGTAGCGCGCGAGCGCCGCGGCGCCGCCCTTCATGGGCTCGCTGACGGGCTCGCTGCGGACCGGCTTCTCGGCGCCGGCGGGAGAGCCGTTGCTGCGCGCGCCGTTGCCGGCGGCGGAGAGCACATCGGACTTCACGATCCTCCCGGCCGGCCCGCTGCCGGCCAGCTGCGCGAGGTCCACCCCCTCTGCCGCGGCCGCGCGAGCGGCGACGGGTGAGGCCTTGACGTCCTGCGCCGGCGTGACCGCCGACTGCGCCGCCGCCGGAGCGGTGCTCGCACTCGCGGCGCCGGCCCCGGCAGGCTCGCTCGCCGGCGCGCCGGTGTCGGCGCTCGCTGCGATACGGGCGATCACCTGACCGACGGTCACCGTGTCTCCCTCCTCGACGAGCAGCTCGACCACGGTTCCGCTGGCCGGGGCAGGCAGCTCCACATCGACCTTGTCGGTCGAGATCTCGACGATCGTGGCGTCGAGCTTGATGAAGTCGCCGACCTTGGCATGCCATTCGAGGATCGTTCCCTCGGTCACCGACTCGCCCGCCGCAGGGGTCACCACGTCGACGATCTCGGCTGTCGCGGACGGCGCCTGCGGTGCTGCCCCGCCGCCGTTTGCCGCCGGCGCTGCGGGCGCCGGAGGCGACGCGGCTTCGCCGTCAGTGTCGCCCACTGCGATGCGGGCGATCACCTGTCCGACGGTCACCGTGTCGCCCTCCTCGACGAGGATCTCGCTCACGGTCCCGCTCGCCGGCGAGGGCAGCTCCACGTCCACCTTGTCGGTCGAGATCTCGACGATCGTGGCGTCGAGCTCGATCCGGTCGCCGACCTTGGCATGCCATTCGAGGATCGTTCCCTCGGTTACGGACTCTCCCGCGGCTGGGGTCACAACGTCGATTGTCTGCTGAGCCGTGGTGCCCGCTGCCATCGATTCCTCACTCTAGCGCGGCGGCCCCGCCGGCGACCGCGCCGGCAGTCAGCTTTCGCCCGTTCGGGCGCGGAATTTCGCCTACTCGGGCGCGGCGGCGCTCGCGCTCGAGCGGGTGGTCGGTCAGTGCGCGCGGGCACGCTGCTCGCGGATGAACTGGTAGCTCCCGAAGAACGGTCCGATGCCGCCGAGCACGGCAACCGCCACCGCGAGCTTGAGCGAGACGACGCGCAGTCGCGCGGCCGCGAGGCAGGCGAGTGACATGAGGATCCACAGCAGGCCGTGCGACAGTCCGAGCACGAACGTGAGCGGCTCCGGATTGCCGGCGAGGAACGCGCACACGAGCAGCGCCGCGTACACGCAGCTGTGCGCGAAGGAGGTCCACTTCAGGCGCCCGAACGTGAGGGGACCCGCCGCCGGTCGCAGGCGGGCGCTCACCCCGACAGCCAGCTCGCCATCCGCGGGAGCACCTCGCCCGCCTCGGGCGGCCACTCGGCGATCTCCCGCGGCCACCAGGCGAACTCGTCGTGCTCGTGGTCGGGTGTGACGGCGTCCTCGGCGCCCGCGGGCAGCCACGCCTGGCCGACGAACATGATCAGCTTCTGCGGCAGGCGCAGCAGTGCCTCTCCGCGCACGCGCTGGGGCGAGACCGCCCACTCCTCGCGCAGCTCGCGCACGAGCGTGTCGGTGGGGCTCTCGCCGAGATCGACGGCGCCCCCCGCGCCGAGTGCCCAGCGCCCGGCCCACGAGGCCACCCACTGCGCGCGCCGTCCCGCCAGCCAGCGGCCGTCGGCCGAGCGCGTGACGCACAGCGCGGCGACGCTGTGAGAGGCGTCCTCGGCCACCAGTCGCAGCGCCCAGCGCAGTGGCTGCAGCTCGATCGCGAGCCCGTTCTCGTCCGCGTGGAAGTCGACCATGCGTGCGGCGACGCCGTCGTGGCTGGGCGAGCCGCGCTCCTGCAGGCGGCGAATCGCGGCGTCGGCCGCCTCGCTGTAGGCGGGCGAGGGGAGGTACTCGTCAACGTGCCAGCGCGCGTGGATCCGCTCGATCTCCCACGGCCCGCGGGCGAGCACCTCGGGCGGCTCGTTCGTGATCTCGGCGGGCGCGGACACTGACGGCGAAGGCTAGTGAAATGACACGGCCGCGAGAGACACTCCGGCGGCGCGGCTCGCGCCATACACTCGCCGGCGTGGGCGAGCGGCGGCGCAAGCACTGGGGGTGGGGGTTCGAGGACCAGCAGCCGACGCCCGCGCAGCTCCGCGCGATGCTGCCGGCGCTCGCGCAGCAGCTCGGCATGGCGCTCGGCGAGGTCGAGGAGCCCGTGCCGCTCGCAGCGCTCGAGCTCGCCCCCGCGCGCGTGCGCCCACCGTCCTCGCTGGCGCACATCAGCTTCGCCGACACGCACGCGCGCGCCTCGCATGCGCTCGGCAAGTCCTACGTCGACGTCGTGCGGGGGTTTCGCGGGCGCTTCGAGCACCCTCCCGACCTCGTCCTGCGGCCGCGGGAGGAGAGCGAGATCGAGCGGGCGCTCGAGTGGTGCGCGGCGGAGCACGTTGCCGCGATCCCCTTCGGTGGCGGCAGCTCGGTCGTCGGCGGCGTCACGCCGCAGGTCGACGGCTCCTTCAACGGCGTCGTGTCGATCGACCTGGGCGCGCTCGATCGGGTGCTGGAGGTCGACGAGGTCTCACGCTCGGCGCAAATCCAGGCGGGTGCGCTCGGGCCCGCGCTCGAGGCCCAGCTCGGCGAGCGGGGGCTGACACTGCGCCACTTCCCGCAGTCGTTCGAGCTCTCCACGCTCGGCGGCTGGATCGCCACGCGTGCCGCGGGGCACTTCGCGACCGTGTGGACGCACATCGAGGATCTGGTGGAGTCGGTTCGCGCGATCACGCCCGCCGGCGTGTGGCAGTCGCGGCGGCTGCCGGGATCGGGGGCCGGCGTGAGCCCCGATCGCATGCTGGCCGGCTCGGAGGGAGCGCTGGGGGTGATCACCGAGGCGTGGGTACGTGTCCAGCCGCGGCCGACGCATCGAGCCTCGAGGGGAGTCCGTTTCGGGAGCTTCGCCGCGGGCGCAGAGTGCGTGCGCGCGATCGCCCAGTCCGGCCTGCACCCAGCCAACTGTCGCCTGCTGGAAGCCGGCGAGGCGGGGCTGGCGCTGGCTGGCGACCCCTCGAGCGGCGCGCACGCGCTGCTGGTGCTCGGCTTCGAGTCGACCGACCACTCCGTCGAGGCTGCGATGGCCCGCGCGCTCGAGCTGTGCGCGGCGCACGGCGGCGACGCGACGAGCGCGAGTGGCGGCGGCAGCGACGCCGTCGGGAGCTGGCGGCAGGCGTTCCTCGGTGCGCCTTATCTGCGCGACGTGCTCGTCGCGGCCGGCGTGCTCGGCGAGACGTTCGAGACGGCGATCACGTGGGAGCGCTTTCCGGCCTTCCACGAGCGCGTGCGCGGCGCCGCCGAGGAGGCGGTGCGCGAGGTGTGCGGCAGCGGGCGCGTCTTCTGCCGGTTCACGCACGTCTATCCCGACGGGCCCGCTCCCTACTTCACGGTGCTCGCGCCCGCGCGTCGGGGCGAGGAGGACGAGCAGTGGTGGTCGATCAAGCGGGCCGTCTCCGACGCGGTGATCGCCGCGGGCGGAACGATCACCCACCATCACGCCGTCGGGCGCGATCACCGGCCGTGGTATGACCGCCAACGGCCCGAGCCGTTCGCGCTCGCGCTGCGCGGCGCCAAGGCCGCGCTCGACCCGGCGGGCATAATGAACCCCGGCGTGCTCGTGGACCAGCCCTCATGAAGATCGCCGTCCTCGGTCCCGGGGGGGTCGGGGGCCTGCTTGCCGGCGTGCTCGAACGGGCCGGCAGCGAGGTCGTGATCGTCGCGCGCGAGTCGACCGCGGACACGATCGCCGCGAACGGCTTGCAGGTGAGCAGCGTGATGTTCGGCGACTTCACGACCCACCCACGCGCCGTCGTTCGCCTCGAGGAGCCCGTCGACGCGCTGATCGTCGCCACCAAGGCGGCCGGCCTGGCGGCGGCGCTCGAGCGGATAGCCGTCTCGCCCCCCGTCGTGCTGCCGCTGCTCAACGGCCTCGACCATCTCACGGTGCTGCGCGAGCGCTTTGGCACGGGGCCGGTGCTCGCCGGCTCGATCCGCGTCGAGGCCGACCGGCCACAGGCGGGTGTGATCGTGCACACCAGCCCCTTCCTGCTCGTCGACATGGCCGCGAGCGACGCCGCGCTCGCGCCGCTCGTGCAGCAGCTCGCCGACGCCCTCGCGGCCGCCGAGGTGCCCGTGCGGGTGCTCGGCTCGGAGGCCGAGGTGATGTGGTCGAAGCTCGTGCGCCTCAACGCCCTCGCGTGCACGACGAGCGCCTACGACAAGCTGCTCGGCGAGATCCGCTCGACCCCTGCGCTGCGCGCGGATCTGCTCGGCGCGATCGAAGAGGCATGCGCGGTCGGGCGCGCGGAAGGCGCAGACGATGTCGACGCCGAACGCGCGATCGGCGAGCTCGAGCTCGCGCACGCGACACTCGGCAGCTCGATGCAGCGCGACATCGCCGCCGGTCGTGCTCCCGAGCTCGATGCGATTCCCGGATCTGTCCTCCGTGCCGCCGAGCGCCATGGCCTCAGCTGCCCGACGATCGAACGGCTCGTGCGGATGATCGAAGCGCGCATCGCCGGAGCACCCGCGCCGACAGCTGCCTGACGCTTCGCGACCGCGACCCCGCCCCCGCCGTGTGCGCCTCTGCGCGGTGGCCGCGCTAGTGAGCTTCGAAGGGGGAGTGAGTGGGTGAGACCGCGGGGAGCGAGCGCGAGGCGATCGCCTCGACGACCTCCTCCTCGGTCTCCTCGAGCTCCTCGTCGTGCTCGCCGTCGCAGAGCACGCGGAAATTGCCCGTCACGCCGCTGTCGGCGTGGATTGTGATGCCGGGCAGGATCTCCTCGCCCTCATCGAAGTCGAGCCGCTCCATGTCGAAGTGCGCCAGGCCGATCCCGTGCGCGGTGTGGGTCGGGTTCTCACGGTCGTGCGCCGCCACCGCCTGCGCGAAGCGCTCGAGGTTCTTGGCGATCTTGCCGGTTTCCGCCATCGCTCTCGGGGAGGGTAGCGCGCGCGTGGATTGGGGCACTCGTGCGCGTCAGCGAGGCGCTCGGGCCGCTGCGCGCCGCCTGAGCGGAGCTTGCGCGCAGCACTCCCGCAGTCGCAGGAGTCCGCGAAGCGCGGCGCTACTCGGGCAGTCCCGTACGATTTGTCCGATGGTTCTCTACACCTGCACCGACGGCAAGGCATTCGGAGGGCTTCCGGGTCCTGTCGCGCATCCATGCGGGCGGGCCGCCAAGGCGCTCGACCGGGCCGGGTATCGCTACGAGTGGCGGAAGGTGAAGGGCGGAACGTTCAAGCTCTGGACCTGGCCGTCGCGAGCTCGCGATCGCGCCGAGGTCGAGCGGCTGAGCGGTCAGCGCGCGGTCCCAATTCTCGTGCTCGACGATGGCTCGGTGATCAGCGGCTCAGGCACGATCGTGCGATGGGTCGAAGAGCATCCCTCGGATGGCTCCGGCTGAGCCTTCAGGCCTCGATGATCTCAATCCGATAGCCAGCCGCTCCAGCTTTCGGCAGGGTATCGTCGCCCGCCGGAGTGCTGTCGAGGACGCCGAGCGCGACCTATGGGCGATGCGCATCTGCGCCGCGACGTCGAGTCGCTGGTGCTACGGAAGGCGGACCCCAGGCGCCGACGCTGGCAGCCCATCTCCGAGCGCGTCGACATCCGGTGGCGCGGCGCCGCCGCGTAGCCTTCGGCTGCTGCCGCTTCTGCGGCTCCTGCGGACACCGCGGGCGCCCCGTTAGAAACGGCGAAGGGCCCGGTCACCCGGGCCCTTCATCCTGCCGAAGCGGGCAAGCCTACGTCTGCTGCGGCGCGGGGTGGACCCGGAAGGGCAGGCGCCAGTGCTCGCGCGCCTCTCCGTCAACCGACAGCCTCCATTCGTAGTCGGCGGGTGCCACCGGCATCGGACCCGATTTGATGACGAACGGGTTGACGAACGTTGACGGCACCGAATCGTCGTCGGGCCGCTCGATCTCCATCTCCATCTCGTGATGCACGGGCGTCATGCCCTGGGGCGTCGGCATCAGCGCGGGCTGGCCGTGTGCGTCGATGAGATCCACCTCGAACTTGTGCTTCATCCCGGTCTGCTCGATCGGGACTTCGATGACCATCGCCAGCGCGAACGGCGCAGCGCCGGTGATGTCAGTCCAGCCTCCTCCGGCGACGAACAGCTTGCTGTCCGCGACCTGGGCGTGGTCGGCGAGGACCATCGTCACGTTGATGGGGCGGCTGGGGTTGAGATTCGGATCTGACGAGAGAGTCATCTTCGCTGCCTGCTTTCAGTTGGACCCCGGCTGGCCTGCTGCGAGCCGTGAGCGTTCACGAAATGTAGCAGAACATGTTCATTGTCCTGTTCGAGTTCTGTTCACGGGTGAGCGCGAGTCATCTAGCCAGACACTGTGGTAGCCTAGGAACATGTCTAGCGTCGACGACTTCTTTGCGGCTCCAGCCGCGGAGCTGGTGGACAAGCTCAAGCAACTCCATGACCAGCGGGCCAACATCGAAAGCCGCGAGGAGATCATCGAACAGCTCCTCGAGGTCCGCGCAAAGCAAGGGGGCGAGGTCGCCGCGGAGATCGCAGCCCTTGGAGCGGCGGCCGGCATAGGCCCCCTTCGCGAGCAGATCTTGCACGTCATGGAGACCAAGCGAGCAGAAGACGTTTGGGTCATGGCACCCATGCAAGTGCACGACGAGCTGACCAAACGCGGAAACCGCTCCGTCAAGCTCGACGCGGTGCGGGTGGCCATGACGCGCATGGCCGAGAAAGGCGATCTCGAGCGGCCTCGGCCCAATGTCCTCAGCTTCGCGCTCCCGGGCGTCCTCGACGCCATACCTGCTGCCTTCCGCGAGGCGGTCGGGCTCCCACCGCGCTAGCCGCGTGTCGACCATCGCCGCGCAGCCGTGGCAGCGCCGGGAGGTGGGGGCGCTGCGTTCCTCCGGGGGCGACAAGCCGAAGCCGCCCGAAGTTGTGTGAAGGCGTGGGCGCGCGACGGCTGTCGATATCGCCGCGCGCAGAGAACCGCTCGCCCGCCGGGCGCGTCTTCCCGGCAAGTTCGGTCACGCTACCGCCGCCTCGGCCTTCTTCTCGCGCGCGGCCGCCGTACGTTCCTCCGCGGCTGGCACTTGCTCAGCGAAGGCACGAGCAGAGGCCGTGGACATCACGCCGGCCTTCCAGCTCGACACCGGCTCGACCAACTGGCCGCCCGCACAGCCGACCTAGCGGGAGGGAAAGGCGCGGGTACGGCGGTCACCCAGGGTCGGCGGACCGATTAGATCCTCATACACCACAGGCGTCCCGTCCCGACTGTCGATCTGGACGCGGTCGCGGAGCGATCCCTCGACGTGAATCCGGCTTTCGAAGTTGCCCATTGTCAACAGCACGTCGAGCTTGGGCACCTTCACGTTGGTGAACGGCAGCGGGAGCCGCTGGTCGCGAACGACGGCCGCGGCCATCGCGTCCTCGTGCGTCAAGGGCAGTAGGCCGAGCCAAGGATGAAGGTTCCGGCCGCCGAGCAGATCGGTCGAGAGACCACCGGTCCGGTCCTTGACTTCGAGCAGCTCGGCCATCTCCTCCTCGGCCATGAACGTCTGCGCCGAGAAGTAGGCCCCGATCCGCCAGCAGCTCACGGCCACGCAACGCGGCGCCCCTGGAAGGTATTGCTGAAGACTTGGGTCGCCACGCTCGATTAGCACGGCGCCCTTCCGCTCGAACAGCGTGTCCCCCGCCTTCGACCAGAAAGGCTCCGGGAACGGCCTCGGCCGGAACGAGGCGAGATCGGCCACATACCGCTTCGCAATAAGCATCCCTCTGTACTGGGTGTTCACTAGCCAGACCAGCTTCACGAACTGCTCTTCCACATCGGCATCCGCCGTGAGGATCTGTGTGGGTCGCCCCGTGGTGAGTGCGTGGTGGACCGCCAGATACACGAGCGCCTCGTCCGTTGGAAGGTTGCTCGACCCCTTCTTGGCAAGCATGAACCCGCGCGGGCTCACCTCTCGTTGGACCTCGGTGCGGATCGTCTCGCGCTCGGTCTCGTCGGGCTCGCGCCCATGCTCCTTGTGGAACGCGAGTTCGGCCGCCGTTATCGAGTTCCGACGAATCACCAGGAGGGCCAAGTAGTACTCGTAGGCGTCATGTCCGCGCTCGCCTTTCTCCGGCGGCCGCCATTCGCCGGGTTGCGCCTGCCCACTCTTCATCGCTTTGCTGAGCGGGTGCTCCGGGTGGCGCATCAGCCACGGCTGCATCTCTTGCATCACTAGGGGTGTGAGCACCATGCGGCCTGGAACCGCGAGGAGCGCCTCAACGATGGCGGCATCGACGTCGTCGGCGATGACGTTGTTGTCGATGAACCACACGGCCTCGTGCGGCGCTCTCGCGATCGACTCCGCTACCTGGATGCTGTCCATCGGCACTCTCGAACCGAACTTCCAGTTGAGCCGCCGGATGAACGTCGGGTGCTCGGTCACGGCTCGAGGGATGTGTTCGGTCCCCTCTCGGTGGGCGTGCTGGACAGTTGATGACCTGCGGGGCACGGACCCTCGAGTCTAGGCACGGCCGGCGACGACGAAGCGCCGGCCCCGACCGATTCGGGTTCCGGCGCTGTGATCAGTTCGTCGGTGACGGCTGTGTAGCGCTACTCGCAACCTCCGCCCCCGGCACCGCCATCACGTGGCCCTAGGTTTGGGATGTTGGCTCGGGACCGGCTTGCGCGTCGCGCGCGAGGAATCCTCCACCAACGACTGCCAAATTACAGATCGCTGCCGATGGAAACGTTAGACGGCCCGCTTCTCAATTAGCTCAATCCGATAGCCATCGGGATCCCTGACAAAGCACAGCCGCGAGCCGCCCTCACGGACGGAGTACGGCGGCTTCTCCGGCTCGATGCCCTGCTCCTTGAGCCGTGTGAGCGTGGCGTCGATGTCCTCGGCCGTGATCGCGATGTGGCCGTAGCCGGTGCCGATCTCATAGGAGTCGACACCGAGGTTGTACGTCAGCTCCAGCCGCGGCATGTCGCCGTCGCCGGGCTGGTTCATGAACACGTTGACGGCCTCCTCTCTGATCGGCAGGCGGCCGACCTCCTGGAAGCCGAGCGCCTCGTAGAAGGCGACCGAACGGTCGATGTCGGTGATGCGGTAGCAGGTGTGGATCAGCGCCATCGGCGGAGTCTATGCGACTGCCTGGGGCGCGGGCGGCGGAGCGCGGATCGGCGGTCGGCGCGAAGGCCGGCGCGCGCGGGCCTCCCTAGACTGGCTGCGTGCGCACACTGATCGTCGGCCATGGCGGGCGCGAGAGCGCGCTCGCCTCCCGCATGGCGGAGCACAGCGAGCTGCACGCCTTCGTCGGCCACGAGAACCCGACGATCGTGCGCCACGTGCTCGCCTCGGGCGGCGGCTACGGCGTCGGGGACGTGTGCGACGCGGTCGCCGTGGCGGCGTTCGCGCGCGAGCAGGACATCGACATCGCGATGGTCAGCGCCGACGAGCCGCTCGCCGCGGGCGTCGTCGACGCGCTGCTCGCCCAGGGGACGCGCGCCGTCGGGCCGACGAGCGCGGGTGCGGAGATCGAGTGGAACAAGACCTTCGCCCGCGCACTGCTCGCCGACGTCGCGCCCGAGGCGGCGCCGCTGCTGCGCGTGGCGCACGACGCGGGTGAGCTCGCCGACGCGATCGACTCCTTCGGCGAGTTGCCGGTCGCCGTCAAGCCGCCGGGCCTGACGGGCGGCAAGGGCGTGAAGGTGATGGGGCCGCACCTCGCCAGCCACGCCGAGGCGCGCGACTACGCGCTCGACCTGCTCGCCAGGTGCAGGCCCGGAGAAGGCGTCCACATCGAGGAGAAGATCGTTGGCGCCGAGTTCACGATCCAGGCGATCAGCGACGGCACGACCGTCGTGTTCCCGCCGGCCACCTATGACTATCCCTTCCGTTTCGACGGCGACGAGGGTCCCGGCACCGGCGGGATGGGGTCGCTGTCGCTGCCCTCGCCGACGCTGCCCTTCATGACCGGCGCCGACTACGAGGCGGCCTGCTCGATCATCGAACGCGTGATCGCCCGGCTGGGAGAGCTTGGACGTCACTTCACGGGCGTGATGAACAGCGGGTTCTTCGCGACGGCCGAGGGCGTCAAGGTGATCGAGTTCAACGCCCGCTTCGGCGACCCCGAGTGCATGAACATCATGAGCCTGCTCAGCGGCAGCTGGCCCGAGGCGATGGAGCAGATGGCGGCCGGGCGCCTCAGCGCGAGCGACGTTCCGCTGCGCCGGGAGGCCTCCGTCGTCCTCTACCTGGTCTCGCCCGATTACGCCCTGCGCCCGGGCGCCACGTATGAGTTCAGCCTCGAGCGTGAGCGGATCGAAGCGGCCGGCTGCGAGGTCTTCTTCTCCTCCGCGGTGGAGGTCGGGGAGAGCACCTACCGCACCGTCGGCACCTCGCGCGCGCTCGCCCTCGCGAGCACCGGCGCGACGCTCGAGCAGGCCCGGCGCACGGTCGCCGACTGCGCCAGCTCGGTGCCCGTGCTCGAGTGGCGCAGAGACGTCGGCGAGCAGGGCTATCTCGACGGGCTCGCGCGCCTAGTGCGTCTCCCGGCGAGCCCCGGCGCGGAGTCCCTGCTGCCCAACCCCGGCTGAGGACTTCGTGCAAGGATGGCGCGATGCTCGTCGAGCACTCGAGCCATCCGCAGTTCGTCTCGAACACCTACCTGATCGCCGACGGGCGGGGCGGTCCGGCCTTCTTCATCGACGCCGGCGGACCGGTCGAGCCGCTGATCGAGTCGGCCGAGCGCGGCGCGCTCGACCCCACCCACGTGCTGCTCACCCACCACCACTACGACCACGTCAGCGAGGTCGCACGACTGCGCGAGCGCTGGCCCGCGCTGGAGGTGCTGATCAGCGACAGCGAGCGCGAGCTGCTGGGCGCCGCGCTCGGCGAGCAGCACGCGGGCGACACGCTCGGCACGATCGGGCCCGGGCAGGCACTGCGCTTCGGCGCGCTCGAGGTTCGCCCCCTGCACACCCCGGGCCACACCGCGGGGATGCTCTCGTTCCTCGTCGGCGAGCCCGCCGCGAGCGCGGGTGCGCCACGATCCGCCGGCGGCACCGGCCGCGCACGCACGACGACGGCTCCCGGCGGCTTCACCGGCGCCGGCGGAGCCGTGTTCACCGGCGACACGCTCTTCAGGGACTCCGTCGGCGGCGTGCGGGCACCGGGCCACACCACCTACACCGACCTGCGCGATTCGATCATGGGCACGCTAATGGAGCTGCCGCAGGAGACGCTCATCTACCCCGGGCACGCCGCCCCCAGCAGCGTCGGGCGGGAGTGGCAGGAGAACCCCTTCATCCGCGTCTGGCGCGGCCTCGACCCCGAGCGCTCCGAACGCTGCCTGGCGCTCGGCGAGCCGGCGACGCTGATCCTGCTCGGCGCCGACTACGACGGCGGCACAAAGGCCTGGATTCGCTGGCCCGACGGCTCCGACGACATCGTCCCGGGCTCGAAGGTCCAGCTCGGCGGCTGACCCAGGCGTACCATGGATGCGATGGCGCGCGAGAACGAGAAGATCCCAACCTCGCGCGTTCGCCGCACCGCGACGGTCGCGACGCTCGCGGCCAGCGAGGCGGTCAAGCAGTTCGGCACGCGTGCCGCCAACGTCACCCGCGGCGAGGAGGCCTCCGAGGAGGCGATGGCCCGCCGCCAACTCGAGACCGCCAAGCAGATCGTGGCGGTGCTCGGGACGATGAAGGGCGCCGCGATGAAGTTCGGGCAGGTGATGTCCTTCCTCGATGTCGGCCTCGTGGCCGAGGAGCATCGCGACGAGTTCCAGCGCGAGCTCGCCAAGCTGCGCGATGCTGCGCCGACCGTCTCCTTCAAGCAGATGCGGCGAGTGATCGAGGAGGACCTCGAAGCGCCGATCTCGGAGATCTTCGCGAGCTTCGACGAGGAGCCGATCGCGGCCGCCTCGATCGGGCAGGTCTATCGCGCGACGCTCGCGGGGGACGGGCGCGAGGTGGCCGTCAAGGTCCAGTACCCCGGCGTCGCCGGCGCGGTGCGCGCGGACCTGCAGAACCTGGACATGATCATGCGGCTGCTCAAGCGGATGACGCCGGGGATGGACGTGAAGGCGATCACCGAAGAGATCCGGGAGCGGATCGTCGAGGAGCTCGACTACGAGCTCGAGGCCCAGAACCAGCGCTCGCTCGCCCGCATCTTCGCCGGGCATCCGTTCATCGTCGTGCCCGACGTGATCGGCTCGCTCTCGCGCGAGCACGTGCTGGTCAGCGAGTATGTCCACGGAGTCGGCTTCGAGGAGCTCAAGCGCCGCCCGCAGGCCGAGCGCGACCGACTCGGCGAGATCGTCTTCCGCTTCTTCCTCGGCTGCCTCTACCGCCATCGCCAGTTCTCCGGCGATCCGCACCCGGGCAACTTCATGCTGCTCGCAGACGGCCGCGTCGCGTTCCTGGACTTCGGGCTGTTCAAGCGGATGGACAACGCGGCCGTCGAGCTCGAGCTCGCCTGCCAGCGGGCCGTCTCCGAGGGCGATGCCGCGGAGGTGCACCGCCTGCTCGCCGACTACGGCTTCCTGCCCGAACCCGAGCGCGTCGATCCAGATCACCTGCTCGCCTTCATCCGCGACGCGATCTGGTGGTATACGACAGCCGACGAAGAGGTCCAGCTGACACCCGAGATCGCCACCCAGGTGATGATCGAGAGCTCCGACCCGCGCTCCAGCCACTTCCGCGAGATGCGCCACCAGGACATGCGCCCGGAGCATCTCTTCGGCCGCCGCATGGAGATGCTCACGCTCGCCGTTCTCTCGCAACTGCGCGCGCGCGCCAACTGGCACAGGATCGCGCGCGAGTGGATGTACGGCGATGAGCCTGTCACCGAGCTGGGTCGCGAGGAGGCCGAGTTCTACGGTCGCAGCGGCGTGGGGGCAGCCGGCTGAACGAGGTGGGGGCGACCGCGGATGCGCGCGGCGCCCGACGTCCGCGCCGCGTGAGCGACAGCCGGCGCGAGCTCGCGCGGCGTGTCGGCGCGGTTGTCCGCGCGGCGGTCGGTTTCCCGAGCGCCGAGGCGGGTATCCGAGGGGGGAACCCGACGAGGAGATGATCAATGGCTGATCTGTCAACCGCCGACGCGAAGCTGGTCCAGTACCTCAATGAGGCGTATGGAACCGAGATGCGTCTCGAAACGGCGCTGCAGGAGCACATCACGATGGCGATTCGCCCGAGCTATCGCAAACGGCTGAAAGAGCACCTCGGTGAGACCAAACGACACGCGCGCGAGGTCAAGCAGGCGATCACGCGGCTCGGTGGCACCGCCGAGACGATCTCGACCCCGGGACCACAGCCCGTCACAGACGTGGCCGGGGCAGTGATCGGGGGAGCGCAGAAGGCCGTCGCTCTCGCCCAGGGTCCGCTGCACATGCTCCGTGGCACCGGGCCTGAGGAGAAGCAGCTCAAGAATGCCAAGAGCGAGTACGCGAGCGAGGCTGAGGAGATCGCCACCTACACCGCCGTCGCCACGTTGGCGGAGACGCTCGGCAACAAGGAGGTGCGCCAGCTGGCCCGCACGATCCTCCGCGACGAGGAGCGCATGAGCGCGTTCCTGGCGAAGGAGATCGCTCGCCTGACGAGCGCCGTCGCAAAAGCGGAGGTGCCGGCGGCCGAGCGTCGCAGCGCCGGCTCGTCCAAACGCAGCTCACGCACGGGCGCAGGAAAAGCGAGTGCGAAACGCTCCGGGCGCAGCGCCAGAGCGTCCGTCGGCCGGGCGACTGCGTCCTCGCGCAAAGCCGCCGGCAAACGCGTCAGCGCGGCGAGTTCGCGCGCCAAAACAGCCGCGGGCGGCGCGCGCAAATCGGCCACGGGCAGCGCGCGCAAATCTGCCGCGGGCACGCGCAAAGCGGCCGTGAGCACGGCGCGCAAAGCATCCTCAGGCGCCAAAAAAGCGGCGGCGGGCAGCAGGGCGTCGACGCGTAAACACACCTCCAGCGCCCCCAATCCGGCGCTCGCCGGTTCTCGCTGACAGGCGCTTCGCCCGGGCTCAGACGACCTGGATCTGGATCAGGCTCGTCGTGCCCGGGCGCCCGGAGGGCAGGCCGGCGGTGATGCCGACGCGGTCCCCGCGCTTGCACCAGCCGAGTTCCACCACGCGGCGGGCGGCGTCGGCGATCAGCGCCTCCGTCGTCTCGTGGCGTGGCATCGAGTCGGCCTGCACTCCCCACATCAGGCTGCAGCGACGCACCGTCTCTTTGCCCGGCGAGAGGGCGTAGATCGGCACCGTAGGGCGGTGCGCGGACACCAGGCGCGCCGAGCGTCCCGACAGGGTCGGGACGATCAGCGCGTCGAGCAGCAGCTCGCGCGCGGCGTCGCAGAGGTTGTGCGCGATCGTGTGCGCCGGGTCCGATTCGGTGCGCCGCACGCGGCTCTCGTTCCAGCGCTCATACGGCGCGATCGACTCCGCCTGCACGGCGACCGCCGCCATCATCTCGACGGCCGCCACGGGATGGGCGCCGATCGCGGTCTCCTGCGAGAGCATCACTGCATCGGTGCCGTCGAGGATCGCGTTCGCGACATCCGCGACCTCGGCGCGCGTGGGACGCGAGGAGCTGACCATCGAGTCGAGCATCTGCGTCGCGGTGATCGATGGGCGCGCCATCCAGCCGGCGAGCTCGAGCAGCTGCTTCTGCACGACCGGCACACGCTCGATCGGCAGCTCGATGCCGAGGTCGCCGCGAGCGACCATCACGCAATCGGCTGCCCGCACGATCTCGGCTGCGCGCTCGACGGCCTGCGGCTTCTCCATCTTGGCGATGAGCGGCAGGCGCGTGTGCTCGCGCACGAATTCCACGTCCGCGGGCGTCTGCACAAAGGACAGCGCGACCATGTCCACGCCGATCGACTCGCCGTGGCGCAGCAGCTGCAGGTCCTCGTCGGGAACCGCCGGCAGCGAGGCCGTCGGACCGGGGATGTTCAGGCCCTGGCGCGAGGCGACCGCCCCGCCGATCTCGATCTCGAAGTCGACCTCGCGCTCGCCCCCGCGCACGGCCACCACGCGCAGGCGCACCGAGCCGTCGGCGAGGTAGAGGATCGATCCCTCCTCGACGGCGTCCGGCAGGCCCGCCCAGGTGATGCTCATGTGGCGCGCGTCGCCCTCGAGCTCCTCCTCGCCGCACGAGAAGGTCAGGTGCTCGCCGGGAGTCAGCTCGACGACGTCCTCGCGCAGCGGGCCGATACGCAGCTTGGGCCCGGGCAGATCCTGCAGGATCGCGACAGCGCGCCCGGCGCGCCCGGCGGCGTCGCGCACCCGCCGGACCGTCTCGGCGTGCTCGTCGAGCGTGCCGTGGGAATAGTTCAGCCGCGCCACGTCCATGCCCGCCTCGACCAGGCGCACGAGCGTCTCCGGGGCGCGCGAGGCGGGTCCGATGGTGGCGACGATCTTCGTGCGGCGCATGCCGGGAACTTAGCGCCCGCGGGCGCTCGCCAAGGAGGCAGGGCGCAGCGGCGTAGCATCGAGACGTGCTCGGCCCCTCTCGACCGCTGCCCCGCGTGGGCGCCCCCGCGCGCGTGCTGCACTTCGGCGGGGGCTTCGAGCTGGGCACCGTCGTGGCCGTGTACGAGCAGGGCCGGCGGCTGGTCGTGCGCTGCGAGGGCGGCGAGTCGCTCGAGTTCCTGCTCAGCCCCGCCACCGCGCGCTTCGTTTCTGCGGCGAGCGCCCACGGGCCGCGCCTGGAGCTGCTCGGATCGCCCGCCTGAGCTCCCGCCGGCCTGGGCTCAGGGCGCCTGCAGATCGGGGAAGTGCTCGGCGCAGTGCTCGCGCAGCACGCCCCGGACCCACTCGCGCTCGGCCGGGGAGGCCACTCGCAGCCGGCCCACGAGCTCGCGCTGGCGCTCGATCGGCGCGCCTGCGATCGTCCAGCTCACCGCCAGCCGCTCGAACAGCAGCTCGAGGGCGCGCGCGCGGGCGTCCTCGAGCGTGTCCGCCGCGCGCGTGCCGCGCAGAACCTGCGCATACTCGCGCCGCGCCCCCGCGGTGAGCGAGCCGCGCAGGCTGAGCAGATTGCCCTCGGCGTCGGCGTACTCGCTCGCGGGCGCCCTCACGCGGCCCTGGCGGCGGCTGCGCCGACCCACCTAGTCGGCGTCCGCCGCCCGCTCGAGCGCCGCGCGCACGTCGCCCGTGACGGGCTTGGCGTGACCCGGCCACGCAGCCGCGGGCTCCAGCGCGGCGAGCTTGCGGATGCTCGCGCGGGCCTGCTCGGTGTCGAAGTTGTAGAGCGCCGCCGGCAGCCGTGGCGCGCTGTCGCGCCCCCACATGTCGAGCGTGTAGAAGCAGTCGCTGCTCAGCGCCACGCGATCGCTCTCGCGCCACAGCGCGATCATCCCCGGCGCGTGCCCGGGCAGGTGCACGACGCGGAAGCCGGCGATCTCCTCGCCCTCCTCGACCGTGCCGGCGATCTCCACCGGGCCGCCGTCCCAGGCGAAGCGGTGCAGCAGCCGGTGCGCCTGGCGCAGCGGGAACGGGAGTCCCCGCAGCTCCGCAGGCCAGTAGCGAAAGCCGCCGCTGCCCTCGGCGTCCTGCACCTCTGCGGGGTGGCACAGGACGGGGACGCCGAGCGCGGGGGCGCTGCCGCGGTGGTCGGTGTGCCCGTGGCCGAGGACCACCCGGCGGATCCCGCCGAGCTTTGCCCCGGCGCCGGCGACGGCGCGCGTCATTGTGCGCGCGCCGGCGTCGAACATCGTCACACCGCCGTCGTCCTCGATCAGATAGACGTTGCAGCGCCCGGGCTGCCCCTGCACGACCCAGACGCCCTCCGCGACCAGCTCCGCGTCGCCCGCGAGCAGGCCGGAGGTGAGGCGCGTCTTGGTGTTGAAGGCGCCCATCATGCGCTGCTCGGCCGGCGAGCGCAGCGGCGGCATCATGCCGATCTGGCGGGCGAAGGACATGCTGTCGGTGAAGGCGTCGTTGCTCTCGATCAGCCCCTCGCGCACCGTCAGCAGGTCGAAGCCTTCGAGATCCAGCGGGCTCCCCGTCGGAGCGACGCCGCCGAAGTGGCCCGGTCCGGCGAACGTCCCGGTCAGCCGCCACTGCACGCCGCAGCGCTCCTTCTCGGTGGTCGTAGTCACGACCTGCATGGACAGGTCGGGCACAGCCTCGATCAGCTCGCCGATGAACTCACGCACGCCCTGCGGCGCGGTCACGTCGACGCGGCCACGCACATTCTCACGCCCGCCCGGTGCCCACATCGCGACGGCGGCGTCGAGGTCGCGCGCGTCGATCGCCGCGAAGTAGCGGCGCGCGACCGCCTCTGCCTTGTTTCCCGTGATGCGCTTGCGGGCGCTCGCGAGCTGCTGCATGTTCGCGGCGACCTCCTGCACCTTGGCGCTCGCCTCGCTCGTGCTCTCGTGATCAGCCATGCCCGCCTCCTGTACGCCGCTGAAGGGCCGTAGTCTAGTCTGCGCCGCGTGGCCGAAGCGACGAGGCGGGGCGAGCTGGGGCGCGGCGAACGGATCATGCGGGGCGTCTACCGCCTGCGTCTGCCGCTCCCCTGGCCCGGGGTGCCCCATTGCAACGCCTGGGCGCTGTCGGCGGGCGACGGCTTCGTGCTCGTCGACACCGGGGTCCACGACGAGCAGTCGATGGACCAGCTCGAGCGCGCCTTGCGGATGTGCGGTCTGCGCCTGGAGGACGCGAGCCTGCTCGTTTGCACCCATGCGCACTCCGACCACTGCGGACAGGCGGTGCCGATCGCCGCGCGCGCCGGCTGCGAGCTGTGGATGCACCCCAGCCACGAGCTGATGAGCCGCCTCGTCGACGATCCCGCCGCTCTGCTCGCGCGCCGTCTGGAGGTCGCTCGCCAGAGCGGCGTGCCCGCCGAGCCGCTGCGCCGCTATGCGGCCGAGCGCGGCACCTCCGACCCGCTCATCGTCGGGCCGCTGAAGGCGGACCGCGACCTCCTCGACGGCGTCACCTTCAGGAGCGATCTCGGCGAGTGGGTGGCCTACGAGACACCCGGCCACGCCCCCTCGCACGTGTGCCTGTTCCAGCCGGAGAGGCGACTGCTGATCTCCGGCGACCACCTGCTCGGGCGCATCTCGCTGTACTTCGAGTACGGCTACTCCCCCGACCCGGTCGGGGAGTTCCTGGACTCGCTGGAGGTCGTCGAGCGGCTGGGCGCGCGCCTGTGCCTGGCGGGTCACGGACGCACCTTCACCGATGTCCACGCCCACATCCAGGGCAACCGGGCGCTGGTCGAGGAGCACCTCCGCAAGATCCCGCAGGTTCTCGCCGGCGAGGAGCTGACGGCCTTCGACCTCGTCGGCGCGACCTACGGCGAGGCGCCCTCGCAGCAGAACGGGCAGTGGCTGCTGTCGCAGACGCTCGGCTACCTCACCCACCTCGAGAAGACAGGGAGGGTGCGGCGCATCGCCGGCGATCCCGAGCGGTGGGTCTCGGAGGCCGGGCGGCGAGGCGCCTGAGCTGCCCTGAGGGCCCCCGCGGGACTGCATAATCAACGCATGCGCATCGATCAGATCATCTCCGCGGGTCACCCCGTCTTCTCATTTGAGTTCTTTCCCCCGAAGACCGAGGTGGGCGAGCAGAACCTGTATGCGGCCCTCGCCGACCTGCGCCCGCTCGAGCCGTCGTTCGTGTCGGTCACCTACGGCGCTGGCGGCTCGACGCGCGAGAAGACGATCGAGATCGTCAAGCGAGTAAAGGAGGACTGGGGGCTGGAGGCGATGGCGCACTTCACCTGCGTCGGGGCAACCGTGCCCGAGCTGCGCGCGACGCTCGAGGAGATGCGCGAGGCCGGCCTCGACAACGTGCTTGCGCTGCGTGGCGATCCGCCGGCGGGCGAGCGCGAGTGGACGAAGACCGAGGGTGGGCTCGAGTACTCACGCGAGCTCGTCGAGCTGATCGCCGAGGACTATCCGTTCGCGATCGGCGCCGCCTGCTTCCCCGAGACGCACATCCACGCGAGCTCTCCCGAGGACGACCTGCGCTATCTGGGCGAGAAGGTGAGCGCCGGAGTCGACTTCCTGATCACCCAGCTGTTCTTCGACAACGCGTTCTACTTCGACTTCATCGCGCGCGCGCGCGCCGCCGGCATCACCGTGCCGATCATCCCCGGGATCATCCCGATCACGCAGGTCGGGCAGGTCGAGAAAATGGCGGCGATGTGCGGTTCGGCGATCCCCGAGGAGCTGCGCAGCGAGCTGCACGCGCGCGAGGGGGACCCCGAGGCGGTGCTCGACTTCGGCGTCGCCTACGCGACCTTGCAATGCGCCGAGCTGCTCGCCGCGGGCGCGCCGGGGATCCACTTCTACACGCTCAACCGCTCGCCCGCGACACGCGCGATCCTCAGCGCGCTGAAGCTGGCGAGGCCCTGGGAGAAGGCCGTCTACCCCGGCTCGACGTCGAGTCCCTCGGCGACGCGTGGGGAGCCGTCGGCGGCCTCGTAGCGCACATCGACGGAGTCGTTCTGGCGGTAGGTGCCGACGCCCCAGGCGCCGAGCAGCCAGCGCCAGCCGCTGATCCTGTCCTTGCGCAGCTCGCGCTCGAACACGAGTGAGCCTTCGCGCACCTCGTAGTCGGCCCCGAGGCGCTGAGGCACGCCGTTGAGGTAGACCTCGTAGGGCTCGCGCAGATCACGCGGGAGCCTGACCCTGGATCGCGCCATGCGAGCGCATTATGACCATGCCCGTAGCGCCCGCGGGCAGCACGCCCGGCCGGGCGCGTACGCTGCGAAGTCGATGCGATCGACGCTGCCCGCGCAGGACATCACCTACACCGTGCGCCGCTCCAGCCGGGCGCGGCGCGTGCGCGTCAACGTACACGCGCACAGCGGCGTCGAGGTCGTGCTCCCGGCCCGTGCCCCCGAGCGCGCGGCCGCCGCGGCCGTCGAGGAGCTGCGCCCGTGGATCGAGCGCCGCCTGCAGGAAGCGCGCGCGGTGCGCGCCGTCGTCGCCCGCCGCGCAGGCACGGTCCCCTACCTCGGCGCCGCGCTGGAGCTCGTGCCGCAGCCCGGCCGCACGCGCGTGCACCGCGCGGGGGAGCGCCTGCTCGTTCCCGCCGGCGACGCCCGCCCGGCGCTCGAGCGCTTCTACCGGCGTGCCGCTCGCGCCGAGATCGCCCCGCGCCTGGACCGCGCGAGCGCACTCGCGGGCGCCGCCTACAGCGGCCTCGACATCCGCGCGCAGCGAACGCGCTGGGCGTCCTGCTCGGCGGGCGGACGCATGAGCTTCAACTGGCGGCTGCTGCTCGCGCCCGAGCGCGTGCTCGAATACGTCGTCTGGCACGAGGTCTGCCACCTGCTCGTGCTCGACCACTCGCCCCGCTTCTGGTCGCTGCTGGAGCGCCACCGGCCCGACTACCGCGCCGACCGCGACTGGCTGCGGCGCAACGGCGCCACGCTCGTGCTCGCCTAGGCTCCCGGGGTGCTCGCGACCTGCCGCGCGAGGTGCACGAGCAGCGGCCAGCTGACCTCGGGATGATCTGCGACGAACCCCTTGAAGTTCCACGTCGCCAGCGCACCGAGGCGGACGTCGTCGATCGCGCGCACGGTCGCCGTCCGCGGCGTGTCGCCCAGCACGAGCGCGATCTCGCCGAAGTGGTCGCCAGGGCCGAGCGTGCGCCGCTGTGCCCCGTCGACGATCACGCTGGCCTGACCCTCCAGCAGCACGAAGAAGGCGATCGCGCCGCTGCCCTGCTTCACGAGGTCCTCGCCCGCGCTCGCCCTGCGCTCGGTCATCGAGCTCGCGAGCTTGCGCAGCTCGCGATCCTTCAGCGGGGCGAGGAAACGCACGCCTCGTAACGCGTCGATGTCAACGGCCATCGCCAAAACCTACTACCAACCCGAGCGGCCGCCGACTGCCCCCGCGGGCACGCCGGCAAGTGACGCGAGCGCCCGCCCGGACGGCTATCCGCGCTGCTCGATCGGCACGTAGTCGCTGTCGCGCTCGCCCGTGTAGATCTGCCGCGGCCGCGCGATCTTCTGCTCGGAGTCCTGCACCATCTCCAGCCACTGGGCGATCCAGCCGCTCGTGCGGCCGATTGCGAACATCACCGGGAACATCGCCACGGGAAGGCCGAGTGCCTCGTAGATCAGCCCGGAGTAGAAGTCGACGTTCGGGTAGAGCTTGCGCGAGGTGAAGTACTCGTCGTCCAGCGCCTGCTTCTCGAGCTCGGTGGCGACGTCGAGCAGCGGGCTCTTGCCGCGCACCTCGAAGACGTCGTCGAGGTATTTGCGGATGATCCGTGCGCGCGGGTCGTAGTTCCTGTAAACGCGGTGGCCGAAGCCCATCAGGCGCTCCTTGCCGTCCTTGACCCCGGCGAGGAAGCCGGGGATGTTCTCGACGCTGCCGATCCGCGTGAGCATGCGCAGGGCAGCCTCGTTGGCGCCGCCGTGGAGGGGCCCGTAGAGCGCGGCGACGCCGGCGGCGACGGCCGTGTAGGGGTCGACCTGAGTCGAGCCGACGGAGCGCACTGCGCTCGTCGAGGCGTTCTGTTCGTGGTCGGCGTGGAGGATGAAGAGGACGTCCAGGGCACGCTCGAGACGGGGATCGGGCTCGTAGGAGAGCTCGGTCATCTTGTACATCATGCTGAGGAAGTTGCCGGCGTAGTTGAGGTCGTTGTCGGGGTACACGTACGGCTGACCCATGTTGTGGCGGAAGGCGAACGCGGCGAGCGTCGGCATCTTGGCGAGCAGACGGATGATCTGGATGCGGCGGATGTCCTCGTCGTGGATCTGGTTGGCGTCGGGGTAGAACGTCGACAGCGCGCCGACCGATGCGACGAGCATTCCCATCGGGTTGGCGTCGTAGCGGAAGCCCTGCATGAAGTCCTTGACGTTCTCGTGCACGAACGTGTGGATCGTGATCTCCTGGACCCACTCCTCGAGCTGAGGCTGCGTAGGCAGCGCGCCGTTGATCAGCAGGTAGGCGACCTCGAGGTAGCTGGACTTCTCGCAGAGCTGCTCGATCGGGTAGCCGCGGTGCTGCAGGATGCCGGCGTCGCCGTCGATGTAGGTGATCGAGCTGCGGCAGGCAGCGGTGTTCGTGAAGGCGGGGTCGTAGGCCATCAGGCCGAAGTCCTGCTCGCCCGTCTTGATCTGGCGCAGGTCCATCGCGCGCACGGTCCCGTCGCGGATCGGGAGCTCGTAGCTCTCGCCGGTGCGACTGTCCGTCACGCTCAGCGTGCCCTCGCCGTCGGCCCGCGAGCCCGGCTCGTCCTCAGCGGGCTCCTGGGGGGCTGTGGGAGAGCCTGCGCTCGTCGCTTGGTCGCTGCTCATGTGCATCTCCTATCCGCGGTCTGGGGGGCGCCACCCCCGTCTGGGGGCGCCACCTCCTGATTATGGGTCACCGGGCGCCGCCGCCCGTTCGGTTGGCGCGAGAACGTGCGCGGCACGCTCAGCCGCGAGGCAGGCGCTGACGTGAGACGTATGAGCGCACGCGAGCGGGGGAAGCCGCTGCGGGCTCGGCGTGGGGGCCGCGCCGCGGCGTGCGTGGCAGGCGGGCGCGCGGGTGGCGCGGGTCGCGTGGACGCATCGGGCGCCCGATGCCGCCGTCGCCCTCGGAAGCGCTCTCCGGAGTCTGGCGGACCGCCCAGCGCACGATCAGGAACAGCCCCACGATCGGAATCTTGAGCAGCACCATCAGCCAGATGAACGTCCAGGTGGTCACTCGTGCCGATCGTATACCCGCGCGCGCATCCGTACAAGCCTTTCGAGCGCGTCAGCCGCGCAGCTGCAGCGGAGCGCCGCTGAACTGGGTCATCGCGTGGAGTTCGCCGATCCGCGCGACGATCTCCGGACCGGTGAGGCGCTGCACGCGCTCGGTGCCGAACTCCTCCACGTTGAACGACGCCAGCACGGTCGCGTGCGCCATCGCGCGGCGCAGCAGTGCGTCGGAGAGCTCCTCGCCGGGGTGTGCGGCGATGTAGCCGACGAGCCCCCCCGCGAAGGTGTCGCCGGCGCCGGTGGGGTCGATCACGCTCTCGAGCGGGTAGGCGGGCAGCGCGAAGAAGCCGTCGCGGGTGACGAGCGCGGCGCCGTACTCGCCCTGCTTGGCCACGATCACGCTCGGCCCGCGCCGTGCCGGCGCCGGCGCGGGGCTCGTCGGCTCGGGCGGGCTCCAGGAGAGCACCTCGCGCGCCGCCGAGACGAGGTTCGCCTTGCCCGTCAGCTGGCGCAGCTCGGCGTCGTTGAGGATCACGCAGTCGACGCCCGCGATCGCCTGCACGAGCGAGTCGCGCGCAATGTCGATCCACAGGTTCATCGAGTCGAGCGCGACGAAGCGAGCATCGGGCATCTGCGCGCGGACGTCTCGCTGGAGGTCCGGCTGGATGTTCGCGAGGAACAGCACCTCGCTCGAGCGCGAGCCGGCGGAGAGCTTCGGGGTGAAGCCCTCGAAGACACCAAGCTGGGTGTCGAGCGTCTCGCGCGAGTTCAGGTCCCAGCCGTACTCGCCCTGCCAGAAGAACGTGCGCCCGCCCTCGATCCGCTCGATGTCGGCGACCTCCACGCCGCGGGCCCGCAGCAGCGCGAGCTGCTCCTCGCCGAAGTCCTCGCCGACCGGTCCGACGACGCGCACCTCGTCGAAGAAGGAGGCCGCCAGCGCGAAGTGCACTGCTGCGCCGCCGAGCATCCGCTCGCGCTCCCCGAAGGGCGTCTTGACTGTGTCATAGGCGATCGATCCGACGACGGTGATGGGCATGGGCGGGCACCTTAGAGCACCCCGGGCGCCGTCGGATGCCCGCTCGCGAGGGGCTCGCCGGGCGCCGATCGCAGCGGTTCGGCCGCGGCGGTCCGATAGCCTCGGAGCGGTGCGCGCCATCCAGATGACCGAGTTCGGTGGCCCCGAGGTGCTCGAGCTGACAGAGCTGCCCGTGCCCGAGCCCGGGCAGGGTGAGGTGCTGATACGCGTGAGCCGCGCGGGGCTGAACTTCGCCGACACCCACACCCGCACGAACTCCTACGTGCAGAAGGCCACGTTGCCGCTGGTCCCCGGCGGTGAGGTCGTGGGCATCCGCGAGGACACCGGCGAGCGCGTCGTCGCGCTGGTGGGCAGCGGTGGCTACGCGGAGTACGCGATCGCGCCCGCGCAGCAGACGTTCGCGCTTCCCGATCAGATCGACGACGGCACGGCGCTGGCGATGGTCATCCAGGGCACCACAGCCTGGCACCTCTACCGCACCTCCGCCCGCATCGCCGCGGGGGAGAGCGTCGTCGTCCACGGAGCCGCCGGCGGCGTCGGCTCGATCGCCGTGCAGCTCGGTCATGCGCTGGGCGCCGGGCGTGTGATCGCGACGGCCTCCAAGGAGGAGAAGCGAGCGCTCGCCGTCGAGCTCGGCGCCGACGTCGCCGTCGATCCCGCCGCCGAAGGCCTGACGGAGCGCCTAATCGAGGCCAACGGCGGAGCTCCCGTGGACGTCGTCTTCGAGATGTCCGGCGGCGAGGTGTTCGAGGCCTCCTACCGCGCGCTCGCCCCGTTCGGGCGGATCGTCGCCTACGGGATCGCCACGAACGAACCCAACCAGGTGCTGAGCGGCTCGCTGCTGCGCCACTCGCGCGCCGTCGTCGGCTTCTACCTGTTTCACTGCCTCGAACGTCCGGCGATGTTCGCGGATGCCCTCGCGGACCTGTTCGCGAGGGCCGCTCGCGGCGAGCTGCGGGCGGTTGTGGGCCACACCTATCCGCTCGCGCAGGCCGCCCAGGCGCAGATCGATCTGCGCGAGCGGCGAACGACCGGCAAGCTGCTGCTCGACCCGGCCGCCTAAGCTCTCATCTCAACAGTCATGGCCAAGTCATTCGCCGAGCTCGGGCTTTCCGAGTCCACACTCCGCGCGCTGAGCGACGTCGGCTACGAGTCGCCCAGCCCGATCCAGGAGCAGGCGATCCCGTCGCTGCTGGAGGGCCGCGACGTGATCGGCCAGGCGCAGACCGGCACGGGCAAGACGGCCGCCTCCGGGCTGCCGATCATGGAGTACATCGACGCGGGCGAGTCCTCCGTGCAGGCGCTCGTGCTGACCCCGACGCGCGAGCTGTGCATTCAGGTCACGCAGGCGCTGCGCACCTACGGCGCGCATACGGGAATCGACGTCGTGGCGGTCTTCGGCGGCGCGCCGATTCGCACCCAGCAGGCGCAGCTGCGCGCCGGCGGTCATGTCGTCGTGGGCACCGTGGGGCGCGTGCTGGATTTGATCTCGCGCCACTCGCTGGTGCTGCACGACTGTCGCTTCCTCGTGCTCGACGAGGCCGATGAGATGCTCGACCTCGGCTTCCTCGAGGACGTCGAGAAGATCCTCTCGCTGACGCCCTCGAGCCGCCAGACGGCGCTCTTCTCGGCGACGATGCCGCCGCCGATCCGCAAACTCGCCGACCGCTACATGTACGACCCCACGATCATCCAGGTGGAGGCGGCGACGCTCACGATCGACACCGTCGCGCAGTTCCAGCTGCCCGTCGAGACGAAGGCCAAGCCCGACAAGCTCGTCGAGGTCCTGCGCGCCGAGGCGCCCGAGCAGGCGATCGTGTTCGTGCGCACGAAGATCCGCTGCGACCAGCTGTTCCGCATCCTGCGCGACCGCGGCCTCAACGCCCGTGCGCTGCACGGCGACATGTCGCAGGGCTCGCGCGACGGCGTGATGCTCGCGTTCAAGGGCGGCCGCGTGCCGATCCTCGTCGCCACCGACGTCGCCGCCCGCGGGCTCGACATCTCGACGGTCACGCACGTCATCAACTACGACGTGCCGACCTCCCCCGACACCTACGTCCACCGCATCGGACGGACCGGGCGAGTGGGGCGCTCGGGCCGGGCGATCACGTTCGTGGAGGACCGCCAGAAGCGCGAGCTGGAGGCGATCGAACGTCACATCGGCGCCCCGATCGCGCAGTGGGAGCAGGGCGCCGTGGCGGCGCCGACGAGAGTGCGCGAGCGCCCGCGACGTCACTCCAAGCCGCAGATCTCCCGCCGCGACGACGAGGACTCCTACGTCAAGCTCGTGCTCGGCGGCGGCAGGGCGGCCGGGCTGCGCGTCGCGGACATCGTCGGGGCCGTCACCTCCTCGACCGACCTCGACGGCGAGGCCGTGCGCGATGTGCTCGTCCTCGACCGTTTCTCCTTCCTGTCGGTCCCCGCCGCGGAGGCCGAGCGCGTGATCGGCGCGCTCGACGGCCACAGCATCGGCGGGCGGGAGCTCAGCCTGCAGCGGGTAGGGTGAGGGCATGTCAACCGCCACGATGCAAACCACCGAAGGGCCGATCGTCTTCGAGCTGTTCGACGAGGACGCCCCCAAGACGGTCGCCAACTTCCGCAAGCTCGCCGCCGACGGGTTCTACGACGGGCTCACCTTTCACCGCGTGATCAAGGACTTCATGATCCAGGGCGGCTGTCCGCTGGGGACCGGCACGGGCGGCCCCGGCTACACCTTCGAGGACGAGATCAACCCGCACAAGATCGTGCGCGGCGCGCTCGCGATGGCCAACGCGGGGCCCAACACGAACGGCTCGCAGTTCTTCATCGTCACCACCGGCGCAGCCCCCTGGCTCGACGGCAAGCACACAGTCTTCGGCCAGGTCACCGGGGGCATGGACGTCGTCGACAAGCTCGAGGGCGTGCAGACGGACGCCGGCGACCGCCCGTCGGAGCCGATCGGCATCGCGTCGATCGACCTGTCTGAGTAGCGCCTGCGCTGCCCGATTGCCCGGAGTAGTCTGTTCGTACCGAGCGAACTAGCAGGGAGGGTCACATGGCAACGGTCGAGCAGCAGCAAGCCGAGGGGTCGGAGATCCGTCAGCGCGGCGGAGGCATCGTCGACAGCGGCGAGGGCATTCCCGTCGAGAATCCGGCCACCGGCGAGATCATCGCGACCGTGCCCGACCTGGGCGCGGAGGCGGTCGCCGAGATAGCGGCTCGCGCACGCGCGGCCCAGCCCGTTTGGGAGGCCTATGGCTACGACGGTCGCGCGCGGGTGCTCGTGCGCGCGCAGAAGTGGCTGATGGACAATGCCGAGCGCGTCGTCGAGACGATCGTCTCGGAGACCGGCAAGACCTACGAGGACGCCCAGCTCGCCGAGATCGGCTACGCCGGCAACGCGTTCGGCTTCTGGGCGAAGGAGGGACCGCGCTACCTCGCCGATGAGTCCATCTCCTCCAGCCAGGTGCTCGTCAAGGGCAAGAAGCTCATCCTGCGTCACCAGCCGCTCGGGCTGGTCGGCGTGATCGGACCGTGGAACTACCCCCTGACGAACTCCTTCGGCGACTGCATCCCCGCCCTGATGGCGGGCAACAGCGTCATTCTCAAGCCCTCGGAGGTCACGCCGCTGACCTCCATGCTGCTCGCCGAAGGGCTGCGCGAGTGCGAGCTGCCTGAGAACGTCCTGCAGATCGCGACCGGCCGCGGCGCGACCGGTGCGGCACTCGTGGAGCACGTCGACATGATCATGTTCACGGGCTCCACCCGCACGGGTACGAAGGTCGCCGAAGCTGCGGCGCGGCGCCTGATCCCGGCCTCGCTCGAGCTCGGCGGCAAGGACCCGATGATCGTGCTCGCCGACGCCGATGTCGAGCGCGCGGCGAACTTCGCGACCTACTACTCGATGCAGAATGCCGGCCAGACGTGCATCTCGATCGAGCGCGTCTACGTCGAGGAGCCCGTGTACGACGAGTTCGTCGCCAAAGTCTCCGAGAAAGTGCGCGCGCTGCGCGTCGGCAAGCCGGAGGGCTACGGCTCGGTGGAGGTCGGCGCGATCACCTTCCCGCCGCAGCTCGAGACGATCAAGGACCACGTCGCCGACGCCGTGCAGAAGGGCGCACGCGTGCTCACCGGCGGCAGCGAGGTGGCCGGCGCCGGGCGCTTCTACAAGCCCACTGTGCTGGTCGACGTGGACCACACGATGAAGTGCATGACGGAGGAGACCTTCGGCCCGACGCTGCCGATCATGAAGGTCGCCGACGCCGATGAGGCGGTGCGCCTGGCCAACGACTCACCCTACGGGCTCGGCGCCTCGGTGTTCTCGCGCGACACCGCCCGCGGCGAGGCGATCGCGCGCCGCCTCGACGCCGGAGCCGCCAACGTCAACGACGCGATGATCAACTACACCGTGCTGGAGCTGCCGATGGGCGGCGCCAAGGCCTCCGGCCTCGGCTCGCGCCACGGTCCGGGCGGGATCCGCAAGTACTGCTCCCAGCAGGCCATCGTCGTGACGAGGCTCGCGATGAAGAAGGAAATCTTCATGTACCCCTACAAGAGCCGCACCTCGCGCCTGCTGGCCCGCTTCTTCAAGTTCATGTACGGCCGCGGCAAGCGGGCGTGAGAGGACCGCAGACGCGGCGCGAGGCTTTGTCCTCGCTCGCTCGCGTGCAGAAAAGCACGCAACGCTCCGTGCGTCCGCGCCTCGCTTGATCTGCGGCCCTCTCGGTGGAGAGCCCGGCGTGGCTCAGGCGCGGGCGGCTGCCGTCTCGGCGGTGAGCGCGACCCCGAGCAGGCGTTCGAGCTCGGGGATCGTGGTGGCGGCGTCGGTGTGGTGCACCGTCGCCATCCCGAGCTCGGCTGCGGGCGTGAGGTTGAAGGGCAGATCGTCGACGTAGACGCACTGTTCGGCCGGCAGGCCGGCGCGCTCGGCGCCCAGCTCGTACATGCGCACGGCCGGCTTGCGGATGCGCTCCTCGCCGGAGATCACGACGCCGTCGAAGAGCTCCTCGAACATGTCGTGGGGGTAGCGATGGACGCCCCACGAGTTCGAGACCAGCGCCGTGCGGATGCCTGCGGCACGCGCTCGCCGCACCGCATCGACCATCGCCAGGTCCGGCTCGACGCCCGCGAACAGGCCGTCGATCAGCCCGTCGGGCTCGACCTCGAGCATCTGCGCGAAGCGGCGCTCGAACTCCCGCTCGTCGATCTCGCCGGTCTCCAGCGCGATCAACAGCTCGCGCGCGGCCGGGTCGGTGCGAAAGCGTCCGAGCAGCTTCTTGGGGTCGATTCCCGCGTCGACGCAGTAGCCGTGGAAGGAGACGAACAGGTTCGTCGTCAGCACGCCGCCCCAGTCGATCAGCAGGCCGCGGCGCGGCCGCTCGGCCGCGGAATCGGCGCCCGCGCGGGCGGCCGCGGGCTCGGCGCCCGCCGTCTGCTCGGCCGCGGGCTCGGCGTCCGCCGTCTGCTCGGCCGCGGGCTCGCGCTCCCCGGCGCCCTGCTCAGGCGCCATGGGCCACCTCCTCGGCCTGGCTCGCCAGCTCGAGCACGCCGGCGCCGAACTGCCTGAGGTAGGGATCGTCGGTCGTGCCGGCGATGGCGCGCTTGTAGTTGCCCTCCATGAACACCACGCTCTTCCACAGCGCCAGCGTCGTGTACCAGCGGATGTCGCGCATCGAGCGACCCGAGCCCTGCTCGTAGCGCGCGATCAGCTCGGCGCGCGTGGGGAAGCCCTCGGCCCGGGTGACGTTGCCCAGGTGCTCGCGCAGGCCGCTCGTGGGGTCCCCGGCCTCGCTCCACATCATGCACAGGTAGCCGATGTCGGCGAGCGGGTCGCCGATCGTGGCCATCTCCCAGTCGAGCACCGCCCGCAGCTGCGCCGGCGCGTCGGTCGCGAAGATCGTGTTGCCGAGGCGAAAGTCGCCGTGCACGATCGTCGCCGGCGGCGGGGGATCCTGCGCGGGCATGTTGCTCGCCAGCCACTGCCCGACGCTCTCCACGGCGGCGATCTCGCGCGTCTTGTTGAGCTCCCACAGGCCTGTGAAGCGCCGCAGCTGGCGCTCCAGGTAGCCCGTCGGCTTGCCGAAGCCCTCGAGCCCGGCCGCCATCCAGTCGACCGCATGGATCTCCACGAGCGCGTCGATCAGCTGCTCGCCGATGCGCCGCCGCTCAGCCGGCGTGTCGAGCGCCGGCGGGATCGCGGAGACGATCACCTCGCCCTCGACGCGCTCCATCACGTAGAAGGGCGCGCCGATCGTGTCCTCGTCGGCGCACACCGCGAGCACCGCCGGCACGCGCGCGGGGGTGTCGCTGAGCGCGCGCAGCAGGCGCGCCTCGCGCAGCACGTCGTGGGCGCTCGGCGGCAGCGGCGGGCGCGGCGGGCGCCTGAGCACGACCTCGCGATCCTCGCGCTCGATCAGGTAGGTCACGTTGGAGTGGCCCTCGCCGATCGGCGATGCGCGGATCTCGCCCGAGCCGATCCCGTGCTCGTCGAGGAACGCCTCCAGCGGATCGAGCACCAGCAGCGGCGCGCGGCTGTTTGCCTGGCCGTCCGCTGTCGTCTGCACTATGTCGTCCGGTGCGATCGGGGCGCTCACGGCCCCAACCGTACAAACACCGCAACCTTCTCTGCGCTGAGGTGTCTCAAGCGACCATGCCCAAAATCCGCTCCATCCTCATCTCCCTCCTCACCTGCGCCCTTTTCAGCGGCGCCATCGGAGCCGAGCAGGCGCTCGCCTCCCACTCCGAGCTGACCTTCTTCGAGGGCTCGAGCGACCTGCTCGAAGCCTCCACCCGTCCGCACGCGCTCCGGCAGCTGCAGACGCTCGGCGTGCATGCGCTGCGCGTCGAGCTCTACTGGGCGAGCGTGACGCCGGGCGCGACGAGCGCCAAGCGTCCGAGCTTCGACGCGACCAACCCGGCGAGCTATGCCTGGAGCAGCTACGACGCCCTGATCGGCGAAGCCCGGCGGCTGCACTGGCCTGTCCTGCTGACCGTCACCTCGCCGGCGCCACGCTGGGCGACGTCGAACAAAAAAGCGCCATATGTGACGCGCCCGGGCGACAAATACTTCCAGGAATTCATGACCGCCGTGGGGCGCCACTTCGGCTCGGAGGTCTCGCTCTACGCGGTCTGGAACGAGCCCAACCACCCGGCCTTCCTGCTTCCGCAGTTCAACTCCAACGGCAAGCCGGCCTCGCCGCGCATCTACCGCGGCCTGTTCCAGGCCGGCTACGCGGGGCTGCAGGCGGCCGGGATCGCGCACCCGCGCGTGCTGTTCGGTGAAACCGCTCCGACCGGCTACACGAACGTGCGCTCAGAACACGCCAAGGGGCTGCTGCACGACGTCGCTCCACTGGCCTTCCTGCGCGAAGCGCTGTGCCTCAACGCGAGCTACCGGAAATCCGGCTCCTGCAGCGCGATCTCCGTGACGGGCTACGCCCACCACGCCTACACCCTGCCGGCCGGTCCGCGCTACGTCTCGCCGCAGCGCGACAGCGTCACGCTGGGCTCGCTCTCGCGGCTCTCCCGCGCCCTCGATCTCGCCGCGCGCGCCCACGCGATCAGCTCGCACGTGCCGATCTACCTGACGGAGTTCGGGGTCCAGAGCAAGCCCAACAAGCAGCTCGGGGTCTCACCCGCAAAGCAGGCCGAATTCGACGCGATCGCCGAGCACATCGCCTACTCCAACCCGCGCGTCGCCGCCTTCTCGCAGTACCTGCTCAAAGACGATCCGCTCGGCGGCGCGCCCGGTTCGAGCGTGCGCGGCGGCACCGTCGGCTTCCAGACGGGGCTGGAGTACGTCAACGGCTCGCGCAAGCCGCTGTACTTCGGCTGGCCCGTGCCGCTGACCGTGTCGAGGACCGGACATGGCTCGGCGCTGTGGGGCCTCGTGCGCCCCACGACCGGCACGACGAGGCTGACAGTGCTCGTGCGTCTGAGGGGCTCCAGGCACTACCGAGCGCTGAAGACGGTGACGACGAACAACGCCGGCTACTGGGCGCTGAACACCTCCACCCGCGGGCAGTCCTGGCGCGTGCGCTGGGTCAGCCCCTCGGGCCTCAAGTACGAAGGGCCGCCGATCGCCGGCTAGTGGGGACGGCTGCAGGCTCCAGCCTCGCACCGCGGCGCCCGCAGGCGCCGCGCTCCGGCATCGCCCTACGATGGGTGGTGCGATGCCGGAGCTGCCCGAGGTCGAGATCACCGCACGGCTGCTCGACGGCGAGCTGCGCGGAGCGCGGATCGAGTCGGTGCTCGCGCCTGGGATCAACGCGCTGAAGACCTTCGCCCCGCCCGTCAGCGAGCTGGCGGGACGGCGTGTCGAGGGTGTCCGCCGTCGCGGCAAGCACCTGATCCTCGACGCCGACGGCGGGCTCTCGCTGCTGGTCCACCTGATGTCCGCCGGGCGCCTGCAGCTCTACGACAAGCGCGCCGGCCCGCGCGATCGCACCTCGCGGCTGCTCGTGCGCCTGAGGAGCGGGGAGGGCGGCGACGGCGCAGGCGGACGCGACGATCGCGACGGCGGAGATCCGAACGCAGGTGAGCGCGAGCTGCGCCTGCGCGAGTTCGGCTCCAAGCAGGCGGCCTGGGTCAAGCTCCTGCCAACCGCCGAGCTCGAGCAGGACCCCGCGCTCGCCACGCTCGGACCGGAAGCCTGGCCGGATCCGCCCCCGCTCGAGGAGCTGCTCGACGCGCCTCGTCCGCTGCACGCGCTGCTGCGCGATCAACGCACGATCGCCGGCATCGGGCGCTCGTGGGTCGACGAGATCCTGTGGCAGGCGAAGCTCTCGCCGTACAAGCGCGGCGCCGACCTCGACGCGGCCGAGGCCGAGCTGCTGCGCGAAGCGATCGTCGCGACGCTCGGCCGCGCTGTCGCTCACTACGAGGAGACCGTCAGCCTGCCGATCCCCGACAAGCTGCCGATGCCCCTGCTCGTGCACCGTCACGAGGGCGAGGCGTGCCCACGCTGCGACGAGACGCTGAAGGCGGTGCACTTCGAGGACTACGTGATCGCCTACTGCCCGACCTGCCAGACCGAGGGGCGCGTGCTGAAGGACCGCCGCCTGTCACGACTGCTGCGATGAGACGGCTGGGCTGAGATGTTCGTGCTCCTGTTCCTCCTCGTGCCCGCCGCGGAGGTGTTCGTCTTCGTCGAGGTCGGCCTCGCGATCGGCTGGCTCGTGGCGCTCCTGCTGTTGCTCGGGACGTCCCTGTTGGGCGGCTGGCTGCTGCGAATCGAGGGCCGCACGGCGGTCGAGCGCGTCTCACGCGCGGTCGTCGAGCATCGCCCCCCGGGTGCCGCCGCGATCGACGGCGCGCTCGCGTTTCTCGGCTGCGCGCTGCTCGTGGTGCCGGGGTTCATCACCGATGCCCTCGGCGCGGTGCTCGTGCTTCCGCCCACCCGTGCTCTCGCTCGCCGCTGGATCTCCCGCCGCTTCGAGGGTCGCGTGATGCGCTTCGTCTCCAGCGTCGGCGGCGTCGGCCGCGGCAGACGCCGTATGCCGCCGGCCGACATCGAGTCGAGCGCAGTCGAGGACGAGCTCGACGAGCTGGGCCGCTGAGCGTGCCGCAACCCGGCGGGGACTCGACGTGATCGCTCGGCGGCGGATCTATCCCAAGGCGGACACGTAAGGCAACAACCGCACTTCTCCTGCCCGGGGCCCATCGCGCCTCATGACCGCTCAGTCCACCAGTCTCGCTTCCCCTCGACGTCTTCACGCGGGTTCTCGCCCAGGCTGGGCGCGCCGAAAACGAGGATCTCGAGGCCGTCGCTCCCGGCCTCGTACCCTCGCCACGTACCGGGCGGCACACGCACGACGTCCCACTTCCTGACGTCCACGATCTCCTCGTCAAGCTTCATCCGCCCGCTGCCGCCCACGACCACGAACAACTCCTCCTGTTCTTTGTGCGTGTGGCCGTAGGGAAACCGGTAGCCGGGTGGGACGCGCTGATAGCTCAGACCGGACTGCTCGAGCTCGAGCGCCGTACTCGCGAGCCGGAACTCCAGGTCCGGTGCACCATCGAAGTTGGACCCGACGTCGGCCAGATCCTCTCTGAGGTTCCTGAGCGTGAACGGCACCGCCGCGATTCTACGTTTTGCGGTTCATGTTGCCGCGCCGCCTCCTTCGCCACCGCCACAGCCGCCGTAGTCCGACTAGGATGGCCGTCTGTGATCGAACCCGGCGAGAAGGCTCCCGACTTCGAGCTACCAGATCAGGACGGGCGCGAGGTGAAGCTCTCCAACTTCCGCGGCACGCCGGTGGTCCTGTACTTCTATCCCAAGGCGGACACCCCGGGCTGCACGACGCAGGCCTGCGGCGTGCGCGACCATCAGGCCGACTACGCCGAGTTCGGCGCCACCGTGCTTGGCATCTCGCCCGACCCTGTCGCCAAGGTCAAGAAGTTCCACGACAAGCACGACCTCAACTTCCGGCTGCTCGCCGACTCCGACCACGCCGTCGCGGAGGCCTACGGCGTGTGGGTCGAGAAGTCGATGTACGGGCGCACCTACATGGGCAACGAGCGCACGACCTTCACCATCGATCCCGATGGTCGAGTCGCGAAGGTGCTGCGCAAGGTCAAGCCGGCCGAGCACGACGAGCAGGTGCTGAGCGCTCTGGGAGAGGCTACGCCGCCGAGTCTGTAGGCCCCCCGGGGCCGGGGCCGGGGCCGGGGCCGGGGCCGGGGCCGGGGCCGGGGCCTGAGATTGCCGCGAGCAGGGCGTCCTCGGTGAGGTTGGCGAGGTCGGCTCCCGCGGGAGTCAGCCACGCGCGTGGCGGCCCGCTCGACTCCTCCTCCTCGAGCTCGATGTAGCCGAGCTCGGTCAAATCGTCGAGCAGGCGCCCGACGACCGCCGTGTCGGAGTGCACGCGCTCTGCGAGCTCGGCGGCGGTCAGGCCATCCGGTCCGGGCGGGTAGAGCAGCGGCACATGCTGCGGGGACAGCTCGCGATGATCGGCCGCTGCCCACTCGGCGACCACGGCGCTCGTCGTCTTCGCATCGAGCGGCTCGGTCGAGTCGAGGATGCGCTGGACGCGCACACGTCGGCGGCGCTCGCTGCGGCGTCCGAAGTAGAACAGCGCCACGACCGGCGCGAAGAACGGCAGGTACTCCTCGACGGGGATGTTGGCGATGTGGGCGAGGACGGGCATTGGCTGGCACCGCAGGCTGGTCAGGTGTTGACGGCGGACAGGAGCCACAGGCCGAGACTCGTGAAGCCGACCATCACCACCAGCATCCAGTACTGGGAGCGTACGGCCTCCTGCGCAGAGCGATACGTCGCGAGCGCGCGGTCGTGCGCCAGGGCCAGGCCACTGACGTGGCCGCTGACGAGCGCGACCACCTGCACGTACCAGATCGCAGTGGAGCCGAGGAACGCGTAGTCGACGTGCCAGTGGGCCGTGCCGAGGTAGTCGGTGCCGTGGCCGAGCGGGTTGGAGGCGAGGTAGCCGATCGCCTGTCCCTGCCACACGAGCAGCGAGAAGTAGTGCGCGAGGACGTATGCGAAGGCGATCGGTACGAGCGTATGCGCGAACGATTGCGCGAGCGCCCGCGAAGACATGCGCGCGGAAACCGACCGCATGCCGAGGACGCCCACGCGATAGAAGCCGACCACGACCGCGATCGCGAGCAGCAACCCGAGGCTGTCGGCCAGCTCATCCGACGGCGTCTCGCCCAGTCCGATGCTCGTGAAGGCGCTCTGAACGTGCGGCTGCAGCGTGTTCCAGACGACCCCATTGGAGGCGCCGTCGAACGTGGTGATCCCGATGATCACGAGCACCAGCGCAACCGAACCGGCTTCCTCGGGCAGCGACGCAAGGCCCGTCAGCGGCCGGCGCAGCCACAGCGTGCGCGCGCGGCAATCGAGCCAGGACAGCCGCGAGAAGAGCCCGAAGTAGCCGCCAAACGCGTCTCCGCGCTCGCTCCACTGCTCGATCCCGAACAGCGCCATGCCGAGCAGCATCAGCGTGAAGTACGCAAGCGACAGCGATGCCAGCACGACCGGGTTGTCGTGTTCGTGGTAGATCAGCTCGAGCCACGCGAACGCAATCAGGCCCGCGACGACGGGCCAGCGGCCGAGCCACGCCGGATAGGACAGGGGCGCCCGCCAGCGAAGACCGGCGCGGGCCCCGACCCAGCGCACGCCGCGAGCGAATGCCCGCCACGGGCTGAAGGCGCGGAACCAGTCGCCGAAGAGGACGCTCGACACCGGCACGCCCACCCAGAAGATCACGAAGATGAATGTCGGATCGAAGTTGGCTGTGTAGTAGGCCACGCCGTCATAGCCGGCATAGACCACGAGCGCGAACAGCGCCATGCCGAGGAGCCCGGCCGGTGCGGAGAGTGCCGGCGGCCAAGCGCAGATCCGCCGCTCGCGGACCTGCTGCAGGCGTGGGCGGGGCCACATCGTCGAGAGCAGCACGAACGAGACGACCAGGACGATCGCTGCCGCCCACGCGAACAGCCAAGGCGGGACGGGCAGGCTGGCGCGCCCGGAGATGCCGTGCGCGGCGGCGATATCGGGGGCGAGCACGCTCGCCGTGAGCAGTAGCAGCGTGACGGTTGCGGCGGCTCGCGCAAGGCGCGGTGCTGCCGAGCGAACACTCGGCGCGTCGATCAGGGACATGCAGTCCTCCTAGTCGTGTGGGGCATCGACCGGCGCGCGCACGCGCACGGTGCCGCGCCGGCTAGGGCTGGGTGCAGGCGCGGGCAGCCGGTGGCGGGCGAACCGCCAGCGACGTCGCGATCAGACGCCCCCCACGGGGAACCGTCGCAGCCGCTCGGGGACGGCCCGAGTTGGCTTCAGCCTGCGGGCGCCGGGGGTCGCTCGGCGCCCGCGTCAAGGCGGCGAGCAGGACTCGCTCGCCCGGATAACGACGCGTCGCGAGCACGCCGAGCAGCAGTGCGGCGGGCAGCAGATAGGCCAACGCCTCGTCCAGTCCCGGGAGCCCGAGATGTGCGGCGAGGCTCACGCCGAGGACAGCGGCTGCTACGGCAACGAGCGCACTCCGGGCACGTCTGGGGGCGTGGCTGGGCACCGCCGGGAACCATACCGCCGCGATGGCGGCGCGCAGTCACGGCGCGCTCTGGCAGACTCCTGAAGCGATGGATGCGGGCGCCCCCAGCACAGAGCCCAAGCAAGCCGCGCCGACGATGGGCCTCAGGATCCTCCTGCCGGCGATCGTGATCCTCGTGATCCTCGGCGGTGTCACGCTGCTGCTCACCAGCGGCTCGAGCAAGCCGGCGCTGCCGGGGAACGCCGCCACCGCCAAGACCCCCACCTTCGAAGGCGTTGCGCTCACGCCCGCGCAGCCCGCCCCTCCGCTGAACACGCTGCGCAACTACGACGGGTCGAGCTTCAGCCTCGCCGCGCAGCGAGGGAAGGCCGTGTTCGTGACCTTCCTCTACGCCCACTGCCCGGACGTCTGTCCGCTGATCGCCTCCAACCTGCACAACGCCTACGCCGCGATGACGCCGAAGCAGCGTCAGAGCATCGCGATCGTGTCCGTCTCGGTGGACCCGCACGGCGATACCCCGGGCACGGTGGCGGCGTTCGTGAAGCAGCACGAGCTGACCCACGAGGCCAGCTACCTGATCGGCAGCGCGCCTCAGCTCGGCCCGGTGTGGGAAGCCTGGAAGGTGGGCTCCCAGAGAGACAGCTCCAACCCCGCCCTGATCAACCACTCGGCCCTCATCTACGGGATCGGAGCGAGCGGCAAGATCGACACGATCTACCCGTCCAACTTCGAACCGCACGAGCTCATCCACGACCTCGCCCCGCTGCTGAGCCACTGAGGCGGCCCGGCGGCAACCAAGCCAAGCATGTGAAAGTCCTCATGCGAACGTCGGCTGCCCGCGATAGGCTGGCCAGGCAGCCAAGGATGTATGAGCGGGGCAAGGAACCCGGGGGCACGGCCCCTCCACCCTCTCCCGGCCCCCGGGTCGCCCTACGCCAGATGGACGCCTCCCAGCCGCTCCGGCGGCCCTTGACGGGCTCGCTAACGTGGGGATCATCATGATGACCACCGAGCCGATGACCACGCGCGGCGCCCACTACACGGCGCTGCTCGACACGATGGACCACCAGGGCTCCACCAAGCTGCACGCGAAGGAGCGCGAACAGCTGCTCGAGGCAGCCGATGCGCTGCTCTTCGGGGAGCCCGAAAGCGAGCGCCTGCTGCGCTCGGCCGAGGCGCTGATCGAGTCGCTCGAGACGACCGAGCGGTGGTCCGCGGACAGCTGTGACCAGCTCCGCGAGCACCTCTACGGCTGCGACGCTCCCGCCGGAGCAGCCTGAGCGCCACCAGCGACGAGCGCTCTGCGACAGCCCACCTGAGCCCCCCTCGCTCGCGCGCCGCCTGCGCGGGTTCGCCGATCGGCGTGTATCGGTGTCACGAGGGCGCGGCCGGTGAGCCCGGCGGGCGCGTCATCCCGCCGACGAGCATGCCGGCGCCCAGGTGCGCGCCGAGAACCGGGCCGACCTCGGTGCAGAAGAGTGGCTCGAAGCCGAAGATCGCCGTTCCGGCCTCGACCAGGGCGTCTGCGTCCGCCCGCGACTGGGCGTGCTGGACCACCCAATCGCTGGCGCCGCGATCGTGGAGCTCCTGCAGGTAGGACACCATCCGCTCGAACGCCCGCCGGTGGGTGCGCACGCGCCCGACGGGCGCGATCTCGGTGCCGAACGTGAGGATCGGCTTGACCTTCAAGGCCGTTCCCACCATCGCCTGCGCGGCCCCGATCCTGCCGCCGCGGCGCAGATACTCGAGCGTGTCGAGGCAGAACCAGATGTCGAGCGTCTGGCGCGCCGCCGTGACCGCGCCCGCAACCTCCTCGAGGGAGGCGCCCGCCTGTGCCGCGGCGGCCGCCACCGCCACCACGCAGCCGAGTCCGCCGGCGCCCGTCTGGCTGTCGAGCACGCGCACGGTTCCCGGGAGGCCTCGCTCGCGGGCTATCCGCCCGGCTTCCTCGGCACTCGCGCATGTTCCCGAGAGGCCGCTCGCGATGTGCACGGAGAGGATGTCGTGGCCGGCGGCGAGCAGCGGCTCATAGCGGGCGAGGAAGTCGCCGACGGAGGGCTGGGATGTGCTCGGCAGTTGTGGCGAGGCGCTGAGACGGGCATAGAAGGCATCGAGGTCGGTGTAGTCGCACTCCGGGCGCAGCTGACCGGCCCAGCCGACGTACAGGCTCACCTCGTGGATCCTCCAGCGCTCGATCAGCGCCGCCGGGAGATACGGGGTGCTGTCGGTGATGACCGCCACCGGGCGCGCGGCCAGGGCGCTGTGATCGTTCTCCTGAGGGGGCATCGCGGCCTAGCCTATGCAGAGCGAGCGCGCGCCGTGGGCCGGTCGAGGGGACCTCGGCGGCTCAGCGGATCAGCGGATCCATCCTGCTCGCCACGATCGTCTCGCGCAGCGTTTGCACGGCGTCGTGTTTGGGACGCCAGCGGAGCTCCCGCCTGGCCTTCGCCGTGCTCATGATCACGGGCTCGCGGAAGGCCGCGATCCACTGCGCCTGCGCGGGCAGGAACCCGAGCCGTCCGACCAGCTCGGCGACGGCGTCGACGGCGAGCTCGGGAACCGGGATCGAGTACCAGCCGAGTGCCTCGGCGAGCTGCTTGACCGTGAGCTGGCCGGGACCCGCGAGGTTGTAGACGCCCGGCTTGCCGCGCCCGAGCACGCCCGCGCGCATCGCGCTGGCGACGTCGTCGTGATGAACCAGCTGGAAGGGCACACCGGGATCGGGCAGCACCGGTCGGAGAATCGGGACGCTCTCGAGCAGGCTCAGCACCGGGCCGGGCAGGCGCCCGGATATCTGCGTGTAGGGGAGGCTGTCGATCAACAGCGGAGCGTTCGGGCCGGCGACGATGCAGGGGCGAAAGACGTAGGCCTTCGTGCGGCTCGCGTAGATCGTGTCGGCGAGCAGCTTCTCGACCTCGGCCTTCTGCGCGGAGTAGTAGTGGGCGGCGGTGCCGCGCGCCGGTACCTCCTCGCTCAGCGGCTGCGGGTTCTCGGCGTGAAAGCCGTAGGCGGCGACGGAGGAGGCGTAGACGATGCGTTTGGCGCCCGCGGCGACGGCGCCTTCGAACACGTTGCGGGAGCCGTTCAGGTTGACGCGGCGGCTCTCGCCCGCTCCGCCCATGATCATGAACGCGAGATGCACGACCACGTCGGCGCCTTCGAGCAGGGTTGCCACCCGCCGGCGGTTGAGCACGTCGCCGCGGCGGTAGCTGACCTTCTTCCAACCGCGGCTCGCCGGATCGAACGGTCGCCGCGCCATGCCGAGGATCCGGGTCACCTCGGGTGCGTGCTCGAGCGCGGCGACGAAGGCCTGGCCGATCTCCCCGGTCGGCCCCGTCACCGCCACGGTGAGGCCCCTCGCGGGGCGGGCGCTGGTGGCCATGCGCTCGTTCTATCGCATCGTGGCCGGCGCCGCATCGCTGACCGCCCCCGGGTCGCCCGCACGGGCCTCGCTAGATTCTCAGGTCGTGAGCGGAGCGCAACTCGGCCTCGGCATCTCTGTCTTTCTGGCCTGCGCCGTCGAGGCGGTGGAGGCTCTGACGATCGTGATGGCTGTCGGCAACACGCGCAGCTGGCCCTCCGCGCTGTCGGGCGTCGGCGCGGCGACGGTCGTGCTCGCCGCGCTCGTGCTGGGGATGGGCAGCGCGCTGACGACCTTGCCGATCGACGCGCTGCGCGTGACGATCGGCGCCCTGCTGCTGGTGTTCGGCCTGCAGTGGCTGCGCAAGGCGATCCTCCGCGCGGCCGGGCTGAAGGCGCTCCACGACGAGGGCAGCGCGTATCAGCGCGAACGCGAGGCCGCGCGCGCAGCCGGACGGCCGGAGCCCGGCTGGGACGCGTACTCCTTCACGATCGCCGGCAAAGGCGTCCTGCTGGAGGGGCTGGAGGTGGCGCTGATCGTCGTCACGTTCGGCTCCAACCAGCACCGCCTCGCGCTCGCCGGGGCCGCGGCCGGCGCGGCGGTGGCGGCCGTCGTGGCTGCGGGCTTTGCCGTCCGCGCGCCGCTCGCGCGCGTGCCCGAGAACACGATGAAGTTCGCCGTCGGGGTGATGCTCTGCGCCTACGGCATCTTCTTCGCGGCCGAGGGAGCGGGCGTGAGCTGGCCCGGCGGCGACGCGATCCTGCTGGGGATCATCCCCGCGCTGCTCGGCCTCTCGCTGCTGGCGGTGGCCTCGCTGCGAGGGTCGGCCGCGGGGTGAGCGCGGGCCGCACGAACGGCTAGCGCGTTGCGGTCCTACGCCCGGCTCGCGGGCGCCCTGCTGCTCCCACTCGCGTTTCTCCTGGACGCAGGTGACGCGCGTTCCGCGCTCGCGCAGGCCTGGCCGCCGTTCGTGCTCGTCACCGGCCTGCTGCTGATCGGGCTCGTCGCCGGTCGCGACGGGCTGTTCGACGCGGCGGCCGCGCGGATCGTGCGGATACCCGGGCCGTCCGTCCTGTTGGCGAGCGCCTGCTTTGCGCTCGTGTCGGTGGTGACGGCGTTGCTCAACCTCGACACCGCCGTCGTTTTCCTCACGCCGGTGCTCATCGGGGCGGCTCGCCGGCGCGGTCTGGAGGCTGGACCGTTCCTCTACGGCAGCGTCTTCATGGCCAACGCGTCCTCGCTCTTCCTGCCCGGATCGAACCTCACGAACCTGCTCGTCCTCGCCCCTCAGACGGTCTCGGGCGCGCGCTTCTTCAGCCACATGCTCCCGGCGGCGCTGGCCGCAACCGTGCTCACCGCGGCGGGGCTTCTGGTGCTCCATCGGCAATCCCTGCGCGGGGGCGGGCGGCGAGCCGCCGATCTCCCCGTCGCGCCGCTACGTCTCGGCCTCGGCCTCGGCGGAGCGCTGGTCGCGGCAGCGCTGATCGTCATCCTCAGCGATCAGCAGCTGGCGGCGATCGCCGTGCTGGCGCTCGGCATCGGGCTGCTGGGCGTGCGCGTCGCACAGCGGCGCCTCGAGCTGCGGGCGACGCTCTCCTGGCTCGACGTGCCGGTGCTCGTGAGCCTGCTCGGGCTGGCCGTGGCGCTCGGTAGCCTCGCCCGCGCAAGCGCGTTTCCGGCCGATGCGATGCATTCGGCGAGCGCGCCGCTGACCGCCGCGATCGCGGCGCTGGCGAGCGTGCTCGTCAACAACCTGCCTGCCGCCGTCCTTTTGTCCCGGGGGGCACACGCCCACCTCAGCGCGCTGCTGATAGGGCTCGACGTCGGTCCGAACCTCGCCGTCACGGGCTCGCTCGCGGTTCTGCTGTGGTGGCGGGCCGCGCGCGCCGCCGCCCTGACGCCGTCGGCGATCGCCTACTCCCGCCAGGGCCTGCTGCTGGCGCCGCTGGCGCTGGTGGGCGCGCTCGTCATCGGCGGCGGCTGACGCTCGCACCAGGCCCCGCCCGCTGGGCGCGCACGCGCCGGCTCCACGCAGGCCCGTACGCTTGAGGCTGTGCCCGCGCTACCCGCGCATCTCGCGTCGACCTCGATCGCTCACAGCGTCAGCACGTTCTTCGACGCGGTCGGCAAGTTCTTCGCCGACCTCGCCGCCGTGCACTGGCCGGCGTTGCTCATCGGGCTCCTGTTCTTCGGCCTGAACCTGACGATTCGCTCGCGCGCCTTCTTCCACAGCCTGCGCGCGGCGTACCCCGCCGCCGCCTTCCAGTGGCGGCGGGTGTGGGGCGCCTACTTCGCCGCGGTCGGCTTCAACAACGTCGTGCCCGCGCGCGGAGGCGACGTGATCAAGCTGTTCCTCACGCGCTCCTCGATCCCGGGCTCGCGCTATCCGACCGTCGCCGCGGCGTTCTTCGTGGAGTCGATCTTCGACGCCGCCGTCGGCATCTTCGTGCTGATCTTCGCGTTCACCCAGGGGGTGTTCCCGAAGCCGCCCGACTTCGGCAAACTGAGCTCCTTCGACATCTCCTATCTGGCCGTGCACTTCCGCCTCACGCTGTTCTTGATCACGGCGCTGGCGGTCGCGGGCCTGGTCGCGTTCGCGATGCTGTCGGTCCGCGTGCAGGCGTTCTGGGCGCGCGTGCGCCAGGGCGTGACGATCCTCAGCGACCGCCGCCGCTACCTGCGCGAGGTCGCCGCGCTGCAGGTCGTCGCGTGGCTGTGCCGCTTCGCTGCTTTCTGGTTCCTGCTCGACGCGTTCCGGGTGGGGGGATCGGTCAAGAACGTGCTGCTCGTGTTCGCCGTCAACCAGGTCGCCGGCGCCGTGCCGTTCACCCCCGGAGGCGCCGGCGTGCAGCAGGCGCTGCTCGTGAAGGTCTTTGCGAAGAGCGGAACGGCGACCGTTGTCGCCGCCTACTCCGTCGGCCAGCAGATCGCGATCGCGGCGTTCACCGCCGGGATCGGGCTCGGTGCGGTCGTCTTCATCTTCCGCTTCCGCTCCTTCAAGGAGGTGCTGCACGCGGGACGCGCCTCGCGCGAGGCCGAGCGCGAAGGTGAGTCGCCTGCCCAGAACGCGTGGGCGGATGACGCCGAGGAGCCCTACGGCGCCGACGAGCAGGCCTCCCCGCCGCGGCGCCCGCGCGGCGCCCGCGCTCGCTACTGAAGACCCTCGCGGGCCTCGCGCACGAGCGCAACCGCCTCGGGGAAGACGCGCGCGATCACGGTCCTGATCTGCTCGGCCTGCGCCTCGGCGTTGCCCTGGAAGTTGACCCTCGTGACGGCCGCCACGGTCATGTCGACGGCGAGCTTGATCGCGTTGTCCGCCCACACCAATCGCTGGTTGCCCTGCATCTGCTCGGCGAACTCCGCGAGGCGCCGCTGCAGCTCGTCCGGGTCGCCGAACAGGTCTCCGAGGCCACCGCCCTCCATGCAGGCATCATAGACTGCCCTGCGCATGCCCAGTGCCGATGAGATCCGACAGCAGGTATCGAGCGAGACGCAGCGCCGCACGCGCCTGGCGGTACCCGCGTTCGCCGGCGGGATCCTGTACCTGCTGAGCGCGATCATCATCGCCAACACGCTCAAGGGCGCACCGACCGTCGGCCTGTTCCAGGGTCTCGCGCCGGCCCTCTCCGGCGAAGCGGAACCGGCCGTGAGCCCTCGTGCGGCCGAGGTCAGGTTCATCAGCCACCACACGTTCTCGCTGATCGTCGGGAGCCTGCTCGCGGCGATCGCGGTGGGAGCGCTCACGCTGATCCTGCTGCTGATCCTCGACGCGACCCGCTTCCGGCGGCCGCAGACGTGGCGTCCCGCACGCTCGCTGGTGCTGTACGGCGGCATCGCCGTTGCGCTCGTCAGCGTCGGCCATCAGATCGTCAGCGCGATCGAGACGCACAACTTCGCCTCGGGCCACGACTTCTCCGCGCACGCCGTCGACCAAGCCCTCACGAAGGGCGCGGCCAACCTGATCGTCGACTACGTCTCGCTGCTCGCCGGCCTGGCGCTCGCGGCGGGCATGATCGGGACCGCGGTCAACGCCATGCGCGTCGGGCTGCTGCCCCGCTGGATGGGCATGCTGGGCATGTTCACCGGCGTGCTGATCTTCCTGCCGATCGGGGGCGCCGAGCTGCAGGTGGTGCCCGCTTTCTGGATGGTGATGGTCGGCATCCTCTTCATCGGGAAATGGCCAAACGCCGAGCCGCCGGCGTGGGCGGCCGGCGAGGCACGGCCGTGGCCCGGTCGCGCCACCGGCGGCCGCGGCGCCCCGGCGCCGGTGGGCGCCGGCGTCGGTGCCGTGCCCGCTCCCGCCCAGCCGGCACCGTCCTCGCGCAAGCGGCGCAAGCGCCGCTGAGGCGCGAGCATGCAGAGCGGGCGGTCCGCAACCCCGAGACAGAGGAGTGCGAGCGATGGCGAGTGAGCGCAGGGCAGCCGCGACGGGATCCGAGCTCGACCAGGAGCTGGCCTCGCTGCTCGACGTCGAGCGCTTCGAGCCGCCGTCCGACTTTCGCGCGGGCGCGCTGCTGAGCGACCCGGCCGTCTACGAGCAGGCGGCCGGAGACCCCGAGGGCTGGTGGACGGCCCAGGCCGAGGAGCTCGACTGGTTTCAGCGCTGGACGCGCGTGCTCGACGACGACGATCCGCCGTTTTACAAGTGGTTCACGGGCGGGACGCTGAACGTCTCGTACAACTGCCTCGACCGGCACGTGATCGCCGGCCGGGGGGAGCGCGTTGCGTTCCACTGGCGCGGCGAGGACGGCGAGGAGCGCGACATCACCTACGCCGAGCTGCTCGCGCAGGTGGAACGCTTCGCTAGCGCCCTGAAGGGACTCGGCGTGGCCAAGGGGGACGTCGTCGGCATCTACCTCCCGATGATCCCCGAGGTCCTCGTCGCGATGCTCGCGTGCGCACGCATCGGCGCGCCGCACAACGTCGTCTTCGGCGGGTTCTCCGCCGAGGCCGTGCGCGAGCGCATGGAGTTCTCCGCCGCGAAGGTGCTGATAACCGTGGACGGCGCCGCGCGCAAGGGTAAGACAGCCGCCGTCAAGGACCGCGTCGACGAGGTCATGGGCGACCTCGAGCTGCTCGAGAAAATCGTCGTCGTCAGGAGCAAGGGCGTGGACTGCCAGATGCTCGATGGGCGCGACGTCTACTACGAGGACATCGTCGCGGCTGCCGATCCGGAATGTCCGGCCGAGCCGCTCGACGCCGAGCACCCGCTCTACATTCTCTACACGTCCGGCTCCACCGCCAAGCCGAAGGGGATCCTGCATACGACCGGCGGCTATCTCACCGGTGTCTCGGCGACCCACCGCTACGTGTTCGATCTGAAGCCCGAGTCCGACGTCTACTGGTGCGCGGCCGACGTCGGCTGGGTGACCGGCCACTCCTACATCGTCTACGGACCGCTCTGCAACGGCGCCACCTCGGTGATGTGGGAGGGCGCGCCCGACTACCCCGACCAGGGCATCTGGTGGGAGATCGTCGAACGCTACGGCGTCACGATCCTGTACTGCGCGCCGACGGCGATCCGGGCGTGCATCAAGTGGGGCGCAGAGTGGCCCAACAAGCACGATCTGCGCAGCCTGCGCCTGCTCGGCTCGGTCGGCGAGCCGATCAACCCGAAGGCGTGGCTGTGGTACCACCGGGTGATCGGTGGCGAGCGCTGCCCGATCGTCGACACGTGGTGGCAGACCGAGACGGGCGCGATCATGATCACGCCGCTGCCCGGGATCACAGCGACGAAGCCGGGATCGGCGACCCAGCCGTTCCCCGGCGTGTTCGCGGAGGTCCGCGACGAGAGCACCGGCGAGCCGGTCGAGAACGGCCAGGGTCTGCTCGTGCTGACGCACCCGTGGCCATCGATGCTGCGCACGCTCTACCGCGAGGAGGAGCGCTTCGTGGAGACCTACTTCAGTCGCTTCGGGCGCGAGACGTACCTCGTCGGCGATGCCGCCCGGCGCGATCAGGACGGCTACTTCTGGGTGATCGGCCGGATCGACGATGTCGTCAACGTGTCCGGGCACCGCCTCTCCACGGCCGAGGTCGAGTCGGCGATCGTCGCACACGCCGAGGTCGCCGAGGCAGCCGTGATCGGCCAGCACGACGAGGACACCGGCCAGGCGATCGTCGCGTTCGTGACGCTGCAGGGCCACATCGAGGGCGACGAGGACACCGTCGCGGGCATTCGCGAGACGGTCTCGACGCGGATCGGAAAGTTCGCGCGACCCAAGCGGATCATCTGGACGGACGACCTGCCGAAGACGCGCTCGGGCAAGATCATGCGCAGGCTGCTGCGCGACATCGCCGAGGGGCGCGCGCTCGGCGACGTCACCACGCTGCGCGACCCGGCGGTGATGAAGCAGCTCGAGGAGCAGGTCAAGGAGCTGCGCGCGCGCGAGGAGTGAAATCGAGCCCACGGGCCGCCCGAGGCGCACGCGCGGGGACTACAGCCCTATGGCAGCCAGGGTGGCATCGAGCGCTTCGCGCGTGGCGGTGCGCCCGGCCTCGCGCGCAGCATCGAGCTGGTGGAACTCGAGCAGGCCGACGCCCTCGGCGTTTGGCTTGATGATGATGTCGGCGTGGCGACGGGCCGCGTCGGAGGTGTTCGTGCTGCCCAGCAACAGGACCCGTGTCAGCGTCTCACCGAGGCTCGGGGCCCGCGCACTCCGCGCCCGCGTCTCGCTCGCCGCGGGGTTGGCGGATGAGGAGTCAAAGCTCGCCTTCACATCGACCGCGATGATCGGTCCCTCGCCCAGATCGGCCATCGTCTCGACCGGCAGGTTGTCGACCAGAGATCCGTCGATGAACACCTCTCGACCGCGCACCTGGGGAGGGGCGAGCACCGGGATGCACATACTGAAACCGACGCGCTCCCAAAGCGGTCCGGACCGCGCAACCACGAGGCGCCCGCTGCGCAGCTCGGCGCACCCGCACATGAAGCTGCACGCGAGCTCCTCGATCGTCACCTCGCCGAAGGTGCGGCGCAACATCGCCTCCGCACGTCGACCGCGGATGAGGGCGTGGCGGGGCACGGTGTAGTCCCGGAGGGGATAACGCTGGACCCACTCTCCGAAGCAGCGGGCATCGATCTCATCGGCGTCCATCCCCATAGCGAACATCGCGCCGACGTAAGCGCCCATGCTCACGCCGGCGACACGATCAATCGTCACGCCGGCTGCCGTGAGTTCCTCGAGCACCCCAATGTGTGCGAATCCACGCGCCCCGCCCCCCGACAGCACGATTCCCACCGAGCGGCCGCTTAGGCGCCTCGCGGCCCGCTCGAGATCGCTGTCGAGGTCGTTCTCTCTCACGATGTGCGACTCGATCGGCTCGAGCACAGCGGCCCACCCCTCGAGCGCGCGCGACCCGGGAGCGACGTCGTAGCCGACGAGCTCGCAGCCGCGCAGCTCCGGGCGCGCGCCCAGCAGCTCCGGCACGGGGCCGCCCGCGGTCACCGCCAGGATCCGGTCTGCCTGCTGCAGGCAAAACTCCGTCCAGGGCTCACCCGCGAGAACGGAGCCGCCGGCGAGCAGCACAAGGTCATTTTCCGCCTCGGCGCGGTCGAGCAGCGGTGCGTATACGCTCGCCAGCCCTGACTCATGAGTGTCCGCTGCGGCCTCACTGCCGTCGAGCAGCGTGGACGAGACATGGGATTTGAGCGCGAGCGCGAGCCGACGCGTGAGGTCGTCGAGCGCCAGGCCGTCGTTGAGCGCGACCACGGCCACGGTCGCCGGCCGCGGGCGGGCCTTCGGCGCGGGCGCGCGGCTCTCGCGGAGCTGCCGAGCGAGCACGCGGTTGAGCGCCAGCGACATCGCCTGCGAGCCCTGGAGCAGCTCCTCGAAGTCGCGTCGATCGACAACGAGCAGATCGCTCGCGCGCGCTGCGCGGATCGACGCCGTGCGGGGAGAGCTGTCGAGCAGCGCAAGCTCGCCGAAAGCATCGCCACGGCCCAGTTCACGGATGACGACGCCCGCTGCCTCGTCGACCACCTCGAGGCGTCCCGCACGCACGACGTACAGGGCGTCGCCCGGGTCGCCCTCGTGGAACAGCCACTCCGCGGCCTTGACCCGGACCGCCCGCACGCGGCCTGCGAGTGCCTCGCGCAGCGGGGCCTCGAGACCGGCGAACAGGGGCGCGCGGGCGAGGAAATCCGCTGCAGACTCCCTCGAGGGCGAGCGGGGCGTCGGGCCATCGACGGTGATTGCGCGTCGCGCGCGCTCCAGCGGACGGCCCACCAGACCCCTCGGGGGCACCTTGCGCAAGGCCACGCGAGCGGCATCCCCGAGCGAGGGGGACTTCGCGATCTCCAGACGTCCGACAAGCAGGCAACCGAGGCCCGCGACGAACATGCAGATGGCGCCGAAAGTCCACGCGTGTTCGAACACGGCGTGTGCCTGCAGCGGAGAGGGAGTACCGATGATCGCCACCACCACCGCCACCCCGAACGCCGCACCGAGCTGACGCGCGACGGCGTTCAGACTCGTCGCCGTGGCGAAGCTTTCGCCGGGTGCCGAGGCGACCGCGGCGCCGCTCAGATTGGGGAAGAGCGTGCCCGCCCCGATGCCCAGTATCGCCATGCCCGGCAGCCACTCGCCCAGAAAGTCCGGCGTCGCACCGACCCGCTCGACCAGCCATAGGATCCCTGCGCCCCAGACCAGTCCGCCCGCGCACAGCACCGGGCGATGTCCGAGCCGTTGCACGAGTCTGCTCGTCGGGCCGGCGACCGCGGCCGCGACGAACGGCCCCGGTGTCAGCGCGAGGCCTGCACTGAGCACAGAGTAGTGCCAGACCCCCGTGAGGAACAGGACGTTGGACAGCGTGTAGCCGTAGAAGCCCGCTGCGGCGATGATCGTCATTCCGTTGGCCGCGCTGAAGCTGCGGATGCGCAGCAGCGAGAGGTCCACCATCGGTGAGCGATGCCAAGTGCAGCGCCACGCGACGATGGCTCCGAGCAGCACGGCCGCTGCGAACGAGACGACGATACGAGCGCTCCCCCAGCCCCACTGCTGCCCCTTGACGACGCCAAGCACGAGCGCCGCGATCGCAAGCGCGAACAGCAGCGCGCCAAGCAGGTCGGGCAGCCGCCGACGGCCGGGAACGCGGCTCTCTACCAGTCGCCGGCGCGCCAGCACGATCGCCGTCATGCCGATCGGCAGGTTCACCAGGAAGACGAGACGCCAGTTGTCGACGCCAACGAGCAGGCCGCCGAGCGACGGCCCGAGTCCGGCGGCCGCTGCCGCCACCGCAGACAGCAGGGCGACACCGTGAGTGCGCTGCTCGATCGGGAACGCGTCGAGCACCAGCGCCAGCGAAGCGGGCACCACAAGGGCCGCACCGAGCGCCTGCAGTACTCGAAAGGCGATCAGGGAGTCGGCCGAGGGCGCGACCGCGCACAGCAAGGAAGCTGCCGTGAACAGCTCGAGTCCGAGGATGAAGATCCGTCGACGTCCGAGCAGGTCGGCGATGCGTCCTGCCGCCACGAGGAAGGCCGCGAAGATGACGTTGTAGGCGTTGAGAACCCACGACAGCGACCCGATCGGCGTCGCTGGAAACGAGCGCTCGATGTTGGGAAACGCGATGTTGACAATCGTGGCGTCGACGAACGCCACAGCCGCACCGAGCGAGGCAATCGCAAGCACGGTGCCCGGCGACGGACCTCGGCGGCGTCCGCTCTCAGACGCGCTTGGCAGCGACCCCACGGCAGCGGGCGTCTGCGGCCTGACGATCGTAGACATCCTCCCCTGCTACCCCCTGTCACAGATCGACAGTCGATCTGCGCAAGATTCTACGCGTCGTCCAGCGGCGGCTGCGGTGTCGAGGGCAGGGGGATGAGACCGCCGGCGAGGAGTGACGTGCGCGACAGCAGGGGATGCGATGATCCGGTGGTGACGCCGGGCGAGAGCACGAGCACCCCGGCTTCCGAGGTAGCGCCGGCGGCGATCGAGACGGCGGGCTTGAGCAAGCGCTTCGGCGAGCGCACCGCCGTCGACGGGGTCGACCTGTTCGTCCCGCGCGGCTCGGCCTTTGGCTTCCTCGGCCCCAACGGCGCGGGCAAGACCACGATGATCCGGATGCTGCTCGGGCTCACCGCGCCGAGCGCCGGCACGATGCGCGTCCTCGGGCACCCCGTTCCCGCCGAGCGCGCGGTGGCGCTGCAGCGCGTCGGTGCGATCGTCGAGGACCCGCGCTTCCATCCGCACCTGTCCGGTCGCGAGAACCTGCGCGTCGTCGCGGCCTTGCGCGGCCGCGACGCCGCCGCGCGCATCGGCCCGGCGCTGGCACGCGTCGGCCTGTCCGAGCGCGCCGATGAGAAGGTCAAGCGCTACTCGCTCGGGATGCGCCAGCGCCTCGGCGTCGCCCGCTGCCTGCTGGCCGACCCGCAGCTGCTGATCCTCGACGAGCCGACCAACGGGCTGGACCCCGGCGGCATCCAGGAGTTCCGCGAGATGATCAGGACGATGGTGGAGCAGGAGGGACGGACGGTCTTCATCTCCTCGCATCTGCTCGACGAGGTCGAAAAGATCTGCGACGCGGCGGCGATCGTCGATCGCGGCAAGGTCGTCACCCAGGGGCCGATCGCGGAGCTCGCCGCGGGCGGCGACCGGCACGAGCTGATCATCGGGGTGGACGACGTCGATCGGGCGATCGCGCTGCTCGATGGCCTCGAGCAGGTGCGCGAAGCGCGCCGCTCCGACGAGGGCATCAGGGTCGTGCTCGACGGCGCCGCCGAGACCGCCGCGGTCGTCAACGCTCGATTGGTGGACGCCGGGCTGGCGGTCAGCCGGCTCGAGCCGGTGCGCCAGAGCCTCGAGCACCGCTTCCTCGAGATCACCTCTCGCCTGGACGCCGGAGAGGTCGCCCCATGAGCGCGCTCGCCCTGCGCATGCTCGACGCCGACCTGCTCAAGCTGCGCAAGAAGCGCGGCACGGTCGCCTGGGTGCTCGTGCTGGCGCTGGCGCCCGTCGTGATCCTCTTCGCCGTCAAGGCGATCCAGCACTCCTCGACGCCGCTGCGGCATGGGCCCGCCGGCGGCACCTCGGGCTTCACCGACGGCGTGCGCCTGCTGGGTCTGTTCTTCGGACCGCTGGCCGCAGTGCTCGTCGGCGTCGAGGCCGGCAGCGGCGACGCCTCGGCGGGCGTGTTTCGCGATCTCGTCGTGACCGGCCGCTCGCGGCTTGCGATCTTCGCCTCGCGCGTGCCCGCCGCGCTCGCCGTGTGCTGGTGCGCGGTGCTGATCGGCTACGCCCTCGTGCTCGTCGGCACGTATGCCTTCGCAGGCGGCTTGCCGACGCCGAACGCCGCGCTCGTGCTCAACGGCCTCGGCTTCACCCTGCTGGCCACGGGTGTGGTGTGCGCTGTCGCCGTCGGCTTCGCCTCGCTGACGACGTCAAAGCCGGCCTCCGTCACGGCCCTGATCGGGTGGCAGCTGGTCGCGAGCCCTCTGATCGCGAGCATAGGCTCGCTCGGCAGCGCCCGCGATGCGATCCTCAGCCAAGCGCTCGTGCACTTCAGTCCGGTCCACGTCAGCGACCGCGGCGCGAGCGTGACGATGGGAGCGGGCACCGCGCTGCTCGTGATCGTCCTGTGGCTCGCCGTGTTGCTCGCGCTCGGCGCCTGGCGCACTCGCGCAATGGACGCCTAGCCCGGCTCGCGCGGCTGCGAGGGCCCGGGGAGTGCTCAGACCTTGTGGTGCTCGGGCACCCAGGAGCCGTCGTCCTGGCGGACGAAGTCCTGAAACAGACCGGGGGCCTCGCGCTGCATGATCCGGGCGATCGTGTCGAAGACCATGCGCAGCTCCTCCTCGGCGCCCTCGGCGGTGCGCATCTCGATCACGTGGCGCAGCGTGCGCGCGTTGGCCGTCCACACGATGTCGGTGCTGAGGCCGATCGGCGCCAGCCGGCGCAGCGCCGAGGTGACCTCCTTCTTGACGTGAAACGGCACGCCATCGGCGTCGATGCCGAGCTCCTGGGCGGCGCTCACCTGGAACTCCTCGAGCTGCTCGACGATCGAGAGGACCTGCTCGCGCAGCGGCTCGAGCGCGGGGGGGACGCGAAAGCCGATGTCCGCGAGGCGCACGTAGCGAAGGCTCTCCTGACTGAAGGCCGATCCGGCGCGATGCCTGACCAGCTCATGGGTCATCACTCTCGAGACGTTCCGCAGCGCAAACGAGTAGCTCGCGTGCTCGAGCACGCTGCCGTGGGCCGAGCGCAGGATGTTGGCGAAGTACTCGCGCTGATCGGTGCGGACCTTCGTCACGTTCGGGTTCAGACCCGGCTCCCAGCTGCGGTAGCAGGCGCGGCCGCCGAACTCGACGATCAGCTCGCCGCCGTTGGGGGCGCCCTCGGCCTCCTCCAGGCGACGCTCGAGCCAGGACTCGCCGCCGACGTCGCGCAGATAGCCGCGCAGCCCCTCCTCGACGATCGATGGACGGGCGATCAGGAAGACCGTTGGAGTCGTCTCGTGCATCGGGGCGAGGATGCTACCTCCCGCGCCGGGCGCCTTCGACGAGCCGGCAGCTAAGCTGGCCGCGATGGCCCAAGCTGCCGCCGAAGCGAGCGACCCCGAGCTCCAGCAGACCGCCTGGGATCTCGAGCCGCTCGTCGACGGCGAGGGCAGCGAGGGCGTCGAGCGGCGCCTGGGCGAGGCGCTCGAGCGCGCGCAGGCGTTTGCCGCGCGCTACGCGGGCCGGCTCGGCGAGCTCGACAGCGCCGGTCTCGGCGAGGCGATGCGCGAGCTGGGCGCGATCCAGGAGCTGATCGGGCGGGCCGGGTACTACGCGGCCTTGCGCTTCTCCACCGACACCGCCGCGCCCGCCAATGGCGCGCTGCTCCAGCGCGTGCAGGAGCAGGAGACGGCGATTCAGACAACCCTGCTGTTCTTCGAGCTCGAGTGGGCGGCGCTGGAGGAGGATCGCGTCGAGGAGCTGCTCGCCGGCGACGCGCTCGACTTCTGCGCCCATCACCTGCGCAACGTGCGCCGTTATCGCGAGCACCTGCTCTCCGAGCCCGAGGAGAAGATCCTCGCCGAGAAGTCGCTCACCGGCGCCGGCGCGTGGACGCGCCTGTTCGAGGAGCTCACCTCGGCGATCGTCGTCGAGCTGGATGGCCCGGACGGTGAGAAGGTGGCGCTCGACGTCGCACTCAGCCGCCTCTCGCTGGCCGACCGCGACCTGCGCCGCGCGAGCGCCGAGGCGGTGACGGCGGCGCTCGCCCCGGGACTGCGCACGCGCGCCTTCCTGTTCAACACGCTGCTCGCGGACAAGGCCGTCGACGATCGGCTGCGCAGCTACCCGCATTGGCTGGCGGCGCGCAATCTCGCCAACGAGGCGAGCGACGAGTCCGTGCAGGCGCTGATCGCGGCGGTCCGTGGACGCTACGAGATCGCCCGCCGCTGGTATCGGCTGAAGGCGCGCCTGCTCGGCGTCGAGCGGCTGGCCGACTACGACCGCATGGCGGCCGTGACCGAGGACGAGGTCAGCTACCCCTTCGCCCAGGCCCGGGAGACGGTGCTCGACTGCTACTCCTCGTTCTCACCCGAGCTGGGCGCGCTCGCCAGGCGATTCTTCGAGGAGAAGCGGATCGACGCGCCCGTGCGCCCGGCCAAGCGCGGCGGTGCCTTCTGCGCCTCGTCGGTGCCGTCGGTGTTCCCCTACGTGCTGCTCAACTACACCGCTCGCCGTCGCGACGTGCTGACGCTCGCCCACGAGCTCGGCCACGGCGTCCACTTCGCGCTCGCCGCGCGCCAGGGCATCTTCCATCAGCACACCCCGCTGACGCTCGCCGAGACGGCCTCGGTGTTCGGCGAGACGATCGTCTTCGGGCGGCTGCTCGAGGAGGACTCATCGCCGGCCTCGCGCCTGGCGCTGCTCGCGGAGAACCTCGAGGACACGATCGCCACGGTGTTCCGGCAGGTGGCGATGAACCACTTCGAGGATCTCGTGCACACCGCGCGGCGAGGCGAGGGCGAGCTGTCGGTCGAGCGCATCGGGGAGCTGTGGGCCGAGAGCCAGAGCGAGATGCTCGGCGACTCGGTCGAGCTGACCGACGGCTACCGCACGTGGTGGTCCTACATCCCGCACTTCATCGGAAGCCCCGGATACGTGTATGCCTACGCCTACGGCCAGCTGCTCGCGCTGTCTGTCTACCAGCGCTACGAGCAGAGCGGCGCGGCGCTCGTCCCGCGCTACCTGGAGCTGCTCGCGGCGGGGGGCTCGCGCAGCCCCCGGGAGCTTGGCGCGATCGTCGGCGTGGATCTCGCCGACCCCGGCTTCTGGGAGGCCGGGCTGGATCTCGTGGAGGCCCAGCTGCACCAGGCGGAAGAGGCCGCGGAGGCCTCCGGGCGCCTGTAGGGCCGCGACCGGGCCACGCGTGCGTGGCGGTGCTCAGTGGGCCCGCCCCGTGGCGGGCCGGCACGGCGGTGAGCCGCGATCAGCTGAGCGCCGGGAGCATGCGCTCGAGCAGCTCGGGCACGTCGGCGATCGAGTCGACGATCGCCGTCGGCGTCACGCGCGCGGTGAGCGCGTCGTGACGGAACTTGCCGGTGCGCACGAGCACGCCCGGCAGGCCGGCAGCCATCGCCCCGCCGACGTCCGCCTCGACGTCGTCACCCACCATCACCGCCTGCTCGAGGCCCATGTCGGCGATCGCGGCGCGGAAGAACTCCTCCGCCGGCTTGCCGACCACGATCGCGTCGTGCCCGCTCGCGTACTCGAGCGCGGCCGCGTAGGCACCGACGTCGAGCGCCAGGCCGTCCTCGCGCCGCCAGTAGCGGTTGTGCTGGAGCGCCACGAGCTCGGCGCCGTCCATCAGCATGCGAAAGGCTCCGTTCAGCGCCGCGGGCGTGAAGCCGTCGCCGAGATCGCCGAGAATGACGGCGTCGGCGCGCTCGCCGCCCGACGTCGCCTCGAGCTCGCCGAGGTCCTCACGCAGCCTGTCGCTGACGAGCAGAGCGACCGACTCGTAGCCGTGCTCGCGACAGTGGCTGACCGCCATCGCGGCAGGCGTGAGCACCTCCTCGAGCGTGACATCGAAGCCCAGCCCGCGCAGCTGCTCGAAGACTTCGCGCCGCGAGCGCGAGGTCGTGTTCGTGACGAGGCGCACGCCGGCGCACGCGGCGCGCAGCTGTGCGAACCCCTCATGCGCTCCGGCGATCGGCTCGCCACCGACATAGAGCACGCCGTCGATGTCGAGCAGCAGGCCGAAGGGGTACGTCTCGGCGGGCATGCTGAGACTGTAGAGCGACTCGCAGCCGAGCCCTAGAACAGGCCGCCCAGCGCGCTGCCCGCGTGGTGCACGAGGTCGAACAGCGGCTGCGGCACGATGCCGAAGAAGATCGTGGCGGCGCCGCCGAGCACCGCGACGAGCGCGACCTCGGGCTGCAGACCGTCGGTCCGCTCGGCGCCCACCTGCTCGTCGAGCTCAGGCGAGCCACCGGCGAGCGCCGGCAGGGCGCCCGCGGCGGACGGCGCCAGCGCCTCCTCGTCGCCGGCTTCGCGCATCCACATCGTCGCGATCACCGGCAGGTAGTAGCCGAGCGAGATCATCGAGCCGATCACGATCGCCACGCCGAGCCACGTGTAGCCCCCCTGCACGCTCGCATCGATCAGGTAGAACTTGCCGATGAAGCCGGCCGTCGCCGGGATGCCCGCGAGCGCGAGCATCGCGATCGTCATCGGCCACGCGAGCAGCGGGCGGTCGCGTCCGAGCCCGGCGAGCGACGAGACGGAGTCCCCGCGAGCGCTCTCGCGCTCGCGCACGACGATCACCGCGAAGGCGGTCATGTTCATGAACAGGTAGACAGCCAGATAGAAGACGGTCGCCTGGACGCCCAGCCTGGTCGCGACGACGACGCCGGCGAGCATGTAGCCGGCCTGCGCCACCGAGGAGTAGGCGAGCATGCGCTTGAGCGAGGACTGTCCCAGCGCGCCGACGTTGCCGACGAGGATCGTGACCGTCGCGAGCACCGCCACGGCGGGCCCCCAGCTGGCCTGCGCTTCGATCAGCGCCACGTCGAAGAAGCGCAGGAAGACACCCAGCGCGGCGACCTTCGTGGCCACGGCCATGAACGCGGTGACAGGCGTCGGTGCGCCCTCGTAGACATCGGGGGTCCACTGGTGAAACGGAGCCACGGAGGCCTTGAAGCAGAGCCCGGCGACGCACAGCGCGATGCCCGTCAGCGTGAGCGGGTCGCTCGCGAGCGACCCGTGCGAGAGCGCAGCGGCGATCGCGCTGAAGTCCGTCGCCCCGGTTGCCCCGTAGATCATCGCCAGGCCGTACAGCAGCGTGGCCGAGCCGACGGAGCCGACGATCAGGTACTTCAAGCCCGACTCCAGCGAGTGCTCGCGTCGCAGTTCCGTCGCGCACAGCACATACAGCGGGATGGACAGGAGCTCGAGGCCGACGAACAGGGCGACGGTGTTCTGCGCGGCGGCGAGCAGCGACATCCCCGCGATCGATGTCAGCAGGAGCGCGTGGAACTCTCCGTGCGCGGCTTCCCGCGCGGCCAGCGATCGCCACGCCAGCAGCACCGCGCAGGCTCCGCCGAGAATCAGGATCAGGTTCAGGGCCAGCGCCAGGTCGTCGATCCGCAGCGCGCCCGAGAGGATCGAGCGCCCCGTGCCCCACTGCCAGATCGTCATGCCCAGCGCCGCGCCGAGCGCGCCGAGGCTGAGCGCGGGAACGGCCTGCGAGCGCACCCAGCGCGAGCCGAGCAGGCCCACGAGCAGCACGAGCACCGCGCCGCCGAGCAGCGCGATCAGCGGCGAGAGCCCCGCGAAGTCGACGTGCGGGCCCTTCAGGTGGACGCTGGCGAGCAGGGAGGAGGTCATAGGGTCGTGACTCAGCCGCCGGTCGAGTAGAGGTTCAGGCAGCCCAGCACCTGACCGCCGACGTGGCATTCGCCCGGCCCAAGGCCTGCAAACGGGGTCGGTTCGCCGCGTGGCTGGGAGCTGAGCGCCCGCGCCTGTGCGACGGCCGCCTTGACCGAGCCTTCGCTGCGCTGCAGCGCGAACTGCGGGTAGAACGCGAGAAACAGCACAACGGCGAGCAGCGGCGCGAGCACGGCGGCGTCGAGCAAGCCGATGTCGTAGGAGCTCACCGAGGGCCCGACGCGGTTGTGCATCGCGCGGATGAACAGGCGCAGCGCGTAAACGCTCGCCAGCACCACGCCGCTGAAGGCGATGATCGCGATCGCGAGCTTGGCTTTGAAGACGCCGAGCAGGATCAGGAACTCGCCCGCGAAGTTGCCCGAGCCGGGAATCGCGAGCGTTGCCAGTGCGACCAGCAGAAACACCGAGGCCAGCACCGGCGCCCGAAAGGCGATGCCGCCCATCTCGCGCAGATCCTCGCTGCCGCCGGCACGCTGGGCGAGCAGCGCGACGATGAACAGCAGCGGCGCGACTATCAGCCCGTGGTTGACCATCTGCAGGAGCGCGCCCTGGGCGCCCTGCGGGTTCAGCGCGAAGATCCCGAGCGTGATGAAGCCGAGCTGGGCGACGGAGGAGTAACCGGCGACCATGCGGGCGTCGCTCTGGCTGAACGCCAGCGCCGAGCCGTACACGATCGAGGCGAGCGCGATCACCAGCATCAACGTCTGGAAGTGCACGGCGGCGCGCGGGAACAGCGGCAGCACGATCGCCAGAAAGCCGTAGGCGCCGACCTTCGAGAGCACGCCGGAGAACACCATCAGCACCTCGATCGGCATCGCTCGGTAGCCGTCGGGCATCCAGCCGTGCAGCGGGAAGGCGGGCATCTTGACGAGGAAGGCGGCGGCGAAGAACAGGAAGATCCACTCCTGCGAGCCGGTGCTGAGCGGCAGCGCGTGCAGCGCCGAGAGCACGAAGGTGATGTGGCCACCGCCCTGCGCTGCCGCCAGCACACCCGTGGCGATCGCCGCCGCGAGCATCAACAGGGAGCCGGCGAGCGTATAGATGACGAGCTTGATCGTCGCCTTCTCCCGTCCCGGGCCCCGCCCCCAGCCGCCGATCAGGAAGTAGAAGGGGATCAGCATCAGGTCGAAGAACGACACGAACAGCGCGAGATCCTGGGCCAGGAAGGCGCCGAGGACGGCGGACTCCGCGAGCATGAAGTGGAAGTAGAAGAGCCGCGGGCGCTCGAAGCTGCGCAGGTTGGCGGCGAGCGTCGCCGCCGCGAACAGCAGCGTCGTGAGCCCGACCAGGAACACGTTCAGGCCCGTGATCGCGAGCTTGTAGTGGATGCCGAGCTCGGCGATCCAGACGACATCGGTGACGTGCTGGAGCGCCGCGCCGCCGGCGGCGTAGTCGGCGATGTAGCCGATCGCGAGGCCGAGCGCTGCGAGCGATGCGAGCAACGCGACGATCCCGGGAATGCTCCACGCGACGGGCGCCGAGGGCTCCCCCGCCGCGGGCGTGCCCCGAGCTGCTCCACGGCCGGCCAGCAGCGAGCCGAGCGCACCGAGCAGGCCGCAGGCGGCGGGGAGCCAGAGCATGATCGAAAGTGGCGGCATCGTCTCAGGTCAGGACTGCAGCAGGAAGTAGAAGCCGACGGCCGCCACGCCGAGCACGAGCAGCGCGGCGTAGTAGCGCACGAACCCGCTCTGCGCCGCGCGCACGGCGGCTGAGCCGGCGCGCACGATCCCGGTCGTGCCACCCACGAGCGTCTCATCGACGAACAGGCGCTCGAAGGTGTCGCGCGCGAAGCCCCCGGCCGCGGCGGCCGGGCGCACGACGATCGCGTCGATCAGCTCGTCGAAGTACCACTTCTCGACGAACAGCCGGTACAGCGCAGGAACGCGCGCGCGGACCACCGCCGCGGTGCCTGGGCGGGCGACCCAGACGCGGTGCGCGAGCGCGATGCCGAGCAGTGCCAGCACCGTGCCGAGGCCGAGCCCGATCACCAGCAGTCCGTTGCGTGTGTGCGTCGCATACAGCGAGGAGTCGCCAAAGCTGGGCCGCAGGAAGTCATCGACGACGAAATCGACTTTGGGAATCTGCAGGAGCCCGGATCCGACCGCGCCGAGCGCCAGCGCCGCCATCGCGACGCGCATCGGCAGGGCCCGCTCGGCGATCGCGTGCAGCGGTCCGGGAAAGCCGACGTCGGTGTCCTCCTGCTCGCCCGTGGCGGGGTTGCGCGGGACCTCCGCGTGGTGCAGGTGACCTTCTTCGAGCTCGCGCGCCTCTGCCACCGGCTCACCGTGGAAGGCCCGAAAGATCATGCGGAAGGTGTAGATGGCGGTGAAGAAGGCGCCGACATAGCCGGCCACGTAGAGCGCCCAGTGCCAGCCTCCGCGCTCTGCGGTCACGAGCAGGATCTCGTCCTTGGAGAAGAACCCCGAGAACGGCGGTACGCCCGACAGCGCGAGCCCGCCGATCAGAAAGCTGGCGTACGTGAACGGCATCGCCTTGCGAAAGCCGCCCATGCGATCCAGCGACTGCTCGCCGGCCATCGCGCCGATGATCGAGCCGGCGCCCATGAACAGCAGCGCCTTGAAGAAGGCGTGCGTCATCAGATGGAACATGCCGGCGGCGTACGCGCCGACGGAGACGCCCATGATCATGTAGCCGATCTGCGACATCGTCGAGTAGGCGATCACGCGCTTGATGTCCGTCTGGGCGAGCCCGATCGTGCCGGCGATCAGCAGGGTGGCCGCGCCGACGATCGCGCCGACGTCCTGCGCCGCGGGCACGAGCTCGAACAGGGGGTGCATGCGGGCGATCAGGTAGACCCCGGCCGTCACCATCGTGGCGGCGTGGATCAACGAGCTGACCGGTGTCGGTCCCTCCATCGCGTCGGGCAGCCAGGTGTGCAGCGGGATCTGCGCGGACTTCGCGAAAGCGCCGACGAGCAGCAGCAGGCAGCCGGTCACGAGGTCACCATTTTCGCCGCCGTGGCCGAAGGCGCCCGCGGTGCTCGCGTGGAAGCTCTTGAGCAGATCGAGCGAGCCCGTGTGCTTGAAGATGAAGTACGTGCCGAGCACCAGGCCGACGTCGCCGACGACGTTGATCACGAACGCCTTGATCCCGGCCCGCGTCGCGGTGGTGCGCCGGTACCAGAACGAGATCAGCAGGTAGGAGGCGGCGCCGACGAAGGCCCAGCCGACGATCAGCAGCAGGAAGTTGCCGGCGAGCACCAGCAGCAGCATCGAGAAGACGAAGAAGTTGAGGTAGGAGAAGTAGCGCGCGAAGCCGCGGTCGCCCTCCATGTAGGAGATCGAGTACAGGTGGATCAGCGTCGAGACGCCCGTGACGACGAGGATCATGAACACCGACAGCGGATCCACGAGGATCGAGACCTGGGCGTCGACGCCGACGGTCGAGGCATAGCTCCACAGCGAGGAGACGAGCTGGCGGTGAAAGGGCGTGTGTCCCTGCAGCGAGATCAGCGCGCCGAGCGCCGCCAGGAAGGAGAGGAAGATCGCGCCCGTCGCGATCCAGCCGGCGGCCTGCGGGGAGCGCGCCTGCAGGCGCTTGAAGGAGACGGCGATCGCGAGCGTTCCCAGTAGCGGGAAGGCGAGCACCAGCCAGCCGTAGGTCGTCGTCGCCATCAGCCCTGCAGCTCCCGCAGCTCGTCCACGTCGATCGGCAGCCGACGGCGGTAGATCGCGACGATCATGCCGAGGCCGATGCAGACCTCGCACGCGGCGACGGTCATCACGACGATCGCCAGGATCTGCCCGTCCCCGTTCCCCCACATGCGCGAGAAGGCGATCAGCGCGAGGTTCGCGCCGTTGAGCATCAGCTCCAGGCACAGCAGCACGACCAGCGGGTTGCGGCGCGTGATCACGCCGAGCGCACCGAGCGAGAAGACGATCGCCGAGACCGCCAGGTACCAGGCGATGCTCACGTGCCGCGCCTCCCGACGCCCTCGGCCATCGTGCCGGTTCCGCGCGGTCGCAGCAGATCGAGCGGGGTCAGCGCCTCGCGCTCGTCCTCCTCCTCGCCGAGGCCCCCGCGGCGACGCGCGAGCACGACGCCGCCGACGGCAGCGATCAACAGCAGGAACGAGGCGATCTCGAACGTCAGCAGGAAGCGGGTCAACAGCAGCTTGCCGATGTACGCGGGCGTGCCGTAGGACTGCGGGCCGGGGGAGTAGCCGGCGCCGTAGCCGCCGATCGCCTCCAGGCCCGTGCCGAGCAGCGCGATCAACAGCTCGACGAGCAGCGCGCCTACGAGGATCGCGCCACCCAGCCGCAGGCCCGAGCCGACGGCTCCGCGCGCCCGCAGCCGCTCGCCGATCGAGTCGCTCTCGCCGCCCACGTAGGCGACGACGAACACGTACAGGACCATCACTGCTCCCGCATACACGACGACCTGCACAGCGGCGACGAACTCGGCGCGCAGCAGCAGGAACAGCACCGCCAGCGAGACCAGGTGCACGACGAGCGCGAGCACGCTGTAGAAAGGGTTGCGCAGCACGACCACGCCGACGGCGCCCGTGATCACGCCGATCGCGGCGAGGAAAAACAGTACGGCGCTCACTCGCCCTCGTTCCTCAGCGGCGTGCGCTCGAGCGGCTCGGCGAGCAGCATCTCCTTGGTGAAGATCAGATCGGAGCGGTCGTAGTCGGAGAGCTCGTAGTCGTGCCCCATCGTGATCGCGTCGAACGGGCAGGCAATCTCGCAGTAGCCGCAGAAGATGCAGCGAGACAGGTTGATCTCATAGACCGCCGCGTAGCGCTCCCCCGCCGAGACGCGGTTCTCGGGGGTGTTCTCGGCGGCGACGACGCGGATGCAGTCGGCCGGGCAGGCCGCCGCGCACAGCGAGCAGCCGACGCACTTCTCCAGTCCCGTGTCCTCGAAGCGGTGCAGCTTGTGGCGCCCCCGGAAGCGCGGGTAGACCGGCATCTTCTCCTCCGGATACTGGATCGTCGACGGACCTTCGACGATCCGCGCCATCGTCGTCTTCAGGCCGCGCGCGGTCTCGCGGAACGTGCGCCACGCGCTGCGCGAGGCGCCGGGGGCGGGGGAGCGCTGGACCCGGATCACGTCCTCGCCCGGGCTCCAGCCGGCGATCTCGAGCGTCGCCTCGCCGTGCCCGGCGTCGTTGCCCCCGCCTGCTCGCCGCGCGCCCATCAGTGGGTGGCCACGACGATGATCGCCGTCGCGAGCGTGTTGAGGGTGGCGAGCGGCAGAAGCACCTTCCAGCCGAAGCTCATCAGCTGGTCGTAGCGCAGGCGTGGGAGCGTCGCGCGGATCCAGATGAACAGGAAGGTGATCAGCGACATCTTGAACAGGACGACGATCGGATCGACCCAGCCCGGCGGGTGGATCCCGAACGGGAGCAGCCAGCCGCCGAGGAACACCGTGGTGACGATCCCGGAGACGACCAGCACGTTGAGGTACTCGGCGAAGTAGTAGGACGCGAAGCGCCCGCCGCCGAACTCGGTGTTGTAGCCGCCGACGAGCTCGGCGTCGGCCTCGGTCAGATCGAAGGGGGCGCGGTTGGTCTCCGCGAAGCCGGCCACAAGGAAGACGAGGAAGCCGAAGAACTGCGGGATCAGGTACCACATGCCGGCCTGCGCGTGGACGATGCCCGTCAGCGAGAGCGTCTGCGCGGTGATGATCACGCCGACGAGCGCGAGCCCCTGGGAGACCTCGTAGGAGATCAGCTGCGCCGCGCCGCGCATCGCGCCGAGGAAGGAGTACTTCGAGCCCGAGGACCAGCCGCCGAGCATGATCCCGTAGAACGCGACGGCGCCGAACGCGAACAGGTAGAGCGGGCCGATCGACACGTCGACCCCGTACAGCCCGACTTTGGTGCCGAAGATGTCCTGGGTGTCGCCGAAGGGGATGATCGCGAACGCCGCCACCGCCGTGAGGATCGAGATCAGCGGCGCGATCGCGAACAGCAGCCCGACCGATGTGCTCGGACGGAACTGCTCCTTGGTCAGCAGCTTGAGGATGTCGGCCAGCGGTTGCAGGGCGCCGTAGGGGCCGACGCGGTTCGGGCCGTAGCGCCCCTGGAAGCGTCCCAGCAGCTTGCGCTCGGCGATCAGGACGACCGGCACGAGCTGAAGCCCGACGGCGAAGATCACGATCGCCTTGATGATCTGAATCCACCAGGGCTCGAAGTAGCCGACGAGCGCGAGTGTCATGCGCGCTCCTCGCCCGCGTGGACGGCGTGCCCGCGCCGGCCGCCGCTGCCGCTGCCGTTGCCGTTGCCGTTGCCGGAGGACGCGGGCGCGCCGGGCTTCGAGCGCGGGAAGAGGAACTCCAGCGCGGGCGAGAACTCGACCTCGGGGGCGTCCCAGACCGAGCGGAAGGCGCCGAACTCGAGATCCTCACTCGTCGGCGCGAGGAGCTCGGGGGCGGCGCCGTGCAGCGGGTCGGTGGCGGGCTGCGGGAACGCGCCGGCGGCCGCGCGCTCCTGCCAGCGCACCCCCCGGCCGCCGATCTCCTCGAGCGTGAGCCCGGCATAGAAGGGCACCGCCTCGAACAGCTGCGCCGAGGCCATCGCACCGCTGAGCACTTCGAGATCGAGCCCGAGCCGGAGCGCGAGCTCGGCTATCACCTGCCAGCCACCGCGCACCGAGCCCGGGTGCGCGATCGCCGGGCGCAGGCGCTGCAGGCGCCCGTCGGGGTGGACAACCGTGCCCTCCTTCTCCGCATACGCCTCCGCGGGGAAGACGACATCGGCGTGCTCGCTGATCCCCTCGGTCAGGAACGCCGCGTGCGCGACGACCGTCCCCGCAGCCGCCAGCGCCCGCTCCCACAGCCCGCGATCGGGAAGGTCGCGCAGCGGGTCGCACTGGTGCAGGTAGAGCGCGTTCAGCTCCCCGCCGGCGAGCGCCCCGGCGATCGCGTGGCTGTCGAGGCCGGCGTCTCCCGTCGGGGGGGCCGCGAGCCCGGCGCCGGCGTTCGGCAGCACGCCGGCCTCGCGCAGGCCGCGCCCGTTGGCGGCGGCGGGCACTTCGAGCAGGCCGGCGCCGTCGATGTCGGCGAGGCCGAGTACGTCGGCGATCCGCAACAGCGCCCGCGCGCCCGGTTGTGCGTTGGCGCCGGTGAGGATCCGTTCGCCGAACAGGACGACCACCTCGCGCTCGGGCCGCGAGCCCTCCGCGCCCGGCCCGGCGGCGCCCGCGCGACCGAGCAGCAGGGCGGCCAGCTCGCGCACCGCGTCGGGCTGCGCGCCGGCTGCGCGTGCCAGGCCGTCGACGTCCGCGTCGCCACCCTCCAGTGCGGCGCCGAGCGCCACCGCGAAGGCCGCGGCGGCGCCGGGCGTGAAGCGCAGCGACAGCGCGGCGCTCGCGTCGAGCGCGCTGGGCCGGGGGGAAGCGACGGCCAGCTGCATGCCGTGGCGGCGGACGCCCTTGCGCAGGCGCAGATCGAAGATCGGAGCGTCGTCGACGGGCTCGGTGGCGATCACCAGCACGGCGTGGGCGAACTCGAGGTCGGAGGTGCGGGCCTGCAACGCGGGGGCGCCGAGCGCCCGGTGGAGATCGAGGTCGAGCTCGCCGCCGCGGCGCGAGTCCAGGTGGCGTGAGCCGAGCGCCTCGCGCATCGTGCGGGCGAGCAGGAACCCCTCCTCGCTGGTGCTCTGGCCGCCGACGATCGCGCCGGTGTGGGCCCCCGCGCGCGCCAGACCGGCGGCGGCCTCGCTCAACGCCCGCTCCCAGGTGACCGGCCGCAGCACACCGCCGTCGCGCAGCAGCGGCTCGGTGATGCGCTCGTCGACATGGAAGGACTGGTAGGCGAAGCGGCCCTTGTCGCACAGCCAGCCGTCGTCCACCTCGGCGTGGTCGCGCGCGAGGATCCTCAGGGCGCGCTCCTCGCGCACCGTCACCGTCACGTTGCACTGCGCCGGGCAGAGCGTGCAGAGCGAGCCCGCGCCCTCGATGTCCCAGGGGCGCGCGCGGAAGCGGTAGGGCCGCGAGGTGAGCGCGCCGACGGGGCAGAGCTCGACGATGTTGCCGCTGAACGGGGCGACGTAGGGGTGTCCGTCGAAGGTCGAGACATAGGAGTGCGCGCCACGCTCGAGCAGCACCAGCTGGTAGTCCTCCGCGACCTCCTGGGAGAAGCGCACGCAGCGGTAGCAGAGGATGCAGCGCTCGCGGTCGATCGCGATCAGGGGCGAGAGCTCGAGCGGCTTGACGAAGTGGCGCTTGGGCTCGATGAAGCGCGAGATGCCGCCGCCCCAGCCGAAGGTGATGTCCTGCAGCGGGCACTCGCCGCCCTTGTCGCAGACGGGGCAGTCGAGCGGGTGGTTGATCAGCAGGAACTCGACGACCGACTGCTGTGCGACCTTCACGCGCTCGCTCTGGGTGTAGACGACCATGCCGTCCTTGACCGGCGTCGAGCAGCCGGTTTGGAGCTTCGGGATCCCCTCGATCTCGACCAGGCACATGCGGCAGGCGCCGACCGGGTGCCCGAGCTTGGGCTCGTAGCAGAACACCGGTATCTCGACGTCTCCGTGCTTGGCGGCATCGACGAGCATCGTGTTCTCGGCGGTGCGGACCTCGCGCCCGTCGATCGTGAAGGTGATCGTCCTCGGCTCCGCGCGCGGCATGCTCAGGCGCCCCCGCGGTGCGTCCCGGGTGCGCCCTCGTGGGCGCCCGGAGCCTGGTCGCCGGTGCCGCGGTGCGCGAGCTGCGTCTCGGGGTGTTCGGAGAAGGCCCCCTGCGCGGCGAGGGCAGCGTCGGAGCCCGCGGCGCCGCCGAGTCCGCGAGCCAGCCGTGCCGACTCGATGTGCGCTTCGAACTCCTCGCGGAACTTCGCGATCATCGAGCCGATCGGCATCGCCATCGCGTCGCCGAGCACGCACAGGCAGTTGCCGATGATGTGCTCCTGCACCGAGGCCATGATCTCGAGATCCATCGGGGTGGCCTCGCCGGAGGCGATCCGCTCGAGCATCTTCACCGTCCAGTTGGTCCCCTCGCGGCAAGGCGTGCACTTGCCGCAGGACTCGTGGCGATAGAACTTCGCGACCTTCAGCGCCACGTCGAGGATCGGCGTGGAGTCGTCGACGACGATGATCGCGCCCGACCCGAGCATCGAGCGTGCCTTCGCGAGCGAGTCGAAGTCGTAGGGGATGTCGAGGTCGGCGGCCGTCAGAACGGGCGAGGAGGAGCCGCCCGGAAACCAGCACTTGACCTCGCGGCCCTGCGGCGGCCCGCCGGCGAGGCCGTAGATGATCTCGCGCGAGGGGATCCCGAGCTCGATCTCGTAGTTCCCGGGCCGCTTGACGTGACCGGAGACGGACACGAGCTTCGTGCCCGTGGAGGTCTCGACGCCGAGCTTGGCGTACTGCTCGCCGCCGATCGCGACGATCGCCGGCACGGTTGCCAGCGTCTCGACGTTGTTGATCAGCGTCGGTCCCTGATAGAGGCCCTGGTTGGCGGGGAACGGCGGCTTCAGGCGAGGGTTCCCGCGCTTGCCCTCGAGCGAGTCGAGCAGCCCGGTCTCCTCGCCGCAGATGTAGGCGCCGGCGCCTCGGTGCAGGACGAGCGAGAGGGAATGCCCGGAGCCGAGGATGTCCTCGCCGATGTAGCCCGCCGCGCGGGCTTCGGCGAGCGCCTCGTCGAGCATCGCCGCCTGCAGCGCGTACTCGCCGCGGATGTAGATGAACGAGCGGTTGACGCCCGCGGCATAGGAGGCGATGACGATCCCCTCGATCAGGGTGTGGGGTGTCTTCTGCATCAGTTCGCGGTCCTTGAACGTGCCCGGCTCGGACTCGTCGGCGTTGCAGACGAGGTACTTGTCCATCGCGCCCTTCGGCAGGAAGGAGACCTTCTTGCCCATCGCGAAGCCGGCGCCGCCGCGCCCGCGCAGCCCCGATGCTTCGAGCTGTGAGAGCACCTGCTCGGGCGTCATCGCGAGAGCCTTGCGCAGCGACTCGTAGCCGCCGCGGCGGGCGTACACCTCGAGCGTGCGCAGGCCCGGCTCGTCGATGTCGGCGAACAGCAGGATCGGGCGTCCGGTGACCTCGGCGGCCGCGGCCATGCTCACGCTCCTCCCTCGGCCGGGTGCGAGGGGAACTCGCGCGTGTTGGCGCGCGGGTCCGCCACGAGGCGCCGAGCGAGCTGCTTCTCGGGCAGGACCGAGCGTCCGGCGCGGACGTCATCCAGCAGCTCCGGCACGTCGGCGGGGGTGAGCGGCCCGACGTAGACGCCGTCGACGGAGGCCATCGGCGCGATGTCGCACGCGCCGAGGCACTCGAAGGCGCGCACGTTGAAGTCGGCGTCGCCCGCGGCCGCCTCCTGCACGGCCGCGTACAGCTCGTCCGCGCCGCACAGCGAGCACGAGATGTTCGTGCACACGTACACGCTGTGCCGTCCCACGGGCGTCGTCTCGAGCATGTCGTAGAAGCTCGCGACCGACTCCAGGTAGCCCGGCGTGACCCTCATCACGCAGGCGACCTGCTCGATCGCCTCCGGTGAGCACCAGCCGTGCACGCGCTGCGCCGCGGCCAGCGCGGGCAGCGCGGCGGAGCGACGCTCGGGATAGTCGGCCATGTGCGCCTCGATCTCCTCCCGCAGCGCCGCGGGAACCAGCGTGCTGTCGGGGTCGGGGACGAGCGCGGGGTCCTTCTCGAGGTCGGCCGCCCGATCCCAGCCGGGCACCCGCGAGCCGTGCTCGAAACGCCGCACCTGCTGGGTCATCGGTCGATTCCGCCGAGAATCGGATCGAGCATCGCAAGGGTGGCGATCAGGTCGGCGATGTAGGCGCCCTTGGCCATGTGCGAGAACGCCTGCAGGTTCACGAACGACGGGTCGCGCATGTGCACGCGGGCGGGCTTTGAGGAGCCGTCGGAGCGCACGAAGCAGCCGAGCTCCCCGCGCGGGGACTCGATCGGGAAGTAGACCTCGCCGGGCGGCACGCGGAAGCCCTCGGTGACGAGCTTGAAGTGGTGGATCAGTGCCTCCATGGAGGTCGCGAGCTCGTGGCGCGGCGGCAGCGCCACCTTGCGGTCCGCGGTGATGACGGGGCCCTCGGGCAGCCCCGCGAGCGCCTGCTCGACGATCTTGACCGACTCGTAGATCTCCGCCAGGCGGCAGACGTAGCGGTCGTAGTTGTCGCCCACCGTGCCGACCGGGATCTTGAACTGGAAGTCCTCGTAGGAGCTGTAGGGATCGGCCTTGCGCAGGTCCCACGGATTGCCGGCGGCGCGCAGGAGCGGGCCGGTGACGCCCAGCGAGAGCAGCGTCTCGGCGTCGAGCGGGCAGGTGCCGCGCAGGCGCTGAAGCACGATCTCGTTGCTGTTCAGCAGCGCCCCGTACTGGTCCGCGCGCGAGGGCATTTCGGCGAGGAAAGCCGCGAGCTTCTCGGCGAAGCCGGAGGGTATGTCCTCGATCACGCCGCCGACCTGGAAGTAGCGGGTGTGCATGCGCGCCCCCGAGGACATCTCGAACAGGTCGAGGATCTTCTCGCGCTCGCGGAAGCAGTACCAGAACATCGAGATCGCGCCGAGATCGAGCGCGCTCGTCCCCAGCCACACGAGGTGGGACATGATCCGGTTGAGCTCCATGTGGATCACGCGCAGATACTGCGCGCGCTTGGGCACCTCGACCTCGAGCAGCGTCTCGACGGCGCCGCAGAAGGCCATCGCGTTGAAGTAGTAGGAGAGGTAGTCCATCCGCTCGATCACGGGGATGACCTTCCAGTAGGCCTTGTCCTCGGCCGTCTTTTCGATCCCCGTGTGGACGTAGCCGATGATCGGCTTGATCTCGCGCACGACCTCGCCCTGGAGCGTCACGAGCAGGCGCAGGACGCCGTGCGTGGCGGGGTGGTGAGGCCCGAAGTTGAGCGTCAGGAGCTCTTCGCTCAGCGGACCCTCCTGCTCCTCGAGCTGCTCCTCCAGCGGGGAGAGCGTGATGCTCTGCTCGCGCCGGCGATAGTCGGAGATCGTCGGTCCTGGGCCCGAGCTCACTCGGGCGCTCCCGTGCGGGGGCCTTCGTTGAAAGTGAACAGCACGGGTTCGCCGCCGACCGGGAAGTCGCGGCGCTGGGGATGGCCCTCGTAGTCCTCGGGCATCAGGATGCGGCGCAGGTCCGGGTGCCCGCGGAAGACGACGCCGAACATGTCGAACACCTCCCTCTCCTGGTGGTCGGCGGTCGGCCATTCGGGTGTCACCGAATCGACCTCTGCGCCGTCGCCGGGCAGCCGCAGCTTGACAGTCACGCGATCCACCCGGCGCATGTCCAGGAGCTCGTAGACGACGCCCAGGCGCGGCTCCTGCGGATAGTGGTCGACACCGTGCAGGCTCGCCAGGAAGGCGTAGCCGCGCCCGCGCAGCTCGGCGAGCACGCGGCGGATGTGCGCGGGCTCGATCAGCAGCGTGCCGCGACCGCGGAAGAACAGCGTCTCGATCACCGGGCTCCCGGACGGCGCGCCCGCCTGTGCGCCCTGGGCGCCACGCAGTTCCTGGGCGAGAAGCTCGAGACCAGTCGCGTCAGGCACCGGCGGTGTCCTGCAGAGAACCGCCACCCGGCACGTTCACAGCGGCCGTCGCGGGCCCGGCGGCGGCGCCGCCGAGGTCTGCGAGGACCTCCTCGGTGCCGCGTGCGTCATAGCGCTCGCGCCAGCCCATGTCGGGGTCGTCCTGGACCATCTTGCGGAGCTTCAGGACGCCATGCATGAGGGCCTCGGGGCGCGGCGGGCAGCCCGGCACGTGCACGTCGATCGGCATGAACTTGTCGGCGGGCACGAGCGCGTAGTTGTTGAACACGCCCATCGAGCTGCAGCAGGCGCCCATCGAGATCGCCCACTTCGGCTCGAGCATCTGGTCGTAGATACGCCGCACGATCGGCGCCATCTTGATCGATACGCGGCCGGAGAGGATCAGCAGGTCAGCCTGGCGAGGGGACGCGCGAAAGGCCTCGAAGCCGAAGCGGGCGACGTCCACGCGCGCGGCGACGATCGACATCATCTCGATCGCGCAGCAGGCCAGTCCGAAGGTCGCCGGGAAGAACGAGTTCGAGCGCGCCCACGCGACGGCGCGCTCGAGCGTTGTCGTCATCACGCTCTCTTCCACGTGGCGCTCGAAGTCGCTGCCCTCGAGGTGCGCCGAGGGGTTCGCCCCCTCGAGCTCGCCGCCGCGCAGCAGCTGGCGGGCATTGAGCTCGCGGACCCGCAGCGCCCGCGGGTCGACGTGGCCGCTCGGGCCGCCGAGCGGCCCGACGGGCTCGCGCTTCACTTCCACTCGAGCGCACCTCTGCGCCAGACGTAGGCGAAGGCCACGAACAGCAGCGCGATGAACACGATCGTCTCCGCCAGCGCGTAGCTGCCGTAGGCGCGCAGCTCGACGGCGATCGGGTAGAGGAACACGACCTCGATGTCGAACAGGATGAACAGCATCGCGATCAGGTAGAAGCTGATGCCGAAGCGCATCCCGCGCTTTACCTCCGAGGGGAGTCCGCACTCGTAAGGATCCTGCTTGTGGGGCGTCGCGCGGCGCGGGCCGATGACCGAGTTGAGCACCGCAAAAGTGCCACCCACCGCACCGCCGAGCACGAGGAAGACGATCGCCGGGAGATAGCTTCGCAGCACCGCGCGCTGTTATATCACTGCTTTGTGGCAAAGTGTTACATAGTGGCAATCGGCTCGATATCCGGGGCATGACCCAGGCCGTGGTGGCGGGCGCGATCGTCGTCGCCGCCGTCAATGCCCTCGCCGCGCTGCTCGGCGGTTGGATCTGGTACCGCGGCGATCCGGCGGACCGCCGCAGGGCGGGTTCCTTCTGGGTGATCCTGCGGATCGGGCAGGGATCGGCGCTCACCCTCGCAATTGCAGTCGGCTCGCTCGCGGCGGCCGGCAAGCAGCCGCACGAAGGGCTCTTCTACCTCTACGCGCTGCTCCCGCTGGCGATCGCGTTCATCGCCGAGCAGCTGCGTGTCACCTCGGCCCAGACGGTGCTCGACCAGCGTGGCCTGGACAGCGCCCAGGAGGTCGGCAAGCTGCCCGAGCACGAGCAGCAGCAGCTGCTCGTCTCGGTCTTGCGTCGCGAGATGGGCGTGATGGCCGCCTCGGCGCTCGTCGTCGTGTTCCTCGCGCTGCGCGCCGCGGGCACGGCCCACGGATTCTGAGCGGGTCCCACGGATTCTGAGCGGGTCTATATATTCCTGACCGCATGAAGGTCGCCGTCACGACGATCCTCCTGCTGGTCTGCGCCGTCGCGTTCGGCGCGTGTGGATCGCAGGGGATCCAGCTTGCCAAGACGAGCCCGTACTATCGCGGCGCGGTCCTGTTTCGCGATCACTGCTCCGGCTGCCACACGCTCGCCACGGTCGGCGCCGAGGGCTCGGCGACCAGCATCGCCAACCGCGTGAGGACGAACGGGCCGAACTTCAACATCCGCAAGGAGAACGCCGAACAGGCCCTCTACGCGATCCGCAACGGGGGCTTCTCGGGCGCGATCATGCCCGAGAACATCGTCGTCGGGCCCGATGCCAAGGCGGTCGCAGCATTCCTCGCCGCCTACTCCGGCAAGCAGGCGCAGAAGGTCCCGGCGACGAACATCACGCTGTCGACCAAGTAGCTGCCCGGGGGGCGTGCGGGCATGCTCGACCTCAAGCGCATCCGCGAGGAACCCGATGCAGTCGCCGCCGCGCTCGCGCGGCGAGGCGAGGGCGCCCCGGCCACGCTGGCGCGGGTGATCGAGCTCGACGGCCGCCGGCGTCAGCTGCTGCCCGAGCTCGAGGGGCTGCGAGCCGAGCAGAACGACGCCAACACGCGCATCCGCGAGGCCTCCGAGGAGGCCGGGCGTGAGCGCGAGATCGAGGCGATGCGGGCCGTCGCCGCTCGCGCCAAGCTGCTCGAGCAGGAGCTCGCGACGGTCGAGGCGAGCCTCGCCGAGACACTCGCGCCGCTGCCGAACCTGCCCGATCCATCGGCCGCGGACGGCCCCGAGGACGAGCTCGTGCGCGAGGTCGGCGAGGCTCCCCGGTTTGCCTTTCAGCCGCGCGACCACCTCGAGCTGGCGGGCGGGCTGATCGACATGGATCGCGCCGCCAAGCTGTCCGGCGCGCGCTTCGCCTATCTGAAAGGCGAGCTCGTGATGCTCGAGCTGGCGCTCGTGCGCTGGGTACTCGAGAAGCTGCGCGGCCACGGCTTCGAAGCGGTGATCCCGCCGGTGCTCGTGCGCGAGCGCGCGCTCTACGGCACGGGCTTCCTGCCCGACACCGAGCAGCAGATCTACCGCCTGGCCGATGACGAGCTGTACCTCCTCGGCACCTCCGAGGTCGCACTCGCCTCGTTGCACGCCGACGAGATCCTCGACGCCGATCGTTTGCCGCTTCGCTACGCGGGCTTCTCGCCCTGCTTTCGCCGCGAGGCGGGGGCGGCGGGCAAGGACACGCGCGGGATCTTCCGTGTGCACCAGTTCGACAAGGTCGAGATGTTCAGCTTCGTCACGGCCGCGGAATCCGTCCAGGAGCACGAGCGGATCCTCGCGATCGAGGAGGAGATCCTCGGCGAGCTCGGTCTCGCCTATCGCGTCGTGAACATCGCCGTCTCAGACCTCGGCAGCTCGGCCGCGAAGAAGTACGACTGCGAGGCGTGGCTGCCGAGCCAGGACCGCTACCGCGAGCTGACGTCGTGCTCGAACACGACCGACTACCAGGCCCGGCGCCTGAACATCCGCGAGCGCCGGGGCAAGCGCACGGGCGCGCTGCACACGCTCAACGGCACGGCGCTCGCCGTCGGGCGCACGATCGTCGCGCTGCTCGAGAACGGGCAGCGAGAGGACGCAGGCGTGGAGCTCCCCGCCTGCCTGGCCGCCTACGGCGCCCCCACGCTGCTCGCCCCCGCGGCCGCGAGCTAGCCGCGCGCCGGCGCGGCGTCAGGCGATGCGAATGAGGATCGAGCGAGCGGCGCCGGCAAGCGGCTGCAGCGTGAGCCGGTAGAGCCCGGCGGCGAGCCCCGAGCGCCCTGACAGCCGACCGCGGTTGTGTCCCCTCGACGCGGACAGCGTGAGCGAGCCGCGCATCGCATGCCAGCTCGTGTGGCCGTGCCGGCGCGCGCGTTTTGCAAGTGAGGCGCGCACGCGCGCGGATGTGTTGATCGTGAACGCGAAGCCGACCTGCGCGAGGCTCGGCCAGCGGTGCGCGAGCGCCGTCGAGGCCCGTCGCGTCAGCCCGAGGAGGGAGATCTTGGGCGTCGGCGGCGCGCCGGGAGAGGATGGCGCCGGGCCCGGGCCGAGTGGGGCGCTGCCGGGAGGAGCGGTTCCGCTCGCGCCGGGCGCGGGGGTGCTCGGCGCGCTCGCCGATGGGGGCGGGGGTCCTTCGCCCGCGGCGGCGGCTTCGGATGCGGGCGCTTCGGGGCCGGAGCCGGGCCCTTCGAAGGCGCCGATCCCGTCAGGGGTGCCGAGGCCGCTCGGCCCGTCATATCCCACGCGCGCGAGGCAGATCGCCTGCGCGGAGCAACTCGCTCCCTCTTCGCCGACGGTGCAGCCCGTCAGCCCGCTCACGCGGTCGAACGGCTTCCGACATTCTCCATTCGAGCCGGCGGAGACATCGTGCAGGGAGGCCGGATGCGCGGTCGCGTTGCGGTAGAGGACGCTGGCCGGGTATTCGACTCCCGGAGAGCCGCCCGCGAGCGCGTAGCTCGCGGCGATGATCGGCGATGCGAGGCTGGTGCCGCCGTAGGTGCACCAGTGCACGATCACCCCGTTGGCGGTCGTTTCGCATTCGCGGCTCGAGTCGTAGACGGCCACGCCGGTGTACGGGTCTGCGTCGGCGGCGATGTCGGCGACGGCGCGCGTTTCACCACAGCCGACGGCCGCCCAGTCTGAGACGCTGCGCTGCCACAGCGGCGCGCGGAAGATCGTGCTGCAGCCCCCTCCGCCCGCGCCGTAGCCTTCCTTGACGCCGAGGCTACTGATGCCGCCGTCGTTCCAGACCGACTCTGCCTGCCAGCTGGGCCCCGATGGCCCCAGCGTCAGGTGCGTGCCGCCGACGGCAATCACGTGGGGGGAGGAGGCGGGAAAGCTCGCTTCGCCCGAGGGTTCGCCCGCGGCCCATTCCAGGTAGCCGCTGTCGCCCGCCGCCGCGGTGATCACGGTGCCCGGATGATTGAAGGCTCCGGCGGACTCCGCTGCCGGCGTGTTGCCGGCCTCAGGGCCTCCCCACGAGTTCGAGATCTCGTGCGCTTCGAGCTCCGCGGCGCGCTCGGCCGATTCGAGGTCTTCGAACGTCGAGGAGTTGGCCTCCACGAGCAGGACCTTGCAGTTGTGGCAGATCGCATGGGCGGTCTCGATGTCGAGCGAGATCTCCGCGCCCCAGCCGACCGCTTCGGCGGCCTCTTCGCGCTGGGCTCCGGTGCCGTGTTCGAACGCTGTGAGTTCGACCGAGGTTTTCGGGAACGGCAGCGTCAGCGCTCCCGCTTCGCCGCGCTGGTTGACCTTCTTGAAGCACCCGTTCGCGCTCGTGCACGGCGGCAGGCCGAGGGCTTCGTCGTAGACCTTGAGGTCGGATTCGGCCGTCGGGTCGTTGTATGCGTCGACGAGCGCGATCGTCTGTGCGCTGGAGGTCGTGCTCGGGAGCTGGTAGGCGGTGTGGAGGTCGCTGGGGGTGAGCCCGAAGCTCCCTTCCGCGGCCGACGCCGAGGGCGAGGCCGATGCAGCCGGGCGCGCCGTCGGCGAGCCGACTCCGAGCGGATGGGTGTGCGCGCGAGCTTCCACGCTGCGGGGAACGAGCTGGAGGGCGAGGCAGGACGCCTGCCCGGGGCTCGGCGCCGAACATGCCGCGCGCACCGCGTAGTCGGAGCGGGGCAGGGGCGTGAGCGCGGAGGCGCTTGCGGCGAGCAGGCACAGCGCGAGCGCCGTCGCGCTCAGCGCAGCCAGCGCAACGAGTCCATTCTCACGTGTGCGCGCGCTCATGCGCGGGGCGGATCCCACTGTGCTCGCGTCGGTGCGAGCCCCGCCCGGCTTGAGCGGGCGTGCTTCGGTTAAGCCAACGTTCGAGCAGCGGGTCGCGTCCCAGACGCCATTACGCTTGTGGGAGTGTCATCCAAATTTGGCCTGTTGCTCTCGCTGAAGCCGCCTTCGCGCAGCGTCGGGGCGATCGTGGCGCTGGCGGCGATCGCGCTGTGCACGCTGATCATCTATCCGCTCAAGCACGTCGCGCCGGTCGTCTCGCTGAGCGTCGTCTACCTGCCGGCGGTCCTGGCCGTGTCGATCATCTGGGGGATCTGGCTGGGGTTCGCGACCGCGCTCGTGAGCGGCCTGGCCTTCAACTTCTTCCACCTGCCGCCGCTCGGCGATCTGACGATCCGCCATTCGAGCAACTGGGTCGCGCTCGTCACCTTCCTCGTGGTGGCGGCGATCGCCAGTTCGGTCGCCGAGGTCACGCGGGCGCGGGCACGCGACGCGGAGGAGCGCCGGCAGGAGGCGGACCTGGCGGCCGAGATGGCGAGACTGCTGCTGCGCGGCGAGGACCTCGGCGAGGCTCTGCCCACTGCCGCGGCACGCCTGGCGCAGGCCCTCGGGCTGAGCTCGGCGGCGATCACGATGGAGACCGTCGAAGGCGACGAGCGCAGCGTGGCCTTTCCGCTGCGCGAGGGCACGAGCCGGCTCGGCACCCTGCTGGTCGGGGCGGCCAGCTCCGAGGCCAACCTGCGGCGCCTGCAGGAGCGAGTCGTGCCGGCGCTGGAGGCGCTGCTGAGCGCCGCGCGCGAACGCGAGGAGCTTCTCGGGGGGGTCGTGGAGACCGCGGCGCTGCGACGCGCCGACACGATCAAGACTGCGCTGCTGCGCGCCGTCTCGCACGACCTCAGATCGCCGCTGACGGCGATCTCGGCGGCCGGCGAGGCGATCGCCTCGCCCTCGCTCGCGCAGGCCGAGCGCGAAGAGCTCGCGAGCGTGATCGGAGAGGAGTCCACCCGTCTCTCGCGACTGGTTGACAACCTGCTCGACCTCTCGCGCCTGGAAGCCGGTGCGGCGGAGCCACGGCGCAGCTGGACAGCGGTCGAGGAGCTCGTGCACTCGGCGCTCGCGGAGCTGGCGCCGGCGCCGACGGACTTCACGCTGTCGCTCGACGCCGACATCCCGCTCGTCAGCGTCGACGCCGTCCAGCTCGAGCGGGCCTTCGTCAACGTGCTCGAGAACGCCAGGCGGCATTCCGGCGGGCATCCCGTGTCGGTGCGCGCCCGCGCCGTGCGCAGCCTCGCGGCCGGGCGCGAGCAGGGGCAACCGGGGGGAGGGCAGCCCGAACCTGCTCGCCGGCCCGGCGACCGCGTGATCGTGCGGATCGTAGATCGCGGCCCCGGGATCCCGCCGGCGCAGCTGGAGCGGGTGTTCGAGCCGTTCTACCGGGCGGGCACGCCGGGGGGGGATCACCGCGGGTCGGGCTTGGGCCTCGCGATCGCGCGCGGCTTCGCCGAGGCGAGCGAAGGCTCGCTGCATGTCGAGTCGCTCCCCGGGCAGGGCGCGACGTTCGTGTTCGAGTTTCCACTGGGGCGGGCCGACGCTGATGCGGGCGAGGCGCCGATCGTCGCGAGCGATCCACCGAGGACCGTCCCGCCGCTCGCCTCCAGCAGCCCGCGCGAGCCGGCCGCGTGAGCACGCCGGCGTCGGCTGAGCGGGCGGGGGCGCCGCGCGTGCTCGTCGTCGACGACGAGCCGCAGATCGTGCGGGCGTTGAAGGTTGTGCTGCGCGAGGCCGGCTTTCAGGCTGTCCCCGCCGAAACAGCCGCCCAGGCGCTCGACCTCGCCGCGGTGAGGCCCCCCGAAGCCGCGATCATCGACCTCGTCCTGCCGGACCTCGACGGCGTCGAGCTCACGCGGCGCCTGCGCGAGTGGAGCGAGATGCCGATCCTCGTGTTGTCGGCCGTCGGCGAGGAGGAGCAGAAGGTGAGCGCGCTCGAGGCGGGGGCCGACGACTACATCACGAAGCCGTTCGGCACGCGCGAGCTCGTCGCCAGGCTGCACGCCGTGCTGCGCCGTGCCGGCGGAGTCGACGAGGAGCCGAGCGTGGTGCTCGAGGGTCTGGAGATCGACCTCGCAGCGCGAGTCGTCCGGCGCGCCGGCGAGCCGGTGCACCTCACGCCGATCGAGTTCGATCTGCTGCGCACGCTCGTGCGCAACCGCGGGCGGCTGATGACGCACCGGAAGCTGCTCAGCGAGGTGTGGGGCCCGGAGTACGTCGACGACATGCAGCCGCTGCGCACGCACATCGCGCGGTTGCGCGCGAAGATCGAGCCGGCGGATGACGTCGCGCCGCGCTACATCGTCACCGAGTCGGGCGTGGGGTATCGCTTCGGCGGTTGAGCCGCCAGTCCGAGTGGCGGGCGAGTGTCGGATTTGAGGGGTTCGACCGGCGCGTAACGAAATCGTTATGGAGTCGGGCGCGATCGTCACACATGCGTGACGCGCGGGCGTCGATAGTGATTGCCATGGACCTCGTTGCACTGGCTCTCGGGATCGTCACGTTCGCACTCCTGCTCTGGATGATCGAGGGGATCGACCGCGTATGACCGTGCCCGCCCCCGTGTGCCGGGCGATCTCGCACCCCGCGGGGGGAGTCCGATGAGCGCCGCCGACGCCTTCGGCCTGGTCGTATCGGTGCTCGTGGTCGCGTATCTCTTCTACGCGTTGATTCGCGGCGAGAACCTCTGAGATGACGCTCGCCGGCTGGTTCACGATCGTCCTGTTCGTGGTCATCCTGACGGCACTCGCCGTCCCACTCGGGACATACATGGCGAGGGTGTACCGCGGCGAGCGGGTGTTTCTGACGCCCATCTTGGGCGGTCCCGAGCGGCTGCTCCACAGGGTGCTGAGGGTCGATGCGGGGCGCGGCCAGGACTGGAAGTCCTACGCGAAAAGCCTGCTCGTCTTCTCGCTGGCCGGCTGGCTGGCGCTGTACGTGATCCTGCGCACGCAAAACGCCTTCTTTGTGCCGCACGCGCTGAACCCGCTCGGGTACCGCTCGGCCCCATGGAACGTGACCTTCAACACGGTTTCGTCGTTCGTCACCAACACCAACTGGCAGTTCTACAGCGGCGAGACCACGATGAGCTATCTGAGCCAGATGATCGGCCTGACGGTGCAGAACTGGCTGTCGGCGGGTGTCGGAATCATCGTCGCAGTCGCACTGGTGCGGGGGATCGTGTCGCGCAGTGGCGACAGCGTCGGCAACTTCTGGCAGGACCTCGTGCGCACGATCCTGTACGTGCTGGCTCCGCTCTCGGTGCTGGCAGCGCTCGTGCTGGTTTCGCAGGGCGTGATCCAGAACTTCTCGAGCTACCTGACCGCCCACACGATCACCGGCTTGACCCAGTCGATCGCGATGGGACCGGCCGCCTCGCAGCTCGCGATCAAGATGCTCGGCACGAACGGCGGCGGGTTCTTCAACGTCAACTCCGCACACCCGTTCGAAAACCCGACTGCGTTCACCAACTTCTTCGAGATGCTGCTCGTGCTGAGCATCCCGGCTGCGCTCGTGTTCATGTACGGGCGGATGGCAGGCAATCGTCGCCAGGGCCATGCGATCTACGGAACGATGATGGTGATGTTCCTCGGCGCCGTCATCGTCGCCTACGTCGCCGAGGCGCACGGCTCGCCTGCGCAGCACGCCGCCGGCCTGCACACACACGTGATCGCGGGCTCCACCGGCGGCAACATGGAAGGCAAGGAGCAGCGCTTCGGGATCGCGGGCTCGGCGCTGTTCGATGTCGTCACGACCGTCACCTCCTGCGGCGCGGTGAACAGCGCGATCGAGTCGTTCACCGGCATCGGCGGAGCTGTGCCATTTGCCAACCTGTCGGCGAGCGAGACGATCTTCGGCGGCGTGGGCACAGGCCTGTATTCGATCCTCCTGTACGTGCTGCTGGCCGTGTTCATCGGTGGGTTGATGGTGGGACGCACGCCGGAGTGGCTCGGAAAGAAGCTCGAGGCGAGGGAGATCAAGCTCGCCGGGCTGGGCATCCTGATCACGCCGCTGGCGGCGCTGTTCGCCACCGCACTGGCAGTCGCGACGCGGAGCGGGCGCGCCTCGATCTCCGCGTTGGGCAAGGGCCCGCAGGGCTTCTCCGAGACCTTCTACGCGTACCTCTCGCAGGCCAACAACAACGGCTCCGCGTTCGCCGGCTATGCGGGCTTCATCCAGCCGGTCGCCGGCAATCGCGGCGCGCACGGCGTCACCTTCGCCGACCTGCTCGGTGGCCTCGTGATGCTGTTCGCGCGCTTTGCTCCGATTCTCTTCGCGCTCGCCGTCGCCGGGGCGCTCGCCGGCAAGCGCGTGACGCCGGCCGGCCTCGGCACGATGCGCACCGATAACACGACGTTTGTCGTCCTGCTGATCGGCGTGATCATCCTCGTCGGCGCGCTCACCTTCTTCCCGGCGCTGCTCCTCGGTCCCGTCGTGCAGGGCCTGACCGGACACCTCTACTGACGATGCGGCGCGACATCGTCAGCTCGCTGATCGGGATCGTCGTCCTCACGATCCTGCTCGGGCTCGTCTATCCGCTCGTCATCACAGGCGTCGGTCAGGTCGCATTCCCCGGCAACGCGAACGGTCAGAAGGTCTACGTCAACGGCAAGCTGGTGGGCTCGAAGCTCATCGGACAGAGCTTCGCGAGACCGGTGCTCGACAAGCAGGGGAAGGCGAAGCAAGTAGAAGGGGAGCTCGTCACCGAACCGGACGCTCGCTACTTCCAGAGCCGGCCGTCGGCAACCGAAGGAGGCGCCTACAACGCCGCCGCGAGCACGTTCTCCAACCGCGGCCCCAACGACAAGGCCACCGAGGAAGCCGACGCGGAGAACATCAAGGCCTATCTCGAACTGGAGAGGCCATACGACCCCAGCCTGACAATCGCTCAGATCCCGGTCGATGCGGTGAACACCTCCGCGTCGAACCTCGACCCCGAAATCTCGCCCGCCAATGCGCGCATCCAGGCCCACCGAGTCGCGGCCAAGCGCGAGCTCTCCCTGCCCGTCGTCGACCGCTTGGTGTCGAAGTACACCGATTCCCGTGGACTCGGCTTCTCCGGCGAGGTGGGAGTGAACGTGCTCGAGCTCAACCTGGCGCTTGACCGCACGGCCGCAGGATCGCGCTGATGTCCGCGGAGATACCGGTGACGAACGAGCGCCGCGCGATCTCCCTGTTCCAGCCGGAGATCCTCACGCGCGCGCTGATCGACAGCTTCAAGAAGCTCGACCCGCGCGTGCAGGTCCGCAACCCCGTGATGTTCGTCGTGGAGATCGGCTCGGTGATCACGACCGTCACCTGGTTGATCCAGGCGTTCGGCGGCAAGCCTCTTGGCGGTGGCAGCGAGCCCGCTTGGTACACGTTCACGATCGCGATCTGGCTGTGGCTGACGGTGGTGTTCGCGAACATGGCCGAGGCCTTCGCCGAGGGCCGCGGCCGCGCGCAGGCGGACACGCTGCGCGCGATGCGCAAGGAGACCGTCGCGAGACTGCGCGACGGCACGACGAAGGCAGCCGCCGAGCTGACGCGCGGCGACGTCGTCGTCGTGCCGGCGGGCGAGCTGATCCCGGGAGACGGCACCGTTGTCGAGGGCATCGCGACGGTCGACGAGTCGGCGATCACCGGCGAGTCGGCCCCGGTGATTCGCGAGTCGGGCGGCGATCGCAGCGCCGTCACGGGCGGTACGCGCGTGACGTCCGATGAGATCGTCGTGGAAATCACCCAGGAGCCCGGTCAGTCGTTCCTCGATCGCATGATCGCCCTGGTCGAGGGCGCCTCGCGACGTAAGACGCCCAACGAGATCGCCCTGAACATCCTGCTTGCGGCGCTCACGCTGATCTTCCTGATCGTCGTGGCAACGCTGCGTCCGTTCGGCCTGTTCGCGGGCACGTCGATCTCCGAGACGACCCTGATCGCGCTGCTCGTCGCGCTGATCCCGACGACGATCGGCGCGCTGCTGTCGGCGATCGGCATCGCCGGGATGGACCGGCTGGTGCGGCGCAACGTGCTCGCGCTGTCCGGGCGCGCTGTCGAGGCCTCCGGCGACGTTGACGTGTTGCTGCTCGACAAGACCGGCACGATCACGATCGGTAACAGGCTGGCGTCGGAGTTCGTGCCGATGCCGGGCGTCCAGGAGTTCGAGCTGGCCGAGGCTGCGCAGCTCTCGTCGCTGGCCGACGAGACCCCGGAGGGACGCTCGATCGTCGTCCTCGCCAAGCAGTACGGCATTCGGGAGCACGACATGTCGCAGATGAGCGCCGAGTTCGTGCCGTTCACGGCTCAGACCCGGATGAGTGGCGTCGACTACGACGGCCAGCAGTTGCGCAAGGGCGCCGGTGACGCGATCATCGCGCTCGTCGAGCGCGAAGGAGGGTTCCCGCCCCCCGAGCTGCAGATCCAGCTCGAGCGCATCGGCAGGGAGGGAGGCACCCCTCTGGCGGTCGCGCGCGACAGCCAGGTGCTCGGCGTCGTGTATCTGAAGGACACCGTCAAGGACGGCATGAAGGTGCGCTTCGAGCAGCTGCGCGCGATGGGGATCCGAACCGTGATGGTCACCGGCGACAATCGCCTCACGGCTGCCCAGATCGCCGCGGAGTCCGGCGTCGACGACTTCCTTGCCGAAGCGACGCCGGAGCGCAAGCTCGCGTTGATCCGCGAGCAGCAGTCCGAGGGGCGGCTCGTCGCAATGACCGGTGACGGGACCAACGACGCGCCCGCGCTCGCGCAGGCCGACGTGGGCGTGGCGATGAACACCGGCACCCAGGCCGCGCGCGAGGCGGGCAACATGGTCGACCTGGACTCCAACCCGACCAAGCTGATCGAGATCGTCGAGGTCGGCAAGCAGCTTCTGATCACACGCGGCGCGCTGACGACGTTCTCGATCGCGAATGACGTGGCGAAGTACTTCGCGATCCTGCCCGCGGTGTTCATCGGGACATACGCGACGGGCACAGCCGGCGGCGAACCGAGGGGCCCCCTGCACGTGCTCAACATCATGGGCCTCGGCTCGCCGCGCTCGGCGATCATCTCGGCGATCATCTTCAACGCGATCGTGATTCCGCTGCTGATCCCGCTCTCGCTGCGCGGGGTCCGCTACCGGCCGATCGGTGCCAGCGCGCTGCTCCGGCGCAACCTGCTGATCTACGGCCTCGGCGGCATCATCGCGCCGTTCATCGGCATCAAGCTGATCGACCTCCTACTGCACAACGTGCTCGGGGCCTGATCGCTCGGGCGCGCTGCTGGGCTCGGACGTGCTGCTCGGCTCGGACGCGCCCAGGGGGTTGGACTCCGCCCCTCCGCCCGCGCGCGCGGCGATCCACTTCGTTCCCGGCGTGTCGGTCAGCCCGTGCACGAGGATCGAGGCGAACACGGCGAGCGCTGCGAGGTTGAATATCCGCCCGCCGGACTCGACGCCGCGGGCGAGGATCAACAGCGAGAAGGTCATCGTGGCAACGCCCTTGGGACCGAACCAGGCCATGAACGCCTTCTCGGCGATGCCCAGCCGGGTGCCCGCCAGCGCGATCCAGACGGCGAGCGGGCGCGCCAGCAGGAACACGCCCGCGACGAGGCCGACGGCGCCCCAGCCGTCCGCGAACAGCCCGTGGATCGTGAGCAGCGAGCCGAACACGGCGAAGATGCCGAGCTTGACGATCTCGACCACCTCCTCGGCGTGGACGGCGAAGGACTCGCGCAGATCGGGCCGGCGGACGCCGACTACGATCGCGGCGACGAACACCGCGATGAAGCCGTTGCCGTGCGGCGGCAGCGTCGTCAGGCCGAAGGTGGCGAACGCCAGCCCGAGGCCGTAGAGGGCCTTCTGGTGGGCGGAGATCGGACGGCCCCGCATGCCGTCGTCGCGAGCCATCAGCAGCGAGCCGATCGCGCCGCAGACGAGCCCGAAGGCGAGCCCGAGGCCAACGTCCTGCAGCACGAAATGCCACCACACGAAATGTCCTCGCCCGGGTTCGAGCGCCGCCGCGAACGCCAGCACGGCAGGCAGCGCGAGCCCGTCGTTGAGTCCGGACTCGAGGTTGAGCGAGTGGCGAATCACGCGCGGCACGCGCGAGTCGGTGACGACGGCGGAGGAGAGCACGGGATCGGTGGGCGACAGCAGCGCCCCAAGCAGGAAGGACTCCGTCCAGCCGAGGCCGATCAGCGCGTGCGCCAGCAGCGCGACGAGCGCCGCCGTGATCGGCATCGCGATCGCGAGCTTGCGCAGCGGCAGCTGCCAGTGGCGCTGCAGCAGCTCGCCGTCCACCTCGAGGCCGTCGCGGAACAGGATCACGATCAGCGCGACGGTCGCCAGGTCGCTCACGAGGCCCGAGCCCGCCCTGTAGTTGAGCACTCCCGTGGCTCCCTGTCCGAGCAGGAAGCCGGCGAGCACGAACAGCGCCGCGAGTGACAGCATGCTGCGTCGCGCCAGCCCAGACAGCAACGAGCCCACGATCAACAGGCCCCCGAGGACCGCCGCGCTCGTCTGGAACGAGGTCACTGCGGTAGCGTCCCATACGGTCCCCATGCCAGACGAGCGAGGACACCTGAAGGTCTTCATCGGCATGGCCCCCGGTGCCGGGAAGACCTACCGCATGCTCCAGGAGGCGGGGATCGAGTCCGACAGCGGACGCGACGTCGTGATCGGCTATCTCGAGCCGCACGGGCGCGCCGAGACGGTGGCCCAGGCCGACGGGCTCGAGCTGGTGCCGCGCCGCGAGCTGCGCTACCGCGGGGCGCCGCTGGAGGAGATGGACCTCCCGGCCGTTCTCGAGCGCCGCCCGGAGCTGTGCCTGATCGACGAGCTGGCCCACACGAATGCTCCCGGGATCGAGCACGAGAAGCGCTTCGAGGACGTGCGCGACGTGCTCGAAGCCGGCATCGACGTGTTCTCGACCGTCAACGTCCAGCACCTCGAGAGCCTCAACGACCAGATCACCCAGCTGACCGGGGCGCGGGTGCGCGAGACGATCCCCGACGAGGTGCTCTCGATGGCCGACGAGGTCGTTTTGATCGACGTCACGCCGGAGGCTCTGATCGCTCGGCTGCGCGCCGGCAAGGTCTACCCGGCCGAGCGCGTCCCGGCGGCGCTGAACCACTTCTTCAAGATCGAGAACCTCGCCGCGCTGCGCGAGACGGCCCTCCGCGTCCTCGCCGAGGAGGTCGAGGTCAAGCGCCTGGTGGCGCGGCCGAGCGCCGAGCTCGAGAAGTCGGCGGTGCGCCGAGACGAGCAGGTGCCGCAGGCGGCGGTGCCGGCACGCCCCCAGGCGATCGCCGAACGCCTGCTCGCGCTCGTCACCCTCGCCCCTCACTCCGAGCGGGTCGTGCGCCGCGCGTGGCGCTCGGCCCAACGACTGGACGCTGATCTGGACGTCCTCGTCGTGCGCCCGCCCGCGCGTCCGCCCAGCGAGCAGGACCGCAGGCGACTCGAGGAGCTGCGCCGTCTGGTCTCGATGCTGGGAGCGCGCCTGCGCATCGAGGAGGGCGAGGACGTCGCCGATCTCGCGATCGGCGTGGCCCGTGCGCTCGGCAGCACCTACGTGCTGATGGGCACGCCCGCCCGGCGGCGGGGCCTACCGCGGCTGGGAGTGGAGCGCTCGCTGCTGATGCGGCTGATCCGCGGCCTGCCCGGCGTCGACGTTCGTGTCGTCGCGGACCCCACCCTGCGCGAGACGAGCGCACGCAGCGATGCTGGTATCTCTTCAGAAGGACTTCCGCGACCCGGCGACGAAGGTGTCGAGGGCGCTGCGTGACGCGCCCGGCGGCGGCGCAGTGCTCCCGCGGGCTTGCTAAGCGCCGCATAAAATCGCCAACCATCGCGCAACCCCCGGCGCAGAGGCCTGTTCCAATGCCAATGAGAAAACCCCGCTCCATCACCCCCCGCCCGCTCGGCCTGTTCGCGAGCGTGCTCGCGACCGCCGCGCTAGTCCTTCCCGGCGCGCTCGCGGGCGCTCCCGCAGCCGCCGCCGGCACGGCCTCCTCCGCGCCCACCGCGCACGCCAGCTCCGCCTACCTGACCGGCCTCGGCGATCAGTCCGTGAAGATGTTCTCCAGCTCGCTGTGGCGCCAGCTGCACACGAGAACCGTCCGCTACATCGCGCCCTACGACGCCGTCGCGCATTCCTACTCGCTGTCGCTCGCACGCCGCTTCATCCAGGCGGCGGAAGCCCAGCACCAGCAGGTGCTCGTCGCCTTCTACCACTCCGAGTACACGCCCACGCGGCTGCCCAGCGCGAAGCTCTACCAGCACGACGTGCAGAAATTCATCCGCCTGTTCCCCAAGGTCAAGCAGTACCAGTCCTGGGACGAGGCCAACCGCGGCAACATCCCACACGCCCTCGCGAGCCCGTCGGCCAAGACCGCGGCGCTCTACTACCAGGCGCTGACGCACGTCTGCACGGGCTGCACGATGATCGGGCTGGACGTGCTCGACGCCGCCGTGATCACGCCGACGCTCCGCTACATCTCGGAATTCAAGCGCGAGGTCAGGCACCTGAAGGCCGCGATGCCGAGGGTCTGGGGCCTGCACAACTACTCCGACGTCAACCGTCAGCAGAGCTGGCGCACGCGGGCCCTGGTCAGTGCGCTCGGCGGCGAAGTGTGGCTGACGGAGACCGGTGGCCTGGTCAAGTTCGGCGGCGCCTACCCCAACCGCAACGGCTCCGGCCTGAAGCGCTCGGCGCGCGTGCTCAAATACGTGTTCGCCGTCGCGGGCTCACAGCCGCGCATCAAGCGCATCTACATCTACAACTGGTTCGGCGGCAACTCGAGGACGCGCTTCGACGCCGGAGTGATGAACGCGAAGGGCCAGCCGCGCGCCGGCTACCAGGTCCTCTGCCGCCAGCTGCACGCGGCGAAATGCAACGTCAAGCTCGCGAAGAACTGAGCGGCCGGCTCCCCAGCGCCTGAGTGGTGCCCGGCTCAGGCGCTGAGCGCCGGCTGTGAGCCGGCGTCGGCGCCGCGGCGTGCGCCGGGAGGCCCGCTCGGGGGCGCGGGCTCGCTGCGCGCGAGTGCGAAGGCGCCCAGCGCGAGCAGCGCGGCGAGGGCCGCGACCGGCGCGAGCGTGCGCAGGGGGTAGCGGCTGCCGTCGTGCAGTGCCAGGTTGAGGGCCGTGTGATCGCCCGCGCCGACGATGCTCTCGAGGCCACGGTGGTCGATCCCCAGCAGCGTCGGGGCGAGCGCCGCGAACAGCGCCCACGCCACCGCCACGGCCAGCCCGGCGCCCAGCTCGCGGCCCGGCAGGCGCAGGCGCGGCGTCGCCCAGACCGCCAGCCACAGCGCGCCGCCGGCGGCGAGGAAGAACGGCCAGATCGCGCCCCAGCTGCGGCCGAGGCCAAAGGCCGAGGCGATCGTCGGCTGGAACGAGCCGTTGCCGAGCAGCCGCATCCAGATCACCGTCTCGTTCTCGTAGCCGACGAGCGGGTGGGTAATCGTCGCGATCACCGTCGTCGCGATCGAGATCGCGCCCAGCGCGATCGTCGGCCCGGGGTAGCGCTTCAGCGCGATCGCGAGCGGGCAGGCCAGGAACGGCAGCATCGTCGTGAGGAAGCGCGGCCCCATGAAGCCGCCGCCGAAGGGCAGGTAGTAGCCGGAGTTGTAGAGCAGGTAGCAGAGGCACACGCCGGTGATCGTGAGCGCCTCCGCGCGCCTGCCGCGCCGGTACAGCAGCACCGTGCCGATCGCGCCCATCGCCAGTACAGGCGAGATCGTCAACAGGCCGCGCGAGTCGAACAACAGCGTGCCCAGCACCTTCAGGCTCGGCAGCCCGATCCCAAAGAAGCCTTTCTGCTGACGCGGCACGTCGGAGTAGGCCAGGTGCGTCCACGAGTGAAACGCGTAGTGGTTGTAGAACAGCAGCGGCAGGATCCCGACGACGCCACCCGCGATGTAGGCGCCGGCACGGCGCAGCACGTGCAGCGGCGTGAGCGCGTCGCGCCGCGAGAGCAAGTACAGCCCGAGCACGACGGCGACGAAGAACAGCGGGTACTCCGAGGCCACGGCATAGCCCATCGCCAGGCCGGCGAGGCCGAGCAGCAGCGCGCGGGGCGGCCCGTCGCGCTCGCGCAGCATCAGCGCAAAGGCGGCGAAGCCCAGGAACGCCGCGAAGATGTGTGAGAACAGCAGCGTGGACAGCGGCAGCACCATCGTGCCGAGCCCGAGCACGACCGCTGCGGCGACGCCGTAGCCCGGCTCGAAGCGCTCGGCAACGCGCCAGACGAGCGCCAGCAGCAGCAGGCCCGGGAGCACGTTGGCCCACAGGCCGATCAGATAGATCATCTCGTCGCTGCCACGCTGGGCTTCGGATTCCTGCGCCCAGGATTCGGCCTGCAGGGCGTTCAGCGTGTCGTAGAAGGGCAGCGCGAACAGCGCCAGCCCGGGGGCGCGGGCCGAGTAGTAGTGACCCTTGTAGAAGACCTTGTCGCCCGTGTTCTGCTGGGTCGTGTCGATCGTCGTGCCGCCGTCGTTGAGCGCGCGGATCAGGTCGTAGTGGGAGGTCTGGTTCCAGGAGAAGCTCTGGATCAGCGTGGCGTAGGCGACGCCCACGAGCGCGAGCGCCAGCAGCGTTCTGCGGCGGGTCATCAGTCGGTTCCGTGCAGGGCCCTGGGGCCGGGGCCGATCTCATAGATCACCAGCGAGCCGACCTTGCGGCGCACGACGCCGAGGCCCGCGACCGGTTTGGCGGCGGCGGCGGCGGGGTTCGGCGGCTCGGCGATCGCGTACCCGTGGATGCCCGGGAGCGCCGGCATCGTCAGGTGCAGGACGACCGTGCGGATGCCGTAGTAGCGCAGCTTCTCGATGCTCGCGCGGTCGGGAAAGCCGCTCATCCCGCCGCGCAGGTCATCGACCGCGGGAATGTCGAACGTGCTGTTGCCGATCGGGATCTTGTAGAAGCCGTCCGTCGAGAAGTACTGCCACACGCGGTCCGCCGCGCCGTCGGTGGGCAGGTCCAGGAGCGGCCCCGGCAGCCCGACTTCCGCCTTCTTCGGCTGCGGGACGACGGGGTGCCCGAGATGCCCGGCGCCTTCGCCGAGCAGCCCGATCAGCGCGATCACGCCGACGACGGCCGGCGCGGCGGGCAGGGAGTGTCGCCGCGCGAGCGGACCGAGCAGGCGCACCAGCGCCTGGGCGCCGGCGCCCGCGAGCAGGGCATAGAAGAGCGTCCCGAGCGTGAACACGCGGCCGGGCACGCGGACCCCGTTCCAGCCGGGGGCATGGTCGTAGAGCAATCGGTAGGGGTAGCCGGCGCCCGTCAGGCCGAGGCCCATCGCCAGGACCGAGCAGGTGAGCGCGCCGAGCGCCAATCCGAGGCGCAGGTTGCGCGTGTAGAGGGCGCCGCCGACGCCCGCCAGGCCGAGCAGGGCGAGCACCAGGATCAGACCGCCGGGGAAGAAGACGTCCTCGTTCTTGGAGTGGACTTTCGCGCGCATCCCGGCCGTGGCGGCGCCCCAGACGCGGTTCTCGCTGGACGCCGACAGCAGCGCGGCGGGCCCGGAGGAGTAGTTCTCGACTTCCTTGATCGTGCGCTTGGCCGTCGGGTAGTCGTTGGAGACCTGCAGGTAGGGCCGCGCCTCATAGATCGTGACGGCGCCGAGCGCCGCCGCGCCGATCACCGTGACGACCAGCAGTCGCGTGGGCAGCAGCGCGCCGCGCGAGCGCAGGCCGGCGAGAACGCGCGCGCGTGCCGGAGCAGCGCTCCTCGCGCCGGCCGGCGCCGATGGCTTCGCCGGCCATGCGGGGCCCGGGCGCAGGCGTCCGCGCCACCACTGGACGAGCACGAGCAGGCCGAGGACGACGAGCAGGTAGCAGTACTGCAGTCCGAGCGTGAAGCCGAGGCTCACCTGCCAGGCCGAGACGAGCCAGCCGGCGAGCACGAGCGATCGCGAGGAGCGTCGGTAGCCGCGCAGCAGCAGGAACAGGGCCAGCGGCAGCCCGCCGGAGGACATCACGTGAAGGTGACCGGCCTCGGTCACCTTGTAGGGCGCGTAGGCGAACGCGATTCCGGCCGCCGCGCCGCCGAGGCGACCGAGCCCGAGCTCGCGTGCCAGCAGGTAGGCGCCGACGAAGCACAGCGACCAGGCGAATACGAACAGGAGGTTGTAGCGGACGAGTGCGGCGACGGTGCCCGAGCCGACGAACGCCGCCGGCCCGTAGCCGAGCAGCGAGTCCGAGAAGGCGAGGCTGAGCGGGTGCGGGTAGAAGGTGTTGGCGTCGAACAGGTGCAGCGGCTGGGACAGCATCGCGTGCCCCACCCACGCGACCTCCCAGGCCGTGCGCACCGGATCGCCGAGGTCCGGCGAGATGCGACTCGACATGTGCAGCACGAGCGGCCAGGTCGTCAGCAGCGCCAGCAGCACGCCGGCGGCGAGCACCAGCGCGATCTCCAGGCGCGGCAGGTGCGGCGAGGGCGCCCAGCGCGGCCCGGCGGCCGCCTCGGCGTCGGGCGCCGGCCCGCTCGTGGCAGTTTGGGCGCCATCGCCATCGATCGCCGACCGCGGCGATCCCGGTGGTGTCTGGGGCGGACTGGGGAGGCCCGTGCTCATGCTCGGCAGGTGTTCGAGGCCGCGAGGATCGGCGCAGCATACGTGAGGCCCGGGGGCGAGCGGCGCATCGCCCCGCGCATGATTGCGCCCTCCCCGGACCACCATTTGCGTCACACTGCGCCGTGATGAGGGTTCTCGTCGTCGGAGCGGGCGGTGTCGGTGCGGCGTTCGCCGCGACCGCTCAACGGCGCAGCCGCTTCGAGCGCGTCGTGCTGGCCGACGTTGCGCTCGAGCGCGCGCAGGCCGCTGTGCAGCGGCTGGCCGAACCGGATCGCTTCGGCGCAGAGCGCGTCGACGCCTCCAGCCGCGACGAGCTCCTCCAGCTGATCGCGCGGGTGCGCCCCGACGCCGTGTTGAACGCCTGCGACCCGCGCTTCAACGAGCCGATCTTCGCTGCTGCGTTCGAGGCCGGCGTGAGCTATCTCGACATGGCGATGACGCTGTCGCGCCCTCACCCCGAGCGTCCGTATGAGATTCCCGGACAGAAGCTCGGCGACCTTCAGCTCGACCAGCACGAGCAGTGGGAGCGCGCCGGCCTGCTCGCGCTCGTCGGCATCGGCGTCGAGCCCGGGCTCTCGGACGTGTTCGCACGCCACGCCGCCGATGAGCTGTTCGCGAGCATCGAGGAGATCGGCGTCCGCGACGGCGCGGACCTCGTCGTCGAGGGCTACGACTTCGCCCCCACCTTCTCGATCTGGACGACGATCGAGGAGTGCCTGAACCCGCCCCTGATCTGGGAGCGCGAGCGCGGCTTCTACACCACGGCGCCCTTCTCGGAGCCCGAGATGTTCGACTTCCCCGAGGGCATCGGCCCGGTCGAATGCGTCAACGTCGAGCACGAGGAGGTCGTGCTGATCCCGCGCTGGGTGGAGTGCGAGCGCGTCACCTTCAAGTACGGGCTCGGGCAGGAGTTCATCGACGTGCTCTCCACGCTGCACAAGCTCGGCCTCGACTCGGCCGAGCCCGTGTCCGTGCGGGGGACGCTCGTCGCGCCGCGCGACGTCGTCGCGGCCACGCTGCCCGACCCTGCGACGCTGGGCGAGCGCATGAGCGGGCGCACCTGCGCCGGCACGTGGGTGCGGGGCACCGGCAAGGACGGCGAGCCGCGTTCGAGCTACCTCTACCACGTGGTCGACAACGAGACGACGATGCGCGAGTACTCAAGCCAGGCGGTCGTCTGGCAGACCGCGATCAACCCCCTGATCGCGCTCGAGCTGCTCGACCGCGGCGACTGGAAGGGTGCGGGCGTGCTCGGGCCCGAGGCCTTTCCGCCGGCGCCGTTCCTCGAGTTGCTGCGCGAGCTGGGCGCCCCGCACGGGCTGCTCGAGCTGCCCGTGGGCTAGCGCAGCACTCGCGCTCAGGCGCCGGGCGGCCCCATCGAGCCGGGTGGCGGCGGGCCGGGGTCATACGGGTCCTGGCCGGCCGCGGGATCCTGGGCCGTGGTCGCGTGCGCGTGCCCCATCAGGTGCGCCGGTGCGTGCTCGACGGGCATGTCGAGCAGTCCCGCCGGGGCGACTTCGGGGCGGCGCGAGAAGAACTGCCTGGCGCGTGGTCTGTAGAAGAGCAGCAGCACGGCACCGAGCACCATGCCGATCCCGCCGAACCAGATCGGCAGCGTCAGCCCCAGGTAGATTTTTCCTTCCGAGTTGACCGCTTTGCCGTAGTAGATGATCGCGTAGACGCCGATGCCGTAGAAGATCAGGCCGCCGATCGTCGGTGCGAGACCCACGAGCAGGAACTTCCTGACGCTCGTGAAGATCTCCCGCCGGTAGTACCACGCGGACGCAAAGCCGGTCGTGCCGTAGTACAGGCAGACCGGGATCCCGAGCGCGACGACTGCGAGTTCGAGCACCGTTTCGGAGATCAGGATCAGCGGAACCGCGACGATGATCGAGATCAGCCCGAAGCCCCAGGTGGAGATCGTGGGCGTGAGGAAGCGCGGGTGGATCTTGCCGATCACCCTGGGGATCGCGCCCCAGTGCGCCATCGACAGCGTCGTGCGGGCCGTCGGCAGGATCGTCGTCTGGGTCGAGGCGGCGGCCGAGGTCAGCACGGCGACGATCAGGAACTTGACGCCGACGGACCCGAGCACGCCCTTGCCGAGCGCGTTCAGCACGTCGCCGGCGTTTTCTTCGTTGGCGATGAACCCCGTCCCGTGATAGCCCTGCGCGCCCGCCGAGACGAGCAGGTAGATCGCGACGAGCAGCACCGTCGAGACGACCGCGGCCCGTCCGGGTCCCTCGTTGGAGTCCTCGGACTCCTCGTTGACGGATACGCCGGAGTCCCACCCCCAGAAGATGAAGATCCCGAGCAGCATCGCCACGACCAGATCGTGAAACGGGATCGCGAAGGGGTTGAACCACGACGCCTGCGGTTCGATCGAGTGCGCGGGACTGCCGGTGTAGACGTCGATCAGCGCGGTGACCGCGAAGATCACCAGCATCAGGACCTCGAAGCTGAGCAGGATCTGCTGCACGCGCGCGGACAGCTCGATCCCGCGGTGGCAGATCCAGGTCATCAGCAGGATCCACAGGACGCATCCGACGAGGCCCGCGCCGGCGTGCGTTTCCGCCCACGTCCAGCCGAACAGCTTGAACGTGTACGTCGCGGCGATGTAGCCCAGCGAGGCCATCACGAGCACGTCCGCGAGGAAGATCGCCCAGCCGTTCAGCCAACCCGTGACGGGACCAAAGGCGCGCGTGGTCCACGCGAAGGTCGTCCCCGCGTCGGGGTCGGCGCGGTTGAGGTAGCGGTAGGCCAGCGACACCAGCAGCATCGGCACGAACGACGCGAGCAGCACGCCGGGCGCGTGGGTCGCGACCCCCGGGTCGGCGACGATGAAGCCGAGCGTCGCGGCCAGCGAGTAGGCGGGGGCGACCGAGGCCGTGCTGATGACGATGTTCGAGATGTAGCCGATCGCGTCTTTCTTCAGGCCCTTGCCCTCGACCCTCCCGGTGGCCGGGGACCCCGCTGCAGCGGTGGCTTCGCTCGACATCGACGGCTCCTCTCAATGGGAACAGCGGACAGTGCGCATCTCCCTCGCTGAAACCTAAATCTCCGTCCGGCGGAGACGCAAGGGGCATTATCCCCAAAAGCGACGCTTTGGACTATACAATTGGTACAAGCCGTCGTGGGCCCGTTGAACAGCTGGTGCCTTGCTCCGCCCCTCCCGGCAGAGCTATCGTTGTCCGCACTGTCCAGTTGACTACCTGAGAAAGCGTGTTTTCATGAGCGGTGATCTCCAAGAGCAGGCCAAGCGGCACCTGTGGATGCACTTCACGCGAATGGGGTCCTACTCCTCTGCGGACGTCCCCATCATCGTGCGCGGCGACGGCTGCTACGTCTACGACGAGCACGGCAAGCGCTACCTCGACGGGCTCTCGGCGCTGTACTGCGTCAACGTCGGCCACGGTCGCAGAGAGCTCGGCGAAGCGGCCGCGGCCCAGGCGGCCGAGCTCGGCTTCTACACCAACTGGAGCTACGCGCATCCCCGCTCGATCGAGCTCGCCACGCGCGTCGCTGCGCTCGCGCCCGGCGAGCTGAACCGCGTCTTCTTCACCTCCGGTGGCTCGGAGTCGGTGGAGTCCGCGTGGAAGCTCGCGAAGGCCTACCACCACGCCAACGGCGAGCCGCTGCGTCACAAGCTGATCGCCCGCCAGCTCGCCTACCACGGCGTTACGATGGGCGCGCTCACGGCCACCGGGCTGACCCCGCTGCGCCAGCCGTTCGAGCCGCTGACCCCCGGCGGGATCCACGTCCCCAACACCAACTCCTACCGTTGGGCCGAAGACCGCGACGAGCTGTGGGCGGCCGACGCGATCGAGGAGGCGATCGAGTTCGAGGGCGCGGAGACGGTCGCTGCCGTGATCCTCGAGCCGGTCCAGAACGGCGGTGGCTGCTTCGTCCCGCAGGACGGCTACTTCCAGCGCGTGCGCGAGATCTGCGACCGCCACGGCGTGCTGCTGATCTCCGACGAGGTGATCTGCTCGTGGGGGCGCCTCGGGCACTGGTTCGGCTGCGAACGCTACGGCTACGCGCCCGACATGATCACGACGGCGAAGGGCATCAGCTCTGCCTACGCGCCGCTCGGCGCGGTCATCACAGCCGACCACATCGCAGAGCCGTTCCTGCACGGCAAGGCGATCTTCAACCACGGCTTCACGTTCGGCGGGCACCCGATGTCGTGCGCGGTCGGGCTCGCCAACATCGACGTGATCGAGCGCGAGGACCTGTGCGGGCACGTGCGCGAGAACGAGGGGCGCTTCCGCGAGGTGCTGGAGTCCCTGCGCGACCTCCCGATCGTCGGCGACGTGCGCGGCGCCGGCTACTTCCACGCGATCGAGCTCGTCAAGGACAAAGACACCAAGGAGACCTTCGACGCGGAGGAGTCCGAGGAGCTGCTGCGGGGATTCCTCTCCGGCGAGCTCTATCGGCGGGGCCTGATCTGTCGCACCGACGACCGCGGCGACCCGATCATTCAGCTATCGCCCCCGCTGATCGCCGGGGAGGAGCAGTTCATGGAAATCGAGGCGATCCTGCGCCCGGTGCTGAGCGAGGCTTCCGAGCGGACTGCGAGATGGAGCTCACTCTCGAGAGCCTGATCGGCGAGCTCGGCCTCTCGCTCGTCAGCGGCCAGGCGGCGGCGAGCACGCACGTGCGCTTCGTGCACAGCACCGAGCTCGCCGATCCGACGCCGTGGCTGAAAGGCGGCGAGCTGCTGCTGACGACCGGGCTCCAGCTCAGTGGACCGAAGCTGCAGCGGGAGTTCGTCGAGCGCCTCGCCGATCACGAGATCGCCGGCCTCGGCTTCGGCACGGGCTTCGCTCACCGCCGCATCCCGGCGGCGCTGCTCGCCGCGGCGCAGAAGCGCTCCTTCCCGCTCTTCGAGGTCCCCTACGAGCTGCCCTTCATCGCGATCACCGAGCGGGCGTTCGCGCAGCTGCTCGACGAACGCTACGAACTGCTCCAACGCAACGTCATCGGCGATGTGCTCGCGGAGGCTCTCACGGGCCATCTCTACCCCGAGGACCTGCAGGCCCGGCTGCGTCCCTTCGGGATCGGCGAGCAGGTCGCCGTGCTCGCCTTCCGAGCGCCGGATCCGAGCTCCGCGGCGGCGATCGTGGAGCGTCTGCTCGAGCGCAGGCGGATACCGAGCCTCGTCGCGATCCGCGCCGGCCTCGTCTGCGCCGTCGTCGACCCCGGGCCGGCGGGCGGCTCGTCGATGCTCGAGCCGGCCGCGCTCGCGCGCAAGATCCGCACCGAGCTCAGCGGGCGCTTCGGCGAGGTGCAGGCGGCCGCGAGTCGCACCGCGGCGACGCACGCGCTGAGGATCGCCTTCCACGAGGCTCGCTGCGCCCTCGAGGCCGTGCGCCTGCGCAACGGCGACGCCCCCGACGTCGCCACCTACGAGGACCTCGGCGCCTTCCAGCTGCTGCTCTCGCTGCAGGACGACGAGGCGCTGTTGTCCTATTGCCGCAGCGTGCTCGGGCCGATCGAAGCGGGCGAGGGCGGCTACGGCGACGAGCTCGTCCGCTCGCTCGACGTGTTCATCGAGCACAACGGCCACTGGGAGAAGGCCGCCGCTGCGCTCTACTGCCACCGCCACACGCTGCGCTACCGCATCCGCCGCATCGAGCAGCTGACCGGACGCGACTTCTCGAGCGCCCGCGACCGGATCGAGTTCTGGCTGGCGCTGCGCGGACGCGAGCTCGCACGATGATTCGCGCGACCCCTCTAGGCTCAACCTGCGAACGTCGTGAACGTACCGTCCGAGCGTCGCCGGAAGGAGCCCCGAGCAGATGAAGATCGGCGTGCCCAGCGAGATCAAGACCGACGAGTACCGCATCGCGATCACCCCTGCCGGGGTGCGCGAGCTGAGCGCGCACGGGCACGAGGTGCTGATCCAGTCCGCCGGCGGCGAGGGCAGCGCAATGAGCGACGAGCAGTTCCGCGCCCAGGGTGCGCGCATCGTGCCCGACGCCGAGGCCGTCTTCGCCGAGGCGGAGCTGGTGCTCAAGGTCAAGGAGCCGCAGGCCGAGGAGGTTCGCCTGCTGCGCGAGGGCCAGACGCTCTTCACCTACCTGCACCTGGCCGCCGAGCCCGAGCTCGCACACGGTCTGATGGCCTCCGGCGCGCGCTGCATCGCGTATGAGACGGTGATCGACGGGGACGGCCACCTGCCGCTGCTCGCGCCGATGAGCGAGGTCGCCGGCAAGATCGCGACGCAGGCCGGGGCCTTCATGCTCGAGAAGCCGCTCGGCGGCCGCGGCATCCTGCTCGGCGGCGTGCCCGGCGTGGCGGCCGCGACCGTGCTCGTGATCGGCGGCGGCGTCGTCGGCATGAACGCCGCCTTCATCGCCATCGGGATGCAGGCCGACGTGTTCGTCTTCGACCGCTCCGTCGACCGACTGCGCGATCTCGACGTCGCCTTCGCCGGACGTGCCTCGACGGTCTACTCCTCGACGCTAGCGATCGAGGAGATGCTGCCACTGGCGGACCTCGTGATCGGCGCCGTGCTGCTGCCCGGCGGGCGCGCGCCCCGCGTCGTGACGCGCGAGCAGCTCAAGCTGATGAAGGCGCACGCGGTGCTCGTGGACGTCTCGATCGACCAGGGCGGCTGCTTTGAGACCTCGCGCCCGACGACGCACTCGGACCCGACCTACGAGGTCGACGGCATCACTCACTACTGCGTCACGAACATGCCGGGAGCGGTGCCGATCACCTCGACCTACGCGCTCACGAACGCCACGCTGCCGTACGTCATCGAGCTGGCCGAGAAGGGCATCGAGGGCGCGCTGGAGAGCAACGCGGGCCTGCGCATGGGGCTCAACGTGCAGGACGGCGAGATCATGCACGCGGCCGTGGCGGAGGCGCTCGGGCTGCCCGCGAGCGCATGAGCCTGGGGGCGCCGAGCAGATCGAGCAGCAGCGCTGGAACTCCACGCGGCGGAGCCAAGCAGTCCCCGGCCCGACGGTATCGTGGGACACACCGACCCACGTCACGCACAGAGGGAGCGAGATGAGCGCCTACGCCGTTGTCAACCCCGCCACGAACGAGACCGTCAAGGAGTACCCGGAGATCTCCGACGCGGAGCTGAGAGCCGCGATCGACGACGCCTACGACGCCGCTCAGACGTGGAGCCCCGACTCCACGGTCGCGGAGCGCGCCGAGCTGATCCGGGCGGTCGGACGGCTGCACGTCGAGCGCCGCCAGACGCTTGCCGAGATCATCGTTCGCGAGATGGGCAAGCCGATCGAGCAGGCGCTCGGCGAGGTCGACTTCGCGGGCGCGATCTACGACTTCTACGCCGACAGCGCCGAGAAGCTGATGGCCGACGAACCAATCGAGTTGCTCGGCGGAGAGGGCACGGCGCTGGTGCGCCGCAGCGCCTACGGGGTGCTGCTCGGGATCATGCCCTGGAACTACCCCTACTACCAGGTGGCGCGCTTCGCCGGCCCCAACCACGTGATCGGCAACACGATCCTGCTCAAACACGCCCCGCAGTGCCCCGAATCGGCTGAGGCGATCGCCCAGATCTTCCACGACGCCGGCTTTCCGGACGGCGCCTACCGGAACATCTACGCCACCAACGAGCAGATCGAGTGGGTGATCGCGGACCCGCGCGTGCGCGGCGTGTCCGTCACCGGCTCCGAGCGAGCGGGCGGCGCGGTCGCGGAGATCGCCGGGCGCAACCTCAAGAAGGTGGTCCTCGAGCTCGGCGGCTCGGACCCCTTCATCCTGCTCGCCACCGACGACGTCGCCGATGCCGCCGGCAAGGCGGCCGAAGCCCGCCTGGAGAACGCCGGCCAGGCCTGCAACGCGGCGAAGCGCTTCATCGTCATCGACACGCTCTACGACGAGTTCCTGGAGCAGCTCAAGCAGCAGCTGGCGGCGGCGAAGCCGAGCGACCCCACCTCCTCGGAGTCGGCGATGGGCCCGCTCTCATCCGCGGCCGCGGCCGACCGGCTCGAGGACCAGGTCAAGCGCGCCGTCCAGGGCGGTGCCGAGCTGCTGATCGGCGGCAAGCGGGAGGGCAACTTCTACGAGCCGACGATCCTCACCGGGATCAAACCGGGCGACGACGCCTCCCAGGAAGAGTTCTTCGGGCCCGTCGCACAGGTCTACAAGGTGTCCTCCGAGGAGGAGGCGATCGAGCTGGCGAACAACACCCAGTTCGGCCTCGGCTCATACCTGATGACGACCGATCCCCAGCAGGCCGAGCGAGTCGCAGACCGGATCGACGCCGGGATGGTCTACGTCAACCTGGTCGGCGCAGACAGTCCCGAGCTGCCCTTCGGCGGCTTCAAGCGCTCCGGTTTCGGGCGCGAGCTCGGCCGCTACGGCGCCGACGAGTTCGTCAACAAGAAGCTGATCCGAAGCGCGTAGGCGAAGCCGCTCCGGCGGCCCGCGTCGCGGTCGCCGCGGTCGCGAGGCCGGCGCCGGCGCGGGCGCGGTCTTGCGGGCCGTGTCGGGGAGGCTGCTACGGTCAGCCGATGGGCGGCGCAGTCGCCCGTGAGGTTCTCGGTCTTTGTTGGCGCTCGATGGCGCGGATGGGGTCAGTCGAATCTCCATTCGCAAGCGGCGGCCACAGGGCCGCCAGAAGGAGCATCAACAACATGCAGCAACAGTCATTCGCCGATCTCGGCGTGTCCGAGGTCGTCGTGAACGAGCTCGCCGCGCGCGGGATCGTCAAGCCGTTCGCGGTCCAGAAGCTGGTCCTCCCGGACGTGCTCGCAGGGCACGACGTGCTCGCGCAGTCGCCCACCGGCTCCGGCAAGACGCTCGCCTTCGGCGTTCCTCTCGTGGAGCTGCTGAAGGACTCCGACGCGCGGCCCTCCGCGCTGATCCTCGCGCCGACGCGCGAGCTGGCCCTGCAGATCGTCGACGACCTGCGCCCGCTCGCGCACGCCCGCGCGCTCTCGATCGCCGCCGTCTACGGCGGCGCCGGCATCGTCAAGCAGGCGCGCCTGGCTGCCCGCGCGCACATCCTCGTGGCGACCCCCGGTCGCCTGCTCGACCTGATCGAGCGCCGCGACGTCTCGCTCGCGCGCATCCGCATCCTCGTGCTCGACGAGGCCGACCGGATGCTCGACATGGGCTTCCGCCCGGTCGTCGATCGGATCGTCAAGATGACCGCGCCAAAGCGCCAGACGCTGCTCTTCTCGGCCACGCTCGAGGGTGAGGTCGGACGCGTCGCCAAGCTCTACACGACCAATCCGCGCCGGCACGAGCACGCGCACCCCGCCGAGCAGAAAGCCGACGTCGCCCATCGCTTCGTGATGGTCAGCCACGACGGCAAGGTCGCGCGCCTGGTCAGCGAGCTGAGCGAGCCCGAGCGCGGGCTCACGCTCGTGTTCGTGCGCACCAAGCGCGGCGCCGACCGGCTCGTCAAGAAGCTCGCGTCGAGCCGCGTCGAGGCCGTTGCGATGCACGGCGACAAGTCGCAGGGCCAGCGCGAGCGGGCGCTCGCGAACTTCGAGGCCGGTGTCGTCGACACGCTCGTCGCCACCGATGTCGCCGCCCGCGGGATCGACGTGTCCGGGATCACCCACGTGATCAACTACGACATCCCCGCCACGCGCGAGGACTACGTCCACAGGATCGGCAGGACGGCACGCGCCGGCGCCAGCGGCGTCGGGGTCACCCTCGTGGCGCACGACCAGGCGCGGGAACTGGCCGGCATGGTCGGCGAGCTCGGGCTCGACCGCGAGCTCGCGCTCGCGGGCATGAGCGCCGCTCCCGCTCGCTCTGCCGGCCCGCAGCACTCGCGCCCCGGTCCGCGCGGCGGGCGCCCGCGCAGCGGACAGCAGCGCTCGAACGCGACCAACGGCCGCTCCTCCGGTGCCGCAGGCCCCTCGCGCGGCGGCTCTTCGCACGGCGGCTCTTCGCACGGCGGGTCCTCGCGTGGGGGCTCCTCGCGCGGCGGCTCCTCGCGCCGCGGGCGCTCCTCGGGCCGCTCCGGCTAGCCGCCGAGTGACGATCCGCGCCTCGCCGTCAGCTAACGTCGCGCTCATGAGCTCGCCGCACCTCGATTCCCCCGCCGAGAACGGCAGCGACCCCGAGGCGGCGTCGCAGGCGGAGCGGCTCGCCGACCACGACGTGCTGCTCGTGCGCGCGCCCAACCCGGGCCCGCTGACGCTGTCGGGCACGAACACGTGGGTGCTCGGGCGTGACCCCACGTGGGTCGTCGATCCGGGGCCGCTGATCGACGAGCACCTCGCTCGCCTGTTCGCCGCGATCGACACGCGCGGCGGCCTCGGCGGCGTCGTGCTGACACACGACCACCACGACCACTCCGAGGCCGCGGGCGCGCTGCGCGCGGAGTACCCCGCGCCGCTCGCCGCGCGGCGCGGCGCGGTTGACGTGCAGCTCGGCCTGGGCACCCGCTTCGGCCCCTTCGAGGCCCTCGCGACGCCGGGTCACGCCGCCGATCACTACGCGCTGATCGCCGAGGGGGTCTGCTTCACCGGCGACGCGGTGCTCGGCAACGGCAGCGTCTTCATCAGTCCCTACAGGGGGGCGATGTCCGGATATCTGCTGGCGCTGACGCGCCTGAGCATGCGCGATGACTTCAACGTCCTGTGCCCAGGGCACGGGCCTGCGGTGTGGGACGCCCACGCCAAGCTCGAGGAGTACCTCGCGCACCGCATCGACCGCGAGAACGGTCTGATTCTCGCCCTCGGCGAAGGGCTCCGCAGCGTGCAACAGCTGCTCGACGCCGTCTGGCCGGAGGTGCCCGCCGAGCTGCGGCCGTTCGCCACCGCGACGCTCGCTGCGCATCTCGACAAGCTCGAGGAAGAGCAGAGCCTGCCGAGCGGGGTGGAGCGCCCCACGTTCGAGCGGAGGGAGTGGTGAGCACCCGCCGCGCGCGCACCGCCGGTGGCGCCCTCGGCGCCTCCGGACCGATCCCCCCGGCCGCCAGCTCCGACGGCTCGATGCCGGCGGCATCCGGCTCGCAGGCGACCTCGCTCGACTCGCCGTTCCCGCCGATCGCCGACTACGGCTTCCTGTCGGACTGCCACACCGGCGCGCTGCTCGCTTCAGATGGCTCGATCGAGTGGATGTGCCTGCCGCATTTCGACTCGCCGTCGGTGTTCGGAGCGTTGCTCGACCGCGGCGCCGGAAGCTGGCGGGTCGGCCCCTACGGCATCTACGTCCCGGCCGGCCGGCGCTACATCCCCGGCACGAACCTGATCGAGACGACCTGGATGACCCCGCAGGGCTGGCTGCGGGTGATCGACGGTCTGACGATCGGCCCGTGGCACGACAACCAGCACGGCTCGAGCCACACGAGGCCGCCGACCGACTACGACGCCGACCATCTGCTCGTGCGGATCATCGAGTGCATCCAGGGCGAGGTGCAGGTGGAGATCGTCTGTGAGCCGATGCTCGACTACGGCGCCACCGCGGCGAGCTGGAGCGTCGTGCAGAGCGGGGAGGAGGGCGCCTGCATGCTGGACGCCACTGATGACGTCACCGCGTTTCGGCTGTTCAGCGACATCCGCATGGGCATCGAGGGCAACCGTGCGCACGGGCGCCACACGATGACCGAGGGGGAGAAGCGCTTCTGCGCGATCTCCTGGACGGAGGCACGCGGCGGCCCGCACACGGTCGCGCAGGCCGAGGCGCACATCGAAGGTACGAGTCACTTCTGGCGCACGTGGCTGGCCGAAGGGACCTACCCGGACCACCCATGGCGCTTTCACCTGCAGCGCTCGGCGCTCGTGCTGAAGGGGCTCACGTTCATGCCGACCGGCGCGCTCGTGGCCGCGCCGACGACCTCGCTCCCGGAGACACCGGGCGGCGAGCGCAACTGGGACTACCGCTTCTGCTGGATGCGCGATGCGTCCTTCACGCTGTGGGCGCTGCACGCGCTCGGGCTCAACTGGGAGGCCGACGACTTCATCCAGTACGTCGCCGACATGGAGCGCAACGAGGATGGCTCGCTGCAGATCATGTACGGGATCACCGGCGATAAGGACCTCGTCGAGTCGACGCTCGACCATCTCAAGGGTTACGAGGGCGCGCGCCCCGTGCGCATCGGAAACGACGCGTACCACCAGCGTCAGAACGACGTCTTCGGAGCGGTTCTCGACTCCGTCTACCTGCACTCCAAGAAGCGCGATCACGTCCCCGAGCGCCTCTGGCCCGTGTTGACCGCGCAGGTGCGCTGCGCCGCGGAAGTCTGGCAGGAGCCCGACCAGGGCATCTGGGAGACACGCGGCGAGCCCCGTCACTACGTCTCCTCGAAGCTGATGTGCTGGGTCGCGATGGACCGTGGCGCACGCCTGGCAGAACGCCGCGGCAGCTCCGAGGAGGCCGAGGAATGGCAGGCGCTCGCCGAACAGATCCGCGAGGACATCCTCACGCGCGGAGTCGACGAGCGCGGCGTCTTTCGCCAGCACTACGACACCGACGCGCTCGACGCCTCCAATCTGCTGGTGCCGCTCATGCGATTCCTCCCGCCCGAGGACGAACGCGTGCGCGCGACCGTGATGGCGATCCGCGAGGAGCTGACCGAGGGCGGCCTCGTGCTGCGCTACCGCACCGACGTGACCGACGACGGCCTGCACGGCCACGAGGGCACGTTCCTGATCTGCTCGTTCTGGCTCGTCTCGGCGCTGTCGGAGATCGGCGAGCATCGCGAGGCCGAGCACCTGTGCGAGCGCCTGCTGTCCTACTCATCCCCGCTCGAGCTCTACGCCGAGGAGCTCGAGGCCTCCTCCGGACGCCACCTCGGCAACTACCCGCAGGCCTTCACCCACCTCGCGCTGATCAACGCCGTCACACACGTGATCGCAGCCCAGCAGCAGAGCTGAGGCGCCGCCGGCTCAGTATCCGGGCTCGCCCGGCAGCACGATGCGCGCGACCTCGCCCTCGAGCACGACGCGGGGCTGCACGGGCACGACCTCGCGCCCGCGCGCGTAGGCGAGCAGCTCCTCGACGGAGGCGAACTCGCTGAGCTGTTCGAGGTGCTTGATCGTCGGGAACACCAGCACGATCTCCTCGGCGCGGTGGGCGAGCAGCGCGGCCTGTGGGGTGAACCAGCCGAGATCGACGCACTCCTCGCCGTCGATGCGCGGCGACTGGCCGTCGGGCAGGGGAGCGAGGAAGAAATGCGTGTCGAAGCGGATCTGCACCTGGGCCGGCGTGATCCAGCGCGAGAACTTCACCAGCTCGCCGGGATCGAGCAGCGTGATCCCCGCCTCCTCGCTGAGCTCGCGCACCGCCGCCGCGCGATGCGCCTCCTCGCCCTCGCCCTCGACGGCATCGACGGCGCCGCCGGGAAACACCCACGCGCCGCCCATGAAGCGCGCCTTCGGATTGCGCTGCACGAGCAGCACCTCGAGCGCCTGCGCACCGCCGCGCAGGACGATCACGGTGGCCGCCTGGCGGGGCTCCGCGGCCGGCCCCCGGTTCAACTCCTCGCCGGGCCCCGGGCGCTCGTCCCGCTCGCTCGCGCGCATCACCTGACCCTACCTTGTCGGTACTCTTCCGCGTATGAGCCGGCCGAGCGACAGGCGGCGCGCATGAGTGCGCCCACCGAGACCCTGCAGCGTTGGATCTGCGAGTCCTGCGGCTACATCTACGACCCCGAGGAAGGCGACCCCGACGGCGGCATCCCCGCGGGCACCGCCTTCGAGCAGATTCCCGACACGTGGTTCTGCCCCGTCTGTGGCGCGCGCAAGCGCGACTTCACCCCATACGAGGACTGAGCCACAGGCGCTGCGTCGCCTGCCAGCCGCTGAGATGAGCGACTGGGAGCGGCTGCTCGCGCTCGACTCCGAGCGCGTCTGGCACCCCTACGGCGCGCTGCCGGCGGCGCTGCCCTCGCTGCCGGTCGTCTCGGCCGAGGGCGTGCGCCTGCGGCTGGCCGATGGGCGCGAGCTGATCGATGGGATGGCCTCGTGGTGGTGCGCGATCCACGGCTACCGCCATCCGCGCCTGGACGAGGCGGTCCGCGAGCAGCTCGCGCGCGTGGCGCACGTGATGTTCGGCGGGCTCACGCACGCGCCCGCGGTGGAGCTCGCCGAGCGCCTGTCAGGGCTGGCCCCGGCGCGCCTGGAGCGCGTGTTCCTCGCCGACTCCGGCTCGGTCTCGGTGGAGGTTGCGATCAAGCTGTGCATGCAGTACCAGCACGCGCGCGGGCGCACCGGGCGCACGCGCCTGATGACCGTCAGGGGCGGCTACCACGGCGACACGAGCGGTGCGATGGCGCTGTGCGATCCGCGCGGCGGTATGCACAGCCTGTTCTCCGGTGTGCTCGCGCAGCACGTGTTCGCGCCTCGACCCCCCGACGGCTTCGACGCCGAGCTCGATCGGGCGTGGGCGGCCGAGGTCAGCGAGCTGGCCGCGCGCCACGCCGGCGAGCTCGCCGGCATCGTCGTCGAGCCGGTCGTGCAGGGAGCCGGCGGCATGCGCTTTCACTCCCCCGCCTGCGTCGCGCACGTGCGTCGGGTGTGCGTCGAGCACGAGCTGCTGCTCGTGCTCGACGAGATTGCCACGGGCTTCGGGCGCACGGGCGCGATGTTCGCCTGCGAGCACGCGGACGTGAGCCCCGACGTGATGTGCGTCGGCAAGGCGCTCACGGGCGGCTACATGACGCTCGCGGCGACGCTCTGCACCGAGGAGGTCGCCGATGCCGTCTCCGGCGGCGCCGGCGGCGGGCTGATGCACGGGCCGACGTTCATGGGCAACCCGCTCGCCTGCGCCGTCGCGCTCGCCTCGCTCGAGCTGCTCGGCGAGGGCCACTGGCGCGAGCAGGTGCCGAGCATCGCGCGCGGCCTCGAGGCCGCGCTGGCGCCGGCGCGCGAGCTGGACGGAGTTCGCGACGTGCGCGTGCTCGGCGCGATCGGCGTGCTCGAGCTGGATCACGACGTCGATCTCGCGGCCGCCACCGACGCGGCGCTCGAGCGCGGCGTGTGGCTGCGTCCGTTTCGCAACCTGATCTATGCGATGCCGGCCTACCTGATCGACGAGCAGGACTTGGCGAGCGTCGCCGACGCGATGCTCGCCGCCGCGCGGGCGGCCTAGCGCTCGAGCCAGTCCCGCCACGGCAGGCCCGCGCCCGCGCGCGCGAGCCCGGCGATCTCGGGGCCGGGGAGAAGCGGCAGGACCTCCGTGTCCACCTCGCCGAGACGCGCGATCGTGTCGCGGTTGGAGCGCTCCAGCGGGCTCGGCCGCCGGGGCCACGGCGTCAGCACGACGGCCGCGACCGCGACGCCGGCGGCGCGTGCGGCGCGCACGCTCAGCAGGCTGTGGTTGATCGTTCCGAGGCCGGGGCGTGCGGCGATCACGAGCGGCAGTCCGAGCTCGCGAGCGAGGTCCAGCACGAGGTAGTCCTCGGCGAGCGCCACCAGCAGGCCGCCGACGCCCTCCACGACGACGACAGCTCCCTCGCGCTCAACGGCACCGGCGCGCGTGGGGGTGCGTGTCGTACGTCCGCGCGCCGCGCTCACGAGCGCGGCGGGGTCGATCGCCGTCCCGCTTTGCGCGGCTGCCAGATGCGGCGAGACGGCCGGCCCGAAGCGAAGCGGCGCGACCTCCTCGGGAGCCATTCCGGCAGCCGCGCCCAGCAGCTCGTGATCGGGCGGCCAGCTGCCCTGCGGCGCTTGCTCGTCGAGGCCCGTGAGGACGGGCTTGTGCGCCCGCACCGTCTCGCCACTCGCGCGCATCGCCGCGAGCAGTGCGGCGCTCAGCACGCTCTTGCCGACACCGGTGTCGGTGCCCGTCACGAACAGGCCGCGCACGTCGGCCGCGGCGAGCCGCTAGGCGGCGCGGACGCCCGGGGCGCCGTCGCGCTCGAGATCGAACGGCGCCGGCGGCGCGGGTACCGCGGCGAGCACGACCGGCTCGCCGCTGCTGTCGCGCTCGAGGTCGAACCGCGTCGAGGACCGCCCTTGCTCCCCGGACCTGCTCGCATGCAATGCAGGCTCGTGGTAGGCCGGTTCCTCGTAGGCAGGCTCGAGCGTGGGCACGCGCTCCTCGTGCGCGGGCCTCATCGCGTGCGGGTCGAGGCCGTGCTTGCGCGCCAGCTCCCCGAGCACGGCGGCGGCGCGTGCGAGCTCGGCGGGGGTGTGCGAGGCCATCGTCGTGAGCCGCAGGCGCGAGGTTCCCGCAGGCACCGTCGGCGGCCGGATCGCCTGCGCGAATATGCCGCGCTCGATCGCCTCCTGGCAGAGGCGCATCGCGGCGCGCTCCTCACCGACGATCAGTGGCACGATCTGCATCTCGGTGTCCGCCACCGGAAAGCCCTCGGCGGCGAGCGCGCGACGCAGCGCCCTCGCGTTCGAGCGCAGCCGCCGGACCCGTTGGGGCCGTTCGCGCAGCAGTTCGAGCGCGGCCAGCGCGCCGGCAACGGCGGGCGGCGCGGGCGCGGTCGAGAAGATCAGCGAGCGCGCCGCGTTGATCAGGTAGCGGACCATCTCCGCGCTCGCGCACGCATATGCCCCGTATGAGCCGAGCGCCTTGCCGAGCGTGCCGACGACGACGTCGATCTCGTCCTCGAGCCCAGCCTCCGCCACCGCACCGCGCCCGTCGGGACCGAGGTTGCCGAGCGCGTGCGCCTCGTCCACGACGATGCGAGCGCCGTAGTCCTGGGCGAGCTCCGCGAGCTCCGCGAGCGGCGCGACGTCGCCGTCCATCGAGAACACGGAGTCGGTCACGATCAGCCGCCGTGACTGCCCGTCGCGTGCGCCGTCGTGGCGCCGGAGGCTCCACTCGAGGTGCTCGACGTCGCGATGGCGGTAGATCACCGTCTCGGCGCGCGAGAGGCGGCAGCCGTCGATGATCGAGGCGTGGTTGAGCTCGTCCGAGAAGACGCTGTCGCCGTGCCCGGCGAGCGCGCCGATGACGCCGAGGTTGGCGAGGTAGCCCGACCCGAACAGCAGGCAGGCCTCGCTGCCCTTGAAGGCCGCGAGGCGCTCCTCCAGACGCCCGTGGATCGTCATCGTGCCCGACACCAGCCGCGAGGCGCCCGCGCCGACGCCCCAGCGCATCGCTGCCTCGGCGGCCGCCTCGCGCACACGCGGATGGTCGGCGAGCCCGAGGTAGTTGTTCGAGCACAGCAGCAGCACGGGCTTGCCCTCGAGCAGCACCGTCGGGCCCTGCGGTCCGCTGATCAGGCGCAGCCGCCGCGCCAGGCCGAGATCCTCGAGCTCCGCCAGCCTGGCCTCGATCTCGCTCATCGTCTCCGCGCCTCGCGCCTAGGCCACGGGAGCGCGGTCGGGAGCCCGGTTGACAGCCCCATCCGCTCGCGGCGGCACCGTGCGCTTGGCGCGGTAGCGCAGCTGCGTGGAGGGGTCCCACAGACGCACGGCCAGCTCCACCGCATCACCGTGCGGCGGCCCATCCAGGGTCTGCGCGACGACGTCCGGCGTTTCGCCGGCGAGCCAGCCCGAGCGGTTGTCGGGCCGCGGGTTCGCCGCGTTGTCCGGCTGGCGCGCGACGTTGAGGCCGAGCTCCTCGAACATCTCGCGATCGGTCTTCGGCTCGTTGCCGAGCGTCGTCAGGAAGTTGCCCATCATCACGCCGTTGATCCCCGCCCTGACCGCCAGTCGCTGAAGCTCGCCGAGGTTCTCGACGCGGCCGCCGCAGAGCCGGAACAGCGCTTCGGGGAGGATCAGCCGGAAGATCGCGATCCACTTGACGGCCTCCCACGGGTCCATGTACTCGCGGTCGCCGAACTTCGTCCCGGGGCGCGGGTTGAGCATGTTGATGGGCACGCTCGTGGGGTCGATGGCGGCCAGCTCGAAGGCCATCTCGACGCGCTGGGCGCGCGTCTCGCCAAGGTTCAGGATGCCGCCGACGCAGGTCTCCAGGCCGGCCTCGCGGACCGCGTCGATCGTGCGCAGGCGACCCTCGTAGCGCACCGTGCTGGTGACCTCGTCGTAGTAGCTCTGGGCGGTCTCCACGTTGTGGTGCACGCGCTGGATGCCGGCCTCGCGCAGCGCGCGGGCCCGCTCCGCGGAGATGTGCCCGACCGATGCGCAGCGCTTGAGGTTGGTCTGCTCGGAGACGAGTCGCACGCCCTCGAGGTACTTCTGGAAGTCGCGGCGCGAGAGCCCCTGGCCCTGGGTGACCATGCAGAAGCGGTGTGCCCCCGCCGCCTCCGCTGCGCGCGCGTGCTCGAGAATCTGCTCGGGCTCCATCATCGCGTGCATCGGCGTCTGTGCATCGGCGAAGCGCGACTGCGCGCAGAAGCCGCAGTCCTCCGCGCAGCCGCCCGACTTGGCGTTCACGAGCGAGCACATGTCGGTCGAGTCCGCGAAGCGCTCGACGCGGGCTTCCCAGGCGCGCTGAATCAGCGCCTCGATCTGCCCGTGGTCCTCGATCTCGCCGAGCTCGAGCGCCTCCTCGCGTGTGATCAACGGCGCCATGCGGCACACCGTAGGCGCTGCGGCGGACGGCTAGTGCCCGCGCCAGCGGGGGGCGCGGCGCTCGGCGAAAGCGCGCATCCCCTCGCGCATGTCCTGCGACGCGAAGGACGCCCGGCGCAGCTCGATCAGCTCCTCCTCGACCTCTGCCGAAAGCTCACCCTCGGCGCTCAGCAGCGCGGCGATCACGCGCTTGTTCCCGGCCTGCGAGAGCGGCGCGTTGCCCGCGAGCTCGCAGGCGAGCTCGAGCGTGAGCGTCTCCAGCGCATCCTCCTCGGCGACGCGGTTGACGAGCCCCCACGCGAGGGCCGTGGGCGCGTCGATGTAGCTGCCGAGCAGGAACAGCTCGCGCGTGCGCGCGGCGCCGATGGCGTCGATGAAACGGCGCAGTCCCGTGTGCGAGTAGACGAGTCCCAGCTTGGCGGGGGGCATGCCGAGGCGGATGCCGTCCTGGGCCACGCGCAGGTCGCACGCCAGCGCCAGCTCGAGGCCGCCGCCGATGGTGTGCCCGGGGAGGACCGCGAGCGTCGGCCAGGGGAAGGCCTCGAGCGCGTCGATCGCTTCCGTGAAGGGGTGCGCGACGAGCGCCTCGGCGCGCTCCTCGAACTCGTCGTCGGGGATCTCGCCGATGTCGTAGCCGGCCGAGAACATGCCGTTCGCGCCGGTGATCATCAGGCAGCGCGCCTCGCCAGCGAGATCCTCCAGCGATGCCGTGATCGCGTCGAGGATCGGATGGTCGAGCGCGTTGCGCTTCGCCGGATTGGAGATCGTCAGCCGGACGATGCCCTCGCCAGGGCGATCGACGAGCAGCTTGCCGTCGGCGAGCTCGATCGTGGAGGTGTCCTCGGCCATCGCGCCGACAGGCTAGTGAAGCGCGTCCGGACGCGGCGCTCGGAGCCCCGCTACGCGAGCTCGACGAGC
>DASYFR010000010.1:0-35169 GCA_036498325.1 Solirubrobacteraceae bacterium
CGGCCGGCCAGCTGCTCGAGCGGGTGCTGCCCGAGCCGCCGGCCCGCTAGACCTGGTTGCCCTTCGCGATCTTCTTCAGGTCGATCGTGGCGTCGTACAGCTTGGCGTCCACGCCCTCCTCGAGCGCGACCTCGCGCAGCGGCCTGCCGGACGCTGTGGCCTTCTGCACGATGGCGGTGCCCTTGTCGTAGCCGATGGCGCCGTTGAGGGCGGTGGCGACGGCGAGCGTCGCGCCGGCGGAGGCGTCGGTGCCGGCCTTGTTGGCTTTGATGCCGTCGACGCATTTCTCGGCGAAGGCGCGCGAGGCGCTGGCGAGCAGGTGCAGGGACTGCAGCAGGTTGCGCGCGATCAGCGGGATGCGCACGTTCAGCTCGAACTGCCCCTGCATGCCCCCGATCGTGATCGCCGTGTCGTTGCCGATCACCTGCGCGCAGACCTGCAGCACGACCTCCGGGATCACCGGGTTGACCTTGCCGGGCATGATCGAGGAGCCCTTCTGCAGCTCGGGCAGAAGGAGCTCGCCGATTCCGGCACGCGGGCCGGAGCCCATCAGCGCGATGTCGCCGGCGATCTTCGTGAGCGAGACCGCGATCACCTTGAGCGCGCCGGAGAGCTCGACGAGGGCGTCGCGTGTGGCCTGGGCCTCGAAGGGGTCGAGCGGCGCGGCGATCTGCTTGAGCCCGGAGTCCCGCTTCAGCCGCGCCCGCACCTTCTCGGCGAACCTCGGGTGGGTGTTTAGGCCGGTGCCCGTGGCGGTGCCGCCGAGGGGAATCTGGCCCACGTGCACGAGCGCGGTGCGCACGCGCTCCTGGCCGAGCGCCATTTGGGCAGCGTAGCCGCCGAACTCCTGCCCGAGCGTGACGGGCACGGCGTCCATCAGATGCGTCCGTCCCGCCTTGACGACGGTATCGAAGCTCTTCGCCTTCCTCGCGAACGAGCGCTCGAGTTGCTTGAGCGCCGGCAGCAGCTCGTTCTGGGCGACGTCGAGCGCGGCGAGGTGCACTGCCGAGGGGAACACGTCGTTGGAGGACTGGCCCATGTTGACGTGGTCGTTGGGATGCACGCCCTCGCCCGCGAGCCTGCCGATGACCTCGTTGGCGTTGGTGTTGGTCGAGGTGCCCGACCCGGTCTGAAAGACGTCGATCGGGAACTGCCCGTCGTGATTGCCGGCGGCGATCTCCGCGGCGGCTTTCTCGATCCGCGTGGCGCTGCGCTTGGAGAGCAGTCCGAGCTCGCCGTTGACGGCGGCGGCGGCGCCCTTCAGGCGCGCCAGCCAGTGGATCACCGACACGGGCACGGTCTCGCCGGAGATCTGGAAGTTCTCGACGGCCTTGGCGGTCTCCCCGCCCCACAGCTGCTGCTTGGATGGCATGGCTGAACCCTATCCGCAGAACGCCAGGAGCTCACGCGCGAGCCCGACGGGGTCGTCATAGGCCATCAGGAATCCGGTGCTTTCGAGCACGCGCAGCTGAGCGTGCGGAATCAGCCGGAGGGCCTCCTCGGCGCTCGCCAGCGGGTACAGCGGATCCTGGTCGGCCCACAGCAGCAGCACCGGCATCTGCAGGCGCGGATACAGCTCGAGCAGCTGCGCCTGCGTGCCGCGCGGCCAGCCGCGGGCGCACTTCCCCCACGAGCGAGCGAGGCTGGAGTTGCCGCGCACGTCGGCGAAGGCGTGGCGCACGAGGTCGGCGACGGCCGGGTTGCCGCGCACCGACAGGCGCATGCCGCGGGCGGGCGTGAACAGTGCGCAGGCGGCGTAGGAGAGCAGGCCGTCGAGGCCCGGGAGCCTCGCGGCCTGGGCAGCGAGCTGCCAGGCAGCGCGCGCGCGGGCGTGCACGGGTGGGGCGTGAAGCCGCGTGGGCATCAGCACGAGACGCGAGGGGTGCACCTGTTCGCGCAGGACGGCGTGCAGGAGTATCTCCGCGCCCGCGTCGTGCCCGGCGAGCATCGGCCTCGCGCCGAGCACCTCTGCGGAGAAGCCGCCGAGCACCTCGGCGAACCAGTCGAGCGTGTAGGGGTGACGCGGGCGGTCCTCAGAGTCCCCGTGCAGCGGCAGGTCGGGCAGCACGACGCGAAAGCGGTCGGCGAGCTGCTCGACGGCCGGCTCCCACTCCTTGTGCGAGAGCAGTCCCGAGTGCAGCAGCGCCAGCGCCGGCCCGGTCCCGATCTCGCGGTAGGCGACGCGCGCGCCGTCGTGGTGGTGATAGAGGCGCAGCCGCATCCGCCCATCGTAGGATCGAACCAAGCACATGGTTGCGCGACCTCGCTCACCTCAACGACCCTTCCACCGATGGCTGCTCGCGGGCGTGTGCGCGCTCGCACTGACGCTGCTCGCCGGCTGCGGCGGTGCCAGCCCGGGCCCGGCGCTCTCGCTCGGGCCGGCACGGGCGCTGCCCGCCTCGCGTGCCTCGCACGTCGTGGTGATCGCGATGGAGAACGCCGGCTACAGCGAAGTGATCGGCAATCCGCAGGCACCCTACGTCAACGCGCTCGCGCGCCGCTACGGTCTCGCGACCAGCAGCTATGCGATCACGCATCCCTCGCTGCCGAACTACCTCGCCTTGACCAGCGGCTCGACCGACGGGATCACCTCGGACTGCACCGGTTGTGCGGTCAGCGCCACGAACATCGTCGATCAGCTGGTCGCTGCCGGGATCTCCTGGCGCGCCTACTTCGAGGGCTTGCCGGAACCGTGCTTCGCCGGTGCCGGCGCGGGTGGCTACGCAAAGAAGCACAACCCCTTCAGCTACTACCGCGACGTCGCCGACTCCCCATCGCGCTGCAGGCGCCTGGTCGGCTTCCGGGAACTGGCGGCGGACCTGCGCACGGCCAGCCTGCCGACGTACGCGTGGATCTCGCCGAACCTGTGCGACGACGGCCACGACTGCGGTGTCGCGCAGGGTGACCGCTTCCTCGCCCGCACCGTCCCGCCGCTGCTGCGCGAGCTCGGGCCACACGGGATGCTGGTCCTCACGTGGGACGAGGGCGTCGCCGACACGGCCTGCTGCGGCGCGGCGACCGGCGGGCGCATAGCCACGGTCCTCGCGGGCCCCGACGTGCGGCGCGGGACGCGGCTGGGGACGGCCGTCGATCACTACGGCGTGCTCGGCACGATCGAGGAAGCGCTCGGACTGCCGGCGCTGGGGGGCGCGTCGGACCCGCGCAGTGGACGGCTGTGGGGGCTGTTCACGCGCAGGCCGCGCATCCGCTGAGGCGCACGGCGGCCGACGGCGGGCGCCCACGGCGGCGCACGGCACGCACGCCGCGAGCGCACGACGGCGCACACCTACAATGGGCCGCCCCGTGAGTAGTCAAGGCCAACACCCGCTGCTCCCCGATCGCGAGGTTGACCCCCGCCAGGAGCTGCCCGCGCTGGAGCTCGAGGTGCTCGCCCGCTGGCGCGAGCGGGACGTGTTCACGCAGTCGCTGCAACGGCGTGAGGGCGCCAAGCAGTGGGTCTTCTACGAGGGCCCACCGACGGCGAACGGGCCTCCGGGCTCCCATCACGTGCTCTCGCGCGTGTTCAAGGACGTCTACCCCCGCTTCCAGACGATGCGCGGCTACCGAGTGGAGCGCAAGGGCGGCTGGGACTGCCACGGCCTGCCCGTCGAGATCGCCGTCGAACAGAAGCTCGGCATCACCTCCAAGGCGGAGATCGAGGAGACGATCGGGATCGAGCGCTTCAACGCCGAGTGCCGTTCCTCGGTCTTCACGTTCCTCGACGAGTGGAACCGTCTGACCGAACGGATCGGCTTCTGGCTGGACCTGGAGCACGCCTACCGCACGCTCGACGAGAGCTACATCGAGTCGGTCTGGTGGGCGCTGTCGCAGATCGATGCGCGCGGCCTGCTCTACGAGGGGCACAAGGTGGTCCCCTACTGCCCGCGCTGCGAGACGACGCTGTCCTCGCACGAGGTTGCGCTCGGCTACCGCGACATCGTCGATCAGACCGTCTACCTGAAGCTCGCGACCGCGAGCGGCGAGCGCCTGCTGGTCTGGACGACGACGCCGTGGACGCTGCCGGGGAACGTCGCGGTGGCGGTCTCGCCGACGGCGACTTACGCGCGCGTGCGCGCCGGCGAGGAGGTCCTGCTGCTCGCTGATGCGCGCGTGCAGGCGGTGCTCGGCGAGGACGCCGAGGTGCTCGAGCGGCTCACGGGCGTCGAGCTCGTCGAGCGCTATGGCAGCTACGAGGGTCCGATCTTCGCCGCGCAGGATCGCGAGCCGGGACGGCTGCCGATCCTCGCGGACGAGTTCGTCACGACGGAGGACGGCACGGGCATCGTGCACCTGGCGCCAGCCTTCGGCGAGGACGACTACCGCGTCGCGGCGGCCTCACCCGAGGTGCCCTTCGACCCGACCCGGCGGGAGACGCTGTACAACCCGGTCAGGGCCGACGGAACCTACGACGCGCGCGTGCGCGACCGCGCGGGCGCGGGCTACGAGGGCCGCTTTGTGAAGGACCCGGCGCTCACCGAGGAGCTGATCGCCGACCTGCGCGAGCGCGGCCTGCTGCTGCGCGTGGAGGAGTACGAGCACTCCTACCCTCACTGCTGGCGCTGCGGGACGCCGCTGCTGTACTACGCGAAACCGTCCTGGTACATCGCGACCTCGCGCGTGCGCGAGCAGCTGCTGGCGGCGAACGAGACGGTGAACTGGTACCCGCCACACGTCAAGCACGGGCGCTTCGGCGACTGGCTGGAGAACAACGTCGACTGGGCGCTCTCGCGCGAGCGCTACTGGGGCACCCCGCTGCCGGTGTGGCGATGCGCCGCCGGACACGTTCACGTGGTCGCGTCCTTCGCGGAGCTCGCCGAGCTCTCCGGCGAGGAGCTCAGCGACCACCACCGTCCCTACGTCGACGACATCAGCTTCCCCTGTCCGCACGCCGCGCCGGCGCGCACGGACGGGGGCGAGGCGACCGACGGCGCGCCGCCGTGCGGCGAGCCGATGCGACGCGTGCCGGAGGTGATCGATGTGTGGTTCGACTCGGGCGCGATGCCGTTCGCCCAGCATCACTTCCCGTTCGAGCACGAGGCAGTCTTCGAGGCGTCCTTTCCGGCCGACTTCATCTGCGAGGCGCAGGATCAGACGCGTGGCTGGTTCTACTCGCTGCTCGCGGTCGCGACGCTGCTCGAGCGTCCGGCGCCCTACCGCAACGTCGTCTGCCTCGGCCTGATCCTCGACGAGGACGGCCAGAAGATGTCGAAGTCGCGCGGCAACACCGTCGAGCCATGGCAGGTCCTGGACGCCTATGGCGCAGATGCCTTCCGCTGGTACTTCTTCACCTCCAAGCAGCCGTGGGACGGGTACCGCTTCTCCGCTGAGACGATCGGCGAGGGCGTGCGGCTGTTCCTCAAGCAGCTGTGGTCGACCTACTACTTCTACGTGCTCTACGCGAACGCCGCGCGGGCCGAGCTCGGATCGAGCGCGCCGGACAGCGAGGGCGAGGAGCGCGAGGCACCGAGCGCGACCGAGCGCGACCTCGATCGCTGGGTGCTGTCGCGAACGGCGGGCACCGTCGAGCTCGTGACCGAGCGGCTCGACGCCTACGACGCGACGTCCGCCGGGCGCGCGATCGCGAGTCTCGTCGATGAGCTCTCCAACTGGTACGTGAGACGCTCGCGCAGGCGCTTCTGGGACGGCGAGGCCGAGGCGTTCCGGACGCTGCGCACATGCCTGCTGACGGTCGCCAAGCTGCTGGCGCCGCTGTGTCCGTTCATCGCGGATGAGATCTACGACAACCTCGACGGCGAGCTGGCGAGCGTGCACCTGTGCGACTTCCCCGCGCCCGCCGAGGTGGGCGAGCGCGACGAGGAGCTCGAGCAGGCGATGGTGCTCGCGCGCGAGACGGTGCGTCTCGGGCTTGGCGCGCGCGGCAAGGCAAAGATCAAGGTCCGCCAGCCGTTGGGCGAGGCCGTGGTCGTGGCCGACGGGCGCGAGCGCGCCGCGATCGAACGGCTCGCCGATGTGGTGCGCGAGGAGCTGAACGTGCGCGAGGTGCGCTTCGTCGCCGCGGCGGACGAGCTCGGCAGCTACGAGGTCAAGGCCAACTACCGCTCGCTGGGCCCGCTGTTCGGCAGGGAGATGCCGCTGGCGGCGCAGGCGATCGCGGCGCTCGACCCGGCGCGCGTCGCCGCGGCGCTGCGCGACGGCGCCCGGCTCGGTATCACGGTCGGCGAGCGCGAGCACACGCTGTCAGCCGCCGACGTGGTCCTGACGATGCGCGCCCCCGAGGGCTACAGCGTCGAGCGCGAGGGCGCCCACGCGGTCGCGCTCGACCTCGAGATCGACGGCGAGCTCCGCCGCGAGGGCCGCGGGCGGGAGATCGTGCACGCGGTGCAGAGCGCCCGCAAGGCGGCGGGGCTGCAGGTCGAGGATCGGATCGAGCTGGCGCTCGACGGGGCTCCCGAGCTGATCGACGCGGCCGCCACCCACGAGGCGTATCTGATGGCGGAAACGCTCGCAGAGCACCTCGACCTCGGCGATCGCGCCGCCCAGGAGAGCACGCGCATGGACTTCTCCGAACAGACCGACGTCGACGGCCTGCCCCTGACGATCTCCCTCAGCCGCGTCCGCAGAGGCTCCTGAGGGAGCGAGCCAGGGGCCGCCGCCTGGCGCGCGTCCGGCGATCGCGCCTTGGCGCGCCGGCGTTCGCGCCTCAGGCGGCGGAGAGGGAGGGCTCCAGCTCCTGCTCGAGCTTCTTCTTGGGGTAGGCGCCGATCACGGTCTTGACGGGCTGACCGCCCTTGAAGAGGATCATCGTGGGGATCGAGAGGACCTGGAAGCGAGCGGCGGTCTGCGGGTTCTCGTCGATGTCCAGCTTCACGATCCGCAGCTCGGGGCGCTCCGAGGCGATCTCCTCGAGCACGGGCGCCACGACCCGACAGGGGCCGCACCACGGGGCCCAGAAGTCGACGAGCACGGGACCCTCGGCCTCGATGACCTCGGCGTCGAAGTTGTTGTCGGTGATCTGGGTAAGGCTGCCTGCCATCGGGGGTCTCCTTGGTCGCTTACCCCCCACTATACAAAATGAAGGGCAGGCGTCCCGGCGCTCACGTTCAGCCGATGTGCCCGCGCCACCCGCCCCCTCGCCAGCTAGCCTGCGAGCCATGGTTCCTCTCGCGGTCAGCGGCATCATCGCGATCGGCGGGGTGGTGACGGCCTCGTTGCTGCTGCTCGCGGTTCTCCTGCGCCTCGAGGCGCGCGACGCGGCCGCGCAGGAGAAACAGGCGGAAGAGCGCGAGGGTCAGTGAACGACGATTGTCCAGCCGCCTGAGCGGCGCACGATCGGCGGGTGGATGTGGGTGAGCGCCGTGAAGAGATGCGGCGAGACGTACACCTCCACGAAGGCCGCGACGACGAGCACGGGCACGGCGATCGCAACCGTCACGACGGTGGCCGCCAGCAGCTGCTCCCACTCGCCGCGGCGGCTCGCGATGATCCAGGCGGCGAGCGGCAGGAACAGCGCGACGAGCTCGGGGATCGCGTGCGGCAGCACGCCGAGCACGAGCAGCGCGGGTGAGACGCCGAGGAAGCTCGAGACGCCCGCCAGGCTGTGCCCGATCAGATAGGCCTGCGCGGTCAGCGAGAAGGTGGTGGCGAGGACGACGAAGCCGATCGCCAGTCGCCCGCCGTGCTCGTGCACCCAGCGCGAGACACCGGTGTGGCTGCTCGCCTGCAGCGGCAGGGAGCTGCCGGCGATGAAGCCGGCGACACAGGCCATCGCATGGAGCGCCAGCACGAGCGCGTTGCTGCGCAGGACGTGCAGCACATCGCCGACGTCGCCGACGCCGAAAGGCGGCTGCAGGGTGACGATCTGCTGGTAGCCACTGTCGATGTATGCGACGGCGAGCACCGCCGCGAGCAGTCCGAGCGCCGCCACCATCGAGCCAGCGAGCCAGCGGCCGAGGACCGCGCCCGGGGCGCGCTGCCAGGATCGCAGGGTCGAGCGCGTATGACGCACGCCGTGTGCGAACGCATATGCCGAGGCATCCATCGGGGATGCATCGGCGCGGAGGGCGGCTATCTGAAGCGCAGGCGCGGCACGAGCCACATCGCCTCGGCCGCGATCCGCCACGACATCTTGCTCTCGCCCTGCTGGCGGTCGCGAAACACGATCGGCACCTCAACGACGCGAAAGCCGGCCTGGACGGCGCGGTAGGTCAGCTCGACCTGGAACGCGTAGCCCTGCGAGCGCACACCGTCGAGCTGGATCGTCTCGAGCACCTCGCGGCGGAAGCACTTGAAGCCGCCCGTGAGATCCTTGATCTGCAGGCCGAGGACCCAGCGCGCGTAGGTCGAGCCGCCCTCGCTGACGAAGCGTCGCAGCAGGCCCCAGTCGCTCACCCCGCCTCCCGGCACATAGCGCGAGCCGAGCGCGACGTCCGCGCCCCCCTCGACCGCCTGCAGCAGCCGCGCGAGATCGGCGGGGTCGTGAGAGAAGTCAGCGTCCATCTCCATCAGGTAGCCGGCGCCGCGATCGAGCGCGTGGCGAAAGCCGGCCAGATAGGCGGGCCCGATGCCGTTCTTCTCGGTGCGGTGCAACACCGCCAGCCAGGCTTTCTCCGCCGCCAGCTCGTCGGCCATGCGACCGGTGCCGTCCGGGGAGCCGTCGTCGACCACGAGCACGCGAAACCCATTTGGTGCCGCCACCGCGAGCACGTCGCCGACAGCCGCGACGATCGCTCGGAGGTTCTCCGCCTCGTTGTACGTGGGGAGTATCAGCCAGGGCTCAGCGGACATCGGTCGGCGTACCCTAGACCGTGGGGTGGCTCCGCGGCGCGTTGACCGGGCCGCGACCGCGCGCCCTGCGCGGGATGAGGGCCCTACCCTGATGCGCGTGCCCACGCCCGAGCTGTCGAAGCTGTCGAACTTCGAGATCGCCGAGGCATTCGACGAGCTCGCTGAGCTGTACGAGCTCGACGGCGCGATCGTCCACCGCGTGCTCGCCTACCGCAGCGCCGCCAAGGCGGCGCGCGAAGCCACCGTCTCGATCGCAGCGCTCGCCCGCGAGGGGCGGGCGACGGAGATCCCGGGCATCGGCAAGACACTGCAGGAGAAGATCCTCGCGCTGCTGGAGACCGGCACGATCCCCGCCGCCGAGCGCCTGCGCGCGAAGTTCCCGCCGGGGCTGATCGAGATCACCCGCCTACCCGGACTCGGCTCCAAGCGCGCACGGCTGCTGCACTCGGAGCTGGGCATCGACTCTCCGCAGGCGCTGCGCGAGGCGGCGGCGGGTGAACGCCTGCGCACGGTCCGCGGGCTCGGCGCGAAGTTCGAGGCGAGCGTGCTCGCAGCACTCGATGCGCGCGAGGCCGAACCGGACGAGCGCGTGGCGCGCCGCGTCCTGCTGACGCGCGCCCTGGAGACAGCTCAGGCGCTCGCCGACGGCCTCGAACGGCTGGGCGCTCCCGGCACGCGAGTGCTGCTCGCGGGGTCCGCGCGCCGCCGCGCGGACAGCGTCAAGGACATCGATCTCGTCGCCGTCACGACGGATGCGACCGCGCTGGCCGAGGGCCTGGCGAGGCTCGAGCAGATCGAGTCGGTGTCCTCCGCCGGCAGCGCCGGGGCGCGCGCGCGCACCCACTCCGGGCTGCCCGTCGACGTGCGCATCGGGCCACCGGAGCGGCTTGGCAACCTGCTGCAGCACTTCACCGGCTCCGGGCGCCACAACGCCGCCCTGCGCGAGGCCGCCGTCCGCGGGGGCCTGCACGTGTCCGAGTACGGGATCCTCGACGACGCCACCGGAGCGACCGAGGTGCACGCGAGCGAGCGCGAGGTATACGAACGCCTCGGCCTCGCCTACATCGAGCCGGAGCTGCGCGAGGACCGCGGCGAGCTGGAGGCGGCGCGGGCCGGCGAGCTCCCTCGCCTGATCGAGCCGGGTGACATTCGCGGCGACCTGCACAGCCACACGATCGCCTCCGACGGGCACAACACGATCGCCGAGATGGGCCGCGCGGCGCGCGAGCTCGGCTATGAGTACCTCGCGATCACCGACCACTCCGCCAGCCACGGCTTCGGCGACCATGTCACGCCCGAGCAGCTGCTGCGCCAGATCGAGCTCGTGCGTGAGGCCGACGCGCAGCTCGAGGGCATCGAGCTGTTGGCGGGCAGCGAGGTCAACATCCTTCCCGACGGCTCGCTCGACTACGAGGACGAGCTGCTGCGCCGGCTCGACTGGGTGATCGCGAGCGTTCACACCTCCTTCGGCATGGCCGAGCAGGCGATGACCGAGCGGATGATCGCCGCGATCGAGCACCCGCTCGTGCGGGCGATCGGCCATCCCACGGGGCGCCTGATCGAGCGCCGCGCTGCCTACGCGGTCGACCTCGACGCGGTCTTCGCCGCCGCAGCGCGGACGGGCACGCTGCTCGAGATCAACGCCAATCCCGACCGCCGCGACCTCTCCGACGTGCACGCTCGCGCTGCCGTGCGCGCCGGCGTGCACGTCCTGATCGACTCCGACGCCCACCGCACGGCCACGCTCGCGAACATGCGCTGGGGGATCGCCACCGCGCGCCGCGCCTGGCTGACGGCCGCCGACGTGGCGAACACCCGTCCCCTGTCAGAGCTGCGCAGGCTCGCCAAGCAGCCGCGGTAGCACCTGCTCGGCGACGAGCCCGTCGATGGCTTGGGCGCCGAACGGGGCGAGCGCCTCGTGCGCGCGCTCGGCGTAGCCCGCGGAGGGATCCTCGAAGGCGCTCCGCAGCGATGCGAGGAGATCCTCGCCGACGAGTCGCTCGTCGAGCGCGCGCGCGAGCGGCAGCGCGGCGTAGGGGCCGGGCGCGGGCGTCGTCACGAGCATGCAGCCGTCCGCGAGGGCCTCGAGCTGCGCGATGCCGTAGTCCTCGCGCCGGGGTGCGCAGACGAAGACGCGCGCGCGTCGCAGCAGCCCGCGGTACTCCTCGCGGGCGAGTGCTCCGACGACACGAACGCCGTCGCCGTTGGCGGCCAGGCCGGCGCGCTCGATCTCCTCCGCGGCGACGCCCGCGACGAGGAGCTCGCCCGGCGGGGCGCCCGTCGCGCACAGCCTCCTCCATGCCTCGAGCACACGTCCGAGACCCTTCTTGACGGGGTTGGCGGCGTAGGTGATCGCGGCGATGTCCCGCCGCGGCGGCGGCGGCCCGGACCTCGCGACGGCGACCGGCAGGACGAGCGCGCAGGTTTCGCGGGCCGCCGCCGGCGCCTCCTCGAGCGCGCCCTCGCTCCAGGGCAGCAGCAGCGGCGCCTGCGCCAGACGCTGGCTCTCCAGCGGGCGCTGCCAGAGGCCGTGGCGCGCGGGCCGGTTGCCCGCCGCAGGGGCATCGAAGCGGATCGCCCCGGGCCGCGGCCACAGCAGGGCGGCGGTCGTGCTCGAGTACACGATCGCGCGTGGCGGCGCATCGCGGAGCTGCCCGAGCACGCGCGCTGCCGCCGTTCGCGCGGAGCGCGCCCACGCGAGGTCGGTCAGCATCAGCGTGCGCACCGGCGCCGGCGCCTGCGCACGCGCGAGCGCGACGCGCGCACCGGCGCGCTCGAGCGCGGCGCCCAGTTGCTCGTCGGCCGTGCGCAGCCCCTGCGTCGAGCCGAGCGAGACGATCAGCACGTCGACGGGATGCCCGCCCGCGCGCGCGCCGGACATCTCAGGTCACGGCGCCGTTGACGCGCTCCGGTCGGGAGGCGGCGAAGCCGGGGGTGCGCAGCAGCGACATCGGCCGCACGGGCGAGGTGCGGCGCACGTAGAAGGCGGCCCCGTCGCGCTCCTCGATCGCGGCGACGGCGGCGTCCTGGCGGCGCCAGGCGAGCGCCCAGATGATCGCGAAGCCGGCCGCGATCCCCGGGATCTGCGGCGCCAGGAAGGCGAGCCCTCCCGACAGCAGCGTGAACGCGAGCAGCGGCCACAGCCGGTTGATCAGGATCGCGCTCGGGTGATGCTCGGGCAGCGTGGTGCTCGCACGAGCGCTCGCCAGCAGCCGCGCGATCGGCGGATTGGTCTCCGCGCGGCGCCCGCTGAGCATTCCGATCACGGCCGCGATCACCCACCAGCCGACGGCCACCGGAACGAGATAGGAGCTGCTCGTCGAGTTCGCCGCGGAGGCGAGCACGGTGACGGCCGCCAGCGCCGTGGCGGCACCGGCGCTGAGCAGCACCGTGGTGCGAAGGAAGTCGACGAACCGCACGGCGCTAGAGCAGCGCCTCGAGCAGGCCGCGCACTCCGCTCGGCCCGTCGACGACGATGTCCGCCTCGCGCGCGAGCGCCGGCGGTGCTTCATCGGAGCTCACAGCCACGCACAGCGCGCTCGACAGCTCGCCCGCCTCTATCAGTCCGCGCAGCCCATGGAAGGCATCGAGGTCGGTTGCGTCGTCGCCGACGTAGAGAGCGCCGGACACGGCGCCGCCGTGCAGCAGCGCGGCGATCCCGAGGCCCTTGTCGAGCAGCACGGGAGGTCGTACCTCGAGCACCTTGCGGCCCCAGTGCACGACCAGCCCCTCGGCCTCCGCGCTGCTCGCGATCTCGCGCACGGCGGCGGCGGCGGCCTCCTCGTCGGGGGCACCGCGCCAGTGGAACGCGGCGATCGAGTCCTTGTCCTCGCTGCGCACCCGCAGGCGCTGGTGCTGGGGCGTGTAAACGCGCGCCGCGAATGCCCGCACGCGCTCGGTCCAGGCGGCCAGCTCACCATCGACCTCGGGGCGCGTCGATCCGGGGCGCAGCAGTTCGCCGCCGTGGTTTCCGATATACGCGATCGTTCCGATCGCCACGATCTGCCGGGCCGTGCTCGCGCGCCGGCCGCTGACACAGCCGACGACCTGATAGCGCCGGGCGATCTCGATCAGCAGCGAGCGCGTGGCCTCGGGCACGTGCGCATCGGCGGCGTGGCGCACGATCGGCGCCAACGTGCCGTCGATATCGAGCAGGATGGCGGCGTGGCCGGGGTCGGAGCGGATCGGCTCGAGCGCCTCCACGAGCGTTGCGGCGGGGGACACGGCCTCTAGTATGGCGCGCATGGAGGCTGGCCCGTCCGCTCGTGCGCGTGGTCGCTGAGCGCTCGTCCGGCCGCGCGCTGAAGCTCGCCGCGATCGGGACGCTGGCGGGTCTGTTCAGCGGACTGTTCGGCGTCGGCGGGGGCAGCGTGATCGTCCCGCTGCTCGTTCTCTGGCTCGGCTACGAGGAGCGCCCGGCGACCGCCACGTCGCTCGCGGCGATCGTCTTCATCGCCGCCTTCGCCGCCGCCGTGCAGGGCCTGTACGGCAACGTCGACGTGGCAGACGCCGCCCTCGTCGGCATCCCCGCCGTCGGCGGGGTGCTCGCCGGAGCCTGGCTGGCGCAGCGGCTCGCACCACGCGCGATCTCGCTGCTGTTCGCCGCCGTGCTGCTCGCCAGCGCCGTCGAGCTGGTGCTGCGGTGATCGGAGCGATCGCCATCGGTCTTGCGGCCGGCGTCGTCGCAGGGCTCCTGGGAGTCGGCGGTGGCGTGCTGTTCGTGCCCGGCCTCGTGTTCTTCTTCGGTCTCGGCCAGCACCAGGCCGAGGCGACCTCGCTGCTGGCGATCGTCCCCGTCGCGCTCGTCGGCACCTACCGCAACGACGGCTACGGCAACGTGCGCCGTGGCGATGCGCTGCTGCTGGGCGTGCTGTCGCTCGCCGGCGCCGGCGCCGGTGTCGCGCTGGCCAACGCGCTCAGCGGGCGCGTCCTGCGCGACGCCTTCGCGGGCCTGATGGTGGTGATCGCCGCACGGCTGGCGCAGCGAGCGCTGCGGAGCTAGACTGATCAATCAATGGGACTTGAGAACCCACTTCACATAGCCGTTCTCGTCGTGCTCGTCCTGCTGGTCTTCGGCGCGAAGCGTCTCCCCGAGATCGGGCGCTCGCTCGGCACCGGAATGCGCGAGTTCAAGGACTCGATCACCGGCGAGAGCAAGCAGCCCTCGCAGCCGACCATCAGCCAGGCGGCGCCGCCCGCCTCGCCCCCGCCCGCCGCGGCCCAGCCGGCCGCCGCCGCGTTCGGCACGCCGCCGCCGGAGCAGGCCGCGGTTCCCGCCGAGCCGACGCGCCCTGCTTAGGCGTCGCGCCGGGGGACCGGCGGCCCGGCGTCCGCGCCGGAGGGCCGGCGGTGCGCGTCCCTACAGCATGCTGTAGGTCATCCGCTCGATCTCGGCGATCGAGGTGAGTCCCTCGCGCACCTTCTCGAGGCCGTCGTCGCGCAGTCGGCGCATACCTTCCCGTTCGGCCACAGCGAGCATGTCGTCGACGGAGGCGCGCTGAAGGATCAGCGCGCGGATCGGCTCGCTCACGGTCATCACCTCGTAGATCCCCACGCGGCCGCGGTAGCCGGAGCCCGAGCAGCGCGAGCAGCCGACGGCCTCCAGCGGTTCGGCGCCCGTCAGGCCGTGCTCGGCGAGCACCGACTCGGCCACCTGCTGGGGGCGCTTGCAGTGGATGCAGAGCATGCGCACGAGTCGCTGGGCGACGATGCAGTCGATCGCCGAGGAGACGAGGAACGGCTCGATGCCCATGTCGATCAGCCGGCCCAGCGCGGCGGGGGCGTCGCGCGTGTGCAGGGTGGAGAGGACCAGGTGGCCGGTGAGGGCGGCCTCCACGGCGATGTGCGCGGTCGCGCGGTCGCGGATCTCGCCGACCATGATCACGTCCGGGTCGGCGCGCAGCATCGAGCGCAGCCCGACGTCGAACGTCACGCCCGCCTTGGGAGCGATCTGCATCTGCTTGATGCCCGCGATCCGCTGCTCGACGGGGTCCTCGATCGTGAGGATGCTGCGTTCGCCGTCGTTGAGAACGTTCAGCGCGGCGTACAGGGTGGTCGACTTGCCCGATCCCGTCGGGCCCGTCACGAGCACGGCGCCGTTGGGGCGGGCGATCGCGTTGGTGAAACGCGCTTCCGCGTCCCGTCGCATCCCGAGCGACTCGAGCTCGTCGACGGTCACGCCTTTGTCGAGGATGCGCATCACGACGGCCTCGCCGTTGACGAGCGGCAGCGTCACGACGCGGATGTCCACGCGCCGGCCGTCCACCGTCAGCGCGAAGCGGCCATCCTGGGGCACGCGGCGCTCGGCGATGTCGAGGTCGGACATGATCTTGATGCGCGAGATGACGGCTGCCGCCATCCTGCGCTTGACGGTGGCCGCCGGCGTGAGCACGCCGTCGACCCGAAACATCACGCGCGTGTCGCCCTCCTCGGGGTTCACGTGGATGTCCGATGCGCCCTGCTGGACGGCCTGGGCGACGAGCGAGTGCACGAGCTTGATCACCGGTGCACCGTCGTCGGCGTCGTCGAGCGAGAGGCTCTGCTCCTCGCGCGGGTCGTCCTCCTCGACGATGTCCTCGATCGACTCGTCCATGTGGACCAGTCGAGTGAGCAGCAGATTGAGGTCCTCGACCGACGCCGCCGCGGGGCGGATCCGCCGGCCGGTCATCATGCCGACGTCGTCGATCGTGAGGACGTTCGTCGGGTTGGCCATCGCCAGCAGCATCGCGCCGTCCTCGGTGAAGCCGACGGGCAGCGCCTGGTAGCGCTTGGCCGTCTCGGCCGTGATCATGTTGGCTGCGCCCATGTCGAGGTCATAGACCGACAGGTCGACGAAGTCCAGGCCGAAGCGCTCGGCGACGACGCGGGCGAGCTGGTCGTGGCGCAGGACGCCGCGCTCGACGAGCACGATGCCGGTCGGACGCCCCTGCTCGCGGGCCGCGCGGACAGCCTCGTCGACGCTCTCGCGGTCGGCGAAGCCGAGATCCACGACGACTTCGCCGATCATCCGCGTCGAGCGGCCGGCGTTGCTCGGCGGGTACAGCCCGCTGTGGTTGACCGCGTCGCGGGCCTGCTGGCGGCGGTCGTCGGCAAGCGCGCTGGCCGTGCCGTCGGACTCGAGGATGGAGGGCGCTGTATCGGCCATTCCCATTCCTATCGGCACCCCCGCGGCAAGCCTTTACGGATGACCGAGCCGTGCGGGTGCCGCCGGCGGCAACCCTCCCGGTGGCGCCCGCGCGAGCCGTGCGGGTGCCGGCGGCGGCAACCCTCCCGGTGGCGCCCGCGCGAGCCGTGCGGGTGCCGGCGGCGGAGCCGTTCGGGTGCCGCCGGCGGGCCGTCTAGGAGGCGGAGCCCGGCATGCCCTGCTCGAAGGCGCCCTTTACGGCGGCGTCGAGTGCATTGAGCCGGTAGAGCGCGAGCGCCTCCGGCGAGCCGAAGCGCTGTCCCGCGGACGCATCGGCGCCGTGGTGGACGAGCACGCAGTGCTCCAGCGCCAGGCGTCGCTCGCTGTCGAGCGCCGCGGGCGCGTGCGCGGCGATCACGCGCAGGCCCAGCTCGACGTGCCCGAGCAGCCGGCCCTCGCTGCTGCGCTGCACCTCGGCGCCGTAGGTGAACTCGCGCGTGCGGCCGAGGTCGTGGACGATCGCGGCGCTCAGCAGCAGGTCGCGGTCCAGGCGGGGGTGCAGCGTGCACAGCTCCAGCGCCAGCGTGGCGACCGCGACGGTGTGCTCGAGCAGGCCGCCGAGATAGGCGTGATGGGCCGCGGAGGCGCGCGCGGAGCCGTTCGGGCGAGTGGCGCCGAGCGCCGGCGGCGGCGAGCAGGGCGCGAGGCGGATCTGGGCGCGCAGCTCGCGGTCGCGCATGAGCGCGTTCAGGAGAGCCGACAGCCCGGGGTCGTAGACCTCACCGACGAGGTGCTCGAGGAAGCCCTCGAGCTCGTCGAGGTCGCGGTAGGCCCTCGGCAGGAAGCGGCCCGGCTCGGTCTCGCCCTCGGCGCGCGCGATCGACTGCACCTCGACCTGCAGCTCGTCGCGGAAGCGCGACACGCGGCCGTGCACCCGCACGATGTCGCCGCGCTCGAAGCGCCCCGCGAGCAGGTCGGCGTCGCGGAACGCGCGAGCCAGGATCGTGCCCGTGCTGTCGCGCAGCTCGATGTTCAGATACGGGGTGCCCGCGCGCGAGATCTGGCGCTCCTTGCGCGTACACGCGAACAGCCCGTCGAGGAGCTGCTCGGCGCGCAGCGTCGCGACCGTCGGGGCGTCCTCAGAGGATGCCGAGGACGCGGAGGACGCCGAGGACGGGGAGGTGGCGGAGGACGCGGAGGTGGCGGAGGTCATCGACTCATGATGTACGGTGCTTCGGATGCAGCCCCTCATCTGGGATCGCCGTCCTGATGGCCTCAGGGCCCCGGCGATGGTCTGCGCGTTTCAGGGCTGGAACGACGCCGGTGACGCGGCCTCCAGTGCCGTCTCGTTCCTCGCCTCGGCGCTGAACGCGCGGCGCTTCGCGCGCATCGACTCGGAGGAGTTCTACGACTTCCAGAGCAACCGACCGTGCATCCGCTTCGGCGAGAACGAGCAGCGCGAGATCTCCTGGCCGACGGTCGAGATCTTCGAGGCGTGCGCGCCTCGCGCGCCTCGCGACCTGGTGCTCGTGCAGGGGATCGAGCCGTCGATGCGCTGGCGCGCGTTCGGCTCGCACATCGTCGACCTCGCCGAGGCGCTCGGCGTGCAGGTCGTGGTCTCGCTGGGGGCACTGCTCGGCGATGTGCCGCACACGCGCCCGGTCGCGATGAGCGGCCACGCCTCCGACGCGGCGATGCTCGAGCGCCTCGGGCTGACGCCATCGGCGTATGAGGGCCCGACGGGGATCGTCGGCGTGCTGCACACGGCCTGCGCCGACGCCGGGCTGCCGACGGCGAGTCTGTGGGCGGCGGTCCCCCACTACGTGGCGGCGGCGACGAACCCCAAGGCCGCGCTCGCCCTGCTGCGCAAGGTCGAAGGCCTGATCGGCGTCTCCGTGGACCTCTCCGAGCTCGAGTCCGCGGCCGCCGACTACGAGCGCCAGGTCGGCCTCGCGGTGCAGAGCGACCCGGACATCCAGGCGTTCGTCGAACGTCTCGAGCAGGCCGCCGACAGCGAGGAGCAGACGCTGCCAGACGACGTTCCCTCGGGCGAGGCGCTGGCGCGCGAATTCCAGCGCTTCCTGCGCCAGCGAGGTCGCGAGAGCAGGTAGCTCGCCGAGTCCCTAGATCTCCGCTGCCGGGCAGACGATGCGGTAGTCGCAGATCGAGCAGGCGGCACGCGAGGGAGTCGGCTCGAAAGCCTGGGCGAGGATGCCCTCGCCGACCTCGAGCACGATGCCGGTGACGGCGTCCATGTCGTGCTGCTCGCGCGGGACCGGGACCTTGACGTCGTCGAGCACGTAGTAGTAGGCCTGGCGCGAGGAGTCGAGCTGCCAGGCCTCGCGGGCGGCGAGCGCATAGAGCGAGAGCTGGATGTCGTCGGCGAGCTGCTCAGCGGTCTTCGGGCGCGAGGTCTTGTAGTCGATCAGCTCGTACTCCGCATCTTCCCCGGCGGGGAGGCGGTCGACGCGGTCGACGCGCCCGCGCAGGTGGTGGGGGCCGAGGCGGAACGCGAAGGCGCGCTCGAACCACGCCGGCTCTGAGCCCTGCGCGTCCAGGCGCGCGTGGTAGCTGCGCAGCGCAGCGCGCGCCTTGTCCATCAGCTCCAGCTCAGCGGGGCTTTCCCCGAGCGCGCTGCGCCGCCAGACGGCCTCGAGCAGCTCGAGCATCTGCGCGAGGCTGTGGCCATCCTCGGAGTGGTAGCGCTCGAGCACCTGGTGCACGACGATCCCGAAGCGCTGGTGGACCGTCTGCTCGGTCGGGATGCGCAGGACACGCGCGAACTTGTAGCGCAGCGGACAGCTGCGGTAGGTCTGGATGTCGGACGCGGACAGCGCCAGGCCGATGCCCTTGCGCGGCAGGAACGGCCCGAGCGAGTGCTCCTCGCGCGGGAGCAGCGCGTGCGCGCGGGCGCGCTCGTCGCCGTCGAGCAGCGCGTCGTCGAGCGTGGAGGTCAGGAAGATCTCGCGCTGCAGCGCCGTGGTCGCCGCGAGCAGGCGCGCGTTGATGTCCGCGAGCGCCTCCGCGAGGCCCTGGCCCTCGGGGCGCTGCAAGAGGGCGGAGAGCTTGAGCAGCTCGAGGTAGCGCACGACGCCGTGGGAGATGTCCAGGTCTGTGTCCAGCCGCAGCTCGCCGAGGCGCCCGCCGATTCGCGCGACGCTGTCGAGCACCTCCTCGCGCAGCAGCCGCAGCGTGCTCTCGAGCCGGTCCTCGGGCGTCTGCAGCGCGGGCTCCTCCTCACCCCGACCGTCGGCGTGGCCCTCGGGCAGGACGGTCGCGAGATGGCGGGCGAGGTCGCGCGTGCTCGAGCGCGGGTTGGCCGCGACGAACTCGACGGCCAGTGCGCGCAGGCGCGCGAGGCTCGCCTGCTGCTCGGCCGCGTCGTCGGGCGCGAGCAGCGGCCGGCCACGCACGCCGAGGCGCTCGATCAGGCGTTCGAGGAACAGGTCGGGCTCGACCGTGTCGAGCTCCGCGGCGGCGCTGCGATGCAGCTCGAGGAAGCGCTGGATGCGTTCGCGCGCCTCAGGGGGCACCTGCGGCGACTCGATCGCGGCTGCCAGGCCGAGCACGAGATCGAGCTTGCGCCGCCGCGCCACCTGGATCACGCGCGCGAGGTCGACCTGGCGCAGCTCGATCGGCGGGCGCGCGAGCGCGCGCACGACGGCGGCCGCGTCGGTCGGATCGATCAGCAGCCGCATCCACGCGAGCGCGTCGCGCACCTCGGCCCGCTTGAGGAAGCGTCCGGCGGGCTCCTCTGCCGCGGGGGGCTCCTCTCGCGGCATGGCCTGCGGCGGCGCTGGCGCGATCTTGGAGCTCCTCACAGGCCAAGGATACGCCTGCATGGAGAGGCTGGGGCGGGGACCGGGCCGCCTGAGGGCTACGCTCTTCGCAGTGGACGTAGTCGATTGGCGAACAGCCCAGCGCGTCGGAGAGCTGATCGCCGGCGCGCCGCCGTTCGGTGGCGTCAGCGCGGCGAGCATCGAGCCGCTCGCGCTCGACTTCGCCGCGCGCGTCGGCGCCTACAGCGGCCTGCCCCTGCCCGACCGGCTACCGCCGCTGGAGGTCGTCGACCGCTCGGCCTGGATCGCGGCCAACCTGCGCACGATGCGCCCGCTGCTCGCGCCCGTGACCGAGCGCATGAGCCAGGACAAGGGCCCGCTCGCCGGGCCGCTGCGGATGGCCTCGGGGCTGATGCTGGGGGCGCAGGTGGGGGCGCTGACGGGCATGCTCTCCCAGCGCGTGCTCGGGCAGTACGACCTCGCGCTGCTCGACGAGTCGGTCGCGCCGCGCCTGCTGCTGCTCGGGCCGAACCTCGCCCAGGCCGCACGCAACCTGCAGCTCGACCGCGACGAGCTGGTGTTGTGGGTGACGATCCACGAGATCACCCACGCTGTGCAGTTCTCCGGCGCCCCCTGGCTGCGCGGCTACATGGGCGGGATGCTCAAAGAGCTGATCGACGGCCTGCAGGTGAGCGTCATCGGCAAGCCGTCGCTGAGCGCGCGCCTGCCGAAGATGCCGGGGGCCGGCGAGCTGCGCGAGATGATCGAGCGCGCGCGTGCCGGACAGCTGCTGCGGCTGACGCTCGGCGAGGACCGCTGGCGGCTGGTGGAGCGGATGCAGGCGGCGATGTCTCTGATTGAGGGGCACGCCGAGCACACGATGGACGTGATCGGCGCCGAGATGCTGCCGTCGCTGCCGCGACTGCGCGCCGCGATGAACCGCCGGCGCGAGAACCGCGGCCTGCCCTGGCGAGTGCTCGAGCGCCTGCTCGGCCTGGAGCTGAAGATGCGCCAGTACGAGATCGGCAGGCGCTTCTGCGACGCCGTCGTCGATGACGGCGGACCGCAGGCGCTCGCGCTGGCCTGGCGCGCGCCCGACTCGCTGCCGAGCGCCGAGGAGCTCGAGCAGCCCGCGCAGTGGCTGGCGCGGATGCGCGTCCGCGGCGAGCTTCCGCCGCCGGGCAGCGGACGAACGCATGTTCCTCCTGTTACAAGCTGAACGAGGGCAAGTGGCGCGGTAACGGGGTATTCACAGGGTGGTAGGATCGAGCTGTAACGATCTTTCCCGCCTGGGTTACAAACAGGTGTTCGATCCGCTGAAAAGCGGGTAAGGAACCTCGAACACACATGCCCATCACTCGCAGCCGGCGAGGAACCCAGAGGAGACCCCTTTAGATATGCCCACCGCCAGCACCTCACCCAAATCCACCAAAGCCAAAGCCCGCGCCAAAGCGGCCCGCAAACCGGCGAAAGCGCGCGCGAGCAAACCCGTCAAAGCGCGTCGCGTCGTGAAAGCTCGTCCCAGCACGCGGGCCAAAGCCTCCGCGGCCAAGGGCGCGCGCACGCGCGCAGCGCACCAGGCCGGGGCCGCCGTACGCTCGACTGAGACCGCCACGGCCCAGACGGCCGGTGTCGTCGGCGACTACGCCGAGCGCGCCGTGCTGATCCCCGTCGGCGCCGCGCTGATCGCCCGCGACCGGGTCGTCAACTCGGTCAGCGACACGATCTCCACGTACTCGTCGACCTCGAAGACACAGGCGCAGCTGAAAAGGTTCGAGCGTCGTGGCGCGACGGCCCGCAACCGCCTCGAGCGCGAGGTTCGCAAAGCGCGCGTGCGCGTCGAGCGCGAACTGCGCCAGCGCCGCCGCACGTTCGAGAGCACCGTCAACGATCTCGAGGACCGCAGCGAGGCGTTTGCCAAGAACGGCAGCGACATCGCCGGGCGCGTGCCCGAGCTGGCCACCAAGCTGCAGGAGCGTGTCCTCAGCCTGGTCTGATCGACCCTTCCCCCGCCCGGCTCGGAGAGGCCGGATCGGGAAAGTCTGCCGGCCTCATATCCCGCCGGCAGTGGTAGCACCCTCTCCTCCCTCGACCCGCGGGCGGCCCCCACCGTCCGCGGGTCATTTTTTTTCCTCCTCGATCGGCGCATGCGCCGATCGGCACGCGGCACATGTGCCGCGTGCGCCGGCCCGCACATGTGCGGGTCGGGCCGGGGCCGCATGCGGCCGCGGCAGCCTCCTACAATGAGCCGGTGACCAATCGCGAGGAGATCCTCAGGGCGCTGGAGGTCGTGATCGACCCCGAGCTGCACCGCTCGATCGTCGAGCTCGACATGGTGCGCTCGATCGACGCGAGCGCCAATGGCGTGGTCGATGTGACGGTGTCGCTGACAACGCCCGGCTGCCCGATCAAGGGCCATTTCCAGACGGCTGTCGCGGAGGCGGTCGCGGCGCTCGAGGGCGTCACGCACGTGAACGTCTACTTCGACGTCCTGTCCGATACCCAGAAGGCCGCTCTGCAGCAGAAGCTCGGTCGCGCCAGCCTGCCCCAGGGCGCACTTGCGCAGGTCGGCAACGTGATCTGCGTGGGGTCCGGCAAGGGCGGCGTCGGCAAGTCCACGCTGACGGCCAACCTGGCCGCGGCGCTGAGCGCGCAGGGCAAGCGTGTCGGCGTGCTCGACGCCGACGTGTGGGGCTACTCGATCCCGCGCATGTACGGACTCGGCGCCACGCGCCCGCCCGTCTCGGCCGAGCGCAAGATCATCCCGCTGGACGCCCACGGCGTGAAGGTGATGTCGATCGGCTTCTTCGTCGAGGAGGACGCCGCCGTCGTGTGGCGCGGACCGATGCTGCACAAGGCGCTCACGCAGTTCCTGCAGGACGTCGATTGGGGCGCGCTGGACTACCTGCTCGTGGATCTGCCTCCGGGCACGGGCGACGTCTCGATGACGCTCGCCCAGCTGCTGCCGCAGGCCAGGTTCGTGATCGTCACGACGCCCCAGCAGACCGCGCAGAAGGTCGCCCGTCGCTCCGCCCACATGGCCGACAAGGTTGACCTGGAGATCGCCGGCGTGATCGAGAACATGTCCTCCTTCACGACCCCCTCCGGCGAGCGCTTCGCGATCTTCGGCGAGGGCGGCGGGAGCGAGCTCGCAGAGGAGCTCGACGTGCCGCTGCTCGGCAGGGTGCCGCTGACGATGCCGCTGCGCGCGCAGTCCGACAGCGGCACCCCGCTCGTGATCGAGGACCCCGACGACCCGGCCGCGCAGGCGATTCGCCAGATCGCGCGCGGGCTGATCGCGATCAGCCCCGTCGAGCTGCCGCTGCTCCCGCTCGTCGAGGTCGGCGCCGGGTCGCTCGGCGCCGACGAGCCGCCCGCGAGCCGCAAACCCGTGGGCATGTCGCTGCCGATGGCCTGAGCGGGCCTCACGCGAGACGCGACATGCCCTCCCCCGCCGCGGGCCGCCAGGCCCTGCGCAAGCGGGCCCTGCGCGGGCTCGCCCGGCACCCCGGCGCGCTTGACAAGCGCCCGTCAACTGAGAGGATCGTCTTCGAGATGCCAGTACGAGATCAGCAGCCCCAGGAGCAGGACGAGCGCCCCCCGGCGGGGGGCGAGGACGGTGACGGCGACGGCTCGGCCGTCGTTGAATTCGACGAACGTCGCGCGAAGATGGAGCGCCTGCGCGCGCAGGGGATAGACCCCTACCCGCCCGTCACGCTGTGGAACAGCCGCACCCGCATCGCCGCCGTGCTGGAGGCGCACGACGCGGGTGCGCTGGAGGCGGGCGAGCACCCCGAGCTCGACTACGAGATCGCCGGGCGCCTGATCTCCCGCCGCGGGCACGGCAAGACGGCCTTCCTCGACATCCGCGACCTGTCGGGCTCGATCCAGGCTGTCGTTCGCGTCGAGGCGCTCGGGCAGGAGACATACGACCGCGTTCTCGCGCTCGACATCGGCGACATCGTGCGCATCCGCGGCTGCGTCTATGTGACCCAGCGCGGACAGCTCGCGCTCGGCGTGCGTGAGTGCACGCTCCTCACCAAGGCCCTGCGTCCGCCCCCCGACAAGCATCACGGCCTCGGCGACACGGGAACCCGCTATCGCTACCGCGAGCTCGACCTGCTCGCCAACGAGGACACGCGTGAGCTGTTCATCACGCGCCACAAGATCGTCTTCGAGATCCGCAAGTGGCTGAACGCGCGCAACTTCATCGAGGTCGAAACGCCCGCGCTGCAGTCGCTCGCCGGCGGCGCCGGCTCGCGCCCCTTCACCACCCATCACAACGCGCTCGACCGCGACCTCTATTTGCGCATCTCCGTCGAGCTGTTCCTCAACCGCTGCATCGTGGGCGGCATGGAGAACGTCTACGACATGGGCAAGGTGTTCCGCAACGAGGGCATCTCGCCCAAGCACAGCCCCGAGTTCACGATCATCGAGTTCATGTGCGCCTACTCCGACTACAACGACGTCGCCACCGTCACCGAAGAGATGTTCCGCGATGTCGCCCAGGCGGCGCTCGGGCGCACCGTGATCAGGCGCAACGGCGAGGAGATCGACCTCGCCAAGCCGTGGCAGCGGATCACGATGCGCGATCTGATCCTCGAGCGCACCGGACTCGATTTCATGGACTCCACGCGCGAGCAGCTCGCGGAGGTGCTCGACGAGCCGCTCGACGAGGCCGCCAGCTGGGCCGACGTGGTCGCCGACATCTATTCGTCGAAGATCGAGCACACGATCAACCAGCCGACCCACGTGTTCGACTTCCCGCTCGAGCCCTTCCCGATCACCAAGCGCCACTCCGTCCACCCGGAGCTCGCCGAGCACTTCGACTCGGTGATCGGCGGCATCGAGCTCGTCAGCGGCGACACCGAGCTCAACGACCCGGTCGACGAGTGGGAGCGCTTCGTCGAGCAGCGCAAGCGCCGCGCGGTCGACGATGGCGACATGCCGCATCCCAACGACGAGGAGTACACGCGCGCGCTCGAGTACGGCTACTCGCCGACGGCCGGCGGCGGCATGGGCGTGGACCGCCTCGTGATGATCCTGACCGAACGCGACACGCTGCGCGAGGTGATCCCCTTCCCGATCGTCAGGGACCTGCAGTGAGCGGCGCGGCGAAGAGGCTGGCGCTGGGCGCGTGGCGCTCGGCGCGCGTGTCGGTCCTCCGGGAGCCCTCGTGAGCTCCAAGCTGGACCTCGACACGGGCGTGGTGCAGGCGTGCCGCGTGGCGGCCAAGCAGATCGCCGCGCAGGTCGCCGAGCGCACCTCCGGACGCACGACCGTGTCGGTCGAGCGCAGCGTCACGCGCCTGCTCGGCGTTGACGGCGCCGACGGCCTGGAGGTCCCGCTGCCGAACGTGATCGTCGACCACGTCCACGACGGCGGCGGCCTCGGCCGTGGCGTCGCCCACTGGCTCGGCAACGCGATGCTGGCGACGGGCCGCTCGCCGCAGCAGATCGCCGAGGCGCTCAGCGCCGGCGAGCTCGACCTGATGGCGCTCGATCAGGCCGACGAGGCCGCCGTCCGCGAGCGCATCAGCGAGGAGTGCGCAGCGCGGCTGCGCGAGATCTCCGCGCGCTTCGCGGCTAGGCGCGAGCTGCGCGAGCGCCTCGGCGAGGCCGCGGCGCCGCTGCGCTACGTGCTGACGGCGACGGGCGACGTGTACGAGGACGTCGTCCACGCCCGGGCCGTCGCCCAGGCCGGCGGCGACATCGTCGCGGTGATCCGCTCGACCGCTCAGAGCCTGCTCGACTACGTGCCCTACGGTCCCACGACGGAGGGCTACGGCGGCACCTTCGCGACGCAGGCCAACTTCCGCATCATGCGCGAGGCGATGGACGAGTTCTCCGAGCAGCATGGGCGCTACGTGCGCCTGTCGAGCTTCTGCTCGGGCCTGTGCATGTCGGAGATCGCCGCGATGGGGGCGTGGGAGGGCTTTGACAACATGGTCAACGACGCCCTCTACGGGATCCTCTACCGCGACATCAACATCGTCCGTGGCCTGATCGACCAGCGCGTCTCGCGCATGATCAACGGGTTCTTCGGCGTCGTCATCAACACCGGGGAGGACAACTACCTGCGCACCGCCGACGCGCTCGCGGCCGCGCCCTCGGTGACGGCCTCGCAGTTCATCAACCACCAGCTCGCGCGCGACTCCGGCGTGCCCGACGCGCAGATCGCGCTCGGCGACGCCTTCGAGATCGACGTCCCCGTCACCAACGGGCTGCTGTTCGAGTGGGCGCAGGCGCAGCTCACCCGCGAGCTGTTCCCGGACTGCCCCGTCAAGTACATGCCGCCGACCCGCCACATGGACGGCAACCTGTTCCGCACGCACGCCGCCGACACGCTCTTCAACCTCGTCACGATCGCCACCGGACAGGGCATTCAGACGATCGGCGTGCCGACCGAGGGCATCTTCACCCCGCACATCCACGACCGCGTGCTCGGGCTGCAGAACGTCGACTACGTCTTCAACACCGCCCGCGACCTCGGCGAGGAGATCGAGTTCAAGCGCGGCGGGATCATCCAGACGCGCGCCCGGGAGGTGCTCGCGGGGGCCCACGCGCTGCTCGAGCAGATCGCCGAGACGGGGCTGTTCGAGGCGATCGAGCAGGCGCGCTTCGGCGACGTCAGCCGCAGGCTCGACGAGGGCCGCGGGATCGAGGGCATCGTCGAGACGGAGCCAGGCTACTTCAACCCGGTCGTCGAGCTGATGCGCGAGCCGGCGAGCACCGGGGAGGCGCCGAGCTATGCGTGAGGTCGACCTCACCGCCGTCAGGCCCTACGCCGATCACCTCGGCGACGGGCTCGTGCAGATGAGCTTCACGCTGCCCGTGCCCTACTCGCTGGCGGCGCGCAAGGCCGCGTTGGAGCTGGCCGCGCGGATCGGCTTCGAGGAGCCGGAGGTCGTCCACTTCGAGGAGCTGACGGAGGGCTACACGTACTTCGTCATGTACGGGCGCTGCACGCACAGCGTCGACTTCGCGGCGCTGCAGGGCGAGGGCTTCGAGATCGAGTACATGAGCGAGGACGAGATCGAGCGCTTCGCCGAGGAGCATCTCGCGCGCAAGGTCGTCGTCGTCGGTGCGAGCACGGGCTCGGACACGCACAGCGTGGGGATCGACGCGATGCTCAACCTGAAGGGCTACCACGGCCACCACGGCCTCGAGGGCTACCGTGCGTTCGAGACCCACAACCTCGGCAGCCAGGTGCCCAACAGCGTGCTGCTGGCGAAGGCGATCGAGGTGAACGCCGACGCGATCCTCGTCTCCCAGACGGTCACCCAGCAGAACCTGCACGTGCACAACCTGACCGAGCTCGTCGAGATGGTCGAGGCGGAGGGCAGGCGCGCCCAGATGATCCTTGCCTGCGGCGGCCCGCGCGTCTCCAACGAGCTCGCCAAGGAGCTCGGCTACGACGCGGGCTTCTCCAAAGGCACCGAACCCCAGCACCTCGCCACGTTCATCGTGCGCGAGCTGGCGGCGCGCGTGTCGGCCGCCTGAGCGCCGGTGCTGCTGAGCGATCTGACGGCCTCCGCCACGCGCCTGGCGCTTGTCGGCCTCGCCAAGAACACGGGCAAGACCGAAGCACTGGCGACGCTGCTGCGCGAGCTGCGGGCCTGCGGGCGCGCTGTCGGCGTCACGTCGGTCGGGCGCGACGGCGAGGAGCACGACGTGATCGACGCCCGCATCGCCAAGCCGGCTGTGCTGCTGTGGGGCGGCAGCCTGGTGGCGACGACCGATGCGCTGCTGCGCGCGAGCGGCCTGCCGCACGACCTGCTCGAGCAGACCGACGTGCGCACGCCGCTCGGGCGCGTTCTGATCGCGCGCCTGCGCGGCGCCGGTGCGATCGAGATCGCGGGGCCGAGCGGCGCGGCGCAGGTGCGAAGCGTCGCCGACACGATGCTCGCCCACGGCGCCGAGCAGATCCTCATCGACGGCGCCATCGATCGCCGCGCGGCCTCCTCGCCGAATGTCGCCGACGGCCTGGTGATGTCCACGGGCGCGGTCCTCAGCGAGGACATCGAGGAGGTCGTGGCGCAGACGCGCGAGGCGGTCGAGCTCGTGCGCCTGTCGCCGCTCACCGCCGAGCCCGAGCACGAAGCGCGCCTGCGCTCGCTCGTGGCCGCCGACGGCGGCGCCGCGCTGCTCATCGGCGAGCAGGGGGATCCGGCGCTGCTGCCACCGCGCTTTGCCCTCAACGCGAGCGCGCGCGAGCTCGGCGCGCTGCTCGACGAGCACCCCGACGCCCGCTGGCTGATACTCGCGGGCGCGCTGCCCGACCGCTTCCTGCGCGAGCTCGTGACGGCCACGCGGCAGCGGCGCGGCGGCGGAGCCGGCCGCGGCGAGGGCGGCGGCGGCGGGTGGGGGCTAACGGTCGTCGTGTCCGATGCCACCCACGTGTTCCTCGCCGAGAAGAGCCTCGACTGGTACCGCCGTCAGGGGATCGTCCTGGCCGTGGCGCGCCCGATCGAACTGCTCGCGCTGACGGTCAACCCGGTGGCGCCGGAGTCACACAGCTTCGACTCGCGTGAGCTGTGCGCGCGGCTGCGCGCAGCGATCGCGGACGTCCCGATCTACGACGTGCGCGACCCGGACTACTTCGCGTTGGCGAAGTAGTCGGCGTTGATCTGCGTGTACTTCCCCCACTCCTCGGGGAGCTGGTCCTCGGCGAAGCAGGCGTCGACCGGGCAGGCCTCGACGCAGGCGTCGCAGTCGATGCACTCCTCGGGGTCGATGTAGAGCATCTCGGCCGCGTCGTATCCGGGCTCGTCGGGCGTCGGGTGGATGCAGTCCACGGGGCAGACCTCGACACAGGAGTTGTCCTTGGTGCCAATGCACGGCTCGGCGATTACGTAGGCCATTCGCTTCTTTCTTTGGGTCGCTTTTGGGGGTGTCAGGCGGGGAGAGGCATATTGTACGAAGCATGCTGCTGTTGACGGGCGCGACCGGCCTGGTGGGCTCGACGGTGCTGCGCAGACTCCTCGCCGAAGGCACCCCTGTGCGCTGCCTGGTGCGCGATCCGCGGCGGCTCGGAGCACTGCGCGTGCGCGTCCAGATCGCCCTCGGCGACCTCACCGACCCGCCGTCCTTCCGCAACGCGCTGCGCGGCGTGCAGACGGTGGTGCACCTCGCGGCGGCGATCCGCGACCAGCGCCGCGGCTCGATCGAGGAGCTCAACGGGATCGCGACATGGCGGATGGTGCAGGCAGCCGAGCGCCGCGGCGTCGAGCGGTTCGTGTTCTTCAGCGCGCTCGGCGCCTCGCCTCACCACCGCACGCGCTGCCTGCGCGCGAAGGCGCTGGCGGAGCAGGCCGTGCAGGAGGCCTCGCTGCGCTCGACGGTGTTCGCGCCCTCGATCATCTACGCCCCCGGCGACCCCTGGCTGACGCTGCTCGAGCGCCTGGCACTGCTCCCCGTGATGCCCGTGTCCGGACGCGGAGCAGCCGCCTTCCAGCCGATCTGGGCCGAGGACGTGGCGGAGTGCGTGATCGCGAACCTGCGCAGTGGCGGCGAGGCTCCGCACGAGCGCATCGAGCTCGCCGGCCCGCAGACGCTCAGCCACAACGAGATCGTACGGCTCGTGCTGCGCTCGCTCGGGCGCAGGCGCCCGCTCGTCAACGTCCCCACGCCGATCGTCTCGCGCGGACTGCGCCTGCTCGAGCGGCTCGCCGGCGCGAACGCCTTCGCGACCTGGGACGAGGCCGAGCTGATGGAGGTGACGATGACATCGGCCCGCGGCAGCGCAGACGCAGAGGCGCTCGGAGTCGCTCCGCAGCCGATGGCGGCGGTGCTGGGGACGCGCTAGCTGCGGACGCCGGCTGCGAGCGCGGGGCGGCGCTCAGCCCACGGCCGCGCGGCTTCCAGCTGCGCCGCGAGCGCAAGCAGCGCGCCCTCGCCGGCGGGGCGCCCGACGAGCTGGACGGCGAGCGGCAGGCCATCGTCGCCCTCGAACAGCGGGATCGAGATCCCGGGCTGACCGGAGGCGTTGAAGATCGGCGTGAACGGCGTGAACACGCCCGAGCGGCTGAATGTGGCCAGCGGATCGGGAGCGGCGGTGTCGAGCGTGCCGATCGGCAGCGGGCGCTCGGCCAGGGCGGGCGTGAGCAGGGCGTCATAGGGGAGCAGGAAGGAGACGAGACGGCGGGCGAACGCCTGCAGCTGGACGCCGGCGCCCATGCCTTCGATCGCGTTCAGTTTTCCGATCATCGAGAAGATCGCCCAGCTCATCGGCTCCATGTCCTCTGCCGTCGGCGTGCGCCCGGCGATGATCCCCGAGTAGGCGATCGAAAGCGCGATGTGGTTGGAGAAGACGGCGCCGAACAGCTCCTGCAGGGCGGGCTCCTGCCACGGCGGCTCGACCTCCTCGACCTCGTGGCCGAGTGAGCGCAGCAGCTCGGCGGCGTCCTCGACGGCACGCGCACAGAGCGGATCGACGGGCGTCCCGGGAATCGGCGGCGTGAGGGTGCAGGCGATCCGCAGGCTGCGCGGCTCGACGGCGGCGCTCTGCGCGAAGGGCTGTGCGGGCGCGGGCGCCCAGGTCGCGTCGCCCGGCTCGTAGCCGGCGAGCACGTCGAGCAGCGCGGCGGTGTCCGCGACGCCGCGCGTGAGCATGCCGTCGATGCCGAGCGAGGAGTCGCCGAGCTCGGGGGCGGGCGATATCCGCCCGCGCGACGGCTTCAGGCCGACGAGGCCGCAGCAGGCTGCGGGGATGCGCAGGGAGCCGCCGCCGTCGTTGCCGTGCGCGATCGGGAGCATGCCGCTGGCGACCGCCGCCGCCGCGCCGCCGGAGGAGCCACCGGGCGTGCGCTCGAGGTCCCAGGGGTTGCGGGTGGGGCCGAACAGCTGCGCCTCGCTGACGGGCAGGATCCCGTACTCGGGCAGCGTCGTCGTGCCGACGATGACGAAGCCCGCCTCCCGCAGCCGGCGGGTCACGTTGTGGTCGTAGCCGCAGACGTGGTCGGCCATCAGCGGGCAGCCGTAGGTGAGGCGCAGATTCTCGACGGGCCGGTTGTTCTTGATCGCCGTCGGCACACCGGCGAAGGGCCGCTCGTCCCCCGGGCCGATCGCCGCCGCGGTCGCCAGGGCGCGCTCGGCGTCGATCTCGACGAAGGCGTTCAGCGCCGGGTTCAGCTCCTCGATCCGCTGCAACGAGAGCTCGACGAGCTCGCGTGAGGAGACCTCGCCCGAGCGGACCATCGCGGCGAGCTCGATGGCGGACCGGAACATCAACTCGCTGTCGGGCATGCTCCTCAGCCTACTCGTGCGCGCATTCCTGCGACGATGTGGGCCTGCCCACAAGGCAGCTCCCCCCGTCAAGCATCCAGCTCAGAAAGCGAGTGCCATGAGCGCGGTTCAGTCAGCACCAGAGGTCCAGTCGGGCCTGGAAGGCGTCGTCGCCTTCGCCACGGAGATCGCAGAGCCCGACAAAGAGGGTGGCGCGCTGCGCTACCGCGGCGTCGATATCGAGAACCTCGTCGGCGTCGTCCCCTACGAGCAGGTGTGGGGCCTGCTGGTCGACGGACACCTGAAACCGGGTCTGCCACCGGCGGAACCGCATGCGCTGACGGTGCGCTCGGGCGATCACCGCGTCGACGTGCAGTCCGCGCTGGCGATGCTCGCTCCCGAGTGGGGCTTTGGACAGCTGATCGACATCACCGACGAGGAGGCCCGTGACAACCTCGCGCGTGCGTCAGTGATGGCGCTCTCGTTCGTCGCCCAGTCCGCCCGCGAAGCGGGCCAGCCGCCGGTCCCGCAGAGCGAGATCGACGAGGGTCAGACGATCCCCGAGCGCTTCCTGATCCGCTGGCGCGGCGAGGCCAACCCCGACCACGTCAAGGCGATCGACGCCTACTGGGTCTCCGCCGCCGAGCACGGCATGAACGCCTCGACCTTCACCGCCCGTGTCGTCGCCTCGACCGGAGCTGACTGCGCGGCGGCGCTCTCCGCCGCCGTCGGGGCGCTGTCGGGTCCGCTGCACGGCGGCGCGCCATCGCGCGTGCTGAAGATGCTCGAGGAAGTCGAAGCCTCGGGCAACGCCGAGCAGTGGGTCTCCGACGCGCTCGACCGCGGCGAGCGCCTGATGGGCTTCGGCCACCGCATCTACCGCGCGGAAGACCCGCGCGCGCGGGTGCTGCGCCGGACGGCCCGCGAACTCGGCTCGCGCCGGTTCGAGGCGGCGGAGGCGCTGGAGAAGGCTGCGCTCGCCGAGCTCCACGCACGCCGGCCCGACCGTGTGCTGGCTACCAATGTCGAGTTCTGGTCGGCCGTCATCCTCGACCTGGCGGAAGTGCCGCCGGATCTCTTCACGCCCATGTTCACGTGCGCACGCGTGGCCGGCTGGTCGGCGCACATCCTCGAGCAGAAGCGCGAGGCGAAGCTGATCCGCCCGACCGCCAAGTACATCGGCGCGGGTCCACGGACGGTGGCGGAGGTCGAATGAGGGGCCGCGCTCAGTCGGCGTCGATGCCCTCGAACAGCGGGCCGGCCGTCACGCCAAAGCTCTTCGCGAGCTTGGAGATCGTGCGTACCTTCGGCTCGCGCCGGCAGTTCTCGATCTTTCCCACGTGATCGAGGTGCAGGTCGGCCGCATCTGCGAGCTCTTCCTGCGTCCAGCCGCGCTCCTCGCGCAGTCGCCTGACGTTGGCTGCGAAGACGTCGCGCTCGCGCATGCGGCGACTATCGCGACCTCGGACAAGAGTCGCTACAGACAGTTGTCTGCTACTGCGCGCGGGGCGACGCTCACGGCGAAGCCACCTCGAAAGACCCCGGGCGACGTCGCCTGAAAGGGCGAGGGCCCGGCATCCTGCCGGGCCCTCGCTGCATCCATCGGCGAATTCTGCCGCCTGCTACATCATGCCGGACATGTCCGGCATGCCGCCACCGGCGCCGCCGGCAGCTTCCTTCTCGGGCACCTCGGCGACGATCGCCTCGGTGGTGAGGATGTTCTTGGCGATCGAGGCCGCGTTCTGCAGCGCAGAGCGCGTGACCATCGCCGGGTCGATGATGCCGGCCGCGACGAGATCGACGATCTCGTTGCTCGACGCGTTCAGGCCCTGGCCTTTCTTGGCCTTGCGCACGTCGTTGACGACGACCGAACCCTCCAGGCCCGCGTTCTCGGCGAGCTGACGGAGCGGCTCCTCGAGCGCGCGGAGCACGATGCGCGCACCCGTGCGCTCATCGTCGGAGCCGTCGGCCGAAGCGCCGTTGTCGCCGATGCTGATGGCCGCGGAGGCCTGCAGCAGGGCGACGCCGCCGCCCGGAACGATGCCCTCCTCGAGGGCCGCCCGGGTTGCCTGCAGCGCGTCCTCGACACGGTGCTTCTTCTCCTTCATCTCCGTCTCGGTCGCAGCTCCGACCTTGACCACCGCGACACCGCCCGAGAGCTTCGCCAGGCGCTCCTGGAGCTTCTCACGGTCGAAGTCGGAGTCGGTGTTCTCGATTTCGGCTTTGATCTGGTTGATGCGGCCCTTGATCGCGGCCGTGTCGCCCGCGCCGTCGACGATCGTCGTCGTGTCCTTGGCGACGACGACGCGGCGTGCGCGTCCGAGCTGGGTGAGCTGGGTGTTCTCCAGCTTCAGGCCCATCTCCTCGGTGATCACCTCGGCGTTCGTCAGGATCGCGATGTCCTCGAGCATCCGCTTGCGGCGGTCCCCGAAGCCCGGAGCCTTGACGGCCACACCCGTGAACGTGCCACGGAGCTTGTTGACGACCAGCGTCGCGAGCGACTCGCCCTCGACGTCCTCGGCGATGATCAGGATCGGCTTGCCCGACTGGATCACTGCCTCGAGCACCGGCAGCACGTCGCGCACCGAGCCGATCTTCGAGTTGGCGATCAGGATGTAGGGGTCCTCCAGGGTCGCCTCCATACGGTCCTGGTCGGTGACCATGTACGGCGAGATGTAGCCCTTGCCCCGAGACCTCCTTGGACTGCGTCGTGATGTGATTATACTTTCTTATAAGGACTAAAATGCTAAGATTCTTCTATGTCCAAGCGCCTGCACTCGCGGGAGACCATCGAGGCAGCACAGCTACTCGGCGCCCAAGTCGCCCTCGCCAGGCGCGAACGACGCTGGTCTGCACGCGAGCTCGCTGAGCGGTCTGGGATCACTCAACCAACCCTGCGCAAGGTCGAACGGGGCGATCCGACGGTGAGCCTGGGCGTGGCATTCGAGGTGGCGACACTTGTCGGAGTGCCTCTGTTCTACGAGGATCACGCGCGCCTGGCATTGGATCTGGATCGCACGCGCAGCCGCGTCGCGGTCCTTCCCCAGCGCGTGCGCGCGCCGCGGGATGGGATCGAGGATGACTTCTGATCCGACTGAGGCATATGTGTGGATCTGGCTACCACGAGCATCCCGTCCGGTCGTTGCCGGGCGAGTCGAGGCCATTGGCGATATCGCCAACTTCAACTACGGGCTGAGCTACCTCGGCAACCCCGAGGCAATCTCGCTCTACTTGCCGGAGCTGCCGCTTCGCCGAGGCTCGATCGGGCCACCGAGCGGAGCTCGCGTGGCCGGCTGCATCCTCGACAGCGCTCCCGATGCTTGGGGGCGTCGCGTGATCATGCGACGCAGGAATGCCGATGAGGACGCCCGCGACCCGGGGATCCTGACCTTCCTGCTGGAATCCGGCTCGGACAGGATCGGCTGGCTCGACTTCCAGAGCTCCGCCACTGAGTACGTAAGCCGCGAGAGCAGCGCCTCGCTCGAGGAGCTCATGAGCGCCGCGCAGCGCCTCGAGGCGGGCATCCCGTTCTCAGCCGCGCTGGACGAGGCGTTGCTACACGGGAGCTCGGTCGGCGGCGCGCGTCCAAAGGCCCTCTTGCAGGACGGTGGGCGAAAGCTCATCGCGAAGTTCTCCTCGACCACCGACCAGTACGCGGTCGTGAAGGGCGAGTTCGCGGCAATGGAGCTGGCGAGGCGTGCCGGGCTCGCGGTCGCACCGGTGCAGCTTCGTCGTGCGCTGGGGAAGGACATCCTGCTCGTGGAGCGATTCGACCGTCCGGCGGGGACCGAGGAGCGGCTGGGTGTGATCTCGGCGGCCACAATCCTCGGGCTGGGAGAGACACCCTGGCGAGGCGCCAGCTACGCCGATCTCGCCGCGATGATCCGGCAGGAGTTCGAGGGCGGACGCGCAGCCGTGGTCGAGCTGTTTGCCCGCATCGTGTTCAACATCCTCGTCGGGAACACCGACGACCATGCACGTAACCATGCGGCGTTCTGGGACGGTAAACGGCTCACTTTGACCCCAGCCTTCGACATCTGCCCACAGCCCCGCGCCGGCGGCGAGGCGGCCCAAGCGATGGACATCGGCGCCGATGGCTTCCGGCTCAGCCGCTTGGCGGGCTGCGTCGAGGCATCCCGGCAGTATCTGCTGTCACCCGCGGAGGCCCGGCAGATCATCGATGCTCAGGTCGAATCGATCAGATCGAGCTGGGGGGAGGTCAGCGAGATGGCGAGCATGACCGCCGAGGAGCGCAGGTATTTCTGGAGGCGGCAGTTCCTCAACCCCTACGCCTTCG
>DASYFR010000011.1:0-75588 GCA_036498325.1 Solirubrobacteraceae bacterium
CGCGGAGATCGACAACGCGCCCGAGGAGAAGGAACGCGGGATCACGATCGCCACCTCCCACGTCGAGTACCAGACGGAGAACCGTCACTACGCGCACGTGGACTGCCCCGGTCACGCCGACTACGTCAAGAACATGATCACGGGCGCTGCACAGATGGACGGTGCGATCCTCGTCGTCTCAGCCGCCGACGGCCCGATGCCGCAGACGCGCGAGCACATCCTGCTGGCCCGCCAGGTCGGCGTTCCCTACATCGTCGTGTTCCTCAACAAGGCCGACATGGTCGACGACGAGGAGCTGCTCGAGCTCGTCGAGGTCGAGGTGCGCGAGCTGCTCAGCGAATATGACTTCCCCGGCGACGACGTTCCCTTCATCGTCGGCTCGGCGCTGAAGGCGCTCGAAGGCGATGAGGCCTACAAGGAGAAGATCCTCGAGCTCGCCGCCGCGCTCGACACCTACATCCCCGAGCCCGTTCGCGAGCTCGACAAGCCCTTCCTGATGCCGGTCGAGGACGTCTTCTCGATCACCGGCCGCGGCACCGTCGCGACCGGACGTGTCGAGCAGGGCATCGTCAACACCGGCGACACGGTCGAGATCGTCGGCGTCCACGACACCACCAGCACGGTCGTCACGGGCGTCGAGATGTTCCGCAAGATCCTCGACCAGGGCCAGGCGGGCGACAACGTCGGCTGCCTGCTGCGCGGCACCAAGCGCGAGGAGATCGAGCGCGGCCAGGTGCTCTGCAAGCCCGGCTCGATCACGCCGCACACCAAGTACAAGGCCGAGGTCTACGTGCTCAAGAAGGAGGAGGGTGGACGTCACACCCCCTTCTTCACTGGCTACCGGCCTCAGTTCTACTTCCGCACGACAGACGTCACCGGCGTGGCCAAGCTGCCCGAGGGCGTCGAGATGGTCATGCCCGGCGACAACGTCCAGATGGAGATCGAGCTGATCCAGCCGATCGCCATGGACCAGGGCCTGCGTTTCGCCATCCGCGAGGGTGGCCGCACGGTCGGTTCGGGCGTGGTCACGGAGATCATTCAGTAGCACCCGCGCGCCCTCCGGAAGCTCGGAGGTGACGCGCGCATTGGCAGCCCGATACGACTAACACAGCCCGCACCACCGTGGTGTGGGTATGGGAACCGCCCCGTCACCGCCCGGGCCGCCCGGACGGTGGAGCACGGGGCGGGGGCTCTCCCGCCGGCGGACCGCACCCAGCACACAGACCAACTTGAGAAACGAAGACGCGAGAGAGAACCCATGGCAGCCGCCAACCAAAACAAGATCCGCATCCGCCTGAAGGCATATGACACCTCCGCGATCGAGTCGGCCGCCAAGGAGATCGTCGAGACGGCCACGCGCACCGGCGCGAGCGTGTCCGGGCCCGTCCCGCTGCCAACCGAGAAGAACGTCTACTGCGTGATCCGCTCTCCCTTCAAGGACAAGGACTCGCGCGAGCACTTCGAGATCCGCACGCACAAGCGCCTGATCGACATTCACCAGCCGACGCCGAAGACCGTCGACTCGCTTCAGCGCCTCGACCACCTGCCCGCCGGCGTCGACATCGAGATCCGCCTCGCCACCTGAGCCGATGCCCGCGATCCTCGCCAAGAAGCTCGGCATGACCCAGGTCTTCCAGCAGGACGGGAGGCTCGCGCGCGTGACCGTGCTCGAGGCCGGCCCATGTCCGGTGACGGCGATCCGCACGGCCGAGCGCGATGGCTACGAAGCCGTCCAGCTCGCCTTCGGGCTGACGAAGGAGAAGCACCTCTCAAAGCCCGAGCTCGGACATCTGAAGAAGGCCGATGCACCGCCGATGCGCACGCTCGCTGAGTTCCGCGACGAGGCCGGCGAGCTGCAGGTCGGGGAGACCGTCACCGTCGCAGCATTCGCGGTCGGCGCGCGCGTGAAGATCTCCGGGACCTCCAAGGGCAAGGGCTTCCAGGGCACGATCAAGCGCCACAACTTCGCCAGCGGCCCCAAGTCCCACGGCTCGCACAACGTGCGCGCGCCCGGATCGATCGGCGCCTCGGCGACGCCCTCGCGCGTCTTCAAGGGGATCCGCGGCCCGGGCCAGATGGGCAACAAGCGCACCACCCAGAAGGGACTCGAGGTGATCGACGTCCAGGCCGAGCGCAACCTGCTGCTCGTCCGCGGCTCCGTCCCCGGCCCGTCCGGCTCGATCGTGGAGGTCCGCAGCGATGCCTGACGCACCCGTCATCGGCTCCTCCGGTGCCGCCAAGAAGGTCAAGCTCGCGGACGGCGCCTTCGGCGCCCGCTTCTCCGAGCCGCTCGTGCACCAGAGCGTGCGCGCCGAGCAGGCCGCCCGCCGGCGCGGCACCGCGGCGACGAAAACTCGCGGGATGGTCTCCGGCGGTGGCGCAAAGCCATGGCGCCAGAAGGGCACCGGGCGTGCGCGGGCCGGCTCCAGCCGCTCGCCGATCTGGACCGGCGGCGGCACCGTGTTCGGCCCCAAACCCCGCTCCTACACCTTCAAGGTCAACCGCAAGGAGCAGCGCGCGGCGCTGCGCAGCGGCCTGTCCCTGCACGCTCAGCGCGGCTCGATCGCGATCCTCGACTCCTCCGCCTTCACGGCCCCCAAGACACGTCAGGCGCTCGACCTGCTCGACGGCTGGGACACCTCGACGGGAAAGCGCCCGACGACGCTCGTGGTGCTCGCTCCCGAGCAGTCAGACGCGGCCCTGTCCTTCCGCAACCTCGACCGCGTCGCGGTCCTCACACCCGAGGCCGTCGGTGTCACCGACCTGCTCGGCTCGGCCCGCCTGCTCGTCTCCGAGCAGGCGCTCGATGCGCTGACCGCCCGCACCGGCAAGCCGCGCGCGGGGGAGCAGGACGCCTGATGGAACACACGCAGGTGATCATCCGCCCGGTCGTTTCGGAGAAGAGCTACGTCCTCTCCGCCGCCGACCGCTACACCTTCCGCGTCCACAGCGACGCCCACAAGACACAGATCCGCCAGGCCGTCGAGGCGCTCTTCGACGTCCACGTCGTCGAGGTGCGCACGCTCAGCGTCAAGTCCAAGCCCAAGCGCCGCGGCAACACCAAGGGACGCACCCGCGTGTGGAAGAAGGCGATCGTGCAGGTGCGCCCGGGCGAGTCGATTCCGATCTTCCAGGGCCTCGCGGCGCTGGAGTCATAGCCGATGCCGATTCGCAAGCCAAGGCCCACGAGCCCCGGACGGCGCTTCGTCTCCTACCCGGACTTCGCCGAGATCACCAAGGACCGGCCCGAGAAGACACTCGTCGAGGGGCTCTCCAAGAGCGGCGGGCGCAACGCCCGTGGACGCAAGACCGCGCGCCATCGCGGCGGCGGCGCCAAGCGCGCCTACCGCCGTGTCGACTTCAAGCGCCGCAAGGACGGCGTGCCGGCGCGCGTCGCGGCGATCGAGTACGACCCCAACCGCTCGGCCTACATCGCCCTGCTCCACTACCTCGACGGCGAGAAGCGCTACATCCTCGCCCCGCAACGGCTGAGCGTGGGCATGACGGTCGCCTCCGGTGAGGGAGCCGACATCGCCGTCGGCAACTGCCTCGAGCTCGCGCGCATGCCCGTCGGCACCGTCGTCCACAACATCGAGCTCGCACCCGGTCGCGGCGGGCAGATGGCGCGCTCCGCCGGAGCCTCGGCCCAGCTGATGGCCAAGGACGGCGACATGGCCACCCTGCGCCTGCCCTCCGGGGAGATGCGCCTGGTCCGCGCCGAGTGCCGCGCGACCGTCGGCACGATCGGCAACGCCGATCACCAGAACGTCAAGATCGGCAAGGCCGGACGCAAGCGGCACATGGGCGTGCGCCCGCAGACGCGCGGCGTGGCGATGAACCCCGTCGACCACCCCCACGGCGGCGGCGAGGGCTCGACGACCGCCGGGCGCCACCCGGTGACGCCCTGGGGCGTGCCCACGCTCGGCTACCGCACGCGCAAGCAGAACAAGACCTCCGACCGCTACATCGTGCGCGGCCGTCGGCGCGGAAAGGGCAAGCAGCGATGAGCAGATCGAGCAGGAACGGCCCGTGGCTGAAAGGTGAGGTGCACAGATGAGCCGCTCCAGCAAGAAGGGCCCGTGGGTGGAAGAGCGCCTGATGAGCCGCATCGAAGCGCTGAACGCCGCCAACAACAAAAAAATGCTGCGCACGTGGTCGCGCGCGTCGACGATCTTCCCGGAGATGGTCGGGCACACGATCGCCGTGCACGACGGCAAGAAACACGTCCCCGTGTTCGTCAGCGAGTCGATGGTCGGACACAAGCTCGGCGAGTTCGCTCCCACGCGCACCTTCCGTGGCCACGCGGGCTCGGGCAAGGTCCGCTGATGAGCGCCGAGCAGGAGAAAGGCGCGCCGGACCCCGAGGCGCCCCGCTCGGGCGCCGGCAAAGCCGCGGCGAAAAAACCAGCGGCCAAAAAAGCGGCGGCGAAAAAACCGGCCGCCAAAAAAGCGCGCGCGAAAAAACCGACCGCGGAGAAAGCGAGCGAGGTGGCCGCCGCCACAGCCGCCGACCCCGACGCCAAGGCCAGCCAGAAAAAAGCGCCCGCCAGAAAACCGGCTGCAAAAGCGCCGAAAGCGCCGGCGCCGGTCGCGAGCGAGAACGCGCCGAGCGCAAAAGCGCGCCGCGGCGGCAAAGCCGCCCCCAAAGCTCCCCGCCGTCGCCTCGTCAGCGCCCACGCGCGCTACGTGCGCACATCCGCGCGCAAGGCGCGCATGGTCTGCGGGCACATTCGCGGGAAGTCCGTGCAGGAGGCACGCGCTATCCTCGCCTTCACCCCTCGTGAGGCGGCGCGCGACTGGAGCAAGCTGCTCGAGTCCGCGGTGGCCAACGCCGAGAGCAACCACGAGCTGCTCGAGGACGATCTGATCATCCGGGAGGCCTACGCCGACGAAGGGCCGACGATCAAGCGCTTCCGGCCGCGCGCGATGGGACGAGCGACGCCGATCCGCAAGCGCACGAGCCACCTGACGATAACGCTGACCCCGCGCCCCGAGCCCGGGACCACCAAGAGACACGGCTGAGAGACTGAGATATGGGACAAAAGGTTCATCCAGAGGCAATGCGCGTGGGCTACATCCACGACTGGAAGTCCAACTGGTACAACGACAAGCACTTCGCCGAGTACCTCGCTGAGGACGTCCGCGTGCGCGAGCACATCATCGGCAAGCTCGCCCACGCCGGCCTCTCGGACATCACGATCCGCAAGGACGCCAACGAACTCGAGGTCAACATCCACACTGCCCGTCCGGGCATCGTGATCGGCAAGTCGGGCACCGAAGTCGACGCCCTGCGCCGTGATCTGCATCGCATGACGAACAAGCAGATCAAGGTCAACATCCTCGAGATCAAGCGCCCCGAGCTCGACGCCAAGCTCGTCGCGCAGTCGATCGCCGAGCAGCTGCAGAACCGAGTCGCCTTTCGCCGCGCGATGAAGCGAGCGCTCACCAGCGCGATGCGCTCCGGCGCCAAGGGCGTGAAGGTGCAGGTGGCGGGCCGTCTCGGGGGCGCTGAGATGGCGCGCACGGAATCCTATTCAGACGGTCGCGTTCCGCTGCACACGATGCGTGCTGACATCGACTATGGCTTCTATGAGGCGCGCACGACCTTCGGGCGCATCGGCGTGAAGTGCTGGGTCAACAAGGGCGAAATCATGCCCGAGGGCTACACCGGCGCCGACCTCACCGACATGACCGCGCCGGCCCCCCCGAGCTCCGACCGCGACGGGCGCGGCGGGCGCGACGGGCGCGAGGGCCGCGGTCGTGGACGCGGGGCCGGCAACGGGCGCGGCGGCGGTCCCGGTGGACCCGGCGGCGGGCGTGGACGCGGCGGCGGCCCCGGTGGGCCCGGCGGCGGCGGACGTGGACCGGGTGGACCCGGCGGCGGGCGCGGCCCGGGCGGTCCCCCCGGCGGCCGTGGGCGTGGACCGGGCGGCGGAGGCGGCGGTCGCTGATGCTGTCCCCGAAGCGCGTCAAGCACCGCAAGCAGCATCGTGGCCGCAGGCGCGGGACCTCCCGCGGGCAGCTGCACGTCCAGTTCGGCGAGTACGGCCTGAAGGCCCTCGAGGGCGGCTGGCTGACGAACCGACAGATCGAGGCGGCGCGTATCGCGATGACGCGCAAGATCAAGCGTGGCGGCAAGGTCTGGATCAACGTGTTTCCCGACAAGCCCGTCACGAAGAAGCCGGCCGAGACCCGCATGGGCTCGGGCAAGGGCTCCCCCGAAGGGTGGGTGGCAGTGGTCAAGCCCGGACGCGTCATGTTCGAGCTCGCCGGCGTCTCCGAGCCGCTGGCCCGCGAAGCGATCCGCCTGGCCGCGCACAAGCTTCCCGTCAAAACCAAGTTCGTGCTGCGCGAGGACTGACATGAAGGCGAGCGAGCTACGCGACCTGGACGACGGCGAGCTGACCAAACGCGCCGCAGAGCTCGGCAAAGAGGTCTTTGGGCTGCGCTTCTCCAACGCGACCGGAGAACTCGACAACACCGCCGGGCTACGTCACGCCAAGCGCGATCTCGCCAGAGCGCTGACGGTGATCCGCGAGCGCGAGCTCGCCGGCCCCACAGCGAGCGAAAACTGAGCAACGGACAGGATGAACTGAGACGACATGGCTGACGAACCAGACAACGACACCCCCGCCGACGAGACGCCCGACGCCGCCCCCGCGCCGGAGGCCGCCAACGACACGCCTGACGCCGCCCCCGAGGTGGCGCACGCGCCGGAGGCCGCCAACGACACGCCTGACGCCGCCCCCGAGGTGGCGCCCGCGCCGGAGGCCGCCAACGACACGCCTGAGGCCGCGCCCGAGCCGGAGGCCGCCGAGACCGAGGCCGCCGACACCGAGGCTTCCGCGCAGGCCGATGCCGCCGAGACAGTGCCGGAGGTGCCCGCCGACGCGGCGAGCTCGGCGAGCGAGCCGGTCGAGCAGCTGCCGCCGAAGGAGCGCCGCCGCAGGGCGCGCTCCAAACACGCCGGTGAGGCGCGCCCGACGCGCTCGCCCGAGGAGCGCCATGCCGACCGCGTCGCCGAGCGCCGCACAAAGGCCGTCCGCCGGCGCGCACGCCGCTTGCAGGAACGCGCGAAGGCCGCCGAGCGCCGGGCCGCCGCGCCCGCCCCCGAGCCGCTAACGCCCGTCCACGCGCCTGTCGAGGGTCGCCGCCGCGTGCGCCAGGGGATCGTCGTCTCCGACAAGGCGGCCAAGACGATCACGGTGCGCATCGACGTCGCGCGGCGCCACCGCCGCTACGAGAAGATCGTGCGCAGCTCGAGCACCGTGCACGCCCACGACGAGAACAACGACGCCAACGAGGGCGACGTGGTGCGCGTGGTCGAGAGCCGCCCGCTGTCGCGGACGAAGCGCTGGTCGCTCGTGGACGTGCTGGAGCGAGCGCGATGATCCAGAACGAGACCCGTCTGCGCGTGGCCGACAACTCGGGTGCGCGCGAAATCCTCTGCATTCGCGTGAAGGGCGGCTCACAGCGTCGCTACGCGTTCGTCGGCGACGTCATCACGGCGACCGTCAAGCAGGCCAACCCGCAGGGCACCGTCAAAAAGGGCGAGGTCGTGACCGCCGTGATCGTGCGCACCAAGAAGCCGATCGGGCGCGACGACGGCACCTACATCGCCTTCGACGAGAACGCCGCGGTGATCATCGACGACCAGAACAACCCGCGCGGCACGCGCGTGTTCGGGCCGGTCGCGCGCGAACTGCGCGAGCGCAACTTCATGAAGATCGTCTCGCTCGCGCCGGAGGTTCTGTGATGGCCAAGGCCGCCGCCCCGCGCAAGCGCCGCTCCCTGAAGATCCGCTCCGGCGACCACGTCCAGGTGATCTCGGGCAAGGACCGTGGCAAGAGCGGTCGCGTGTTGCGCGTCGACCCGGCGCGCGAGCGCGTCGTTGTCGAGGGCCTGAACATGCTCAAGCGCCACACCCGCCCCTCGCAGGTGGCGGGCGCGCAGAGCGAAGCGCAGATGGGAGGGGTGATCGAGCGCGAGGGGCCGATCCACATCTCCAACGTGATGCTGCTCGACTCCAAAGGTCAGCGCACGCGCGTGGGCATCGAGCGCGACGGCGCCAGCCGCTTCCGCGTCGCCAAGAGCACCGGCGCGAGGCTCGACTGATCAGATGGCGACGATGACCGATACCCCGCCCGCGCGCCTGAAGGTCCGCTACCTCGAGGAGATCCGACCCGCGCTCGTCGAGCGCTTCGGCTACAGCTCGGTGATGCAGGCTCCGAAGCTCGAGAAGATCACGCTCAACATGGGCGTCGGGCTGGCCAAGCAGGACTCGAAAATGCTCAAGGCCGCCACCGAACAGCTCGCCACGATCGCCGGTCAGCAGCCGAGCGTGCGCCGCGCCCGCAAGTCGATCGCGGCCTTCAAACTGCGCGAGGGCATGCCGGTCGGCGTCGCCGTGACGCTGCGCGCAGAGCGAAGCTATGAGTTCCTCGATCGCCTCGTCTCGATCGCGATCCCGCGGATCCGCGACTTCCGTGGGCTGAGCCCGCGCTCCTTCGACGGTCGCGGCAACTACTCGATCGGCGTCAAGGAGCAGATCATCTTCCCGGAGATCGACTACGACGCGATCGACATGGTGCGCGGAATGGACATCACGATCACGACCTCTGCCGCCACCGACATCGAGGCCTACGCGCTGCTCGCCGCCTTCGGCCTGCCCTTCTCCGCCGATCGGCGCCCGAAGGGCTACGACCCCGAGGCGGACGCCGCCGCCGAACGCGCCCACGAGGAGTCAGAGGCCGCCGCCGCAGCCGCGCAGGCCAACGACGCCGCCGCGCCGCAGGCCGCCGCGCCCTCCGCCGAGCCGCAGGCCGCCGAGCCCAGCGCCGAGGTGACGCCCGAGGAGCAGGCCGCACCGGAGGCGGACGCCGCGCCGGAGGCGGACTTCGCACCCGAGGAGGAGGCTGCACCCGAGGAGGAGGCCGCATCCGAGGAGGCCGCACCGGAGGCGGACGCGGCACCCGAGGAGGAGGCCGTATCCGAGGAGGCCGCACCCGAGGCGGACGCGGCACCCGAGGAGGCCGCGCCGGAGGCGGACGCGGCACCCGAGGCGGACGCCGCACCCGAGGAGGCCGCGGCACCCGAGGAGCAGGCCGCACCGGAGGCGGACGCCGCACCCGAGGCTGAGGCCGCGGACACAGCTGAGGACGCGCAGACCACCGACAAGGAGAGCAGCGACTGATGGCCAAGACCTCCCAGCGCGTCAAGCAGGCGCGCACGCCCAAATTCAAGACGCGTGCCTATACTCGCTGCACCCGCTGCGGCAGGCCGCGCGCGGTGTACAGGAAGTTCGGGGTGTGCCGCATCTGCCTTCGCGAGCTCGCCCACAACGGTCAGATCCCCGGGATGACGAAGTCCTCCTGGTAGGGGTCTTCAGAGAGAGCACAAGCCATGTCGATGACCGATCCGATAGCCGACTTCCTCACGCGCGTGCGCAATGCGATCCACGCCGCCCACGAGACCGTTGAGCTGCCCGCCTCGAAGCTCAAGGGCGAGCTCGCGCGCATCCTCGACGAGCAGGGCTACATCGAGTCGTGGTCGCTGATGAGCCCGCCCGACGGCGGCCCCGGAGAGCTGATTCAGATCCGTCTGAAGTACACCGAGGACCGCCGCTCGGCGATCTCCGGGCTCAAGCGCGTCTCGCGCCCAGGCCGGCGCACGTATGTCGACGCCAAGCACATCCCCAAGGTTCTCGGCGGGATGGGCACCTCGATCGTCTCCACCTCGCACGGCGTGATGACCGGCCACGATGCCCGCGCCGCCGGCATCGGCGGCGAGATCCTGGCGCAGGTCTGGTGAGCTGATGTCGCGCATCGGCAGACAGCCAATCGTGGTACCGGCGGGCGTGACCGTTTCGATCGAGCCCGAGCAGGTGCGTGTGAACGGGCCCAAAGGCGAACTCGCCGAGCGCGTTCACCGCGACATCGCGGTCACCCAGGACGGCGACCAGCTGCTCGTCACACGCCCGACCGATCGCGGCGAACACCGCGCCCTGCACGGCCTCACGCGCTCGCTGGTGGCGAACATGGTCGAGGGCGTCACGGCCGGCTACGAGAAGCGCCTGGAGATCCAGGGCGTCGGTTACCGCGCACAGCTGAAGGGCAAGAACCTCGAGCTCGCCGTCGGCTACTCCCACCCGGTGCCGATCCCCGCGCCCGACGGGATCGAATTCGAGGTCCCGCAGCCGACCCGCGTCGTCGTCAAGGGGATCTCCAAGCAGCTCGTCGGCGAGACGGCCGCGATCATCCGCAAGCAGCGCCCGCCGGAGCCCTACAAGGGCAAGGGCATCCGCTACGAGGGCGAGCACGTGCAGCGCAAGGTCGGCAAGCGCGCATGAGCGTCATCACCAAGGAGAACCGCCGGCTCAAGCGCCGCCGCCGCGTGCGCGCGAAGATCTCCGGCACCGCCACGCGGCCGCGCATCTCGGTGTTCCGCTCCAATCGCGGCCTCTCCGCGCAGCTGGTCGACGACGTCGCCGCCCGCACGCTCGCTGCCGTCAACTGGTTCGAGCCCGAGCTGGCGAGCGCGAGCAAAGCGGAGCGCGCCACCCGCGCCGGAGCGCTGCTGGCCGAGCGCGCGAAGGCCGCCGGCATCTCCGAGGCCGTGTTCGACCGCGGCGGCTACCGCTACCACGGTCACGTCCGTGCCTTCGCCGAAGCCATCCGTGAGGCGGGCATCACCGTCTAGCGCGGCGATTTCGCACGCTACCGCTACGCTCTCCTACCTGCCATGTCCATTTCGATAGATCGCTCAGTCAACCAAGCCGGCCTCGACCTCCAGGAGCGCGTGGTCGAGATCAACCGCGTCGCCAAGGTCGTCAAGGGCGGCCGGCGCTTCTCGTTCACGGCGCTCGTCGTCGTCGGTGACGAACGCGATGTCGTGGGCGTCGGCTACGGCAAGGCCAACGAGGTGCCGCTGGCGATCCAAAAGGGCGTCGAGCGCGCCAAGAAGGATCTCTTTCGCGTGCCCAAGCACGGCACCACGATCACCCACCAGACGACCGGGATCTTCGGCGCGGGACGCGTGTTCCTGAAGCCCGCCGCCCCCGGCACCGGCGTCATCGCCGGCGGTGGCGTGCGCGCGGTGCTCGAGCTCGCGGGCATCCACGACATCCTCTCCAAGAGCCTCGGCACGCAGAACCCGATCAACCTCGTCAAGGCGACCGTCGCCGGCCTGCGCGGGCTGCGCACGCCGCTCGAGCTCGCCACGCTGCGCGGGCTGAGCGTCAACCAGGTGCTCGGCATCGGCGGACCCGAGGCGGCAAACGGCGTGATCGCAGCGGACGCGTCCGGCACCGAGGCGACGCCGCAGGTCGAGGGCGTCGCGGCAACTGACGGGGCGGCCAGCTGATGGCTGAGCTGAGCGTCACCCAGCGCCGCTCCGCGAACGGCGCCAACGGCAAACAGCGCGACACGCTGCGCTCGCTCGGCCTGCGCCGAATCGGCCACACGGTCGCCGTCAAGGACTCCGCCCAGGCGCGCGGCATGCTGCACGCGGTGCGCCACCTCGTCGAGGTCGAGGAGGACCGGTGAGCCCGCCGCGTGAGCAGGAGGAGCTCGTCGGCCTGCACAGCCTCGCCCCGACGCCCGGCAGCCGCCGCCCGCGCAAGCGGATCGGGCGCGGCGAAGGCTCCGGCACCGGCAAGACCTCCGGACGCGGTCAGAAGGGCGCCGGCTCACGCTCCGGCTCCAAGCGCCGGGCCGCCTTCGAGGGCGGTCAGATGCCGATCCACATGCGCATGCGAAAGCTGCGCGGGCCGCACATGAAGAAGTCGATGCCCTTCGAGCCCTTCCGCACGCACACCCAGCCGGTCAACCTGGCCGCGTTGGAGAGCCGCTTCGAGGCCGGCACCGAGGTCACGATCGAGCTGATGAAGGCAAACGGCCTGGCCACGCGCAAGGCCGTCCCGGTCAAGGTGCTGGCGAAGGGCGAGCTCAGCAAGGCGCTGTCCGTGCACGCCAACGCCTTCAGCGCCGGTGCACGCGAGCGCATCGAGGCCGCCGGCGGCACCTGCACCATCGTCGCGGACTAGCGGGGCGCACGCCGTGCAGCCGGCGTTGGGCTGGGCGCCATCAACTAGAATCGGCCGCTGCGCAGGCGCGCGGGCGATCCGCTCTCGCGGGCTACGCTGAGAACACATGCTCTCGACGATCCTCAACGCCTTCCAGGTCGCGGACATCCGCAAGAAGATCGCCATCACGGCGGGGCTGCTGCTGATCTACCGGCTCGGCTCGCATATCCCCGTGCCGGGAGTCAACCTCACCGCCGTCAACAACATCCAGAAGCAGTTCGGCGGCTCGAACATCCTCGGGCTGCTCAACCTCTTCTCCGGCGGCGGCCTCTCGCGGATCGCGATCTTCGCGCTCGGGATCATGCCCTATATCACCGCCTCGATCATCCTGCAGCTGCTGCAGGTGGCCGTCCCGTCACTCGAGAAGCTCTCCAAGGAAGGCGAGGTCGGCCAGGCGCGCATCACCCAGTACACGCGCTACCTGACCGTCGGGCTGGCCTTCGCGCAGTCGATCGGCTACGTCTTCCTGTTCCACACGCTGCAGGCCAAAGCCGGCGAATCCGTCGTCACGCACTTCGACGCGCCACACGTCTTCCTGATCGTCATCTGCCTGACGACGGGCTGCGTGCTGCTTATGTGGGTCGGCGAGCTGATCACCCAGCGCGGCATCGGCAACGGCATCTCGCTGCTGATCTTCTCCTCGATCGTCTCGCGCCTGCCGAGCGGGATCCAGGCCTGGTGGACGACCCAGGACCAGGTCTTCAAGGTCATGATGCCGTTCCTCGTGCTCGCCGTCGTCGCCGGGATCGTGTTCGTGCAGGAAGGTCAGCGGCGCATTCCCGTGCAGTACGCCAAGCGCGTGATCGGCCGGCGCATGTCCGAGGGCGGCCAGACCTATCTGCCGCTGCGCGTGAACATGGCGGGGGTGATCCCCGTGATCTTCGCCGCCAGCATCATGGCCTTCCCGCCGACGATCGGCCAGCTCGTGAAAACCAAGTGGGGCCAGTCGATCTCAGACTTCTTCACGCCCAACGGCTGGCACTACGTCGTCGGCGAGTCGCTCTTCATCATCCTCTTCACGTACTTCTACACGGCCGTCACCTTCAACCCAGTCGACCAGGCCGACAACCTGAAGAAGTACGGCGGCTTCATCCCCGGCGTGCGCCCGGGGCGCCCGACCGCGGAATTCCTCGACCGCATCCTCGCTCGCCTGACGTTCCCGGGCGCGCTGTTCCTCGCCGCCGTCGCCGCGCTCCCGGCGATCCTGATCGCGCGCACGCACCAGAACTTCTTCTTCGGCGGCACCTCGATCCTGATCGTGATCGGCGTTGCGCTCGAAACCATGAAGCAGCTCGAGGCGCAGCTGATGATGCGAAGTTACGAGGGCTTCCTGAAGTAACCCGATCGGGCGCCACAAGGCGAGCGCCAGCGGATAGGCTGCCTCGGTCTTGTCCGAGTTGAACCTGATCCTGCTCGGTCCGCCCGGCGCCGGCAAGGGCACCCAGGCCGACCGGCTGCGCGACGACTTCCAGCTGCCCCACATCTCCACCGGTGACATCCTGCGCGCGCAGGTCAGCGAGGGGACCGAGCTGGGGCAGCGGGCGAGGAGCTTCATGGATGCCGGCAAGCTCGTTCCCGACGAGGTGATCGTCGGCATGATCGTCGAGCGGGTCGCCGGCGGCGACGCCCGCGACGGCTTCCTGCTCGACGGGTTCCCGCGCAACGAGCAGCAGGCGGACGCGCTCGCCGAGGCCCTCTCGAACCTCGAGCGCCACCTGACGGCGGCGCTCTTGATCGAGGTCCCCGACGACGAGCTCGTCCGGCGCCTGGCCGGTCGGCGGGTGTGCGTGAAGAACCCCGCCCACATCTACCACGTCGACTTCGATCCCCCCAAGCACGAGGGTGTCTGCGATCAGGACGGCGCGCGCCTGCTGCAGCGCGACGACGACAGGGAGGAGACGATCCGCACGCGCCTGGAGGTCTACCACTCCCAGACCGAGCCGCTGATCGACTATTACGACGCCGTCGGCCTGCTGCGGCGCTTCGACGGGACGCGCAGTCCGGATGAGGTTCACGCTCACATCCGCGCCACCGTCGCCACCCTGCGCCTGGAGGAGAGCCTCTAGCGACGCGAGCTAAGCTCCCAGGGTGATCATCAAGAAGTCAGCCGCGGAGATCGAGAAGATGGCGCGGTCGGGCGCGATCCTCGCCGCCACACTCGACCTGCTGCACGGCATGATCCGACCTGGCGTCAGCACCGCCGAGCTCGACGCGGCGGCCGAGCGCTTCATCCGTTCGCAGGGCGCGACGCCCACGTTCAAGGGCTACCGCGGCTTTCCGGGGTCGATCTGCGCCTCGCCCAACGCGATGATCGTGCACGGAATCCCCGGGCCGGATCGACTGAAGGGCGGCGACATCATCTCGATCGACGTCGGCGTCACACGCGAGGGCTGGGTCGCCGACGCCGCCCGCACGTTTCCCGTCGAGGAGGTCTCCGCGGAGGCGCGCAACCTGCTGGAGGCGACCGAGCGCTCGCTGCACGCCGGGGTCGCCGCGTGCCGCGCGGGCAGCCGCATGGGAGACGTGTCCAGCGCGATCCAGCAGGTCGCAGAGGGCGCCGGCCTGTCGGTCGTGCGCTCGCTCGTCGGCCACGGGGTCGGACGCAGCATGCACGAGGAGCCCCAGGTGCCCAACTACGGAAAGGCCGGCAAGGGCCTGCTGCTGGAGGAGGGCATGGTGCTGGCGATCGAGCCGATGACGACCTCGGGGCGCCCCGCGATTCGGCTCGGCGCAGACAACTGGGCGATCTATTCCCAGGACGGCTCGCCGGCGGCGCATTTCGAGTTCACCGTGGCGGTCACCGGCGAGGGGCCGCGCGTGCTGACCCCCTGGCAGATCGCTTCGCAGGAGCGCCGCGCCGCGACGCCGGCCGAGGGACTCGCCAGCGTCGGGTGAGCAGCCCCGGATGGCCAGGAAAGCAAAGGTCGAAGTTGCTACCATGGCGGGTCCTGCCTGAGTGCGCGGCGTTTCGCCTGCCCGACGGCATATCCACGACCCGGTAGCGGCGGCCGCAACGGCAGCCAGAGCCGCGTCGCCGGACCCGAGCGCCGAAAGGGATCATGAAGGTAAGACCGTCGGTCAAGCCGATGTGCGAGAAGTGCAAGATCATCCGCCGCCACGGGGTGGTGCTGGTGATCTGCCAGAACAAGCGTCACAAGCAGCGCCAGGGGTGATCCTCTAGGTGGCTCGAATCGCTGGCGTCAACCTGCCTCTGAACAAGCGTTCGGAGATCGGCCTCACCTACATCTACGGCATCGGGCGCTCGACCTCCAACAAGGTGCTGGCGGGAGTCGGTGTCAGCCCCGATACCTACATCCGCGACCTGACCGAGGATGAGGTCGCAAAGCTGCGCGACGCGATCGACGACGGCTTGACCGTCGAGGGCGATCTGCGGCGCGAGCGCTCGCAGGACATCAAAAGGCTCCAGGAGATCGGTTGCTACCGCGGACTGCGCCATCGCCGCGGCCTGCCCGTGCGCGGGCAGAAGACCAAGACCAACGCGCGCACGCGCAAGGGCCCCAAGCGCATGCAGGTGGCGGGCAAGAAGAAAGCAGGTAAGAAGTAGTGCCTCCAGCTCCCAAACGTGCGCGCGGCCGGCGCAAGCCGAAAAAGAACATTCCCGTCGGCCAGGCCCACATCAAGACCTCCTTCAACAACACGATCGTCTCGCTGACCGACACGGCGGGCAACGTGATCGCGTGGGAGTCAGCCGGCGGCGCGGGCTTCAAGGGCTCGCGCAAGTCAACCCCCTTTGCGGCCCAGGTGACGGCCGACGCGGCCGCACGCAAGGGGCTCGAACAGGGCCTGCAGAAGGTCGAGGTCTACGTCAAGGGGCCGGGCTCCGGCCGCGAGACCGCGATCCGTTCGCTGCAGGCCGCGGGCCTCGAGGTCACCGGCGTCAAGGACGTCACCCCGCAGGCTCACAACGGCTGCCGGCCCCGCAAGCGGCGGAGGGTCTGACGTGGCGCGTGACACCTCACCCCAGTGCAAGCAATGCCGCCGCGAGGGCCAGAAGCTGTTCCTCAAGGGCGAGCGCTGCCTGACTGACAAGTGCGGCGTGGAGCGGCGCTCCTACCCGCCCGGCGAGCACGGCCGCGGAAGGATGAAACAGAGCGAGTACCGGGTCCAGCTGCGCGAGAAGCAGAAGGCGCGCCGCTACTACGGGGTGCTCGAGAAGCAGTTCCACGGCTATTACGTCAAGGCATCGCGGCAGGCCGGGATAACCGGCGAGAACCTGCTCGCGCTGCTGGAGTGCCGGCTGGACAACGTGCTCGTACGTCTCGGCTTCGCGGCCTCCCGCCGCCAGGCGCGCCAGCTCGTGCGCCACGGTCACTGGACGGTCAACGGTCGCCGCGTGAACATCCCCAGCTATCAGGTGCGACCGGGCGATGTGATCACGATCAAGTCGGAGACGCCGGCGACGCAGGTTGTCCGCGACGCCACCGAGCTGACCGGTCAGATCCCCGCTTGGCTGCAGGCCGATCACGAGTCGCTGTCGGCCAAGGTGCTGCGCAAGCCGGAGCGGCGCGAGGTCGCCGCACCGGTGCAGGAGCAGCTCATCGTCGAGCTGTACTCGAAGTAGGCGAATCTTGCACGCGCTGACGCCCGTCGGGCGGCGGCGCTCCAGAGCCGGTGTCCTGATCGACGCCGGTGCGACATCAAAACGACGTTAGGACTCTCATGCTCGACTTTCAAATCCCCCGGATCACCAGCGAGTCGGTGGAGCAGAACCGCGGCACCTTCATGATCGAGCCACTCGATCGCGGCTTCGGCTACACGTTCGGCAACTCGCTGCGGCGCGTCCTGCTCTCCTCGCTCGCCGGCGCGGCCGTCACGAGCGTGCGGATCGAGGGCGTCGCGCACGAGTTCTCGACCATCCAGGGCGTCACCGAGGACGTCACGGACATCGTCCTGAACCTCAAGGGCGTCGTCTGCCGGATGCACTCCGACGCCAGCGAGGTCGAGGCGCCGCTCGTCGTGACCGGACCGGGTGAGATCACCGCCAAGGACATCGATCTGCCGGCCGGCGTCGAGATCCTCAACCCGGACCTGCACATCGCCACGCTCGAGAAGAAAACGAAGCTCGAGCTGTACATGACGATCGGTCGCGGTCGCGGCTACCGCCCGGCGGAGGAGAACAAGTCCGCCGACCAGCCGATCGGCGTGATCCCGATCGACTCGATCTTCTCGCCCGTCAGGCGTGTCGCCTACGCGGTCGAGCAGGCGCGCGTCGGGCAGAAGACGGACTTCGACAAGCTCACCCTGGACATCGAGACCGACGGCTCGATCGATCCGCAGGCGGCGCTGCGCGAGGCGGCCGAGCTGCTGATCAGCCAGCTCGCGATCTTCACCGATGCTGACCGCATCCAGGAGCTGCGCGCGGCCCCCGGCGGCCAGCTCGACGGTCACGGCCTCGCCGTCGGTGGCGCGCCGCAGGCTGCGCTGCAGGGCGAGGAGTACGGCATCCTGATCGAGGAGCTCGAGCTCGGCGTGCGCTCCTACAACTGCCTCAAGCGGGCCGGGATCCAGACGGTCGGCGACCTCATCTCCAAGTCCGAGGCGGAGCTCAACGCGATCCCGAACTTCGGAAAAAAGTCGATCGACGAGGTCATCGAAACGCTGCATGCACGCGGCCTGAACCTGCGCGCGGACTGACGAGCGCCTAGACTCTCCGATCCCATGCGCCACAAGAAGACGAAACACAAGCTCAGTCGCGATTCGGCGCATCGCAAGTCGCTGCTCATGAACCTCAGCAAGGAGCTGATCGAGCACGAGCGGATCAAGACGACCGAGGCCAAGGCCAAGGCCGTCAAGCCGGAGATCGAGAAACTGATCACGCTGGCCAAGCGCGGCGACCTGCACGCCCGCCGCCAGGCGCTCTCGACGCTCTCGCAGGACAAGTTCGCCGTGCACAAGCTGTTCGTCGAGGTCGCGCCCCGCTACGCGGAGCGCCGGGGCGGCTACACGCGCATCCTCAAGCTCGGGCCGCGCCGCAGCGACTCGACTGAGATGGTCTTCATCGAGCTCGTCTGAGCGGGCGCCCGCGGCGCCGAGGCGCGCGATGAACACGAAGCTCACGATCGAGTACGACGGGACCGACTTCGCCGGCTGGGCCCGCCAGCCGGCGGAGCGCACCGTCCAGGAGGAGCTCGAGCGGGCGCTGCGCACGATCCTGGGCGAGCGCGGGACCGACGGCGAGGAGCTCAAGCTGACCGTCGCCGGGCGCACCGACCGCGGCGTGCACGCCTGGGGGCAGGTCGCAAGCTACGCCCACGAGGCACTCGACCCGATGCGGCTGAACGGGCTGCTTCCCGACGACGTCGCCGTGCTCGCCTGCGAACCCGCTGCGGAGGACTTCGACGCGCGCCGTGACGCGATCAGCAGGACCTACTGCTACCGCGTGCTTGCGCGCCGCACGCGCAGCGCCTTCGAGCGTCGCCGCGCGTGCTGGTGGGCCGGCGCGCTCGCCGACGAGCTCCTGGACGAGTGCGCGCAGGCGCTGCACGGCCGCCACGACTTCACCGCCTTCACGCCGACCGAGACCGAGCACTCGCGGTTCCTCGTCGACGTCATGCGTGCCGAGTGGCGCGTCGAGGGCGAGCTGCTCGAGTTCTGGATCGAGGCCGACAGGTTTCTGCGCCACATGAACCGCGTCCTCGTCGGCACGATGCTCGACGTCGGTGGCGGGCTGCTCCCCGTCGCGCACTTTCGCGAGCTGCTGCAGGGTCGCCCACGTTCGGAAGCGGGGCGCACGGCGCCCGCGCACGGGCTGGCGCTGGCGGGCGTGGCCTATCCCGCAGGAGGGCCCGCGCGTTAGCCGGATCCTCACGTCGAGTCGCGTGAGGGGTACGTATGCTGGGAGGGGAGATGCTCAACGTGCTGCTGACAAACGACGACGGGATCGAAGCCGAGGGGCTGCAGGCGATGCGCCGCGCGCTCGTGCAGGACGAGGGTGTCCGCCTGGCCGTGATCGCCCCGGACGGCAACCGCTCGGCGATGGCCCGCTCGATCACCACGCGCCGCCCGCTGTGGGTGGCCGAGGTGCCCTTCGCCGACGGCACCGTCGGCTACGCGACCGACGGCACGCCAGTCGACTGCGTGCGCCTGGCGAGCCTCGGCATCATCACCGACTTCAAGACCGACCTGGTCGTCTCCGGGATCAACCACGGCGCCAACCTCGGCGACGACATCACCTACTCGGGCACTGTCGCCGCGGCGCTCGAGGGAGTCGTGCTGGGACTGCCCGCGATCGCCGTGTCCCAGCAGTCGGGGGCCGGCGCGCTCGACTATCGCTTCGACGGCGGCTTCGGCTTCGACATCGCGGCAGCGTTCGTGGCGCGCCTGGTCGAACGCCTCGAGGACGTGCCGCTGCCGGCCCGCACGCTGCTCAACGTCAACGTGCCGGCCGGGCCGCCACAGGGCGTCGAGGTCACGAGCCTGGGCAAGCGCATCTACCGCGACGAGCTGAAGCTCGAGCGCGAGGAGGAGAACCGGCGCCGCTACTGGATCTACGGCTCAGACCCCGGCTTCGAGGATGAGCCGGGCACCGATCTCGCGGCCGTCGCGGCGGGTCGCGTCGCGGTCACGCCGATCCACTTCGACCTGACCGACCGACCGAGCCTCGAGGCGCTGCGGCGCTTCGACCTGGAGGAGCTGCTCGCGCCGCCGATCGGAGGTCGCTCGGCTCACGACGCGATGCCGTGAGCGCTGCCAAGGGCACCGTCGAGCAATCGCCCCCGCCAGCGGCGGCGCGCAAGCGTGCGAAGGAGCTCCGCCGCCTGCTCGAGCACCACGCTCACCGCTACTACGTCCTCGATGATCCCGAGATCGGCGACGATGCCTACGACCGCCTGCTCGATGAGCTGCGCGCGCTCGAGGCGCGCCACCCGGCGCTGCTGAGCGCGGACTCGCCCACCCGCCGGGTCGGCGGCGAGCCCGTCGGACGTCTTGAGAAGGTCGAGCATCTCGAGCCGATGCTCTCGCTCGGCAACGTGCGCTCGCAGCAGGAGCTGCGTGCGTGGGTCGAGCGGATGCGCGGTCACCTCGCGCGCGAGGGGATCGCCGTGGCGGACTTCAAGTTCGTCGTCGAGCCGAAGATCGACGGCCTGGCGATCAGCCTCGTCTATCGCGAGGGGATGCTCGAGCGCGGCGCCACGCGAGGCAACGGCGAGATCGGCGAGGACGTCACCCACAACCTCCGCACGATCGGAGCGATCCCGCTGCACGTCCACGATGCCCCGCCGCTGCTGGAGGTGCGCGGAGAGGTGTACATGTCGCTGGCGGACTTCACCGCGCTGAACGAGCGCCGCGCCGAAGCGGGCGAGTCGACGTTCATGAACCCGCGCAACTCCGCCGCCGGGACGATCCGCCAGCTCGACCCGGCTGACGCGGTCAAGCGGCCGCTGTCGATCTGGTGCTACCAGGTCGGCGTCACCGAAGGACTGTCCTTCAAGGCACACTCCGAGGCGCTCGACTGGCTGCGCGACCACGGCTTCCGCGTCAACCGCGGCATCCGCGTGCTCGCCGGCGAGGAGGAGGTGATCGCGCAGTGCCTCGAGTGGGAGCGCCGCCGCGGCGAGCTCGACTTCGAGATCGACGGCGTCGTCATCAAGGTCGATGACCTCGCGCTCCAGCGCAGGCTCGGCTCGGTTGGCCGCGACCCGCGCTGGGCGGTCGCCTGGAAGTTCCCGCCGACGACCGCCGTGACCAGGCTCGAGCGGGTGATGTGGAACGTCGGCAAGTTCGGTGACCTGCGCCCCTACGCGGTGCTCGCGCCGGTGACCGTCGGCGGCGTCACGATCAAGCTCGCCACCCTCCACAACGAGCAGGACATCGTGCGCAAGGACATCCGCGAGGGCGAGGACGTGATCGTCGTGCGCGCCGGCGACGTGATCCCCCAGGTCGTCTCGCCGGCCCCGCACGTCGTAGAGCACGCCGACCGGCCGGCGCAGCCGCGCCCGCCCGCGCGCTGTCCGTTCTGCAACACGAAGACGGTCAAGCCGGCCGAGGGAGTGTTCACGAAGTGCCCCAACCGCGACTGCCCCGCCCGCGCGTGGCAGCTGCTCAAGCATTTCGTCTCGCGTGGAGCGATGGACATCGACGGTCTCGGCGAGAAGCAGGTGGCGCTGCTGCAGGAGCGTGGCCTCGTGCGCACCGCCGGCGACTTCTACCGTCTGGGCGAGGAGCAGCTGCTCGAGCTCGAGGGCTTCGCCGCGATCTCCGTGCGCAACCTGCTGGCGGCGATCGAGGCCTCCAAGCAACGGCCCTTCGCCCGCGTCCTCTTCGCGCTCGGCATCGAGGAGGTGGGGGAGGTGACGGCTCGCAACCTGGCGCAGAGCTTCCGCGAGGTCGATGCGCTGCTCGACGCCTCGCCGGAGCAGATCGCGGAGGTGCCGGGGATCGGCGAGAAGATGGCCGTCTCGATCCGCGCGCAGCTCGACGACGAGCGCATGCGCGCCCTCGTCGCAGACCTCCGCGCGCTTGGGCTGCGCTTCCACGAAGAGGGTCCGGCACCCTCGCAGGGTCCGCTCGCCGGCACGACGCTCGTGCTCACGGGCAGCATGCCCGAGTGGTCGCGGGAGCAGGCGACGCAGCGGATCACAGCGGCCGGCGGTCGGGTGACCGGGTCGGTGTCGAAGAAGACCGACTATCTGGTGGCCGGCGAGAGCCCGGGCTCCAAGCTCGAGAAGGCCGAACGGCTCGGCGTGGTGGTGCTCGACGAAGCGGGGCTGCGCGAGCTGCTCGGTCAGTAGCCGGCGATCGAGATCGCCATGTGGTCCTGGAAGATGTGCGCGGCGGTCGTGGAGATCCCGTCGGTGAAGATCGCGAAGGCGAGCTGGTGGCCGCCGAGCGAGCGGCAGTAGCCGACCAGGTTCGAGACGCCTGTGAGCGTGCCCGTCTTGCCCTGGCAGCGCCCGGCGGCCGCCGTCTGGCGCATGCGCAGCGCGAGCGTGCCGGTGCGCCCGGCCACAGCCATGCGCGCGCGCAGCACCACCCCGAGGGGCGTCGCGGCGAGCCCCACGAGCAGGTCGGCGACCTGCGAGGGGGAGGTGTGGTCGGCAGGCGAGAGTCCCGAGCCGTCGCGAACCTGGGGGTGGATCCCGAGCAGCGCGGCGATCGTCTTGGCCACGACGCCCGCCCCCGCGGCGGTCGTGCCCGCGCCGCCGAGGCGCGCGCCGAGGTCCTTCAGCAGGGTCTCCGCGAAGAAGTTGTCAGACGGCGGCAGCATCAACCCGAGCAGCTGGGCGACAGTCGGCGAGGTCGCGACGGCGAGCTGCTGCGCGCCGGCGGGGGTGCTCGCGGCGCCGCTGGACCCGCGGATGCTGACGCCCTCCTTGGTGAGCGCCTGGCGGAGCTTGCGCGCAGCATAGGCGGCGGGGGCGTGCGCTCCGTGTTCGCTCCCGCTCGCCCCGCGGTCGAAGGCGAGCGCGCTGAGCGTGCCTTCGAGGAACGGGTCGAAGGCATAGCCGCTCGAGGGCTCCCCCCGCAGCGAGTCGAAATACGACTCGTCGCCATAGATCGCGCCGGTGAGGTGGTGAATGCCATCGGTCCGCACGAGCTGCTCGGCGAGCGTCGAGACGCTCGTGCCGATGCCGCCGTAATGGCTGCGGATGAATTCGCTCGAGCCGAACGTCGGGTCGCCCCCGCCGCGCAGATAGAGGTTGCCCTGCCAGGTGCCGTCGGGTGACAGCGTGCCGGTCCCGTAGACGGTCGTCTGCAGGCGTGTTGGGGCCCCCAGCTGCTCGAGCGCGGTCGTCGCCGTGTACAGCTTCTCGACGGAGGCGGGCGGGCGCATCGTGCTCGCGCGCTCGCTGAACAGGGGTTGTTTGGTTGTCAGGTCGTAGACGTAGGCGCCGTCGTGCGGCCCGGCGAGCGCCAGCTGGTTGCCGAGATCGGCCTGCAGGCCGGGCAGGTCGCCGGCCGCCGACGCTGACGCGGGTGCGAGGGTGGCGAACGAGCAAAGTCCGCACAACAGAATCGCGAGCTTCGTTGCCGTATACGGGTGCACGCGCCCGTAGAATGTCCGCGCATGGGCAAGGTTGTCAAGCTCGAACCGACGGTCAACGGCAAGGCGCGCGCTCGGCGCCTGGCGGCCCGCGGCGTCGGGCGACCGGCCTCGGTCGAGCGCCGTCGCCGCCCACGGCGCGACAAGACCGCGCTCGTCCTCGGCGGCGGGGGATTCACCGGCGGGGTCTATGAGATCGGTGCGCTGCGCGCGCTGGACCTGCTGGCGGTCAACAGCACCGTCAACAACTTCGACGTCTACGTGGGGACCTCGGCGGGGTCCTTCATCGCGGCGCTGTGCGCCAACGGGGTGACTCCCGAGGAGATGATGAAGGTGGTGACCGGCCAGGGCGATCTGCCGTTCAAGGACATCGACATCGGCGATCTGCTCCGCCCGAACCTGCTCGAGTTCGCGCGCAAGGGTGCGCTGATGCCGCTACGGGCGCTGTCGCTCGCGCGCCAGCTCGTCTCCCAGCCGGGGGGCGTCTCGCTGATGGACGTGGTGATGGGTCTCGCCGACAACCTCCCCTCGGGTCTCTACACCGGCGAGGGCATCGAGCGCTACCTGCGCGAGGTGCTCAGCGAACCGGGGCGCACGGACAACTTCGGGGAGCTCGACTGCGAGCTCTACCTGACGGCGACAGACCTCGACACGTGCGAGCGCGTGGTGCTCGGCGTGGACGGCGCGCAGGACGTGCCGATCTCAACCGCCGTGCGCGCCTCGGGCGCCCTGCCGATGGTCTACGCGCCCGTCGAGGTCCACGACCGCGAGCTGATCGACGGTGGCATGGTCTCGACGACGAACCTCGACATCGCGATCCAGGCGGGGGCAAAGATGGTCGTCGTGATCAACCCGATCGTGCCGTTCATCAACGACTTCGCGACAACTGTGCAGACGCTGGGCGGTCGACGCCCGCGCCGGGTCTCGGACATGGGCTTCGCACAGATCGGCTACCAGGTCTTCAAGCTCGTCGCCCACCAGCGCCTGCACGAACTCGCCAAGAGCTGGGAGGAGCGCTATCCCGGCGTCGACATCGTCCTGATCGAGCCCGAGCCAAACGACGAACTGATGTTCCAGACGTCGATGATGAGCTTCGCTTCGCGCGTGCAGATCGCCCGGCATGGCTTTGAGTCGGTGACCAAGCAGCTGGCCGGCGAGTACGATCGCTACCAGGCGGTTGCCGAGCGACACGGCTTTGAGATCTCGGGCAAGCGCGTGCGTCAGGTCGTCGAGCACTTCGATGAGCGCAACGAGAGCGTCAGCGCGTGGCGAAAAATTCTCGAGGGGACGACCGGCGCGCTGCTGCGCCAGGCCGGCTCCGGCTGACGGCGGCCCTGGCGCGCGAGGGCGCGTTTGCCGGCGGACGCCTACAGCGCTTTGTCGAGTGCGTTCAGCAGGCGATCGCCGGCGGCCGCGGAGTGCAGGCCGATGCGCACGTAGCGCGGCTCGCCGAGGGCGTCGCCGGCGGCCACGAGGATGCCCGCTTGGGCCAGCCGCGAGGCGATCTCGGCACCGTCGAGCGAGGGGTGCGCGACCCACACGAAGTTGGCCTGCGAGTCGCTCACCTCGAACCCGCGGTCGCGTAGCGCCGCGATCAGGCGCGGGCGCTGCTGGCAGATCGCGCCGACACGGCGCTCGAGCAGCTCCGAGCAGCTGCGCAGCGCCTCCAGCGCTCCGGCCTGCGATACCTCCGAGACGCCGAGGTCCGGGGCGAGCTCGGCGAGCAGCTCCTCCGAGCCGGGTCCCCCGATCGCGTAGCCGATGCGCAGGCCGGCCAGGCCCCAGGCCTTTGAGAAGCTGCGGAAGACGAGCAGGCGGGGGTAGCGCTCGAGCAGCGCGAGCGAAGAGCCGCCGGGCTGGGCGTCGGCGAACTCGACGAGCGCCTCGTCGAGCAGCACCGCGACTCCATCGGCCAGCCCCGCGAGCAGTCGCTCGAGCTCGCTCGTCGCCAGCAGCTCGCCGGTCGGGTCGTTGGGGCTGGCGAGCGCGATCACGCGCACTGACGGCTCGCGGGCGGCCTCCAGGAGGGGGTCGACCGCCCCCTCGACGCGCACCGCCTGGCCATGCGCGCGGCGGGCCATCAGCGGATACAGCGGATAGGACGGCCACGGGGTCAGCAGCTGCTCGCCGGGCGCGATCAGCGCGCGCGTGGCGGCGCTGAGCAACTCGGCTGCGCCGTTGCCGAGGATCAGCCGCGCGGGATCGACGCCGTGGCGCTCGGCCAGGGCGTCGCGCAGCTCGGAGCCGGCGAGGTGCGGGTAGCGATACAGCCCGCGTCGCGCCACGAACGTGATCGCGTTGACGATGCGGGGGTGGGGCAGCTCCGGCCAGGTCGTGTGGGAGAGGTCGAGCGTGTCGAGGCGGGTGAGCGCTTTGCGCTTGCGCTCAGCGGCCTGCTCACGCAGGTCGGCGTTGACCTCCTCCTCGGACATTCCTTCGAACTGCTTGTAGTAGTCGAGCAGGCCCATGGCGCTCCGATCGTTCTAGCAGCGAGCGGCAAGCGCCCCGCGCGCGCCGGCGGCGCGCGCCGGCGGTGTGTGGCTCACAGCCCGCCGTTGCCGGAGACGATGCTGGAGCCGGGCCCGTGGATGACCACGAACCACACCACGAAGATCACCCCGCACACGACCGCGGTGATCGCGAACACGCGACCGAGCGCACCCGTGCGCTGGTCGTGTCCCGCTGCGCGGCGAACGAGGATCCAGCTGGTGTCGATGCGGCGTAGCAGGGCGAGCGCGCCGAACAGGAGCGCGAACAGGCCGGCGAACGCGACCAGGATGCCGAGGGCGACGTTGCCGGAGAGGTAGTCGGCCTGCGAGCCGAGCCACAGACATGCAATCGGGATCGGACCCCAGCAGAGCAGGCTCACAAACGTGATCGCCGCCAGCAGCAGGTTGGCGAGCGAGCCGTCGATCCGCTGGCGCAGCTCGCCTCCGCGCTCGGGCAGCGCACGAAAGCGCACCGGCGCCGTGCCGGGTCGGCGTCCGACGAACAGGCCGCCGTTATCGGAGGGATCGCTGCGCATCTGCACCTATGTTCGCAGCTAGTGGCGCGGCTTCACGTCAGCCGCTGTACAGGGCGTCGAAGACGTCCGCGTATTTCTCGTTGACGACGTTGCGCTTGACCTTCAGCGTCGGGGTCAGCTCGCCCGTCGGCTGAGACAGATCGTGATCGAGGATCGCGAACTTCTTGACCTGCTCGACCTGTGCGTATTTGGCGTTGACGCGATCGATCTCGTGCTGGATCAGCTCGTGGATGGCCGGGTGGCGTGCGAGTGAGGGGATGTCCTCGGGGAGCCCGTGCTCACGCGCGTAGATCGGGATCTCTTCCTCATCGAGCGTGATCAGAACCACCGGGAAGGGGCGCTGGTCGCCGTGCATCACCGCCTGGGAGATCCAGCGGCACTGCTTGAGCTCGTTCTCGAGGTTCGCCGGCGTCAGGTTCTTGCCCCCGGCGGTGATGATGATGTCCTTCTTGCGGCCCGTGATCGACAGGTAGCCGTCCTCGTCGATCGAGCCGAGATCGCCGGTGTGCAGCCAGCCGTCCTCGACCGCGCCAAAGCTGGTCGATGCCTGGTTGTGGTACCCGCGGAAGATGTTCGCGCCTTTGATGAGGATCTCCCCGTCGTCGGCGATCTTCAGCTCGACGCCCGGCAGGGCGCGCCCGACGGTGCCGAAGCGGTGGTTCTCGACGGTCGAGAACGTCGCCGCGGTGGCGGTCTCGGTCATGCCGTAGCCCTCCAGCACGGGCACGCCGCAGGCGAGGAAGAATTCGAGTATCTCCCGCGCGATCGGGGCTGCGCCGCTGGTCGCCTGGCGCACGTCGCCGCCGAAGATCGCGCGGACGTTTTTGAACAGCTCCTCGTCGGCCCGCTCGAACGGCGCCTTCAGCTCCTCGGGCACCTCCTCGCCGCGAGCCATCATGCTGCGCACCTTGTAGCCGATCGCGATCGCCTCCTCGGCCTGACGGCGCTCCTCGGGCGGCTTCGCCTCGATCGCGCCATGGGCGAGCGTGTAGATCTTCTCGAACACCCGGGGAACCGACGGCAGGTATGTCGGTTTGACCTCCATCAGCTCCGGCACGATCTGCTTGGTGTCGCCGCCGAAGTACGCGAGCGTGCTGCCGAGATCGAACGTCGCGAGCTGGATCAGCAGCGCGTAGGAATGAGCGAGCGGGAGATACAGGTAGATGATCTCCTCTTCGTGGATGCCGTTGGCCGCTTTGAGCATCTCCATCATCGCGCTGTAGTTGCCGTGTGTGAGAACGCAGCCCTTCGGCGGCCCGGTCGTCCCGGAGGTGTAGATGAACGTGAACGGATCCTCCATCCGCACAGCCGCGCGGCGCGCCTCCAGCTCAGCCGAGGAGCCGTCACGTCCGCGCTCGCGGACCTGCTCGAGCGTGACCGCCCCGAGTGCCGTGCCGGCGTCGCCGAGCGCGTCCTCCATCACGATCACGGTGCGCAGGTTCGGGATCCGATCGCGGATCTCGAGGATCTTGGCGAGCTGCGCCTCGTCCTCGCAGACGATCGCGCAGGCTTCGGAGTCGGAGATCACCCACAGGCACTCCTCCGGCGAGTTCGTCTGGTAGATCGGCACGACGACCGCGCCGGCCGACGTGGCGGCCATGTCCGCGTAGGTCCACTCCGGGCGCGTGTTGGCGAGGATGCAGATCCGCTCGCCCGCCTGCAGGCCGAGGTCGATCAGGCCGAGGCCGATCTGCTGCACTGTCTCGGCGAGCTGGGCGTAGGAGACGTCGTGCCAGGAGCCGTCGCGCTTGTAGCGCACGGCGACGTGATCGGCGTACTCGCCGGCTGCGCGCGGGATCAGCTGCGCAATCGTCTGCGACCCCGTTGTCGACGCCGTGGCCGTGGCCTCCATCTGGACTCCCTCCTAGAAGAACGAAACGAGCCTCTGATGTTAGACCGTGGGCGTCTCATTTGGCTCACCCGTGTGGCTCGGCGCGGGCATGCGCCGGCAAGTCCCGACGGCGCGCGTCAGAGGGGGTTGGGAACATCGAGGAAGACGTGGCGGATGCCGAAGCGCCGGGCCAGGTGATCGCCGAGGCGGCGCACGCCGAAGGTCTCCGTCGCGTAGTGGCCGGCGGCGATCAGGTGCAAGCCCAGCTCGCGCGCGGTGGCCATCGCGCGCTCGGGAGCTTCGCCCGTCAGGAGCGCGTGCGCGCCGGCTCGGGCCGCGTCCTCGAGGTAGTCCGCGCCGGCACCCGAGACGATCGCGAGGCGGCTGACGAGCGCCGGCCCGGCGTCGAAGACGAGCGGCTCGCGCGCCGTGATCGACGCGACCCGCGCAAACAGCTCGGCAGGCTCGACGCCCGCGTCGGGCAGCGTCGCGAGGAAGCCGATCGGCTCGCCGCGGTGCAGCGCAAAGGGGTCCGTCTCGACGGCCCCGAGCGCGCGCGCGAGGAGCGCGTTGTTGCCCAGCTGCGGGTGTGCATCGAGCGGCAGGTGATAGGCGGCGAGCGCGATGCCCGCGTCGAACAGCATGCGCAGGCGACGCGCAAGCGCCACGTCGAGCGCCCGCACGCCGGGATCCCAGAAGAGGCCGTGGTGCACCAGCAGCAGCTCCGCACCCTCGGCCGCGGCGAGCCTGAACAGCTCTGCGTGCGCCGAGACGCCCGTGGCGAGCGTCGCGACCTGCTCGGGGCCGGGCACCTGCAGGCCGTTGACGCAGTGATCGGCAAAGCGCGCCGGCTCGAGCAGCCGGTCGAGCTCCTCGATCACCTCGCTGAGCGCCACGCTCATGCGCGCGCTCTGACGGACGGCCTCATGGCCGCGAAGATAGCGGGCGCGCAGCTGTGTGATACTTGCGGGCAACATCGGGGCGTGGCGCAGCCTGGTAGCGCGCACCGTTCGGGTCGGTGAGGTCCCGAGTTCGAATCTCGGCGCCCCGATATGGCTGTTGTCCGCGAACGCGGGCGAAGGGCGGCGAACGCGGCCGCGTCAGATCCTGCGAGCTCGTGCGCTACGCGCCCTGAAGGTGACTACAGACGTGGCGACTCGGATCGTTTTCGCGGGTACTCGAAATTCTCTGGCGACGGCCGTGACGCTGAGGGTTGCCGGTAGGCGCTTGAACTTCGCCAGCAGGTGTCGCCCGGTGCTGTTGAGCGCCACCTTGAACGTGTAGCGCTTGCCGTTTCCGGCGAGGCCCGTCGCAAACGTGGCCCTACCAATCACCACCGCTCGATGGCGTGCCCGCTTCGCTGCGGCGGTGACGCCGGTGACGGTACGGCCGTTCCTCGCGAGCCGCTCGGTCGCGGTGATCGTCGCTGCTCCGCGACATTCCTCGATCCATTCGCCCACGCAGTTGAGGCCGAACGTCAGCGTTGGTCCTACCGTGGCAGGTGAGCCGCGCAGGCTCGCAGTCCCAGCTCGCAGTTCAACGATCGGGGTCGGAGCGCTCCACGTCGGATCCGCCGCGAGCGGGTTGGTGGATGTGATTGCTTCCTGCCTGTTGACGACCACGCACAGCGAGGTCGAGGCGCAGGAGACGGCGGGGGGCGCTCCTTCGGCATGCCCGAAGCGGAAGCCTGGACCGATACGCCACGCGGGTGCCGCTTCGGTGGGGTCGGTTGAGCTCACTGGTGTCACGTCTTGGCCTCCCACGCCGACGCAGAGCGTAGCCGCGGGACAGGAGATGTCGGACAGGCTCGCGCTGCCGGTTGGCGTGGGAGGAGTCCAGGCCGGAATTGCGGCGGCTGGGTTCGCAGACCGCACAGTTCGCCCCGCGGCGTCGGTCGCGACGCACAGCGACGTCGCGGGACAGGAGATGCCGGTCAGTTCGGTGCTATCGATAGACGCTGGGGCGGACCAGGCAGGCGAATCGGCGGTCGGGTTTGTTGAGATAAGCGCATCGCCCCGACTATCGACGGCAACGCAAAGCGACGTGGAGACGCACGAGACGCCGTCGAGGTGCGCCTGATCGTCGAGTGGGGCAACTCTCCACGTAGGGCTCCCGGCGGTCGGATTGGTCGTGACGGCGACATTGCCGTTGTAAGCAACAACAACACAGAGCGACATCGAAGGACACGACACACCTCGCGTGAACGACATGTCGCCCCCCATCTGAGCGACGCTCCACGTGGGGTTTTCTGATGCGGGATTGGTCGAGATTCCTGCGCGTCCTGTGGAATCGACGGCTACGCACAACGCCGTCGAGGCGCACGACACAGCTGTGGGATCCAGGAGGCCGACGATCGCCGATCCGGTCCAGGTAGGGGTGACGGCCGTCGGGTCGGTCGAGATATCGGCATGGCTCAGTTTGTCGACAGCGACACACAGCGACGTCGAGGGACAGGAGACGCCGTAGAGCGTCGGGAAGGGATACGTGAGTTCCCCTGTCGCGTGGGCCGGCCTCGACGAAAGCGCTCCGGCAGCGAGAACGGCAGCGAGCACAACCGCGCCCAGCCTCAGCCTGCGCCATCCCTCCCGTGCCCAAGGTTCGCGGCCGAGCGCTGCAGTCGAGCTTGTCGGTAACGAGTGCCTTGACATCCCCTCACTGCCCTCGCTAACTCGTAGCCCCTCGCAAAGTAGCGTAACCGCTCGCCGCGACCACGTTGTCTGGGAGATCGGCTACTCGCGGTGGTCGAGAGTGCGCCGCTCGCTGCCGAGCGACAGCGTGGTGAGGGAGGCGCCTCCATCGACGGCGATCGCCTGACCGTTGATCTGAGCGGCCTCCTCGCCGGCGAGGAAGGCCACGGCCGCGGCGATCTCGGCGGGCTCGACGAGCCGCCCACCGGGCACCATCTGGAGCGCTCGCTCGCGGACCTCGGCGGGCATCGCGAGCACTTGCTCGGTCGCGACCAGCCCGGGCAGGATCGCGTTCACGGTGATCCCCAGCGGGGCGTTCTCGCCGGCGAGCGTGCGCACCATCCCCAACTGTCCCGCCTTTGCGGCGGCGTATGCGACCTGGCCGGGGAGCCCTCCGAGGGCGGCTACGGAGGAGATGACGACGATCCGCCCGTGCCGCCGCTCCCGCATCCCGCCGATGCACGCCTGGATCGTGCGAAAAGCTCCCGTGAGGTTCACGTCAATGTCTCCCCGCCATTGCTCGTCGCTCATCCGATGCGCAGGCGCGATCGTCGTCGTCAGGCCGGCGTTGGCGACGCATACGTCGATGTCGTCGAGCGGCGGCAGGGGATCGCGGGCGACGTCGAGCGTGATCTCGCAGCCCGGCCGCAGGTCGATGCCGAGGACGTCCATTTGCTCCTCGGCGAGACGCTGTGCGATCGCGGCGCCGATCCCACGTCCGGCTCCCGTCACGAGCGCCCGACGGCGCTGGTTCATGATTCGTCCACGACAATCATCGAAGGAGGAAACGATGACAGACCGGTGGTACTCCGACGACGAGCTCGCAGAGCTCTCCAGGCCCACGATGGATCGCGCGGTCGAGGCGATCGACGCCGGCGACCTCGACACGGCCCGACGGCTGTGCGGCGAGATGAAGCACGAGTGGCAGATGCTCCACGACCTGATGGCCTCGGGACTCCTCGACCTCGTGTCGTTCATCCAGCAGCGCCTCGGGGACGAGGGCGTCGCGGAGGCGTGGGGCGAGAGCATGGGCCGGGGTTGGCGACGCCACCACGACGCGATCGTCGCGCTCGACCGGCGCGAGCTCGTTGGTCTGCTGGCCGCGACGTGGCGCGCTCACTCCTGCTCGGGCGTGGGGCCGAACCCCGGCAGCTTCACGATCACCGAGGACGAGGAGAAGGTGACGTTCTCGATGAACCCCTGCGGGTCAGGCCAGCGGCTGGTTCGCAACGGAGCCTACGAGGGGCTTCCCGACGGAGGGCTCACGCGAGAGGCGCACGACTGGTCGTTCGGGCGGAAGGGGTTCCCCCTCTACTGCACGCACTGCAGCTTCATGAATGAGTCGCTACCGATCCAGTGGTCGGGTTATCCGCTGTATCCCTGCGAGCCCCCAGGCGACTACGCGAAGGATCCCTGCGTATGGCACTGGTACAAGGATCCACAGGAGATCCCAGACCGCCACTGGAGTCGCTACGGCGCAGTCAAGCCGAGCCGTCCACCGGCTCCCGACCACACATCCGGCGCGGAGCGGGGCGCGCACGCGGAGCATCCCAGAGGCCTGAGGAGGAGCTGATGAGCGATCCGAGTACCGCAAACAGCAAGGTCGTCGTGAACAGGTGCATGTCGCTTGACGGCTTCATCGCCGCTGCCGGCCACGTGATGGACTGGGGCGCCGGCCGCCAGCTTGCCGACTTCGTCGGGCCGGACGAGTTACGCCGGGTCGCGGCGGCCACGGGCGCCATGCTCGTCGGCCGGCGGACCGCCGATGTGGGCGCGAGGATGCGGGCCGAGAAGCCGGGCAGCGTCGACTACCCCTTCTCCGGACCCGTGTTCGTCCTCACCCATCGGCCACCCGAGCCGCCGGAACCGGGCATCACGTACCTCACCGGTGACATCGGGGAAGCGCTCGCCACGGCGCGCAGCGCCGCGGGCGGCAACAGCGTGGAGATCCTCGGCGCCGACGTGGCCGCCCAATGCCTGCAGCGGGGCCTCGTCGATGAGATCCTGGTGTATGTGCTGCCGCTGCTGCTCGGTGACGGCATCCGCTTCTCGCCCCCGAGCCTCCCCCGGATCGACCTGGAGCCGCTCAGCACGACGGCGTCGGGCACCGTCACCATCCTCCGGTTTCGCGTCCGCACGTAATCGCTGCGTGCCTTCGCGGCAAACCGCGTCCCGGGCCGCCGGTCCGGCCTGACGGGGCCAGATCCATCGCTTGCGCTACAGACGCACTTGGCGTGAACGCGTCGCCTACGGACCGAGGCCGAGATCGGCGAAAGCGCGGTCGGTCGAAGTAGACGATGATCCTCGTTATCTTGCCGTTGCGGATATGGAACAGGCGCGCTCCCTCTGTGCGCATCGTCCCCAGCTCCAGCCCGCTCGTCTTGCCGCGTCCGCTGCGATGATCGAGCGCGAGGACGCGATGCTCGTCGATCTCACGGAGCTCGTCCGCCTCGAGGCGAAAGTCCTCCCACTCATCCAAGAACTGCCGCAGCCCGTACCCGATACGGTCGAGGTCGCCGGCTTGGCCGCCCAGGGGGCCGTCCGCGTCGGCGTGTTCGATATCGGGGTCCGCCCAGTCGGAGGCGCTGAAATCGCCGCGTTCCCAGTCCGCGTAGATCGACCGCACGAGGTCCAGGTTTGCGGAGCTCATGGACCCAAGTATCCGTCCCGGCGCATCAGGGCGTGGTTGCAGCCCTCGGGCAGGGCGGGCACAGCGACTGATCGTCGTCGATTGGCCTGAGCGTGTCGCGGGAGAACGTGGAGATCGTTCGGTCGCTGTACGACTTCTTCAACCGAACTGGTGCACCGAAGCTCGACGTGTTTGCCGCCGGCTTCGAATGGCACGCTCGGGAGGATTTCCCGGATGCCCGCACCCACACGGGTCACGCGGGCGTGCTTGCACTGGTAGCTAAATGGGCAGCCGCGTTCGACGATCTCCGCCTCGAAGCCGACGAGTTGATCGACGCCGGGGATCATGTGGTCGTCGCCGCGCGGATTCGAGGCCAGATCAAGGGGACCGCCGAGAAAGTCGAGATGCCCGAGACGCAGGTGTGGAAGCTGCATGAGGGCAAGGTGCTCGAGGTGCGCGCGTACCTGACGAGCGCCGAAGCCCTCAAAGCCGTCGGTCTGGAGGAGTAGGCGGTCACCTGTTTGCATGCCCAGTCGGGACCAACTGAGCATCTCCTGCAGGTGGAGCTGAGCTAGAAGATCACGACGACGGGGAGGGCGGAGTGGGCAGCAGGCGCGGCAGGGCGGCTCGGACTGTGTCCAAACCCTGATCTAGGAGCGCGCCACCACGCCTGCCTAGACGTTCCCGTCGCCATCGCTCGGGCCGCCGTTGTTGTCGCTGTCTCCGTCACCGGCGTTGCCCTGGGGAATGGCCGTGCTCGGCGCCGGGGCGCTCGTGGGCGTCGTCGGCGCGGTCGCTGGGGCAGGCGTCGTGCTGGGCGGTGGTGCGGGTGTCGTCCTCGCGGGTGCCGTGGGCGTCCTCCCGGGCGCAGACGCGGGGCTCGTCCTCGGCGGGGGCGCGGGGGCCGCGCGTGGCGCCGAGGCGGCAGGCGCCTTGGGGGCTGTGGGGGCGGCGGTGACCGTGCTCGAGCGGCTCACCGACGTCGCAGGTGCGCCTGCCGCACGGGCGCCCGCGGCCGGCGCCGTCGTGGCGGTTGACGGCGCCCGCTTGCGCTTGTTGCGCGAGCGGGCTTGCTTGGCGCTGGGCTTGGCGACAGTGGCTTTGGCGGGTGCGACGGAGATGCTCGCGGGGTTGGTGCGGGGTGAGTTCGCCCTTCCCGGGGTGCTGCTCGTGGCGCCGCAGCCGGCGATCAGTAGCGCCGCCGCGATTCCCCCGCCCGCGAGCCACGCCGACGTTCTCGGCACGGCTCGGGTTGGTTGGCTGCTTGCAGTGAATCCCTGTTGCTCCTCGGCGGCCATCGATCGTCCTCTCGTGGGCAGCGATCGGCATTGGCCTCGGTTGTCTCGCCGAGGTGTCCGACCGGCGCAGCGCAGAATGCGCCTACCCAGTTCGAGACACCGGCGGCACCTTTAACTTGCTAAACGAGCGGTAATTTTCTTCCGGCGCTGCAGTACGCGTCGCCCGCGCGGGGCAGCAGCGGTGCAGACGAGCGGGCGGGATTGTGCGCCTGCGCCGGGAGGCGGCCCGACGGTCACCGTCCGGTGCGCTGCTGGAGCGCATCCAGGAACGCGCCCAGTGTGTCGGTAGCCTGCGAGAGCGCCTGGAGCTGCTCGCCCGATTGCTGTTCGAGATCCGCACGCATGGCCGCGAGGAACTGTGCGCGGAACCTGCGTTGGGCCGCTCTTCCGGCCTCCGAGATGCAGATCATGACGACGCGTGCGTCGTGCGCAGTGCCCTCCCGCTCGATCCAGCCCCGCTCGTGCAGGCGCCGCACGAGCAGCGTCATCGTCGGCTGTGCCACGCCCTCGAGCTCCGCGAGCTCGGTGATCCTCCGCGGTCCCTCCACGAGGATGCTGAGGACGCCCATCTCGGTTCGCGAGATGTCGGGACTGCGCACCTGCTTGACGAGCAGGCGCACGAGGATCGCGGCGCGCGTCAGCAGGTGCTCGGCGACGTAATCGACCTGCGCGGCCGATGGAGCGGTTGTGACGTCGGGCATATTGCAAACTATATAGTTTTATGATATAGATGTCAACGAGGCCTGAACCATGAGCGTGGCCGGAATCAGCTCCAACCAGACAGGAGCCCATCATGTTCCACAACGTCCTTGTCGCCGTCGACGGCTCGCCCGACGCCGACCAAGCTCTCACCGAGGCAATCGATCTCGCCGCGAGCGAGCGCGCGCGCATGACGATCTTCAGCGGGGTTGTGACGCCCGCCGCCGCCGCCTACTTCGGTGCCGGTGGGGGCGTGGCCGCGACGCTCGCCCGTGATGCTGAAAGCGATACGGAGGCGCTCCTACGCGCCGCAGTCGAGCGCGTTCCCGAGGATGTCTCGGTCAGCACCGTCCTGAGCCGCGATCCCGTGCGGCCGGCGCTGATCCACCAGATCGAGCAAGGGGCGCACGACCTCCTGGTGATGGGCTCGCGTGGGCGCGGTGCGCTGCGCTCGGTGCTGCTCGGCAGCGTGAGCCACTACGCCTTGCATCACAGCCCTGTGCCCGTCCTCGTCGTGCACGCAGAGCGGGGGCGAGCGGTCGAACCCGGTGGGGGGACGCCTGCCTCGCATGCGCAGGCCGTCGCGCCCGACGCGCAGCAGGTGCCCTTGGCGCTCGGCTGACAGCAGCTCGCCTGCACGTCGGCCGCGCAGCATGGGTGCAGGGCGCTCTCGTGCGGCTCGCGGACGATCTCCGGATCGACGGACATCGATCTACTTATATCGATAACACTCATGGATGTCGATCTAATATGATTGGCGCCCATGGTCGGCGCGGCCGCGCTCATAACCGACATCCACGGCAACCTCCCCGCCCTGCAGGCCGCGCTCGCCCGGATCGAGCAGCTGGGCATCGAGAGGGTGTTCTGCGGCGGCGATCTCGTCGGCTACGGCCCGCACCCAAACGAGGTCTGCGCCCTCATCCGCGAGCGCGAGATCCCCACGATCCATGGCAATTACGACTTCGCCATCGCGCGCGACCTCGAGGACTGTGGCTGTGCCTACGTGACGGCGCACGACCGCGAGCTCGGCCGGCGCTCGGTCGAGTGGACGCTCGCACACAGCAACCACAGCGCCAAGGACTTCATGCGCGGGCTGCCCTTCGAGCTGCGCTTTCCGCTCGGCGAGATCGAGGTGCACCTCGTCCACGGCTCGCCCAGGAAAGTGAACGAGTACCTGTTCGAGGACAAGCCTGCCAGCCTGTATGAGCGTCTCGCCGCGGCCGAGACTGGCCCCGTGCTCGCATTCGGTCACACGCACAAGCCGTGGGTTCACGACTACGGCGGCGTGCTGTTCGTCAACTGTGGCTCCGTGGGCAAGCCGAAGGACGGTGACCCGCGCGCGGGCTTCGCCGTGCTCGCGCCGCGCGCCGGTGGCGCGGCGGTGAGCATCGAGCGCGTTCCCTACGACGCCGCGGCGGTCGCCGCCGAGGTGCGCGAGGCCGGGCTTCCCGGCGAGTTCGCCGACAAGCTCGTGCTCGGCGAATGACGGACACAGTGCCGCTCGCGCGCCGCCTGCTGGCCGAGCTGCTCGGTTCGGCGTTCCTCGCCGCGCTGGTCGTCGGGTCCGGGATCGCCGCACAGACGCTGTCTCCCGGCGATGTCGGCCTGCAGCTGTTCGAGAACGCCGCGGCCACCGCGGCCGGCCTGTTCACGATCATCCTCATGTTCGGCCCCGTGTCCGGCGGTCACTTCAACCCGGTCGTCTCACTCGCGGACGCGAGCTTCGGGGGTCTCCGCTGGCGCGACGCGCTCGCCTACCTTCCGGCGCAGGTGAGCGGCTGCGTCCTCGGCGCGATCACGGCGAACGGCATGTTCGCACTGGCGGCCATCGGAATCTCCGTCCACCATCGCGCCTCGGCCGCGCACCTCCTCTCGGAGGCGATCGCGACCGCCGGCCTGCTGCTCGTGATCTTCTCGCTCGCCCGCACGCGGCGCGCGAGCACCGCGCCGGCCGCGGTCGGCGCGTACATCGGCGCGGCCTACTTCTTCACCAGCTCCGCCAGCTTCGCCAATCCGGCGATCAGCGTCGGGCGGATGTTCTCCAACAGCTTCGCCGGCATCGCGCCCGCTTCGGTGCCCGGCTACGTCATCGCCCAGGTGCTCGGGGGCATCTGCGGCGTCGTCGCGATCAGGGCGCTGTACCCGCACGTGACCCCGGCCGAGGCCGCCGACGTCGTCATCCCCCGTGCCACCACCATCCCCTAGTCCCAATGGCTCCCGGCGAGACGCGCCGTGCCCGAGCCAACCGCTAGCTCGAGGTGCAGTCGGCGCAGGCGCCATGCAGGACGATCTCGTGCTCGGCGACCTGCATCGGGAGGCGGCTGCTGAGCCGGCGAATCGCCGTCTCGAGGTCCTCGTCGGTGAACGGCGTGAGCGTCCCACAGTTGTCGCAGACGAGGTGATGGTGGTGTCCCTCGCCGCCCCTGACGGGCTCGTAGCGAGCCATCTCCTGGCCGAGCTGGACTTTCTGCACGAGGTGCAGCCGCTCGAGCTCGTCGAGGATTCGATAGATGCTCGCGCGGGCAATCGGTCGCTTGCCGCTGCGCAGCGAGTCTTCGATCTCGAGCACCGACCGCGCGCAGGGCTGTGCGTCGAGCAGTCCCACCAGCGCGTCGCGCGCCTGTCCCGTGCGATGCCCGTTCTCGGCGAGCACCCGTCTCGCGCTCGTTGCCCAGCTGCCTGTCTCGCGGGCGCGGCTCATCGATCCCAGTCTAGTTCTCGACCGGGCGCCGGGGACGGGTGTCTCGATGCGCGTGCCGCGCGCGCCGGGCGCGCCGCCGTGAGGGCGAAGGCGAGCAGGTAGATCGCGGTGGCCACCGCGATCACCGCGGTGCTCGGGGGGAGCTGGGGAATCGCGTAGCTGAGCGCGAGCCCGCACCACATCGCCGTGAGCGCGAGCGCGGCCGACAGCCCGAGTGCGAGGTAGGGGTTCGCTGTGAGTCGCTGAGCGGCGCCGGCCGGCGCCGCCAGCAGCCCCACCAGCAGCAGCGCGCCAACCGCCTGCGTCGCCTCGCCGGCCGTCGCGCCGACGAGCACGAGGAAGGCCAGCCCGAGCAGGCCCACTGGCACGCCGCGCGCGGCCGCCACCTCGGGATCGACGCTCGCAAACAGCAGTGGCCGCGCGAGCATCAGCACGCCGGCCACGATGGCCGCCGCGATCACGCCGGCAAGCTGTGCGTCGCCGACGCTCAGGCCGAAGATCGAGCCGAACAGCGCGCGCGCGCCGAGCAGGCCGTTGCCGCCGCCGGACCCACGGGCGAACAGCGCGAGGAAGAACACACCGAGGCCGAGGATCCACGCGAACACGACCCCGATCGACACGTCGTCGGCGCTCGCTCGCTCGCCGATTCCACCGAGCAGAAGAGCGATCGCGATCGTCGCTGCGAACAGGCCGACGCGTGTGTCGATGCCTGCGGCGGCGCCCGCCAGTGCGCCCGTGAACGCAACGTGGCTGAGCGCATCGCCGGCGAAGACCTGGGCGCGGAGCACGACGAAGTAACCGACGAGCCCGCACGCCAGGGCGATCAGCGTGCCGGCGAGCAGGGCGTTGCGAAAGAACTCGTGCGCGAACATCACGCTCCATCCGCCGCTGCTCGCGCGCGCCCGCGCGCCGGTCGCGAGCGGTTGCTGCGCGCCGTGAGAAGGCGCACGCCGCCGTACATCACGAACGCGACCGTCGTGATGTAGAAGCCGACCGGATAGTTGTAGAAGTAGGCCAGCGCGAGGCCGAGCCAGCTCACCAGCACGCCCAGCACGGCGCTCAGCAGGAGACTTGGCCCGATGCGCAGCGTGATCAGCTGCGCGGTGGCCGGCGGCGCCACGAGCAGCGCAAAGACGAGCAGCGAGCCGGTGATCTGCGCGGTCTCCGCGACCGCCAGCCCCAGCAGCGCGAGGAAGCCAAGGCCGAGGGCGCGCGTCGGCACGCCGCGCGCACGTGCGACGCCCTCGTCGAGAGAGGCGAACAGCAGCGGCCTGCCGACGATCGCCAGTAGCGCGAGCGCGATCGCGGCGACGAGCGCGAGCGTCAGCAGCTGGCCGCCGGTGATGCCCAGAAAGGTGCCGAACAGCAGGCTCTCGTAGTTCGCGAGCACGCCCTGATAGAGGCTCAGGAAGAGGAAGCCGCAGGCGAGCCCCAGCGCCTGCACGGTGCCCGTGACGGCGGACTCCTCGCCGCGATTGCCCGCGCGCTGCGTGCCCGCCGCGAGGCCGATAACGAGTGCCGCGACGCCCGAGAACACAAAGTACCCCGCCGCCGCCGAGAATCCGATCAGCAGCGCACCGCTGGCGCCGGGGAAGGCCATCAGCGACAGCGTGTGTCCGGCGAACGTCTGCCGGCGCAGCACCATGAACCAGCCGATCACCCCGGCCATCACCGCGACTATCGTGCCCGCCTCGAGCGCAGTCACCATGAATGGGAACGCGGTCAGCTGGCGCAGATCGGAGATCGGATCGAGCGACGGGCCCGCCTGCACGAGTGCGCTAGTGATGGGCATGGCGGTCGCTGTGGTGTGCGGGAGCTTCGGGCAGGCCGACGACGACCAGCCTGCCGTCGGCCGTCCGCAGGACTTCAACGGGGACGCCGTAGAGGCCGCTGAGAGTCTCCGCGGTGACGACCTGTCCGGGCTCGCCGACGACGGCGCGGCCTGCGCCGAAGTAGACCACGCGATCGAGGTAGCTGAGCAGCGGGTTGACGTCGTGCGCGACCAGCAGCACGGCGACCTGCTCCTGTCGGCAGATGCGCGCGAGCAGCGCCGCCACAGCGCCCTGGTTGGGCAGGTCGAGGCTGTCGAGCGGCTCGTCGAGGATCAGCAGCTGCGGCTGGCTGACGAGTGCCTGGGCGATCAGCAGCCGCTGCTGCTCGCCGCCGGAAAGGCTTCCGATCGGCCGGCTCACGTAGTCGCCGGCGCCCACGAGCTCGAGCACCTCCTCGACGCGCTCGCTTCCCTTGCGCCTGAGGGGAAGGCCCCAGCGCGCCCCGTCGAGGCCGAGCCTGACGAGGTCGATACCGCGGATCCGCGTGGCGGCGTCGAAATGTCGCCGTTGCGGCAGGTAGCCGAGCTTGCCCTTGTTCGTGCCCGCGGGGGCGCCCAGGACCGTGACCGTCCCGCGCGTGAGTCCCAGCTCGCCGAGCAGCACGCGCAGCAGCGTCGTCTTGCCCGAGCCGTTCGGTCCGAGGACGGCTGCGAACTCGCCCTGGGCGATCTCGATGTCGACCTCGCTCCAGATCACGCGGCTGGCGATCTGCGTCGTCGCGCCCTCTAGCTTGACGGCCGCCGCCGGGATCGGCGAGCGCGCCGGCTCGCCCCCGCCCGCCGTGCGCCCCGGGATGTCGTGCGTGTCCGGCGCGCTCATCGTCCCGTTGCTTGGTGAAGCGCCGCCATCAGCTCGGTCAGCTCGGCCACCTGCCATTGCTCGAAGGTAGCCGAGGCGGGGGAGAGGGTCTCGGTGATCGTCGCGATCGGGATGCCTGCTGCGCGCGCCAGTTGATTGACTCGCTGCACGTCCGGTGTGGCGTTCTGGCTGTTGAACACCCACACCTTGATCGCGCGTTCCTGCGCTTGGCGGTCGACGGTCTGCTTCTCGGCGGCGCCGACGTCGGTGCCCTCGGCGATCGCCTTGGCGAAACCGGGGGGGGTCATCAGCCTGAGGCCGAGAGCCGCCCCGAGTGGCTGGAAGATGCTCTCCGAGTAACCGACCGGCACGCCCGCGTAGCGCGTCCGAATCACCTCGAGCAGCCGGTTGTAGCTGGCCAGGCCATCCGTCTCGAACCTCGCCCGCTGCCGGTCGAAGTACGCCGAGGAACCCGGATCGAGACGCTTGTAGTCGGCGATGATCTGGCCGATCACCCGCTGCACGCTCGACGGCGAGTACCACTGGTGGGGGTTGTCGCCCACGTGCAGACCGAGCAGGTCGCCGACGGTGAGCACGACCCGGCCGCCCGATGGGCTCGCGGCGATCAGTTTCGAGGCCCAACCGTCGTAGCCGATCCCATTGACGAGCGCGATCTGCGATTGCGCGATCGAAACGGCGTCTGCGGCAGTCGGTTCATAGGAGTGGGGATCGGTGTTGGGGTTGGCGATGATGCTGGTGACCGACACCTTGCTTCCTCCCAGCTGCGCGGCGATGCTGCCCCAGAAGTTCTCTGCGGCAACGACCTGAATCCTTCCGCCCGCCGACCCAGCCGAGGAGCTCGCCGTCGTCCCGCAGCCGGCGAGCACGCCGCCGAGCATGGCGCCGACGATCACGAGTGCCAGCCGGCCCGAGCGTGCTCGCGCGGTCGATCCTCCGCGGTACCGGTGCCGGGGCGCCACACCGCGAGACTAACATAGAAATAGGACTCAGTCTCGATCCCAGCAAAGGGGGCCGGGGTGGACGGGACCCCGGGGTGGACGGCTGCGGGCGGACGGCCGCGCGGCGCACGCTGCGGGCGGACGGCTCCGCGGCGGCTCGCGGCGCTCAGCTGGCCCGCGCGATCGCCGCGTCCATCGCTGCCCCCGGCGCATCCACGATCCTGCCGTGGCCCGGCGCGAGGCGGCTCGGCTCAAGCGCGCACAGCTCGCGCGCGCTGCGCAGAACCAGCTCGCGGTTCCATGTCCCCATCACGATCAGCGGGAAGCGGGGGTTCATGCGCGCCGAGGTCGCCACGCCGCCGAGTGTGGAGAACGTGTCGCCGCAGAAGAGCGTCCCTTCCCGCTCATCGAGGAAGGCGAGGTGTCCCGGCGTATGGCCGGGGCTGGCCACGGCGAGCAGCGAGCCGACGCGCTCGCCTGCCTCGATCGTGCGCGTCGGGCGCGTCTCGGCTCCGCGGTAGTCGCCGCGGAGCTTGTCTTTCGGCTCGCCCGGCTCGAGCGTCATGTCCTTCGCCAGCAGGCGGGCATCGCGCGCGCTGATCATCACCTCGGCCTGCGGCAGCGCGGCGTGCAGGCGATCGAGGCCGCCGATGTGGTCGCCGTGGGCGTGCGTGAGGAGAATGCGCCTGATCGGCGCGTCGAGATCGTCGGCCGCGGCGAGGATGCGCCCGGCGCCGGCCGCCATGGTCGTGTCGATCAGCGTGAGGCCGTCGGCCTCACGTACGAGATAGGCGTTGACGAACCGCCACAGGCAGACACGGGTGACGCTGGACATCGGCGCTCCTCCTGACAATTGGGCATAGGGCAAGGACGCTGGCGTGCGAGAACGCTCTACCATCATGGCGATGAGCAGCGGAGCGTCACGATGAGCGGGCCGTCGTGCACGCACCTCGATGCGGTGAGCGTGATCGATGTGCCGGCGCGCGCGGAGGTGCCCGGGTGTGAGGAGTGCCTGAAGATCGGCGGGCGCTGGGTCCACCTGCGTGTCTGTCGAACGTGCGGCAAGGTGGGGTGCTGTGACTCCTCGCCCAACAGACATGCCTCCCATCACGCCGAGGAGGCCGCCCACCCGATCATCAGCTCGATCGAGCCGGGCGAGGACTGGTCCTGGTGCGTGCTCGACGAAGTCGCCTTCGTGATCGCGTGAGCCGCGTCCGGCTCACATCAGCGGCGGCGGCGTCGCCTGCTCGGGCGCGATGCCGAAGCGCCGCTCGTATTCCCCGTTGAGCTCTCGCCAGTCGCCGGGAAGGCGCTGCTCGCCGGGCGCCGCCGGCGGGGTCCCGCCGAGGAGACCTGCGAGCGCCCGCAAACAGATCTCCCAGCCGGCCGCATCACGCGCGGCCTTGAAGCGGTCGTCGAAGCTGTGGGTGAGCCTCAGCAGACAGCCGTGCTCGTGCGGGGCGAGCTCCCAGCGGAGCTCGTCCTCGCCCCAGGTGTAGGCGAGCAGGTGGGGCGGCTCGCATGCGAGCACGTGCCCCTCGGGCATCACCGGGATGCCGTCCCCCGCGGCGAAGCTCACGCGCGCGCCCTCGCGCGGCTCGAGCTCGAACGGCGTCGGGTGCCAGCAGTCGAGCTCCGCTCGCGTGCTCAGTGCGCTCCAGACTCGCTCGCGCGGGTGCGCCAGCACGCGCTCGAACACGAGCTGGGGCCTGCCGGCGCGGTCGTTGAAGACTGCCGGTGGTGCGTCGGTCATGGCTCATTCCCTTCGGTCGAGGTGTTCTTCGAGCGCGTCCAGGCCGCCCTGCCACAGCAGCACGTAGGGGGTCAGCCAGCGCGCCAGCTCGGCAAAGCCCTGCCCGCGCAGGGCATAGACCCGTCGCCGTCCCTCGGCGCGGGACTCGACGAGTCCAGCTTCGCGCAGGATGCGCAGATGGCGCGAGGTGTTCGGCTGGCTCAGCCCGGTTGCGGTGACGACTTCGCCGACGGCGCGCGGGCCGCGCATCAGCAGATCGAGGATCTCTCGCCTGGCCGGCTCGGCTACGACCTCGAACGCCTGCATCCCCACATATAATCATATAACTATATGATTATATGTCGTGCGGGCTGTCGAGTCGGGTGTGCGGCGCTCGTTAATCGGGCGAGCAATACTTCGACCAAGGAGGCAAGGCCATGCACTACATGCTTCAGATCTACTCGGGGGACTCGACGTCCGTCTGGGAGCAGCTCTCAAAGAGCGAGCAGGATGGCGTGATGGGCGAGTACTTCGCGATCAGCCAGGCGCCCGGCGTGACCGGCGGCGGGCAGCTGCAGGATGCCAGCACCGCCACCACCGTGCGCGTGCAGGACGGGCGCACGCTGAGCACCGATGGCCCCTTCGCCGAGACCAAGGAGGCGCTCGGCGGCTACTACTTGCTCGAGGCCGACGACCTCGACGAGGCGATCGAGCTCGCGGCGCGCATCCCCGCCGCACGGTTGGGAGGCGCCGTCGAGGTGCGCCCGCTGGTGGAGCGCTGATCGAGGAGATCTTCCGCGCGCAGTGGGGGCGCGTGCTCGCTGCGCTGGTTGGCTTCCTCGGCGACTTCGACCTCGCCGAGGAGGCTGCCCAGGAGGCCTTTGCCGTCGCCGCCGAGCGCTGGCCACGCGAGGGCACGCCGTCGAACCCGGCGGCGTGGCTGATCGTGACGGCCCGCAATCGCGCGATCGATCGCATCCGCCGCGAGCGCACGCTCGCGGCCAAGACCAAGCTGCTGGAGGTGCCGGAGGCCGTGCAGGAGCCGGATGAAGCGAGCGCTGTCGCAGACGAACGGCTCGAGCTGATCTTCACCTGCTGTCACCCTGCGCTCGGCCTCGACGCTCAGGTCGCCCTCACCCTGCGTGCGCTCGGGGGCCTGCAGACGGGCGAGATCGCGCGCGCCTTCCTCGTACCCGAGGCGACGATGGCGCAGCGGCTCGTCCGTGCGAAGCGCAAGATTCGCGAAGCCGGGATCCCTTTCCGCGTGCCGCCAGCGCATCTGCTGCCGGATCGGCTGACGGCGGTGCTCGCGGTCGTCTACCTGATCTTCAACGAGGGCTACGACGGCCGCGGCGAGCTCAGCGCCGAGGCGATCCGTCTCGGTGCGGCGCTCGCCGAGCTGATGCCCGACGAGGCCGAGGTCCTCGGCCTTCTGGCGCTGATGCTGCTGCACGACTCGCGGCGCGCGGCGCGCGAGCGCGGCGGCGAGCTGGTGCTGCTCGCCGAGCAGGATCGCGCGCTGTGGGACTGCGCCCAGATCCGCGCCGGGCGCGCCGCGCTCGAGCGGGCGCGCTCGCTACGCGGCGCGGACAGCTACGTGCTGCAGGCGACGATCGCCTCCCTGCACGCCGAGGTGCACACCGACTGGCGGCGGATCGCTGCGCTCTACGAAGAGCTGGTGCAGCTGACCGGCTCGCCGGTGGTCGCGCTGAACGGCGCGGTTGCGCTGGCCGAAGTCGACGGACCCGGGGCCGGCCTCGAGGCGATCGCGGGGATCGAACAGCAGCTCGACGGCTACCACTACCTGCAAGCGGCTCGCGGCGAGCTCCTGCGGCGCCTGGGCCACGGGCCGGCGGCGCGTGATGCGTTCAGCCGCGCACTGGAGCTCGTGCGCTCCGAGCCCGAGCGCCGCCTGCTGCAGCGACGGCTGGATTCGCTCTAGGCGCCGAGCTCGTCGGTGGCGGGAACGGTGTGCAGGTGCTCCGCCATGCCGGTCACGCTGAGCAGCCGCTCGACCTGCGGCGAACCGCGTGTCACGGCGAGCTGCTGGTCGCGTTCGCCACAGCGCTTGCGCGCCGACAGGATGATGCGGAGGCCGGTCGAGTCGATGAACTCGAGTCGTTGCAGGTCGAGCACGACCATCGGCTTGCGCGCGAGCTCGACGTCCTCGATCGCCCGCTGCAGGAGGGGAGCGCTCGCCATGTCGAGTTCTCCGTGGAGCGAGAGCACCACCCGATCGTCGTCGTGTGCGACCTCGATCCGAAGGTGATCCTGGGCCCCCATGTCCAGCACAATTCTAACCAACCGTCTCCCGGTTGGTTACACGAGAGCGAGGAGTCGAGCTCAGCGCCGCGCGCTCGACTCCTCCTGCGCCGGCCACAGCCGCAGACCGAGCATTGCGATGTCGTCGCGCAGCTGCCCGTCGGTTTGTCCGACGGCTGCCTGCTCGATCCGGCGCAGCAGCTCCGCGAGCTCCAGGCCAGACGCCTCGCCGCACAGCGCGAGCAGCCCCTGCTCGCCGATCTGGCGCTCTGGCGCCCCCGCCTCGAGCACGCCGTCGGTGTAGAGCAGCAGCGTCTCGCCGGGAGCGAGCTCGAGGCCGACCTCGTGAATCTGCAACGCATCGACGACGCCGAGCAGCGTCCCCGGTCTACCGACCTGCGTGGCCGTGCCGGCGGCGCCGATCAGCACCGGCGGCGGGTGCCCGGCGAGTGCGACGGTGAGCTGCGCGCGGTTCTCGTGCGGCTCGATCATGACCAGGCAGACGGTGCACATGTCCGCCCCGGCCGGCTGCTGTGCGAGCGCCTCGTGCAGTGTCGTGAGGATGGCGGTCGGGCTCTCGTGGAACTTGGCGGCGGCGCGCAGCGTGTGGCGCGCGAGCGCCGTCACCCCGGCCGCGCGGGGACCCTTGCCGCAGACGTCGCCGATCGCGACCATCCAGCGACCGGGCCCACACGCGCAGGCGTCGTAGAAGTCGCCGCCGACATGGTTGAGCTCGCCCGCGGCGTGATACAGGGCGCTCGTCTGCACGCCCGTGATCTCGGGCAGCTTCTCGGGCAGCAGCGCCGCCTGCAGCACGTCGGCGATGCGCTTGCGCTCGGTGTACAGACGCGCGCTTTCCACGGCCGTGCCCGAGCGCCGCCCGAGCCGCTCGGCGAGCGCGAGATCGCGATGGGACAGGCGTCTGGTGGAGTTCGAGGAGGCCAGCGTGATCGCGCCCACCGTCCTCGACGGCGCGGCGAGCGGAACGATGATGGCGGCGCTCGCACCGATCGCCCGCAGCATCGCGAGGTGCTCATTGTCGCGCGCGTGTGCCGCGAGCGCGTGGTCGTCGATCTCCGGATACAGGCGAGCGCGCCCGCTGGCGATCACCTCGGCGACGCCCGAGTCATCGCCCAGCGACGGGCCGTAGCTCGCGTGCAGGCGCTGCGCGAGCTCGAGCAGCACGGGATCCTCGTGGTACATCGTGACGCGCTCGATCTCACCGTTCTCGGCGAGCACATCGACCGCGCACCAGTCGGCGATCTGTGGCACGGCGAGCCGCGCGATCCGACGCAACGTCTCGGCATAGTCCATCGAGGAGGCGAGCACGCGGCTGGCTTCGGCCATGAACGTTTCGGCGACCTGCGTGCGCTTGACCTCGGTGATGTCCTCATAGACGTTGACGGAGAACAGCAGGCGCCCCGTCTCGGGATCGATGACGGGCGCGGGTCGCGCTATCAGCCAGCGCTGCTCGCCGGTCGCGCGGACGACCGTGTGGATCATCAAGGGCGCCGGCTGCTCGCCCGCGAACAGCCGCTTGTGCGGCAGCTCCGCGGCGCTCAGCTCGCGTCCGTGCTCGTCGAGCAGCACAAAGCGCGCGAGCACCTGCTCGTGGTTGCTGCTCATGAGCTCCTCCGGGGTGCGCACCCCGAACAGCTCGGCGGCGGCGCCGTTGGCGAACACGATGTGGTCGTCGGCGTCGGTCAGCGTGATCGCCTCGGCGAGGTTGACGAGGATTGCGGCCAGCCGCTGCTCGACGCGGCGAACCTCGGAGTACAGGCGGGCGTTGTCGATCGCAAGGGCAGCGCGTCGCGCGAGCTCGTAGACCACGTCCAGGTCGCCCTCCGAATAGGGCGTGCCATCACTCAGGCGCAGCACCGAGAGGGCCCCGAGCGTGCGTTCGCGTGCGGCGAGCGGGGCTACCACGGCCGAGTGATAGCCGCGCTCGATCATGAACTGGGCATGGCGCGAGCCGGCGGCGAAGCTGCGCAGGTCGCTGTCGCCCATCTGGGCGAGCAGCGCCGGCTCGCCGCTGCGGATCACGACCGCAACGGGGTGCTCCCCCTGGGGGTCGAGCCGCTGACGCTCGCGCAGGCTGCGCAGGCCCGCGGCCACCTCCTCGGCGACGCTCGCAACCGCCATCTGCCTGATCGAGCCATCGTCCGCGAGCAGGTCGATGACGCAGAGGTCGGCCAGGCGCGGGATCGTCAACCGCGCCACGCGTCCCAGCGTTGTCTCGAGGTCGAGCGACTCGGCCAGCGCGACGCCCGCCTCGACCAGCAGCTCGACGTCGCGAGCGTCGGTGTGCCCCGCGGGCGTGCTCATCGGCGCTGCTGTCCGCTCGGTCCCGCTTCGCTGCCATTCGTTCCGCTCAACGCGTCCCCGCTTGGTTGCATGGCCAGCACTGCAGCATGGCAAAGCATCGCGGCCGACGGCGTCGTAAACCAGTTTCCACCGATCGCCCACGGGTACCAACCCAATGTCGAGCGATACGAGGAGGTGCCGAGATGCCACCCAGAGGCGTGGCGAAATCGAGCAAGCGCGGACGCCAGTACGAGCACATCAAGGAGAGTGAGCGCGAACGCGGGGTGCCCGAGGATCGCGCCGAGGAGATAGCCGCGCGCACGGTCAACAAGGAGCGCGCTCGCAGCGGGGAAGCGCGTCGCCCCTCGCGCACCTCGACGCGGGACATCTCCTCCGGGCGGCGCGGCGGGCTGCGCTCGGGGCGCCCCGGTCCGCGCGGACGCACGCGCGATCAGCTCTACGCGGAGGCGCGGAGGCTGGGAGTGCCGGGACGCTCTGACATGAACAAGTCAGAGCTGCAGCGCGCCGTCGACGCGCGCCGCTAGCTCTCGCTCCCGCCGTTCTGCTCGGCGGTGCGCTTGTGCACGCGCACCGCCGTACCGGCGGGTGAGGAGTGGATCTCGACGACGTCGCACAGCTGGTGCACGAGCCACAGTCCGCGGCCGGTGTGCTGATTGGGCGCGGGAGGGCTGCGGCCGATCAACGCGTCGTCGATGTGCCCGGCGTCGCGGATCTCGCAAACGAGCCTGTCGCTCTCGCGCCAGAGCAACAGCTTGCCTGCACCCCCGCCGTGGCGGATGCTGTTGGTCGCCAGCTCGTTGACCGCGAGCACGAGTTCCTCGGTCGGCGCCGGTGGCATCCGCTGCTCGCCCGCCCAGCTCGTGAGCGTGCGCCGCAGGCCCCCCAATTGCTCGACGGCGAAGGTGAGCTCGCGGACCTCACAGCGGGGTGGGGGAAGGGGTTGCGCAAACGGTTCGGGCGCCGCGGACGCCGACGGGCTCGCCGCGGCGTCGCTGGGAGCGTCCAGGAGCATGCCGTCGCGCTCCTCGGCAGGTTCGCCCACCCGATCCTCAGGGCCTTCCACGTAACGGGGAAATATCAGGTGACACGGACGGTCCACCTCCGATGAGATCGGACAGCGATGAGATCGGACAGCGCCGCAATTGTGGCACCCGCGGGCGATGACATACCGGCGCGCCGGCGATGACACGCGGCGCTGCCGGGCCGCGGTGAACGCTCCCAGGCCCCGCAAAGCTCACGTCAGAGGCTGTCTCGGCTGCGCTCGAGCCCGCAGTTTTCTCGCGCCAGACGCGGGTAGGCAAAGAGAACGGACAAAACAATCAAGGGAGCTCTGATGGCTGACCAGTCACAGTTGAACGGAAAGAGGATCGCCTTCCTCGTCGCCCAGGAGGGCGTCGAGCAGATTGAGCTGACCGAGCCTTGGAAGGCAGTCGAGCAGGCGGGCGCAAGGCCCGAGCTGCTTGCTCCCGAGGGCGGCGAGGTGCAGGCCTTCAACCATCTCGACAAGGGCGAGCGATTCCGCGTGGACCGCACGATCGCCGAGGCGGACCCGAGCGAGTACGACGGGGTGGTGCTGCCCGGCGGCGTCGCCAACCCGGACCAGCTGCGCACCGAGCGCGATGCGGTCAGCTTCCTGCAGCGCTCCTTCTCCGAAGGCAAGCCCGTCGGCGTGATCTGTCACGGGCCCTGGACGCTCGTCGAGGCAGACCTCGTGCGTGACCGCACGATCACGTCGTGGCCCTCTCTGCAGACCGACATCCGCAACGCCGGCGGCAGGTGGGTCGACGAGGAGGTCGTGGTGGATCAGGGGCTGGTGTCATCGCGCAACCCAGATGACCTGCCCGCATTCTGCGCCAAGATCGTCGAGGAGTTCGCCGAGGGCCGCCACGCGGTCGCCGGCGCCGGCGCCACCGCCTGAGAGCAGCCGGCCCACACCTCCCGCGGCCCGCGATTCGCACGCGGGCCGCGGGCGACTCCCTCGGCCGAGGCGCGCGTCGGTCGGGGCCGAGGCGGCCGGGTCGGTCGGGGCCCGGCTACTCCTAGGCGGACGACGGCAGCGGCGTGCCGCTCCCGCCGGCCGGCGACGAGGAGCTCTCGCCGGCTTCTGCGACGGTCAGCGGTTGGGCGATGCTCTCGAGGCTTTCGCGCTCGGCTTTGACGCCGAACAGGAGCTCGGCGATGCCGCCGAGGATCATGGCTCCCGCTCCGATCGCGAAGCCGATGAACACGCGGCTGACCTTGCCGCTTTCGATCAGGTGCGCGAACAGCAGTGGACCGACGATTCCGCCGGTGCCGGTCCCGACGGCGTAGAAAACTGCGATGCACAGGGCGCGCGTCTCCAGCGGAAAGATCTCCGAGACGGTCAGGTAGGCGGCGCTGACCCCGGCAGAGGCGAAGAAGAACACGACCATCAGTGCGATCACGAGGGTCGCCGCTGTGAGCGTTCCGCCTTTGAAGAGGAACGCCGTCACGAACAGCAGGCCGCCGGAGAGGATGTAGCAGCCGGAGATCATCGGCTTGCGTCCGACGGTGTCGAACAGGCGCCCGAGTGTCAAAGGCCCCAGCAGGTTGCCGGCGGCGAAGATCGCGATGTAGTACGGGACGTTGCCGCTGGAGACGCCGAAGAACGTGCTCAGCAGATAGCCGAGGCTGAACAGCAGCGCGTTGTAGAGAAAGGCCTGTCCGATGAACAGCGCCAGGCCGAGGATCGTTCGTCGCGGGTACAACGAGACAACCGAGCGGACGATCAGGCTGAGCGGGATCGTGCGACGCTGGCGCACGGTCATGCGTCCGTTTGGATCTGGATCGGGCAGCTCGCCGTGCTGCTCGCGAACCTCGCGTTCGATGCCGCGCACGATCTCCTCGGCCTCCTCCTCGCGTCCGTGGATGAACAGCCAGCGGGGGCTCTCGGGAACGTTGCGGCGCACGATCAGCACGCCCAAGCCCAGCACGGCGCCCAACGCGAAGCACAGTCGCCAGCCGACGTCGAGCGGGAAGATGCTCGTGTTGAGCGCCACCACCGCGAGCAGCGAACCACCGATCGCACCGCCCCAGTAGCTCCCGTTGATCGAGATGTCCGCGTGACCGCGGCTGCGCGCCGGAATCAGCTCGTCGATCGCCGAGTTGATCGCGCTGTACTCGCCGCCGATGCCCATGCCGGTGAAAAAGCGGAACACGAACAGCCACAGCGGCGAGAAGGACAGCGCCGTGAGCGTCGTCGCCAGCAGGTACAGGCCGAGCGTGACCATGAACAGCCGCTTGCGACCGAAGCGGTCCGTGAGCTGGCCGAACACCAGTGCTCCAACGCACGCGCCCAGGACGTAGAGGGTCGCGGCGAGCCCGGAGACGTCGCCCGCGGAGATGCCGACGCCGGCTCCCTTTTCCGACAGGCGCCCGGAGATCGATCCGACGATCGTCACCTCCAGCCCGTCGAGAATCCAGACGGTGCCGAGCCCGATGATCACGCGCCAGTGAAAGCGCGACCACGGCAGCCGATCCAGGCGCGCCGGAATGTCTGTCTCGATCGTCCCCGTCTGAATGCCGCCGCTGGCGCTCATCCGCGTCTCCTCCTCACCCTCGACCGCTCGGACAGCGGCTTAACTTCCCGGTCTGAGGCGTGTTTAGTCGGTACGCGATCGGGGCAGTATCAAGCTTGCCAGTTAAAGTCGCCCTGAAGGGTGGCGGCCACGAGCCCCCCGTGGCCGTCACCCAATGGGTGGGCGACGAAGTCCGTTACAGCGATTTCTGTCTTGGGGAGGGGGTTTCCCGGTGCGTCAGCGACGATGCATCTGGAGGCGGGGCCGTGTCCGCGGCTCGCGGGTGCTCAACCGCGTTCGGCGAGGTGCAGATCGAGTACCTCGGCGGAGCCGTGCGCAGAGATCTCGTGGCGGTTCGAGAGCCGCTCGAGCAGCGTGCCGAGCCCGTCTTGAGCGGCGTCCTCCAGCACGGCCGCGGCCCGTCCCTGCTGCAGCGGGCCGAGGCGCAGGTGCAGATCGCGTGGCGTCGCGGTGACCTGCACGCTCAAGCGATCCCCGTCGAGCGAGTTCTCGGAGTGGGCGACGAGCGCGTCGGCCAGCAGCTGGGTGTCGGAGATGCGGTCGGTGGAGAAATAGGCGCGCGCGGCCAGGGCCGTGAGGACGCGCGGGAGCACCGCGCGCGCAAGACGCGGAGGGCCTACGATCAGCGAGGCCGTCGCGTCGGGCATCGCGAGTGGATAGGAGCTCGCCGCACGGTGCCCATCCGAGCCCGCCGCAGGCTCGGGCGCCGTCGTCTTGGTGATCGCGAAGCGCATCCTCACCTCGGTCCCGCCGCCGGTGACCTCGGAGATCTCCATGCTGCGGCTGAGGGCCCTGATCACCGGCAGCCCGATGCCGCCGACGTCATCGCCGTGCTGGGCGGGCGTGCGCATGCCTCGGCCGCGGTCTCGCACGATCACCTCGAGCTCGTTTCCAAGCGCGTAGACCTCGACCTCGAGGGGGCCTTCCTCGCCGTTGTAGGCGTGCATGACGACGTTGTTGCAGGCCTCGCTGACAGCCGTGCTGACGTCGTTGAGCTCGACGGCGTCGAGCTTGATCGCCTCGCTCAGTCCGCTGAGAGCTTGGCGGACGAGCAGGACGTTCTCGGCCCTGTTGGAGAGGTTGAGGCGAACGTTGGGGATCTCGGCCACCGGGAGCGTCAGCAACCGGATCTCACGGCGCCGCATGCGAGCCGCCCGATGGCGGCTCGGCGCTGCGGTCGCGGGCACATCAATGACTTCTAGCGCGCCTCTCCAGGCGCATGCGTCAGGGCCCGCAGCTGCTCGAGCGAGCGGCGCAAAAGGCGCGAGACCTGCATCTGGGAGATCCCGACGCGCTCTGCGATCTCCGTCTGCGTGAGATCCTCGACGAAGCGCATCTTGAGAATCGTGCGCTCACGCGGGGGTATGTGTCCGAGCACGGCCGCGACAGTGGCGTCGAGCTCGACCAGCTCGTAGCGCTCGTCCTCGCCACCGATCGAGTCGCCATAGGAGGCGCCCGCGTCGTCGTCGGCACCGGGACGCGGCGCGTCGAGCGAGACCGTCTCGTAGGCCTGAATCGCCTGCAGCGCGTCGATCACTTCCTCGGTGTCGAACTCGAGGTACTCGGCCAGCTGATTGGCCGTGGGTGCGTGACCGCGCTCGTTGGCGATGCGCTCCTGCGCGTCGCGTACTTTCAGCGCGCGCTCCTGGGCTCCGCGCGGGACGTGCACCGCCCAGCCGGAGTCGCGGAAGTAACGGCGCATCTCGCCGAGGATGGTCGGAACGGCGAACGACTGGAACGGGTGTCCGCGCTCGACGTCATAGCGATCCATCGCCTTCAGCAAACCGAGCGAAGCGACCTGGAGCAGGTCCTCGAAGGGCTCCGACGAACGTCCATAGCGGCGCGCAAGGCTGCGCGCCAGCGGCATGAAGCGGTTGACCAGCTCCTCGCGGGCGCTCTCGTCGCCCTGCTGCTGCCAGCGCACGAACAGCCGGCGAGGATCCTCGGCGACGCCGGGAATCGTGCGTGACGTGCGTGTCGCGGTAGCGGCCCCTTGCATTGCAGCTCCCTTCCGTTTGTCGCGTCGCGGTCACCGAACAGGCCGGGCATAGCCGGGCAAGCGGATTGTACCCCGTTTTGGCCAATGTACAAACATCGATGCTTCGCCCGCTTGCGGCGGGCGCAAAGCTCCCGCACCGGGGGCGCGGCGGCGAGCTACGCTCAGGGTTATGCCGCCGGGGTCATCGATGAGCGTCGCGGAGATCCTCGCGCAGCGCACGGGCGAGGAGCTGGCACTCAACGATCGCTATTTGAACCCTCAGATGGGCCGGATCCTGCGCACGCTCGGCTTCGACAAGACGTGGGTGGGGGGCGAGGGCGCCCACCTGATCGATGCCGACGGTGAGCGCTATCTCGACCTCTTCGGCGGCTACGGTGTCTTCGCGATCGGCCGCAACCATCCCGCGGCGGTCGCTGCGCTGCAGGAGGTGATGGCGGCGCGCACCGGCAACCTGCCGCAGCTCGGTGTGACGCTGCTGAGCGGTGTCCTCGCCGAGCAGTTGATCGCCCGCGCCCCGGCCAGCGTCGCGGCGATGGTGCCCGCGAACAGCGGCAGCGAGGCAGTCGAGGCGGCGATCAAGATCGCCCGCGCTGCCACCGGCCGCCCGCGCGTGCTCTACGCCGAGCACGGCTTCCACGGCCTCACGCTGGGGTCGCTCTCGATCAACGGCAATGACGAGTTCCGCGACGGCTTCGGCCCGCTGCTGCCCGGCTGCGAGGCGGTCGGCTTCGGCGACCTCGATGCCCTCGCCGCGCTCCTGGCGAGCGGCGATGTGGCGGCATTCATCGTCGAGCCCGTGCAGGGCAAGGGCGTCAACCTGCCACCGCCGGGCTACCTGCAGGCGGCACAGGAGCTGTGCCGCCAGGCCGGCACGCTGTTCGTCTGCGACGAGGTGCAGACCGGGATCGCCCGCACCGGGCGCTTCCTCGCGCTCGAGCACTGGGACCTGCAGCCCGATCTGGTGTGTGTCGCCAAGGCCCTGTCCGGCGGCCTCGTTCCGATCGGCGCCGTGCTGGTCTCCCGCGCGGCCTTCGAGAGGGTCTTCGACGGCATGGAGCGGGCCGTGCGCCACGGCTCGACGTTCGGCGGCAACGACCTCGCCGCGGCGGCGGCGCTGGCGACCCTCCGCGTGATCGAGGACGAGCAGCTCGTCGCGCGAGCCGAGCGCATGGGTGCGCTGCTGCTCGAGCTGACCGCGCCGCTCGTCGAGCGCTTCGAGGTCGTCGAGGCCGTGCGCGGGCTCGGATTGATGTGGGCGATCGAATTCGGCCCGCCCGCAGGCGCCGGCGCGAGGCGCCTGTGGGACACGGTCGAGCGTCGCCAGCCCGGCCTCTTCTCGCAGCTGATCACGGTGCCGCTGTTTCACCAGCACCGCATCCTCTGCCAGGTCGCCGGGCACCACATGAACGTGATCAAGGCGCTTCCGCCACTGACGATCGCGGAGTCCGAGATTCGCCGGTTCGCGGCAGCGCTGGAGCAGACGATCGCTGCCGCCGAGCGCTACCCGAGCGCGCTGGCGCGCTTCGGCGTGCGCACGGGTTTCAGGGCGGCCGTCGCCCGCCGCTAGCCTGTGCGGCCGTGCTCGTCGCAAGAGATGACATCCGCAACGTCGCGATCGTGGCGCACGTCGACCACGGCAAGACCACGCTCGTCGACGCGATGCTGTGGCAGTCGGGCGCCTTCCGCGTCGGGCAGGACGTCGCCACGCGGGTGCTCGACTCGATGGACCTCGAGCGCGAGAAGGGCATCACGATCCTCGCCAAGAACACCTCGCTGCGCTATCGCGACGTCAAGCTGAACATCATCGACACCCCCGGCCACGCCGACTTCGGGGGCGAGGTGGAGCGCGGTCTGACGATGGTCGACGGCGTGCTGCTGCTCGTCGACGCCTCCGAGGGGCCGCTGCCGCAGACGCGGTTCGTGCTGCGCAAGGCACTCGAGGCGAAGCTGCCGGTGATCCTCGTCGTCAACAAGGTCGATCGGCCCGACGCGCGCGTCGCGGAGGTCGTCGACGAGGTCTATGAGCTGTTCCTCGACCTGGACGCCGAGGAGCACCAGATCGAGTTCCCGATCGTCTATTGCAACGCCAAGGCCGGCGTCGCCTCGCGTCACTACGAGCACGGCAAGCCGCTCGAGGGCAAGACGCTCGCGCCGCTGCTCGATCTGCTGCTCGAGCGCATCCCGGCTCCGATGTACGACCCCGAGCATCCGCTGCAGGCGCTCGTCACCAACCTCGACGCGTCCCCGTACGTCGGACGCCTCGCGATCTGCCGGGTACGTCACGGCACGATCCGCAAGGGCCAGCAGGTCGCCTGGTGTCGCGCCGACGGCTCGATACGCAAAGCCCAGGTGGCGGAGCTGTACGTGACCGACGCGCTCGAGCGCGTCGACGCGCCGGAGGCCGGCCCGGGGGAGATCATCGCGGTGGCCGGCATCGCGGAGGTGACGATCGGTGAGACGCTCGCCGACCCCGCCGATCCGCGCCCGCTGCCGGTGATCACCGTCGACGAGCCCGCGATGTCGATCACGATCGGCGTCAACACCTCGCCGCTGGCGGGCAAGGACGGCGACAAGATCACCGCGCGCCAGATCCGCGCGCGCCTCGACCAGGAGCTCGTCGGCAACGTCTCGCTGCGCGTGCAGGACACCGCCCGCCCCGACACCTACGAGGTCCAGGGCCGCGGCGAGCTGCAGCTCGCGGTGCTCGTCGAGATGATGCGCCGGGAGGGCTTCGAGCTGACGGTCGGCCAGCCGCATGTCGTCGAGCGCGAGATCGACGGCAAGCGCCACGAGCCGGTCGAGCGACTGTCGGTGGACGTGCCCGACGAGCACGTCGGCACCGTCACGCAGCTGCTCGCCGCGCGCAAGGGCCGCGTCGAGCAGATGATCAACCACGGCACCGGCTGGGTGCGCATGGACTATCTCGTGCCCGCGCGCGGCCTGATCGGGTTCCGCACCGAGTTCCTGACCGAGACGCGCGGCACCGGGATCATGCACCACGTCTTCGACCGCTGGGAGCCCTGGGCCGGCGAGATCCTGACCCGCTCCAGCGGCGTGCTCGTCGCCGACCGCCGTGGCGAGACGGTGACGTTCTCCCTCTTCACCCTGCAGGAGCGCGGCTCGCTGTTCGTCGGTCCCGGCGAGGCGGTCTACGAGGGCATGATCATCGGCGAGAACGCCCGCGCCGAGGATCTCGACGTCAACCCGATCAAGGAGAAGCACCTGACGAACATGCGCTCATCGACCTCCGACGTGCTCGTGCGCCTGGACGCGCACCGCAAACTCACCCTCGATGAGGCACTCGAGTTCGTGCGCGAGGACGAGGCCGTCGAGGTGACACCGGTCTCTGTCCGGATGCGCAAGGTCGTGCTGCCGAGGGTCGAGCGCCTGAAGGCCGTGCGGGCCGCCCGCAAGTGAGGCCAGCGGGCGCGGCACGCCGCCTCACGCGACTGTAGGGTACCGGCGATGATCGCAACGACACGAGCCTCGCTGCTCGCCACAACCGCCACTTTTCTTGCCTGCGTCGCCTGCGTGGCGATGCTTCCCGCCGCCGCCGCGACGGCCGCCGAAACGAAGGTCACCTACACGAAGGAGAGCCTGCAGGAATTCGAAAAACAGCTCGCCGCCGGACAGGTCGCATCGGTGATCATCAACCGGCCGCTGCGATCGCTGCGCACGACGCTCAAGGACGGCAGCCACGTGCTGGCCCATTACATTCCCCGGGGAGAGCACAAGATCGCGGCCACGCTGACGGCCAAGCACGTCCAGTTCGAAGTGCTCAAGCCCGCCGCCGCGGCCAAAGAAGTGCCGAAAAAAGCCCACAAACTGCGCTATATCGCCGGCGGCATCCTGATTATCGTCGTGCTCGTCGTCGGCACCGTCCTGTACGTCGACCGCAAACGCAAACGCGAGCGCGACTGATCGTTCCGCGCGCTTGGTCGCCCGCGGCCCGTGCGCCCGGCGGGGCCGAGCGATCGCCTCGTGGTGGCGAGCAGCGCGCTAGCAGTGCGGGCGCCGTCGCGCGCGATGACCGGTCGCGCCGTTGGCGGCCCCCGCCGTTCGCAGCGCCACGCGGATGTCGTGGGCGAGCATGTCGACCATGTCGCGTGAGAAGTTCTCCTTGATCACCATCCGCAGGACCGTGATGTGCTCGGCGTCGGGCGGCAGCGTGTAGGCGGGCACGATCCAGCCACGCTCGCGCAGCAGGTGGGAGATCGCGACGAGGTCGGTTTGCCGCGGATCGCTCGCGCGCACCGCCACGACCGGGAACGCGCTGCCGTCGCTCAGCAGCTCGAGCTCGTCGATCGCAGCGAGCTTGTCGGCGAGCGCGCGCGAGTTCGCGAGCACCGTCTCGACGATCGCCTCGTAGCCGGCGCGCCCGAGGCGCAGGAAGGCGAAGTACTGCAGGATCACCGAGGAGGAGGGACGGGAGAAGTTGAGCGAGTAGTTGGGCATGTCGCCGCCGAGGTAGTTGATGTGGAAGACGAGCTCCTCGGGCAAATCGGAGGTGTCGCGGAAGACCACGGTGCCCATGCCCGGGTAGACGAGCCCGAACTTGTGGTTGGAGACGTTGATTGAGCGCACCGAGGGCAGGCGGAAGTCCCACTCCTCGTGCGGTCGTGCGAACGGCACGATGAAGCCCCCCGAGGCGGCGTCGACGTGCAGCGGGATCTGCAGGCCGCGCTCGTGCGCGAGCGAGGTGAGGAGGCTGTCGAGCGAGCGCAGGTCGTCGGACTGGCCGGTGAAGGTCGTGCCCAGCAGGCCGGCGACCGCGATCGTGCGCTCGTCGAGCAGGGGCTGGACCTGCTCGGCCGCGATCGTGTAGCGGCCCTCCTGCATCGGCACGACGCGGGCCTCGACCTCGAAGTAGCGCGCGAACTTCTCCCAGCAGGTGTGGACGTCGGCGCCCATCACCATGTTCGGCCGGTCGGCGGGCAGCCCGGCTGCCTCGCGGCGGCGCTGCCACGAGCGCTTGTGGGCGAGCATCGCGAGCATGATCGCCTCGGATGAGCCGATCGTGGCCGTGCCGGTGGGCTGCTGGTGGGCGGGCGCGTGGAACAGGCGCCCGATGATCGAGACGACGCGCCGGTGGACCTCCTCGGTCTGGGGGTACTCATCCTGGTCGATCAGGTTCTTGGCGAGCGTCTCGGCGGCGAGCCGGTCGGCCTGCGGCTCCATCCAGCTGGTGACGAACGAGGCGAGGTTGAGCGCCGGGTTGCCGTCGAGGTTGAGCTCGTCGTGGACGAGCTGGTAGGCGGCCTCGGCAGCGACGCCCTCGGCGGGGAGGCGGTACTTGGGGATGTCGTGCGAGAACGAGCGTCCGGCGTACGTCGCCGACAGGGACTCGTCCGAGTCGAGGTTGAGGTGGTGCATGAATGCCTCCTTGGTGATGGCGGGGTTACGCTCGGGGGACGGCCGAGCTGGGTGCCGGGCTCGGCCTGCCCCACAGATAGCTGAGAACGCAGCCGAGGGCGAACACGGCGACGACGAGCAGGACCGGCCCGGAGTCCTCGCTGAATGCGCCGAGCACCCCGGCGGCGAGGCCGCCGGCGAGCGCTGCCAGCCACGCCGGATCGCCGCCTACGGGGGTCAGCAGGCGCGCGCGCGCCCTGACCCCGAGGGCTGCGCAGGCGAGCGCCAGCGCGGTCGCGACCGGCATCGCCTGGTTGCGCAGCTCGCCCCAGGCGGCGCGGTAGCGGCGCACGATCAGGTCGCGCAGCTCGCCGGCAGAGCGTGCGTGCAGGACGCTGCCGGTGTAGTGACCTGTGCCGTGTGCGCTGAGCAGGTCGAGCGCCGCCAGCGCGAGGAGCGCGAGGAGCGGGCTCGCGAGCACGATCAGCGCGCGACGCCGGGTCAGCGCGCCGGGTGCGAGCAGGACGGCTGCGACCGCGAATCCGCCGCTTACGAGGATCACACCGCCGACGCCCGCCCCGACCCGCGCCGAGCCCTCGACGGCGCCCAGCAGCACGCCGGCGAGGATCATCGCCGCAACGGCGCTGCGTCCGCGGCGCGCCGGGTAGAGCGCGCCCGCGACGGCGGCGAGCACGAGGACCGCGAGGCCGGACTTGGCCTCGTTGCCGATGCCGTAGAAGCGCGCGCCGAGGATCGGGTCGGGGCCGAGCAGCGAGCGTACGAGCAGCTGCGTGTGCGCGAGCGCGTCGGCGGTGAGCGCGAGGACCGACGCGATCGCGGGTACGAGCATTGCCCTGGGCCATGGCAGGAGCAGATCGCTGAGCGCCCCCAGCGTCAGGCAGGAGAGTGCCACGGTCACGTACTCGACTGCCGCGTCGGGCGCAAAGGCCGCGGGAATCAGGACCGCCACCGGCGCCCACAGCACGCCGACGCCGCCCACCCTCATCGCCCGCGCGCGAGCCGCCGGGCGGCGAGCGCAGAGCCCCAGCAGGAGGATCCATGCGCACAGCAGGATCGCGAGCGCGGGCAGGCGCCGTTCGCCGACCACGCGCAGGCGCGCCATCAGCGAGCGAAGCCCATCGGAGTCGAGGCGTCCGCTCGTTTCGATCGCCTTACCGCGGAACGCGTCGGGCAGCTTCGCGGAGCCGAGATGCCGGAGGATCGTCGCGGGCACATCCACCGCCGCGATCAGGCCGCGCTCGTTGGTGCTCTGCGAGCTCAGCTCCTTGCCGCCGCCGCCGGCGGCTACAAGGCCGGCGGCGGCCGTCCACAGCAGCGCGCCATGCGCGCGATCGGCGCTGCGCTGGACGACGATGACCAGCTCGCCGGCGCCGCGTAGACGCGTGAGGGCCTCGAGCTGGGCGAGCCCGGAGGAGCCGTTGGCGAGGTCGACGACCACGAGGCGCCGGCGGGCGAGCAACGCGGTGGTGCGCGCGGGCAGGCTCGCTGCGTCCGCGAGCGAAACGTCGAGGACGCGCCCGTCGCGGGTCGCGGCCGCCGCGGCGTCGGGTGTGCCCATGCCGAGCACTGCGACGTAGCCCGCGCCGCCCGGCACGCTCGCGGCGAGCAGTCCCGGGATCAGGAGCTCGGGCGCGGCGCGCGCGCGGGCGACGGCCGCGGGCCACCGTTCGATGATCCCTTCGCCCGCACGCGCCTGCAGCCGCAGCGGCGGTGGTTCGGCCTGCGGGTAGGCGGAGGATGCGACGCGGGCGCCCTGGCTGATGTCGAGCAGCAGCTGCGCGCGGCTGTAGCGCCCCTGGCTCGCCGACAGCATCCCCACCGACAGTCCGGGGATCGCAGCGAGCTCGCGCTCGTCCGCCGATGCGAACACCAGCAGGGCCGAGCGGGGCGCCGCGGGCTCGAGCGCGAGGGCCGGCGCCGTGCGGGCGAGCCCGGCGGCGCAGAGGAGGAGAGCCACCGCGACCCCCCGTCCGGTTGAGCTCAGAGATCCGCTCCCTCGGTGGCCGGGCGCGGGTGCGCCGGCCCCGCACCCGGAGCAAGGTGGCCATGTTCGCTCTCAGCGCCGACGCTCGCAGCCGCCGTGCCCTCGATGTTCACGCGCGGAAGCACGCGTCCGAGCCATCCGGGAAGTCGCCACGTCCGTTGCCCCAGCAGGTGCAGCGTCGCGGGCAGCAGCAGGCAGCGCACGACGAGGGCATCGAGGAACACGGCACTTGCAAGGCTCAGCCCGAACTCCTTGATCACGCGATCTTCGCCGAGCATGAAGGAGAGGAACACGCACACCATGATCGCCGCCGCGGCCGTCACGACGCGGCCGGTGAGCGCCAGGCCCTCGGCGACAGCACGGGAGTTATCGCGCGTGTGCGTCCAGCGTTCGTGGATCCGCGAGACGAGGAACACCTCGTAGTCCATCGAGAGACCGAACACGATCGCGAACAGCATCACGGGGATGAACGACTCGATCGGGGCCTGCTGGACGCCGAGCAGGCTCCCGAGCCAGCCCCACTGGAAGATCGCCACGATCACCCCCAGCGAGGCGCCGATGCTCAGCAGGTTCATCACGGCCGCCTGCAGCGGGATCAGCAGCGAGCGGAAGACGACCAGCAGCAGGAGAGCGGACAGCGCCACGACGACGCCGATGAACAGCGGCAGCTTGTGTCCGAGCGTGGTTGCGAAGTCAACCGCTCCGGCCGTCACGCCGCCGACGTAGACCGTCATCGCGCTCTGCCTTCGCAATGGCGGGATCACCGCGGCGCGCAGCCGCTGCACCAGTTGCGTGGTCGCGTAGGCCTGCGGCGAGGAGCGCGGGTAGACCGTGATCGTGGCCACTTCACCCGCCGCGTTGAGCTTCGCCGGGGCGACGGAGGCGACGTCGGGGGTCGTGGCGATCGCGCTGCGCAGACGCTCGACGGCGCCCGTGGCCGCGCTGCGCGCGTGCGCGGCACCGACACCGGTAGCGGGCGCTTCGCGGCTTGGGTTGGCCACCTTTGCGACGACCAGCAGGGGCCCGTTGAAGCCCTGTCCGAAACCCTTCGCAAGCAGCTCGTACGCCCGGTGGGTGGTCTGGCCCGCGGGGTCGTTGGCGGCGTCGCTGGAGCCGAGCCGCAGGGCGGTGGCGGGGGCCGCGATTGCCAGCATCACGAGGGCGGAGACGGCGGCGATCGTGCGCGGGCGTCGCTGCACGTATGCGCTCCAGCGGATCCACGCTGTGCCTGCCCCCGCCGACGCGGTGCCTGCTTGCGCCGATCCGGTGCCCGGCGCAGCCGGGGTGGCGATCCCTGCATCCTCCGCGGCTGCGCGGGCGCGGGCGCGCGCTCGCCGCCCGCCGCGCGCCACGCGGGCGCCCCACAGCGTCAGCATCGCCGGTAGCAGGGTGAGCGACGCGAGCATCACGAGCAGCACGCCGATCGACGCCGAGATCGCCACGCCGTAGAGGAAGCTGACGCCCAGCAGCATCATTCCGAGCAGCGCGATGACGACCGTCGAGCCGGCGAACAGCACCGCTCGTCCGGCCGTGTCGATTGCCTGCACCACCGACTCGCGCGCGTTCGCGAACGTCGGTCCCGGGGTGGCGTAGGCCTCGCGGAAGCGCGTGAGGATGAAGAGCGCGTAGTCGATCCCCACGCCGAGGCCGATCATCGCGGCGAGCTCGGAGGAGAAGTTGGGGGTGTCGACCACATGGGTGAACAGGGCGATCACGCCGAGCCCGCTGCCGAGACCGAAGAGGGCGGTGATGATCGGCAGGCCCATCGCGATCAGCGACCCGAACGTCAGCAGCAGCACGATGATCGCCGCCAGCAGCCCGACACCGGTGGAGATGCCGAAGCCGGCCTGCTCGGTCATCTCGATCGCCTGGCCGCCGAGCTCGATCTCCAGGCCCTGGCGCTGGGCTGCCCGCGCCGCCTGCACGACCCGTTCAGGGGCGCTCTTGGGGAGCAGGTTCGCTTTCTCGTCGAAGACGACCGTTGCGAACGCGATCCGCCCGTCGGCGGAGATCGCGCGGCCCGACGACGCGCCGGCGTAGGGGCTGACGACGCCGGCGACATGCGGCAGCCGAGCGACGAGCGCGAACATCGCGCTCATGCGCCAGCGCACAGCCGCGTCGTTCACGCTCCCCGAGCTGGTCTGAAAGACGATCGTGTCGCGGTCCCCGGCCTGCGCCGGGAAGCTCCGCTGCAGCAGGTCGGCGGCTCGCTGGGCGTCCGAGTTGGGCAGCGTGAAGTTGTTCGAGTAGCTCGTGCCCGCCGACTGGGCAAAGGCGTTGACGGCGATCAGCAGCACGACCCACCCGAGCAGCACGTACCTGCGGTGTGTCGTCGACCAGCGTGCGAGCTTGAGCATGGCGGGTCCTTCGCGAAGGGTTCGAGCGGAGCAGCGGCGCGGGAGGGCAGCGCTGCTCTAAGACTAGTTGACGCTCGGGTCCGCCGGCATGCGGGCGACGAGCGCGTAGCTGCCCCCCTTGCGGGTGAGCACGTCGCTCCACAGCTCCGCGGGTGCCTCGCTGAAGACGTCCTGCGGCAACGCCGCGTCGAGGATCCAATCGCCCTGTTCGAGCTCGGCATCGAGCTGACCCTCCCCCCAGCCCGCATAGCCGGCGAACACCCGGCCGCGCGCCGTGACGCGCGTCAGCTCCTCCACGTCGGCATCGGGCGCCGGGAAGCCGATCCTGCCGAGCACCAGCAGTCCGGCGGGCGCGGGATCGACAAACTCTGCCAGGAGGACGATCGAGCTCGGCTGCACGGGGCCGCCGATGTACACGGGCTGCTCGCGCTCGACAGCTGGCTCGAGCTGGGGGACGGCCTCGCCGACGGTCACCGCCGAGGGGCGGTTCAGGACGACGCCCATGGCACCCTCCTCGTTGTGGACGCCGACGAGCACCACTGTGCGCGCGAAGTTTGGGTCGCTCAGCGCCGGCGAGGCGAGCAGGAGCTGGCCGGTCAGCGATTCGTCCATGATCTGCCTGAGGCTAGCGCTCGGCGGCGGGCGCGCCTGGGCGGACGCCGGCCTCCGGCGCCCGCGGACAGCGGCATCACGATCGCACGGCAGTGCGAGAAAGACAGAGGTCGGCGTGAGTGACATCGAGGAGTTCGACGTGATCGTGCTCGGCGCCGGCCCGGCGGGCGAGGTCTGCGCCGGCCGCCTCGCCGAGGCAGGGCTGTCGCTGGCGCTGGTTGAGCGAGAGCTTGTCGGGGGCGAGTGCGCGTTCTATGCGTGCATGCCGTCGAAGGGACTGCTGCGTCCCGCGCAGGCGCTGCGCGAGGCCCGGCGCGTGCCGGGCGCCGCACAGGCGGCCGGCGGCGAGCTCGACGTGCGCGCAGTGCTCGAGCGCCGCGACGAGATCGTGCACGGGCTCAGTGACGACGCCCAGCTGCCGTGGCTCGAGCAACGCGGAATCTCGCTCGTTCGCGGTCACGGCGCGCTGGCCGGCGAGCGTTGCGTGGAGGTTGGCGAGCGCAGGCTGCAGGCGCGACGCGCGGTGGTGCTCGCGACCGGGAGCCGTGCGCTGCTCCCGCCGATTCCCGGGCTCGCCGACGCGCACGCGTGGAGCAATCGCGAGGCGAGCACCGCCGAGCGCATCCCGGCGTCGCTGCTGGTGCTCGGCGGCGGAGTCGTGGGCGTGGAGATGGCCCAGGCCTACGCCACCCTCGGATCCCGTGTGACGCTGGTGGAGGCCGGCGAGCGGCTGATCGCGGGTGAGGAGGAGTTCGCCTCCGAGCAGGTTCGCGAGGGACTCGAGCAGGCCGGCGTCAGCGTGATCGTCGGCGTCGAGGCAAGCGGTGTGGGGCGTGCGTCGCCCTCCGCCGAGAGCGCCGGGACGGTGACGCTGGAGCTCGCCGACGGTCGTGCGCTGGAGGGGGAGCAACTGCTCGTCGCAGTCGGGCGCCATCCGAGCACCGACGCGATCGGGCTGGAGCACGTGGGCCTCGAGCCTGGCCGCTCGATCGAGGTCGAGGACACGATGCAGGTGCCCGGCCACGGTTGGCTGTACGCCGTCGGTGACGTCAACGGGCGCGTGCTGCTGACGCACATGGGCAAGTACCAGGCGCGGCTCGCCGCCGAGCACATCCTCGGCCATCCGCTCGAGCTGCGCTCCGACGGGCACCTCTCGCCGCGGGTGATCTTCACCGAGCCGCAGGTCGCTGCCGTGGGACACACGCTCGCCAGTGCCGAGCAGGCCGGCCTGAACGTGCGCGCGGTCGAGCGCCCGCTCGGCGCAAACGCCGGCGCCAGCTTCATCGGGCGGGGAGCGCCGGGCACAGCACGGCTCGTCGTCGAGCAGACCCGCGGCGTGATCGTCGGCGCGAGCTTCACCGGCGTCGAGGTTGCCGAGTCGCTGCACGCGGCGACGGTCGCCGTGATCGGCGAGGTGCCGCTCGCACGGCTCGTGCATGCGGTGCCGTGCTTTCCCACGCGCAGCGAGGTGTGGCTCGGCCTGCTCGAAGCCGCATGGGATGATCTCGCTCGCCCGTAGCCGCGCCCGTGAGCGGCAGCGGCCTCGCAACGCCAGAGAGGACCCCGATGCAACCGCCTGAGCTCCAACAACGGATCGCCGCATTCCCCGCCTGGCGCTACGAGTTCCATTTCGAGTCCGGCGTCAGGACGCCGGTCTCCGATCGCGGTCTCGTCAATCGCCAGGCGCAGCGTCACCGCTACCTGTTCCCGCGCCTGCTCTCGCTCACCGGTGGCTCGCTGCGCGGCCGGCGCGTCCTCGATCTCGGCTGCAACGCGGGCTTCTGGGCACTGCATGCGATCCAAGCGGGGGCCGACTTCGTCCTCGGGATCGACGCGCGGCAGAGCTATCTCGATCAGGCGGAGCTGGTGTTCGAGGCCAGCGGGGTGGAGCCCGGCAGATATCGCTTTGAACAGGCCGATGTGTTCGCGTGTACGCCGGGAGCGGACTTCGACGTCGTGCTGTGTCTCGGGCTGCTCGACCACGTGGCCAGGCCGACCGAGCTGTTCGAGTTGATTGCCCGCGTCGACCCGCAGCTCGTTGTGATCGACACGGAAGTCTCGCGCGCGCGTGCGAGCCTGTTCGAGCTCGCGCGGCTGTACGACGCGCGCGACGCGACCGGCTCTCCGCTCGTCCTGATCCCGAGCCGCGCGGCCGTCGCCCAGATGGCGGGCGAGCACGGCTTCGAGTCGGTCGCGCTGGCGCTCGAGATCAGCGACTTCGCGGGCATGAGCGACTACCGTCGCCACCGCCGCCTGGGGTTCATCTGCGCGAAGGGCGTCTCGCTCGCGGCGCTCCCGCAGCAGCCGCGCACGGGCGTCGTCCCCTGGTGGCTGCGTGACCCGCGGGCGCTGCTGTCGATCTGATCGCGGCGAACTCGCGCGCGCTGGGCGTGGCTAGGGGGTGGAGAAGATCTCGATCGAACCCAATTGGCGGTGGTCGTTGCCGTTGCCCTCCGGCTCGACGACGTGACCGTCGAGGGCGATCGGGCTGTTCCAGTGCCCCGGCGAGCCGGCGAGCTTGGCGAGCGCGCGGGGCGAGCCGGGACGGTAGACATAGATGCCGCCCGCCGCCGGGTCGTAGACGTACAGGAGCCCGCCCGCCATCACCGGGCTCGTGCCTGGATTCGCGTTCTGCCACGCGCGAAACAGGCGTCCGCCGCGCAGCACATACGCGGCAGTGCCCCGTTCGTCAGCCACGAAGATGGTCGTGCGCCGGCCATGGCGCCAGACGGCAGGCGTCGTGAACAGCTCGGCCCCGCCGGGCGTCGAGAGGCTCTGCACCTCGCCCCCCAGCGGCAGGGGACGGGCCCCCGACGGCGGATGGCCGTCCAGGCGCGAGAGCACCAGCACGCGCAGGATCCCGTCCTTGCCCGCGACCACGACGCGGTCGCCGCCCAGCAGGGCGGGCGCGCTCGAGCCGAGGTCCGTGTCGCTTTCGTTCAGCTGGGCCTGGTTGGTCGGCGTGAAGGCCTGGCGCACGGCGAGGCTCGGCAACGTCAGCTCGATCACGCTGTCGCCGAGGTCGGTCGTGCCGTTCCAGGGGCCGTTGCCGGTGTCGAGTAGCAGGCGCCGGGCGCCCGGCTCGACGACCGCACCGCTGCGCGAGAGGATCGCCGCGTCACTCGCCGCGCAGCTGCTCGGCACGATCAGTTCGCGCCGGTTTGCGCACAGCGTGTTGAAGATGCGCCGCACGCGTCCGCTGGAGCGGTCGATCAGCACGACGTGGCCCTGGTAGGGCGGTGCGTCGCCGAAGTATCCACCGGTCGTGGCGATGAGGTTGCCGGCGGCGATGTTCAGCGCCGCGGCGATCTTCTCGTGCGTGGCGTCGCGCGTGATCCGCACCGGCCAGCCGGCGCTCTCCCGGCCGTCGGTGAGCGCGAGCTTGTGGATCATGCCGTCGGGGGAGGCGGCATAGACGAAGCGGCGATCGGGGTCGGCGATCGGGCTCGCCGTGGTGATCTGCGCGCTGCCCGCCCAGCGCGCGAATCCCGGCGGGGTGAATGTCCACAGGAGCTTCGCACTGCTCGCGTCGATCGCGACCGTCCTGCCGTACGTGGTCGTGGCGAGGATCACATCGCGGCTGGCCCCGGCGGCGCTGATGCCATGCAGGTAGATGGGCGAGGAGTCGACCGTCCCGGGGATCGCCACGCTCGCGCGCCGCAGCCAGCCGAGATTCGCGGCGGTGATGCCGGTCGCCTGTTCGCTGACGTCGCTGCGCTGGGCGTCGAGACCGAACTCCGGCCAGTCGAGCAGCCGGCGCGCGCCGGCGCCGCCGGTGGCGGCCGGTACCGCCAGCACGCTCACTGTTGGTGTGGAGATCTCGCCCGGCACGCTCGATCCGCACGCGCCGAGCGCAGCGCAGGCCGCGAGCAGGAGCGCCAGGCGCGCGACGCGGGAGACTCGCATCGGCTCGTTCTAGCGTATTCGCGGTGGCCTCAGCTCGACCGCGGTGGCCGGGCGCGCGCCAGGGTTTATGCTGCTCCGCGGGTGCGCGTCGCGGGCCTGTGAGACGAGGAGGAGCGAGCTGATGGCGAAGACCCCGCAGGTCGGCGAGCAGGCGCCGGATTTCGAGCTGGAGGGCACCGACGGCCCCTTCAAGCTCTCAGACCATCGCGGCAAGCGCGTCGTGCTGCTGTTCTACCCAGGTGACAACACGCTCGTGTGCACGAAACAGTTCTGCTCCTACCGCGACCGCGCCGAGGACTTCGACGCGCTCAACGCGACGGTTGTCGGGATCTCCTCACAGGGGATCGACTCGCACGAGCAGTTCGCGGCCAAGCACTCCCTCAACGTGCCGCTGCTGGCGGATGTCGAGAAGCAGGTCGCCCGCTCCTACGACGCGTTCTCCTCGCGTCTCGGCGTGAAGCGCGCGGTCATCGTGATCGACGAGCAGGGCACCGTGCGGCACCGTCACGATCACCTGCTCGGGCTCGACTATCAGTCGGTCGACGAGCTCAAGGCCGTGCTCGACGCGCTCAGCCAACCGGACAGCTCCTCCAGCGCAGCGGGAATCACGTAGTAGTAGGCCCACAGACCCTGGCGCTCGGAGTCCACGATCCCGGCCTCGCGGAGCTTCTTGAGGTGATGCGAGAGCGTCGGCTGGGAGATGTCGAACAGCGGTACGAGCTCGCACACGCAGACCTTGCCGGCGTGCCGACGCAGCACGTCGACGAGCTGTAGCCGGACCGGGTCGCCGAGGGCCTTCGCGACCTCCGCCATGCGCAGCGCGTGGTCGCGCTCCACATCGGGGTAGACGACAGGCTCGCAACAGCGCTCTCCGGCCGCGCGCTTGTGCTTGGGGGAGAGCTCCAGATCGACGAGCATCGATCCATGTATAGCAATGCCGGCCACGGACCCAGCGTCGTCGCGACCACGCCAGCCGGCCCGCGCCGCTCGTCTCAGTTGCCTGTGAGCGCCGCTGTGGCGGGCTCGCGCTGATCGGCGGGGCGCTCGACGCCGGCCCGTGCCGAATACAGCTCCGCCAGCTCGATCTGCAGGCTGCGCGGCTCCTCTCCGAGCGCGGGCGAGCGCCGATGCCACAGGCCCTCGCTGTCGAGGTCCCACGAGCTCTGGTTGTCGGCGAAGGCGCGCTCGAGCGTGTCGAGCAGCTCGGCGCGCAGTTCCGGCGAGGCGATCGGCACGGCGAGCTCGACGCGGTGGTCGAGGTTGCGGGGCATGAGGTCGGCGGAGGCGATGTAGATCGTCTGCTCGCCGCCGCGCTCGAAGGCATACACGCGCGAGTGCTCGAGCAGCCTGCCGACGATCGAGACGACGCGGATGTTCTCCGACATCCCGGGCACGCCGGGGCGCAGGCAGCAGATTCCGCGCACGTTGAGATCGACGCGCACGCCCGCCCGGGAGGCGGCGTACAGCGCGCGAATGCAGCGGCCGTCGACGAGCGAGTTCATCTTCATCGCAATGCGCGCGGGGGTGCCCTCGGAGTGGGTCTCGATCGTGCGCTCGATCTGATCGAGGATGCCGTCGCGCAGCTGGTTGGGAGCCATCAGGACCTTGCGGTAGTGCAGCGGTCTGCCGTAGCCGGTGAGGTAGTTGAACATGTCCGCGACGTCCGCGCCGATCTGCTCATCGGTCGTGAACAGGCCGAAGTCGGTATACAGCCGCGCGGTGGTCGAGTGGTAGTTGCCGGTTCCGATGTGCACGTAGTTGCGCACGCCGTCGCCCTCGCGGCGCACGACCAGCACGCACTTGGCGTGGGTCTTCAGCGCCGGCTGCCCGTAGACGACGTGCACGCCCGCCTCCTCCAGCGCCTTCGCCCAATGGATGTTCATGCGCTCGTCGAAGCGCGCCTGCAGCTCGACCAGCGCCACCGCCTGCTTGCCGCGTTCGGTGGCGTCGATCAGCGCCGGCACGAGCGGTGAGTCATCGCTCGTGCGGTAGACGGTCTGCTTGATCGCGAGCACGTTGGGATCGGCGACGGCCTGCTCGACGAAGCGCTCCACGGAGCTCGAGAAGGACACGTAGGGGTGGTGGACGAGCACGTCACCTTCGCGCATCGCGCCGAGCACGTCAGGGCGCTCGCCCTCGCGGCGCAGCAACCGCGGGTGCGTGATGACGCCGAGTGGCTCCTCACGCAGCTCGGCGTGCCCGGGCAGCTTGACGATCTGCCAGAGCGCGCCCATGTCGAGGAGGCCGTCGACGGGGTACACCTCGTCGGCCTCCACCCCCAGCAGGCCGGCGAGCGAGGCGCGCAGCTGCTGCGAGCAGTCGGCGCCGACCTCGACGCGCACGAGCTCGCCGAAGCGCCGGCGCCGCAGCTCGTCCTCGACCGCCTGCAGCAGGTCGGCGGCGTCGTCGGAGACCTCCAGGTCGGCGTCGCGCGTGACCCTGAAGACGTCGTAGTCGACGATCTCCATGCCCGGGAAGAGGGCGTCGAGGTGGTGGGCGATGACGTCCTCGAGCGGCACCAGCAGGGCGGGCTCGGGCGCGGGCTGGCGCAGCACGACAAAGCGCGGCAGGATCTCCGTCGGCACCTTCACGCGCGCGAACACGGTCTGGTCGGTGACGGGATCGCGAACCAGCACGGCGAGGCTGAGCGAGAGGTTGGAGATGTACGGGAACGGTCGCCCGGGGGCGACGGCGAGCGGGGTGAGCGCGGGGAAGATCGCGTTCTGGAAGTGGCGGGCGAGCTCCGCGCGGCGGTCTTCATCGAGCTCGCCGACACCGACGACGCGAATGTCGTGGGCGGCGAGCGCCGGGCGCAACTGCCCTTCGAAGCAGGCGGTCAGACGCCGGCCCTGCTCGAGCACGCGCCCTCTGATCAGCGCGATCGTCTCCGAGGGGATCAAGCCGTCCTGGCTCGGGTTCTCCACGCCCGCGTCGATCTGGTCGCGCAGCCCGGCGACGCGGACCATGTAGTACTCGTCCAGATTCGTCGTGTAGATCGCGCAGAACTTCACCCGCTCGAGCAGCGGGACGCGGTCGTCCTCGGCGAGCTGCAGCACGCGGTCGTTGAAGTCGAGCCAGGAGAGCTCGCGGTTGAGGTACAGCGATGGCTCGGCTGGCTCGACGCCGTGAGGGCGCTCGCCGCCGTCGGATTCGCGCTCGCCGTCCATGGCCTCAAAGCTAACACCGTCGCGCGAGCTCGGCAGCGCAGCGTGCCGCACCGACGGCGCGCACGCTACGCTGCAGGCGATCGGAATGGCTCGTCAGCTCTGGCTACTTCGGCACGCCGAGGCCGAGCCTCACGGCACCCGCGAGGACTCGGAGCGTCGCCTGACCGAGCGCGGAGAGTGCCAGGCGCGGGCGGCGGGCGCCGCGCTCGAGCGACTCGGTGGCTCCTTCGAGGCCGTGCTGTTCTCGCCGAAGATGCGGGCGCGCCAGACGGCCGAGCTGGCGGCCGAGGCGTGGGCGGATGACCAGCGCGAGAGGCTCGCGATGCACGCTCCCCTCGCCGATGGCTTCGATGGCGTTCAGGCGCTCGAGGCGATCGCGGGTCTCGACGCCGATGGGCGGCTGCTGCTCGTCGGACACGAGCCGGACATGTCGCGCGTGCTCGCGCAGCTGACGGGCGCTCGCGCGGACGTCAAGAAGGGCGGTGTCGCGGCGGTGCGCCTACAGGGAGCCGGTGGCGAACTGCTCGTCCTGCTGCGGCCCCGCGAGCTCGCCCTCATCGCCGCGCCCGTCCTTGGCGCCGTCGGCTCCCCACCCGGCCGGGAGTGAGGAGGGCACGTCGCGCGGATCGACGACCTCGAGCGATTCGGCGGCGAAGCGATAGCCGATACCGAAATGGGTGTGGATGTAGCGCCACTGCGGCGAGGCCTTCTCGAGCTTCTGCCGCAGCTTGCGGACGAACACGTCCACCGAGCGGTCGCCGCGCACCATCGTGTAGCCCCACAGGCGCGAGTAGATCTCCTCGCGCTCGAGCACGCGGCCCTCAGCCGAGGCGAGCAGCTCGATCAGCTCGAACTCGCGGCGCGTGAGGTCGATGCTGTGTCCCGTCACGTAGGCCTGGAAGCGATCGGGGCGGATCTCGACTTCGCCCGCCGTGACGGGCTTGGTGTCCGTGCGGCTCGTTGTTCGCCGCCGCCGGCGAACGACGCTCTGGACGCGCGCGATGACTTCCTCGGGGTGGCAGGGCTTGGTGATCCAGTCGTCGGCGCCGAGGCGCAGGCCGCGGACACGCTGGGCGACCGTCGACGGGCCGGTGCAGACGACGATGCCGAGGTCGGGCAGCGCCTCGCAGAGGCGCTCGAGCCAGCTCCACGCCTGCGGTCCCAGCACGGCGAGATCCACCACGAGCGCGCTCAGGCGCATCGAGACGACGGCCTCGGGCGGCACCGGGCTGGCGAGCACGCGGTGCTCCCAGCCGAGGCGATCGAGGCGCTTGGAGAGAACCTGGATGAAGCCGCTGTCGCGGTCGAGCACGGCGATCCGCAGCGAGGCCGATGATGGGGCCGCGGCCTCGGAGGTCCCTGATGAGCCCCCCTCGGCTCCGGCGCGCACGCTTGCCGTCATCGGGAGGCAGTGTAAGCGATCGCGGCGTCGACGAATCGGCGTCGCGCCCGAGGTAACAGGATGTTCACAGGCCCGCTCGCTATTTGCGGGGCGCTCAGCGCTGCGCGGGCCCGAGCGGGCGCGAGGAGTCCGAGAACTCGCGGAACAGCCCCGTCACGACGAACGCGACCTGCTCGCCGATGTCGACGGCGTTGTCGCCGATGCGCTCGAGCGCGCGAGCCACGAGCGTCATGTGCATCGCCCACTCGCGCGTGTCGGGGTCGTCGCCGATTTCGATCGCCAGCCGGAATATGTCGCGGTTGAGACGGTTGATTTCGCGGTCCTGGCGAACGAGGTCCTCGGCCAGCCCGACGTCGCGACCGGCGAATGCGGCCTTCGCCTGCACGACCTCCGAGCGCGCGAACGCCCCCATCTTCGCGAGCGCGTCGAGCAGGTCGTCGTGCACGGGCGGCTCGTTGCCCGACAGCGGGATCATCTTGGCGATGTTCACGCACTGATCGCCCATCCGCTCGATGTGCTTGATCGTGTGCAGCAGCGCGGCGACGAGACGCAGGTCGCCCGCCACGGGGGCCTGCAGTGCCAGCAGCGAGAGGATGCCCTGGTGCACCTCCAGGTAACGCCCGTCGACGCGGTCGTCGTCGCCGATCACCATCTGGGCGAGCTCGACATCCTGCTCGTGGAGCGCCTCGAGCACGCGGTCGAGTTGCTCGACGATCAGGTCGAGGCCGCCGAGCGCGTGCTCCTCGAGCTCGCGCAGCTGTGCCTGGAAATGGGCGCGACCGTGCGGCGCCTCGCCCGCGGCCGGGCCGTCGAGGGGGCCGGCGTCCACGGCGCTCGCCAGCTCGCCCGGGCCGTTTTCGCCGCTAGCCGAACTTGCCGGTGACATATTCTTCGGTCCGCGGGTCTGTGGGTTTCGTGAAGATCTCGTGGGTCGGGCCGACCTCCACGAGTCCGCCGTCGAGCATGAAGGCTGTGCGGTCCGCGACGCGGGCGGCCTGCTGCATGTTGTGTGTGACGATCACGATCGTCACACGCGTCTTGAGCTCGTCGATCAGCTCCTCGATCTTCAGCGTGGCGATCGGGTCGAGCGCCGAGCAGGGCTCGTCCATCAGGATCACCTCGGGTTCGACGGCGAGCGAGCGCGCGATGCACAGCCGCTGCTGCTGGCCGCCGGACAGGCCGGCCCCCGGCTCCTGCAGGCGACCGGCGACCTCGTCCCACAGCCCGGCGCTGCGAAGCGCCTGCTCGACCTTGCTCTGCAGGTTCTCGCGGCGGCGAGAGCTGAGCCGCAGGCCGGCGGCGACGTTGTCGAAGATCGACATCGTCGGGAACGGGTTGGGTTTCTGGAAGACCATGCCGATCGCCCGGCGCACGGCGACGACGTCGATCGACGGGTCGTAGACGTCGAGCTCGTCGAGCAGCACGCGGCCCGTGGCGCGCGCCCTGGGGACCTCCTCGTGCATGCGGTTGATGCAGCGGATCAACGTCGACTTGCCGCAGCCCGACGGTCCGATGATCGCCGTCACCTCGTTGGCGCGAAAGTCGAGGTCGATGCCCTTCAGCTGTTCTGCCTCGCCGTAGAAGGCGCGCAGCTGCTCGAGCTGGACGGGGAGCCCGCGCTTGTCCGCCTGCCGGGCGCCGTTGCTGGCCGATTCGCTCGGAGCGGTTGCGCGCGGCACGATCCGGGGGGGCTGGGGGGCTTCCTGGCGCCCCATGTCGGGGCTCGGGTCGGACTCCACGTCAGCCACTTTCGACGATCGGTTGGCGGTCATGCAAGGCGGCTCCTTCGCGAGACGAGACGGGCGACGAGGTTGAGCAGCAGGATCAGGGTGACCAGCGTGAGCGCGGCACCCCACGCCCGGTTGACGACGGCCGTGGTCGGCGAGGTGACGTCGTTGTAGATTTGCACAGGCAGCGAGTTCATGAAGCCGCTGAGGTTGTAGTTGGTGGCCTTCGTCGAGGCGGCTGTGAACAGCAGCGGTGCCGTCTCGCCCGCCGCGCGCGCCACCGCCAGGAGCATGCCGGTCACCATTCCAGGCAGGGCCGTCGGCAGCACGATGCTGAAGATCGCCCTCCAGCGGGGTGCGCCGAGCGCGAGCGCCGACTCGCGCAGGCCCGCCGGGACGAGCTGGAGGATCACCTCGGCTGAGCGGATCACGATCGGGAGCATCAGCAGCGCCAGCGCGAATGAACCCTTGTAGCCGGCAAACGAGCTTCCCGTGCCGACGATCAGGACGATGTAGATGAACAGTCCGAAGAGAATCGAGGGCACGCCCGTGAGCACGTCCACGAAGAAGCGCACGATGTGGGCGAACCAGCTGTTCTTGCCGTACTCGACGAGCCAGATGGCGACGCCCACGCCGATCGGCACCGCGATCGCCGAGGCCAGCGCGACCATCTCGATCGTGCCCAGGATTGCGCTCTTGATGCCGCCGATGCTCGAGCTCTTGAAGAACGTGTTGCCGGTCGGGTCGCTCGTGAAGAAGCTCGAGCTCCACGCGCCCAGCCCCTTGCTCAGCAGGTAGTAGACGATCAGCACGAGCGGGATCAGCGCGACCAGCGTCGCCGCGAGCATGCTCGCGCGCGCGATCCGGTCACGGCGCCGACGCGTCGCGCTGACGCCGAAGCGCGCGGCGAGATCGCCGCTGGCTGCCGGCGCGCTCACGCGCCCGCCGTCGCGTCGGCCACGAGCGCACTCCCGCCCGGTCTGTCTGGTGTCGCGATCCGCGTCGTGCTGCGGCTCGAGCGCACGACGAGCGCGCGCGCGACGCCGTTGACGAGCAGGGTGAGAACGAACAGCACGAGTCCGGCGGCGAACAGGGCCGAGCGGTGCACTCCCTGCGCCTCGCCGAACTCGTTGGCGATCACGGCGGCGAGGCTGTAGCCCTGACCGAACAGCTGGCTGCCGAGTTTGGGCGCGTCGCCGATCAGAATCGTGACGGCGATCGTCTCGCCGAGCGCGCGACCGAGGCCGAGCATCGCGCCGCCGACGATGCCGCCCCGGCAGTAGGGAACGACGGCAATGCGGATCATCTCCCAGCGCGTCGCACCGAGGCCGAGCGCGGCCTCCTTGTGATCGCCTGGAACGGTGCTCATCACCTCGCGGCTGATCGCGCTGACGATCGGGAGGATCATGATCGCGAGCACCAGACCGCTGATGAAGTAGTTCGGGATCGTCACGAGACCGCCGCCGATGAAGGGGACGAACGAGAGCCGGTCCGCCAGCCACTGCTCGGCCGGCTGCAGCTTGGGGGCGAGAAAGAAGATGCCCAACAGCCCGTAGACGACCGACGGCACTGCCGCCAATAGCTCCACGAGCAAGGTGAGCGCGGCACGCAGGCGCTGCGGGCAGAGCTCGGTCGCATAG
>DASYFR010000012.1:0-56435 GCA_036498325.1 Solirubrobacteraceae bacterium
GGCGGTGATCTGCACGTTGTCGATGTAGTTGCGGTTCCACAGGGGTTCGAAGAGTCCGTTGGCAAAGCGGAACGCGAGCATGTTCTGCACGGTCTCCTTGCCCAGGTAGTGATCGATGCGGTAGACCTGGTTCTCGTCGAAGATGCTGAGCACGCGGCGGTTGAGATCACGCGCCTCCTCGAGAGTCGTGCCAAACGGCTTCTCGATGATCAAGCGAACCTCGCCGTGCTCGTGGTGAGCCAGCTGGGATTTGCCCAGCTGCTCGACGATCACAGGAAAGAAGCTGGGGGCGGTCGACAGATAGAACGCCCGGTTCAGCGGCTCGCCGGCCTCCCGCTCGAACTCGTCCAGCACGTCGCTCAGTTCGCTGTACACCGACGCCTCGTCGAATGTGCCAGGCACATAGCGGACGTTGTCGAGCAGGCTTTTTAGAACGGTCTCATCGGGCGTGCGGCGCGAGAATCGTCGGATCGCCTGCTCACACTCACCGCGGTAGTCGTCGTCCTCTTTTTCTTTGCGCGACACGCCGACTAGCTGAAAGCGCCCCGGCAGCGCGCCCTCGTGGGCGAGGTTGTAAAGCGCGGGCAGCAGTTTGCGCCTGGCCAGATCTCCGGTCGCTCCGAAGATCACGAGCGTCGTTGGCGCCACCGGCTGGCGCTCGAGACCCGCTGTCAGCGGGTTCTCCGGCTCGGGCTCGTCGGTCGGACGACCAGCCAGGGCCGCCACGCTCAGCCCCCGCGCCGGGAGCTGGCTTTACCCGCGCTCGCCCGCGGTTTTCCGGCCGCTTTGCGTGGGCTGGGCGCGCTCGCGGCAGCCGGCGCGCTCTTGACCGCATGGCCGCCGAACTGGTTGCGCAGCGCCGCCAGCACACGGTCGGCGAAGTCGCCGTTGCCGCGTGAGCGGAAACGCTCGTAAAGCGATGCGGTGATCACCGGTGTAGGCACGTCGTGTGCGGTGGCGTCCTCGATCGTCCAGCGGCCCTCGCCGGAGTCCTCGGTGTAGCCCTCGATCGCTTCGAGCTTGTTGCCGTCGGCCTCGAATGCGCGCGCTGCCAGTTCGCACAGCCACGAGCGCACAACCGAGCCCTGACCCCAGAGATGCGCGATCTTCGCGTTGTCGAGCTCGTACTCGCACTTGTCGAACACGTCGAAGCCCTCCGCGTAGGCCTGCATCAGCCCGTACTCGACTCCGTTGTGGACCATCTTCACGTAGTGCCCAGCCCCGGAGGAGCCGAAGCGCAGCCAGCCGCGGGGTCCGATCGCCGAGCGGCTCTGCTCGTTCGTCTCGGGGGCGAGCACGTCGAGGATCGGAGCGAGGCGCCCGACAGCCCTGCTCGGGCCGCCGACCATCATGCAGTAGCCGACCTCCAGTCCCCACACGCCGCCGGAGACGCCCACGTCGACGTAGTCGATGCCGAGCTTCTTCAGCTGGGCGGCGCGCAGCTTGTCGTCGCTCCAGCGCGAGTTGCCACCGTCGACGATCGTGTCGCCGCGGTCGAGCAGCTTGGCGAGCGCCTCCACGGTCTGTTGAGTGGGAGCGCCGGCCGGCACCATGATCCACACGATCCGCGGCGCCTGCAGCTGCTTGACGAGGTCCTTCAGGTTGCGCGCCCCGGAGGCGCCGTTCTTGACCGCCTGCTTGACGACCTTCTCGTCGAAGTCGAAGGCGACGACCTCGTGCTCGGAGTCACGGCGTATGCGGTGCACCATGTTGCCGCCCATCTTGCCCAGCCCGACGAAACCGATCTGCATCAGGTTTGCTCCTTGATCGTCGCGGTCAGGGCGCGCAGCGCGCCCACGGGGTCCTCGCCACGCAGCCTCAGCCGCTCTGCGGGCAGCCCGAGCTCGCGCAGCGTCTGCAGGTCGCCGATCGCCTGCGCGTTCTTCAGCGTCGTGAACGTGTAGGGGGCGCCCGGGATCTCGACATCCTCGGCGCCGTCGTGCAGCAGCTGCAGGAAGCGTCCCGTTCGCGGGCCGCCCTTGTGGAACTGCCCCGTCGAGTGCAGGAAGCGCGGACCGTAGCCAAACGTCGTCGTCACGCCGGTGGCGGCGCGGATCGCCTCGCGCAACTCGCTCGCGGCCTCGTCGAAGGCCGCTGAGGGGTTCACGTAGGCCATGATCGCGACGTAGGCCGGGGGGGCCGCGTCGAGCACCAGCGCGCGCAGCTCGGCCGCCGTCGCATCGGGCGGCGGATGCAGCTCGTGGTCCTGCTCGTAGCCTGCGAGCACGCGTTTGGTGGCGTCCTTGGCCTGCTGCACGTTGGGCTGGTCGAACGGGTTGATCTCGAGACCCCAGCCGGCGGCGGCGACGGCGATCTCCGCGAGCATGAAGACACGGCCGAGCTCGAGCGGCCCGCGGTTGGGGACCGTGATCAGCGGATGCCCGGCAGCACGCAGCGCCTCGGCGCGGCGATCGAGCCGGCCGTCGGGCGAGCTGAGGTCGGGCAGGTGGACGAACACGCGGTCATCGCCGTAGGCGCCGGGCTCGCCGACGGGCTCCTCGGCGACCGGCAGGATGCCCGTGCCCTGCTTGCCCGTGGACTCGGCCACGAGCTGCTCGTGCCACAGGCCGAGTCCGGGCAGCGTGTCGGAGATGAGCAGCGTGAGCTTGTCGCGGCCGGATTGCGCGAGCGCGCTGAGCGCGACGCCGACCGCGACCGGGCCGGCGAGCGCGCAGGCCTCGCCGTCGATCTCCGCCGCCGTCTCCCAGGCCCCCTCGGACCCTTCGAGCAGCTCCTGCACGTCGACTCCCATCAGCGCAGCGGGAACGATCCCGAAGGGCGACAGCGCGCTGTAGCGCCCGCCGATGTCGGGATCGCCCAGAAACGTCCGCCGAAAGCCGTGCTCGGCGGCCAGCCTCTGCAGCCCCGAGCCGGGGTCGGTGATCGCGACGAAGTCAGACCCCTCGCCGCTGAGCGCGAAGAAGTGCGCGAACAGCGACAGCGGCTCGATCGTGCCACCGGACTTGGAGGAGACGATGAAGAGGGTGCGCGGCAGCTCGATCGCTGCTTGCACCGCGCGCACCGCTTCGGCGTCGGTCGAGTCGAGCACGTGCAGGCGCGGGTATCCATCGCGTCGCGAGAACGTGCGTCGCAGCACCTCCGGTGCGAGCGAGGAGCCGCCCATGCCCAGCAGCACCGCGTCGCTGTAGCCGTCCGCCGCGATCTCGGCGGCGAACGCGCGGATTCCGTCGAGCTCGCCGCGCATGCGCTCGGCGATCGTCAGCCAGCCGAGCCGGTCTGCGACCTCGGGGACCCCGGGTGCGCCCCACAGCGCCGGATCGGCCGCGCGCATCCGCTCGGGGAGACGAGCGTCGAGGGCGAGCGCGAGCTTCGCGGCGACGGACGCCTGGAGCGAGCGGGGGATGTGGGCCGCGATGCTCGGGATCGTCTCGCTCACGCCACGATCGTAGTGGCAGCGGCGCCTCCACGAGCGTCGGCTACGATCTGCGCGCGAACGTCGCGCTCGCCTCGGCCCGGCCGGGGTCCAGCGATGGAGCGCGAACGCGATCGGCGGTTCAGGTGAACTCACGACAACTACAGCGGCTCAAGCTCTGGGCGGGACGGCTCTGGCTGCTGGGTCCCGAGCGCCTCTGGCTCCTCTCGATCGGCCTGCAACGCCGCGGCCACTGGGTTCTCGCGTTCGCGCTGAAGCAGCTGAACACCCTGATCAATCACAACTCGCTCGGCCCGGGCGCGTCGGTGAGCCCCGACATTCGCCTCGGTCACTCGAGCCTCGGAATCGTCATCACGAGCAACGTCGAGATCGGAAAACGCGTCAAAATCTGGCAGAACGTGACGCTCTCGGCGGGTCGCCCGGCGCGCCGCAGAGCGGGCGGCGACGCTTCCCCGGCCGAGCGCGACACGGCCGCGCTCGCCGACGCAGGAGCGGCGGCGAACGGCGCCGATCAGCGCCGCAGCGAGGGTCCGCGCTCGCGCATCGTGATCGAGGATGACGTCACGATCGGAGCCAACGCCGTCGTGATCGCACCGCGCGGGGGGGTCCTGAGGATCGGCAGAGGGGCCCGCGTCGGGGCCGGCACGGTGATCACCGAGGACGTCCCGCCACGCTCGACCGTCGTCGGTCAGCCCGCCCGCGTACTGCCACGCGGGTCAGCGCTCGGCGAGCCCGCTTGAGGAGCTAGGTTGCCGTTGAGCTCCGGCGGCGGCGCCGGAGCACAATCCCTTCCCCAAGGAGAACAATGACCCCCGGCTCACCCCACCAGCGGCCCGACCGGAACCTCGCGCTGGAGCTCGTTCGCGTGACGGAGGCGGCCGCGTTGGCGACCGCGCCGCTGATCGGCTCGGGCGAGAAGGAGACGGCCGACCAGGCGGCTGTCGACGGTATGCGCTACCTGCTCCAGTCCGTCCAGATGGACGGCGTCGTGGTGATCGGCGAGGGGGAGAAGGACGAGGCGCCGATGCTCTACAACGGCGAGGTGATCGGCGACGGCTCGCCGCCGCAGGTCGATATCGCCGTCGACCCGCTGGAGGGCACGACGCTCGCCGCGCACGGGATGCCGAGCGCGCTCGCGGTGATCGCGCTGTCGAGCCGCGGCACGATGTTCGACCCGGGCCCCTGCGTGTACATGGAGAAGATCGCGGGAGCGCCCGAGATAGCTGACCTGCTCGATCTCGATCGGCCGCTCGGCGAGACCGTCGAGCTCGTCGCCGAGCGCAAGCGCTGCCCGGTCAGCGACGTGATGGTCGTGGTGCTCGACCGGCCCCGCCACGAGGTCGGGATCAAGGCGATCCGCGCGGCCGGGGCGCGCGTTCGCCTGATCGCGCACGGCGATGTCTCCGCGGCCCTGCTGGCCGTCACCGAGCGCTCTCCCGTGGACCTGCTGTGGGGGATCGGGGGAACGCCGGAGGGCGTGATCTCGGCGGCTGCCGTCAAGTGCCTCGGGGGTCAGCTGCTCGGGCGCCTGTGGCCGCGCGACGACACCGAGCGAGAGGCCGCGCGCGCTGCCGGCTACGACCTCGAGCGCGTGCTCACGCGCGACGACCTCGTCGCGGGCGATGACGTGTTCTTCTCGGCCACCGGCGTCACCGACGGCGATGTGCTGCAGGGGGTGCGCTACCCGCATGCCGGGGGCGCGACGACCGAATCGCTCGTCACGCGCTCGCGCTCGGGGACGATCCGACGGATTCGCGCCACGCACGACCGCGCCAAGCTGAGGGCCGTCGGCGGCGAGCGCCCGCGGGAGCCGGGGTCGTGAGCCCCGAACGGCTGTGGCGCCTGTCTGCGGAGCTGCGCAGGCGTGGCCACATCCGCCTGGCGCTGCTCGTCAAGAAACTGAACTCGGTCATCTACCACAACTCGCTCGCCCCGGGCGCCTCGTTCCACTCCGACATCCGCTTCGGTCATCACGGGTTCGGCACGATGATCCACAGCAACGTCGTGATCGGGCGCAGGGTGTGGATCTGGCACAACGTCACGATCGCCGTACGTGCGCGCTCGGCGTGGGCCGTCGAGCATGGCATCTTCATCGAGGACGACGTCAGCATCGGCGCGAACGCGATCATCATCAGCCCGCATCAGGCGAGCCTGCGCATCGGCCAGGGCGCGCGCATCGGGGCCGGCGCCGTCGTCACCAAGGACGTGCCCGCGGGCGCGACCGTCGTCAGCGCACCGGCACGGGTCCTGCTGCGCGAGGAGCTCGAGGCGTGATCAGGCCCGGTCGCTGAGCCGCCCGACGCGCGACTCCGCGAGATCCACGCGCGCGAGCGAGCGCAGGAAGGCATACGTCACGATCACATGGATGCGCGACTGGGTCGCGTTGTACACGGGGCGGCTGAGTCGCGAGGCGATCGACGGGTAGAAGTTGGCGACCTCGACCTCGACGTGCAGGCACGCGTGCGCGGGATCTGCGCCCGGGCTGCGGCGCACTTCGATCTGGAGGTGGCCGCGTCCGCTGCGCCCGCGCCGCGAGACGAGCAGGCCGCGCTCGATGCGCCAGCGCACGAGCCCGCGCGTGGGATCGATCTCGTATTCGGGCGCCTGGAAGGTGAGCAGCCTGAACGGCGGCGCGAGCAGCACCACCGAACGCTCGGTCTGGGTGTAGTGCACGCGGATCAGGCCCAGCGTGACACGCGTGAGAAACCTCCAGTAGGTGCGGGCCAGGCGCTCGAGATGCGCCGGGGTCCAGATCTCTTGCAGCGCGGACTCCGCGATCGCCAGATCGGCCTTCTGCACCGAACGCACCGCGCCGGTGGCCGGATCCAGCGAGGTGGCGTCCTCGAGGTGGCTGATCGCGGCTCGCGGCGTGCGTCCAGCGCGGCGGCGGCGCGCGAGCAACAGGCCGCCGAGCACCACGCAGAGAAGCGCCAGGAGCGCGATCGCGAGGAGCACAAGCGTCATTTCGGCCTCGGGTCGCCCACGGGCCTCCCAGGCTATCCGGGCGTCGCCTGAGGAGCGCGGGTGGCGTCCCCGCTTGCTGATATTCAACAGGGGTGACCGACGAGCGACGCCCGCTGCCTGCACCGCGCGCACGAGCGCTCGCCGAGCTGTCTCCCGACACGTTGGTCGCGCGCGCCGAGGAGCTCGCCCGACGGTGGGCGATCGCGCTGATCCTGGCGCAGCCGCTCGACGGAATCGCCGGTGTGCCACTGGAGGAGCTGGCGCGCGACGCGCCGTCGCTGTGCGCGCAGACGATCCGCGCGCTGCACTCCGATGTCGAGCTCGATCGGCTGACCGAATCCGCCTCGCAGGGCGCAAGGGAGCGCGCGGGAGACGCGCGCGCGCTTGGCTCGATGTCGGGTGCGCACGACGCGAGCGCGCTCGTTCTAGCCGTCGAGGCGCTGCGTGGCGTCCTCTGGGACGGAGTGCTCGAGGAGACGCCGCCGGCGCGCTACGGCGAGCGGGGCTCGCGCCTGCTGGGCGAGGTCGGAGATCGCCTCGCCTATGTCTGCGCGCGCGTGCTGCTCGCGGCGCTCGAGGCCGGCGTTCGGCTGCCGCGTGAGCCCGACGAGCAGGCCGCGCCGCTCGTGGGCGGCGACGAGCACCCGGGACGCCAGGCGCACGCGGGTGAGCGCGCGCTGCTCGTCGACGAGCGCGCCGAGCCGGTTCGCGTGCGCGAGCCGCGGACCGCGCGCGTCGCTGAGCCGGCGCCGGCGCCGGAACGCCCGCCGTCGTGGCGGGAGATCGAGATCCACGACGTGCGCGGAGGGGAGGGTCCGGGCGCGTGGATTGCGCGGATCGCCGACCAACTCGATCGCCGCCGGGAGGATGGTCTGCCGTTCGCGCTGCTCCTGGTCGAGCCGCTCGAGTTCGACGCCGTGCGCCTCGGCGGGCCGGCCGGCGAGATGCTTCGCCTCGCCGCCGAGCTCGAGGACGCCCTTGCGGTGGCGCTGGGGGTGGCGCCGGCGCGCGAGCGCGGCCGAGCGGCCGCACCGGGTCCGTCGCGCAGCTCGATCACGCGGGAGCGCCCCTGGCGCTACTGGCTGCTGGCCCCGGACACCGATCGCCGGCGCTGCGAGCTGCTCGCCGAGCGCCTCACGAGTGCGGTGGCCTCAGTGCTCACCCACCGTGGCGCACCGCTCGAGCTCGTGATCGGCACCGCGGTCTGCCCCGAGGACGGGACGCAGGCGGCGGAGCTGGCGGCGCATGCGGACGTCGGGCTGTATGCCGCGCGCTCGGCGCGCGTACGCACCCACCGCGGTGTCGTGGTCGACGAGGCTGCCGAGCGCTAGCGCCGGGCTCAGCCGGCGAGCGCGCCGCCGGCGAGCAGCGCGCTCGGCGAGGCGGGTGGAGCGCCGAGTTCGGGGCTGTTCGGCGCGCGACCGACCACGCGAGCGTGGATGCGGACCGTCTCTGTGATGCCGAGCGCCTGTGCGGCGCCCGCCGTCAGGTCCCAGTCGGCACCGATGCGGCTGTAGGGGCCGCGGTCGAGCACGGGGACGGTGAGCGTGTGCGTGCTGTACGTCACCATCACGAGCGTGCCACAGGGAAGCGTGCGGTTGGCAACGCCGACGACGCCCGGCGTGAGCGTCTGCCCGCACGCCGTCTGCCTGCCGTAGAAACCGGGCCCGAACCACGTCGCGAGCGCCGTGCGACGAACGTGCAGGGTGGTCGCGGTGGAGCTCGACGGTGCGCTGGCGCCGCCAGGGGAGCCGGCCGCGAGTGCGCTCGTTGCGGGAATCGCGACCCCTGCGAGGGCCGCCATCAGGACGAGCAGGACCGTTGCTGTGGTGAGCTTGACTGACATTTTTCGCGACGCCTACGGGGTGAGCTGACGGGCTCGCGCGGCTGTGTAAGCGGCGCTACGGCCCCGACGGGCCGATTCGCCCCAGCGAACCGAAATCGATTCGCATTGGGTCCCCCGTCCGCCATGACCTGGGTCGTGGCGGCTCGGCGTGGGCCGCAGTATACAGACGGCGTCAGAGCGGCAGGCGCGTGAGCACGTCGCGCACGAGGCGCTCGCCCGTCGAGAGTCCCGCGCGGGCGATCTCACCGACGATCTCCACGGCACTCGCCACGAGCTCGGTGCCGCCTGGCGGCTCGACGGGGCCGCTCGCGCGGTCCATTTCCGACTCGAACCCCTGCAGCGGAACGTGCTCCTCGGCGGCGCCGGCCCGCGTGGCCGCCGCGCGCGCGGCGGACCTGCGCGCGCTGCTCGCGCCACCATTTGCCGCCGCTTTGCGCGCGTTGGTCGCGCCGCCCTTGGCCGGCGCTTTGCGTGCCCTGGCCGAGGCGGCTTTGGCCGCGGCTTTCCCCGAGGCGGCTTTGACGGAGGCCTTGGTGGAGGCTTTGGCGGAGGCCCGGGTGGAGGCGCGCTTGGCCGACGCTTTGCTCGCCCCTGCCGAGGCGCCCCCGCTCGGCGCTTTGCTCGCGGCGCGTTTCGCCGGCGCTTTGCGAGCAGCCCCGCTGGCAGGCGCTTTCCGTGCGCTCGGCGCAGGAGCTTTCCGTGCGCTCGGCGCAGGAGCTTTCCGCGCGGATCGCGACTTGGCCCGCGTGCGCGCTGCGGGCGGGCTCGTGTCGGGCGTGCCCCCGCCCTGCGCGGTGGCGTCCTCGCGCCGGGCGGCGCTGCGCCGGGCGCTGGAGCGCTGTGGGCGTGTGCGCGGCAGGTTGGCGAGGACTCCCTCGTTGGCGTCGGCTCCCGGCGGACGACCGTTGTTCTCGCTGGCGGCGGTCACGGACACATCATTGCTTAACGCGGGCGCTGCAAGCGCGGCGACAATCGCACGGATCTCGGCGGGGACGCGTTAGCATGGGTCCCCTTGGAGTCATTGTCGTTGTAACGTCGGCGGGCCTGCGGCCTATGTCCGGCGAGGTGTTGTTGGAGGATAATCTCGCGGGGCCCCGGTGTGCACCATCGGCCTTCGCGACCGATAGAGGAAATGGAAACGCGAATGTCAGTAGTCGAGCTGCAGGAGCTGGATGAGGTCAAGGGCCTGGTCGCAAGGGGCCAGCAGGTGGGGGTTCTCTCCTATGCGGAGATCACCAAGGCGGTGTCCGAGCTCGACCTGGACGAGTCCGACGTCGAAGAGCTGCACGGCTTCTTCGAGCGCTCCGAGATCGAGCTCGTCGAGGACATAGATCCCGCGATCGCCGCCTCGGCGCAGCTCGAGCGTGCACCGGACAAACGCGGTCGGCGCAAAGCCAAAACGGCGCTCGACCTGAAGCCGGACATGACGACCGACTCGCTGCAGCTGTTCCTCAAGGACATCGGCAAGGTGCGCCTGCTGACAGCACAGGAGGAGGTCGATCTCGCCAAGCGCATCGAGCGCGGCGATCTCGACGCCAAGCAGAAGATGGTCGAGTCGAACCTGCGACTCGTCGTCTCGATCGCGAAGAACTACCGCAACCAGGGCCTGCCCTTCCTCGACCTGATCCAGGAGGGGACGCTCGGCCTCGTTCGCGCCGCGGAGAAGTTCGACTACCGCAAGGGCTTCAAGTTCTCCACCTACGCGACCTGGTGGATCCGCCAGGCGATCGCCCGCGCGCTGGCCGACAAGGCGCGCACGATCCGGATCCCCGTTCACGTCGTCGAGAAGCTCAACAAGATCGGGCGCGCCGAGCGCAAGCTCGTGACCGAGCTCGGCCGCGAGCCGACCGCCGATGAGATCGCCGACGTCACCGGAATCGACCCCGAGGAGGTCGACTCGATCAAGCGCTCTGCCCAGGCGCCCGTGTCGCTGGAGAAGCCCGTCGGCGACGAGGAGGAGTCGGAGTTCGGCCAGTTCATCGCCGACGAGCGCGCCGAGTCCCCCTACGAGCGCGCCGCCGAGATCCTGACCAAGGAGGCGCTGCGCGAGGCGCTCGAGAACCTCTCCTACCGCGAACGGCGCGTGCTCGAGCTGCGCTACGGCCTCGGCGGCGAGCACCCGCGCACGCTCGACGAGGTCGGACGTACCTTCAACGTCACGCGCGAGCGCATCCGCCAGATCGAGAACCAGTCGCTGAAGAAGCTGCAGTCGCTGGCGGAGGCCCAAAAGCTCCGCGACGTCGCCTGAGCTGCAGGCTCCCTGCGGCGCCTCGGCGCGTCCACGGCGAGCCCATGCATTCAAGGCGGGGAGGCGTGTTGCCGATCAGGTGGGCATGTTCGATGTCATGGCTGCCCTGCACGAGCTCGTCGAGAAGGAGGGCTCCGATCTGCACCTGAAGGCCGGGTCCGCCCCGCTCTTCCGTGTCAACGGCGATCTGACGCTCGAGTCCGACGCCGCGCTGCTGAGCGCCGAGGACACCGAAGCAGCCCTGCGCACGCTGCTCAGCGACGAGCTCAAGCTCGAGGAGTTCTCGCACGAGCACGAGGTCGACTTCTCCTACGAAATCTCAGGGGTTGCGCGCTTCCGGATCAACGCCTTCCGCCAGCGCGGGCTGACATCGCTGGTGTGCCGCGCGATCCCCCACCGCATCAGCACGATCGACGAGCTCGCGCTGCCCACGGTCGTCCGCGAGCTCGCCGAGGAGGAGCGCGGCATCATCCTGCTGACGGGCACCACCGGATCGGGCAAGTCGACGACGCTCGCGGCGATGATCGACCACATGAACCAGACGATGAGCAAGCACATCGTGACGATCGAGGACCCGATCGAGTTCGTGCACGAAGACAAGCGCTCGGCGATCAACCAGCGCGAAGTGGGGATGGACACCGCCTCCTTCAAGCGCGCCCTGCGCCGCGTTCTGCGCCAGGACCCCGACGTCATCCTGGTCGGCGAGATGCGCGACGAGGAGACGGTCCAGACGGCGCTGTCCGCGGCCGAGACCGGTCACCTGGTGCTCTCGACGATCCACACCGTCGACGCGACGGAGTCGATCAACCGGATGCTCGACTTCTTCCCGCCCCACCAGCACGGCCAGGCGCGCAGCATGATCGCGGGCACGGTCAAGGGCGTCATCTCCCAGCGGCTGGTCCCGGGCGCCGACGGCGGTCGCGTCGCCGTGTGCGAGATCCTGCGGATGACCGGCCGCGTGCGCGACATGATCCTCGATCCCGCTCAGACCGGCAAACTCGTCGAGGTCATCACCAGCGGCGGCTACTACGGGATGCAGACGTTCGACCAGGCGCTGTTCGGCCACGTCAAGGCCGGGCGCGTCACGTTCGAGGACGCCATGCACGTCGCCTCCAGTCCTCACGACTTCAAGCTCCTGATGCAGTCCGAGGGGCGCCGCGGCACCACGATGGAGGACGTCGACTCCGCGCAGGCCAACCGCGACGAGGCCGCCTCGTCGCTCAGCCCCGCCTAGCAGCACGCGACGAGCCCGGTTCGCGCCGGCGCGCTCATACTTCAGTTGGTAAAGTAAAGGGTGAAATGGCCCTCGATGAAACGTGTCCGGTATGTCTGACCGCGCAGATCGTGTGCGGAAAGTGGACGCTGCTGCTCGTCCGCGATCTGGCCGAGGGGCACTCGCGCTTCTGTGAGCTGGAACGCTCGCTCAGCGGGATCAGCCCACGGACGCTGTCGCTGCGGCTGAGAGCGCTCGAGGAGGAGGGCATCGTCGAGCGCCACACCTTCGCGGAGGTCCCCCCGCGCGTCGAGTACGCGCTGACCGCGAAGGGGCGTGCGCTGCTGCCGATCATCGACGACATGCGCTCCTACGGTGAAGACTGGCTCGGCGCGGAGTGCGCCGAGGGCGCCGAGCTCGGCGCTGAAGTGCTCGTCGCCTGAGCCTGCGGGCCAGCTGCAAGAGCCGCTGCGAACGCTCCCGCCGGGCAGGAGGCGCGCAGGCCAGCGCGAAGTGAGCTGAGCCATGCGCTCCGTGCAACTCCAGGCCGCTCTCAGCGACTACATCGATCTCGCCGCAGCGCATCTGCACGCCGAGATCGCCGGCGGGGCGGAGGTGCCGTTCGAGCTCGAGCAGCGCAGCGGACGTCGGCGCGCGGGCGCTCCCGCGCTCTACTGCTATCGCCCCTTGACCGCGCAGTTCATCAGCGCGCACATGCCCGAGCTGGAACGGCTCGCCGGCTACGCCGAGGCGGCCGAGCGGCTCGCCGCCTTCGACGGCCTCGGACGCTACCTCGCAAAGGTCGGTGGCGAGATTTGCGGCCGGGGCGCACGCGCCGAAGCGAGCGCGGCGATCGCGGCGCTGCTGGGGGACGTGTTCGCCGAGCAGACCGACTTCGAGCCCGAGCCCGCGCGCGTGCGTGGCGCAATCGAGCGCCTCGAGCACGCGGCGCTGTCCGCGAGCAGCGAGGTCACGCTCGTCGGCCGGCTGGTCGGGCTCACGATCGCCTCGCCCGAGCTCGCGCTCACGCGCGGCCTGACGATCGCCCAGCCCCATGCGCTCGAGGGTCTGCCGCCCGAGGCCGTCGAGGGCGTCCCGGGCGGGCACCTCGTGGTCGCACTCGAGGTCGAGCAGGACGAGGCCCGCGCGGCGGTGGACCGCGGACGCGAGATCCTCAAGGACCTGCTGCGGGCGCTGCGCCTGTTCGGCGACGGCCGCGTCACGCTCGGTGCGCTCGCGTGGGGGCGGGTCGGAGGCGGCCCGTGGACGCCGCTTGCGCTCGGTGCCGGCGGAAGGCCGCGAGGGATGCTCGTCGTCAGCGCCGAGCAGGAGGACGAGCTGCGCGCCTTCTGCAACCTCGTCTCGCGTCGCGCGCCCGACGGCAACGAGATCGCCTGGGCGCTACGGCGCTTCGAGCTCGCCTGCGAGCGCGAGGACCCGCATGAGGCGCTGAGCGACCATCTGCTCGCGCTGCGCGGCCTGCTCGAGCCGGAGGGCCCCTCGAGCGGGCTGCTGGCAGGGCGCGTCGCCGCGCTGTGCGCGACGCCCGAGCGGCGGCTGGAGCTGACCGACCGGATTCTGCAGGCGCAGGCCCTGGAGCGCGCCGCGATCGCCGGAACCGGCGTGCGCCACGCCGGCTCGGAGGCGCTCGTTGCCGACACGGCCGACCATCTGCGCGCGCTGCTGCGCGACGTGATCTGCGGCCACCTGGACCCCGACCTCGTGACGCTCGCGGATGAGATCCTGCTCGAAGCGGACACAGACCCCGACGCTGACGCCGAAGCCGACCGCGACGCCGACGACGACGCCGGAACCTACGCCGAGGTCGCCGAGGAGCTCGCGGCGCCAGATCAGGCGCCGGCGCCGAGCACGGGCTTGGAGCGCGCCCGCACGAGACCCGTCCGCGCGCCGCGCGCGGGCGAGCTAACGAAACAGATCTTCGGCGATCCCCGCGAGGCCGAGGAGATCCTGGACGTCTTCATCTAGCTCTGGGATGAGCACCGGCTCGCTCCCGCCGAGCGAGCGGGAGAGACGCTCGATGCTCGCGCGGTCGCGCCGCACGAGCACGTCGAAGTCCGCCAGATTGCTCGCCACGCGAGCGGCGAGCGGCGCGCCGAGCGCGTCGCCGAGCAGCTCCCCGACCTCCTCGCTGGAATAGCCGTCGAGGCCGTCGCTGTGGACGCGGTTGACGACCAGCTCGGCGCGCGGCATCCCCGCCGCATCGAGGCGCTCGGCCAGATAGGCGGCCTCGCGGACCGGCTCTGCCTCGGGCGAGGTGACGATCAGGAAGGCCGCCTGAGGCGAGCGAAGCAGCGTGGAGACGGCCCGCGTGCGCTCGGCGAAGGCGTCGGTCACGCCGCCCAGCGAGCGAAAGAAGCGCGACAGGTCGGCGAGCATGTCCACGCCCGTGACGCGCGCGAAGATCGCGAACATCAGCGCCGTGCCGCGCCCGAACAGCCGCGCCGTGAGGCCGCCCGGGGCCAGGAACACCTGCAGCGCGCGCCCGTCGAGGAAGCCGAGCAGGCGGTTGGGCGCGTTGAGGAAGTCGAGCGCGTTGCGCGAGGGGGGAGTGTCCAGCACGATCACATCGAAGTCGTGCTCCTCATACAGCTCGTACAGCTTCGCCACGGCGCTCAGCTCGTGGGACCCGGCGACAGCGGTCGAGAGCTCGCGGTAGACGGGGTTCGCGAGGATTTCCTCCCGCGCATGCGCGTCGGGGGCCAGCCGCGCGATGATCTCGTCGAAGGTGCGCTTCGCGTCCAGCATCATCGCCCACAGCTCGCCCTCGATCTCGACAGCCGCGCTGCCCGGCTGGACGCGGCACGGCTCGCCCGAGAGCTCGCGCAGGCCCAGCGCCGCCGCCAGGCGCTTGGCTGGGTCGATCGTGACGACAGCCACCTTCTGTCCGCGCATCGCCAGGCCCAGCGCCAGCGCCGCCGAGGTGGTCGTCTTGCCGACCCCGCCCGCGCCTACGCAGACGAGCACGCGCTTGCCCCGCAGGCGAGCGCGCAGGCCACGGTCCTCGAGGACGGTCATCTCGGGATCCTAGTTCCGATGCAGGAATCCCCCCTCGCCATGCGAATACCGAGCCGACGGCTTTCCCGCCAAACGACTATCGGAGCCCCCGTGCAAGGAAAGGCCAAGGTCATCGCGTTCGCCAACCAGAAGGGTGGGGTGGCCAAGACGACGACCACTCTCAACCTCGCCGCAGCGTTCGCTGAGGAGGGCCACCGCGTGCTCTGCGTGGACATGGATCCGCAGGGCAACCTGACGATGTCGCAGGGGATCGACCCCGACACGCTCGAGAAATCGATGTACGACGTGCTCGTGCACAAGGTCTCGATCCGCGAGGTGATCCGCCGGCGCGAGATCGACATCGCGTGCGCTTCGATCGACCTCGCCGGCGCCGAGATCGCGATGTCGACGATGATCGGGCGCGAGCGCTCGCTGCAGAAGGCCTTCGAACCGATCCTCGACGACTACGACTTCATCTGCATCGACACGCCACCGAGCCTCGGGCTGCTGACGATCAACGCGCTCACGGCAGCCGACAAGGTGATCGTCCCCGTGCAGTGCGAGTATCTGTCGATGCGCGGCCTGATCCAGCTGCAGAACACGCTCGCGATGATTCGTGAGAATCTCAACCCCGGCGTCGACATCGAGGGTATCCTGCCGACGTTGGTGGATTCGCGGACAATCCACGCCAAGGAGGCCATCGAGATCCTCGAGGAAAACTTCGGCGACCGCGTCTTTGCCTCCCGCATTCGCAAGACCGTCCGCTTCGCCGAGGCGCCCGTCAAGGGCATGTCGGTCCTCAAGTACGAGCCCGACGGTGTCGCGGCCCAGTCCTACCGACAACTCGCGCAGGAGGTTCTCACCCATGGCAAACGCTAAGCGCGCGAGCATGCGCGAAGGACCTCTGGCGGCACTCTTCCGCAAGACCGAAGGGGCCGCCGGCGAGCCCACGCCGGAGCCCACCGAGGCCGACGCCTCGCCGGCCGAGCCGACCGCGCCGGCCGCGCCCGCGGCCACGCACCCGCGCGAGAGCGGTCTGCCGCACCCGGCGCTCGCCGCCTCTCAGCGCGCGCCCGAGCAGGAGGTCCGCGTGCCCTCCCCGCAGGAGCGCCTGCGCCACGCCTTCTCCTCGGAGATCCCCGAGGACGTGCTCGAGCGCCCCGTGCGGCGCTCGGCGCTCGCGGACTACCCGCGCGACCACGCCGCCTCTGCGCCGGCCGGCGTCGGGCGGCCGATCATTCGCGTCGTCGGCGTCGGGGGCGCGGGCGTCAACGCCGTCAACCGCATGGTCGAGGCCGAGGTCGAGGGGATCGAGTTCCTCGCCGTCAACACCGACCTGCAATCGCTCCAGCAGTCGACCGCCGATCTGACGCTGCACATCGGCGCCGAGCTCACGCGCGGGCTCGGCTCGGGCTCGGATGCCAACATCGGCCGCCAGGCGGCGATGGAGGACTACGACCGCATGAAGGCGCTGCTGAAGGGCTCGGACATGATCTTCATCGCGGCCGGCGCCGGGGGCGGCACCGGCACCGGCGCCGCCCCCGTCGTTGCTCGCATAGCGCGCGAAGTCGGCGCTCTGACGGTTGCGATCGTGACGAAGCCGTTCGGCTTCGAGGGGTCTCGTCGTGGCGAGCAGGCCGATCACGGCGTCGGCGCGCTCGCGGAGGAGGTCGACACGCTGATCGTCGTGCCGAACGACAGGCTGCTCGGCGTGCTCGACAAGCAGACCGCGATGGTGGAGGCCTTTCGTGTCGCTGACGACGTCCTGCGCCAGGGTGTGCAGGGCATCTCCGATCTCGTGACCCTCCCCGGCCTCATCAACCTCGACTTCGCCGACGTGCGCACGATCATGAGCGATGCCGGCAACGCCCTGCTCGGGATCGGCATGGGCATCGGCGAGAACCGCGCCACCGAGGCAGCGATCCAGGCCGTCTCCTCGCCGCTGTTGGAAACCTCGATGGAGGGGGCACGCTCGATCCTGCTGTCGATCACGGGGGGCCCCAACCTGTCGCTGTGGGAGGTCAACGAGGCCGCCAAGTCCGTCTCGCAGGCCGCGCACCCGGACGCGAACATCATCTTCGGCGCGATGGTCGACGACAAGCTCGACGACCAGGTGTGGGTCACGGTCGTCGCGACGGGCTACGGCGATGAGGGCAGGCGCAAGAGCCTCGGTCGCCTGAAAGAGCCGGCCACCAGCGGCGAGGTCCGTGTCCAGCGCACCACGCCGTCGCGGCCGAGCCGCGAGCCCCGTCGTGGCGGGCTGGCCGTCGACGAACTGGACGTGCCCGAGTTTCTTCCCAACTTCTGACGCGCGTCAGAAGGGGTGCCTGTCGCGCTTGCCTGTGGTCCCTGCCCAACGCGAATGACACCCTCGGATGGCGGGGTCGTCGCTGAGAGCTCTCGCATGACGGGCGCTGCCGGCCCGCGCGCTCGTGTGGTATCGCTCAGCAATGAATGAGGGCGCCAATGGCGTGGTCGCGGCGGGCCATCCGCTGACCGCGCAGGCGGGCGCGCGCGTCCTGCGCGAAGGGGGCAATGCGGTCGACGCAGCCGTCGCGGCGATGCTCACGTCGTTCGTCACCGAGTCGCTGCTGACTGGCCTGGGGGCGGGCGGCTACATGCTCGTGGCCGGCGCCGGGGTGCGCCCCGCGCTGCTCGACTTCTTCGTGCAGGCGCCCACGCGCGCCGGCGACGGCTCGGAGGCGGAGCTGCATGGCATCGACGTCTCCTTCGGGGACGCCGCCCAGCGGTTTCACATCGGCCCCGCGTCCTGCGGCGTCTACGGCGTCCCCGCCGGGGTGTGCGAGGCAGTGCGCCGCTGGGGAACGGCTCCCCTGGAGCAGCTCGCCGCGCCGGCCGCCCGGCTCGCCCGCGACGGGGTCGCGCTCAACGCCGGTCAGGCCTACGTGGCGAAGATCCTCGCTGCGCTGCTGACCTCGACGCCCGAGTGCGCCGCGCTGTGGGCGCCGGCCGGGCACATCCTTCGCGAGGGCGAGCGGTTCGTCAACGCGGATCTCGGCGACGCGCTGATGCGCCTCGCGCGCGAGGGCCCGGAGCCCTTCTACAGCGGCGACGTGGCGGCCGCCGTCTGCGACTGGCTGGCTGCGCGCGGAGGGTCGCTGAGTCGCGCGGACCTGTGCGGCTACGAGGCGCTCGAGCGCGAGCCCGTGCTCGTGGCCTACCGCGACCGCGAGATCCTCACCAACCCGCCGCCCTCGGCCGGGGGCACGCTGCTCGCGTACTCGCTCGCGCTGCTCGCCCGCGAACAGGGGCCGCCGACGTTGCGCGGCGTCGTCGAGGCGATGGCGGCCGCGCAGTCCGAGCGCACGCCGGAGTTCGTCGAGGGTCTCGGCGAGGAGGGCTTCCTCGAGCGCTTCCTGGCGAGTCGCCTCGGCTCCACGACACACATCTCGGTGATCGACAGCGAGGGTCGTGCGTGCAGCACGACGTGCACCAACGGCGAGGGCTCGGGGGTGGTGGTCCCGGGCACCGGGATCCACCTCAACAACGTGATGGGCGAGGAGGACCTGAACCCGCTCGGCTTTCACCTGCATCCGGCGGGGCGGCGAATGCCGAGCATGATGGCGCCGTCGATCGTGCTGCGCGAAGGCGAGGTCGAGCTGGTGCTCGGCAGCGCCGGCTCGAGCCGCATCCGCTCGGCGCTGCTGCAGACGATCATCGCGGCCGTGGACCACGGAATGGAGGCCCAGGCGGCCGTCGATGCGCCGCGGATCCACTACGAGGACGGCGTCGTCTTCGCCGAGCCGGGCATCGAGCTGGACGCGCTCGACGGCGCCGAGCGCGTCGTGCAGTTCGCTGCGCGCAACCTGTTCTTCGGCGGTGTGCAAGCAGCGCTGAGACGCGACGGCAAGCTCACCGGAGGCGGCGACCCGCGCCGCGGCGGCGTGGCGGTGAGCGCGTGAGCGGCGACCACGCGCGCCTCGCCGCGGCGGCCCGCGCGCTCGCCGTGTGCGCTCTGGCGCTGGCGGCGCTCGCCGGATGTGGGGGCGTGCGCGCGGCCGACCTGTTCCTCGTCAGCCGCTCGGGCTCGACGCCGCATGCTCGGCTCACGCTGCTCGTCAACGAAGAAGGCTCAGTGCACTGCAACGGCGGCCCGACCCTGAAGCTGAGCGACCCACAGCTGGTGCAGGCGCGGGCGATCCAGGAAGAAATCCACGACGCCGCTAGCCGCGGGCTCTCGCTGCCGGCGAGGGCCGGATCGATCTTCGCCTACACGCTGCGCGACGAAAGCGGCAGCGTCCGCTTCAGCGACAACTCGGCCGCCCAGCCGGTCGTGCTGCGTCACCTGCAGCTGTTCGTGCTGCAGGTCGCACAGCAGGTCTGTCACCTGCCGGCGTCCTAGGCGACGCGCAACGGGCACACGGGCGGGGAGCGAGCGTGGCTCACGCGGCGTCGTGGGCTCAGGCCAAGCGGACCTTGCCGTTGGAGAGCGCTCGCACCTGGGCGCGCTCGAGTATCTCCAGGCGCTCGAGCGACGCCTTCAACAGGCGCGCCAGCAGTTGCATGCGGGCGCTCTCAAAGCGAAGCTCGAGCAGCTGCTGCTTGTCGGAGACGTCGAACTCGACGGTCGCGGCCATCGCGTAGGAGCCCAGGCGCTCGAGCTCGTCCCCCTCGATCTCGCGGTCGGTCGCCTGCAGGACGAGCTCGCGGTAGAGCGAGCGCGCCGCCGCGGCCGCTCCGCCGTCGGCCTCCTCGGGCTCGTCCTCGAGGAATTCGATCATGCCGGCCGGGTAGGGCAGATCGTCCTGGCGCTCGAGCAGGCGGAACGGGCGCGTGCCCTGCACCACGACGTTCAGCCGGCCGTCGTCGAGGCGCTCGAGCAGCTGCTCGACCGCACACGCGCAGCCGACCGGCTTGAGTTCATCCTCGGCCAGCCAGACGATCCCGAACTCCCGCTCGAGCGAGCCCTGCGGGGCCGCCAGGCAGCGCTCGATCATGCGCTTGTAGCGCTCCTCGAAGATGTGCAGCGGCACGCTCTCGCCGGGGACGGCGACGATGCCGAGTGGGAACAGCGGGAAGCTGCGCAGCGGCGGCTGGCTCATCGCCGTGAGTCTAGGGCGGTCCCTGCGAGCGCGGCTCAGGCCGCGGCCGGCTTGCGCGCGGCGAGCATCAGGTTGTAGAAGATCGCCGGGGGCAGGCGCGACTCGAGCATACGGCGGTCGAGCTTCTGCAGCATCAGGTAGCCGCGGTAGGCATACAGCCGCCATGCCAGCGGCACCTGCTCGGGAACGGCAGTGGACTCGAGCGTCCGGTTGGTCCAGCCGAACCAGTTTGCCAGCAGCTCCTCGCCGCTGACGCGCACCTCGCCAAAGCCGGCGCCGCGGGCGATGCGAACGAGCTCCCCCGGTGCGAAGGCATGCACGTCCACGACGCCCTCGAGTGCCCCCTCAGCCTCGCCGCAGGCCCCGCCCAGCGGGGCGCGCGCCGCCCCGATCGCGCGCCGCCACAGCGGAGCGGCGGCGACGGCCAGGCGCTTGGGGACGGCGGCCAGGCGGTCGCCGTAGCGGGACGGCTCGCCCGCGAAGGCGAGCGTGCCGCCGGGTACGAGGACGCGCTGGAACTCCGCGAAGGCGCGCGGCAGGTCGGGTATGTGGTGGAGCACGGCGTGGCCGAGCACGAGGTCGAAGCTCGCGTCCGCGAACGGCAGGCGCTCGGCGTCGGCGGGCTCGGTGCGCACGGGCAGATCGAGGGCGCGGGCGTTCGCTGCGAGCGTCTCCAGCATGCCCGGGGAGATGTCGGTGCAGGTCGCCTCGCCGATCAGGCCGGCCCGCAGCAGGTTGAGGCTGAAGTAGCCGGTGCCCGCGCCGATCTCGAGCGAGCGGGCGTAGTAGCCGGGCTCGCCGCCGAGTGCCTTGCCCAGCTTGGCGGTCACCTGGCTGAGGCCGAGCTCGCCGAAGTCGATGCCCCACTTGGAGTCGTAGTGGTGGGCGGCGACATCGTGGTAGCGCTCGTTGGCCTCACGGATCTGCTCGGCGCTGAAGGCGGGCGGCACGGGGCGGCACCATATACTCGCGCGCCGTGCTCGCGTCCTGCAGCGTCCTCGCAGTGCCCGTCCGACGCCGGCCGGGGGGCTGATCTCTTGACCTCGACCAACTTCGTTCAGCGCGACCAGCCCGACGGCGTCCCTCCGCTTGCGCTGACGGGCGAGCGGACCCTGCCGGACGTGCCCGCGGAGAACTACTGGTACCGGCGTCATCTCGTCGTCTATCGGTGGATCGCCGAGCGCGTCGGCGGACTGCGCGTGATCGACATGGCGTGCGGTGAGGGCTACGGCACCGAGGTGCTCGCGCGTGCGGGTGCCGACGCGGTGGGAGTCGACGCGAACCCGGAGGCACATGAGCACGCCCGCCTGCGCTACGCGCGGCCGGGACTGCGCTTCGTGCGCGGCCTCGTCGAGGGCTTCGCCGAGCCCGCCGACGCTGTCGTCTTCCTGCAGACGATCGAGCACCTGCAGGAGCCCGGCGCGGTGCTCGAGCACTTCAGCTCGATCGTCGGGGACGATGGATGCGTGTATCTGTCGACTCCGAACGTGGTGACGCTCGCGCCCCCGGGTGCGGCGCGTTCGGGCAATCCCTGGCACGTCCACGAGTACCGCCGCGCCGAGTTCGAGCAGCTCTGTCGCGCGCACTTCTCCTCGGTCGAGCTGTACGGGCTGTTCCACGCGCGCAAGCTGCGCGCGCACGAGCTCGCGCTGCGGCTCGGGTGGGATCGGGTCCACCGCCGCCTCGGTCTGACGGCGCGCTTCTACGACTGGTTCACGCCGGCGATCGCCGCCACCGACTTCCGCCTGCGGGCGGCCGGCGAAGCCGATCTGGAGCGCGCGCTCGACTTCCTCGCCGTTTGCCGACCGTGATCGCCAACCAGCGACGCTCGCAGGATCGCGGTGCGCTCGCGATCGTGCTGCACACCCACATGCCCTATGTCGAGGGGTTCGGCACGTGGCCGTTCGGCGAGGAGTGGCTGTGGGAGGCGATCGCGAGCTGCTACCTGCCGCTGCTCGAGGTGCTCGACGCCGGCGCGCCGCTGACCCTCTCGCTCACGCCGGTGCTGTGCGACCAGCTCGAGGCCCCCGGCGTCGCCGCGCGCTTCGAAGCGTTCGTCAACGACGTGCGCCAGGGGACCCACGAGCGCGATGCCGCCGGGCTGCGCGCCGGCGGTGAGGAGGCGCTCGCATGCGAGCTCGAGCGGGCCTGGGGCGACTACGCAGGCGCGCTGGAGGGACTGCGGCGCCGCGACGGCGACATGCTCGCGGCGCTCGCGCCGCACGCGCAATGGACCTCCTCCGCGACGCACGCGATCCTGCCGCTGCTGGCGAGTGACGCCGGCGCGCGCATGCAGATCCGCAGCGGCGTCGCGGCCTTTCGGCGCCGCTTCGAGGGGCGCTGGCGAGGGGGCTTCTGGCTGCCCGAGTGCGCCTACGCGCCGTGGCTCGAGCGAGTGCTCGCCGACGCCGGCGTCGGTGCCGCATGCGTCGAGCTGACCAACGGGCTCGGGCTCGGCTCGGCTGCACACCTGCGACCGCTCGTCAGCGACGCGGGCGTGGTGCTCGTGCCGATCGACCGCGCGACGATGTCGCTCGTGTGGAGCGAGCGTGGCTACCCGGCCGCCGGCGCCTACCGCGACTATCACCACCACACGATCAACCACCACAACCCGTGGAACAACGCCGGCGCGCCCTATGACCACGCGCAGGCGCTGGCACTCGCGCGCGAGCACGCCGCCGACTTCGTCGCCCGCACGCGCGTCCGCCTGCGCGATGCCGGCGGGACGGATCGGCTCGTGGTGTGCGCGCTCGACACCGAGTTGCTGGGGCACTGGTGGTATGAGGGCATCGCCTGGCTCGAGGCGGTCGTCGAGGAGTGCGCGCGCCAACGGCTCGAGCTCGTGCGCCTCGACGATGGGCTCGAGCGCCTCGCGCCGGTGGCGGTGGCCGACGTCCTCGAGACCGACGATCGTGCGGGCGCAGGCGGGGCGGCGCCGGCGAGCAGCTGGGGCCTGCACGGCGACCTCTCCACCTGGTCGGCACCGGCCGTCGCAGAGATCGCCCGTGCGACGCGCGCCGGCGAGTTCGCGCTCCTGCGCGCCGGCGAGCGCGCCGGGCGCCAGGCGATCCGCGAGCTGCTCGCGATGCAGGCGAGCGACTGGGCCTTCATGACCTCGCGGAAGATCGCCGTGCCGTATGCGAGCGAGCGCTTTGCAGGACATCGCCGCGCGCTCGCGCGCGCACTCGAGGCGGATGCCGGCGATCCGGGCGATGACGGCGCGCTGCGCAACCTCGCCGTCGATGCCGAGCGAGCGTGGCTGCTCGCGCCCTAGCCGCTACTCCCAGCGCAGCGTGCGCGGCGCCTCGCGCATGCGGATGACGCGCGCGGGCGCCCCTGCCACGACGGCGTTGGCCGGGACCTCCGTCGTGACGACCGCGCTGGTCCCGACGATCGCGTTGTCGCCGATGCTGACGCCGCGCAGTACGCACGCTCCGTAGCCCATCCACACGTTGTGCCCGACGTGCACGTCGCGCTTGTAGATCCCCTGCAGGCGGATCGGGCGCTCGACCTCGGTGACGCCGTGGTCGAAGTCGATCAGCATCACGCGGTCGGCGATGATGCACTCGCGCCCGATCGAGATGTGCTGGAAGGCCGAGATCGTCGCCTCCTGGCCGATCACTGTCTTCGCGCCGATGCTGACCTCTCCCTCGTGCACGCGGATCTTGCTGGCGTGCCCGATCCACGCCCAGCGCCCGATCCGCAGCGTCGCGTGGCGGCCGATCTCGAGCTTCACGCGCGGGCAGATGAAGCAGATCCCTTCCGTCTGCAGGCGTCTGCCGTGGCGGAGCTTCAGCCACGCGAAGCGGGCGAGCAGGCGCACGTAGCCGGGGCTGAGCATGCGGTTTGCGCGCAGGAACCGCGCGAGCGCGAGCGGGCCGCCGCGCAGCGGGTCGGGCGCGCGCGAGGGGGAGCCGGCGGCAGGCTCGGAGGGGGCGCTGGCGGGCGGTGCGAAGGAGGCCTCCATCGGCCTGGCATCGTAAGCGACGCCGCGATTGGGCGGATGGCGCGCGGCCCCTGCGATGATTGCCGGCGCCATGGGTGACGAGCCGAACCTCGCACAGCGCCTGCTCGCGGGCGACCGCCGCGCGCTCGCCCGTGCGATCACCCTCGTCGAGGACGACAGCCCCGAGGGCTGGGAGCTCGTCAAGGAGGTCTATCCGCACACCGGACGGGCGGAGGTGGTCGGCTTCACCGGGCCGCCGGGGGTCGGCAAGTCGACCCTGATCGGCGCGCTCACGAAGGCCCGCCGGGCGGCCGGGCGAACCGTGGGCGTGCTCTCGATCGACCCCTCCTCGCCGTTCACGCACGGTGCGCTGCTGGGCGACCGCATCCGCCTGTCCGAGCACTTCCTCGACCGCGGCGTGTTCATCCGTTCGATGGCCAACCGCGGTGCGCTGGGAGGCCTGTCGGAGGCGGCTCTGCAGGCCGCGCTGCTGCTCGACGCGGCCGGCCGTGAGGACGTGTTCGTGGAGACGGTCGGCGTGGGGCAGGCGGAGATCGACATCATCGATCACGCCGACACGATCGTGCTCGTGCTGATGCCCGGCTCGGGCGACTCGATCCAGGCGCTGAAGGCCGGCGTGATGGAGATCCCCGACGTGATCGTCATCAACAAGGCCGATCACCCGCTGACCGACACGATGGTCCGCGAGATCAGGGGGGTGCTCTCGCTCGCCAACCTCGACCGCACGCCCGAGGAGGCGCGCGCCAGCTGGCGCGTGCCGATCATCAAGGCCGAGGCCACGCTCGGACGCGGGGTCGAGGAGCTCGTCGAGGCGCTGCGCGAGCACCGCGCCCACATTCTCGCCGCCGGTCAGCTGGAGGAGCGCCGCGGGCGCAACCTGCGCAACGAGGTGCTCGCGATCGCGACCGCCCGCGTGCGCCGGCGCATGGAGCAGGACCTCCACGAGGACGCCGAGTTCCAGCGCCTGGTCGGCGAGGTCGTGCGCCGCGAGCTCGATCCGGCGAGCGCCGCCACGGCGCTGCTGGAGCGCGTCGCGCAGCTGGCGCGCTAGGCAGAGGAGCTAGGCGCCGAGCGCGCGGGCGATCACGATCTGCTGGATCTCGTCGGTGCCCTCGCCGATCGTGAGGATCTTCGCGTCGCGATAGAAGCGGCAGACCGGGTACTCCTCGATGAAGCCGTAACCGCCGTGAATCTGCACGGCCTCCTCCGCGCAGCGCACCGCCAGGCGACCGGTCTTGAGCTTCGCCTGCGCGGCCGTCAGCGTGAAGTTCCTTTTCGCGTCCTTCTCCAGTGCGGCCTTGTACACGAGCAGGCGCGCGGCCGCGATCTCCGTGGCCATGTCGGCGAGCTTGCCCTGGATCGCCTGGAACTTGGAGATCGCCTGCCCGAACGCGCGCCGCTCCTTGGCGTAGGCGAGTGCCTCGTCGAGCGCGCCCTGGGCCAGCCCGACGCCCATCGCGGCGACGCCGATGCGGCCGATGTCGAGGATCTCCAGGAACTGCTTGAAGCCGGCGCCGCGCGGGCCGAGCAGGTTCTCCTCCGGCACGCGGCAGTCGCTGAACGTCAGCGGGCGCGTGTCGGAGGCGTTCCAGCCCATCTTGCGGTAGGGCTCGCCCTGGTCATAGCCCGGCGTGCCGTTGGGCACGATCAGGTTCGAGATCTCCTTGCCGGTGCCGTCGTGCTCGCCGGTGACCGCCGTGATGCAGACCACCCCCGAGATGTCGGTGCCGGCGTTGGTGATGAACTGCTTGGCGCCGTCGATCGCCCACTCGCCGTCCGCCAGCCGCGCGCGAGTACGGGTGTTGCCCGCGTCCGAGCCGGCCTCCGGCTCGGTCAGCCCGAAGGCGCCGAGGCACTCGCCCGAGCACAGCCGCGGCAGCCACTCGCGCTTCTGCTCCTCGCTGCCGAACAGGTACAGCGGCTGCGTTCCCAGCGAGGTGTGCGCGCAGAGCGTGATCGCGACGGAGGAGTCGACCCTCGTCAGCTCCTCGACAGCGAGCACGTAGGCGAGCGTGTCGCCGCCGCCGCCGCCGTACTCCTCGGGGAACGGGATGCCCATCAGGTTGAGCGCGCCGAGCTTGGCGACGATCTCGTAGGGGAACGACTTGGTGCGGTCGAGCTCCTCGGCCACCGGCGCGACCTCCGCTACGGCGAACTCCCGCACCGTGCGCCTGATCAGCTCGTGGTCGGGAGAGAGCTCGAAGTCCATCGCGACGGGCATTCTCACAGCTCGCGTCTGGAAGGATGCGCTCCCCATGGCGCGCACGCGATTGGTCCTCGACTTCCTCACGCGCGGGAGCACCCACCGCTATGGCGCGCATCGCTCCCAGCGCGCCGATCTGTATCTGCCGCACGGCGCCGGGCCGCACCCTGTGATGGTTGCGATCCACGGCGGCTCGTGGCAGCGCCGCTACGGCCGGGTGGTCATGCGCGGGCTGGTCGGCGATCTCGTGCGCCGCGGCTGGGCGGTGTGGAACATCGAGTACCGCCGTGTCGGGGAGGGGGGCGGCTGGCCCGCGACGTTCGCCGATGTGGCGGGCGCGATCGATCACCTCACCACGCTCGACGAGCCCCTGGACCTCGACAGCGTGAGCGTGCTCGGGCACTCGGCCGGAGGCCATCTCGCCCTCTGGGCGGCGGGGCGCGAGCACCTACCGCAGGGCGCCCCCGGAGGCTCTCCGGCGATCGCCTTCAAGCGCGTGATCAGCCAGGCGGGCGTGTGCGACCTCGCCGGCGCGTACCGGCGCTGGCACGGGGGCGCCGCGGCGGCGTTGATGGGCGGCTCCCCGGAGGAGCTGCCGCAGCGCTACGCGCTCGGGGATCCGCTCGCCCAGGTGCCTCTGACGATGCCCGTCCTGCTCGTCCACGGTGTGATCGACGCGACCGTCTCGGTCGAGCTGAGCCGCCGCTACGCCGGTCAGTCGCGCGCGGCCGGCGCAGACGTGGAGCTCGTCGAGATCGAGGGGCCCGCCGGTGGGCACCGCGCGCACATCGACCCCCGCGGCGAGGCCTGGGCCGTCGTCGCCCGCTGGCTGCGCCAGCCCGTCGGGGTGTGAGCCTGCGCTCAGGCGCCGTAGGAGCGCGCGAGCTCGACGAGCAGGCGCACGCCGTAGCCGGAGGCGCCCTTGCCGACATAGGCGCGACCCAGATCCCAGGCCGAGCCGGCGATGTCGAGGTGCGCCCAGGGAACCTCGCCGACGAACTTCGCGAGGAACGCGCCACCGACGATCGTGCCGGCCTTGCGCGCTTCGGGGGCGTTGTCGAGGTCCGCGTAGGTGCCCTCGATCAGCTCGTCGTACTCCTCGTGCAGGGGCAGCCGCCAGACGATCTCGCCGCTGCGCTCCCCGGCCGCGCGCAACCGCTCGCTGAGCTCGTCGTCGTTGCTCATCAACCCGGCGTAGGTCGAGCCGAGCGCGACGATCACGGCGCCTGTGAGGGTGGCGAGGTCGACGATCAGCTCGGCGCCCTGCGCGACGGCGTGGCACAGGCAGTCGGCCAGTACCAGCCGGCCCTCGGCGTCGGTGTTGTTGATCTCGATCGTCTTGCCGTTGGCGGCCGTCACGATGTCGCCAGGCTTGATCGCGCTGCCGCTGGGCAGGTTCTCGGTCGCGCCGACGACGGCGAGCAGCGTGACCGGCAGCTGCAGGCGCGCGATCGCCGCGACGGCCTCGATCACGGCAGCCCCGCCGGACATGTCGAACTTCATCTCCGCCATCTTCGCGCCCGGCTTCAACGAGATGCCGCCGCTGTCGAACGTCACGGCCTTGCCGACGAAGCCGAGCGTCGGCCCGCTCGCTGCGGGTCCGTCGTAGCGCATCGTGATCAGCGCGGGCTCCTGCTCGGACCCCTGCGCGACGGCGGCGAAGGCGCCCATTCCGTGGGCCCTCAGTCCCGCGCGCCCCTCGACCTCGACGGTGAGGGCCGGATCGCCCTCGGCCAGCGCCAGCGCATAGTCCCCGAGCGCGCTGGGAGTGAGGTCGTTGCCGGGGCGATTCTGCAGGTCGCGTGCCCGGTTGGCGGCCTGCGCGACGATTGCGGCCTCGGCGACGATCGCCTCGAGCCCAGGCTCGCCGGCGACGACCAGCCGCTCCAGCTGCGCAGGCGCCTCGGCGCGCGCCTGCGCGGAAGCGCTCTTGAACAGCTCGAAGCGGTAGTCGCCGAGCAGCGTGCCCTCGACGAGGGCCGGCACCGCCGCGAGGGGACTGTCGGGCGGGAGCGCCCAGCACAGCGTGCGCGTCGAGAGCTCGCGGGCGCGTGCGGCGGTCGTCGCCGCGGCGACGCGCGCGCGCTCGGCGGTGAACTCGGCTCGTACGCCGAGACCGACGAGCAGCCAGCGCTTGCCCTCGGCGTGCGCCAGTGCGAGCGATTTGAAGGCGGGGCGAGCCTCGCCCGAGGCGAGCAGCTCGGCGAGCTCGGCGGGCGACCCCGGCGGCGGCTCCTCGCCGTCGAACAGGCCGATCGCGATCGTGTCGGCGTCGCTCGTCGTGGGCGCTTGGGAGATCGCTGAGATGTGCATCGCCGCCACGATATCCCGCGCGCCTTCGGCGCGTCCTGCGCGGCCGCGGGGACGGGCCCCTGCGGGCGTCCCGGCCCCGCTGCCGCGGGTGTCGGCCGGCCGGGCCGGCAAGCGCGTCCACTACCATTCGCGGTCTCTGACCGCTTCGCCCTACCTACAGGAGATGCCCGCTTCATGCCCAACACCGTGATCCTCGGCACCGCGCGAACGCCGATCGGCAAGATGGGTGGGGGCCTCGCCTCGCTCGATGCCACGGAGCTCGGTGCGGCCGCGATCGGCGCGGCACTCGAGCGTGCGGGTGTCGAGCCCGAGCAGGTCGAGCACGTGATCGTCGGCCAGGTGCTGCAGGCGGGCCAGGGACAGATCCCCTCGCGCCAGGCGCAGATCAAGGCGGGCATCCCCAAGGAGGTCTCCTCCGAGACGATCAACAAGGTGTGTGCGTCGGGACTGCGCGCGACCGTGCTGCTCGACCAGGCGATTCGTGCGGGTGACGTCCAGGTCGGTGTGGGCGGGGGCATGGAGTCGATGTCGAAGGCCCCCTATCTGCTCCCGCAGGCGCGCTTCGGATATCGCATGGGCGACGCGAAGATGCTCGATGCGATGGTCCACGACGGGCTCACCAACCCATTCTCGGGCAAGCAGATGTTCGTCGAGGCGACGGAGGTCGGCGACGAGCTCGAGATGACGCGTGCAGACCTCGACCGCTGGGCGCTGCGCTCGCACGAGCGTGCGCTCAAGGCGATCGACGAGGGACGCATGTCGGATGAGATCGTGGCGGTGACCGTGAAGGGCCGCAAGGGCGACACCGTCGTCGAGATCGACGAGGGCCCGCGCCGTGACACCTCGCTGGAGGCGCTTGCGAAGCTCCCCGGGCTCGTCGGCAAGGAGGGCTCGCACACCGCCGGCAACTCGCCCGGCGTCAACGACGGCGGCGGGGCGCTCGTGGTGTCATCCGAGGAGTGGGCCCAGGCCAACGGCAAGGAGGCGCTCGCCGAGATCCTCGCCCACGCGCAGAGCGCCAACGACTTCGCGTATCTCGCCACCACGCCCGCGAGCGCGGCCAAGAAGGCGCTCGAGAAGGCCGGCCTGCAGCCCGGCGACATCGACCTGTGGGAGATCAACGAGGCGTTTGCGTCGGTCACGCTCAACTCGATCCGCATGCTCGGCATCGACGAGGAGCGCGTCAACGTCAACGGCGGCGCCGTCGCCCTCGGCCACCCGATCGGCGCCTCGGGCGCGCGCATCCTCGGCAGCATCGTGCACGAGCTGCGCCGTCGCGGCGGCGGTCTCGGCTGCGCGGCGATCTGCTCGGGCGGCGGGCAGGGCGACGCGGTAATCCTCAAGGTTTAACCGCTCGTGCTCGAGGACGGTCGCGCCGCCGCGCCGCAGAACGGGTCGCGAGCCGCCGCGTTCTTCGACCTCGACAAGACGCTGATGGCCGGCTCGTCGGGCATCTTCTTCGCGCGTGCGGCCTACGAGACGGGAATGATCTCGCGCCGGCGCCTGGTGCGCGACATCTATGAGAACGTCCGCTTCCGCCTGCTCGGCTCGACCGACGACCGCGCCGACGACGTGCGCAGGCGCGTCGGGGAGATGATCGCGGGCGTCCGCGTTCGCGATCTCGAGCGGCTCTCCCCGCGGGTGCTCGCGGGCGTGCTGCCGCGCCTGTATCCGCAGATGCTCGAGCGCGCCTACGCCCACCAGGACGCCGGGCTGCCGGTCTACATTCTCACGGCCGCCTCGCAGGAGATGGCCGACCTGCTGGCGCGCGTGCTCGCCTTCGACGGCGGCCTCGGATCCCGCTCGGAGATCGTCGACGGCCGCTACACCGGCCGCCCGGCCGGACCGTTCAACTACCGCGAGGGCAAGGTCCTCTCGATGCGCGAGCTGTCCGAGCGCGAGGGTCTCGAGCTCGCCTCCTCCTATGCCTACTCGGACTCCGAGTCCGACCTGCCGATGTTGCGCGCGGTGCGCCACGCGGTGGTCGTGAACCCCGATGCAGCGCTGCGCCGGATCGCCACGGAGGAAGGGTGGGAGATGATCGAGCTCGACCGCCTCGGCCGGCGGCTGAAGCTGCTCGCGGCCGTTGGCGCCGGCACCGCGGTGGCGTCGCTCGGGCGCCTCGCGCGCGACCGGTCGCCCGCGCCTCGCGGCTCGCGCTCCCGCGCCGCCGGTCCCCGCACGAGCCAGTCGCGAGCTCGCACGCGCCGCGGCGCCGCGCTCGACGCGCGCGCGCGCCGGCGGCGCTGAGCGGAGGGCCGGCCGGGTGCGCAGTCCGCGTGAGGTGGCCGCTAGCGCGTAATCTCCCCGTCTATGGCATCCAGCGCCCCGAGCACGAGGAGCAAGATTCGCGTCGTCGTCGCCAAGCCCGGCCTCGATGGCCACGACCGCGGCGCCAAGATCATCGCGCGTGCCCTGCGCGACGCCGGCATGGAGGTCATCTACACCGGCCTGCACCAGACGCCCGAGCAGATCGTCGAGACCGTCATCCAGGAGGATGCCGACGCCGTCGGGCTCTCGATCCTCTCGGGCGCCCACATGACGCTGGTGCCCCGCGTCGTCGCGCTCCTGCACGAGCAGGGCATCGACGACGTCGTGATCACGGTTGGGGGCACGATTCCGGCCGAGGACATCCCGGAGCTCAAGAGCCTCGGCGTCGCCGAGGTGTTCACCCCCGGCGCCCCCACGCAGGCGATCGTCGATTTCATCCGCGGCGCCGCCGGTGGACGCTCCTCGAACAACTGATTGACTCGTCAGTCAACCGCTCGAAGCGGTAGGATCGCTTTCAACAGACCCCAAGGAGAGCCGTAGAGAATGAAGATATGCGTCCTGGTGAAGGAGGTTCCGGACGCCGCCGTCGAGAAGAGGATCGATCCCTCGACGGGGCGCATGGACCGCAGCGGGGAGAAGAACCTCAACCCGTATGACACGCACGCCATCGAGGCTGCGATGCAGATCAAGGAGGGCGGCGCGGTGCCGGTCGAGGAGATCGTCGCAGTGACGATGGGCCCAGACAGCGCCGTGCGCGCGCTGCACAAGGCCGTCTCGCTGGGCGCGGACCGCTCGGTCCACCTGAGCGACCCCGCAGTAGCCGGCTCCGACGTCGCCGCGACCGGCTACGCGCTAGCGAAGACGCTGCAGCGCGAGGGTCCCGATCTCGTGCTGCTCGGACAGCAGTCCGACGACGGCGAGTGCTACACGATCGGCGCCGTCGTCGCCGAGCACCTCGGCATGCCCTCGCTCACACAGGTGATCAAGATGGACGTCGAGCCCGACGCTCTGCGCTGCGAGCGCCAGGCCGAGTACGGCTACGACACGGTGCAGGTCAAGCTGCCCGCCGTGATCTCGGTCGGTGACGCGATCAACGAGCCCCGCTACCCGTCGCTGAAGGCGATCATGGGTGCGAAGAAGAAGCCGCTCGACAGCATCACCGCGGCAGACGCCGAGATCGACGCCGGAAAAGTCGGCGGCGAGAACTCGGCCGCCCAGTGGGTCGCCGCCAAGGCGCCGCCTGCGAAGGCCGCCGGCGAGATCATCGAGGACGAGGACACCGGCGAGACGGTCGAAAAGATCATCGCCTGGCTCGACGAGAGGAAGCTGATCTGAAATGGCCAACATCCTGGTTTACGCGCTGCACTACGACGGCGCGATCAACAAGAACTCCCTTGGCGCCGTCTCCGAGGGCGCCAAGCTGGCGGCCGAGCTCGGCGGCGAGGCGCACGCGATCCTGCTCGGCGAGAACGTCCCGCAGGAGCTCGCCGCCTCGCTCGGCAACTACGGCGCCAAGAAGGTGCTCGTCGCGGAGGGCCCGGAGGGGCTCGCGCAGCCGCTCGTCGACGCGATGGCGAGGGCGATCACCGACGGCGGCTACTCCTACGCGCTGTTCGGCGGGGGCCTGCTCGGCTTCGAGATCGGCGCCGGTCTCGCCGCGCGCCTCGGTGCCGGCGTCGCGATGGAGGTGACGGCGGTGCGCGCGGAGGGCGGCGAGCTGATCGCGGAGCGCCCGATCCTCGGCGACTCGGCGATCTCCGAGATCAAATACCGCTCGCAGGTCGGCATCATCATCGGGCGCCTGAACGCGTTCGAGATCGTCCAGAGCGGGGCCGGCGAGGCCCCGGTCGAGCAGCTCAGCTTCGAGCTCAGCCCGCATGCCTCGCAGGCCACGATGGTCACGCGCGGCGAACAGCGCGGCGCGGACGTCGACATCGAGGGCGCCGACATTCTCGTCGCCGGTGGCCGCGGACTCGGCAAAGCCGAGGGCTTTCAGCTCGCCGAGGACCTCGCCAAGGCCTTCGGCGGCAACAGCGCGGTGGCGGCGACGCGGGCCGTCGTGGACGCCGGCTGGTACCCCTACGCGGCGCAGATCGGCCAGACGGGCAAGACGGTGTCGCCGAAGCTGTATCTGGCGGCCGGTATCTCCGGCGCGATCCAGCACAAGGTCGGGATGCAGAGCTCCGAGAACATCGTCGCGATCAACAAGGACGCGAACGCGCCGATCTTCGAATTCTCCGACCTTGGGATCGTCGGCGATCTCAACAAGATCCTTCCCAAGCTGACAGAGGCTGTGAAGGCAAAGAAGGGAAGCTGATGTCGGGCCACGACGGCTCCTCCAACGGGAAGGTCGCGCCCGCTGCCTTCCCACCACCGGTCGACTCGCGCAAGGAGTTCATCAAGCGGGGGCTCGACCCCGAGGACGACCTGATCGAGGTCGGCGTCGCGATCGTCGGTGGCGGCACCGCCGGTCTGTCGTGCGCCAATCGCCTGTTGGCGCTGCTGGCCGACGATCCGGAGACGATGGAGCGCCTCGGCGAGGTCCCCGTCGCGGTCGTCGAGAAGGCCAAGACGTGCGGTGGGCACAATTTGTCAGGCGCCGTCATGCGCCCCGGCCCGCTGCAGGAGCTGTTCCCCGAGCTGACGCGCGAGGACTGGCGCAAGGAGGGCTTCGCCTACGGCGAAGTCACGAAGGAGGCGGTCTACATGACGCCGACGGCGAAGACGAAGCTGCGCATACCGACTCCGCCCAACTTCAAGAACCACGGCAACGAGGTCATCTCGGTGTCGGCGATGGCGCGCTTCCAGCAGCGCCAGGCCGAGGAGGGCGGGGCCTACATCCTGACCGAGACCTCCGCGTCGCAGCTCGTCGTCGAGGACGGGCGCGTCGTCGGTGTGCGATCGGGCGACAAGGGCCGCGGCAGGGACGGCGAGCCGCTCGGCAACTTCGAGCCCGGCACCGACATCAAGGCCCAGGCCACGGTTCTCGCGGAGGGATGCTGGGGGCACCTCACGGGCGCCGCGATCAAGGAGTTCGACCTCGCCGACGGGCGCGAGCCGCAGGTCTGGGAGCTTGGTGTCAAGGAGGTCTGGAAGGTCCCCAAGCCGCTCGATCGTGTGATCCACACGATCGGTCCGTGGCCGCTGAAGCTGTCCGCCCGCTACGGACAGATCGGTGGCACCTGGCTCTACCCGATGAAGGACGAGAAGACCGGCGAGGACCTCGTCAGCATCGGCTTCGTGATCGATCTGGAGTACGCCGACGCGACGACGTCGGCCCACGATCTGCTTCAGCTGTTCAAGCTCCACCCGCTCGTCAAGGGGATCCTCGCCGGCGGCGAGCGCGTCGCCTGGGGCGCCAAGGCCCTGCCGGGCGGCGGCTACTGGTCGATGCCCAAGCTCTCGATGCCCGGCGCGCTGCTCGTCGGCGACGCCGGCGGCATGGTCGACACGGTCGCGCTGAAGGGCGTCCACCACAGCGTGATGTCGGGCAAGCTCGCCGCCGAGTCGATCTACGCGGCGCTCGTACGCGGCGAGACGTCCTTCGAGGGCTACGAGCAGGCGATCGAGGACTCGACCGTCGGCAGGGAGCTCTACCAGGAGCGCAACACGCGCCAGCCGTTCCAGAAGGGCTTCGTGCTCGGCGCGCCGCTCGTCAACCTCGCGATCGCCACCAAAGGCAAGCTGCCGCCGGGACGGCTCTCCTGGCACCGCAACGACGAGAGGCCGATGTTCATCGGCAAGACGAAGGACCGCTATCCCAAGCCGGACGGGAAATACACCTTCGACAAGCTCTCCTCGGTGTTCATCACCGGCAACGCCACGCGTGATGACGCGCCCAACCACATTCGCCTGCGCAAGCGCGTCCCGCGTGAGCTCGCGGAGACGTGGCGGTGGATGTGCCCGGCCGGGGTCTATGAGATCCCCGAGGACGCCCCCGAGCACGGTGAAGTGGACGTGATCGTCAACTACACCAACTGCGTCCAGTGTGGTGCGATCACCGCCAAGGGCGGTCGCCTGACGACGCCCGAGGGCGGCGACGGCCCGCTCTATCAAGTCACCTGAGCGCTGCTCGCCGCCGGCGCGAAACTCTGGGCCAGGCCGGGGTGTTATGAGAATGTCATGAGCCTCCCTGCCTGTGTGGGCCGCGCACGCCCCTTCCAGCTGCTCGTCGCGCTCGCGCTCGCGGCGCTGTCGCCGAGCGCCGCCGGCGCGACGATCTGGACGGCGCCCGGCCTCGCGCGACCGGCGCTCTCGGCGACCCTCGAGCAGTGCCTGACCGCCGGTCCCCAGGCCGAACGCTCGGCTACGTTCGCCGGCGAAATGTCGGGTGTGACGGGCAGCGCGCGACTGGAGATGCGCATCGAAGTGGCTGAGCGGCTGCCCGAAGAAGTCAGCTATCACACGGTCACCGCGCCGGGCCTCGGCGTGTGGCGCTCCGCGGCGCCCGGCGTGAAGGTGTACCGCTACCTCAAGCAGGTCACGAACCTCGCCGGTCCGGCCTTCTACCGCGGTGTCGTTCACTTTCGCTGGCTGAGCTCGCGGGGACGCCTGCTGGCTGAGGCGATCCTCCACACCAGGCGCTGCGAGCAGCCGACGACGAGCCTCTCGATGCCGGCGCCGGGGCTGGCGGGGCCGGCCGCGCCGGGCCCGGCGCAAGCGCCCGCGCCGGGCGCCTGAGCGCTGCCGCTAGAATGGTCCGACGATGAAGGCCAAGATTCACCCCGACTACGTTTCCGCCCACGTGCGCTGCACCTGTGGCAACGAGTTCATCACGCGCGCGACGCGCGAGGAGCTGCACGTCGAGGTGTGCTCGAACTGCCATCCCTTCTACACGGGCAGGCAGAAGCTGATGGACACCGGCGGTCGCGTCGAGCGCTTCCAGCGCAGGGTCGCCAAGGGCCGACTGCACACGGCGCAAGCTCGGTCCACCCAGTAGTTCGATGTCCGCGCGTGGGGCCGCGGGTTCACCCTCGACGCCGCCCGCGCTGAACATGGCTGCGCCCGCCGCTGCCGTCACGGCGCCGGCCGGCGATGGCGCCCGCGGCGAGCCGGCGCCGGCCGTCCTCGAGACGGGCCCCGGCGGCGAGTTGAGCGCCCAGCGCGATGCGCCCGTCGGCGGCCAGGCGGTGCTCGAGGGCGTGATGATGCGCGGCGTCTCCACCTGGGCGGTCGCGGTGCGCAAGCCGACTGCCGAGCAGCTCGACGAGGGGGAGCGCTCGCCCACGCAGGCGGCGCTCGGCGAGATCGAGGTGAGCACCTTTCCGCTCGACTCGGCGATGCGCCGCCACCGGCTGCTGCGGCTGCCGATCGTGCGCGGTGTCGTGGCGCTCGGCGGCTCGATGGCGATCGGGTTTCGCGCGCTGGAGGTCTCCGCCAACGCGCAGCTCCCGCCCGAGGAGCGGGTCGGCCTCGCGCAGGACCGCGACCCCGACGAGCCCGCGGCCGGGGAGGAGGCCGGCGAGCAGATTCCCCGCGTGGTGTGGGTGGGAACCATCGTGCTCGCGCTGGCGCTCGCGGTCGTGCTGTTCTTCCTCATCCCCGTCGGCCTGACGAGCCTGATCAAGCACCAGCTCGGGTCCTCGTTCCTGTTCTGGCTCGTCGAGGGCGTCGTGCGCACGAGCATCTTCCTCGGCTACATGCTGGTGCTCTCGCGCGTGCGCGACCTGCGCCGCGTGTTCGAGTACCACGGCGCCGAGCACAAGACGATCTCCTGCTTCGAGGCGGGCCTGCCGCTCACGCCGCCCAACGCGCAGCGCTTTTCGCGCCTGCATCCGCGCTGCGGCACGAGCTTCCTGCTGGTTGTCATGATCGTCGCCATCTTCGTGTTCGCGCCGATCGGGCTGCCCGCCTGGTACTGGCTGATGGCCACCCGGATCCTCGGCGTGCCGCTGATCGCCGGAATCTCCTTCGAGCTGATCAAGTTCGCCGGGCGCAACCGTCGCCGCCCGTGGGTGCGCGCGGTGATGTGGCCCGGCCTGAAGCTGCAGCTGCTGACGACGCGCGAGCCGGACGAGTCGCAGCTGGCCGTCGCGATCGCCGCCCTGCAGGCCGTGCTCGAGCGGGAGTCTCCGGGCGAGCTGTCCGCCGCCGACCTCGTCGGCGTCGAGGTCGTGGCCTAGCGCGCCGGCGCCGGCGTGGCGTCGATCAGGCTGCCCACCAGCGCGCCCCAGCCGGACTTGATGTCCGCGAGCGCCATCCCGCGGGCGCCGCGCAGGTGCAGAAAGAGGTCGACGCCGAGACCCGCGAGCAGCGCCTCGACGAGGTAGGTGGGGTCATGCGCCGGGCACGCCTCGCGCAGCAGCAGCGTGAGGTGCAGGCGGTAGACGGCGTAGGGAGGCGAATCGAAGCGCGCCGGGCCGATCTCGGCCGCGGCGAGCACTTCGGCATGGTCGGCCATCAGATCCAGGCGCGCCTCGCCGAAGGCGATCAGGCGCTCGAGCGGTGGCGCGCCCGGTCCGAGCGGCGGCGCGCCGCGGATGAAGCCTTCCTGGAAGCGGATCTCGCGCTCGCTGAGCAGGGCCAGCGCGAGTGCCGCGCGCGAGCCGAAACGGCGAAACAGCGTGCCCTTGCCGACGCCGGCCGCGGCGGCGATCTCGTCCATCGACACGCACGCCGCGCCGCGATCGGCAAACAACCGGCGCGCCGCGTCGAGGATGCGAGCGCGGTTACGCGTCGCGTCGGCGCGCTCGGCGGGAGCCTGCTCGAACAGCGGCAGCTCGACGGTCGGCAGCTCCAAGCGCGTCTCCATAGTCACAATGATACTAAGTGGACCCCGGTCCGGTTCTGTGGTACAGTTCGGTCACGGTCCAAACGGACCGAAGTCCAGCGAACCGGGCCAAGGAGAACGAGATGGCGACAGCGAGCCCCCACCCACACGTCGAGCCGGCGCGATCGCCCGAGCGCGTCAGGGAGGCCTGAGGAGCATGCGAATCCTCGGACTGTCGGGGAGTCTGCGCCGCGACTCGCACAACACGCGGCTGCTCGCCGGCGCGCGCGCGCTGCTGCCCGCCGGGGTGGAGCTCGTGGTGTTCGACCAGCTGGGCGCGATCCCGCCTTACAACGAGGACGACGAACACCCAACGCCGGCCGCAGTCGCTGCCCTGAAGGCGGCGATCGCCGACGCGGACGCGGTGCTCGTGGCGACGCCGGAGTACAACGGCTCGATCTCCGGCGTGCTCAAGAATGCGCTCGACTGGGTCTCGCGACCGATTGCCGACACGCCGCTGCGCGGTAAGCCGGCTGCCGTCGTGGGAGCCAGCACGGGTCTGTTCGGGGCCGTCTGGGCGCAGGCCGAGGCGCGCAAGGTGCTGGCGACGATCGGGGCCCGCGTCGTCGACCGCGAGCTGCCGCTGGCGCAGGCCCACGAGGCGCTCGGCGCCGACGGGCTGCCGCTCGAGCGTGACACCGTCGAGGCGCTCTCGGCGACGCTCGACGAGCTGATCGAGCTGGCCCAGGCGCAGGCGGTCGGCGCCTGAGCTCAGGCGCTCGGCCTGGATCTCGCCCGCGCAGCGGTGCCCGTGCAGCCGTGCCGGCTGCTTAGACTGGGCCGGGGATGATCGAAGATCTCGTCAAGCAGGTCGAATCGCGCTTCGCCGAGCTCGGCGAGCAGATGACCGACGCCGAGGTGATCTCCGACCGCGAGCGCTACGCCGAGGTCGGGCGCGCCTACAGCCAGCTCGAGCCCGTCGCCAAGCTCGCGGCGCTGTGGCGCCACGCGCACGACGACGCGGAGGGAGCCGAGGAACTGCTCGACGAGATGGGGGAGGATCCCGAGCTGCGCGACGAGCTGACCCGCGCACGCGCTCGCATCGAGCAGGTCGAGGAGGAGATTCGCCTGGCGATGGTCGAGCGCGACCCCAACGACGACAAGAGCGTGATCGTCGAAATCCAGGGCGGCGCGGGGGGCGACGAGGCGGGGCTGTGGGCCGGGGACCTGTACCGCATGCTGGTGCGCTACGCCGAACGCCGCGGCTGGCAGACCGAGCCGCTGGAGATCGGCGAGGGCAAGTACACGTTCGCCGTCAAGGGGGACGGCGCCTACTCGGTCTTCAAGTTCGAGGGCGGGACGCACCGCGTACAGCGCGTTCCGCAGACGGAGTCCCAGGGCCGCATCCACACCTCGACGGCGACCGTGGCGGTGCTGCCGGAGGCCGAGGACGTCGACATCCACGTCGACCCCAACGATCTTCAGATCGACGTCTACCGCTCCTCCGGGCCGGGCGGCCAGTCGGTCAACACGACCGACTCGGCCGTGCGCGTGACGCACAAGCCGAGCGGCATCGTCGTCTCGATGCAGGACGAGAAGTCCCAACTGCAGAACCGGGAGAAGGCGCTGCGGGTCCTCCGCGCGCGCCTCTACGAGCGCGCGCTCGGCGAACAGCAGGCCGAGCTCGCGGCCGACCGCCGCTCGCAGGTCGGCACCGGCGACCGGGCCGAGAAGATCCGCACCTACAACTACGGCGAGCGGCGCGTGACCGACCACCGCATCAAGTTCACCGTCCACAACCTCGACCAGGTGCTCGAAGGCGAGCTCGACGAGCTGACCGATGCGCTGCAGGCCGACGAGAAGCGCAGGCGCCTGGAGGCACAGGCGACGGCGTGAGCGTGCGCAGCCCGGCCGGCACCCCCGCACGCGAGGCGCTCGACGGCGCGATCACGGCGATCGCTGCTGCCGGCTGCGCGAGTCCCCGTCTCGACGCCGAAGTGCTGCTCGCGCACGTCCTCGGGGTGGGACGCGAGCGGCTCATCGGCGAGCGCGAGCTGGCCGTTGCCGGTCCCGCAGTGCGCGCCTACCAGGACGCGGTCCGCCGCCGCGCCGTCGAGCGCGAGCCCGTCGCCTACATCACCGGACGACGTGGCTTCCGGCGGCTGGATCTCGCCGTCGACCCGCGCGTGCTGATCCCGCGGCCGGAGACCGAGTTGCTCGTCGAGGTCGGGCTCACGCTGCCCGCGGGTGCCCGCGTGCTCGACGTGGGCACCGGCAGCGGCGCAGTCGCGCTGGCGCTGAAGGACGAGCGCCCCGACCTGCGGGTGAGCGCCAGCGACCTCAGCGAGGGCGCGCTCACGCTCGCGCGCGCCAACGGCGAGCGCCTCGGCCTCGAGGTCGACTGGCTGCGCGCCGACCTGCTCGCAGGCGTCACCGACGAGTTCGACGCCGTCCTGTCCAATCCGCCCTACGTCGCCGACGGCGAGCGTGCGCTGCTCGCGCCGGAGATCCTGCGCCACGAGCCCGCCGCTGCGCTGTTCGCCGGCTCCGACGGCCTCGCCGCGATCCGCCGGCTGCTCGCCCAGCTGAGCGAGCGGGCGCGGGTCACGCTGGCGGCGATCGAGGTCGGCGCCGGCCAGGCCGGCGAGGTGATCGCGCTGGCCCGCGCATGCGGCTTTGAGAATGTGCGCTCAAAGCGCGACCTCGCGGGTATAGAGCGGGTAGTGATCGGGGAGCGCAAATGATCCCTGCGCTCGACAGCCGCGCCGGCGAGCGCCTGCAGGGCTGCCTCGCTGCGGGCGGCGTGGCGGTGTTCCCGAGCGACACCGTCTACGGACTCTGCTGCGATCCCGAGAACGAGCGTGCCGCGCAACGCCTGTACGCGCTCAAGGGCCGTCCCTCGGCGCGCGCCAGCGCCGTCATGTTCTTCGCGCTCGAGCCGGCCCTGGAGGCGCTGGGTGAGCTGCACGAGCGCGAGCGCAGCGCTCTGCAGGCTCTGCTCCCGGGGCCCGTGACGTTGCTGCTCGCCAACCGCGGCGGGCGCTTCGCCGCGGCCTGTCGCAGCGACCCGACGACGCTGGGGCTGCGCGTGCCGGCGCTGCCCGAGCACCTGCAGTCGCTCTGCACGCTGACGGCGCCGGTGATGCAGTCGAGCGCCAACCTCTCGGGCGAGGCGGACGCCCGCACGCTCGCCGAGGTGCCGCCCAGCATTCGCGACGGCGCCGACCTCGTGCTCGACGGCGGCGAGCTCCCCGGCGTGGCCTCCACCGTGATCGACCTGCGTGACCTCGCCGAGGAGGGCCGCTGGCACGTGCTGCGTGAGGGCGCGCTCCCCCGCGGGCAGATCCAGGAGCTGCTCGCGACGCCGAGGTGAGGCGTCGCAAGCCCCGCGCCGGCGGGGCGGCGACGCGCAGCTGACGCTTCGCAGGGCTGTGCTCCGCGCGCGCCGCGTCCCCGCGTTGAGTGCTAGCCTCGTCGTTGCTACCGCGACTGGCGCAGAGAGGTGGAATCGACCACCGGGAAGCGGTCAGCGAACCCGCCGCGCGCCTGGGCATCGATGTCGACACCGCCTGCCAAGGAGAGCGCCGTGACCGACCTGAGCCCCGACTACTTCAACCGTCCCCTCGCCGAGGTGGACCCGGAGATCGCGGAGGTCCTGCGCGGCGAGCTCGAGCGCCAGCAGACCACGCTCGAGATGATCGCCTCCGAGAACTTCGTGCCTCGCGCCGTGCTCGAATGCCAGGGCTCGGTGCTGACGAACAAGTACGCCGAGGGCTACCCCGGCCGCCGCTACTACGGAGGGTGCGAGTGGGTCGACGTCTCCGAGCAGCTCGCGATCGACCGTGCCAAGGCTCTGTTCGGCGCCGAGCACGCGAACGTCCAGCCGCATTCGGGCGCGCAGGCCAACGCCGCCGTGTATCACGCGCTGCTCGCGCCGGGCGACACGATCATGGGCATGTCGCTGGCTCACGGCGGGCACCTCACGCACGGCATGAAGCTCAACGTGTCGGGCCGGCTGTACGACATCGCCGCCTATGAGGTCGACCGCGAGACCTCGCTGATCGACATGGACGAGCTCGCCCGCGTGGCCCGCGAGCGCCGCCCCAAGCTGTTGCTCGCGGGCTGGTCGGCATACCCGCGCCAGCTCGACTTCGAGCGCTTCAGGGAGATCGCCGACGAGGTCGGTGCGCTGCTGATGGTGGACATGGCCCACTTCGCCGGGCTCGTCGCGGCGGGACTGCACCCGAATCCTGTCGCGCTGGGCGCGGACGTCGTCACGACGACCACCCACAAGACGCTCGGTGGCCCCCGCGCGGGCGTGATCCTGTGCAAGCAGGAGCTCGCCAAGAAAATCGACTCCGCTGTCTTCCCCGGCCAGCAGGGCGGCCCGCTCGAGCACGTCATCGCGGCCAAGGCCGTGGCCTTCCGCCTCGCCGCCGGAGAGCTGTTCGCGGAGCGCCAGCGGCGCACCGTCGAGGGGGCACGAGCGCTCGCAGAGGAGCTGCTGCAGGCCGGACACGGGGTCAACGTCCTGACCGGCGGGACCGACGTGCACCTGCTGCTCGTGGACCTGCGCGACAGCGCGCTGAGCGGGAAGCAGGCCGAGGACCGCCTCGCCGAGATCCAGATCACGGTCAACCGCAACGCGGTGCCCTTCGACCCGCGTCCGCCGATGGAGGCCTCGGGGCTGCGGATCGGCACGCCGGCTCTCGCCACGCGTGGGCTGGCGCGCGAGGACTTCGTCGAGGTCGGCAAGATCCTCGCGCTGGCGCTGACGCCGGAGTTCGACGCGCGCTCGAGCGAGCTGGCCGAGCGCGTCGGCGCGATCGTCGAGCGCTATCCGCTGTACGAGGGCCTGGGCGCAGCCGCGGTCGTCTGATCGGAGCCCCAGCGCGCGGCGCGCCCGCGCGCGCGGCGAAGCGGCGGGCGGGCGACCGCGCGGGACCTGCGACGGGCGGGTGACCGCGCGGGACCCTGCGACCACCGCTCCTGCGATGCTGTCGCTAGTCGATGGCGCATCCAACCGAGCTCGAAGCGCTTTACGCCTTCCTTCTCGCCGCGGGCGTGACCGCGGTGCTGACCCCGCTGAGCATGCGCTTCGCGCGCCGGATCGGCGCGATCGACGAGCCGCGCGAGCGCGGACTGTCGGACAGCCCGACCCCGCTGCTCGGCGGCCTGGCGATCTTCGCGGGAACGCTCGTCGCCGCGCTCGTGGCGCTGCCCGCTGGATACTTCGGCGACCACCAGCTGTGGCACGGCGTGCTGCTCGGAGCCGCCGTGATCACCGTCGTCGGCGCGCTCGACGACCGCTTCGACCTGCACCCGGCGCTCAAGTTTGCCGGGCAGCTGCTCGCCGCCGTGATCGTCGTGCACTTCGGCGTCGCCGTGAAGGCGATCACGCTGCCGTTCGTCGGCCAGCTCGCCTTTCCCAACGCCGGCGTCACCAACGCCGGCCCCGTGCTCACGGTCCTCGGGCTCGTGCTGATGATGAACGTCGTCAACTTCTCCGACGGCGTCGACGGGCTGGCGGCCGGCGTGTGCGTGATCATCGCCGCGGCGATGGCCGTGATCGCCTTCGACCTCGGTCGCCAGCAGCCGGGCGTGCTCGCGGCGTTGACCGCCGGTGCGGCGCTCGGCTTCCTGCTCTACAACTTCCCGCCGGCCTCGAGCTTCATGGGCGACTGCGGCGCGAACCTGCTCGGGCTGCTGATGGGAGTGATCACCGTCGAGGCGGCCGTCAAGACCGCCGCCGTGGTTTCCTTCGTGCTGCCCCTGATCCTGCTCGCCGTGCCCTTCCTCGACACCACCTTCGTGGTGCTCAAGCGGCTGAAGTACAAGCAGCCGATCTACCGCCCCGACAGCGAGCACTTCCATCACCGCATGGCCCGCATCGGCTTCTCCAGCCGCCGCACGATCGCCTATTTCTATGCCTGGACGCTGATGCTCGCCGGCCTCGCGCTGGCCTTGCGCTTCGTTCCCTACAGCGACCACAAAGGCCACCTGCGCACCGGCTGGACGCTCGTGATGCTCGGCCTCGGCGTGCTCGCGGTCGCCGCCAGCGTGTATCTCGTCTACGTCCTCGAGATCCTCAAGTTCCGCCGCCTCGACGCCGTCCGCCTGCGCCGCCTGCGCCCCGACGCCTCACCAGCGGAGATCGAGGTGCACGTGGCGAAGGACCTCGAAACCGGCGAGTTCCAGGCGGTGACGCAGACCGGGCACGGCGACGCGAACGTGCGTGAGGACACGCTCGCGCCCGGGGCTCAGCAGACCGTCGGCGAGCGCCAGGTGGATCAGGATCGCGTACGCGCAGAACAGGAGCGTGGCGGCGCGCAGGCGCCGGTTGCCGCTGACGGCCGCTAGCGGAAGCAGCCAGGTCGCATACCAGGGCAGCAGCCACGCCGTCGACAGCAGCAGCGCGAGCGTCGCCCACCCCGCGCTGACGCGCCAGTCGGCGCCCCGCGCGGTTCGCCACAGGGCCGCCGCGAGCGCGGCGAGGAAGCCCGCGAGCCAGAGGTGGCGCCACCACGCCGGCGTGCCGCTGAGCCCGAGCAGGCGCGCAGTCTCGGCGGGGACGCTGTGCGTCGCCACGAGCTGCTGCTGCTCGCCGAGCGCACCGAGGAAGCCGAGCGCGTGGACGCCGAAGCCGAGCACGCCGACGAGGGCCAGCGCGAGCAGGCTGGCGGCGGCGGCGATGATCACGCCGGCCCGCTCGCTCACACGCCCTGCGCGCGCGCCTCGCTCGCTGATGCTCCGCTCGCGGCCGGCGCCCTCGCTCGCGGCCCGCTCGCGCACGTCGCGGCGCGCGTGCTCGCCGCGCCGGCCGAGCACGAGGAACGGCAGCACGATTCCGGCGCTCAACTTCACCCCGATACCGGCGACGAGCGCGCCGGCGGCCGCGCGCGGGCGCGCTGCAGCTCCGGCGGTCAGGGCCAGCGCCGCGGCGAGCGCGAGCAGCAGCAGCGTGTCGTTGTGCGCGCCGCCCACGGCGAGCACGAGCAGCACGGGGTTCAGTCCGACGAACGCCGCCGCCGACGCGGCCGACCGGCCGAGGCGGGCGGCGGCGCGAGCGGTGAGCGCGACGGCGCCGAGGCTGGCGGCGGCGGCGAGGCCCTTGAGCAACCACAGGCCGCCGGCGAGCCCCAACGGCGCCGTGAGATAGCTCGCGAGCGTGAACAGGGGGCCGTAGGGAGAGTGCTTGAACGGCCACCCGACGAACGCGAAGACAGGATCGGTGGGAGCTTCGGCGGCGACGTGCGTGTAGGGGTCCAGACCGTGGAGGGCCCCCATCCGCGCGAAGGCGAGGTAGCCGAAGACGTCCTGGGAGAGCAGCGGCGGCCCCAGCACGAGGACGACGTGCGCGAGCACGATCGTCACCCCCAGTGCCAGCGGCGGCAGCGAGCGGGCGGCGAGCAGGACGAGCAGGTAGCAGCCGCACATGATCAGCATCAGGAGCTGAAAGGAGCTGCTGCCGAGCCGATCGCCGAGACCCGCCAGCGGACCCGCGAGCCAGGCGGGCCAGCCACCGACGCGGCTGGGCACGTACTGCGAGGGCCCGGCGGCGGCGCCCGCGTCGAGCAGGAAGACCGTCACGAGCACGCCCGCCAGGCCAACGGTCCCGATTGCGCGCATGATCGCCGCCCGGACCCCCGCCGGCTTTCCCCGGGGCCGCCCGTCCGCTGTGCCTTCCACGCGCGCGCGGGGTATGGGAGTCGTGGCCTCGATGGTGCTCATTCTTACGTCTGCCCCAGCTGCAAGTGTCTCGCGGGAGCGCTAACCTGATCGCGCACCCACGCCCGTCGGCGCCGCGTCGCCACGCGCGTGATGCTGCATCGGGACGGTCCCGCGGGGTCCTTTCCTCCTTTATGCGACGTCACCGCAAACGCATCTCGCGCCGGGCTCCCGGGCCCAGCCGCGTCCTGATTCTGTCGGCCGATGTCGGCGAGGGTCACGCGGCGGCAGCGCGCGCGCTCGCGCAGCAGATCGAGGACTCTGCCGAGCCGGCCGAGGTCACGATCATCGACGGGCTCGCCGCGATGGGGCCGCTCGTGCGCCCCGTGGTCGAGGATGGCTACCGCGTCCAGCTGCGCTTCTTCCCGTGGACCTACACCGTCGTCTACTGGCTGCTCGAGCACGTGCTTCCGATCCGCATGCTCGTTCGCCGCATGCTGTGCACGCTCGGCTCGCGCTCGCTGGCGCAGGCGATCGCCGCCCACGACCCCGACGTGATCGTCTCGACCTACCCGGCCGTGACCGTGGTGCTCGCCCACCTGCGGCGCAGGAGCGTCGTCCACTGCCCCACCGTCGCGACGATCACGGACCTCACCGGGCTGTTCTTCTGGGCGCAGCCGGGGATCGACACGCACCTGGTCATGTATGGCGAGTCGATGCGCTCGGTCGAGCGAATCGCCGGGCGCGGGAGCGTGCAGCTCGTGCGCCCGCTGATCTCGGCCGAGTTCCTGGAGCCGCGCTGCCCGATCGATGCGCGCCGCGCGCTCGGCCTGGCGGAGCTCGGGCGGATGGTCGTGGTCTCCGGCGGCGGCTGGGGCGTGGGAGACATAGCCGGCGCCGTGCGCGAGTTCACCCAGGTGCCCGAGGTGTCGAGCATCGTCTGCCTGGCGGGGCGCAACGACCAGCTCGCCGAGAAGCTGCGCGCGACCTTCGAGGACGAACCGCGCGTGCACGTGTACGGGTTCACCGACAAGATGCCCGACCTGCTCGCCGCCGCCGACGTGCTCGTGCACTCGACCGGCGGGGTCACCTGCCTGGAGGCCAAGGCCGCGGGCACGCCGGTCGTCTCCTACGGGCTGCCCGTCGGCCACGCGCGCCTGAACACCCGCGCGATGGCCTCGCTCGACCTGCTGCGCCTGGCCAAGGACACCGACGAGCTGCGCGAGCACGTGCGTGCGAGCTTCCTCTCGGAGGGCCCGGCTCGCGAGGAACCGGTGTGGGCGGGCCCGCGCCCGGATGGGCCGGCCGCGGCCGCCGCGGTGCTCGGCGCCCCTGTGCGTGTGCGCCCGATCCCGCTGTGGCAGCTGCGCGCGGCCGCCTTTGCGACGTGGGTGGCGCTGCTGTTCGGGGCGGGCTCGTGGATGATGTCGACCGACGAGGTCACCGCCGTCGCCGCGAAGCTGCTGCACGTCCAGCCGCTCGTGCACGTCAACACCAGCCGGCGCGCCGTCGCGGTGATCGTGCGGGCGCCCTCGGCGGACATCGGCCTGATCGCCGCGCAGCTCGGCGCGCGGGGGATCCACGTCTCCTTCGCCGACAACGCGGGGGTCCCGTCGCGCGAACGCATCCTCGCTGTGCGCGCGCTCGGCGACCAGCTCCTGCCGGAAGTGCCCGGATCGGCGCTGCTGCGCTGGGAGCGAACCCGCGCCGTGCTGCGCTCGCAGGCGCGCGCGCTCGGGCTGCGTCGCCACTTCTATTACCTGCAGCCGCCGGGCGGCCTGTCGGTCGGGCAGCTGGTGCTGGCGCGAACGGCGGGCGCCACGCCCGTCAGTGGCAGGCTGCGCGTGAGCGCGACCGGACCGCTGCCTCAGCGCACGATGCGCGCAGGCGACGTGCTCGTCGTCGAGCTCGACGGCTCCTCCGCGTCGCTGCTCGGGCTCGAGCGCATCGTCTCCTGGCTCGGCTCGGACAGGCTCGGCGCCGCACCGCTCGACTGGCTCACGCGCTCGCCTGCCATCAGCGCCAGCAACAGCGGCGAGCGGGCCAGCAGCGCGGCGCCGCTCACGAGCATCAGCAGCGAGGCCACGAGCGGCACCCCGCCGAGGGGGGTCGCGCCGAAGCGCTCGCCCAGCAGCAGCGGAGCGAGCACCACCGGCACCACCGTCTGAGTGACGAACACGACGGGCGCGACCTGGATCGCCGGACGCGATTGCAGCGCGCTCATCTCGCTGAGCACACCGACGCCCGAGGCGGCCGCCGTCGACAGCGCCCACAGAGCCGCCGCAAGCAGGTGGTGGCTGGCGAGATCATCGGAGGCGAGCTTCGTCGCCACGCCGCTCCACCCGAACGCCAGGCCGGCGCCGATCATCGTCACCGCGGCGCGTGAGTGGCCGAGCAGGCGCAGGATGTAGGGCACCAGGCTGGCGAGGCCGAGGCCGACGAGCACGAGCGTGATCGTCAGCTCCTCGGAGGTGTGCGCGGTCGAGCGTGGCGGAGCGAACACGCCGGCGCCGACGACGCCGACGACGATCGCGCCCATCGCGCAGTACTCGTAGCGGCCCGCGTGCTCCCCCAGCATGCGCTCGGCCAGGAACATCAGCACGAGCAGGCCGGCCGCCAGGGCTGGCTGCACGACGACCAGCGGAGCGAGCAGCAGCGCCACGACCTGCAGCGGCCAGCCGAGGATCGAGAGCCCGGTGCCGAGCAGCCAGCGCGCGCGCCGCACGAGCCCCCAGGCGAGCGCGAGGCGCAGATGCTCCTCGTGGGGCGCCTGCTTGGCGTCCATCGCCTGCAGGGCGATCCCTAGGCTGTAGAGCGTCGAAGCTCCCACCGCCGCGGCAATACCCAGCACAAGATCGACCATGTCCGCCCACGATCATCGCATTCCGGCTGGTCCCATCGCGGGAGTACTCGCGGGCGCCGGGCTGATCGGCTACATGCTCCCCGCGCTGGCCGGGGCGTGGCCCGCGTTGCGTGGGCCGCTCGGGGTGGAGGATCGCACCGCGAGCGGGCGCGGATTCGCACTGACGTTCGATGACGGGCCGCACGCGGAGGGCACCCCGGCGATCCTCGACGTCCTCGCGCACCGCGGCGTGAGCGCGACCTTCTTCCTCGTCGGCGAGCAGGTGCTGCGCGACCCCGGCCTCGCGCGGGCGCTGGCGGAGGCCGGCCACGGCATCGGCCTGCACTGCCACCGGCATCGCAACCTCCTGCGGCTTGCCCCGCGGCAGGTGCGCGAGGACATCCGCCGCGCCGACGACGCGATCGAGAACGCCACCGGGGTCTCTCCGGTGCTCTACCGCCCGCCCTACGGCATCCTCAACGCCGCCGCCCTGGGCCTCGCGCGCCGGCGTGGCTGGCGCACGCTGCTGTGGAGCCACTGGGGCCGCGACTGGGAGGCACGCGCGACCCCCGACTCGATCGCCGCCCGCCTCACCGACGGCGCCGGGGAGGGATCCGTGCTGCTGCTCCACGACGCCGACGACTACTCCGCGCCGGGCTCCTGGCGGGCCACCGCGGCGGCGCTTCCGCGCGTGCTCGACACGCTCGCCGAGCGCGGGCTCGCGGCGACGATGCCCTGAGCCTGCCCGCGCGGGGATGCGGGCGTGCGGGCGCGCCCCGCGCGAGGCTGCAGGCGTGCGGGCGCGCTCGGACCGGGCCCCTCGCACCCGCCGCGCGGGGCCCGGTGGTCTGGGGGCCCGGCTAAGATCAAGCACTTGAGCACGGCGATTTCGATCGAGCGGGGCGGCTCGAGCGGGCCGTCGGCGGCGGGCGTCGCGGCGCCCGCCCAGCGGCGCTCGCGCTGGTGGGTCGAGCTGCTCACGATCGCCTGGCTGCTGTGGGTCTACGACGCGATCACGAACCTCGCGCCGCTGCGCCTGCACGCTGCGCTCGCCCACGCGGGCGACGTGCTCGCGCTCGAGCGCACGTTGCACATCGATCCCGAGCACGCCCTCGATCGCTGGCTGGCCGGCCATCACACGCTGGGGCTGGCGATCTCCGACTACTACGACAACGCGCACTTCGTCGTGACGCTTTCGCTGCTGGGCTGGCTGTGGTGGCGCCGCGCGGACCTGTACCGGCCGTTGCGCAACTCGCTCGTGCTCGTCAACGTGCTGGCGTTCCTCGTCTTCTGGCTGTATCCCGTGGCTCCGCCGCGAATGCTCAGGGGCTTCACCGACGTTGTCGCCTCGACGCATGCGATCGGCTCGTGGCACAGCGGCGCCCTCGCATCGCACGCCAATGAGCTCGCCGCGATGCCCTCCCTTCACATCGCCTGGGCGCTGTGGTGCACGCTCGCCCTGTGGCGGCTCTCTCCCCGCGCGTGGGTGCGCGGTATCGCGCTCGTGTACCCGCTGCTGACCGCGGCGGCGGTCCTGATGACGGGCAATCACTTCGTCCTCGACATCCTCGCGGGCGCGATCGTGATGGCGCTGGCGCTCGTGCTCGTCGAGCTCGCCGGCCGTCGCGGCGGGGGTCCGGGCCTGGCGATCCTGCGAGTCCGCGGACGGGATCGCAAATCACAAAATCCCGCGTACCTCATGTCACAAAGTTGTTACGAAGTCCCGAATCAGGTAGAGTAGCGCTGCCGCCGCTACAGAGGGTTGAGGGACCCTCCGACGGCTCCGCCCCAGCACAGCGCGGGGGCTTTCTCGTCTGTAGGGTGGCGCTACGCACATGCCAGATTTCGACGCCAACGAGGATCTCAGCTGCCTGCCCGACTCCGGCTCGGGAGAGCGACGCGAGCCCGCCGAGCGCCCGCGCCCGGCGACGCCCGCACGATGCCCGCTCGCACGGCCATTGGGCCGGCGCACCGAGCGCGGATGGCGCATCCAGCCGACGGCCCTGCGGCGAGCTCGGGGACTCGGCCCGGCGTGCGCGACTCGGCGTCGCTGCGGCTTTGCCGAGCAGACGATGCGGCGTCGGCGCCGGTGGACGACGGGCCACACACGGCCCCCCGGATCCCGAAGCTGACGTGACCCTGTTCCGCTATCTCGACGTGTGCCTGGTGCTCGCGACGGCGCCGTTTGTGCTGATCGGCGGCATGCCCGCGCTCGGCTACGCCGTTGGCGCCGGCGCCTGGGTGCTCACGCGCGGCGGCACCGTCTTCCTGCACGCGCGGGCGCGCGCCGCGCTCGACGCCAAGATCCGCGCGGGCCTGATGGTCGCCGCGCTGCTCGGGCGCGTCTGGCTCGTCGCGCTCGCGGTCGTCCTGGCCCGCTACCTCGGCAGCAGGGACGACGGCATCATGGCCGCCGCGCTGCTGCTGGGCGCCTTCACCGTCTACCTGGTGATGTCCTTCGTGACCCGCGACGGGCCGATCGAGGGCGCCCGCGCATCGGGAAGGCCGAGCACATCATGAGCGCGGCCGTCTCACCCGCGCCCGCCGCGGGTGGCGGGGCGAAGCCCGCTTCGCCCCTCAAGCGCAAACTCCTGATCTTCGGGGCGATCTGGATCGGCGGCATGGTCGCGCTGTTCGTGATCTTCGGTAGCGGCGGGCGCAACAGCGCCTATCAGCCCCAGAACGAGTTCAAACTCGAAAACTGGGTGCACCTCGGCGTCTTCTCGATCAACAAGGCCGTGCTCTACCTGTTCCTCGCGGCGATCGCCACCTGCGCGACGATGATCTACATCGCCAACCGCATGCAGGCGCGCCCCAACAAGGTCCAGACCGCGATCGAGACGCTCTACCAGCTGATGCGCGAGAACATCACCGGCGGCAACCTCGACGAGCGGATGGCCAAGCGCTGGTTCCCGTTCATCGGGACGCTGTTCCTGTTCATCATGTTCTCCAATCTCGTCGGCTACATCCCGCTGCCGACGAACACCGAGCACAAGATCGACGTGCTCGGCCTGCACATCCCGTCCTTCTCGCTGTACGCGGCAACCGCCAACCTCTCGATCCCGCTGGTGCTGGCGCTGATGGTGTTCCTGTCCTACACATACGAAGGCATTCGCGCCAAGGGCCCGATCGGCTACCTCAAAGGTCTGGTTCCCGGCGGCGTCACCGGGGGGATGGCCGTGTTCATCTTCTTCCTCGAGTTGCTCTCGAACGTGATGCGGCTGATGTCGCTGTCGATTCGTCTGTTCGCGAACATCCTCGCGGGCCACCTGATCATCCTGTTCATGGCCGGTGCGCTCGCGGTGATCCTCGGGCTCTCCGCGCTCGCCTGGGCCACGCTTCCGCTCGGCATCGCGCTGTTCGCGTTCGAGGTCGTGCTGGTCGCCGCGCTGCAGGCGTTCATCTTTGCCACCCTCACAGCTATCTACCTCGGCGGCGCGGTCGCCGAAGACCACTAAAGGAGCCAATCGTCGTGCACATAGCTTTCATCACCCTGCTGGCAGCCGTCACCGAAGAAACCGCCAAGGCCGGTAAGTCGATCGGCCTCGGAGTCGGCGGTGGCCTCGGCGCCGTGGGCGCCGGTGTCGGCATCGGCATCATCTTCGGCAAGGCAATCGAGGCGATCACGCGCCAGCCCGAGATGCGCGACGAGATCACGCAGCTGCAGTGGCTCGGCTTCGCTCTGACCGAGGCGTGCTTCTTCTACGGGCTCGTGGCCGGGCTGCTCGCCGCGTTCATCGTCTGAGTCGATGCTTGCCTCGATCGCACAAGTGATTCCCGCGGGCGCCGGCGTGCTCGCCTCCAGCGGCGGGTTCTTGATCGAACCCGGCATCGGGCTGATGATCTGGACGCTGCTCGTCTTCGCCATCACGATGTTCCTGCTCTCGAAGCTGGCCTTCCCGCGCATCAGCGAAGCCCTCGGGCGCCGCCAGCAGGCGATCGAAGAGTCGATCGACACAGCCGAGCGCACGCGCGCGGAAGCGGATCAGATCCTGGCCGAATACCGCGAGCGCCTGAAGGAGGCGCGCGCGCAGGCTGACGAGATCGTCCAGCGTGCGCGGCAGGCGGCCGAGGCACACGACCACGAGGCCAAAGACCGCGCCCAGGAGCTCGTCGCCGAGGCGGCCAGACGAGCAGAGCGCGACATCGAGGCCGCCACCAGGCGCGCGCTCGACGACATCCGCGGCGAGGTCGCCGACCTGACGATCATGGCCACCGAGAAGATCACGCGCAGGGCGCTCACAGATGCCGACCAGCGGCGGCTGGTCGAGGAGGCGCTCAGCGAGCTGGACTTCTCCGGCCTGGCCACCGCGCAGCACAGCTGATGGAGGAGCTCGCCCAGGTCTACGGTCGCTCGCTGTTCGAGGTCGCGCGCGAGCACGGCAAGCTCGACCGGCTGCGCGAGCAGCTCTCGCAGTTCGCCGATGCGATCGGCGAGAACCACGAGCTGGCGGTGTTCTTCTTCTCCCCCTACTTCTCCACGCAGGAGAAGCAGGACGCGCTGGGCCGGCTGCTCGACGGCGCCGAGGAGGTGCTGATGAACTTCCTCGCGCTGCTGATCGAAAAGCACCGCATGCCCGTGATCTTCCGCATCCGGCAGGAGTACGAGCGCCTGTGGGAGGAGGAGAACCGCATGCTGCCCGTCGAGATAACGAGCGCCATCGAGCTCGACCAGGCGACCACCGAGAGCCTCGGCGCGACGATCGGCGAGCGCGCGGGGCGCAAGGTGACGCTCGCTGCGCGCGTGGACCCCGACATCATCGGCGGCATCGTCGTCAGGGTCGGCAACTCAATTCTCGACGCCTCTATTCGCACCCGACTGGAGCAGCTGCGCAGGCACGTTGCCCAAGGAGCCTCCTAGACATGCAGATCAACCCCGACGAGATCACAAGCATCCTCAAGAGCCGTATCGAAGGCCTCGACAGCGGGCGCGCAGAGCTGACCGAGGTCGGCACCGTGCTGTCCGTCGCGGACGGAATCGCGCGCATCCACGGCCTCGAGAACTGCATGTCCTTCGAGATGCTCGAGCTGCCGCACGGCGTCACGGGCCTCGCGCTGAACCTCGAGTCCGACAACGTCGGCGCCGTGCTGTTCGGTGACTGGGAACGCATCTCCGAGGGCGACACAGTCAAGCGCACCGGCGCGCTACTGGAGATTCCCGTCGGTGAGCAGCTGCTCGGACGCATCGTCGATCCGCTCGGACGGCCGCTCGACGGGAAGGGCGACATCAACACGACCGAGACGCGCCCGGCCGAGTTCAAGGCTCCGGGCGTCGTTCAGCGCCAGCCCGTCACCGAACCGATGCAGACGGGCCTGAAGGCGATCGACGCGATGATCCCGATCGGGCGCGGCCAGCGAGAGCTGATCATCGGCGACCGCCAGACGGGTAAGACGGCGATCGCGATCGACGCGATCATCAACAACAAGGACACCGGCGTGATCTCCGTGTACGTGGCGATCGGCCAGCGCATGGCGACCGTCGTCGCGATCGCGCAGACGCTCGACGAAAACGGGGCGCTGGAGAACACGATCATCGTCGCCGCACCCGCCGACGAGGCCGCGCCGATCAAGTTCATGGCCCCCTATGCGGGTTGCGCGATGGGGGAGCACTTTCTCTACAACGGCAAGCACGCGCTGTGCGTCTACGACGACCTCACCAAGCACGCCTACGCCTATCGCCAGATGTCGCTGCTGCTGCGTCGCCCGCCCGGCCGCGAGGCGTACCCCGGCGACGTGTTCTACCTGCACTCCCGCCTGCTCGAGCGCTCCGTCAAGCTCAACGACGAGCTCGGCGGCGGCTCGCTGACGGCGCTTCCGATCATCGAGACCCAGGCCGGGGACGTCTCCGCGTACATCCCCACGAACGTGATCTCGATCACCGACGGGCAGATCTTCCTCGAGTCGGCGCTTTTCAACTCGGGCGTGCGTCCCGCCATCAACGTCGGCGTGTCCGTCTCGCGCGTCGGCGGCAACGCGCAGATCGGCCCGATGAAGAAAGTCGCCGGGCGGATCAAGCTGGAGCTCTCCCAGTACCGCGACCTCGAGGCCTTCGCGCAGTTCGGCTCCGACCTCGACGCCGACACGCAGCGCACGCTCGCGCGCGGCGAGCGCTTGGTGATGACGCTCAACCAGAACGAGCGCGCGCCGCTCGCGGTCGAGGATCAGACGATCCAGATCTTCGCCGCCACCAACGGCTTCCTCGACCGCCTCTCGGCCGACATGGTCCCCGAGTTCCTGCTCGGCCTGACCGAGCGCATGCACGCTCAAGGCCAGGAGACGCGCGCGAAGATCGCCGGCGGCGACTGGTCGGAGGAGACCCAGAGCACCCTCCGCGACCTCGTCGAGGCGTTCGCCCAGGACTTCGGCTACGACCTCGACGAGGAGGGTCAGCCGCTCGAGGACGACGAGCCGCGCAGCGACCGCGACAAGGAGCCGCAGGCGGCCTAGCGGCGCGCTCGGATACCAGCATGGCTTCTCAGCGCGACGTCAAGACCAAGATCTCCTCGGTCAAGAACATCCAGAAGATCACGCGCGCGATGGAGATGGTCGCCGCTGCTCGCCTGCGGCGCGCCGAGCAGCGCATCGAGGCGCTGCGCCCCTACGCCGATGCGCTGCGGCGAATGACACGGCAGGCCGCGCAGGCAGCCGGCGCCGAGGCCTCGCGCCTGCCGCTGCTGAACGAGCACGAGCAGCAGGACAGGGTCGGGCTGCTGCTCGTGACGGGGGACCGCGGCCTCGCCGGCGGCTTCAACTCACAGATCGTGCGCGCCGGCGTTCGCATCGCCGGCGAGCTCGGCGACGCCGGCATGCAGAGCGTGTGGTACGCCACCGGCCGGCGCGGAGTCTCCTCGCTGAGCTTCCGCGGCTACGAGCTCGGCGGGAGCTACACCGGCTTCGCCGACCGCCCGTCCTACGCAGATGCGCGCACGATCGCCGACGATCTGATCCAGGCGTACATCGATGGCGAGGTGGATCGCGTGGAGATGGTCTACAACTCCTACATCTCGCCGCTGACGCAGAGGGTCACCCACGAGCGGCTGCTGCCGATCTCCCACGCGACGATCGCCGGCGAGGACGAGCAGGAGCGCGGCGAGGGCGAGCAGGAGCCGGTCGGCCCGCGCGCGCTCGTCGACTACGAGCCCGACCCCGAGGAGATCCTCAAGCGGCTCGTCCCCGACTACGTGGAGATCTCGATCTACCGAGCACTCGTCGAGTCGGCCGCCGGCTTCTTCGGCGCGCAGATGACCGCGATGCGCAGCGCATCCGACAACGCGGGAGAGATCATCACCGACCTGACGCTGCAGATGAACCGCGCCCGCCAGGCCGAGATCACCCAGGAGATCATGGAGGTGGTCGCCGGAGCCGAGGGACTGAGCTAGGACGGCCGCATGGCGGCGCGATACTGCGTCCTCGGTCGCTCGCGTGCTGGCACACGCCACGCTCCCTGCGTCCTTGTCTCGCTTGGCCTGCGACCGTCCTAGACGAGTGCACCACGAACCAAACCGAACTTGAATTAGAGAAAGAGGAGAATCGAGAACATGGACGCGAGCGCAACTACCGAGTCGACCGGCTCGGCCCAAGCCACAGCCAACGGAGCCCCGACGGCTCGTAACGTCGGGCGCATCGAGGAGATCCAGGGCGTCGTCATCGAGGCCGTCTTCACCGAGCGCCTGCCCGAGATCAACCACGCGATCACGATCGCCCGCCCGGCGGCCGCGGCGGAGGAGGAGGCCGAGGGCATCAGCCCCGGCGCCGGCGCGGGCGTGCTCGTGTGCGAGGTGCTGCAGCACCTCGGCGACGATCGCGTTCGCGCGGTCGCGATGGACATCACCGACGGCCTCTCGCGGGGCCTCGAGGTGACCGACACGGGAGCTCCGATCAGCGTGCCCGTCGGGGAGGTCACGCTCGGACGCATCTTCAACCTGCTCGGCGAGCCGATCGACCTCGGCGCGGAGCTTCCCGCCGACGTCGAGCGCCGCGGGATCCACCAGCCCTCGCCGCGCGTCGAGAACCTGACGCCGACGACGGAGATGTTCGAGACGGGCATCAAGGTCGTCGACCTGCTCGCGCCCTACGCCAAGGGCGGCAAGGTCGGTCTGTTCGGGGGCGCCGGCGTCGGCAAGACGGTGCTGATCCAGGAGCTGATCCACAACCTCGCCAAGGAGCACGGCGGCCTGTCCGCTTTCTGCGGCGTCGGCGAGCGCTCGCGCGAGGGCAACGACCTGTGGCTGGAGATGAAGGAGTCGGGCGTCCTCGACAAGACGATGCTCGTCTTCGGGCAGATGAACGAGCCGCCCGGAGCGCGCATGCGCGTCGCCCTCTCGGGTCTGACGATGGCCGAGTACTTCCGCGACCAGGGCCAGGACGTGCTCCTCTTCATCGACAACATCTTCCGTTTCGTCCAGGCCGGCTCTGAGGTCTCGGCGCTGCTCGGGCGCATGCCCTCGCAGGTCGGCTACCAGCCGACGCTCGAGACCGAGATGGGCCAGCTCCAGGAGCGGATCAGCTCGACGCGGACCGGCTCGGTCACCTCCGTGCAGGCGATCTACGTCCCGGCGGACGATCTCACCGACCCCGCGCCGGCGTCGGTGTTCGCGCACCTCAACGCGACGACCGTGCTCTCGCGGGCGATCGCGGAGAAGGGGATCTACCCCGCCGTCGACCCGCTCGACTCAACGTCCACCATCCTCAAGCCGGACATTCTCGGCGCCGATCACTT
>DASYFR010000013.1:0-5494 GCA_036498325.1 Solirubrobacteraceae bacterium
ATTCGGACCGGCGACATAGTCGCCGATGCTCACGGGTGACATCGATCCCACGAACACGGCACCGGCGTTGCGCACCGATCCGCGCAGAGTCTCTGCGGCGCGACCCTGGAGCGACAGATGCTCGGGGGCGAACGCCGCAGCGAGCGTCACCATCTCGTCGAGCGACCCGCACCGAACCACCCCGGCGTGCCTGCCCGCTGCCATCCCGATGATCGCTCGCCGGGCCGCATCCTCGGCCACGTCGACGAACGCTGCTGCGATCGCCTCCGCCAGTGCGGCGTCGTCCGTGAGGCAGACTGCCCATGCGAGTGGGTCATGCTCGAGCTGCGAGACCAGGTCGGCTGCGACCAACTCCGGGTCGGCGCCATCGGTCGCGATGACAACGATCTCGCTCGGCCCTGCAAGCTGATCGATGCCGACGGCACCGAACACCTCGTGTTTTGCGAGCGTGACGAACGCGTTGCCGGGTCCGACGATCTTGTCCACCCGCTCGATGCTCTCGGTGCCGTACGCGAGCGCGGCGATCGCCTGGGCGCCGCCCATCCGGTACACGCGCTCGACGCCGCATAGACGGCAGGTGCCGAGGATCGCCGGGTGTATCTGCCCGTCGGGGCCGGGCGGTGAGCAGACCGACACGTCGATCACGCCCGCCGCACGGGCGGTCACGACACCCATCACGACGGTGCTCGGATACGGCGCCCTGCCCCCGGGAACGTAGACGGCGGCCGCGGCCACCGGGATCTCGCGCACGGTGATGCGTTGCCCCTGCGGGAGCTCGACGCGCGGATCGGCGCGAACGCCTGCCTCGGCGACGCGGGCGACATTGGCGATCGCGACCTGCAGGCCCGCGACGAGCTCGAGCGGCAGCGTCTTGATCGCCTCGTCGAGCTCGTCGGCAGCGACGAGCAGCGGCGCGGGCTCACGGCCGCCGGTGTCGAGGCGACGCGTGTGCTCCAGCACGGCATCGTCTCCTCCGGCGCGCACGCTCGCGAGGATCTCGCCGACGCGTGCCGCGACGGATGCGCCGTCGGCGACCAGCGAGCGCACGCGCGCGGCCGCTCCCGCCGGCCCGCCCAGGCGGCGCAGCTCAGCGACGTCGACGCGCAGCATGCGCATGTCAGGCTCCCGGCGCGGGCAGGCCGCGGACGCGCGCGAGCAGCTCGTCGATCTGCGCCGCCTTCAGCTTGTGCGCGACGGGGTTGGCGATCAGCCGTGCGGTGCACACGACGATCTCCTCGCGGATCACGAGGTTGTTCTCCCGCAGGGTCGTGCCGGTGGCGGTGAGGTCGACGATCGCCTCGACCATGCCCGTCAGCGGCGCGAGCTCGACGGACCCCTTGACCTCTACGATCTCGGCCTGGCGGCCGGTCTCCTCGAGGTGGCGGGCGGCGATGCGCGGGTACTTGGTCGCGACGCGCATCACGCCGAGCCGGCGCAGGGCCTCGTGCGCGGGGTCGGCTCCAGCCTTGCTTGCCAGCACCATCACGCAGCGCCCGTAGGCGAGGTCGAGCAGCTCGTAGACCTCGCGTCCGCCCTCGCCGGGACGCTGCGCGGCCTGCTCGAGCAGCACGTCCTTGCCCGTCACCCCGAGGTCGGCGGCGCCGGCCTCGACATAGGTGGGCACATCGGAGGGGCGCATCGTGATCACGCCGACGTCCTCGAACAGGAGCTTGCGGTCGTTCGAGCGCAGCTCGGCGGTGTCGAGGCCGAGGCTCGCGAGCAGATCGACGGTCCCGCCGAACAGCGCCCCGCGGGGCACCGCGATCGTGAGGCCGTTGAGCGGCGTCATCTCGCGCTCCCCTCGGTGGCGCCGGGTTCGGATGCGGCGTCGGTCGCTTCGGATGCGGCGTCGCCCGGTTCGGATGCGGCGGCGCCCGGTTCGGATGCGGCGCCGCCCCCGCCGGGCTCCGCGCCCACCCGCAGAGCGCCGGTGCCACGCTCCTCGCCGGCGAGAGCGAGGTGCAGGCGATCGACGCCGAGGGCGAAGCCGACGGCCGGGAGGCTGCGTCCAAAGCGGCCGAGCAGATCGTCGTAGCGGCCGCCGCCGCCGATCGGGGTGCCGAGGGCGGGGTCGTACACGTCGAACACGGCGCCGGTGTAGTAGCCGATGTTGCGGATCAGGCCGAGGTCGAAGATCACGCGCGCGGCGACGCTCGGCTCGAGCAGCTCGTGGACCTGGCGCAGCCCGGTGACCGCCTCCTCGGCCTGTGCGGGCGTGTCGGCGAGCACCGCCGGGCCGCCGCGGCGCTGCGGCACCTCGAGCAGCAGCTCGACGGCGTCACGGGACAGCCCGGATGCGGCGAGCGCCTGCTCCAGGCCGACGAAGTCGCGCAGCACGAGCGCGTCCAGCAGCGCGGCACGCGCATCCTCGGGGACGCGCAGGCTGGCCATCAGCGCGGGAAACAGCGAGGCGTCGCCGAGGCCGATTCGGTAGTCCTTCAGGCCGGTCGCGTCGAGCGCATGGCAGAGCACTGTGAGCGCGTCGGCCGTCCCCTGTGGTGCGGGGGCCCCGACGAGCTCGATGCCGGCCTGGAGCATCTCGCGCGGCTGCCCGCGCTGGGGGCGCACTCCGCGATAGCAGTGGGCGAAGTAGCAGAAGCGCAGCGGCGGGTCGCTCGTGGCATAGCGGGTGGCGACGACCCGCGCGATCGGGACGGTCATGTCCGAGCGCAGCGCGAGCACCGCGCCGGACTCGTCGAACACGCGGTAGGCGGGTCGCGCTTCGGCCATGTCGGCGCGCGCCAGCACCGACTCGTACTCGAGCGCCGGTGTGTACACCTCGCCGTAGCCATGGCGCTCGAAGACGCGCCGCAGCGTGTCGGTGATTGCGCGGACCTCGCGCGTCTCGTCGGGCAGCACGTCGCGCGTGCCGCTGGGAATCGGGTGGATCATCTCGACCCGAGATTATGCGTGGACAGGCTCCGTGGCCACGCGCTCGATGCGCGCGCCAAGCTCCCGCAGGCGCTCGTCGATGCGCTCGTAGCCACGGTCGATCTGGCGGATGTTGCCGATCTCGCTGCGCCCGTCGGCGCAGAGGGCAGCCAGCAGCATCGCCATCCCGGCACGGATGTCCGGCGACTCGACGCGCTCCCCGCGCAGCCTGCGCGGGCCGGTGACGATCGCTCGGTGCGGATCGCACATGACGATGTCGGCACCCATCAGGATCAGCTTGTCGGCGAAGATCAGGCGGTTCTCGAACATCCACTCGTGCACGAGGATCGAGCCCTCCGCCTGCGTCGCGAGCGCCACGGCGATCGAGGTGAGATCGGCCGGGAACGCCGGCCAGGGACCGTCCTGGATCTTGCTCTTGTACTCGCCCACGTCCGATTGGGCGACGAGCCGTTGCCCGCCGGGGATCACGACGTCGTTGCCGTCGAGCTCCGAGCGCAGCCCGACGCGCTCGAACACGAGGCGGATCATGCGAAGGTCGCCGGGCACCGTGTCCTTGATGCGCAGTTCGCCGCCGGTGACGCCGGCGAGTGCCATGAAGCTGCCGATCTCGATGTGGTCGGGCGAGATCCGGTGCTCGCAGCCGTGCAGCGTGGTGGCGCCGTTGACGGTGACGAGGTTCGAGCCGATGCCCTGGATGTCGGCGCCCATCTTCACGAGCATGCGCGCGAGATCCTGGACGTGCGGCTCGCAGGCGGCGTTCCCGATCACTGTGGTCCCGGGGGTGAGCGCGGCGGCCATCAGCGCGTTCTCGCTGGCCATCACGGAGGGCTCGTCCATGAAGACGTCCGTCGGGCGCAGTCCGGCAGTCGCCGTGAGCACGATCTCGCGCCCGCACTCGACGACGGCGCCCATCGCGCGAAAGGCGTCGAGGTGGGGGTCCAGGCGGCGGCGGCCGATCACATCGCCTCCAGGCGGCGGCATCACGGCGCGGCGAAAGCGAGCGAGCAGCGGCCCGGCGAGCAGGAAGGAAGCGCGGATCAGCTCAGCGAGATCGGGCTCGATCGCGAAGTCGTGTACGTGGGCGGCGCATAGCGCGACCTCGTTGGGCCCGCGCCAGCTCACCTGGACGCCGATCGCGCGCAGGATGTCGAGCATCGCCTCCACGTCGCGGATGCGCGGCACATTGCCGACGAGTACCTCGTCCTCCGTGAGGACGCTGGCAGCAAGGATGGGCAGCGCCGCGTTCTTGTTCCCGGCCGGCGTCATCGTGCCGGAGAGCGGGACGCCGCCTTCGATGACGAACTTCTCCATGAGCGGGGGGCGCCGCCTCCGGCCCAGGATCGGCCCGCCGGCATGACGCCTGGCTAGCGTAACAGCCATCTACACAGTGGAGTTCGTGCTCGCGCCCGATCGCCCTTCACGACGCCCGCGCTCCGCGCCACCGGCCTCGTTCGACCGGGCCTCCCTGCAACGCGCATTGCAGCCGCGCGCCGCAATTCTGGCTCTACAGCGCCATTCTCCAGCGCCGCGTCAGTTCACGTACGCACGTTCGCCTGGTTCCGTCCGCCGGCCTTCATACCTTACGAACACATGTTCCCCCCAAGAACATCCACGCTAGGACAGCGCGCGCTCCGTGCGCTTGGCCTCATGCGCTCGTTCCTGTTGCTCGAGGACGACAACGACAGCCGCGTCGACTGGGAGGTCGGCCAGGACGAGCGCGCCGAGGTGGATCATCCTCACCGAGCGCCGCTGCAGGGGCGGGCGGCCGCGGCGCGGCGCAACCGCCGCAGGCCCGGCCAGCCCGCTCCGTCCAAGCATGTCTGCCTCTGCCCGATCGGGCGCCCTGACGCTCCTCACGGGCCCCGCCGCCGGGGCAGCGCGGAGAGCCCGTCGCCACGGCGCGAGTCGCAGCGGACGACCAGCGCGCACCGGCCGGCTCGCGGCGCCTGAGCGGCAGGCCTCGCAGCGTCACGCCGCCGCGCAGCGTGCTGGCGACGGACGCGAGAGCCGCGTCATTGACCGGGCGCCGGCAACGGGCCGGCACAACGACGACGGGCCGCCCGAAGGCGACCCGTATGAATCGAAAGAACCGGCGGCGTCCTACTCTCCCAGGCCCTTGCGAGCCAAGTACCATCGGCGCTGAGGGGCTTAACTGCTCTGTTCGGAATGGGAAGAGGTGTCTCCCCCTCGCTAAAGCCACCGGAAAAGGACGAGAGACCACGCCTCCCGGTCCTTCAAAACTGCACAGCCGCCACAGCGGGAATCACTAAAAATCCGTCAAGCCCTCGACCCATTAGTACCGGTCTCCTGCAGACGTTGCCGTCCTTCCAGATCCGGCCTATCAACCTGGTGGTCTACCATGGGTCTTACTCCCTCTAGGGGATGGGAGAGTTCATCTCGAGGCCGGCTTCCCGCTTAGATGCTTTCAGCGGTTATCCGATCCACACGTAGCTAGCCTGCTATGCCCTTGGCAGGACAACAGATACACCAGAGGTGCGTTCATCCCGGTCCTCTCGTACTAGGGACAAATCCTCTCAACTCTCCAACGCCCACGGCAGATAGGGACCGAACTGTCTCACGACGTTCTGAACCCAGCTCGCGT
>DASYFR010000014.1:0-14210 GCA_036498325.1 Solirubrobacteraceae bacterium
GCGCGTGAAGGCCTACGAGGCGATCGTCAAGGGCGAGAACATCGCCGAGCCGTCGATCCCCGAGTCCTTCAAGGTCCTGCTCAAGGAGATGCAGTCGCTGGCGCTCGACGTCAACGTCGTCTCCGAGGAGGGCCAGCGCGCGGAGATGCGCGACGAGGACGATGACCTGCTGCGGGCGGCCGAGGAGCTCGGCATCGACCTCTCCGGCGTACGCGCGCTGGCCGGCGACGCCAAGGACGAGCAGCTGGAGGGTGAGGACAGCACCGACGCCTCGGGCGACGCCGAGACCCCCGACGACGACGTCGCCGCGGGTGCGCCCGACGATGAGGTGATCGACCTGCCCGCCGGCGAGGAGGTCGACCTCGAGAGCCTTGCCAGCGAGCAGGGCGAGTAGTTGCCACCCACTGAGAAGTTGCCTGATTCACCCGCGAGCGAAAGCACTCCTAGATGATTGACATAAACAATTTCGACGCCATCGAGATCAGCCTCGCCTCCTCCAAGCAGATCCGCAGCTGGAGCTCCGGCGAGGTGACGAAGCCCGAGACGATCAACTACCGCACGCTGAAGCCGGAGAAGGACGGCCTCTTCTGCGAGCGCATCTTCGGTCCGACGAAGGACTGGGAGTGCTACTGCGGCAAGTACAAGCGTGTCCGTTACAAGGGGATCGTGTGCGAGCGCTGCGGCGTCGAGGTCACCCGCTCGAAGGTCCGTCGCGAGCGCATGGGCCACGTCGACCTCGCCGCGCCCGTCAGCCACATCTGGTTCTTCAAGGGCGTCCCCAGCCGGATCGGCTACCTGCTCGACATGGCGCCCAAGGAACTGGAGAAGGTCCTCTACTTCGCCGCCTCGATCGTCACGTGGGTCGACGACGAGGCCCGCGCGAAGGACCTCGACTCGCTCGAGAAGGAGGTCAACAAGGTTCTCGACGCCTATGCCGCCGAGCGCGAGGAGCGCGTGCTCGAGCTGCGCGAGTCGCTCAAGCGCCGCGAAAAGTACCTCCAGAACGGCAAACAGACGAACTTCAACGACGAAGACCACCTGTGGGCCGACTCGCTCGACATCAACCTCGCCAAATTGTCCGACGAGGAGCGCGAGAAGCAGACCAAAGACCTGATCAAGGCCTTCGAGGCCGACATCGCCGACACCGAAGCCTACATCGAGGATGCGGCCGAGCGGATGCGCAGCGTGTGGGAGCTCTTCAAGACGATGGAGCCCAAGCAGATCGAGCACGACGAGACGACCTTCCGTGAGCTGAAGGAGCGCTTCGGCTCGCCATACGGCTTCGGCGAGTACTTCCGCGGCGGAATGGGAGCGGAAGCGATCCGCGACCTGCTCCAGCAGGTCGACCTCGAGGCCGAAAGGGTCGAACTCGAGGACCAGGTGAAGACCGGCAAAGGCCAGAAGCAGGCCCGCGCCGTCAAGCGCCTGAAGGTGGTCTCCGCCTTCATCCAGTCCGGCAACAAGCCGGAGATGATGGTGCTCGACGCCGTGCCCGTGATCCCGCCTGAGCTGCGCCCGATGGTGCAGCTCGACGGCGGGCGCTTCGCGACCTCCGACCTCAACGACCTGTATCGCCGCGTCATCAACCGCAACAACCGTCTCAAGCGGCTGCTCGACCTCGGCGCGCCCGAGATCATCGTCAACAACGAGAAGCGGATGCTGCAGGAGGCGGTCGACGCGCTGTTCGACAACGGCCGCCGCGGGCGTCCCGTGACCGGCCCGGGCAACCGTCCGCTGAAGAGCCTCTCGGACATGCTCAAGGGCAAGCAGGGGCGCTTCCGCCAGAACCTGCTGGGCAAGCGCGTGGACTACTCCGGGCGCTCGGTGATCGTCGCCGGCCCCTACCTGAAGCTCCACCAGTGCGGCCTGCCGAAGATCATGGCGCTGGAGCTGTTCAAGCCGTTCATCATGGCTCGGCTGGTCGAGCGCAAGTCGGCGCAGAACATCAAGGCGGCCAAGAAGATGGTCGACTCGATGATCGGCGAGGTCTGGGACGTCCTCGAGGAGGTCATCCACGAGCACCCCGTGCTGCTCAACCGCGCCCCGACGCTTCACCGCCTCGGCATCCAGGCGTTCGAGCCGCTGCTCGTCGAGGGCAAGGCGATCCAGGTTCACCCGCTCGTCTGCCACGCCTTCAACGCCGACTTCGACGGCGACCAGATGGCCGTCCACCTGCCGCTGTCGGCCGAGGCCCAGGCGGAGGCGCGCATCCTGATGCTCTCCTCCAACAACATCCTCAGTCCCGCGCACGGCGCGCCGCTGGCGACGCCGACGCAGGACATGATCCTCGGCGCCTACTACCTCACCTACGGTCCCGAGGCCGAGGAGCTCTCGAAGATCGACCGCGCCACCCACGAGCCGCGTCCGCACGTGTTCCGCACCGCACAGGAGGCCGAGCTCTCCTACGAGGGCAACGTCGTCAAGCTGCACGATGTCGCCGAGTTCCGCCCCTATGGCCGCGAGGGCGGCCACGTGCTCACGACGATCGGGCGGATCATCTACAACGACCGCATCGAGCGGGCGCTGTTGGAGGCACTGGGCGACGAGTTCGACGCCTCCAAGTACACGTTCGTGAACCAGTCGATGAAGAAGCGTGACACCACGCGCCTGATCGACATGCTCGTGCAGACCTATGGCGCGACGACGATCTCGCTGGTGCTCGACGCGTTCAAGGACCTGGGCTTCAAGTACGCGACCCAGGCCGGTATCACGATCTCCAAGAACGACGTCGTGGTGCCGCCCGAGAAGCAGGAGATCCTCGACAAGTTCGACAAGATCGTCGGCGACATCACCGGCCAGTACGACGACGGGCTGATCACCCAGGAGGAGCGCCACGAGGCGGTCGTCGAGCAGTGGAACGCGGCCACCGACGAGGTCGCCGAGGCGATGATCGAGAACCTCGACGTCCTCAACCCGATCTTCATGATGGCCAACTCGGGTGCGCGCGGCTCCTTTAAGCAGATCCGCCAGCTGGCGGGCATGCGCGGGCTGATGGCCAACCCGAAGGGTGAAATCATCGAGCGCCCGATCAAGGCCAACTTCATGGAGGGCCTGTCGGTGCTCGAGTACTTCATCTCCACGCACGGCGCGCGAAAGGGCCTCGCCGACACGGCCCTGCGCACGGCCGACTCGGGCTACCTGACCAGGCGCCTGGTCGATGTCGCCCAGGACGTGATCATCCGCGAGGCCGAGTGCGGCACCGAGGACTACATCGAAATGGTCGTCTTCAAGGCCGACGGCGAACCGAACGAAGGACTCGTCGGGCGCATCGCGGCGAAGCCGATCAAGACCAAGCGCGGTCGCATGCTGGCCGAGCAGAGCCTGGAAATCGGCCGCGCCGAGCTGGCCGAGATCGTCGAGGCGTTCCGCGAGGAGCACGACAAGGGCACCGAGGTGCGCGTGCCCGTTCGCTCCGTGCTCAAGTGCGAGGCACCGAGCGGCGTGTGCCAGGCCTGCTACGGGCGGGCGATGGCGACCGGGGCGCTGGCCCAGATCGGCGACGCCGTCGGCATCGTCGCGGCGCAGTCGATCGGCGAGCCCGGCACGCAGCTGACGATGCGCACGTTCCACACCGGCGGAGTCGCCGGCGCCGACATCACGCACGGCCTGCCGCGTGTCGTCGAGTTGTTCGAGGCGCGCCGCCCGAAGGGCCTCGCGAAAATCGCCGAGCAGGACGGCGTCGTCTCGATCGAGGAGACCGACAAAGCGCTGACCGTCGTCGTCACCGACGAGGCCGGCGAGGAGCACCGCCACGCGTTCCCGCGACGCACGCGGCTGTTCGTCGCGACGGGCGAGAAGATCGCCTCCGGGCGCCAGCTCAACGAGGGGTCGGTCTACCCGCACGAGCTGCTGGCGATCCGCGGGCGCACGGAGACCGAGCAGTACCTCGTCAAGGAGGTGCAGGAGGTCTACAAGTCCCAGGGCGTCGACATCGACGACAAGCACATCGAGCTGATCGTCCGGCAGATGCTCAAAAAGGTGCGGGTCGACCAGAAGGGCGACACCGACTACCTGCCGGGGCAGTTCGTCGACCGCTTCGAGTTCGCCAAGGTCAACGACGCCGTGACGGCCGAGGGCGGCGAGAGCGCGCAGTACGAGGACATCATCCTCGGGATCACGAAGGCGTCGCTGAACACCGACTCCTTCCTCTCGGCGGCCTCCTTCCAGGAGACCACCAAGGTGCTCACCGACGCGGCGCTCGAAGGCAAGATCGACCGCCTCAACGGCCTCAAGGAGAACGTGATCATCGGCAAGCTGATCCCGGCGGCCACGGGACTGAAGCGCTACCGGCGGATCGAGATCGAACCGGCCGAGCCGCTGCCCCGCGCGATCGACGACGTCGGGCTGCTCGACCAGGACGAGATCGCTGCCGAGCTCGGCCTGTCGGGTGGGGAGCCGCTCGGTGGCGGCTACGGCCAGGAGTTCGACGCCGACCTCGCCTCGCTCGAGAAGATCGGCGCCGGCGGCACCGACCCGGGCTTCGCCGAGGAGCTCGCTGAGCTCGAGATCGCCGAGGACGGCGCCAAGCAGGAGTAGGGCCGCGCGCGCACAGGGCGCGCACCGTCACTCGCATCACACCACGCATCATCCGGGGTGGCTCGCAAGGGCCACCCCGGCTCGTAGCGGGGCCCCGGACCGTTCGCCCGGGTGCGCAGCCGCCGCGCCGAGCGCCCGCGCGGCGGGCCCGTCAGCCGTGGCTCAGCGGTGACCTTCGCGCATCAGCCGGTAGCCGACCCAGATGAAGAACACGAGCACGGCGACCAGCACGACGAGTTCGCGCGCCGCCTGCAGAATGCCTTCGCGTGACACCACGTCGGCCACCAGCAGAGCGTACCCGGGCCCGCTCGCAGACGCCAGCTTTCCCACCTGCACGACGCGACTGAGAGGATTCTCACCGCCGAGCGGCGCGAGCGCGGCGCGAACGTGGTGTTCTTGCGCCCTGATGAGCGCACGCGCGTTGACGCGCAGGTCCCTGCTCGCCGCCGGCGCCGGCGCGCTGGCCGGCGGCCTGACGCGACCGGGAGCGGTGCTTGCGGCGCTCGGCGGGCCGTCGCCCCCGCGGCTGTCCGAACGGCGCGTCGGTCAGCTCGGGCGGCGGGCGGTCACGGTCGAGCTCGCCGCGCCCGCAGATCTCGTCGGCGTGCAGTGGGCGGGCGGCTCCGCCACCGGCCTGCAGCTGCGCTTTCGCGCGTCGGGCGGCCGCTGGAGCGCATGGGTGGCGGGCGGAGCTCACGGCCACGGTCCCGACGCCGGGGCGCCGGGCTCAGGCAACATCGGCGACCCCGTCTGGACCGGCGGCGCGAGCGCCGTGCAGCTGCGCTCGAGCGGCCCGCTCAGCGACGTGCGCCTGCATCTGGTCGACGTCAGCGCCGGGCTCGGCGCGCGCCGCCAGGTGCTCGCGCTCGGTCCGCTGGCCAACGCCGCCGCCCTGCCGAGCGCCACGCCCGTGCTCGCGGCCGGGGCGGGACAGCCCGCGATCATCGCGCGGCGAGCCTGGGCGCAGGGCGTCGCCCATCCGGGCGTCACCCCCGCCTACGGCTCCGTGCAGATGGCGTTCGTCCACCACACCGAGAACCCCAACGGATACCTCGCCGCGGAGGTTCCCGCGATGTTGCGCGCGATCTTCGCCTTCCACCGCTACGTCAACGGCTGGAACGACATCGGCTACAACTTCGTCATCGACCTGTTCGGACGCGTCTTCGAGGCGCGCGCCGGCGGCATCGACGAGCCCGTCGTCGGCGCCCACGCCGGCGGCTACAACCTCGTCTCGAGCGGCGTCGCGGTGCTCGGCTCGTTCATGAGCGTCCCGATCTCCACGCCCGCGCGGAGAACGCTCGAACGCCTGCTCGCGTGGAAGCTGTCACTCCACGGCGTCCCCTCGCAGGGACGGGTGACGGTCCGCGTCAACCCTGCCGGCGCCGTCTACAGCCGCTTCCCCGCCCGCGCCCGCGTGTCGCTGCCACGGATCGCCGGCCATCGCGACGCCGACACGACGGACTGCCCGGGCAACATCCTCTACGGCGAGCTGCCAGCGCTGCGTGCGGGCGTTCACCGCCTGGCGCTCGAGCCCGTGCGCGTGACGCTCGCCTACGTCGCGGCGACGCCGGGTGCGCCTGCGCCTGCGACGCCTGCGCCGGGCGCCCCCGCGCCCGGGACGCCCGCCGAACCGTCGCCGGCCGGCACTCCCGCGCCCGCCACGACCCCCGCGCCGCCGGCGCCGGGCGTGCCCGCCATGCTCACCGGCACGGTTGCGTTGCTCGACGGAACGCCGATCGCCGGGGCCCCGGTCCAGCTGCAGGTGCGGCGCGTCGCGAGGAAGGGCGAAGCTGTCCAGGAGCAGCCGCTTGCGCAGCTCACCAGCGACGCGCAGGGGCGCTTCGCGGCGCCCGCCGGCTTTCCCGGCGTGTCCGGCGCCAGCTGGCTGCGGGCGCTGTTCCCGGGCGCCGGGTCGGCCGGCGCGAGCATCTCCGAGCCGCTGCGCGTGAGCCTGTGACCCGCGGGCCGCGCCGGGTGCACGGCGCTCGCGGCCGATCCGGCGAGCGCGCGGGCGCGGACGGCGCGCGACCTAGCTCGGCGTCGCGAGTCCCCGCGCCCACTCCTCCAGCACGCCCGCCTCGGTGGCCGTCAGGCCACGCTCGGGCTCGGTCTGGACGAGCAGCGTGGGCGCAGGGCGCGCCTGCGCCCACGCGTGGCAGGCCGGGTTGAAGGCGTCGTCGATCCATGCAAGCGCGCGTCCAGCGGCATACGCGTCGATCGCATCGAGCTTCCAATGGGCGTTTGCGCGCCCGACGGCGCGGGCGAAACGCAGGAACGGCAGGGCCGGCGGGACGTCGAGCAGGTGGGGGAGATGCTCGTTGGCGCGCTCCTCCCAGCCGCTCGCCCAGACGAGCTCGAAGGCTCCCGCGAGGACAAGCAGGTGTGCGGCGGCGGTGGCCGAAAGGAAGTGCGGTATGCCTTCGATCGAATGGAAGGACCCCTCGACCGAGCCGTGCCCAGGCACCTCCCCGGCGCGGGCGAACAGCGAGATGACCCCGTCGATGTCGACCATCAGCAGCGGCCTGCCCGCGGCCGGCGTTTCGCCTCCGACGCGCTCTTTAGGTGTCATACAGGTAAGGACGGGTACTCTCTCCGGACGGTTGATCCGCCTAGGCCGCCTTCGTGGAGTAAAGCACCGCCTCCTCTCGGCCGAGAGATCAACCAGCTCCCGCAAGTCTCAACTATGACTCTCGATCTCGGAATACTCCTTGCCCTCGCCTGCGCCTTCGTGGCGAACCTGGGCTTCTTCTACAAGTACAAGGGCGCCAACTCGGTGCCGAAGGTGCAGGTCATGCACCCGCTGCGCTCAGCGCGGCGCCTGTACTCCTCGAGGTTGTTCGCCCTCGGCATGCTGATCGCGACGGGCAGCTGGGGCCTGCACGTCGCCGCGCTGGCGCTCGCGCCGATGTCCGTGGTGCAGGTCTCGCTCGCAGCCGGCGTCGTGTTCATCGCCGTGATGGCCGAGCGCATGTTCGGCTTCGAGGTCGGACGCCGCCAGTGGATCGGACTGACGCTGACCGCCGCCGGCCTGGTGCTGCTCGGGCTCACGCTGCCCACGCTGCACGGCTCGCACTCGCACTTCTCCGACGCGGCGATGATCTCCTTCGAGGCCGGTCTCTTCGGCCTCGGCGGCCTCCTGATCATGGGTCCCCGCATGGGCGGCCCGGTCGAGCACCACGGAATCATGCTCGGCGCCGCCTCGGGCATCCTCTTCGGCGTGTCCGACACCGCGATCAAGGCGCTCACGGGCATCGCCGGAGGCCACGGCCTCCTCGGCCTGCTGCTCAGCCCCTGGCTGCTCGTCGCCGTGCTCGCCTCGGTCGTCGCCTTCTACTCCTCCGCGCGTGGCCTGCAGGACGGCGAGGCCGTCCCCGTGATCGCCGTCACCGGCACCGCCGCGAACATCGCCGGCATCGCCGGTGGGATCATCGTGTTCGGCGATCCGATGGCCGCGAGCCCGCTCGGTGTGACGCTGCAGGCACTCGCCTTCGTGCTCGTGATCGTTGCCTCGGCGCTGATGCCGGCGCCGATCCGCGCAGCCGGCGTGGCTCAGGCCGCCTAGCGCTGCTAGCATCAGCGCCCGAATGCCGACGACCTCACAACTGGTGCGCAGAGGGCGCGTGACGCCCAAGAAGAAGCTTGCGACCCCCGGGCTGAAGTCCGGCAAGGGACGCAAGAAGAAGGTCGCCGCACCGCAGCGGCGGGGCGTCTGCACCCGCGTCTACACGACGACCCCGAAGAAGCCGAACTCCGCGCTGCGCAAGGTTGCCCGCGTGCGCATCTCCGGCTCGATCGAGGTGACCGCCTACATCCCCGGCGAGGGACACAACCTGCAGGAGCACTCCGTCGTGCTCGTCCGCGGAGGACGCGTCAAGGATCTTCCGGGTGTTCGCTACAAGGTTGTCCGCGGCACGCTCGACGCGGCAGGCGTGAGCGACCGCAAGAAGGCCCGCTCGCAGTACGGCGTGAAGAAAAAGTAGCCCCATGCCCCGTCGCGCAGCCGCCCAGATCCGGCCCGTCGAGCCGGACTCCATTCACCGCTCGAAACTGGTTCAGCAGGTCATCAACAAGGTGATGCTCGACGGCAAGAAGTCGACGGCCGAGAAGATCGTCTACGACGCCCTCGCGATCATCGGCGAGCGCAGCGACAAAGAGCCGCTCGAGACCCTCGAGGTCTCGATCCGCACGCTCACCCCCTCGCTCGAGGTCCGCTCGCGCCGCGTCGGCGGCGCGACCTACCAGGTCCCCGTCGAGGTCCCCGGCCAGCGTGCCCGCACGCTCGCCGTCCGCTGGCTCGTCGAGTTCGCTCGCCAGCGCCGCGAGAAGACGATGGCCCAGCGCCTCGCCAACGAGCTGATGGATGCCGTCTCCCAGCAGGGTGGCGCCTACAAGCGCAAGGACGACATCTACCGCATGGCGCAGGCCAACAAGGCCTTCGCCCACTACCGCTGGTAGAAAGCGGGACGAGGACCGGCGCGATACTGCGTCCTCGATCGCTCGTGTGCGGAGCACACTTCGCTCACTGCGTCCTTGCCTCGCTTGATCCCCGTCCCGCTTTCCGCTGACGCAGGCGGGAAGCGCACTTTGCTCCCTGCCACTGCCCCGGAGGGGTGCGTGTCGCGAGACCTTCTTAGTTGGTCCGCGTGCGGCAGGCCATCGCGAGCGCGACGACCCAGCCGATGAAGGTCCATCCGAGGAACAGGTTGATGACCACGACGCTGCCCTGGTGGCGGACCTTCCGGGTCAGCGCGACGATCGCCGGCAAGAAGTACAGGCAGAGAATGACGAGGAGCGAGATCGTGTGAACGCTGCCGAGCACGCGAGCAGATTAACCTCTCCTCCGCCGCAGCACCGGCCGAGCGATCGGCTTGACAGAAAAAGATTCGGTACCTAAAGTTTAGGTACCGAATGACTGGCCCCGGGACCTCCGCTCACTCACCCGCCGCGAGCGATCGCATCGAGTCACACGTCTGGAAGATCGCCGGCGTGGTGATCCTCGGGATGATCATGTCGATCCTCGACACGACGATCGTCAACGTCGCGCTGCGCACGCTCGGCCACGACCTGCACAGCTCTATCTCGCAGATCCAATGGGTCGTCACCGGCTACCTGCTCTCGCTCGCCGCCGTGATCCCCGTGACGGGCTGGGCGGCCCGCCGCTACGGCGCCAAGCGCGTCTACATGGTCTCGCTGGTTCTCTTCACGGTCGGCTCGGCGCTCTGCGCGGTGGCAGCATCGACGACCTCGCTCGTGCTCTTCCGCGTGCTCCAGGGCGCCGGCGGCGGCATGATCATGCCCGTGGGCCAGTTGATCATGGCCCAGGTCGCCGGGCCGCAGCGGATGGGTCGGGTGATGGGGATCGTCTCGATGCCGGCGATGCTCGCGCCGATCCTCGGACCCGTCGTCGGCGGCGTGATCCTGCAGAACCTCCATTGGTCGTGGATCTTCCTCGTCAACCTGCCCGTCGGCGTCGTCGCGTTCGCACTCGCCTGGCGCGTGCTGCCCGAGACCGAGTCGGGCGCGGCCGGCCGTCTGGACGTCGTCGGGCTGGCGCTGCTCTCGACCGCCTCCAGCGTGCTCGTCTACGGGCTCAGCCAGCTCGGCAGCAACAGCAGCCTGACGGCACCGATCGTCGTCTGGCCGATTGTCGCGGGCGTGTTGCTCGCGGGAGGGTTCTGCTGGCACGCCCTGCGCGTCGAGCACCCGCTGCTGGACGTGCGCCTGTATGCCAACAGGATCTTCGGCGCCGCCTCGCTGACGACGTTCGGGCTCGGCGCGGCGCTGTTCGGGGCAATGATCCTGGTGCCCTACTACTACCAGGAGGTTCGCCACGAGAGCGTCATCGCGACCGGCCTGCTGACGGGGCCGCAGGGGCTCGGGATGCTGCTCGTGATGCCACTCAGCGGACGCCTCAGCCAGCGCTTCGGGGGCGGCCGCGTGGCGCTCGCGGGCGTGAGCATCCTGTCGCTGGCCACGATCCCGCTGGCATTCGTCGGCACCAGCACCTCGTTCGTCTCGATCTCGCTCGTGCTCGTGCTGCGCGGCGTCGGCATCGGCTTCTCCTTCATGCCCGCGATGACCGCCGCGTTCGCCTCGCTGCGCCCCAACCAGCTCTCCGACGCGACGCCGCAGCTGAACGTGCTGCAGCGCATCGGCGGCGCGATCGGGACGGCCGTGCTGGCGGTCGTGCTCCAGCGCGCGAGTGGCCACGCGCCCTCGCCTGCGCATCTGGCGAGCGCATTCGACAAGGCCTACTGGTGGTCGTTCGGCATCTGTGTCGTCTCGCTGATCCCATGTCTGGTGCTGCTGCGCGCCGAGCGGCCCGCGAGGACCAGCCGCGCGGCCGCGAATGCCGAGGCGGCCATCGAGCCGCTCGGCGGGTAGGCGGGCAACGGCCGATGCCGGGCGCGCCCGCCACCGCGGAGAGGTCCGAGGCCGGTCCGGGCGAGCCCCGCGACGCGCAGATCTCCGAGCTCGCAGCGGCCTTTCGTCGCGTTTTTCGCAGCCTCAGCCGCGTGCGCGGACGCGACACCCACCTCGCCGCCGGTGCGCTCAGCCACGCTCAGTTCGAGCTGCTCCTCGCGCTGCACGAGCGCGGCGAGCTGGCCGCCGGCGAGCTCGCCGCCGCCGCCGGCCTGACGCCGGGCACGGTGACCCAGATGCTCGACCACCTGGCCGACTGCGGCCACGTCGAACGCGTGCGTTCGGACAGCGACCGCCGCGTCGTCGTCTCGCGCCTGACCGAGCAGGGGCGCAGCCGGATCGAGGCCAAGCGGACGGCCTGGAAGGAGCGCTGGGAGCGGGCCCTCGCCGGCCTCGACGGCGAGCAGCTGAAGGCGGCCACGAGCGTGCTCGAGCGGCTCGGCGCAATGGTCGAGGAGACCCCCGCGCCGGGCCCCGAGGAACCCTTCGCGAGCGCCCCGAAATCGGCTTCGCAGCCCCCTCAGGAGTGAGAATTGCTCTGCTATAGTCGGCCACGCGTCGCGGGTTGGCGCGGCGTAGGCATGCTTCTCCCGCGAACTCGCAAACAACCGATGGAGACCTCGAGCAGATAACGACGCGGACCGGTCCACACCAGACCAGCTGCGCGCGTGGGCCCGAGGGGCCCATTTTTTTGCCCGCAAACGCCCTCCAAGCCCGACCTCGGATCCTCACCCATGCCACGTAAGTTCTCACTCCAAAACACCCGCAACATCGGGATCATGGCCCACATCGACGCGGGCAAGACGACGACGACCGAGCGCATCCTCTACTACACGGGGCGCACCTACAAGATCGGCGAGGTTCACGAGGGCGCCGCCGTGATGGACTGGATGGAGCAGGAGCAGGAGCGCGGCATCACGATCACCTCCGCTGCCACCACCGCGCAGTGGAAGGATCACCGCATCAACATCATCGACACGCCCGGGCACGTCGACTTCACCGTCGAGGTCGAGCGCTCGCTGCGCGTGCTCGACGGCGCGATCGCGCTGTTCGACTCCGTCGCCGGCGTCGAGCCGCAGTCGGAGACCGTCTGGCGCCAGGCCGACAAGTACCACGTGCCGCGGATCGCCTACATCAACAAGATGGACCGCATCGGCGCGGACTTCGACAAGGGCGTGCAGACGATGATCGATCGGCTCGCCGCCCACCCCGTGCCGATCCAGCTGCCGATCGGCTCCGAGGGCGACTTCCTCGGCGTCGTCGACCTCGTCGCCATGAAAGCGATCGTCTACAAAGACGAGATGGGCAAGGAACAGGACGTCGTCGAGATCCCCGAGCACCTCGCCGAAGCGGCCGGCGGTGCGCGCGAACACCTGCTCGAGGAGGTCTCCCACTACGACGACACGCTGCTCGAGCTGATCCTCGAGGAGGCCGAGGTCCCCGAGGCGGTGCTCAAGGAGGCGATCCGCAAGGCGACGCTTTCGACCAAGCTGACGCCCGTGCTGTGCGGCTCGTCGTTCAAGAACAAGGGCGTCCAGCCGCTGCTCGACGCGGTCATCGACTACCTCCCCTCGCCGCTGGACGTCCCGCCCGTCGTGGGCACGGAACTGATCAAGGGCGAGGAGCAGGAGCGCGAGGTCGTCCGCAAGGCGGATGACTCCGAGCCGTTCGCGGCGCTCGCCTTCAAGATCGCCGCCGACCCCTACGTCGGCAAGCTCACCTACTTCCGCGTCTACTCCGGCCATCTCGAGGCGGGCGCGAAGGTGCTCAATGTGGGCAGCGGGCGCACCGAGCGGATCGGGCGAATCCTGATGATGCACGCCAACGAGCGCGAGGAGGTCACGGAGGTCTTCGCCGGCGACATCGCCGCCGCCGTCGGCATCAAGCAGGTCATCACCGGCGACACCCTCGCTGTCCCCGAGCACCCGATCCACCTCGAGAACATCATCTTCCCCGAGCCCGTCATCAAGGTCGCGGTCGAGCCCAAGACGAAGGTCGACCAGGAGAAGATGTCGGTCGCCCTAGGCCGCCTCGCCGAGGAGGACCCGACCTTCCAGGTGCGCACCAACGAGGAGACCGGACAGACTGAGATCTCCGGCATGGGCGAGCTCCACCTCGAGGTGCTCGTCGACCGCATGAAGCGCGAGTTCGGCGTCGAAGCCAACGTCGGGCGCCCCCAAGTCTCCTACCGCGAGACCGTGCGCGGGTCGGTCGAGAAGATCGAAGGGAAGTTCGTCCGCCAGACCGGCGGCTCGGGCCAGTTCGGCGTCGTCTTCATCAACCTCGAGCCGGCGCCCGGCGAGGGCTTCGAGTTCATCAACAAGATCAAGGGCGGGAACATCCCCTCCGAATACATCCCCGCCGTCAAGAAGGGGATCGAAGAGGCGCTCGACAACGGCGTCAAGGCGGGCTACCCGATGGTCGACCTGCGCGTGACGCTCGTCGACGGCAAGTACCACGATGTGGACTCGTCGGAAATCGCCTTCAAAGTAGCCGGCTCGCTGGCCTTCAAAGAGGCGGCCAAGCGCGCCAAGCCCGTCCTGCTCGAGCCGATCTTCGCGGTCGAGGTCGTCACCCCCGAGGACTTCCTCGGCGACGTCATCGGCGACCTCAGCCGCCGTCGCGGACGCGTCGAGGGCCAGGAGCGGCGCGGCAACGCGCTGGCGGTCACCGCGCGTGTGCCGCTGAGCGAGATGTTCGGCTACGCCACCGACCTGCGCTCCAACACGCAGGGGCGGGCCACGTACACGATGCAGTTCGAGGCCTACGAGGAGGTCCCGCCGAACATCGCCGAGAAGATCGTCGAACAGCGGACGGGAGAGCCCGTCCCGGCCTAGGCGCCAACGGCGGACGGGCGGCCCCGGGAGCGCAAGGCAGCACCGGCAGTCAATGAGAACCGCAGTTAGATAGATTTCTGAGGTTCGCCTCCATAGAGGCGGACATACAAGTCGATACAGGAGTGAGCATAAAGTGGCGAAGGAGAAGTTCGAGCGCGACAAGCCGCACGTCAACGTCGGGACCATCGGTCACATCGACCATGGCAAGACGACGCTGACCGCTGCCATCACCACGGTCCTGGCCGAGCACGGGGGCGCGGAAGCCCGCACCTTCGCGGAGATCGACAACGCGCCCGAGGAGAAGGAACGCGGGATCACGATCGCCACCTCCCACGTCGAGTACCAGACGGAGAACCGTCACTACGCGCACGTGGACTGCCCCGGTCACGCCGACTACGTCAAGAACATGATCAC
>DASYFR010000015.1:0-1908 GCA_036498325.1 Solirubrobacteraceae bacterium
GTCCGCCGCCACGACGACGACGAGGCCCGCGGACGTGGAGTCGCGCACCTCGACACCGGTAGCGAACACCTGGACGCTGGGCTGCGCGGTCGGTCCAGTGATCAGGAGGAGGTCGACGTGCGATCCCGGCGCGACCGCCGGAACATCCTTCAGCGGCAAAAAGACCAAGCGCCGGTCGCCGGGCGAAACGGTGACATCGCTGCGCTGGATGAGCTGCCCAGAAAGCAGGTTGTGGGTGGTGCGAAGACCAGTCAAAGCCGCCTGATCTCCCGGCGAGAAGAGGAGCGCGCGACTCACCGTGGCGTTGATTCGAACCACGGCGATGGAGCCCGGGAACAGGGTCGTGCCAGCGGGCACGTCTTGCGCGGCCGCCAGCACACCGACAGCGTCACGCGAGGGGTTCGAGGCGATCAGCAGTGCAGCGCTGACCGCGCCGCTGACGGCGAGCGCGATGGCGGCGGTCAACCAGCGTTTCATGTCGCCGCGAAAGCTAGGCGCGCACAGGCAGCGCCACAACCCTGCCTGTTAAGGCTCAGCCACCATGTAAAGGAATGCTTGACAACCGCCCCGCGATGGCTATTGTGCTCGCATGGCCACCGCGACGATCGAGCGAGACAGGACTGTAGAGACCGAGTCGCGACGCAAGTCCATGCTCGCGGAGTCCGACGCGCTGCTCGATGACCTCGAGCTCCTGCGGCTCGACGACCGCTCGGAGGCCCCGGCCGAGCTCCGGGAGGCGATTCACGCGCTGCAGGCCCGGCTTGGCCGCCGCCATCCCCCAGTTCCGCCGGCAACCCTTGACGCGGCGCACGAGCTCGTGTTCGCCGTACAGCAGCGGCTCATGGCGGCCAACCCGAACATCCCGCGGCCGAACCGCCACGTCGGACGGCCCAGCGGCCAGCCCCTGGTCACCGTCGTCCGCGAGGACCGGAAGTGGAAGGTGCTGGCCCTCCCCGGGCCGTCCGGCTCAGCCGACGAGAGCGAGTGGCTCTCGCTGATCGACAGCACCGTGGAGCGCGGATGGGACCGCTGGTGCTACGCGCACCAGCAGGCGGTGCGCGCGGCCCGGGAGCGTTTCAAGGCGCACCTCGCAGTGGCCGTCGCCGTTGCCGCGTGGGCGAACTACTGGGACCTGCTGCAGGAGGCGGAGCGGATCAAGGAGCGGCTGGCGGCCCGCCACGGGAGCGCTCGGCGGTCTGGAGGAACTCCTTAAGCTCGCGGCTCCTGACGGGGGCCACCGAGGCGCGGACGCGCGCCGCAAAGAGCTCGAGAAAAATCCGGAGGCCCTCGTCGTCGAGCCTGGTCGCAGCTTCGATGATCTCGGCGGCGGCCACACGCGAACCCGGCTCCAGCACGCGGGCGAGCCTCTCGACGAAGTCCTCGGGCAGCCCGCTCATCGTGTGGAGACAATAGACGCGTGCAACCCGTTGTCATAGGCGATGTGATCTGGGAGCCGAGCCCCGAGGTCATCGAGCGCAGCCGCCTCAAGCGCTTCATGAACCAGCACGGCATCGCGACCTTCGGTGAGCTGCTCGAGCGTGCAGACCGTGATCTCGAGTGGTTCTGGGACGCCGCGATCAAGGACATCGACATCGCCTTCTACCGGCATTACGACAGGGTGGTGGATCTCTCCCAGGGCAAGCCGTGGGCGAAGTGGTGGGTCGGCGGCCGCATGAACATCGTGCAGAGCTGCCTCGACCGGCACCGTGACGGCGCGTTCCATGACAAGCCCGCCGTGATCTGGGAGGGCGAGCCCGGCGAGGTGCGCACGCTGACCTACGGTGAGCTCGATCGGCAGGTCTGCCGCCTGGCCGGAGCGCTGCGCAAGCTCGGCGTGCGACCCGGCGATCGGGTGGCGATCTTCATGCCGATGTGCCCGGAGGTCGCGATCTCGGTGCTCGCCACAGT
>DASYFR010000016.1:0-71961 GCA_036498325.1 Solirubrobacteraceae bacterium
CAGCGGGTCGCCGATCCCGAAGACGCGCTTGGCGGCCAGGGCCGTGGTGTCCTCGCCGTCGGCCGAAGCGAGCTGCAGGGAGTCGGCTCTCAGCTCGTACAGGCCGAGGCGGCCGAGCGTGACGAGCATCTCGTAGCGGGCGGGGCGTGTGAGACCCGGCAGGGCGAGACGTTCGAAGATCCGGGCGAAGCGCCGGTCGGGGGGCCATGCATGGTCGCCCGTGAAGACGGCACGCTGCCCGGCGGTGCCGCCCGAGCGCTCGGCCCACTGGGCGTACGCACGAAGGGTGCGTGCTCCGCTGCCTTGCCGGTGGGAGCTGCGCGGGCCGAGCGTCAGCCCGTCGAGCAGCGGGTCGAGCTCCGCGCCGAGAGGCGACGGCGAGGGCGCGGCCTCGAGCACCGTCTCGACGGCCGCGAACGGCTCCTCGCCCTCGGCCGGGGAGAGGTAGGCGAGCAGGAAGCAGGCCCAGGTGGCGCGCTCGATGTCCCCGTCGGCCGCGGCCTCGCGGGCGCGCAGGTAGCTCCCCTGCGGGTCGAGAGCGAGCCCCGCGAGGCGCGCGCTGGAGAAGGCGATCTCGGAGGCCAGGCGCTCGGCATCTGCCGAGGCGCGCAGGCCCGGCGCGAGCACCGAGCGGTAGCCGTCCTCGACCGCCCGACCCTCACGGCGCACGTGCAACCCCTGGCCACGGGAGCGCCGCACCCCGGCCTCGCCGCTGCGGCGCGCGACGCCGGCGCGGCCCCGCGGCGTCGCCGCTGCCGGCTCGTTGCCGGGCAGCGTCTTGCTGCAGATCGGGCAGCGGTCCACGAACCGGTTGTGGCGGCAGAAGGTCGGCATCGGGCTCAGGAGAGGGAGGGGCGGGCGTCCATGCGCCCCAGGGTAGCTAGCCCGCGGGGACCCCTGGACCGACGTGCTGCGGCGGACCCTCCGGCCCCTGGTCGGCGTCGGCGTGGCCCGCCAGGCCATCGTCGTGGCGTACATCGGCGCCATCGCCGCCCAGGCCCGAGAGGTAGCGGTCGACCATCCGCGCGCACTGCCGGCCCTCGTTGATGGCCCACACGATCAGCGACTGGCCTCGCCGCGCATCGCCGGCCGCGAACACCCCGTCGACGGACGTCGTGTAGGGCGTGACCGCGCGCACGTTGCCGCGCCGGTCCTTCTCCACGCCGAGCTGGTCGAGCAGGCCCTGCTCGGGGTGCAGGAAGCCCATCGCCAGCAGCGTCAGCTGCGCGGGCAGGTCGCGCTCGGTTCCGGCGACCGGCGCGAACGGCGGCTCGGGGGCGGCCTGCGCGACGCTCAGGCCGGTCAGGCGCCCGTCCCGGCCCGTGAAGGCGGTCGTCGCGATTGAGTAGTCCTGCTCGCCGACCCGCAGCTCTCGTGCCTCCTCCATCGCGTAGCTGAGCCGGTACTTCAGCGGCCACTCGGGCCAGGGCGTGCGCTCATCGGGTCGCTGCGGAGGAGGCTCCGACAGCAGCTCGAGCTGGACGATCGAGCGCGCGCCCTCGCGCAACGCATTGCCGACGCAGTCCGCGCCGGTGTCGCCGCCGCCGATCACGACCACGTCCTTGCCACGGGCGGTGATCTCTGTGCCGGCCGGCGGCTGGGGGACGGTCGGCGCAGGACCGAGCTCGCGCGCGACCCAGCGGTTGCGCTGGTAGAGGTACTCCATCGCGAAGTGCACCCCGTCGAGCTCCCGCCCCGGAACGGGGAGCTCGCGGGGGACGCGCGAGCCGGTGGCGAGCACGACCGCGTCGAAGCGCTCGCGCAGCTCCTCGACGCCCACATCGCTGCCGACGTCGACGCCGCATCGCACCTCTACGCCCTCGGCGATCAGCTGCTCGACGCGCCGCTGCACGACTGTCTTCTCGATCTTGAAGTCGGGCACGCCGAAGCGAACGAGGCCGCCGATCGCCTCGTCGCGCTCGAACAGCGTCACGTCGTGTCCTGCCCTGCGCAGCTGCTGGGCTGCCGCCATGCCCGCGGGGCCGGAGCCGACGACGGCCACCGCCCGGCCCGTTTCGCGCCGCGGGCTCGGCGGTTGCGGGACGACCCAGCCCTCCGACCACGCCCGGTCGATGATCGCGTGCTCGATCTGTTTGATCGTGACGGCATCGCCTTCGCGGATCTCGAGCACGCACGCCGCCTCGCACGGCGCGGGACACAGGCGTCCGGTGAACTCGGGAAAGTTGTTCGTCGCGTGCAGCTGGGCGATCGCGTCCTCGAAGCGGTCGCGGTAGACGAGATCGTTCCAGTCGGGGATCAGGTTGCCCAGCGGGCAACCGTTGTGGCAGAAGGGCACGCCGCAGTCCATGCAGCGCGCACCCTGCTCGCGGAGCTCCTCGACGGGGCGGTGCAGCTGGAACTCGCGGAAGTCGTGGGAGCGCTCGAGCGGGTCCCGGTGCGGGACGCCGCGGCGCTCGATCTGCAGGAAGCCCCCCAGCTTCCCCATCAGGCTCCCGTCTCGCCGACCGCGTCGAGTGGCCCGCGCAGGCTCACCGCGCCGTTCTCCGCGGCGCGTGCCGCGAGCTCCTCTTCCTCGCCGCGTTCGCTCAGCACGCGCTTGTAGTCGTGCGGCATCACCTTCACGAAGGCTCCGCGGCCGAGCAGTTCCTCCCACGCGGCTAGCACGCGTGCGGCGACCGGCGAGTCGGTGCGCGCGTGGTGCTCTTCGACGAGCGCCCGCAGCTCGAGCGCGTCGGCCGCCGAGGGCTCTTCGAAGCCGACCATGCCCATGTTGCAGCGCGCCGCGAACTCGCCATTCTCGTCGAGCACGTAGGCGACGCCGCCGCTCATCCCGGCGGCGAAGTTGCGCCCCGTGGGGCCGAGGACGACGACCCGTCCGCCGGTCATGTACTCGCAGCCGTGGTCGCCGACGCCCTCCACGACGGCGCTCGCGCCGGAGTTGCGCACGGCGAAGCGCTCACCGGCGAGGCCGCGGAAGAAGGCGCGCCCCTCGGTCGCACCGTAGAGAACGGTGTTCCCGACGATCACGTTGCGCTCCGCGACGAAGCCCTCGCTCATGCCCTCGCGGGGGCGAATTGCGAAGACGCCACCGGAAAGGCCCTTGCCGGCGTAGTCGTTGGCGTCGCCGCGCAGCGTGAACGTGACGCCGGGCGCCAGCCAGCCGGCGAAGCTCTGGCCGGCGGAACCTTCGAAGTCGACGACGATCGAGTCCTCCGCGAGACCCGCGGCGCCGCAGCGCTCGGCGATGTGGCTCGAGAGGATTCCGCCGACACAGCGGTTGCGGTTGCGGATCTCGAGCGCGAGCGTGACGGACTCGCGCCTTTCGAGCGCCGGCTTCGAGCGCTCCACGAGTTGCCAGTCGAGCGCGTCGGCGAGCACCTCGGGCGGAGCTTCGACGCGTCGCCGGGGTGCGTCCGCGGGACGCTCGATGTGCGTGAGGATGTGCGTCAGGTCGACGCCCCGCGCCTTCCAGTGCTCGACGGCATCGGCGACGCCGAGCAGGTCCACGCGACCGATCGCCTGATCGAGCGAGCGCAGTCCCAGCGAGGCGAGTATCTCGCGCACCTCCTCGGCGACGAAGAAGAAGAAGTTGACGACGTGCTCGGGGGTGCCCCGGAAGCGCTTGCGCAGCTCCGGGTCCTGCGTGGCGATGCCCACGGGGCACGTGTTCAAGTGGCAGGCCCGCATCATGATGCAGCCGGTCGCGATCAGGGGCGCAGTCGAGAAGCCCATCTCGTCGGCGCCGAGCATCGCGGCGATCACCACGTCGCGGCCCGTCTTCAGCTGCCCGTCGGTCTGCACGATGATGCGACCGCGGAGGTCGTTGAGCAGGAGCGTCTGCTGGGTCTCGGCCAGGCCGATCTCCCAGGGGACTCCGGCGGCCTGGATCGAGGACAGCGGCGAGGCGCCGGTGCCGCCGTCGTGCCCGGCGATCAGGACGCGGTCGGCGTTGGCCTTCGACACGCCCGCCGCGACCGTGCCCACGCCCACCTCCGAGACGAGCTTGACCGACACCTGCGCCTTCGGGTTCGCGCAGCGCAGGTCGTAGATCAGCTGCTTGAGGTCCTCGATCGAGTAGATGTCGTGGTGCGGCGGCGGCGAGATCAGCCCGACACCGGGCGTCGTGTGGCGAATCGAGCCGATGTACTCGTCGACCTTGTCGCCGGGAAGCTGCCCGCCCTCTCCCGGCTTGGCGCCCTGCGCCATCTTGATCTGCAGCTCATCCGCGTTCACGAGATAGTGGATCGTGACGCCGAAGCGACCCGAGGCGACCTGCTTGATGGCCGAGCGTCGGCGGTCGCCGTTGGCGTCGGGCAGGAAGCGCGAGGGGTCCTCGCCCCCCTCGCCGGTGTTCGAGCGTCCGCCGAGGCGGTTCATCGCGATCGCGAGCGTCTCGTGCGCCTCGCGCGAGATCGAGCCGAGGCTCATCGCGCCGGTGCAGAAGCGCTTGACGATCTCGCTCGCGGGCTCGACCTCCTCGATCGCGATGCCCCCGCCGTTGGAGTCTGCGGTGCCGATCTTCAGCAGGCCACGCAGCGTGGCGCGCCGCGCGGCGTCGTCGTTGACAGCCTCGGCGTACTCGCGGTACTTCGCGAACGCGGGACTCGCGCGGACGGCCTCGTTTGCCTCGCGGTCCCCCGTCAGCGCGGCGGTCACGTCGTCGGCGAACCGGGAGACGCTCGCTTCGCTCGCCTCGCCGGGGCCGCCGCCAGCTCGCACGGCGTGCTGGACGAGCGCGATCGTCTCCGGGTTCCACATGTGGTGCTCGCCGTCGCGCCGCCACGCATACACGCCTCCGACCGGCAGCAGGTCCGCCTGGGGGGAGGGATAGGCGCGCGCGTGACGCTCGAGCGCCTCGGCCGCGAGCACGTCCAGCCCGATCCCGCCGATGCGCGATGCGGTGCCCGTGAAGTGGGTGTCGATCAGCTCGCGCTCGAGGCCGACAGCCTCGAAGATCTGCGCGCCGCGATAGGACTCGATCGTCGAGATGCCCATCTTGGAGATCGTCTTGAGCAGTCCTTTGCCGATCGCTTTGACGAGGTTCTGGGCGGCCTGCTCGGCGCCCAGCGGCTGCTCCTGCCCGGCCGCCGAGGAGCGCGTGAGGCGCCCTTCGAGCACCATCTTGTCGAGCGACTCGAGCAGCAGGTAGGGGTTGATCGCGCTGACCCCGTAGCCGATCAGCGTCGCGAAGTGATGGACCTCGCGTGGCTCGCCCGACTCGAGGATCAGGCCCGCGCGCAGGCGGGTGCCCTCGCGCACGAGGTGGTTGTGGACCGCCGCGACGGCCAGCAGCGAGGGTATCGGCGCCCGCCGCGGCCCGAGCAGACGGTCGGAGATGATCAGGATGTTGATGCCCTCGGCGATCGCCTCGCGGGCCTGGCGGCAGACGCGCTCGATCGCCGTCGCCATCCCGGCGACTCCCTCGGCGACGGGCCACGTGCTGTCGATCGTTCGCGCCGCGTACACGTCGTGCTCGACATGGCGCAGCGTCTCGAGCTCGCGGTTGAGCAGGATCGGCTGGTTGAGCAGCAGCTTGTGGGCGTGCTCGGGGGTTTCTTCGAGCAGGTTGCGCTCGTTGCCGAGGCTGGTGGCGAGGCTCATCACGATCTCCTCGCGGATCGGATCGATCGGCGGGTTGGTGACCTGCGCGAACAGCTGCTTGAAGTAGGAGAACAGCGGCGGCGCCTGGTCGGAGAGCACGGCGAGCGCGAGGTCGTTGCCCATCGAGCCGATCGGCTCCGTCGCGTCGATCGCCATCGGCGCGAGCAGCACGCGGAGATCCTCCTGGGTGTAGCCGAAGGCGCGCTGGCGCAGGTGCAGCGGCTGATCGGAGATCGTCACTTCGCTGGAGGCCGGCAGCGTGGAGAAGGGCACGGCGTTGCGCGCGTACCACTCGCCGTAGGGCCGGCGGCCGGCGACCTCGCGCTTGACCTCCTCGTCCTCGACGATGCGGCCCCGCTCTAGGTCCACGAGGAACAGCTTGCCCGGCTGCAGCCGCCCGAGGCGGCGCACCTGCTCCGGCGGGATGTCGAGCAGACCCGACTCCGAGCCGAGCACGACGTGGCCGTCGGTCGTCTCAACCCAGCGTCCGGGGCGCAGACCGTTGCGGTCGAGTGTCGCGCCGACGATGCGCCCGTTGGTGAAGGCAACCGAGGCGGGGCCGTCCCACGGCTCCATCAGGCACGAGTGGAAGGCGTAGAACCCCTTCAGCTCGTCGGGCAGGTCCTCGCGGTCGCGATAGGCCTCGGGGATCATCATCATCGCCGCCTGCGGCAGCGAGCGCCCGGCGAGCATCAGCAGCTCGAGCACGTTGTCGAACGTCGCCGAGTCTGAGTTGCCTGGGCCGACGACCGGCAGGATCCGCTCGAGGTCCTCGCCGAACAGGTCGCTGCGCAGCTCGCTCTCGCGGGCGCGCATCCAGTTGACGTTGCCCCTCACGGTGTTGATCTCGCCGTTGTGGCAGATCACGCGGTAGGGGTGGGCGAGCTCCCAGCTCGGGAACGTGTTGGTCGAGAAGCGCGAGTGCACGAGCGCAAGCGCGCTCTTCGTGCGCTCGTCGCGCAGGTCGGCGTAGAAGGCCGCCAGCTGAAAGCTGATCAGCATGCCCTTGTAGTTGAGCGTGCGCGAGGAGCTCGAGGCGATGTACAGGCCCTCGTCCTCGGCGTGCAGCTCGCAGACGCGGCGGATCACGTACAGCTTGCGCTCGAAGGCGTCCTGGTCGTCGTGCTCTGCTGCTCCGGCGCCGACGAACAGCTGGCGGATGTGCGGCCTGCAGGCCGCGGCCACCTCCCCGGTCTCCTGCGCGTTGATCGGCACCTCGCGCCAGCCGAGCAGACGCTGGCCGAGCTCCGCGACGGTGCGCTCGAGCAGTACCTGCAGTCGCTCGCGCGGCTCGCGTGCCTGCGGCAGGAAGCACATCAGCACCCCATAGGAGCCCGCCCGTGGCAGCTCGAAGTCGACCGTCGCGCGCAGCAGCTCGTCGGGCATCTGCATGAGGATGCCGGCGCCGTCGCCCGTGCGCGGGTCTGCGCCGGAGGCCCCGCGGTGCTCGAGATTCTCGAGCGCCGTGATCGCCCGCGAGACGACCTCGTGGGTGGGCTTGTTGTCGAGGCGCGCAACCATGCCGACACCGCACGCGTCGTGCTCGAAGCTGGGGTCGTAGAGTCCGACGGCCATTGGCGGCTGCATGTTGTGCGAATTCATGGGAGTGCTCCCTTTGGGCGGTGCATCCCGCGGAGCGTGGGCAACCCCTATGCGGGTATGCCCACCGTCGCGCAGGCAGGCGGGCACCTGAGGCGGAGCCAGAAAGCGTAGCAGCGAAAGGCGCTCGCAAACTGGCCGCCGGGGAAACTCTTCAGCGGCGCCGCGACTGCCTCCGAGCGGCGCTCAGGGGCTCTGCAGCGCGATATCTGCGGCCTCCTCGCGGGGGCCCCCGGGGTCCTCGCGCAGGGTCTCGCTCTCACTCCACGAGCAGAGGGCCACGCGGCCGGGGCAGGTCAGGCACAACCCGCGATGCGGGCGCGGGCTGACGGCGAACCCGTGCTCGCGCGCGCGGGCGACGCGGGCCGCCAGACGCGACTCGAGCGTGCCGCGCTCGGACGCCAGGAACCGAGCCCGCACGACCTCGCCGGGACGCTCGAGGAACCAGTGCACGATCTCGACGCCGGGGAACCCCTCGCGCAGCATCGCGAGCGCGTAGAGCAGGCGCTGGATCCCGTACTCGCGCTCCACCAGCCCCTCGAGGTCGGCCTCCGCCCCCACCCTGTCGCTCTTGTAGTCGAGCACCAGGCAGCCACCGTCCTGCTCGCGCGCGATCAGGTCCACTACGCCTGTGACGAGCGGGCCGCCGTGCTCGAGGGCGAATGCGAAGGGATGCTCGCGACGCACCTCGCGGGCGGCCGCGACGCGCGCCGCCGTCGGCGTCCGCGCGGCCGCGTCGATCAGCCCGGCGATCTCCTCGGCTTCGGGGGCCCTGAGGCGCATGCCCAGCTCGCGCGCCAGTGCGACGACGCGCTCGTGCTCGGGCCGCGCGGGGTGCGCGAAGTCCAGCGACTCGAGCAGCCGGTGCACGAGCGTGCCGCGGGCGCGCGCCTGACCGCCTGCGCCGGAGGACGGGTCGCGCGCGCCGGCGCGGTCCTCCTTCAGGCCGAGGACGCGTTCGAGGTAGTAGCGATAGCCACAGCGCTCGAGCTCGCTGAGCGAGGTGTAGCTGAGCGTGGCAGTCGCCTGCTCCGCAGGCACGCCCGCCGTGACTGCCGGCGTTGGCGGCGGCCCAGTCGGCCGCGCTCGGGCCGCTGCGAGCGCCGGCGTTGGCGGCGGGCCGGTCGGCAGCGCTGCGGCCGCCGGCGGGCCGGGGGGCGATGGCGGGGCGCCCGCGTCGCGAAGCGCGGCTGTTGAAGCGGGCGCCCGGCGCATCACCGCGCCGATCGTGGCGGGGGCGTTGAGGCGGCAGTGCACGGTCGTCGAGCCGGCTCCCGCGGCCGCCCCCGCGAGCGCGACGTCGTGCCACGCTGCGCCGGCCCGGGCGAGGTCGGGCAGCTCGGCCGACAGCGCGGGGCCGAGCCAGGAGAGCATGCTCGCGCCGTGACGCTGCTCCGGCCACTGCTCGAAATCGACCGCCCCGCTGAGCACGATGCGCTCGCGCGCGCGTGTCATGGCGACGTAGAGGATGCGGTCCTCCTCCTCCGCGTCGGCCCGGCGGCGCTCCTCGGCGAGCTGCTCGTAGTCGAGCGCCGCTCGCCCCTTGCCCCCGTCCAGGCGGACGAGCTGCAGGCCGATGCGGGGGCCGTCGAGCAGCAGCTCGGGCAGGCGCGTATGCCCGCCGCGGCCGAGGTCGGCGACGCACACGACCGGGAACTCGAGCCCCTTCGCGCCATGGATGCTCATCAGGCGCACGGCGTCCGGCTCGACGCCGTCGACGGGGGCGTCGGACTCCGAGGCGCCGGGAGCGCCGATCAGGTGCTCGACGTGGTCGAGGAATGCGCGCAGATCGCGCGCCTCGCCGGCTTCGAAGCGCCGCGCCATGCGCAGCAGCTTGTGGATGTTCGCGAGCCGGCGCTCGCCCCAGTCGAGCGTGAGCGCGTGCGCCGCGTAGCCGCTCGCGCCGACGACGCGCTCGATCAGCTGGGAGAGCGTGTGGCGGGGCGCCTGGCGGCGCTCCTCGGCGAGCCCCGCGCAGAAACGCGCGAGCGCAGCGCGATCGGCGCCGGCGAGCTCGGCCAAGGGCCCCTCCTGCACGACGGCCAGCGCTGTCTCCCATGCGCCCGCGCCACGCTCGGCGCTGCGCAGCGCGAGCAGCGCGAGCCCGTCGCGCGAGACCCCGCCGAGTGGCGAGGCGAGCGCGGCGTAAAGCGCGAACTCGTCGAGCGGGTTCGCCAGCGCTCGCAGGTAGGCGAGCAGGTCGCCGATCTGCTGGTGCTCCCAGAAGCCGCCGACGGCGGCGAGCGTTCGCAGCCCGCGCAGCTGAAGCGCGCGCTCGTAGACCTCCAGGTCGCCGAGCGCGCGCAGCAGCACGACGACCTCGCCGGCGCGGGCCCGACCGGCGCCGACCATGTCGCCGACGTGCTGAGCGAGCATCCGCGCCTCGGCCTGCCGCCACAGCGGCGCCGCGGGCAGACCGCCTGCGATCTCGGCGGCGAGAGCCTCGTCCTGCTCCCAGCCCTCGCGCGCCGTCAGCAGAAGCTCGACGCGCGAGGGCTGCTCCCCCTCACGCTCTCCCCCACCTTCGAGCTCGGCCCCCACGAGCACGTCCTCGCGCCCGGCCAGCAGCGGCGTGAAGCCCGCGAAGCGCGGTGCGAAGACGGCGTTGACGACGTCCAGCAGGGCGCCCCGGCTGCGGAAGTTGCGGGTCAGCGCGAGCGCGCTGCCGCGCTCGGCGAGCTCGAGGCGGCGCGCGCGGAAGAGGCGCACGTCGGCGTGGCGAAAGCCGTAGATCGACTGCAGCTCGTCCCCGACGGTGAACAGGTTGTCGCGGTCGAGCGCACGCAGGATCCCGAGCTGGCGGGGATTGGTGTCCTGGAACTCGTCCACCATCAGCAGCTCGAAGCGCGCAGACCAGGCCTCCCGGATGCCCGCATCGCCCTCCAGCAGGTCGCGGGCAAGCAGCTCGAGATCGTCGAAGTCGACCGCCGCGCGCGCGCGCTTGAGCCGCTCGTAGGCACCGGCGTAGCCGGCCAGCAGGTCGTCCAGCAGGGCACACACGCGCGTCGCCTCCGCGTCGAGCTGCTCGCGGGCGCGCGCCTCCTCGGTCGGCTGGGCATCCTCGCCCCCGTCCTCCCGTCGCGACGCTCGCGCTCCGGCGCCAGGCAGGCGTGGGCTGCGCTCGCCGCGGCTGCGCAGCTGCGCGTGGACGCTCGCGATCATCCCCTGCACGCGATCGACGCCGTACGCGGCGAGCACCTCGACGGTCGCCTCGGCGCCCTCTCCTCGCAGCACCTCGGCGAGCGCCACGCTGAAGGCGCGTCGGCGCAGGCGCCCGGCGAGCCCCTCGTCGAGGATGGCGAACTGCGGATCGAGGTGCGCGGCGAGCGGGTGGACGCGCAGCAGGCGCGCGCAGAAGCCGTGGAAGGTGCCGACGAAGGCGGCCTCGGTGTCACGCGCGCTGTCGCGTTCGCCGAGCTCGAGGAAGCGCGCGCGGACGCGCTCGCGCAGCTCGCCGGCGGCGCGCTCGGTGAACGTGATCGCGAGAATCCGGCCCGGCGCGAGCCCGTCCTCGCGTACGGCCCTGACGAAACGCTCGACGAGCACCGAGGTCTTGCCGCTGCCGGCGGCCGCCGACAGCAGCAGCGGCTCCGCGCGCCGCGCGACGGCGAGCTCCTGCTCGCCGGTCAGCCGCGCCCGCGGCCCCGCGGGCCCTTCCGGCGCCGCTGCTCCCTGCGCCGCTGCTCGCGCCGGCTCGGCGGCCAGCGGGTCGAGGGGTCCGGCCTCGCCCGTCACCGCTCGCACCTGCAGATCGAGGGATACATGCACCCGGCGCCGCGGTAGCCGCAGGTCCGCGGGCGCGGCTGCAGCTCGCCGCGCGCGGCCTGCGCGGCGGCCTCGCGCGCTGCCGCAACGGCTCCGTCGAGGATCTCGCGCACCTCGGCGTGCTCGCGCTCGTCGCCGCGCACGCAGTCCAGCTCCACGCCGCCGTCCCGCTCGAGCAGGCCGCGCGCCCGCAGGTCCGTGCCCGACAGCGGCTGGTAGAAGCCGCCGACGGCGCAGACGCCGAGCAGGTCCTCGACGGCGCGCATGTACAGCGCGACCTGGAGGTTGCCGTCGCTGAGCCAGCGGGACGCCGCCGGGGCAGAGCTCGCCTTGTAGTCGTACACGACCGCCTGGCCGCGATCGCCGACATCGACGCGGTCGATGCGCCCGCGCATGCGCGCTCCGCCGCCGAGCTCCCAGGCGGGCAGTGCGCTCGCCTCGCCCCGCTGATCCTCGTCGGCGAAGCCGAAGCCGAGCTCCAGCGCGCTCGGCTCCAGCGCGCTGTCCGCCGCCGCCGCATGGTCCAGGTAGCGCTCGAGGTCCGAGTGCAGCCGCCGCAGCGCCCCGGGCCGGCGCTCGGGCACGCTCGAGAGCGGAAAATCGCGGGCGCCGTCATCCAGCGCGCGATGCACGAGCTCGCGCGCCCGGCCCACGCTGGCCGAGGTGATCCGCGCCGAGCCGGTCTCGCGCCGGAGCTCCTCCAGCGTGACCTTCAGCGCCGCATGGGCGAGCCCGCCGCGCGCGAGCGGCTCGGCCTGCGCCTCGAACTGGCCCGGGCGCAGCAGCCGCTCCACGAACCATCTGACGGGGCAGGCGATCCAGGTCTCAAACGACGAGGCCGACCAGGCCTTCGCGGCCAACGCCTCGAGCACGCGCTCGTGCGCCAGGGGCGCGTCGGACGCGGTCGCGGCCGCAGGCCCCGGATGGCCGGCGGGCGCCCGCTCCTCGGCGTCCCACCCGACCGCGCCGAGCGCGCGGCGCGCGCGCTGTTCCTCGAGGCTCGGATCGAACAGGTCGCAGAGGTCGTCGACGAACAGCGAGCGGGCGACGGGCGCGCCGTCGTCATCGGATACGTGCCAGCTGAGCACGAGCAGCTCCTCGGGTCGCGAGGTGGTCGCGTAGAGCAGGTAGCGCTCGGCGGCGAGCGCGTCCTCGTGGTCGAGCAGGCGCAGCCCCGAGGCCTCCGCCAGCCGCCGGCGTTCCTCCTCGGAGAGCAGTGGCTGCGGGCGCGCCCGGGCGGGGAACGTTCCCTCCTGGAGGCGGCAGAGGAACAGCGCGCGCACGCGCCGCGCGCGCAGCGCGAGCGGATCGAGCACCGCGACCGTGCCGGGGCCGGGTCGCTCGCCGCTGACCAGTTCGACCCCGTCGAGCGTGCGGGCCAGCTCGCCGGCACTGCGGGGCGCGAGCTCGGGAGCGATCCGTGCCACCTCGCGCAGCTCCGAGAGCGCGCTCCGTGCCGCGATCAACGCCCGCGCGTCGTCCATCTCGGAGGCCTCCAGGAGACTCGCCGCGCGCCGTCGCGGCGCGCTGAACAGGCGGTCCAGCTCCCGCCCTGCCCGATCGATCAGCGCCACCGGGGAGCGCTCGCCGGCCGCGGCGAGCTGATCGATCAGATCGAGTGGCCAGTGACGCTCCTCCCACACTTCCCTCGCTGCGGCGGCGTCGCTCACGCCCGCCCGCCGCGCGCTCAGCTCGAGCCGGTCGGCGAGCTCGGGGCGCTCGAGCACGCCCGGCGCGCGCAGCCACGCGAGCAGGTCGCCGATCTCGCCGACGGGCTGCGCGTCCGCGCCGTTGCTCCTCGCCGGCTCGGGCTCGCCGGACGCCGGGACGCAACGCAGCAGCCCGATCAGCGCGCGCCCGAGGGCGCTGTCGGAGAGCCGCCGCCGCCGCTGCAGCGCGTAGGGGATGCGGGCTTGCGCGAACACCTCCTCGAGCAGATCGAGCGCGACGGGCCCGGCGCGCAGCACGACCGCCACCTCCTCGGCGGGGACGCCTCGGCTCAACAGCGCGGCGATTTCGTGGGCCACGAGCTCGAGCTCGGCGCGCTCGCCGCCTCCCTCCAGTAGACGCACCGCACCGCCCGGCGCCACCCGCGTGGCCTGCGCCTCGAACAGCGCCCGCTCGAGATGGCTGAGCGCGGGACGCGCAGGTGGGCTGTAGTAGTCCGCGCGCGCGGGCAGCTCGCGCCACTCGCCGGCGAGTGGGGCGAGCGCCGCGTAGCCGGCGGCACGCCCGGCGAAGGCCGTGCGTCCGGGCTCGTATGCGAGCGAGACGGTGACCGGCGCATCGACCAGACGCCCGAGTGTCTCGATCGCGTCGAGCTGCAGGCGCGTGAGGTCGTCGAAGCCGTAGAAGAGGACCGGCGTGCGACCCCACAGCGCGGGCTTGCGCCGCAGCGCGTCGAGGGCGCGGACGGCGCGCTGCTCGTAGTCCAGGCGTCCGAGGTCTCCGAGCACGCGGTGATAGCGCGCGTACAGCCTCGCGAGCTCGGCTCGCGAGGCGCCGGCGCCGTCCTCGGACTCCCACTGCTGGAGGGCCCGCTCGAGCGCCGCGGGCGTCACGCGCCGCACGCGCAAATCGGCGATGAAGTCACTCAGCGCGCTGACGAAGCCGCTGCCCGCGAGCTGGCCGTCGTCGGCAGCGATCGCCGCCAGCACGCGCTCGCGGGCCAGCGCTCCGAGGGCGGGCTCGGCGACCTCAGCGCGCCGGACGGCCTCCTCGATCAGGCCGTCGAAGCGCTCGACGCGCGCCCCGAGCGCCACATCCTCGCCGGCGAGCTCGCGCAGGTAGTGCTCGGCGTCGGCGCGCGTCGGCACGACGAGCAGCGGCTCCTCGCCGCGGGCGAGGTGGCCGCGCATCGCGTCCATCAGGAACTGCGCCTTGCCCGCATTGGCGGGTCCGGTGATGAGCGCGATCGGCATCCCACCCATCCTGGCGCACCGGCCCGACGCGCTCGCCTGCGGGCCCGGGGCCGACCCCACCGGACGGGATCGGTGCTAGGCGGCGCTGCGCTGGCCGACGGTGCGACGCGCACCCTCGCCGGCGACGGGCTGCGCCTCGGCGCCGGCGTCGGCCTCGGCCTCGGGTGGCTTGGCGCCCTCCTTGGCCCATACCTCGTCGAACTCGACGCGCCATTTGCCCTCCTCGCTCTGGCTGAGCGCGAGGTGCGCCCTGAAGCTGCGGCCGCTGCGCCCGCGGAAGCCGGTCACGGCCTGCCTGGTGTAGCCGGTCTTGATCAGCTCGCGAGCGACGGCGAGCGGCAGGGTCTTGCCGGCTTTCGACTTCCAGATCACGAAGCCGCAGCCGGGATCCTCGCGCGCCCAGCACGAGTAGCCCTTGCGGTTCTCGACTATCTCATGGCCGCATACCGGGCACGGACCCAGTCGCGCCCGCGGGATGCGGACGTCTTTGAGCGTCTCGTCCAGCTCCTTGACGGTCTCCTGCGCGAACCCGGCGATGTCGCTCATGAACTTCTTGCGCGAGTCTTCGCCGCGCTCGATCTTCCCGAGCCGCTGCTCCCAGCTCCCGGTCAGGCCCGGTGAGGTGAGCGCGTGCTCGTTCAGCAGCCGGATCACGTTGAGGCCCTTCTCGGTCGCGACCAGCGCGCGGCCGTCGCGCTCGAGATAGCCGACCGTGATCAGCCGCTCGATGATCGCGGCGCGCGTCGCGGGCGTGCCGATGCCCGAGTCCTTCATCGCCTCGCGCAACTCGTCGTCGTCGACGAGCTTGCCGGCCGTCTCCATCGCGCCCAGCAGCGAGGCGTCGCTGTAACGCCGCGGCGGTTTGGTTTCCTTGCGGGCGCTCGCGATCTCGCGCGTCTGCACCGGCTCGTCCTCGAGCAGACGCGGGAGCTGCTGCTCTGCTGTCTCGTCCTCCTCGCCGCGCGCCTCGGCGTCCGCTTTTGCGTCGGCTGAGATCTCGTCGTACACGCCCCGCCAGCCGGGCACGAGCAACAGCTTGCCGCGCGTGCGGAAGAGGTGCGCGCCGTCCCCGTCGGCGGCTGGGACCGTCGTCTCCACGCGCGTGTTCTCGAACACGGCCTCCGGGTGAAAGACCGCCAGGAAGCGCCTCACGGCCATGTCGTAGATGCGCCGGTCGTCGGAGCCCATCTTCTCCACCGGGTGCTCTGAGCGGGTCGGGATGATTGCGTGGTGGTCGGTGACCTTCTCGTCGTTGACGACGCGTGCGAGCGGCAGCACGTCGAGGCCCGTCACGTATGCGGCGCCGGCGCTGTACTCGCGCTGGCGCCCGACGAGCTCGGCGATCGGCTTGATCTCCTCGACCATGTCCGTCGTCAGGTAGCGCGAGTTCGTACGCGGGTAGGTCAGCGCCTTGTGCTCCTCGTACAGGCGCTGCGCCGCCGCCAGCGTGCGCCGCGCCGAGAAGCCGTAACGGTTGTTGGCCTCGCGCTGCAGCGTCGTGAGGTCGTAGAGCATCGGCGCTTTCTCGCGCTGCTCCTTCTTCTCGAGCTTGGTGATCGTGCCGCTGCGGCCTGTGCAGGCGGCGACGATCGCCTGTGCCTCCTGCTCGCTGCCGATACGCGGCCCTTTCGTGCTTCCGGGGCTGCCGGGGGGAGCCTGGTAGTGGCCCAGGTAGGTGCGCTCGCCGGCCGCCTGCTGCTCGCCCGGGAGCGGGCCGAGCGCCGCGAAGGTCGCGTCGACGAGCCAGTAGGGCTCCGGCTTGAACGCCTTGATCTCCTCCTCCCGGCGCGCGACGATCGCCAGCGTCGGCGTCTGCACGCGCCCGAGTGAGACGGCGCCGTCGAAGGAGCTGCGCAGCCTGATCGTGGCCGCCCGCGTGGCGTTCATGCCGACGATCCAGTCGGCCTCCGAGCGCGAGCGCGCGGCCTGCTCGAGCAGCTCGAACTCCTCGGCCGGGCGCAGCGCCGCCAGAGCGCTCTTCATCGCAGCGCTCGTCATCGAGTTCAGCCACAGCCGTTTGACCGGCTTCTTGCCCTTCGCCTTCTCGTACAGGTAGGCGAAGATCAGCTCGCCCTCACGACCCGCGTCGCAGGCATTGACGACCACGTCGACGTCCTCGCGCCCGAGCTGCTTGGTCACGACCGACATCTGCTTACGCGAGCGCTCGTCGCGGACGACGAGCTTGAACCGCTCGGGCACGATCGGCAGGTCGCCCATCCGCCAGCTCTTGTACTTGGCGTCGTACGCTTCCGGTTCGGCGAGCTGGACGAGATGCCCGACGGCCCACGTGACGACGTGCTCGGGGCCCTCGAGGTGGCCCTCCTGCTTCTTGAAGGGGCCGGGCAGCACGCGCGCGAGATCCTGGCCCACGGAGGGCTTCTCGGCAACCACGAGCGTCTTTGACATGGCGGTCAGCGTAGCGGTTGGGGTTTTTGCGCCTTCCGGTTGTGCTTCTCGGGCCTTCGGGTTGGGGTTTTCAGGCCTGCGGGCGGATCGGCGGCTCAGCCCGCCGCGCACGGGCCGGTGCCCACGGCGCCGCCCGCGCGTGCGCGTGCCGCGGCCCCGCCCAGCGCCGCTGCGACCGTCGCGTTGGCCACCCCGTAGCCCCCGCGCGGGCGTCCGCCGAGGGTTGCTGCGAAGACCGTCGTGAGGACACGCCCGGCGCTGTCGACCATCGCCCCGCCGGAGTTGCCCGGCCGCACGAGGCCGCGGAGCGGCGTCAGCAGCCTGGCGACGGGCCCGTGCCCGTAGGCGTCGTCGGTGAGCACCGTCTGGGTGCGCCCGATGCGCCCGGGCTCGACGTCGAAGGGGCCGTCCTCGGGGTAGCCGAGGATCGCTCCGGAGGTGCCCGACGCCGGTTCGCGCACGAGCGACAGCGAAGGCAGGCCGAGCCCGGGCACGTCGAGCACGGCGATGTCGTGGGTGGCGTCGAACGCGACCGTCCGCGCCGGCAGGTCCGGCGCCCGACCGCCGATCTGCACGCTCGTGTCCTGCTCGCCGGCGACCACGTGGGCGTTGGTCACGACGAGGTCGGCGGCCGCCACCCAGCCGGACCCCTCGATCGCGAGGCCGCAGGCGGTGCCGTCCACCCGCACGACGCTGCGTGCGGCGCTGCGAATGGCGGGGGTGCGGGCAACGTGGGCGGGCGGCGCCGCGACGTTGGGCGAGGGCCCTGTGATCGACGGCAGCGGATCGAGCCGCGAGAGGGCGTTCAGCACGGGGCCGGACGGCGGCAGGATCTGGTTGAGCCGGCGCAGGATCGCCGAGCGCTGGATGTCGGCGCGCAACCGCCCCTGTCCCGGCGCCTGGCCCGCCACGGCGGCGAGGATCCAGACGATCCCGAGCGCGAGCGCGGCGCCGAGCAGGGCCCCGAGCAACCCGTCGAGGAGGCCCATGCCGGGAATGATCAGCGTGCGCCGGAGCCTGAACCCGAGGCCCTCCAGCCCGCTCGCGAGGATCGCCCCGGCCAGGAGCGCCCCGAGCAGCCCGAAGGCGGGGGCGTATGGCGAGGATGATCCGCGCGGGAGCAGAAGAGGACCGAGCCGAGTTCCGAGGAATGCACCAATGGCGAAGCCTGCGAACGAGAGCGCTCCGACGATGAACCCCTGGCGGTATCCGAACAGGGCGAGGACGGCCGCGAACGCGACAATGATCCAGTCCACCTGAGTCACCTGCCATGTTCTACAAGCTCTGTGAGTGAGAACCACAATCGGCGCGCGCGACGTGCGCTGCCCGTCGCTGCCCTGGCGGCGGTTGCGTTCGCGGTCGGTGCGATCCTCGGCGCCGGTCACGGGACATCGCCGGCCGCGCGGCTGGCGAGGCAGTTCGTCACCGCATGGGCGCATCGGGACTACCGCGCAATGTACGCGGACATCGACGCCGCCTCCCAGCAGCGGATCACGCCGAGCCGGTTCGCGGCGAGCTTCGAAGCGGCCCTGCGGACTGCCACGGCGACTCGCCTGCAGCTGGCCGGCCGCGCGCGAGGGAGCGGCGGCCTGGAGGCGGTGCCCGTGCGTGTATCCACGCGGCTATTCGGGACGCTCGCCCTCGACTACGAGCTCGAAGTCGAGGAATCGGGCGGGGCGCCGCGCGTGCGCTGGTCGCGTTCGCTCGAGTTCCCCGGCCTGCGTGCAGGCGAGCAGCTCAGCCGGCACACGACCCTCCCTCGTCGCGCCACGCTGCTGGCGCGCGACGGCAGTGTGCTCGCCGAAAGCGGCTCTGAAGCGCCGAGCTCCGAAGCAACTCGCAGCTCGCCCCTCGGAGAAGACGCCCGTGCGGTGCTCGGAACCGTCGGAGCGGCGCCGGCCTCGCGCAGCGCTGCGCTGGAAAGCGAAGGCGTACCCGCCGGGGCAACCGTGGGACTAAGTGGGCTCGAGCGCGCGCTCGACGCGCGCCTGCGCGGGCGCGCGGGCGGAACGCTGCTCGCCGGGACGCGCGTGCTCGCCTACGTACCCGCGCGCGCGGCGGGTGCGGTACGCACGACGGTCTCACCGGCGGTGCAGCGAGCCGCCGTCGAAGCCCTCGGCGGTCGCCTCGGGGGAGTGGTCGCCCTGACACCCTCCGGCGAGATCCTCGCCGTCGCCGGGATCGGCCTGGAAGGCCTGCAGCCGCCCGGCTCGACGTTCAAGATGATCACGCTCACGGGCGTGCTGCAGGCGCACATCGCCGGCCCCCACACGGTGTTTCCGTACGCCTCCTATGCGACCCTCGACGGCGTCCGCCTGAACAACGCCAACGGCGAGAACTGCGGCGGCAGCCTCGAACTGGCCTTTGCCGTCTCCTGCAACTCCGTCTTCGCGCCTCTCGGCGTCAGGCTGGGCGCACCTGCGCTCGTCGCTGCGGCCGAACATTTTGGCTTCAACCACGAGCCGGGCTTGACGGGAGCGGCCGAGAGCACGCTGCCGGCGGCGAGCTCGATCCAGGGCGAACTCGACGTCGGGTCGACCGCGATCGGCCAGGGGCAGGTCCTCGCCAGCCCGCTGCAGATGGCCACCGTCGCGGCGACTGTCGCCGACGCCGGCACGCGCCCGCAACCGAGCTTCCTGCCGCTGCGCGCGCCGCGTGCGGGCGTCGCTGTCACGAGCGCCGCCGTCGCGCACACCGTGCGGCGCTTGATGATCGGCGTCGTGCGCGGCGGCACGGGCACCGCGGCGGCGATCCCCGGGGTCACGGTCGCCGGCAAGACGGGCACGGCCGAACTGAAGACGCCGTGCCGGCCTGCGGAAGCCGGCTCGGACGAAGGTGGCGAAGCGAGCCATCGGGAAGCTTGCCATGAAGCGGAAGGCGAAGCGAGCAACACGGACGCCTGGTTTGCCGCCTTCGCGCCGGCCCTGCATCCTCGCGTCGTCGTCTGCGTGATGCTCGTCAAAGACGGCGCCGGCGGCGAAACGGCCGCGCCGGCGGCGCGCGGGGTGATCGAGGCCGCCCTGCAGGCGCTGCGCTAGTCGGCGCTAGACGTCGAGCTCGGCGGAGGCCGTCTGCGCAGGGTCGGTGGGATCGACGATCTTGAGCTCGAGCGGGCGGTTGTCGAGCGAGACCGTCTGGATCTTGTAGAGCAGCAGCGCCCCCTGCGTGGGACCCTCGTAGGCGGTCGTGTCGGGCGGCGGCAGCTGGCCCTTGACGGGCACCAGACCTGGTCGGTAGGCGTATGGATTGGTGGCGCTCGGCGGGAGCGGCGTGTACGTGTTGCCCTGCGTGTCGCTGATCGTCAGTTCGCTTGCCGAGGACAGCGGGTGGGAGGTGTTGTTGTAGACCTGCACGAACACCCCGAACCACTCCTGACCGGGCGCGAGCGTGCGCTCGGTCGAGCTGAGGCCCTGCAGGTAGGAGGCATCCTCCGGGCTGGCGGGGTTCAGCTCGCGCGAGAGCTGGACCTCGTAGGCGAGCGGCCCGACGTCGAGATACGGCGCGTTCTGGCCGGACTCGCCCGCGTAGGTGCCGGTCGTGACCTTCGTGTGCGAGTCGCCGCACGCGCCGAGCACGAGCACGGCCAGCACCGCGAGCGCGAGGACCGGAAGCTTGCACGGGCGGCTGGACATGCGACGCGGCAGTCTATCCGCCGGCGACCGTGACACGCCGTCCGCGGCCCTCGTCGCGCTCGAGGATTCCCCTCAACCGGTGCATCGCCCGTGTGTTCTTGCGGCGCAGCCAGCCCTTCGCGCCGAGACCCTCCATCAGCCGGTCGGAGATCGTCACGGGAATCGTCTGCAGCGTGAAGCGCACCCGCGTGCTGTCGGCGGCGGCGGGTGCAAGCTCGTACACGCCGAGTGTGCGGATGCGGTTGTTCTTTCCGGTGCGGCCGACCTCGACGATCCGGTAGGGGCGCTCGACCTCCGTGAACGTGACATCCCCCCAACTGAAGCGGTTTGCCGGTGCCTTCACGCGGAAGCGCGCGCCCGCGCCACGACCGACGGAGTCGATCCTCGTGAGGTGCCAGTCGACGAGGTAGTGGTCTGTGAACTCGGGGTGGTTGGCGATGTCCTGCAGGTAGTCGAACACCTGCTCGCGCGGGGCGGAGACGACGATTGAGACTGTCACGGGGTCCACGCCGCGGAGTCTATTGGCCGCGTCTTGGCCGGCGGGCTCGCCGCTAGGCCGCGCGGGCCATCAGGCGCACGGCGTGGCCGTGCTCGGAGTGCCTGACGAGCTCGCTTGCAAGCGGCGCGTCGCGGCGCCGCGGGCGGCAGAGCTCGCAGACGATGTGCTGCCTGCGACCGGTGTACAGGTGCACGTGCTCTCCCGTCAGCGGAGTACGCCCGCAGTCCGCGCAGCTGGCGCGATCGGCCTCGAGGGCGCCGACGCCGTTACGAAGCAGAATTCCTTCCAGCTGCTCGATGTGGGTGCTCGCCGTTGGCATCTCGATCCGGTGTTCGCCGCGCGTGAGCGGGATCCTGCCCATTCGTCCAGTGGCGCCGGCAGCTCGTTTGGGTGCCGCGCGGATGGGGTATGCCATGGATGTGTGATTCCGCTGGTAAGCCGGAAGCCGGTGGGATGATTCCGAGATTTGGAATCACACCGGCCATATTGACAGCCTTGTTATGATCGGCACGAGTCTCACGCGGCGAGGGAACGCCCCCTGGCAGTAGCGAGAGAGGGAGGACGCAGCACGATGGACACACTTACGGCAGGCACCTTCGTCGGAGCCGGTTCCTTCCGTTGCAGGAGCTGTGGCTACACGCTCACGCTCTCCTCCTCGGATGCCCTCACCAACTGCCCCGGCTGCGGCAGCGGCGACTTCGCGCGCGCATCGCTGTTCAGCACCGAGCGCATGCCGCCGGGCCTGGCGGGCCAGCGTCCCGGTGCCGAGCTCGTGGAGCCGGCGGCGGAGGACCGCGACGCGCAGCTGCAACACGCGCGCGAGCGGATCGAGCAGCCCGGCGACTACCTCTGCTACGAAGACTCCGGCGAGCTGCGCACCGTCGCGCTCACGCGCGAGTGGACGCGGATCGGGCGCAGCCTCGCGGCGGACCTGCGCTTCGACGACCCCACCGTCTCGCGCCGCCATGCGCTGATCGTGCGCCAGCCCGACGGCGTGCGCCTGCTCGACGACCGCAGCCTCAACGGCGTGTTCGTGAACGGCGCGCGCGTCGACGGAAAGACCCTCACCGACGGCGACGAGATCATCGTCGGGCGCTATCGACTGTGCTTCATCAGCATCCCCGCCACGGCGGACGCGGCCGGCGAGGATGAACCGGCGAGCTCGCTGAACACGCTCGGCTGAGACGGCTCGAGGCCGCCGGGCGCCCCTCCGGGCCCCGCGCGCGGCTGATGCGTAAGATCGCGCGATGGCCCAGACGATCGCCGTCCTCTCCCAGAAGGGCGGCACCGGAAAGACGACGACGGTCCGCACGCTCGCCGATGTGCTGCGTCGCTGCGGGGTGAGCACGCTCGCGGTCGACCTCGACCCCCAGGGCAACCTGAGCGACTACTTCGACGTGCCGCCGGACGCGCAGCCGACGATCGCCGAGGTCCTCTCCGGCCGCGCCACCGCGAGCGAGGCGATCCACGGCGACACGGTGCCGGCGAACCTCAGCCTCGCCGAGGCCGAGCTGATGCTCGGCGGCAAGATGGGCCGCGAGCTGACGCTCAAGCGTGCGCTGGCGGACACGAAGGACGACTACGACGTGATCCTGATCGACTGCCCGCCGGCGCTCGGGCTGCTGACGGTCAACGCGCTCGTCGCCGCCGACCGCGCGCTGATCACGGCGGAGGCTCAGTACTTCGCGCTGCAGGGGGTCGAGCAGGCGATGGAGGTCGTCGAGCTCGCCCGCGACAGCCTCAACCCCGGGCTGGAGCTCCTCGGTGTGCTGCTGAACCTCGCGGACATGCGCACGGTCCACTCGCGCGAGGCGCTCGTCTCTCTGCAGGAGCGCTTCGGCGACGCCGTCTTCAGCACCGTCATTCGCGCCTCGATCGGCTACGCCGAGTCGGCCGAGCGGGCGCGCTCGATCCTCGATCACCGCCCAGACCTCGGCGCGGACTACATCGCGCTGGCGGATGAGCTGCTCGGCCGCCTGGGGAACCTCGGCGCGGCGCGCAGACGCCTGGCCGAGCTCGCCTAGCGGGCGCTACAGCTCGCTGACGTACGCCCCCTGCGGCTCGAAGGACGCGCGCAGCAGCGTCGCCCAGCCGTCGATCTCGCGCATCAGAGCCTCGGCGACGGCGCCGGTCTGCTCGTAGAAGCACCACACGAGCACCGTCGGTCCGGCGCCGGAGATCGTCGCGCCGAGCGCGCCCAGCTCGCGCGCGCGCTCGGCCAGCTCGAAGGAGCGCGGGAACAGGTGGGCGCGCTGGCGCTGGTGCAGCCGGTCGTGCAGCCCGCGGCCGAGCAGGTCCCAGTCGCCCTTCGCCAGGCCGAGCGTGAGCAGCGCGGCGTGGGCAATGTTGAAGACGGCATCCTGCATCGGCACCTGCCCGGGCAGCGCGGCACGCGCGGCACGCGTGCGCACGGCCTCGGCGGGGACGACAGCGAGCGCCTCCAGGCCGGTCGGCGGATCGATGCGCACCGCGTGGCCCTCGGCGCACACGACGAAGCCCCCGTGCAACGCCGCCGTGGCGTTGTCCGGGTGGCCCTCGATCGCGCTCGCCTCGGCCAGCAGGTCGGCGTCGAGCTCGAACAGGTGGTCGGCCGCCATCAGGCCCGCGACGGTCGCCGCCGCGCTCGAGCCGAGGCCGCCCGCGAGCGGTATCTCCGAGCGTATCCGGAAGGTGAAGCCGTCGGCTGCGTGCAGGCGCTCGAAGGCGCGCACGCAGAGGTTCTCCCGCCCCCTCGCGACCGGCAGGTCGGTCTCGACGGCGAACGTGCCGGTCTCCTCGACCTCGAGCTCGAGCTGCAGCGCGAGCGCCGCCGCCATGCAGTCGAATCCGGGGCCGAGGTTCGCCGAGGAGGCCGGCACGCGCACGAGGCGCCTACGGATCACCCAGCACCGCTTCCTCGATCGGGCCACGCTCGGCCACGCACTGGATCACCTTGCCGTCGTTGTTGGCGATCGCCGTGTCGGGGTCCTTCAGCCCGCGGCCGGTGAGGACGCAGACGATCTGCTCGGCGCCGTCGGCGCCGTACTTGAGCAGTCCCGCCACCGAGGCCGCGGAGGCCGGCTCGCAGAACATGCCTTCGCGCGAGGCCAGCAGCTTGTAGGCGGACAGGATCTCCGCATCGCTGACCACCCTGATCGCGCCGCGCGAGTCGGTCGCCGCGGCCATCGCGTCCTCCCAGCGCACGGGGTTGCCGATGCGGATCGCGCTGGCGACCGTTTCGGGATGCTCGATCACCCGCCCCTCGACCAGCGGTGCGGCCCCCTCGGCCTGAAACCCGAACAGTTTGGGCGCCGCGCCCATCTCGCGGAAGCCACGCCAGTAGGAGGTGATGTTGCCGGCGTTGCCGACCGGGATGCAGAGCGCCTCGAGGCCGCCCTCGAGGCCCTCGTGGATCTCGAAGGCCGCCGTCTTCTGGCCTTCGATGCGGTAGTTGTTGACGGAGTTGACGAGCACGATCGGGTGCGTATCGGTGAGCTCGCGAACGAGCGTCAGCGCCTGGTCGAAGTTGCCCTTCAGCGAGATCACGCGCGCACCGTGGACGAGCGTCTGGGCCATCTTTCCCTGCGCGATCTTGCCCTCGGGGACGATCACCGCGCAGGTGATGCCGGCTCGCGCGGCGTATGCCGCGGCGCTCGCCGCCGTGTTGCCCGTCGAGGCGCAGATGACGGCCTTGGCGCCTTCGCGAACGGCGGCCGAGACCGCGCAGGTCATGCCGCGGTCCTTGAAGGAGCCGGTCGGGTTTGCGCCCTCGAGCTTCAGACGCACGGTCGCCCCCACGATCTCCGACAGCACCGGCGCGCGCAGCAGCGGCGTCGAGCCCTCCTGCAGGCTGACGAGCGGGTCGCCGGGCGCGAACGGGAGGCGTTCGCGGTAGCGCTCGATCAGCGGCACGTGCGCACCGGTGCGGGGAATGCCCTCGACGGTTGGGACCTTGATGCTCGCCTCGTTCATACGAACTCCTCTTCGATCACGCGGATGGTGCGCGGGGTCGAGCGTACGAAGTCGAAGTCGCCCACCTGGCGCATCGCCTCGCGCATGCTCGACTCGCGCACCGGATGGGTGACCATCACCAGGCGCGCGTGCTCGCCCAGCCCGCGCTGGACGACGGACTTGATCGACACCTCGTGCTCGCCGAGCACCTTCGTGACGGACGCGAGCACGCCGGGGCGGTCGGCGACGTCTAGGTGCAGGTAGAAGGCGCTCTCGACGTCCTCGACGAGCGCCAGCGCCAGCGGCGGGGCGGGCGGTCGCGCGCCGCCGGTCATCACGCTGACGACGTCGCCGAGCACCGCGCTCGCGGTCTGACGGCCGCCGGCCCCCGGCCCAGACAGCGTGATCTCGGTGATCGTCTCGGACTCGACGGTGACTGCGTTGAAGGAGCCCGACACGCCCGCGAGCGGATGCCCGGAGTACAGGAACGTGGGATACACCCGCACCGACAGGCCGCCTTCGCGTCGCTCGGCCGTGCCGATCAGCTTCAGCGCGAGCCCCAGCTCGCGCGCGTACTGCAGATCGTTGACGTGGAGGTGCTCGATGCCTTCGTAGTGCACGTCGTCGAGGTGCACGGGGCTGCCGAAGGCCAGCCGCGCGAGGATCGCCATCTTGGCGGCGGCGTCGCGGCCGCTGACGTCGTCGCTCGGATCGGCCTCCGCGTAGCCTGAGCGCTGCGCCTCGCCGAGCGCCTCGGCGTAGCTGGAGCCGGCGGTCATCTCCGTGAGGATGAAATTCGTCGTGCCGTTGACGATGCCGTGGATGCGCTCGATCGGCGTGGCCGACAGCGACTCCTCGAGCACGCGCACGACCGGCACCGTGCCTGCGACGGCGGCCTCGAAGCGGAGCCTCACGTCGTGCTCGCGCGCGGTTTCATACAGCTCCTCGCCGTGCTGGGAGAGGAGCTGCTTGTTGGCGGTCACGACATGCCTGCCGGCGCGCATCGCCCGCAGCAGGTACTCGCGGGCGGGTTCGATTCCGCCGATCACCTCGACGATCAGATCCGCACCGTCGAGGATCTCCTCGAAGCTTCCGCGCGTGCGTGTGAGCACGCCGGAGACCAGCGGGCGGCGACCGTTGAAGCGTTCGATCTCGACCGCGCGGTCGGCCAGCAACGCGGCGAACGCGGACCCGACGGTGCCGTGTCCGAGCAGGCCGACCGCGAACGGCGGCGCGGCCGCGCTGCGCTCAGCAGCCACGTCGCGGGCCCTGGCCGTCAGCGGACATCACGGGCGGTGAGGTCGTCGAGGCTCTCGCGGCGGGGGACATCACGGGCGGTGAGATCCTCGAGGCTCTCACGCCGCACGACGACGCGCGCCTCGCCGTCCCGGCAGAAGATGACGGGCGCGCGGGGGACGCCGTTGTAGTTGTTGGCGAGTGCATAGCCGTAGGCGCCCGTGGCGGGCGTGACGATGATGTCACCGGGCCTCGGGTCCTCGAGGCGCGCGTCGCGCACGATCACGTCGCCGGACTCGCAGTGCTTGCCCGCCAGCACGCACGTGGTGGCGCCCCCGAAGCGGTCGGCGACATGCGCTTCGTAGTCGGCGCCGTAGAGCATCGGGCGCAGGTTGTCGGACATGCCCCCGTCGACTGCGACCCAGCGGGAGACGTTCTGCTTGACGCTCTCGACCGTGTACAGCGTGACCGCGGCGTTGGCGCAGAGCGCGCGCCCCGGCTCGATCATCAGGCGCTGCGCCGGCCCGACGCCGGCCTCGCGCGCGGACTCGACGACCGCCGCGACGTAGTCCTCGATCGACGGCGGCGCCGGCTGGGCGTCGGTGTACTGCACGCCGAGGCCACCGCCGAGGTCGAGCACGGGGTAGGAGCCGAGGCTCCCCAGCTCGCGGGCGGCGCGCCTGAACGGAGTGAGGCTCAGCAGCTGCGAGCCGATGTGGGCGTGCAGGCCGCGCAGCTCGAGGCCCGCGAGGCCCTCGACGCGCGCGATCGCCGCCGGCGCGTCGCTCATCGCGAAGCCGAACTTGGAGTCGGCCTGGCCGGTGGAGATCTTCTCGTGCGTCTCCCCGCGCACGTCCGGCGTGACCCTCACGAGCACCGGCTGGGGTCCGCGGTCGGCGAGCGCGTGCTCGCCGATCAGGCGCTCGAGGCGGTCGATCTCATCGAAGCTGTCGAGCACGATCAGAGCGACGCGGTGGCGCAGCGCCATGCGCAGCTCGGCCTCCGACTTGGCGTTGCCGTGCAGGACGACGCGCTCGGGGGCGAATCCCGCGTTCAGCGCGAGGTGCAGCTCGCCACCGGAGGCCGCATCGCACCACAACCCCTCGCGCGCGAACAGCTCCAGCACGGCGGTGCAGGGGAAGGCCTTCGAGGCGAACACCACATCGAGGTCCGCGTGCCCGGCGGCGCGGCCGGCCTGCAGGAACGCGCGGGCGCGCGCCTGCAGGTCCTCCTCGGCCACGACGTAGGCCGGGGTGCCGTACTCGCGGGCGAGCTCGAGCGTGTCGCAGCCACCCACCTCCAGGCGCCCGCGCTCGTTCAGGCGGGCACCGTGGGGGAAGGCCGCCGAGAGGCTTGTGCCGGTGAGCATCGGCGGGATTATCGCTTGCCGCCTAGGCAGTCGTCGGACGGAGCGCCGCGGTGCCGCCGCGGCGCACGAGCAGCGCCAGCCAGCCGAGGCCGATGGCGAGCAGCGCGAGGCTCTCGAGCTGCGGCGAGGTGAGCCCGGCGAGCACCTCGCTGTTGCGGCGGATGAACTCGACGAGGAAGCGCTCGAGGCCGCTGCCGATCAGGTAGAGGGCGAACACGACGCCCGGGCGGACGCGATCGCGCAACTTCCACAGGAAGTACGCGAGCAGGCACATCGCTACGGTCTCGTAGATTGGCGTCGGCTGCACGCGCACGCCGGGCGGCGTCGGCACGGTGCCGTGCGGGTAGCCCATCGCCCACGGCAGGCTCGAGCGGATGCCGTAGTCGCCGTCACCGGAGACCTGGCAGCCGATGCGCCCGATCGCATAGCCGAGCGCGAGCGCGGTGGCGCAGGCGTCGAGCATCCTCAGTTCGAGGACGTGGCGCCAGCGCATCCACCCGATCACGCCGATCGCGCCGCCGATCGCGCCGCCGTACCAGACGAGGCCGGAGCCGGAGAAGATGTTTCCGATCAGATCGTGCTTGACCTGGTCGTATCGTTCGATCAGGAAGTAGCCGCGCGCTCCGACGATGCCGCCGATCAGCGCCGCGAACACGATCTCATAAGCCCAGTCGGCGGGTCGCCCGAGCTCGCGCAGCCGGCGCGCGACGAGCGCACCGCAGGCGAGGAAGCCCAGCGCGAAGGCGACGCCGAAAGTCTTGATCGAGATCCCGAGGAGCTGGATTTCGGGCTTCATGGCTGGGTCGCTGCGGGCATCGGCGCTCGCCCGGCACTTTAGGGCACAGCTATCCGCTTCTGCGACAATCAGCTGCGATGTCCGCGAGACGCTCGAGCTTCGGTAAAGACAACGGCCTGCAGGCGCGCATGCTGTTGACGCTGTTCCTGCTCGGCCTCGTCTACGTGATCTTCATCGGCGTACTGTTCGCCGCCGGCGCCGGCGCCGGCCTGATCGTCGTGGTGGCCGTGGTGCTGCTGCTCGTACAGCTGTTCGCCTCCGACAAGCTCGCGATGGCGACGATGGGCGTCAAGGAGGTCACTCCCGCCCAGGAGCCCGAGCTGCACGGCATCATCGAGCGCCTGTGCGTCCAGGCCGACCTGCCCAAGCCGCGCGTCTGCGTGATGGAGACCTCGATGCCGAACGCCTTCGCGATGGGCCGCAGCCGCAAGTCCACAAGCGTGACGGCCACGCGCGGGATCCTCGAGATGCTCTCGCCGCCGGAGCTCGAAGGCGTGATGGCCCACGAGCTCACCCACGTGATCAACCGCGACGTCATGGTGATGACGCTGGCCAGCTTCTTCGCGACGCTCGCTTCGACGATCGCCCAGTTCGCGCTGTTCTTCGGCGGCGGCTACGGCTCAGACGAAGAAGGCGAGCGCGACATCATGCTCGTCGTGCTCGTGTCCGTCGTCGTCTACGCGGTCTCCTTCCTGCTGCTGCGGGCGCTCTCGCGCTATCGCGAGTTCGCCGCCGACCGTGGCTCCGCCGTCCTCACCGGCCGCCCCAGCGCGCTGGCCTCCGCGCTGTTGAAGATCAGCGGGACGATCGAGCGCGTGCCCAGCCAGGACCTGCGCAAGGCCGAAGGCATGAGCGCCTTCTTCATCATCCCGGCGCGCACGAAGAAATCGCTGATGAACATCTTTGCCGACCACCCGCCGCTGGAGCAGCGCCTCGCCGCGCTGGAGCGGCTGGAGGCCCAGCTGCAGGGCACCGCCTAGCAAGTGGGTCTTCGCGACATCCTCACAGGCCGCCACGCGGTCAAGGGCCCGGCGCCCGACCGTCTGTTCGCGATCTCCACCGCCTACGTGACGCTGCAGGCCGAGCACCAGATCGCGCCGGCCGGCAGCGCCGCAGTCGTCTTCCAGGCGCTCGCCACGAGCGAGTTCGAAGCGACGATCCGCGAAATGGAGGAAGTGGTCACCGCCACCGGCGGAGAGAGCGGCACGAAGGTAGCCACCCAGGACGACAGCTACGGCTACCGCTGGATGGTGTTGCGCAATCCCGACGGCGCCCCCAGCGTCGAAGATCTCGCTGTGGCCGTCAACGCGGTGTCGAGCTCGATCGAGATGGCCGGTCACGGCGAGCGCCTGCTGTGCGCCGTCTTCGCTTTCACGGATGCCAACTCTCGGCGCATCTACTTCATCTACAACTACAAGCGCGGCTTCTGGTATCCGTTCGTTCCCGCCGCCGGCAGCGCGCAGGAGCGCTCGACCGAGCGCGAGCTGCAGATCAAGGCGCAGATGTCATCGGAACTGCCGATCGAGCCCGAGCTCGAGCGCTGGTTCCCGCTGTGGGGCATCCCGATCTAGTCCGGGATCAGCCCTTCGCCGGAGAAGTCCTCGGCGGCCTCTGCGAAAGAGATGTCGGCGGGCGGGATGATCACATCGGAAGTCTCGATCTCGTCGTCCGGGAGCAGGGTTCCGTTCCTACGGACGTAGTCGAGCACGGCGGCGAAGGCGTCGGCGAAACCGTCCTCGCGACCGCCGTCGACGATCGCGATGACGGCGTTCTCGAGCTCGTTGAGGCGGGCGGCGTCCTGATCGGCGAGGCGGTACTGGCCCTCGCCGGATATGCGCACGATCATGCCGATCCGCTCTCACTCGGCTGGCCGGCATCGCCGGATGCGATCTGCGGCGCGGGCGCCGAGCCCCCCTGCCCGAGTTCGCTCTTCATCTTGCTCAGCTCGTCGTCGACGGCGGGCTGGCTGGAGAGCTGCTTGAGCTGGCGGTCGATGTCGTCTTCGCCGGTGCCGAGCTGGGTGACGTCATCGAAGGTGCCCGCGGCTTCCAGCTCGGACACGGCATCGGCGCGCGCCCGCATGTTTTCGGTCTTGTCGACGGCCCGCTGCATCGCCAGCCCGACGTCGGCCATCTGCTCGCCGACGCCCGTCGCGGCCTCGGAGATCCGCACCTGCGCCTCGGCGGCGGAGTACTGCGCCTTGATGACCTCCTTCTTGGTGCGGAAGGCTTCGATCTTGGCGCGAAGTTTCTGCTCGGAGTCGATCAGCTTCTGCTGCTGGGCCTCGAGTTCGGTGACCTGCCCGTCGAGCGACTGCAGCTCGGTCTGGGCCACGTTCTTGCGTTCGAGCGCCGTGCGGGCGAGATCCTCCTGGCCGGCCGCGAGCGCCTGGCGGGCCTGCGTGTCGAGCTTGACGACGTTCTGCTGCAGCGTGCTTTCCTGCATCTGCAGGCGCTTCTTGGCGGTCACCACGTCGGCGATGCCCTTCTTGACGTTCTGCAGCTGTTCGGTCTGCTTCGTGTAGCTGTAGTCCAGGGTCTCGCCCGGGTCTTCCGCCCGGTCCAGCAGTTTGGAGACCTTGGCCTTCACGACGGTAGACATGCGCCCGGTCAGGCCGGCCATCTGATCCTCCTATTGCATTTCCACGGGGTGGCCGATCTGGCATCGGCCCACGGCTTCTAGCCTAGCCGACGGGGAATGCTCACAGCCCCAGCGGGTGGCGGACGCTGTAGCCGCCGTTGCCCGGGCGCAGCGGACGCCAGCGGGGCCCCTGCTGGTTGGTGGGGTCATCGGCGGCGCTCGTGTCCAGCCGAAGTCCCGCGACCGTCATGTACGCGTGTCCCGGGTTGGAGAAGATCGTCACCCAGCGCCCGACCCCGTGTGAGCCCCACTGCATGAATTCCGAGGAGTCCTCGGGTGTCTTCAGCAGCGAGCCGCCGTGCAGCGCGAACGAGACGGTGCCCGAGCAGTCGTAACCGGGCGAGAGGAACGACGCGTGCCCGCCGCCCCAGATGTAGGGCAGCCCGATGATCTGATCGCCGGCCCAGACGATCTGCTGGATCACCGCGGGGGCGGACATCGGGGCGGCGGCGACGCCGGCGATGTAGCGCGCGCGCGTGCCCGGCACGAGCAGCTCGGGCTTGCTCGGGGCGAGGATGCCGACGGCGCTTCCGCCGGTCGCATCGGCGACCTGGCCGGTCGTCGAAGCTGTCGTGTAGGGCACGACTTCCCCGCTCGCCGTGCGCATGTACACCGGGCCCTTGTAGGCGATGTTCGTCGAGCGCGAGGTGACGGGCGAGAGGTGCAGCGCGGCCGGCGCGCTGGTGGTGGTGGTGGTGGGGGCGTTGGGGGCAGGCGCGGAGGAGGCGCCGCCGGTGCTGAGCGCGAGCGCGCTGGGCGCTGCGCTCGCCAAGATGGTCAGGCTGCAGAGAACTGCAGTGGGAATGCGCAACCGCAAAACAGACGACCTCTTTCGTTGGCCTGCGGGGTTAGCTGACGGGCTAGCGCTGAAAGAGCCTGCGCTTCTCGCGGTCCGACCGCGTGATTCGCCCCAAACAACTTGGGTCCCCCGTTCCTTGACACCTGGTCAAGGACTCGGCGTTCGGGGCGGCACGCTAGCAAACTGCAATGACGCTTGCAGACGATGCCGGCGATTGAGCGCGTTCTGCCCGCAAATCCCGGGGTTTTTTCAGCTAGTGTCCCCGCCGATGCGCCTCAGCCCGCTCCGCACGCTGCTCGCCCTGCTATGCGGCGCTCTGCTCCTCGCGGGCTGCGGAAAGAGCTCCTCGAGCACCGCCTCGAGCGGCGGTCCGATCAGCAGGGTCGCCCCCGTCGCCGCACAGGGGGCGGTCAGCGTGGCCACGCGCAACACGACTCGCATCGGCGGCGGCGATGTGGCCAGCGACGCCGCGGCGGTGGCGCGGACGGTGTATCCGGCGCTGACGAGCGCGAGCCGTCCACAGGCGGTCGTGCTCGTCGACCGCAGCAGCTGGAACACGGCACTCGCCGCTTCCTCCCTGGCCGGGGCACCGCTCGGCGCGCCGCTGCTGTTCAGCGACGGGAACGCGCTGCCGGCGGTGACGAGGGAGACCCTCGAAGCCCTCGCGCCGGTCGGCGCGAGGGCGCTCGGCGGGGCGCAGGTGCTGCGGATCGGCACCACGGCGGCGCTGCCGCGGGCCTACATCACGCGCTCGCTCCCCGCCGCCCAGCCGGAGGTCACGGCGGCGGCCATCGCGGGGCTGCTCGGGCAGGTCGCCGGGCAGGCGCCGCGCCAGGTGATCGTGCTGCCGGACAATGCCCCGCGCGCGCTTGCAGCGCCGGCAGCGGGGCTGTCCGCCGAGAGCGGCGCGCCGATCCTGTTCGTCTCGCCCGCGCGTGTGCCCGCGCCGACGGCCTCGGCGCTGCTCGCCCTCAAACGGCCAGCGATCTACGTGCTCGACGCGCCCGCGCTCGGGCGCCCGGCGCTGTCGGAGCTGCGCCGTCTGGGTGCCGTCACCGAGCTTCCCAGCGCAGCGGCCGGCGAAGCAGCGGGGCCCGTCGCGAACGCGATCGCCGTCGCGCGCTTCGCCGACGGGCAGTTCGGCTGGGGCGTCAAAGAACCCGGCCACGGCCTCGTGTTCGCGAACGCGTCGCGCCCGCTCGACGGGCCCGCCGCGGCGCTGCTGTCGGCGACCGGCGATTACGGGCCGCTGCTCCTGCTCGAAGGTGCCGCCACGATCCCCCCATCGCTGGCGGCCTATCTCGGCGACATCGAGCCCGCCTACACCCCGGCGTTCGCCTTCAGGCCCGTGCGGGGCGTCTACAATCACGGCTGGCTGATCGGCGACGAACGCGCGATCTCCGCCGTCACGCAGGCGCAGATCGACTCGCTGCTCGAGATCAGTCCCCGCAAGCAGAGCGGCGAACCGAGCGTCTCGCAGGTCGAATAGCCCGTCGGAAGGCAGCCGTGAGCCAAGCAGAGGATCCCCAACGTCTCAACCGCAAGGCCCACGGCCTCGAGGTCACGCTCGAGGATGTGCGCCAGCTGATGGGCGCCTCGACGCCGCACTTCGCGCTGCAGCTGCGCAACCGCATCGCCGGCCTGATCGCCGACCTCCCGCCCGAGCACCCCGCGCGCGCGGAGGGCGAGCGCGAGATCGAGCGCCTCGAGCGCCTCGGCTTCAGCGGTGAGACACGCGGCGAGGGCGCCAACGAGGGCGAGCGCCCGCTGCCCTCACTCGACCTCGCGGCCAGCGCGAGCGACTAGCGCGCGCGGCCGGCGCGAGCCACTGGCGCGCGCTCAGCGCCGCCCCGCGAAGGTCCGCTCGCGGCGAGCGTCCTGAAAGCGGCTGCGCAGCTGCCTGTAGAGAAACCAGAAGAGCGCCCCGTCGAGCGGCAGCAGCGCGACGTTCAGCCAGCGCGGAACGGTCGTCTCGGCCTGGGTGATGAGGACGACGGCCGAGTGCATCGCCAGCGGCGGCAGCACCGACAGCAGGATGGCGTGCGAGCGAAAGCCGGAGAGGTGCTCGCGCAACGTCACCTCGACGGTGCCGATCATCACGCAGGCGATGCTTGCGATCAGCAGCGCGGTGCCGCCGTGCTGGACTCCGCGGCTCCAGGCGATGACGGCACCGATGATCCCCACCAGGATCAGCAGCTCAGACAGCGGGAACGGATGCCAGGGCGCGTTCGGACGCTCGCCGACAGACAGCGCGTCGGTCATGCCACCGGGGCGTCCCGCGCGCACCCGCGCCTGCTCGCGCCGACGCGGCTCGGCGCGCGTTCGCGTGCCCGCCACGCCACCTGCGTCGGCATCGTTCGCTGCCCGCGTCCCGCTGCCCGGCGCGCCATCGGCGCCGGGATCGGCGGCCTCGGCGCGCGGCAGCGTAGCGCTGCGCTCGCCGGCGGATCGGGCGCCCGGCGGGGTGGTGCTGCGGCGACGCTTGCGTGAGCGGCCTCTCGGGGTGTTGCGCTTGGCCACCGCGTCAGCGGCCGGCCGGGGGTTCTGCACGCCGCATTGACGTCGATCGTAGCGCCTATCCTTGGGCGCATGTCCCCGCTCTCCTCCCCCGCGCGCCCTGACGGAGGGGGCATTCCGGAGAGCTCGCTGGCGGGGCCGTTTGCGGTCGGCGAGTATGCCGCGGCGCTGCGCACGAAGCTGCGCTCCTTCGCGCACGTGCAGCTGCTCGGCGAGCTCGTCAACCTGCGCCCCTCGCGTGCGCGCGTGTACTTCGAGCTGCGCGACGCCGAGGGTGCGATTCCCTGCAGCGCGTGGCGGCAGGAGTGGGAGGCGATGATCGCCCGCGGGGGCGCGCCTGCGGAGGGGATGCAGGTCGTGGTGGCGGGCGGCTGCGACTACTACGCCGGCAGCCCCACATCCTCGCCCGGGTTCTCTTTCGCCGTGCGCGACCTGCGCGTCGCCGGCGAGGGCGACCTGCTGGCGCGGATCGAGCGCCTGCGCAAGCAGCTCGACGCGGAGGGCCTGCTGGAGCGCCAGAAGCTGCTCGCGCGGCCCGCCCTGCCGCGGGTGATCGGCGTGGTCACGGGCGAGCGCGGCAAGGCGCGCGACGACGTGCTGGCGGCGCTCGCGCGCCGGGGCTGGGCGGGCCGGCTCGTGTGGGCATTCACGCCCGTCCAGGATCGCCATGCGGCGCCCGCGATCGTGCGCGCGCTCGGCGACCTCGCGGCGCTCGCCGAGGTCGACGTCGTGATCGTCGCGCGGGGGGGCGGCTCGCTCGTCGATCTGTTGTGCTTCTGCGAGGAGAGCGTCTGCCGCACGGTCGCGCTGCTCGGGGTTCCCGTGATCGCCTCCGTGGGGCACCACACCGACCGCACGCTGCTCGACGACGTCGCTGCCGTCAGCTGCTCGACGCCGACACACGCCGCCGAGGCGGCGGTGCCGGTGGACTGCGCGCGAGCGCGCGGCGAGCTGCCGGTCACGGCCGCGCGCCTGCGCGAGCATGCCCGGCGGGCGGTGCTCGTGCGTGCGCGCCACATGGCCCTGCTCTCGCGCGCGCCCGCCGCACACCTCGAGCGCCAGCGTGGCCGCCTGCACCAGCAGTTGCGCGAGATCCGCGCGGGCGCCCGGCGGCGGCTGGGCGGGGAGCGCGCCCTGAGCGAGCGCCGCGCGATCGTGCTTCAGCGAAAGACGGCCTCGACGCTGCGCGACGTCCGCGAGCGGCGCCCACGCGAGCTCGAGCGCATGGCACTGGCGCTCGACAGCCACGATCCGCAGCGCACGCTCGAACGTGGCTATGTGCTGGCCCGCGCCGGCACCGGCGAGCCGCTGTTGACGGCCGCCGCCGCGCGCGGGGCGCAGGAGCTGCGGCTGCGCTTTGCCGACGGCGAGCTGTCCACGCGCGCGCCGGCGAAATCGTCTCCCCGCGCCTCGGGCGAGCGATGAGCGCGCCCGAGCAGCCGGCGGCGAGCCCGGGCGAGCCGCTCAGCTACGAGGCGGCCGCGGCTCGCGTGGAGGAGATCATCCGCCGCCTGGACTCGGGCGAGGCGAGCCTCGATGAGACGCTCGCGCTCGTCGGCGAGGGCAAGCGCCTGATCGAGCTGTGCGCGGGCCAGCTGACGGAGGTCGGGAACGCGCTCGAGGAGCTGCGCCTCGATGAGCTCGTCGCCCGCCTCGAGGGCGAGGCGTCGGGGTGAGCACGTGGGAGCAGCTCGCCGAGCTGCCCGTCGCGATCGAGGAGTACTCGCTCGCGCCCCTGCAGGCGAGCGTGTCGAGTGACTTCGAGCGCAAGAGCACGCTGATCCGGCTGCGCGGCAACGGCGAGGAGGGGATCGGCGAGGACGTCACCTACGACGCCGTCGACCAGGAGATCCTGCAGGCGGCCGGACCGGTGCTCGAGCTCGCGGGCAGCCACACACTCGCCTCCTTCTGCGAGCGCCTGGGCGAGCTCGCGCTGTTCGCACAGGCCCCCCAGCGAGAGGTCTCACAGCGCTACCGCACGTGGGCGTACGAGTCGGCGGCGCTCGACCTCGCCCTGCGCCAGGCGGGCGTGGCGCTGCACGAGGCGCTCGCCCGCGAGCCGCACCCGGTCCACTTCGTCGTCTCGCTGCGCCTCGGCGAGCCGCCCACGCTCGCTCCGCTGCGACGCCGGCTCGATCCATACCCCGGTCTGCGCTTCAAGCTCGATCCGACGAGCTCGTGGGAGGAGCCGCTGATCGCCGAGCTCGTAGCCACGGGCGCCGTCGACGCGGTTGACTTCAAGGCCTACTACTCCGGCTCGATCGTCGACCAGCCTGCCGATCCGGTCCTCTACCGCCGCGTGGTGGAGGCCTTTCCGGACGCCTGGATCGAGGATCCGGCGATCACGCCGGAGACCGATGCGGTGCTCGCGGCGCATCGCGAGCGCTTCTCCTGGGATGCAACGATCCACTCGATCGCCGACATCGAGGCGCTCCCCTATCCGCCCCGGATGGTCAACATCAAGCCCTCGCGCCTGGGCGGCCTGCGCAACCTGCTCGACGCCTACGACTACTGCGCCGAGCGCGGGATCGGCAACTACGGCGGCGGCCAGTTCGAGCTCGGGGTGGGACGCGCGCAGAACCAGTACCTGGCCTCGCTGTTCCACCCGGATACCCCCAACGACGTGGCGCCGACCGGGTTCAACCTGCCGACGCCGCCGCCTGGCCTGCCGTCCAGCCCGCTGGCGCCGACCCCGGCGGCGACGGGCTTTCGCTGGGGCTGAGGGGCCGCGCGAGCGCAACTTCCGTGGCGTTCGTAGGTTTGCCAGGGCAGAGCGGGTAACGTCGCATGTGGCCGATCGGGCGAGCTGCTCGCCCGATACGCGGCGCGAGGAACTACGGCCAGAAGGGTGTGGCGATCTTGGCGAGCACTTCCGCCCACAGGCGATCGATGTCACTCGGCGCAGCGCTTGCTGCGCTGCTGCTCGTGCTCGGCTGGCTCGGCACGGCCCGCGCGGCGGCAGTCGGCGGGCCGGGCGGAACCCAGGCCCTCCCGGGGGCCGCGGCTCAGCCGACGAGCCGGGCCCGCCCGCCCGCGACAGCGAAGACGGGCGGCACGAGCCTGCACGTGACGGCGGTGCGCATCACGAGCGTCCGCTGCACGCCCGCCCTGCACTGCAGCGCCAACCCGCGCCAGGTCTCCACGCACGGCACGCTGCTGCTCGCCGGCGTGGGCCTGAAGGCCGGCATGGTGCTCGCCTTTCCGCGCGCGCCCGGCGCGCACATCAGCCGCACCTCGCCCGTCTCGCGGCTGCGCCAGACGAGCGCCGGACTGCTCGCGACGGTGCCCGCGAGCGCGCACTCCGGCCACATCCAGATCCTGCTCAGCCGCGGTCGCTACACGAGCTCCTACGGTCCGATCTACGTGTACCGTCACGCGCTGCACCCGCCGGCGCCGAAGCTCACCGTCCCGGCGGTCGTCGGCGGCACCGCCAGCGGGACCGCGCTCGACGGGCAGGGAATGTGGATCTGGTACGTGAGCCGCTCGAGCGGTGGGAGCGCGGCGGCGATTCTCGCGCAGGCGCACGCGGCGGGCGTCTCGACGGTCTTCATCAAGAGCTCGGACGGCTCGAGCAACTACTGGAGCCAGTTCTCCCCGCAGCTCGTCGCCGAACTGCACGCGGGCGGCGTGAAGGCATGCGCGTGGCAGTACGTCTATGGCAGCAACCCCGCCGGCGAGGCGAGCCTTGGTGCGAAAGCCGTCGCCAGCGGCGCCGACTGCCTGGTGATCGACGCGGAGGCCGAGTACGAAGGTCACTACGCGGCAGCCCAGACCTACATCACCGACCTGCGCGCCAAGATCGGCGCCACCTACCCCCTCGCGCTGGCCTCCTTCCCCTATGTCTCCTTTCACCCCTCCTTCCCGTACTCCGTCTTTCTCGGGCCGAACGGCGCGCAGTACAACGCGCCACAGATGTACTGGAAAGACATCGGCGTCTCCGTCGACACCGTGTACGCGAACACCTACATCGCCAACCGCATCTATGCGCGCCCGATCTTCCCGCTCGGCCAGACCTATGGCGGCGTGTCGAGCGCGGACCTGCTGCGCTTCCGCGAGGAGGCCGTCGACTACGGCGCCACCGGCTCCTCCTTCTGGGACTGGCAGGAAACCTCCTCCGGCGGCTGGAGCACGCTCGCTGCCCCACTCGCGCCGCTCACAGCCGTGACTCCAAACACCGAATACCCCGAACTGCGCTCGGGACGCAAGGGCGATCAGGTGCTGTGGTTGCAGGAGCACCTCGCAAGCGCGATCCCCGCCCAGGAAGTGACCGGCAGCTTCGGCGCGCAGACGACCGCCAACCTCGAGTCCTTCCAGTCCTCCCACGGGATCGCGCCGAACGGCATCGCCGGTCCGTCCACCTGGGCGGCGCTGCTGGCCCTCGCGCCCGTCGCGGTCGACTGGACAGGGCACGGACCAGCCGCCTAGGTCCGTCGAGCGAAACGAGCACGAAGCTCTACTGCTCGAGGCCGAGCTCCTCGAGCGCCTGCTGAGAGTCCGAGTACAGGGCGAGTCGCGTGACCTTGCCGTCAGCGATCTGAAACACGTTGGCGTTTCGGAGGTCTACGTCGAGGCCGCTTGCCCTGCCCCGAGCCACGCCCCGGATCAGCACGAGCACGCGCCCGTCGTCGAGGTCACGGAAAGCCTCGGGTTCGGCGTGGTAACGGCTCCAGCTCTCGAGAAACTCGCGCCACGCCTGCGCCATCGCCGCGGCGCCCGTCGAGCGGCCCGGCGTCGGGCCACCGACGAAGACGAACTCGATCTCGGGATCCGCCCAGTCGCTGCTGGAGAAGTCGCCGCGTTCCCAGTCCGCGTAGATCGACCGCACCAGCTCGACGTGCTCCTGCGACATCGCCCGCCCAGTATCCCGCAGGCGAGCACGCCGCAAGCGCCCGCCTCCGCGCGCGCATGCGCGCCCCCCTCCGACCGGCGCATGCGCCGGTCGGAACATCGTTTCGAGGAGGGACGCGTCAGACGCGCTGGATCAGCGTGCCCGTGCCGAGCCCGCCGCCACAGCACATCGCGACGAGGCCGATCTCCTTGTCGGAGCGCTCGAGCTCGTGCAGCAGCGTCGTGATCAGGCGCGCTCCGGTCGAGCCGAGCGGGTGGCCGAGGGCCATCGCGCCGCCGTTGACGTTGACGCGGTCCATGTCCGGGCTCAGCTCGCGCCGCCAGGCTGCGACGACCGGGGCGAACGCCTCGTTGATCTCGAACAGGTCGATGTCGTCGATCGCCATCCCGTTGCGCGCGAGGATTTTGCGGGTCGCGGGGATCGGGCCCTCGAGCATTTTCACCGGGTCACAGCCGACGGTCGTCTGATCGACGATCCGCGCGCGCGGCGTGAGGCCGAGCGCCTTGGCCTTATCGCCGGACATCAGCAGCACGGCGGCCGCGCCGTCTGAGATCTGCGAGGCGTTGCCGGCGGTGATCTTGCCGTCGGGCTTGAACGCCGGCTTGAGCTGCGAGAGCGCCTCGAGGCTCGTTTCGGGCCGGATGCCCTGGTCGGTCACGAAGGTGTCGCCGTTGACGCTCATCGGCACGATCTCGCGCTCGAAGCGGCCCTCCTCGGTCGCCTGGTGGGCGAGCCGGTGCGAGCGCACCGCGAGCTCGTCGAGCTCCGAGCGGGAGATCTCCCACTGATCGGCGATCATCTCCGCGCCGAGCCCCTGGCCGACGATGTTGTGCTTGGCCATCAGCTCGGGCGTGAAGGCGTAGCCGAAGTCCTCCTGCGTCTTCATGCCGGCCGCGAACGGCAGGTGGCCCATGTGCTCGACGCCCGAGCCGATCATCGCGTCGTGCACGCCCGCGGCGATCAGCGCGGCGGAGAAGTTCACGGCCTGCTGCGCGGAGCCGCACTGGCGGTCCACGGTCGTGCCCGGCGTCTCGATCGGGAGGCCCGCCTGCAGCCACGCGTTGCGCGCGATGTTGAAGCCCTGCTCGCCAAACTGCTGCACGCAGCCGGCGATCACGTCCTCGACCTCGGAGGCATCCACTCCGGAGCGCTCGATGACCTCGGTGTAGACCTTCGCGAGCAGCGCGTTGGGATGGGTGTCCTTGTAGTAGCCCTTCTCCTTGTGCCCCCGCCCGATCGGCGTGCGGACAGCCTCCACGATCACTACTTCGCGGCCCTCTGGTTGCCTCATTTCGAGATCCTCCTGCGCTGTGTAGCCCGGTGGAATATGGAGAGGATCCTGGGGCGCCCCCGAGCGTCTGGGCGCGTCTGAGAAAATGTCCGGACCCTGCACCCCATAGTCTACCGCCCACAACCCGACTAGATTGACTGGTCAGTCAACGGCCGGGTACACGTCAGGTGAGCCCGCCAGAGAGCAAAGGAGCACAGTGAGCAAACGCCTTGCCGTCGCCGGGAGCGGCGCAATCGCCTGCGGACTGGCGGCCACTGCCGCCCACCACGGGCCCGTGCTGCTGCTCGCCCGCTCGAGCGAGTCCGCCGAGCGCGCGCGGGCGACCGTCGAGAAGACGCTGGCGAGGCTCGGCGCCGAGGTCGATCCGGATCACGTCGAGATCGTGACCGACCCCGCGGCGCTCGCCGAGGCGACCTTCGTCGTCGAGGCCGTCGTCGAGGACCACGACATCAAGGCCGGCCTGCTCGGCGAGCTCAACTCGATCGTCGGGCCCCGCGCGATCCTGGCGAGCACGACCTCCTCGCTGTCCGTGGAGCGCCTCGCTGAGGCCAGCGGACGGCCCGAGCGCTTCGTCGGCCTGCACGTCTTCAACCCCGTCACCAAGATGAAGCTCGTCGAGCTGATCTTCCCGACGCGCGCCAGCGAGGACACGCGCAGCCGCGCGCTCGCGCTGTGCGAGAGCTTCGAGAAGACTCCCGTCGAGGTTCCCGACGTGCCCGGCTTCGTCGTCAACCGGCTGCTCTTCCCCTACCTCTTCAGCGCCGTGCGCCTGGTCGAAGAGACGGGCATGGACGCCGCCGATGTCGACACATGCATGCGCCTCGGCGCCGGGCACCCGATGGGACCGCTCGCGCTGCTCGACCTCGTCGGCCTCGATGTCTCCAAGGCGATCGGCGAGACGATCGGCGAGCGCGTGCCACCGCGCATCGACGCGCTGATCGCCGAGGGCGCGCTCGGGCGCAAGAGCGGGCGCGGCCTGCACTCCTACTGAGTCCGCCGGTCCGCCGATCTGGCCGAGCGTAAGAATTCGCTCAAACTGAGGCGACTTTTAGCTGCGATTGATCGCGGTGGCGATACTGATTCATGCGACGTCAAAGTCGCACTGCACACCCGCCTCCTCCCAGTGCACACGATCCGGTCCGCTCCCCCCGCGGGCCGGACGTGTTTTAAGCACCGCACGATCCGCTCCGCCCCCCGCGGGCCGGACGTGTTCAAGCGCCACGTCCGGTCCGCTCCCCCCGCGGGCCGGACGTGTTCAAGCGCCGCCCTCGCGGGGCGGATGGGTGTGGCGCTCACGGATGCGGACGGCCTCGATGCGGTTGTCGCTGACGGACTCCACGCGGATCGAGAAGCCGTCGGCGCTGACGGTGTCGCCGCGCCGGGGCAGGCGTCCGAGCTCGGCGAACACGAACCCGCCGACGGAGTTGTAGGCGTCGCTGTCGACAGGCAGGTCGAGTCCGTAGTCGGCCAGGTCCGTCACGGCGACGTGGCCACGAACGAACCAGTCGCCGTTCGCCAGGCGGCGGATCTCGCCGGTGCTCGGGTCGGTCTCATCGGAGATCTCCCCAACCACCTCCTCGATGATGTCCTCGACGGTCACGACGCCCACGACGCGGCCGTACTCGTCGACGACGACGGCCATCGAGGTGCGCTGGCGCTGCAGATCGGCGAGCAGGTCATCCAGCGGCTTGGTCTCGGGCACGATCAGCGCGTCGTGCACGACCGGCTCGACCGTCGAGTGCGGCCCGTCGCTCATCAGCTGGCGGACGAGCTCGGAGACGTGCACGAGCCCGCGGACGCGGTCGCGGTCGTCCTCTTCGGTGACCAGCAGGCGCGTATGCCCGCTGGAGACGCACAGGCGCAGCGCGGTCTCGACGTCCTGTGCGGTGTCGATCGTGACGACTGCGGGAATCGGCGTCATCACCTGGCGCGCCTCCTGTTCGTGCAGGTGAAAGACGCCCGTCAGCATCCCCGCCTCACCCGGGTCGATGTGTCCACCCTCGTGGGACTCAGCGATCAGGCGCTTGAGCTCATCCGAGGACCCGCCGCTGCGCTCGAGGCTGATGTCGACGCCGAGCATCCGCAGAATCCGGTCCGAGACGGCCGTCAAGGCGACGATGATCGGGTGGAAGAAGGCACTGAACGCCTGCAGCGGCCGGGCGACGCGACGCGCGACGGCCTCGGCTCGGTCGATCGCATAGAACTTCGGCACCATCTCGCCGGCGACGAGCTGCGCCGAGGCGATCAGCACGAACGCCACCACCACCGCCACCGCGACGGCAACGCCGTGGCTGATCGTGCTGCCGAACGCCCCCTTGAGGATCTCGGCGAGGGCGGGCTCGCCGAGGGCGCCGATCCCGATCGAGGTCATCGTCACGCCGATCTGCACGGCGGAGATGTACTCGTTGACGTTGCCGAGCTGCTCGAGCGCCAGCGAGGCGCCCTTCGCGCCGTCGTCTCGCATCACTTCGAGGCGGGCCCGCCGCGAACGCACGAGCGCGTACTCGGCGATCACGAAGAAGGCGTTGACGGCGATCAGCACCACCGCGAGGATGAGCTTGAGGCCGTTCACGCGCGCGCGGCGCTTCCTGCAGGACGACGACGACCGGGACCGGGATGTCGACCGCTCAGGCCGTGGCGCAGGCGGCCGCTGCGGGCCGCGCTACTTCGGGAGATGTCTTCGTCGTTCATCGCGTCGTCGACTTCCCCACCGTAGCAAGCGCGGGAGTCGGAGGAGCGCATGCCCCCGCTGCTCAGACGCTCGCGTCGATCTCGCTCGCGAGCTTGAAGTCGGCCTCCGTGAGGCCGCCCTCGGAGTGGGTTGAGAGTGTCAGGCGGAGCTTGTTCCAACCGTGCACGAGGATGTCGGGGTGGTGGTTGGCGGCCTCGGCCAGGGCGGCGACTGAGTCGACGAGCGCGATCGCCGCCGCGAAGTCCGCCAGCTCGAGGTCGCGCTCGATCGCCTGGCCCGAGCGCCGCCACTGCGGCAGGCCCGCCAGACGCTGCTCGATCTCGGCGTCGCTCAGCACGCTCACGGGGCGAGCTTACCCGTGCGGCCGCCCGGCCAACCCGTTGCGCGCTGGGCGCGGCGGGGACGGCGGCGCGGCGCGCGGGCGTACAGTCTGGGAATGCGCATCGTCAGCCTCGTGCCCCACGCCACCGAGCTCCTGTTCGCGCTCGGCCTCGGCGAGCAGGTCGTCGCGGTGACGCACGAGTGCGACCACCCGCCAGCGGCGCTGGGGCGCAGGCGGGTGACGCGCGACAGGTTGCCGAGCGGCCTCGGCGCGGCGGAGATCGACGCGGCGGTGCGCGAGCGCACGCTGGCGGGCGAGGCGATCTACGAGCTCGACGGCGACGCGCTCGCCGAGCTGGAGCCTGATCTGATCGTCACGCAGGCGCTCTGCCCGGTGTGCGCCGTCTCCTACGACGACGTCGCTGAGCTGGCGCGAGGGCTGCCCTCGCGCCCGCGCGTGATCGCGCTCGACCCGCACACGTTCGGCGAGACGCTCGCCGACGTGCGCACGCTCGCGCAGGCGACCGGCACGCGCGACGCAGGCATCGAGCTCGTGGCGCGGATCGCCGGGCGCGTGGACCGCGTGAGGCTCGCCGTGCGCGGCGAGCCGCGCCCGCGGGTGGCTGCGCTGGAGTGGCTCGACCCCGTCTTCGCCGCGGGCCACTGGACGCCACAGCTGATCGAGCTCGCCGGCGGAAGCGACGTGCTGGGGCTGCCCGGCGAACCCTCGGCGACGATCTCCTGGCAGGCGCTGGCCGCCGCAGAGCCCGAGATCGTCGTTGTGATGCCGTGCGGCTATGACGCGCCGCGCGCGCACGCCGAGGCGCTCACCTATGCCGGCGAGCTCGCCGCGCTCGGTGCGCGTCGCGTCCTCGCCGTCAATGCCTCGGCCTACTTCTCGAGGCCCGGGCCGCGACTCGTCGAGGGGCTCGAGCTGCTCGCACGGATCCTCCATCCGCACGCTGTCGGGGAGGGCACAGCCGCTGCAGCGTTGCCCGTCGAGCTCGCCGGCGCGGGGCGCTGAGGCGAAGCGTTCGCGCCCACGCTGCCGACCCGCCTCGGGGCGCCGCGGAGCCGGCTCAGGGTTCTGGGTTCAGCAGCGTGGCGGGGGCGCCGCCGCCGGCTTGAACCTCGCTGGATTTCGACGTCGCGATCGATCCGCCGACGGCAGCCGCGGCGATCACCACGCAGGCAGCGAGCGCGAGCGCGGGGGCGCGGCGGCGCTCGGCCTGCTGAAAGGCGAGCGCCGCGAGGGCGCCTCCGATCAGACCGCCGACGTGCCCGCCCCAGGAGATTCCGGACAGCGTGAAGCTGATGATCAGGTTGATCACGATCAGCCCGCCGACGCCGCTCTGCATCAGCGGGATCTGGCGCGCGCGCATCTCGACGGCCGCGGCGCCCATGATCCCGAAGACCGCCCCGGACGCGCCCACGGTGAGGCTGTGGGGGGACACGAGCAGCGCACCGAGTGAGCCGCACAGCAGTGAGACGGCGTAGATCGCGCCGAAGCGCACCCTCCCGAGCGCGGGCTCGAGCATCGTGCCGAGGTAGTAGAGGACCCACATGTTGAAGCCGATGTGCAGCAGGTTCTCGTGCAGGAACCCACCCGTGACGATGCGCCAGATCTGCCCGTGCGCGACGCCTTCCGCGGTCAGGCCGGGAGCTTCGCTGGAGCCGAGCAATGCGCCTTTGAGGAACACCGAGCTCGTGCCGCCGCCGCCCCCGAACGTGAACACACCGCTGCCCTCGGTGAGGAACACCAGCACGTTGAGCGCGATCAGCGCGTAGGTGACCTGGGGGACGCTCGCGCGGTCGCGCAGGCGCATCGTGCGGGTGCTCTGCTTGGCGCACTCCGGACAGCGCATGCCGACGGCCGTCGTCGTCATGCAGTCAGGGCAGATCGGGCGCCCGCAGTTTGAACAGGAGACCCCCGTCTCGCGCGAGGGATGGCGATAGCAGGTGGCCATGTGCGGGAGACAGAGCCTAGCTGGCGCTCGCCGCGCCCCCGCGCGGCGGGGCCCCCGGCCCGGGAGCGAGCGCGCGGCGGCTCAGCGCTCGCCGAGGATCCGTCGAGTCTCGCGAGCGAGCTCGCGCACCGCTCGCTCGGCGCTCTCGCGCACGCCCTCGAGCGCGGGCGCCTGCGCAGCTCCGCGCCTGCGCGCGCGCAGCAGCACGAGCGCGGCGCCCGCGGCGCTCCCGGCCACGACGGCGGCCGCCGGGCGCGCCCAGTTGCGGGGGTCGCGCATCGCCGAGAGCTCCCACGCTTCGAGCTCGTCGGCGGCCATCGCGGTGATGCTCGTGAGCGTGCTCTCCAGGCGCTCGGCGAGGTCCGCCGGGGGCTCGACCGGTGCGAGCGCTTCGCGCAGCAGGCCCTCGAAGCTGTGCGCCGCCTCACTCATTGGCAGCGCTCCGCTCGCCTGCTGCGGGCGCCGACCCGTTGCGCGAGCCGTTTTGCGCGGCGGTCTTGACCTCGCCTCCGCGTTCGCCCACGATCTCCTCGAGCTGCTTGATGGCGCGATGGATCAGGACCTTCGTGGCGCCGTCGGAGCGTCCGAGCGCGCGCGCTATCTCGCGGTTGTCCATGCCCAGCGCGAAGCGCATGATCAGCGCCTCGCGACGGTCGTCGGGGAGGCTTCGCACGCCGTCCAGCACGCGGCTCAGCTCGTCGCGCCCCTCGACGAGCTGCTCGGTCGTGTGCAGCGCCGCCAGCGTCGTCGTGTCCTCGATCGGCGAGGCGGGCTTGCGCGAGCGGTCGCGGTAGAGGTTCGCGGCGAGGTTGTGCGCGATGCGGATCAGCCACGGCCGCAGCGGCCGGCCGTTCGATTCGCGCTGGGCACGCTCGAAATGGCGGTAGGCCTGCAGGAAAGTCTGCTCGGTCAGGTCCTCGGCGTCGTGGTGGTCGCCGATGCGGTAGTAGGCATAGCTGTAGACGTCGCGCAGGTGGGCGCGATACAGCTCCGAGAACTCGGCGTCGAGCTGGGCCTTGGACTTCTGAGAGACGTGCTCGGCCACTCATTGGAGCCTACCTCCACGGGCCCGCTGCAGCCGACCAGTCATCTCGAGCACAGCCCGCGCGTGCGACCTATGCCGCGCGCGAGACCTCTGGCGCGGTGGACTCGGGCAACGGTTGCTCGGGGGGCGTCTTGGCGCCGCCGAGCCAGTCCCACTGCAGGCGCACGCACGCCCATACGCGATCTGTCACGGCCGCGGCGAGCGCGGGCGAGGAGCGTCGAGCGCTCGGGAACAGCAGCGCTCGCCCGGCGCGGATGCGCACCTTGCGTGGCCTGATTCGCCACCCCCGGCGAACGTGCTCGCTGCCGATCACCGCGATCGGCACGACCGGCGCGCCGGTTTCGAGCGCGAGTCGTCCGAGCCCGCGCCGCGGATCGCCGAGCGGGCCGGGGCGTACGCGCGTGCCCTCGGGGAACACGACCACGCAGTCGCCGCGTGCGAGGATCGCTCGCGCTGTCTGCATCGCGTCGCCGTCGCCGGCGCCGCGGTCGATCGGAAAGGCGCCGAGCGCGTTCAGGATCCAGGCCTGCCAGCGCTTTTCGAACAGCTCGCGCTTGGCCATGTAGTAGACGGGACGGCGGGCCATCGTGCCGATCACGAAGGGGTCCAGGAAGCTGCGGTGGTTGGACGCCAGCAGCAGCGGTCCGGTGCGCGGGAGATGCTCGCGGCCGATGCGCTCCATGCGCAGGTAGACGACGAAAGCGGGCACCAACAGCGAGCGCAGGACGCGATAGACGACCGGGTTGACGCCCTTGCTGAGCGTCCGATCGCGGAAGGCGCCGAGATCGACGCTGCCCGCGCGCTCACCGCTCGCAGCCTGCTCGGGGGCGCTCGTGACCGGTCCTGGCTGTTCGTCCATGCTCGCAGTACACCGCGGAGGACCGCGCCGTTACAGCCCGGTGCGGTGCCGAGGACCGCACCGTCAGCCGGCGCGTGCGGTGTGGAAGACCGCGCGGTCAACGGCCCGTGCGGTATGACTCGCGCGTGGGTGAGCGGGGCCAGACGTCGACGTGCGAGGGACGGCGATGAGCCGCTCCTACGAGCGCGGGTTGCAGGAGATCGGCGACGGTCTCTACGCCTACCTGCAGGCAGACGGCAGCTGGGGCTGGAGCAACGCGGGGCTGATCGCCGATGGCGAGAGCACGCTGCTCGTCGACACGCTCTACGACCTGCACCTGACGGAGCGGATGCTCGGCGAGATGCGCCGCGCCGTGCCCGCCGCGGTACGCATCGACACGCTCGTCAACACGCACGCCAACGGCGACCACTGCTACGGGAACAGCCTCGTGCAGGGCGCCCGCATCGTCGCCTCCGAGCGTACCGCCGCCGAGATGCCCGAGCTTCCGCCGGCGGCGATGGCGGCGCTCGTCGCGCAGGCGCCACAGATGGGCGACCTGGGCGCGTTCTTCCTGCGCTGCTTCGGCGCGTTCGACTTCGCCGGCATCGAGCTTGCGCTTCCGCAGCACACCTTCACCGGCGAGCTGACGATCCACGTCGGCGCGCGTGAGCTCACCCTGATCGAGGTCGGCCCCGCGCACACGCGCGGGGACACGCTCGCGTGGCTGGCGCGCGAGCGCGTGCTCTTCAGCGGCGACATCCTCTTCAACGGCGCGCACCCGATCGCCTGGGCGGGGCCGATCTCGAACTGGATCGCTGCGTGCGAGCGGATCCTCGCGCTGGATGTCGAGGTGATCGTGCCCGGTCACGGTCCGCTCGCCGGCAAGCACGACGTGCGCGAGCTGAAGGCCTACTTCGAGTACCTCTACGAGCAGGCGCGCGCGCTTCACGCCGAGGGGATGACCCCGCTGCAGGCCGCCCGCTCGCTCGCGCTGGAGCGCTGGGCGGACTGGGGTGAGGGCGAGCGGCTGGTCGTGAACATCGCCTCGATCTACCGCGAGCTGTCTGGCTCGCCCGAGCCCGCAAACCCGCTCGAGGCCTTCCAGCAGATGGCCGAGCTGGCGTGCGACTAGCGCCGCTGGCGGCCACGGCGCGCGGCTGGCTGCCCGTTCGTTCGACGCCTGCAGCGCTGCGGGCGGTGCGCGCGACGCTCGTGATGGCGGGGATGTTCGCGATCACCGACAAGCTGATCGGCAACCTGCAGATGGCGACGTTCGCGGCCTTTGGGAGCTTTGCGACATTGGTGCTGAGCGCGTTCGGCGGCACGCGGCGCGACAAGCTCGTCGCGCATGCCCTGCTCGCCCTCGCCGGCAGCGCGCTGCTGAGCATCGGCACGGCCGTCAGCTCCTCGACGCTGCTGGCAGCGACGGTCACGGTGCCGGTGACGTTCATCGTGTTCTTCGCGGGCGTCGCCGGTCCGAATGCTGCCTCCGGTGCGACCGGCGCGCTGCTCGCCTACGTACTGCCGGCGGCGTCACCGGGGACCGTCGCGATGATCCCCGACCGCCTGGCCGGCTGGTGGCTCGCATCCGTCGCCGGCACCGCCGCCGTGCTCGTGCTCTCACCGCGTCCCGGCGCCGACGGGCTGCGGCGAGCGGCCTCGAACGTCGCCGCGTCGCTCGCCGAGGCGATCGAAGCCGTGACGCGCGAACCCCTGGGCGAGGAGCGCCTGGCAGCGGGGACCGCGGCCAAGCACGAGCTCCTCAACCGATTCAACTCGACGCCATCCAGCCCGCTCGGTCTCGCGGCGCCGGCGCAGGCACTGGCAAACGTCGTGGAGCTGCTCGAGTGGTCCACCTCGCTGCTCGCCGACGCCGTCCGTGAGCACGGCGACCTCAGCCAGGCCGCGTCAGTAGATCGCGAGCTGCTGCAAGCGGCCGCGGCCGTGCTCGCCGACACCGCCTCGCTGATGGCGGGGGGAAGGTCGCGCCCCGACCTCGACCGTCTCGCGCGCGCTCGCGAGCAGAGCCTCGCCGCGGTCGTCCGCCTGCGGCCCGAACGACCCGGCTTCCACACGGACGCCCAGATCGCCTTTCACGCGCAGGCGATCGCCGTCGCGGTGCTGGCGATCGGAGCCGATGCGCTCGTGGCCGAGCGCCTCGCGCCGCCGGACTCGCCGGCAAACCATGCGCCGGGATCGCTCGCTGCGGGCCTCGAGCAGCGCCGCGCGAGCCTCGCGGCGGCGGCCGTGCGCCACGCGAGCGTGCGCTCGGTCTGGCTGATCAACAGCCTGCGCGGCTCGCTGGCGCTCGGCACGGCCGTCGCCGTCGCCGACCTGAGCAGCGTCCAGCACGGCTTCTGGGTGGTGCTCGGAACGCTGTCCGTGCTGCGCACCAACTCCGCCGCCACCGGGTCCACGGCGCTGCGCGCACTGACCGGCACGGGCGTCGGGTTCGTGATCGGCGGCGCGCTGCTGCTGGCGATCGGCAGCTCCGACACCGCCCTCTGGGCGGTGCTTCCCGTCGCGGTCTTCGTCGCCGCCTACGCGCCCGGCACCGCGCCTTTCGCGGTGGGTCAGGCAGCGTTCACCGTCACGGTTGCCGTGCTCTTCAACCTGCTCGCGCCGGTCGGCTGGAGAGTCGGCATCGTGCGCATCGAGGATGTCGCGATCGGGTGCGCGGTGAGCCTCGTCGTGGGCAGCCTGTTCTGGCCGCGCGGCGTCGCGACCGTCGTGGGCGACGATCTCGCGGAGGCCTTCCGTGCCGGAGCCTCGTTCCTGACCGAGGCGATCGCATGGACCGCCGGGATGGGCGCCGCGGCGCCCGCGAGCGGCCCGACGGCGCTCGCCGCGAGCCTGCGTCTCGACGACGCCCTGCGCGGCTACATGGCCGAGCAGGGCTCCAAGCGAGTCGCCCCGGCGGAGCTGTGGCGCCTCGTCGGCGGGTCGCTGCGGCTTCGCCTGACCGCCCAGGCCGTCGCCGAGCTGCCGCGCGACCCGATAGAGCTGCGCAGCGCGCGCGAAGCGATCGACCGTCGCACGCAGACGCTGGTCGTCTGGTACGACGATCTGGCGGCACTCCTGGACCGCCCGGGCGGCCGCCCCGCCGGATCTCTCGACCCACCGAGCTTCGGCGAGCAGGACACAGTGGACTCCGCTTCCGGGTCCCACTACGGCGTGTGGCTGTGCGAGCACCTCGACCATCTCGCCGAGCACCTCGCCGAGCTCGTGCAGCCGGCCCTGCGCGTCGCCGAGCTCCGGCGCGCGCCGTGGTGGCGATAGCTCCCGCCGGCGCTACGATGCCAGCCCTGCGCCGGAGTAGCTCAGCTGGTAGAGCGCCTGTCTTGTAAACAGGGGGTCAGCGGTTCGAGTCCGCTCTCCGGCTTGACGAACCCGACAGGCTCCTCTGGCTACGCCGGCGGTAAGGCCTCATTCTCCTCGAGTTGCCCGCTCGGCACTGAGCTAAGAACGCCGAGGCGCAGCTCGGGCGAACCGGCTGGTGACGGGCTGGATGAACGATCCGCCATGGACCTCCTGAAGTAACGTCACCCACGTGCGGCCTCCGCTCGGAATCCGACGAGCCAGGCTCCGTGTCGTGACGATCGCTGCCGCTGCCGCGCTGCTCGGTTGGATCCTCCTGGTCGTCCTCGCTGAGCTTCTCGGACGCGGGCTCGGGTGGGGCGCGCTCGGCGCGGTCATGCCGCCGCTGGCGTTCGCAGCGCTGTACGCACGGGCCAAGGGCCTCGGTACCCTCGCCGCGATCGGTCTGACGTTTGTCTTGATCGTGGTGGAGTGGCCGCTCCTGTATGTGATCGCGCTGTTGATCTTTGGGCCCGGCGAGGAAACCTGAACGAGCCTGAGCTACCTGGTGATTCCGAGCCCCCAGGTGGCGGGAACCGTCGTGATCACGGGCTGGATGAGCCAGCCGTCCGTTTCCGGCACATTGCCGTTGGTGCTCGACATCAGCTGACCGAGCAGCCCGGCTTCTGCGCCTTCGGAGAAGCCTTTGTATTTCTGGACTCCGCCTTTGCTCTCGGCGAGCGAGAGCTTGAAGGAGGGCAGCAGCTTGCCGGTGGCGGGGTCTTCGCCTGCAGCCCCGGACAGCGAGCCCGTCACTTCGCCGGTCCACACGACGAAGGCCGCGCCGCCGGATTCGGCTTCGAGCACGACGCCGCCTTTGCCTTCGGCTTGCGAGTAGAGCTTGATGCCGGGCAGGCTCGCGGTGATGGCGCCGAGCTTGCCCGCGAGCGTCTTTGTGACGACCGTTCCCGCAGGCATGCCGGGTGTCTCGAACTGCCCCCCGGCGCCTTCGCAACCGTGGAGCGTCAGGACGAGATTGGCGAGGCTTTTCGCTCCGGTGACTTCGCCCGCGGCGCTGCCGGTCGTACACGCGATTTTCGCGAGGTTCGCGCCTTCCCAGTGGGAGGCGCCGACGGTGCCGCTGAAGGGCACGCTGCTGACGGCTTCTCCAACGACCGCTTTGGTCACGAACTCCGGTTCAGCCGAGGCGCTCGCCGCCATCATTGCGCTCGCGAACACCGCGACGAGAAAGATCCCCAAGCACCTCATTACGCCACCCCCCGGTTGAGCCGATCGCAATCCCGAGTTCTCGACCGGCACAGCCTACTCCCCTACAGCCCGCCGAGAAACTCCAGCAGCGCCGAGTTGACGGCGTCGGGCGCCTGCTGCTGGACCCAGTGCCCGGCGCCGGGCACGACGATCTCGGCGCGCAGGTCGCTGACCCAGCCCGACATCACCGCGGCGGGCATGAACCGGCGCACCGGGTCGAGCTCGCCCGTGAGGAACATCGCCGGGGCCTTGACGCGGCGATCGGCGTAGGGCGCGGTGAGCTCCCAGTTGCGGTCGATGTTGCGGTACCAGTTGAGTCCTCCGGTGAAGCCCGTGCGCTCGAACGCCTCCACGTAGACGTCCAGCTCCGCCTCCGACAGCCACGGCGCGAGCCGCGGCGCCGAGCCGTCCTGCAGCGCCCACTCGGCGGTCCACTGGCGCGAGGTCGTCAGCGTGCGGCGCACGTCTGACGCGAGCGCCGCATCGGCCACGCCGGGCTGCTGGAACCAGACGATGTAGAAGTCCTCGCCGAGATGGCGGCGCATGATCGGGATCGGCGGCGCCGGAGCCCGAGGCGTGAACGGGACGCTCAGGCCGGCAACCGCCGCCACCCGCTCGGGATGCAGCACGGCGAGCGCCCAGACGAGGCTCGCGCCCCAGTCGTGGCCGATGAAGACCGCGCGCTCCAGCTCGAGCGCGTCGAGCAGCCCGCAGAGGTCCCCGCACAGGCTGACGACGTCGTAGGCCTCGATCTCCGCGGGGGCTGAGCTGTGGCCGTAGCCGCGCATGTCGGGGGCGATCACGCGGTAGCCCGCTCCGGCGAGCACCGGCAGTTGATGGCGCCACGAGTAGGCGAGCTCAGGGAAGCCGTGGCAGAGGACCACGGGCGGCCCCTCGCCCTGCTCGAGCGCGAACAGCTCGATGCCGTTGGTCGCTATCCGCCGCTCCGCCATCGGGCAACAATATGCGGCTTGCGGGCGCGCGGCGCCGGCGCCGGCGCCGGCGCCGGGCGAACGTGGTCGCTAGCCCGCGCTGCGGGCGCGGGCGGCGTACATCTCCTCGATCTCATCCGCGTACTTCTCGCCGATCGGCTTGCGCTTGAGCTTCATCGTCGGAGTGAGCTCATCGCCGCCCGGCAGCCAGTCTCCGCGCACGATCGTGAAGCGCTTGATCTGTTCGACGCGCGCGAGCTTGGCGTTGGCCGCGTCGACGCCCTCCTGCACGGCGGCCACGACGCGCTCCTCGCGCGCGAGCGACTCCAGCGAAACGTCCTCGATCCCCTGCTTGGCGCCCCACATGGGCGCAAAGTCGGCGTCGAGCACGATCAGCGCCGTGTTGTACGGGCGCGCGTCACCGATGCAGCAGGCCTGGCCGATCAGCGGCGAGGCGCTCTTCACGCTCGCCTCGATGTTGGCAGGCGACATGTTCTTGCCGCCCGCACCGATGATCAGCTCCTTCTTGCGGTCCACGATCGTGAGGTAGCCGTCCTCGTCGAAGGCGCCGATGTCCCCCGTGCGCATCCAGCCGTCGTCGGTGAAGGCCTCGCGGGTCTGCTCCGGCAGCTTGCGGTAGCCGACCATTACGACTTCGGACTTGATCAGCACCTCGCCGTCCGTGTCCAGCTTGAGCTGCACACCGGGCGCAGGCGGCCCGACGGTTCCAATCTTGATCTTGCCGGGCGGGTTGACGCTACCGGCGCCGCAGGTCTCGCTCATCCCCCACAGCTCCGCCAGCGGCAGCCCGATCGCGTGGAAGAACTCGAGCACCTCCACCGGCGTGGGCGCGGCGCCGACGTTGATCGCCTCGACCTGGTCGAGGCCGAGCATCGTGCGCAGGCCGGCGAAGATCTCCGCGTCGGCCTGTGCAACCTGATCGGCCAGCTCCGCCGGGACGGGCTCGCCGCGCTGCTCGAGGCGCACCTTGCGGATGCCCGCGTCGAGCGCGTGCTGGATCGCGCGGCCCTGCTCCTGCGGCTGACTCGCGATCATCGTCTCCAGGCCCGCCTTCAGCTTCTCCCAGATGCGGGGAACCGCGAAGAACCAGCTCGGCCGCACTTCGGGCAGATAGGAGAGAACCTCGCGCGGATCCGCGCAGCACGTGATCTGCAGCCCGAAGACGATCGGCACGTAGTGGTGGGCGTTGCGCTCGGCGATGTGGGCGCTTGGCAGCCAGGAGATCACACGCCCGTCGGGCGGGAACCTGATCAGCACCTCCAGGCCTTCGACGGCCGCGAGCAGGTTGCGGTGGATCAGCTGCACGCCCTTCGGAGGCCCCGTCGTGCCCGAGGTGTAGATCAGCGTGAGCACGTCGCTCGGTTGGATCTGTGCGATCGAGGCGTCCACGTCGAAGCCCGGGTTGCTGCCCTCGACGGCCGCGAGCCCGAGCGTGCCCGCGGGCGCCTCACCGTCCACGACGATCACGTGCGCGAGGGCCGGCAGCTCGCGCCGCGCCTCCAGCACCTGTGGCAGATACTGCTGCTCGCAGATCAGGATCTCCGCTTCGGCGTCCGCCAGCAGATAGGCGATCTGCTCGGCCGTGTAGGTGTTGTAGATCGAGAACGGCGCCGCGCCGAGCATCATCCCCGCGAGGTCGCAGAGGTGGAACTCAGGGCGGTTCGAGAGCATCAGCGCGAGCGTGTCGCCGCGCTCGAGCCCGAGCTTGGCGAGGCCGCCGGCGAGCGCGTCGACGCGCTCGCGCAGCTCGCCCCAGGTGATCGTGAAGGCGTCGCCCTTCGTGCGGATGGCGACGTCTGCGGCGTGGTCGGCGACCGTCATGCGAAACGCCTCCGCCAGGGTGCGCGCGGAGCTCGCGCCGCTCGCGCCTGCCCTCACACCGCCCAGCGCCGCCTCCATCAGCCGACTCCTCCCGCTTCGCAAACGACCGCGCCCACCCCCGCGTGACCGGCGCGGCCCCCACGGCGATCATAGCCCCCGCCTGGCGGCTACGCTCGAGCGATGCGAACGGGCGAGCTGGGCTTCTGGTGGCGCTCGCTCGGCGGCCCTCCGCCGCCGCGAGCCCCGCTCAGCGGCACCGTCGAGGCCGACGTCGCGATCGTCGGCGGCGGCTACACGGGGCTGTGGACCGCCTACTACCTCAAGCGCGCGCAGCCGTCCCTGCGAATCGTCGTGCTGGAGCGCGAGGTCTCCGGCTTTGGCGCCTCGGGGCGCAACGGCGGCTGGGTCTCGGGCTTCTTCTCCGGGCCGCCCCGCGCCTACGAGCGGCGCGCCGGTCGCGGCAGCTATGCACCTCTGCAGCGAGCGATGTTCGAGACGGTCGACGAGGTCGGCAGGGTGCTCGCCGAGGAGGCGATCGACGCGGACTTCATCAAGGCCGGTCAGCTCGGCGTGGCGCTCAATCGCGCGCAGGAGCTGCGCCACCGCGCGCTCATTCGCGACGGCCGCGCTCACGGCGTGGAGGAGGCGGACCTGGTCGAGCTCTCCGCCGAGCAGACGGCGGCGCGGGTCCGTGTCGCCGGCGCGTGCTCGGCGACGTTCTCGCCCCACGTCGCGCGCGTGCATCCCGCCAAGCTGGTGCGCGGCCTGGCCGCGAGCGTCGAGCGCCTCGGCGTGAGCATCCACGAGCACACGCCCGTCACCGCGACCGCCGCGCATCGGGCACTCACACCGCTCGGTGCGGTGCACGCGCGCTGGATCGTGCGCGCGACGGAGGGGTACACCGCGAGCCTCGCGGGCCTGCGCCGAGCGCTCGTGCCGATGAACAGCTCGATGATCGTCACCGAGCCGCTGGCCGCGACGAGCTGGGATGCGATCGGCTGGTCCGGGAGCGAGCTGATCGCAGACGGGGCGCACGTGTACGTCTACCTGCAGCGGACCGAGGACGGGCGCATCGCGATCGGCGGGCGCGGGCGCCCATATCGATTCGGCTCGCGCACCGACGGCGCGGGCGAGACTGCCGGTGCGACGATCGAGAGCCTGCGGGGCCACCTCGCGGAGATGTTCCCGGCCGCCGCCGGTGCGGCGATCGAGCACGCCTGGTCCGGCGTCCTCGGCGTGCCGCGGGACTGGTGCCCGGCGGTCGCGGCGGATGCGCGCTCGGGGCTGGCCTGGGCCGGCGGCTACGTCGGCGAGGGACTCGCCGCGTCGAACCTCGCCGGGCGCACGCTGCGCGACCTGATCCTCGCCCGCGACACCCCGCTCACGGCGCTCGCCTGGGTCGGTCGCGCGCCTGCCCGCTGGGAGCCCGAGCCGCTGCGCTGGGCCGCGATCCACGCCGTCTACTCGCTCTACCGGAGCGCCGACCGCAGCGAGCGACGCCACGGGCGCCCCTCGCGGCTCGGACGCCTCGTCGACTCCGCCTCCGGGCGCGCGTGAGCGCCGGCGGGCGCTTGGTGGGAGCATCGTGGCGACCGCCCGCCGACCGCGAGGAGACCAAATGGCCTACGAGACGCTCCTGTACGACGCTGCCGAGGAGCTCGCCACGATCACGCTGAACCGACCGCAGCGCCTGAACACGATCGTCCCGCCGATGCCCGAGGAGCTCGAGTCAGCCGTCAACCGCGCGATCGCCGACACACAGGTGAAGGTGATCGTGCTGCGCGGCGCCGGGCGCGCGTTCTGCGCCGGCTTCGACTTCGGCGACGGCTTTCACCAATGGGACGAGCAGCTCACCACGGACGGGCGGTGGGACCCCGGCAAGGACTTCGCGGCGGCCACCTCCCAGAGCCTCGGAGCGGTGCCGCGCTTCATGAGCCTGTGGCGCTCGCCGAAGCCGGTGATCGCCCAGGTGCACGGATGGTGCGTCGGCGGCGGCAGCGACCTCGCTCTGTGCGCCGATTTGGTGATCGCGAGCGAGGACGCCTGCATCGGGACCTCCTATTCGCGCATGTGGGGCTGCTACCTGACGGGCATGTGGCTGTATCGGCTCGGCCTCACGCGGGCCAAGGAGTACGCGCTCACGGGCAAGCCGCTGTCGGGAACGGAGGCCGTGCAGGCTGGTCTGATCAACGCCGCCGTGCCCTTCGCGCAGCTCGAGCAGGAGGTCCGCGCGCGCGCGCAGCAGCTCGCGGGATCCCCGGCTCGCAGCTGACCGCAATGAAGCTGATCGTCAACCAGGCCTACGAGAACATGGGCTTGGCCTCGACTCAGCTGCTCGGTCCGGTGCTCGACGGCCTGATGCGCAACACGCCCGAGGCGCACGGCTTCATCGAGCTCGCCGAGCGCGAGGGGGTCGGCGCCGCCGTCGCCGAGCGCGACGGCGCCTTCGGGGACTACAGCCGGGCGCCCGCCGCGGAGCGCCCCGATCCACGCAACGTGATCGAGCCTTAGCCGCCCCGCCCACCGTCGCCTGGGCGCGTAGGCGCGTGTCCCGCGCTTGCCCCTAGGCGCCCGCTACAGCAGGCTTTGGATCAGACCGGTGGCTGCTGAGGGCTTCGCCACCGAGCCGGCGGCGTTTGTCGCCGTGACGAGCACCCGCACCGGCAGGCCGAGGTCGAGAGCCCCGAGCAGGAACGTCGAGCTCGTCGCGCCGGCGATGTTGTTGCAGGCTTCGCCGAGGAGGTTGCACAGCTGCCACTGGTATCCGTAGGTGATCGGCGCACTGCCCGTCCACGTGCCCGTCGCCGCCGTCAACAGCTGCCCCACTTTGAGGATGCCGCTGATCGTCGGCAGCGCCGCGTTGGCCGGCAGCAGCGCGCCGATCAGACCCGTCGCCGAGGAGGTCGCCGAGGTCGAGCCGCCGGCGTTTTTGGCGGTCACGACGACCCGCAGGGTCGAGCCGATGAAGCTCGTCAGCAGTTTCACGGTCGAGCCCGTCGCTTCGGAGATGTTGCTGCACGACCCGCCCGTCGCGTTGCACAGCTGCCACTGGTAGCTGTAGCTGAGCGGTTCAGAGCCCGACCACGAGCCCGTCGAGCCCGTCAGCAGTGATCCGTCGATGAGCGTCCCCGTCACACCCGGCGAGACCGTGTTGCTCGGCAGCAGCGCGCCGATCAGCCCGCTGGCCGAGGAGGTCGCCGAGGTCGAGCCGGCGGCGTTTTTGGCGGTCACGACGACCCGGAGGGTCGAGCCGATGAAGCTCGTCAGCAGTTTCACCGTCGAGCCGGTCGCTTCGGAGATGTTGCTGCACGACCCGCCCGTCGCGTTGCACAGCTGCCACTGGTAGCTGTAGCTCAGCGGTTCAGAGCCCGACCACGATCCCGTGCCGGCCGACAGCAGCGAGCCGTCGATCAGGCTCCCCGTAATCCCGGGGAGGGCCGTGTTCGAGGGGAGCAGCGCGCCGATCAGGCCCGTCGCGGAAGACGTCGCCGAGGTCGAGCCAGCGGCGTTTTTGGCGGTCACGACGACCCGCAGCGTGGAGCCGATGAAGCTCGTCAGCAGTTTCACCGTCGAGCCGGTCGCTTCGGAGATGCTGCTGCACGACCCGCCCGTCGCGTTGCACAGCTGCCACTGATAGCTGTAGCTCAGCGGTTCAGAGCCCGACCACGATCCCGTGCCGGCCGACAGCAGCGAGCCGTCGATCAGGCTCCCCGTGACCCCGGGAAGCGCCGTGTTCGAGGGGAGGATGCCGGAGATCAACCCTGTCACGGGTGTCGTAACGGAGCTCGAGCCGGCGACGTTCGTCGCGGTCACGACGACGTCGAGCGTCTTGCCGATGTCGAGCGCGCCGAGGCTCAAGCTCGGGCCGCTCGCTTTGGCGATGTCCGCGCACGCTTCCCCGAGCGCGTTGCAGAGCTGCCACTGGTAGGAGTAGCTGATTGGTTCAGACCCAGACCACGAGCCGCTGCCAACGCTCAGCAGCTGGCCGTCCTGCAGCAGCCCGCCGATCGACGGCAGCGCGGTGTTGGCCGGCAGCAGCCCGGCGATCAAGCCCGTCAGCGAGCTCGTCACCGAGCTCGAGCCGGCGGCGTTCGTCGCGGTCACGACGACGTCGAGCGTCTTGCCGATGTCGAGCGCGCCGAGGCTCAAGCTCGAGCTGTTCGCTTTGGCGATGTCCGCGCATGCTTCCCCGAGCGCGTTGCAAAGCTGCCACTGGTAGCTGAAGCTGATCGGTTCCGAGCCGCTCCAGCTGCCGCTGCCAACGCTCAGCAGTTGCCCGTCCTGCAGCAGGCCGCCGATCGACGGCAACACGCTGTTGACGGGCAGGATCCCCGCGATCAGGCCGGTCACCGGGGTCGTCACCGATGTCGAGCCGGCGGCGTTGGTGGCGGTCACGACGACGTCGAGCGTTCCGCCGATGTCGCCCGCATTGAGCGCGAGGCTCGCGCCTTTCGCCCCTGAGATGTCCAGGCAGCCGAGGCCGAGCGAGTTGCACAGCTGCCACCGGAAGCTGTAGGTGATCGGCCCAGAGCCCGACCAGCTGCCCGTCCCCACCGTCAGCAGGTTGCCGTCCTGGAGCACGCCCGTGATCGACGGCAGCAGCGTGTTGCTCGGCAGGATCGCTTCGACCGCACCGGTTTCGTTCGAGCTCGCCGCGGCCGACCCGTAAGCGCTCACCGCCGACACGACGACGACGAGCTTGCTCGTGAGGTCGCCCGCTTCGAGCTCATACGTGGGTCCGGTGGCACCGGCGATGTCCTGGCAGCCGCCGCCGAGCGGCGCGCAGCGCTGCCACTGATAGGAGAAGCTCAACGGCCCGGTGCCGCCCCATGTGCCCGTTTGGGCGGTGAGCGTCTGGCCTTCCTGGAGGCTGCCGGCGATCGTCGGCGCGGAGGTGTTGACGGGCGGTCCGACTTTGATCAGCTTGGAGGCGTAGGACGGGGTGACGGCGGAGCCCGCGGCGTTTGTGACCGTCACGATCGCGCGCATCTTGCGCCCGATCTGCGAGGTGACCGGCCGGTAGGTGGAGGACGTCGCGCCGGCGATCAGCGCGCATTCGCTGCCGAGTTTGTTGCAGCTTTCCCACTTGTAGGCGTAGGAGAACGGCGGCGTTCCCTTCCACACACCGGTGCCGGCCGTCAGCAGCTGGCCGTCCTCGGGCGTGCCGGTGATCGACGGGCTGGCTTTCTTGCGCGGCGGCGACGGCGCGATCACGTGCGAGGGGCCGGAGGTGAGACCGGCGCCACCCGCGGCGTTCGTCGCCTGGACGTGCACGCGCAGCGTGCTCCCGACATCGGCGTGTTTGGCGACGTAACCCACTTTGACCGCCCCGGAGATGTCGTGGCATTCGCCGCCGGAGCTGTCGCAGCGCTGCCACTGGTAGGCGTAGACAATCGGGATTTCGCCGCTCCACTGACCCTTGTTGGCCTTGGCGGCGTGTTCGTCCTCGGCGGCGCCGCCGACGACGGGGGCCGAGAGGTTGACCGGAGGGCCCGATGCTGCGCCGGCCGTCGCGCTCAGGCCGGCGAGGCAGTAGAGCGCGAGCAGCGCCACGACGAACAGCAGAGTGCGCGGGCGCAGCCGCCCACCCCGGGCCCGCCGATCGGCGCCACCGGACGCGCACGCACTCGCCTGAGCCCCCTCCGTGGCCACTTCGGCGCCGTCGATCCGCGCAGCACTCCATCCCCAAGTCCCCATGTGCCCCACCAGTATTCCCCAGATTTGGCTTAAGCGCAAGAGACACAAACGTTCCTGACACCGCGGCGGCGCTGAGCCCGGGCTTGCACGGCGCCGCCCAACCGCATCGAATGCGCGGCGCACGGGTTACTGGAGCGGGCAGCCGCTGTTTGAGAGCGCAATAGCTCCCGCGCGCCTGCCCATCCTCCCCCTCCCCCTCACCCTCACCCTCACAAGGAGAAGGCAAACCATGCGTTCACCCAAGCTGATCGCGATCGTCGCCGGTGCGGCTGGAGCGCTCGCGCTCGCGCCCGGCGGAGCCTCCGCCGCGCACCATGGCTCCGCGGTCAATCCCTGCCGGCTGACGATGGTCGCAGAACCGCGCTTCCTGACGAGCGGCGAAAGCGCCGAGCTGGGCGGGCAGCTGCTCTGCACGAACGGCGCCCCCACCTCGGGGCAGCCGCTGACCGTCTACGCGCACGTCACCGGCACCCCGGGCTCCCAGGTGCTCGGCAGCACCACGACGGGGGCGGGCGGCTTCTACTCGATACTGGCCCCGTCACTGACCGCGGACACGTCCTTCTACGCGAGCGCACCGGCGGGCCACAGCGCCACACGGGTCGTGCACGTCGCGCCCCAGGTCACGCTCAAAGGTCCCCCCGAGAACGTCCAGCTGCTGACCGGCGAGCGCCACGGCGTGACCTTCTCCGGCTCGGTCGACCCGCTCGACGAAGGTGCGGAAGTGCTCCTCCAGCGTGAGAGCGCGACGAGCAGCGAAGACTGGCTCGTGATCAAGCAGGGCACCGTCGGCGCGGGCGGCGCGTACTCGCTGACCCACAACTTCGGCCGCCCCGGCGATGCGAACCTTCGCGTGGTCGTGCGACCACACCGCAACTTCGGCGTGCGCGCCATATCCAACACGCTGTCCTACTCGATCTCCCAGCGCCAGAACCCACACCTGACGATCAACAGCTCGACCTTCCCGCTGATTGCCGGCCAGTCGACACGGATCACGGGCACGCTGGCGGGCGGCGCCGGCAAGCCGGTGACGCTGCTCGCGCGCGGATACGCGAGCGGCTTCGTCGCTGTCGCACACGGCACGACCGACGCCAACGGCAACTACTCGTTCGAACAGTCGCCGCTGCAGAGCACCTACTACCGGGTGAGCTCCGCGAGCGTCACCTCGGCGCTGCTGTTCGAGGGCGTCGCGCCGGTGACGACGGCTGGCGCCTCCGCCGGCACGGTGCAGTCTGGGCAGGCGCTCACGTTCTCGGGGACGCTCACGCCCGCGCGTGTCGGTCACACGGTCTACCTCGAGCGCCAGAACGCCTTCGGCGGCGGCTACCACGTCGTCGACGTGGGCACCGTGGCGGCGGACGGCAGCTACGCGATCGTCCACGTGATCTTCGGCAAGGGCGCGGAGGTGTTCCGCGTCAAGGCTCCCGGTGATCACGTCAACCAGGCCAGCTCGAGCGCGCAGATCCCGATCCAGGTCACGCCTGCTCCGGCGGGCACCGCGCTGCGCGTGCACCCGCCCGCGCGGCTGCCGGACTGAGCCGGTCCGCGCGAAGCCGGGCTGAGCCGGGCCGCGCGGAACGAGGCCTCCGACGTCGTGGCCGTCCCCTCGCCGGGGCGGCCACCTCGTCGCGGGGGCCCTCGGCGGGGCGGCCACCTCGTCGCGGGCCCCTCGCCGGGGCGCGGCGGCGTCAGGCGGCCACGGGCGTCAGGGGGCCACGCGCGTCAGGCGGCCACGGCGCGTGAGTCGAGGTGGGCGCCGACCTTGCGCTTGACGCGCTGGAGCGCGTTGTCGACGGTCTTCGTGTCGCAGGTCAGGCGGTCGCCGACCTGCTCGTAGGAGTAGCCGTCGAGGTACAGCGAGAGCACGCGACTCTCGAGCTCGGAGAGGGCCGTGGAGAGGCAGCCGACGAGCGAGCGAAGCTCCTCGGATGAGATGACCTGGTTGACGGGATCGTGGACGGTGGAGCCCGGGAGCATCTGGTCGAGCGTGGGCACGTCGTCGCCGCTGCCCGCGGGCGTCGAGGAGAACGACACGTACTGGTTCAGCGGGGTGTGCTTGTTGCGCGTGGCGGTCTTCACTGCGGTGATGATCTGGCGCGTGATGCAGAGCTCGGCGAAGTTGCGAAAGCTCGACTCGCGGTCGGTGCGAAAGTCGCGGATCGCCTTGTACAGGCCGACGAGGCCCTCCTGGATGAGATCGTCGGCGTCGCCGCCGGCGAGGAAGTAGGAGGAGGCCTTCAGGCGCACGAAGCCGTGGTAGCGGCGCACGAGGCGGTCGTAGGCGTTGCGATCCCCCTGCTTCGCAAGGGCGATCAAGAACACATCCTCGACCTTAGGTTCAGAGTTAGGGTTATGGGAGAATCGGGCCACGAGCAGATCCTTTCTCGGAAGGCTGCCGTCAGGCAGCCCCGATTTGCTCAGTGGCGCACTCCTCCCCTGGCGCCAAAGCTATTCAGTTCCCAAGGTTTCTCAACCTTAGGTACAGCGTTATGCGGGGCAGCCTGCCACAGTTCTAGAGCCTTGTCAACCCCTGCGGGCGCGGCTCTGCAAGATCTCGTACAGAAGCGCCGAAGCGGCCGCGCTGACTCCCAGCGAGGCGATCCGCCCGCGCAGCGGCAGGCAGATCAGCTCGTCACAGGCGCCGGCCACGCGCGGGCGCAGGCCGCTGCCCTCGCTGCCCAGCACGAGGACCACGCCGGCGCCCGCGTAGTCGGGCTCGTCGTAGGGCACCGCCGCAGGCTCGGCGGCGCTCGCGCCGTAGCACCAGCAGCCCGCCTGGCGCGCCTGGGCGAGGAAGTCGGCGAGGTTGCGAACGCGCGCCACGGGCAGGTGCTCGACGGCGCCGGCCGAGGCCTTGCAGACGGCGGGCGTCACCTCCGCGGCGCGGCGCTCGGGGATCACGAGGCCGTCGGCGCCGGCGCACTCCGCAGTGCGGCAGATCGAGCCGAGGTTCTGCGGGTCCTGGACCTGGTCGAGCGCGACGAGCAGCGGGTTCGCGCCGCCCAGCAGCTGCTCGGCGCCGGCGTAGGGGTACGGGCCGGCATCGGCGCACAGGCCCTGGTGGGAGCCCGATCCGCAGCGGCGCTCGATCTCCTCGGCGGTGCGCACGTTGAGCGCGTGGCCCGCGAGCCAGGGCTCGCGGGCCGCGCCGGCGGTGGCCCAGATGTCGCTGACGCTGTGCGCACGACGACCGCGCAGTGCCTCGCGCACGGGGTTGCGCCCGTACAGGATCACAGCGCCAGCAGCTCGAAGCCGCCGGCCACGTCGCGCACCTCCCAGCCGAGCGCCGCGAGCTCATCGCGCAGCGCGTCGGCTGCCGCGAAGTCGCGCTCGCCGCGCGCCAGCTCGCGGCGCTCGGCGAGCTCGCGCACCTGCGCGGGCGCCACGGCGGCGGGGGCGAGCAGGCGCTCGAGCCCGAGCACGCCGAGCATCTCGCGCAGGTGGGAGTCGCCCGCGCCGGCGCCCTCGCTTGCCGCCGCGCGGCGCAGCCACTCGTTCAGCACGGCGAGCGCCTCGGGCGTGTTGAAGTCGCGGGCCAGCGCGGCGAAGAAGCGCTCGCGCAGATGCTCCAGCTGCGCCGGCGACTCGCCGGGCGCCAGGCGCCGGGCGGCCTCGCGGATGCGGCTGACGTTGGCCCGCGCCTGCTCCAGCGCCGGTACCGAGAAGGCCAGCGGCTGGCGGTAGTGCCCGGCGACGAGGTACATCAGGACCGTCTCGGCGTCGTTCGCGTCGAGCACCTCGCGCAGGGTCGCGATGTTGCCGACGGACTTGGCCATCTTCTCGCCGGTGAACTGGATCATGCCGTTGTGCATCCACAGTTTCGTCAGCTCGGCGCCGCGCGCCGCACGCGTCTGGGCGGCCTCGTTCTCGTGGTGGGGGAAGACGAGGTCCGAGCCGCCGCCGTGGATCTCGAAGCCGACCCCGAGCAGCTGCTCGGCCATCGCCGAGCACTCGATGTGCCAGCCGGGCCGGCCCTCGCCCCAGGGCGCCGCCCACCACGTGTCCTCGCCGTCCTTGCGCGCCTTCCACAGCGCGAAGTCGAGCGGGTCGGCCTTGCGCTCGGTGCCTTCGATCCCCTCCCCCTGGTCCATGTGCTCCAGGCGCCTGTGGGAGAGGCTGCCGTAGTGCTCGTCGGAGCGCACGCGGAAGTAGACGTCGCCGTCCACGGCGTAGGCGTGCCCGCGGTCGATCAGCGTCTGGATGTGCTCGACGATCGGCGCGATCGTCTGCGAGGCGAGCGGCTCGTGGTCGGGGCGCCCGAGCCCGAGCGCGTCGGTGTCCGCGCGATAGAGCGCGGTCATCTCGGCTGCGAGCTCGGCGCTGGGAGAGCCGGCGGCGCGTGCGGCGTCGTAGATCTTGTCGTTGACGTCGGTGACGTTGATCACGAGATCGACGTCGTAGCCCTCGTGCACGAGCAGGCGCCGCAGCAGGCTGAAGATCACGAACGGGCGGGCGTTGCCGATGTGGATGGGGCTGTAGACGGTCGGCCCGCAGGCGTAGATGCCGACGCGGCCGGGATCGCGCGGCTCGAGCGTCCGCAGCTCGCCGCTGAGCGTGTCGTGGAGCAGGATCGGGCGCATCGCCGGGCAACCCTAGCGGGCGCTAGGCGGGAGCCCGCAGGCCGGCCACTGCGAGCGCCGCGACGCCCTCGCCGCGGCCGACGAAGCCGATGCCCTCGCCCGTGCTGGCCTTCACGTTCACGCGCTCTGGCGCCACCCCGACGGCGGCGGCGATGCGTGCTCGGATCGCCGCCCGATGGGGGGCGAGCTTCGGCTCCTGCATGATCACGGTGCAGTCCACGTTGAGAACCTCGAGGCCGCGCGAGCGCACCATCCCCACGGCCGTCTGCAGCAACTCGATCGAGTCGGCGTCGCGCCAGCGCTCGTCGGTGTCGGGGAAATGCTCGCCGATGTCGCCGAGGCCGGCCGCGCCGAGCAGCGCATCGGTGACGGCGTGGGCGAGCACGTCGGCGTCGGAATGGCCGTCGAGGCCGCGCGCGTGGGGGATCTCGACGCCGCCGATCACCAGTCTGCGCCCGGCTGCCAGGCGATGGGAGTCATAGCCGATGCCCGTCAGCGTCATCGCGCGGCCGTCGTCGGGATGTCCTCGGCGCCGATCGGCTCCAGGCGCCGCGCTCGCCGCTCGAACACGCACAGCTCACCGACACCCAGCTCGGCGAGTGCGTCGAGCGCGCGCTGATAGTCCGCGCCGACGTCCTCGGGCCTGTGGGCGTCGCTGGAGAGCGCCACGGGCACGCCCGCCTCGACGCACATCTCGAGGAAGGCAGCGGCCGGGTAGAGCTCGCCGGCGGGCTTGCGCAGCCCCGCGGTGGAGACCTCGACCGCGACGGCTCCTTCGACGATCCCCGCGACGGCCGGCTCGTAGTAGCGGCGCAGGTCGCCCGCGGGACGGCGCTCGCCGTGCGCGGCGCCCCAGTACTTCACGAGGTCGGGGTGGGCGACGATGTCGAACAGGCCGCTGCGCGCCGTCTCGCCGATCATCTCGAAGTAGCGCCGCCAGACGTCCTCGGCGCTGCGCGCGCTGCTCCAGACGCTGTAGTCGTCATCGTCGACGGCGCCCTCGCGCAGGAAGTGCACCGAGCCGACGACATAGTCGAAGTCGCGCGCCTGCAGCAGGTTGGCGATGCGATCCTCCGCGCCGGGGATGAAGTCGGCCTCGATCCCCAGCCGCAGGTCGGTCTGCTTGCGCACGAACGCGCAGTACTCGTCGAGGTCGTCGCGGGCGTATTCGCGCCACAGCGGATGCTGCCAGACGGTGAGCGCCTGGGCGAAGCGATAGATGTGCTCGGAGACGCCGAGCTCGGCGATGCCTCGTTCGCTCGCCGCCACCCGGTAGCGCTCGGCGTTGGCCTCGGTGAAGTAGCCGGCGGCCGTCGCGTCGAGCTCGTCGGGCCGGAGGTGGAGGTGGTAGTCGCTCAGCATCAGGGAGACGCGCGTCGTCGGTCGGCCTCAGGCCGGCGATTCAAGCACGATTCACGCTCGCCGTCGCGCGTCACTCGCGCGGGGAGGTCGGGGGCCTCTCGCCCGGCAGCCGCTCGGGGTGGCGCTCGGCGAGCAGCAGCTCGGCGACGCGCAGGTCGAGTGGCGTGGTCACCTTGAGGTTCTGCTCCTCGCCGCGCACGACGATCACGCGACCGCCGGAGCGCTCGATCAGCCAGGCGTCGTCAGTCGCCTGCGCGAGCGTCTCCGCGGAGGCCTCGAGCGCGCGTTGCAGGCAAGCGCGGCGGAAGACCTGCGGGGTCTGCACCGACCACAGGCTGCTGCGGTCGAGCGTCTCGGCGACCTGCTGCCCGGCGCCGACCCGCTTGACGGTGTCGGTCACGGGCACCGCGGCGATCGCCGCATCGGCGTCGTCGTCATTGGCGAGCGCCGCGATCACGCGCTCGGCGAGGGCGCCGCTCAGCAGCGGCCGTGCGGCGTCGTGGACGAGCACGAGCTCAGTCCCGCCCGCCCCGTCGCCTGCCGGGCGGCCCGGGCCGTGGGCCGCCCGATCGCACGCACCGTCGCGCGCCCCGGCGGCTTGCAGGGCGAGGCGCACGGACTGCGAGCGCGCGGCGCCGCCCGCCACGACGGTCACTCCCGCGGGCGCGGCTGCACCGGGGGGCATCGCGACGACGATCTCGGCGATGCCCGCGACGGAGCGCAGCGCGTCGATGCTCCACTGCACGAGCGGGCGGCCCGCCAGCTCGACCAGCGCCTTCGGGCGCCCGGCGCCCAGGCGCTCGCCGCTACCGGCAGCGACTATCAGGGCGACGGTCATCGTGAGGGAGCTGTCGCGCACGCGGCAATGGGACCGCCGCTCGGTGCTGCCGCGTGCGCGAGAGCCTCGCTACTTGGCGCCGGCCACTGCCATCTGGCTGGTGGCCGAGTCGGCGAGCAGCTCGTCGAGATAGCTCTCGGCCTCCTCCTCGTCCTTGTCGAGCGCGTACATCAGCTCGGAGGCGAGGATCTTCTTGGTGCGCGTGAACATCTGCTTCTCACCCGTCGACAGACCCTTCTCGCTCTCCCGCAACGACAGGTTGCGGACGACCTCGGCGAGCTCGTAGATGTCGCCCGTCTTGATCTTGTCGCGGTTGTGCTTGAAGCGGCGGTTCCAGTTCTTGGGCATCTCCGAGACGGTGTCGCGGAGCACGTCGAGGACCTTCTTGACGGTCTCCTCGTCGATCACCCGGCGCAGCCCGGCGAGGGCGGCGTTCTCGGTGGGAACCCGCACGGTCATGTCGTTGTGGAGGATCTTGATCGTGAGATACTCGCGGCGAACGCCGGCCAGCTCCATGTCCTCCTTCTTCAGGACCTTGCCCGCCCCGTGGTGGGGGTAGACGACGTGGTCACCGAGCTCGAACTCGATGAACTCGACCTCGCGGGTGACCTCGATGACCTCTGTCAGCTCTTCGTCTTCAGTTGCTTGTGCCGGAATGGGTGTCCTCCTTCGTTGCGACCGCCCCGCTGGGCGGCCCTTGACTCAAGTCTGCAGGTAGCGATCCACGAGATTGAGCTCCTGCAGCCTGCGCAGGCCCTCGCGGATGTCCTTGGCGCGGATCTCGCCGACGCCCTCTACTCCCTCGAGCTCGGCGTCGCTTGCCGCCAGCAGCTCGTCGAGACCGCCGAACTCGGCGACGACGTGGGAGACGACCAACCGAGGCAGTCTCGGGATGCGCCCGAGCACGCGGAAGCCGCGCGGCGAGACGGGGTAGTCGAGCGTGTTGAGCTTGCGGTCGTAGCCGAGCAGCTCGGCGAGCCGGCCGAAGTCGAGCAGGTCCTGGTGAACGAGGCGTCCGATCTCCTCGAGCGCTGCGGCGAAGGCGGTGTCGGAGTAGCTCGACAGGTAGTCGCGCACGAGCGCCGCCTTCTCGGCCGCGGCGCCGACCATCGTCTCCTCCAGCTGCATCTCGATCAGGCGCCCCTCGCTGCCCAGCTCGACGATGTAGCGCTCGATCTCGACGGCCATGCGCGTGACGAGCTCGGAGCGCTGCAGCACCGTGAGCACGTCGTGCAGCGTGGTGCCGCCCTCGAACTCGAGCGCGGTCAGGCGCGTGGAGACCTGGTCCAGGCGCGTGCGGAACTTGTCGAGCGTGGCGAGCGCCTGGTTGGCCTTGGCGAGCACGACGGGGATGTCCTCGAGGATGTACTTGGCGCCGTCGACGTAGACGGAGACGACCTCACGCCGCTGGGAGATCGCGATCACGAGCGCGTCCGTCTGCTTGGAGACACGCTCGGCGGTGCGGTGGCGCGTGCCGGTCTCGTGCGAGAGGATCGTCGGGTCAGGCATCAGCTGGACGTTCGCCATCGTGATCCTGGTGGCGTTCGCGTTGAGGATGATCGCGCCGTCCATCTTCGCGATCTGGTAGAGGAAGGCGGGCGTGTACTCGATGTCGAGCTTGATGCCGCCGGAGTTCAGAAAGCTGAGGTCCTCGGGCTCGCCGATCACGATCAAACCGCCCGTGCGGGCGTGCAGGATGCTCTCGATTCCCTCCCGCAGCGCGGTCCCGGGCGCGATCATCTCCAGCGCCCTCATGAGTCCTGGATCCGGTCGTGCTTCGTTGTCTAGATCTTCTCCGGATCGTGGAGCCACACCCTAATTCTAGGACATTTAACGATCCGTTAGCGTCTCCTCTCGGCGCCCCGAAGTGGCCTGCACGGGCTCCAAAGCTGCTATGGGGCCGTCTTTGACGAGGGCCACGGGGCCGGCGCCGCGCGCGCCGGCGTGGCGGGCGCGCGCGCCCGAGGGGCCGCCGGGGAGGGCCGCCGCGAGCGCGTGGCGGAGCGTCAGCGCCTCACAGGCGCCCGCGCCACTGCCGGTGGGGGCGATCACCTCGCGTAGGCCGTGCTTGGCGGCCTCCTCCAGCCGCCGCTCGGGATGCCCGACCCAGCGCAGCTCGCCGGTCAGGCCGAGCTCGCCGAAGCAGGCGCGCGGCGCGCCTCGCAGCGGCACGCCGCGACTCGCGCTGGCGACGGCCAGCGCGACCGCAAGGTCACAGCCGGGCTCATCGACGCGGACGCCGCCGACGACGTTGACGAACACGTCCGCGCCGGCCGTCCTGAGATTGCCGTGGCGGCCGAGGATCGCGAGCACGAGCGCGAGGCGGTTGCGATCGAGGCCCGAGACGACCCTGCGGGGCTGTTCGAGCTCCGACGGGGCGACGAGCGCCTGAACCTCGACGAGCAGTGGGCGCGAGCCCTCCATCGCCGCGAGCACGACGCTGCCGGGGGCGCGCGTGGCCTCGGCGACGAAGCGCGCGGAGGCGTCGAGGACCTCGACGAGGCCGCCCTGGCGCATCTCGAACAGGCCCGCCTCGTTGGTCGATCCGAAGCGGTTCTTCAGCGCCCGCAGCTCGCGATACGGCCGCTCGCGCTCGCCCTCGAACTGCAGCACGCAGTCGACGAGGTGCTCGAGCACGCGCGGGCCCGCGAGCGCACCGTCCTTGGTGACGTGCCCGACGAGGATCACGGCGGTGCCCTGCGCCTTGGCGAGGCCCATGATCCGCGCGGCCACCTCGCGCACCTGGCCGACCGAGCCGGGGGCGCCGGACATCTCGCTCGCGCCGAGCGTCTGCACGGAGTCGATCACGCATGCCTCCGGGGCCTCGGCGGCGAGCGTCTCGAGCACGGTGTCGAGGTCTGTCTCGGCGAGGATCGGCACCGCCAGCGCCGCGCCAGGCCGCCCGCCGCCGGTGGGTGCGAGCCGCTCGGCGCGCAGCCTGACCTGCTCGGCGGACTCCTCGCCGCTGACGTACAGCGTGCGCCGCCCGGCCTGCTGGAGGTGGCCGAGCACCATGTTCGTGAGCGTCGACTTGCCGATCCCGGGCGAGCCGCCGAGCAGCACGAGCGAGCCGGGCACGAGACCGCCGCCGAGCACCCTGTCGAGCTCGCCGATGCCCGTCGACATCCGCTGCACGGCGCCGCTGCCGACATCGCGCAGCGGCATCGGCAGCACGCGCGCCGAGCGACCCGCGGAGTCCCGCCCGGTCCCCCGCCCGGCCCCCCGCGCGGCTGCCCTGCGCCCGGCTGCGGCGCCGCGGGCGTCTGCCCCGCGCGCCGCAGGAAGGCGCTCCTCGACGAGCGTGTTCCAGGCCTCGCAGCCGGGGCACTGGCCATGCCATTGCGCGGACTGGAAGGCGCACTGCGAGCAGACGTGGACGGTCGTGCGTGCCATCGGCTCAGCCTACGGACCGCAGGGGACGGCGCGAGCCGAGCCGCGGGCCGCAGGGGGCGGCGCGAGCGGGGCGGGGCGGCTACTGCTCGCCGGCCGGGGAGTCGCCCTCCGCGGGCGTGTCGCCCTCGGTGAGCTCCTCCGGGCCGGCGCCTTCGGCGCCGACGCCGACGGGCGTCTTCTGCTTCTTCGGCTCGACGATCGACAGGCGCACCTCGCCCTCCTGGTCGCCCTCGGCGGGGTCGACGACGACGGTCGCGCCGGGCGTCAGCTGCTCGCGCAGCACGAAGTCGGCGAGCGGGTCCTCGATGTAGCGCTGGATCGCCCGGCGCAGCGGGCGGGCGCCCATCGCGGGGTCCCAGCCCTTTTCGACGAGCAGGTCCTTGGCCGGCTCGGTCAGCTCGAGCTGGAGCTCGCGCTCGGCCATCGACTCGCGGATCCGCAGCAACAGCAGCTCGACGATCTGCTTGATCTGGTCCTTCTGCAGCTTGTGGAAGACGATCACGTCGTCGATGCGGTTGAGGAACTCGGGGCGGAAGACTTTCTTCAGCTCGCCCATGATCCGGTTCTTCATGTCGTCGTAGGTGATCCCCGTCTCGTCGTCGGAGACGGCGAAGCCGAGCGGCGTGTTGCGCGCGATCTCCGCGGCGCCGATGTTCGAGGTCATGATCACGATCGCGTGGCGGAAGTCAACGGTGCGGCCCTGCGCGTCGGTCAGGCGCCCGTCCTCGAGGATCTGCAGCAGGATGTTGAAGACGTCCGGGTGCGCCTTCTCGATCTCGTCGAGCAGCAGCACGCTGTAGGGCTTGCGCCGGATCGCCTCGGTCAGCTGGCCGCCCTCGTCGTAGCCGATGTAGCCGGGGGGCGAGCCGACGAGGCGCGAGACGGCGTGCTTCTCCATGTACTCGGACATGTCGATCCGCACGAGCGCGTCGTCGTCGCCGAACAGGAACTCGGCGAGCGTGCGCGCGAGCTCGGTCTTGCCGACGCCGGAGGGGCCGAGGAAGATGAACGAGCCGGTCGGGCGCTTGGGGTCCTTCAGGCCGGCGCGCGAGCGGCGGATCGCCTTCGAGATGACCTCGATCGCGGGGTGCTGGCCGATCACGCGCTTGTGCAGTTCGTCCTCCATCCGCATCAGCTTCTGGGTCTCGGCCTCGGTCAGCTTGAAGACGGGGATGCCCGTCCACATCGAGACGATGTCGGCGATCTCCTCCTCGCCGATCGAGGGGCGCTCGCCGGTCTCGCCGGCTTCCCACGCCTGCTCGAGCTCGCGTTTCTTGTTCGTCAGCTTGCGCTCCTTGTCGCGCAGCGCTGCGGCCTTCTCGAACTCCTGAGCCTCGATCGCCGCCTCCTTCTCGCGGCGCGTGGTCTCGACTTCGCCCTCGAGCTCGCGGTTGGCGGGCGGCGAGGTCATCGACTTGATGCGCATGCGCGAGGCGGCCTCGTCGATCAGGTCGATCGCCTTGTCGGGCAGGAAGCGGTCGGAGATGTAGCGGCTCGCCAGCTCGCCGGCGGCGCGCAGCGCCTCGTCGGTGATCTGCACCTTGTGGTGCTGCTCGTAGCGGTCGCGCAGGCCGCGCAGGATCTCGACGGTCTGGTCGATCGTCGGCTCGTCGACGGTGATCTTCTGAAAGCGGCGCTCGAGCGCGGAGTCGCGCTCGAGGTACTTGCGGTACTCGTCGAGCGTCGTCGCGCCGATCGTCTGCAGCTCGCCGCGCGCGAGCGCGGGCTTGAGGATCGAGGCGGCGTCGATCGCGCCCTCGGCGGCGCCGGCGCCGACGAGGTTGTGGAGCTCGTCGATGAACAGGATGATGTCGCCGCGCTGGGTGATCTCCTTCATCACCTTCTTGAGGCGCTCCTCGAACTCTCCGCGGTACTTCGAGCCGGCCACGAGCGCCGCCAGGTCGAGCGTGTAGATCTGCTTGTTCTTGAGCAGCTCGGGGACCTCGGAGCTCGTGATCCGCTGCGCCAGGCCCTCGACGACGGCGGTCTTGCCGACGCCCGGCTCGCCGACGAGCACGGGGTTGTTCTTCGTGCGCCGCGAGAGGATCTGCATGATCCGCTCGATCTCCGTCTCGCGCCC
>DASYFR010000017.1:0-1905 GCA_036498325.1 Solirubrobacteraceae bacterium
GACCAGGTCGGCCCCGAGCTTGCGCGCGAGGTCGCGCTGCGTCGGATGCTTGGCCACGGCGATGAGCTGCCTCGGCGGAGTGAACAGGCGCACGGCCGCGATGGTCAGCAACCCGATGGTTCCCGCCCCAGACACGACGACCACGTCTTCCTTGTTGGCGCCGCCGCGCAGCACGGCGTGCACGCAGCACGCGAACGGCTCGATGAGCACGGCCGCCTCGTCGCTCAGGGCAGCCGGCACGGCGTGCAGCTGGCTCGGATGGGCCACCAGCACCTCGCCCCAACCGCCGCCCGTATCGGCGCAGTAGCCGGTTTGCAGGCCGACCTGGATCGGCCCCTCGGTGACGTTGTAGCAGAGCCCGGGCCGCCCCTCGGCACAGCGCGGACACGGCGGCTCCACGCCGCGCACCGAGCATCCGAGGGCGGGCTCGACGACGACGCGAGAGCCGTCGTCCAGCGTGCCCACAACCTCGTGCCCGGGCACGAAGGGATAGCTCGTCAGCGGGTCGAGATAGAGCGATGCGTGCCCGCCGATCGCCGCGAGGTCGGAGCCGCAGATCCCGCTGAGCGTGGGCAGAACGCGCACCCATTCGCGCGTGGGCAGCTCCGGCTCTGCGAAATCGCCCAGCTTGAGCATTGAGAGCGCGCTGGTCGCCACGTCGGCCCGCCCTCCGGAGGCGCGCACGATCGCGAAGCTCGGAATCGATCGGTTGAACTGGAGGGCTAGCGTCGCACTGCCTCCCGGTACTCGGGCGAGCGCGGGTCGGGCATCGGCAGCCGCCAGTTGCCCGGGGCCATGCGCCAGCGCTCGACGCGCCATCCGCGCTGGCCCGCGACCTGCGACAGGCGCGCGTCGGGGTTGACCGCCACCGGCGTGCCGACCAGCTCGAGCATCCCGAGGTCGGAGAGCGAGTCGGCGTAGGCGAAGCTCTCCGCGAGCACGACGCCGGTCCGTGCCGCGTACTCCTCGAGCAGTGTCGCGCGCGCCTCACCGGCAGGCGGCGGCGCCTGAAGGTCACCGGTCAGCCGGCCGTCCTTGACCAGCAGGTGTGCGCAGTCGACCTCGACCTCGAGCAGCTCCGCGAGCGGTTCGACGACGACGTCCAGGGCACCCGTCAACAGCAGCACTCGATGCCCCGCGCGCTTGTGCTCGCGGATCCGGCGCATGCCTTCTGGATAGATCCGGCGCAGGGTGACCGCGTCCAGCGCCTCCCGCCCGAGCCGCTTCATCACGTCGTAGTCCAGTCCGCTGTACTCGCGATAGAAGCTGCGCTGGAACTCCGCGCGGGAGCGGCGCTCCAGATAGAGCCAGCGCGGCGCCTCGCGGGCCATCTGCGCGAGGAAGGCCGGCCACTCGCTGACCGGCTGCGCGCGCAGCCGCATGAAGAAGAAGTACTCGACGATGTTCGTCTCGACCAGCGTGCCATCCACGTCGAAGACCGCCAGCACATCACCCCGGCCGGAGCGCCGCTCGATCGCCGCGCGCACCGAGCTCGACTCGGGCTTCGCCGCGGTGCTGCCCGTGGGCTGCCTGCCCTTGCGCGCCGCGGTCTCGGCCCGCGACATGCGCACGACCGTGGGAAAGTGCACGTCCTGGAAGTAGTGTCCCCAGTCGTAGAGGGCCGGGTCGAAGGGGAACACCTTGCGCTCCGCCTCGGGCACCTTGTCCCACAGCGACATGACGTTGCGCGTGTCGAAGATGCAGTCGACCTCGGTGTAAACCCCGTACAGCTGGATCAGGTTGATGCCGCGGTCGAGCCGCTCGCGCTCCGCGTTCAGGTCGTCCGAGACCTGCGCCACCGACGCGCCGAGCGGCAGCCGCTCCACGACCCATTGCGCCGCTTCGACAAATCGCAGGGCGGTGCGCGCACGGGTCGCCAGCTCGCCACGCGTCGGATAGGTCCAG
>DASYFR010000018.1:0-30923 GCA_036498325.1 Solirubrobacteraceae bacterium
TGAGCGCGTGCTTGGAGAGCTCGGCGACAGCGAGATCATCCTCGGAGACAACCTCGAGGTGCTGCCGCGCTTCGGCGACGAGTCCTTCCAACTGATCTACATCGATCCGCCGTTCAACACCGGCCGGGACCAGCGCCGCCGGACGGTCCAGACGGTGCCGGACAGCGAGGGGGACCGGGTCGGCTTCAAGGGCCGGCGCTACACGACGCGGCTACTCGCCGAGTCCTCCTACCGAGACACGTTCGAGGAGTACCTGGAGTTCATCGAGCCGCGGCTGGTGCAGGCTCGCCGACTGCTGCACCGCAGCGGCACGCTGTACTTCCACATCGACTACCGCGAGGCTCACTACTGCAAGCTGCTGCTCGACGAGGTGTTCGGGCGAGAGAGCTTCCTCAACGAGATCATCTGGGCCTACGACTACGGCGCCCGCGCGAGGGCGCGCTGGCCGGCCAAGCACGACACGATCCTCGTCTACGTCAAGGATCCCGACGCCTATCACTTCGACTCCGAGCAGGTCGACCGCGAGCCCTACATGGCGCCCGGGCTGGTGACGGCCGAGAAGGCGGCCCTGGGCAAGCTGCCGACGGACGTCTGGTGGCACACGATCGTGCCGACCAGCGGACGCGAGAAGACTGGTTACCCGACGCAGAAGCCGGAGGGGATAGTGCGGCGCATGGTCCAGGCCTCGAGCCGACCGGGCGATTGGTGCCTGGACTTCTTCGCGGGCAGCGGCACGCTCGGCGCCGTCGCCGCGCAGCTCGGGCGCCACTACGTGCTGATCGACTCCAACCCGGAGGCCGTCGATGTCATGCGCGCCCGCCTCCGCCGGCAGGCCGCGCGCGCGCGAGGGGACAGCGCAGAGCGCGGACATGCGGCGGCGAAAGTGAGCGCCGGCTGAGCGCCGCGGGAGGCTGCGATATGCGCCTCGACGTGCGAGCCTGTGGCCATGTATCACGTCGAGATGCGGCAGTTTCCGCACAACTTCTGTCGCTTCAACCTGACCGACGCCGAGCTGCGCCCCGTCGTCGAGCCCTGGGTGCGCGAAAAGATCGTGGAGTTCGGCGAACGCAAGTGGAGTCCGCACGAGGCGCGCCTGACGATCCTCGAAGGCCCCGAGCTGGCCTTGCGGGACCTCACCATGGGCCGCGGCTGGCGGGCGGCCCAACGGGTCGGCGAGGACGTCACCGAGCGCGTGCTCGGCGGCGCAGTGGCGGCCCTGCAGACGGCACGCGCAGCGGCGGCCGCGCAGGCGGGAGCCGCGCAGTCCGCCGCCGCCGCGAGTTCGGCGCTAAGCGACCCGCTCGCGCTCGGCGTGCAGATCGCCTCGCTACTCGGCTCTGACCCGACGCGACTGCTCGACGCCTGGCGCGAGGCCTCGGCATCCGCGCCGGGACTCACGCCCAGCCAGGCGCTCGCGCTCGCCGAAGAAACACTCGCCACCCCCGGTGGAAACGGCGGCTGAGACGGCGCTAGACTGCGATCGTCGCACCCTTGGTGGGCGTAGCTCAGTTGGTAGAGCTCCTGGTTGTGGTCCAGGCGGTCGCGGGTTCAAGTCCCGTCGCTCACCCCTCCGAAAGCCCTGCGCCGCGGCTTTTCGCGTTAATGCGGCGCGCCACGCCGCACGCATGTGGCCTCGGTAGAACGAGGAAGATCGGCGCGGGCAGCGGCACCGCCTCATCGCAAGGGCGGGAAGCGGAGCAGGGCGAGTCCGCCCGGACTGACCCCACACGGGCAGCACTGAGGGGCTACGCTCCCGCGGCAACCGAGCCCAGGAGGAGAGATGGCACCGATCACGTCGAGCATCGAGGTCGCGCGCCCGCCCGAGGAGGCGTTTGCCTACGTCATCGATCCGAGCAAAATGCCCGAGTGGCAGCAGGGCTGCGTGAGTGGGCACATGGACGGTGCGCCGACGCACGTAGGTTCTAAGTGCACGACTGTTCGGAAAATCGGCGGCCGCGAAATGGAGGCGACGACAGAGATCACCCAGTACGACCCTCCCCGCCGCTGGGCCGACCGAGGGATCAGCGGACCCATCCGCGCCCTCGTGGGGGTCACGGTCGAGCCGCTGAGCGACAACACGCGATCCCGGGTGACCATCGACCTTGACTTCGCGGGGTACGGGATCGGGAAGCTCCTCGTCCCACTCGTCGTCCGGCGCCAAGCCGCGAGCGAGATGCCGGCGAACATGAACCGGCTCAAGCAGCGGCTTGAGGCAGGCGGCAACTAGCGCGGACGGGGGCACCAGGGTGGCGGCAACGCCTCACCCATTCGGCCGATGCCGCGAAAACCTTAGGTTTCGAAGGGCGCGGAACGAGGTACATGCGTAGCATGGGCTTGCAGCGCAGCACCGAGAGTGTCCTGTACTCCTTCCCCGCGCTGCCCGCATCGGTGCCGGAGGCGCGCAACGTCGTCGCATCGCTCGCCGCGCGCCATGGCGCGAGCTGGGACGACCTCGAGCGGATTCGGCTGGTCGTCTCCGAGGCCGTGACCAACGCGGTCGTGCACGCCTATGACGAGGAGGTGGGCAACGTTCACCTCACCGCCGCCGTGATCTCCGGTGATCTGACGGTCGTGGTCAGCGACGATGGCTGCGGTTGGGGTTGCGCGGGACCGAGCCCCGGTCTCGGGCTGGGCTTGGGGCTGGTGGCAAACGCATGCCAGGCCCTCTCGATCGTTGCGCGCCCATACGGCGGTACGCAGCTTGAAATGAGGCTCACGCTGTGCGCTCGCGAGCGCGAGCATGTGGTGTCGAGGCCGGCCGCCCAGGCGGAGGCTTCGCTGTTCAGCTTCGAGGGTCGCTGACCTCGGACACGCGACCCGCTTCGCCGCGCTTTTCGACGAGCAGGAACCCCCGCTCCCTGCCCACCACAGCCTCCACCTCGGGGTTCTCGTGGCCGGCGATGACACAGAAGCGCCGCGGGTGGGCGCGCAGCTCCTCGTACTGAGCGCGCGTCAGCTCGAGCATCGACGTGCAGCCGCGTTGCGCGCACTCGCACCGGTAGGCGGCCCGCTCCTCCTCTCCGGGCCAGCGTCCGCGCTCGATCGCCTCGTTGACCTCGCGCTGCGCCGTCTCGTTGCCGGCCAGCGCCCGTTCTCGCCCCTCGCTGCTCAAGCGTGATGCCCCCTGTTTTGCCGATTGCGCCCGCTACACCGGATGTCCCTCCCGGAGATTAGCCCCCCGCGCCTCCTCGGGCCCCGAGGGTCGAACGATTAGCCCCGCGCCTCCTCAGCCGCGACGCTCGAGCATGGGCCGGGCGCGTGCGAGCTCAGCCCTGAGCGCTCACCCAGGCGAGGATCGCGCGGGAGCCCACGAGCGTGCTCCCGTCGGCGAGCCTGAGGCTCGGCAGCTTCTTCGTCCCGGTCTCCCTGAAGAGCTCCTCGCGCGAGCCTTTGCGCAGGAACGGGATCGGGCTGCCGTGCGCGGCGACCGTCTTCTCGTAGGGGATGCCCGCCGCCCGCAGCGCCTCCTGGACACGGCGACACGGATGCACCCGCGGGCCGCCTTCATCGCCGTGGCAAACGAACAGTCTCGGGTCCTCGGCCATCTCGATCCTCCCGTCGTTGGCTCCGTCGGGAGCCTAGCGCCGGGATGCGCCGCGAGCGCCGCGCCTGCTCTCGCCGGCGAGCAGGCGCGCCAGCTTCGCCGGCGTGTCCTGCTCGGGCAGCGGGGAGTAGAGGATCAGCCGCTGCTCGGATGCCTCCACCGGGCGGAAGACCGAGTGCGCGAAGACGAGCGTGCCGGCGGTGGGGTGGCGCAGCTCCTTGCGGCCCTCGCCGCTGCGCGCGACCTCGTGGCGCTTCCACGCCGCGCAGAACTCGGGGCTCGACTGACGCAGGGCGTGGATCAGCTGCTCGAACTGGGGGTCGCCGAGGTAGCGCGCGCTGTCGGCGCGGAACTTCGCCACGAGCAGCCGCGCGCCCCGCTCCCAGTCGCTCATCATCTCGCGGCGCGCAGGGTCCATGAACATCAGCCAGACGTGATTGCGCGAGGCGCGAGGGAGCTCGGCAAGGTCGCCGAACAGCGCGCTGGCCGCGTCGTTCCAGCCGAGGTAGTCCCACCTGCGCCCGAGGATCAGCGCCGGGTTGGCGCCGAGGTTGTCGATCAGCCGACGCAGGGCGGGGGAGGCGCGCTCGGCGGGCGTCCTGCACGGTGGTGCCTCCTCGCCACGGCCCAGCAGGACGAGGTGCGTGCGCTCGGCGGGGCTCAGGCGCAGCGCGCGCGCGAGCGCCTCGAGCACCTCGAGCGAGGCGCGCACGTCGCGACCCTGCTCGAGCCACGTGTACCAGGTCGCGCCGACGCCGGCGAGCTGCGCGACCTCCTCGCGTCGCAGGCCCGGCGTTCGGCGTCGCCCGCCGTTGGGCAGGCCCACGTCCTCCGGCTGCAGGCTCGCACGCCGGTTGCGCAGGAAGTCCGCGAGCTCGTCGCGGCGCCGCGCGCCGTTTGTGACGTTCAGCTTGCCGTTGCGCGCCGGCGCGTCCAGGGCAGCCGGCGCGGGTGGTCTGGGGGGAACCCCTACTACCAGGATAACTCCTTCTCTTCTACCCGGATGACCAGTGTTGCATACTACCCCTGTGAGCGCGACGAGAGCTGTCTCCCCCGCACGCCTGAGCAGTGAGCGAGCGCTGCTGCTCGTCGTCTGCCTGGCGCAGTTCATGGTGCTCCTCGACGTGGCCATCGTCAACGTGGCGCTGCCCTCGATGCGCGCCGGACTGCACTTCTCGACGACCGGGCTGCAGTGGGTCGTCAACGCCTACACGCTCACCTTCGCCGGCTTTTTGATGCTCGGCGGGCGCTGTGCCGACCTGCTGGGGGCGCGGCGCGTGTTCCTCGCCGGGACGGCGCTGTTTGCGCTCTCCTCGCTGGCCTGTGCGCTGGCGAGCTCACGTGGTCTGTTGATCGGCGCGCGAGCGCTGCAGGGGCTGGGCGGCGCCGTCGTCTCGCCGGCCACTTTGTCGATCCTCACGAGCAGCTTCCGCGAGGGCCCCGAGCGCAACCGCGCGGTCGGCATGTGGGGCGCAATGGGCGCGCTGGGCGCGTCGTCCGGTGCGCTCTTCGGAGGCGCTCTCACGCAGGCGTTCGGGTGGCCGGCGATCTTCGCGATCAACGTCCCGCTGGGCGCCGTCGTCGTGGCGCTCGCTCCGCGCGTGATCCCGGCCGTCGCGGCGCGCCGCGCGGGCGACGGGAGACGGCACTTCGACGTCGCCGGCGCGGTGCTCGTCACCGGCGGCCTCGTCAGCCTGACGTTCGGCATCGTGCGCAGCGACACGCTCGGCTGGGGATCCTCCGCGGTGCTCGGGCCGTTGGCCCTCGGCCTCCTCCTGCTGGCCGCGTTCGCGCTCGTCGAGGCGCGCTTCGCGCGCGAGCCGCTCGTGCCGCTGTCGATCCTGCGCGTCGGGCGACTGCGCGCGGCCAATCTCGTCGTGATCCTGCTGTACGCCGCGTTCTTCCCCGTGTGGTTCTTCCTCACGATCTATCTGCAGCAGGTGCTGCACTACGACGCGATCGAAGCCGGGTTGCTGTTCTTGCCGATGACGCTGTCGATCTTCCTCGCCTCGACGCTCGCGCCACGCGCCGTCGCGCGCTTCGGCGGCCGCCGCGTGATCACCGCGGGGATGCTCGCGGCCACTGCCGGCCTGGTGCTGCTGCGCGGCGTGGCGCCGGGCGACTCCTACCTGACGGCCGTCCTGCCGGGCGCGCTGTTGACCTCCGTGGGCATGGGCTTCTCGCTGATACCCGCGACGATCATGGCGATGCAGGGCCTCCCCGGCGCCCTCAGCGGTCTCGGATCGGGGCTGCTGAACACCTCGCGGCTGATGGGGGGAGCGATCGGCCTGGCCGTGCTCAGCACGCTCGCCGACGCGCACACGCGCAGCCTGGCCGGCGCCGGTCACGCACGCGCCCTGACCGACGGCTTCGGCCTGGCCTTCGAGGTCGGCGCCCTGTTCTGCCTCGCCGGCGCCGCGGTCGCGGCGCTGCTGCTCCGGCCCGCCGAGCCGGGCGAGACGGCGGCGCCGAGCGACGAGGACGCCGTCGCGCACGAGGACGGCGTCGCGCCGCGCGAGCCGCTGGCGGCCTAGTCGAGCGGCGTCGTATAGGCGCCGCTGAGCCCGCCGTCGATCAGGAACGTGGAGGCGGTCACGTAGCTGGAGTCCTCGCTCGCCAGGAACAGCGCGCCCTGGGCGATCTCCGCGGCCCTCGCGAAGCGCCCGATCGGCACGTGCACGAGCCGGCGCGCCGCCTGCTCGGGGTCCTTCGCGAACAGCTCGCGCAGCAGCGGCGTATCGACGGGTCCGGGGCAGAGCGCGTTGACGCGAACTCCACGGCGCGCGAACTCGACCCCCAGCTCGCGCGAGAGCGCGAGCACCCCGCCCTTGGAGGCGGTGTAGGAGATCTGCGACGTCGCCGCGCCCATCACTGCGACGAACGAGGCCGTGTTGATCACCGATCCGCGCGCCGGGCCCTCGTTGTCGAGCAGGTGCGGGATGCCGTGCTTGCAGCACAGGAAGACGCTGCGCAGGTTGACGTGCTGCACCCGCTCCCACGCCTCGAGCGTCGTGTCGAGCACCGAGCCGTCGTCGTTCGGCGAGATGCCGGCGTTGTTGAACAGCACGTCGATCCGCCCGTAGCGCTCGCGCACCTGCGCGAAGACCCCGCGGACCTGTCCCTCGTCCGTCACGTCCGCCTGCAGCCCGAGCTCACCCGGGGCGCCCGCGAGCAGGTCGACGCCGACGACGTGCGCGCCGTGGGCCTGGAACAGCTCGACGGTCGCGGCGCCGATGCCCCCGCTCGCGCCGGTGACCACGCACACGCGTTCCTGCAGCCTCGCCTCGCCGGCCATCACCCCTCCGTCGCGTAGAAGATCGTCTTGACCTCGGTGTATGCGTCGAGCGCGTGCGGCCCCAGCTCGCGGCCATAGCCCGACTGCTTGAACCCGCCGAAGGGTGTCGTGACGCGCACCGAGGTGTTGGCGTTGATCGACAGAACGCCGGTCTCCACAGCCCGCGCGACCCGCAGCGCGCGAGCCCCGTCGCGCGTCCAGATCGACCCCGACAGGCCGTAGATCGTGTCGTTCGCCAGCGCCACCGCATCGACCTCGTCGGCGAACGGGATGATCGCTGCGATCGGACCGAAGACCTCCTCGCGCGCGACGCGGTCTGTGGGGGCGACGGGGCACAGGACGGTCGGGGCGAACCAGAAGCCGGGGCCGTCGGGCACCGTCCCGCGGAACGCCACGGGCGCGCCGTCGGCCAGGAACGCGGCGACGTTGTCTCGCTGGCCGGCGGAGATCAGCGGTCCCATCTGGGTCGCCTCGTCGAGCGGGTCACCGACCCGCAGCGCTGTGACGTGCGGCTCGAGCAGCGCGAGGAAGCGCTCGAGCGCCTCCGCCTGCACGAGGATCCGCGAGCGCGCGCAGCAGTCCTGCCCGGCGTTGGCGAACACCGCCAGCGGCGCCGCCGCGGCGGCGGCCTCGAGGTCGGCGTCGGCGAACACGATGTTCGCCGACTTGCCGCCGAGCTCGAGCGTCACCCGCTTGATGCTCGCCGCGGCCGCGGAGGCGATCTCGCGGCCCACCTCGGTCGAGCCCGTGAAGGCGATCTTGGCGACGTCGGGATGCTCGACCAGGCGCTGCCCGCAGGTGCGCCCGGGGCCGACGACGACGTTCACGACCCCCGCGGGGAGGCCTGCATCGGCCGCGATCTCGGCGAAGCGCAGCGCCGTCAGCGGCGTCAGCTCGGCGGGCTTGAGCACGACCGTGTTGCCCGCCGCGAGCGCCGGTGCGAGCTTCCACGCGGCGATCGTCAGCGGGAAGTTCCACGGCGTGATCAGCCCGACCACGCCGAGCGGCTCGCGCACGGTGAAGGCCTGCCCGCCGCTCACCGGGATCGTGTCGCCGAGCAGCCGCTCCGGCGCGCCCGCGTAGTAGCGGAAGGTGTCGACGACCATCTGCATCTCGCCGCGCGCGTCGGCGATCGCCTTGCCGGCATTGCGCGCCTCGAGCAGCGCGAGCTCATCGCGATGCGCGGCGAGCGCGTCGGCGAGGGCGTGCAGCACGCGCGCGCGCTCGCCCGGCGCCAGCACGCGCCAGGCGGGCAGCGCAGCAGCGGCCCGCGCGACAGCCTCGTCGACCTCGGCGGCGCCCGCCCGTGGGACCTCGGCAAGCACCGCCTCGGTGGCGGGCTCGAGGACTGAGAGTCGCTCGCTCAGCGCTCGGCTATCCGTCGTTGGGCGTGACCTCGAGGGGTGAGTCGCGCATGCGCGCGCCCCCTACGGCGCCTGCGCGATGTCGGGCAGCGCTTTCACCCCGTCGAGCTCGTCGATCGTGCGGACGGGCCCCTTGAAGCGCTTTTTCGCCGACACCGCGTACCAGATCGTCACCGCCGCCATCACGCCGATCGTCACCAGCGGGGCGTAGTTGACGGCCGACCATTCGAAGCCGTGCTTGAAGAACACGCCGGCGGGGGCGAACGGCAGGCAGAAGATCACCACGCAGATCGCCACCCAGATGAACGCCGCCGGATTGATCCATTTGTATTTCGAGCCGAGCGTCCACGAGCCCGGGCTGAACTCGTCTTTCATCCGCCAGCGCAGGAACACGGGGATCGTGTAGGCGATGTACAGCCCGATCACCGAGATCGAGGTGACCGCGAGGAACGCGACCGGCGTGCCGAGGTGGTTGGGGAAGTACGCGGGGATTGTGATGATCATCGCGAACATCACAACGAACAGCACGGACCACGTCGGCGTGCGGTTTTTACCCAGGCGCCGCCACAGGTTGTGGCCGGGCACCGCGCCGTCGCGCGAGAACGCGAAGGTCATTCGCGACGCGCTCGTCACGCACGCCATGCCGCAGAAGATCTGCCCGATCGTCGAGATCAGGACGACGGCCTTGGCGCCGGCCGAGCCGAGCGCAGAGTTGAAGATCGCGAGCGCCGGGAAGCCAGCTTCATAGACCGCCGCGCCGGCCTTGCCCGCCGGGATCGCGAAGGTGATCGCCAGCAGCACGATCCAGCCGATCACGGCTGAGTAGAAGACCGAGCGCCAGATGCCTTTCGGCGCGGCCTCCGCTGCGCCGTGCGTCTCCTCGGAGACGTGCGCGGAGGCGTCGTAGCCGGTGATCGTGTACATCGTCAGCAGGAAGCCGAGCGGCAGCACGTAGTACCAGTACATGTGGCCGCTGAAGCCCGACAGGTTGGCGCGGTGCCCGAACACGTAGGAGAAGCTCGCGTGGTGGCTGGGGACGGCGATCAGGATCACCACGATCACCGTCACGCCGATCACGTGCCACCACACCGAGATGCCGTTGAAGATCGACACCAGATGGCTGGAGAAGACGTTTATCAGCCCGTGGATCGCGAGCAGGAAGGCGAACAGCGCGAAGTTGACATGCGCCGTGTAATGGACGTTTTCGGCCGCTGCGGCCTTCGCGAAGTTGAACACGAAGTGGACGTCGTAGAGGCCCAGCAGGTTCATCAGGAAGGTCGCGCAGACGTAATCGACGGAGGCCACGACGGCGACGAGCCCGATCAGGTTGAACCAGCCCGTGAACCAGCCCCAGCCGGCACCGCCGAGCTTCGAGGCCCAGTAGTAGATGCCGCCCGCCGTCGGCATCGAGGAGGCGAGCTCGGACATCGAGAAGGCGACGAACAGGATCATCACGCTGATCAGCGGCCAGGCGATCGCGATCGCGATCGGGCCGCCGTTCTTGAGTGCCTGTCCGTACGTCGTGAAGCACCCCGCGAGCACGGAGATGATCGAGAACGAGATCGCGAAGTTGGAGAAGCCGCTCCAGCCGCGCTTCAGCTCCTGCTTGTATCCGAGCTCGGCAAGCCGTTGCTCGTCGGTCCCCATCGTGCCCTCGGCTGCGCTCATCGACTCGCCCCCTTGAAAAGGTTTGATCTTCCGTCCTTCGATCGTGACATTACGCGCGATCGCGGATGGAAGTCAAGGGCAGCTGTGCCAAATCTCCGCAACCACTGCGGACAGCTGGCCAAGGCGCCATCGCGCTGAGAACCTCCGGCGCCGCCGGCGAGTAGCTGCGGCGCCCTCAGCCGCCGGGGAGCAGCCCCGCGAGCACGTGCTCGGTGCCCTGCAGGTGCTCGGCCATCGCGCGCACCGCGCGCATGCCGTCGCGCTCGCGCACGGCCGCCAGCAGGCGGCGGTGCTGAAGGTTGGAGGAAGCCAGGACCTGGGGCGGGTGGGCGATGTAGGCGATCAGGTCGCTCATCGCGCCCTGCACTTCGGTCGCGGCGCGCACCAGCCGCGGTGAACGGGTCGCTTCGGCCAGCCCCACGTGCAGACGGATGTCCGCCTGGCGGTAGGCGGCGAAATCCTCGAGCGCGCCCTCCAGCGCGCCGGCGACGCCGTCGAGCGCGTCGAGGTTGGCCGGCACCGCCCGCTCCGCGGCCAGCATCGCGACGGCCAGCTCGACGGCGAGACGCTGATCGCAGGTCTCGCGCCAGCGCGCGAGCACCTCCGCCGAGGGCGGGTCGGCGGGCGGCTGCGGGTCCGCGACGAACGTCCCGCCCGTGCGCCCGCGAACGGCGAAGACGTGTCCGCTCTGGCTCAGCGCGGTGAGCGCCTGGCGCAGCGTCGAGCGCGCGATTCCCATCCGCGTGCACAGCTCGCGCTCCGCCGGCAGCCGCGCCCCCGGCGCGAGCAGGCCCAGCTTGATGGCCGTGCCCAGGCGATCGACGGTCTCCTCGAAGGCGGTGTAGGAGCGCACCGGCGCGAAGACCGCCTCGGGAGGCGCCGGCGCGGACGCGCCGCGATCGCGTCGGTCAGGAGCGGGCGCCATCGCCCGCGGGCCTCGCACGCCTCACAGCCGCTCGAATCCGCGCACGCGCTCCCAATCGGTCACGGCGGAGTTGTACGCCTCGAGCTCGACGTCGGCGGCGTTGAGGTAGTGATCGCGCACCTCCGCCCCGAACGCCGCCTCGGCGACCTCGCTGGCGGCGAACAGCTCGCGCGCGTCGCGCAGCGTCGCGGGCAGGTGCGGACGCCCCTCCGCGGCGTAGGCGTTGCCCTCCAGCGCCGGCTCGAGCTCCAGTCCGGCGTCGATCCCGTGCAGCCCGGAGGCGATGATCGCGCTGAGCGCCAGGTACGGGTTGAGGTCGGCGCCCCCCACGCGGTTCTCGAAGCGCAGCGAGGCGCCGTGTCCGACGACGCGCAGCGAACACGTGCGGTTGTCGTGACCCCAGGCGACCGTCGTCGGCGCAAAGCTGCCGCTGGCAAAGCGCTTGTAGGAGTTGATGTGCGGCGCGAGCATCAGCGTCATCTCGCGCAGGCATGCGAGCTGTCCGGCCAAGAACGACTTGAACAGGCCCTCATCGCGGGCGAACAGCGGGGTGGCGGGGTCCGAGTCCTCGGCGAGCGAGAAGTGGATGTGGCAGGAGTTGCCCTCGCGCTCGTCGAGCTTGGCCATGAACGTGATCGCCTGGCCCTGCGCGGCTGCGATCTCCTTCGCCCCGTTCTTGTAGATCACGTGCTCGTCGGCCGTCCGCAGGGCGTCGGCGTAGTGGAAGTTGATCTCGTGCTGGCCGTGGTTGCACTCGCCCTTGGAGTCCTCGACCCGCATCCCGGCGGCGGCCATGTCGTTGCGGATGCGCCGGATCAGGGGCTCGACGCGCGCGGTGCCCAGCAGCGAGTAGTCGACGTTGTAGAGGTTGGCCGGGCGCAGATCGCGGTAGCCCTTGTGCCAGGCCTCCTCGTAGGTGTCGAGGAAGACGATGAACTCGAGCTCCGTGCCCGCGTTCGCGCTCCAGCCGCGATCGGCCAGGCGCGCGAGCTGGCGGCGCAGGATCTGGCGCGGCGAGGCCGGCACATCGCTGCGATCCGGCCACGCGACATCCGCCAGGCACATCGCTGTGCCCTCCTGCCAGGGCACGGCGCGCAGCGTGTCGAGGTCGGGGAGCAGCAGCATGTCGCTGTAGCCGCGCTCCCACGAGGACATCTCATAGCCCGCGACGGTGCGCATGTCGACGTCCACGGCGAGCAGATAGTTACAGCCCTCGGCACCATGCTCGACGACCGTCTCGAGGAAGTGCGTGGCCGTCAGCCGCTTGCCCTGCAGCCGCCCCTGCATGTCCGTCATCGCGAGCAGGACCGTGTCGATCCTGCCCGCCTCCACCGCACTCCGCAGCTCCTCGAGCGTCACGGTCGTGAAGGTACTGCAGATCGAGGGCTCCAGGCCAACAGGTGTCGGGCCGGCTCAGATTTACGATTAGCGAGGAGCTTGACCGGGCAACGCAATGGTGTCGGTCGAAGAAGGGCACTGCCGCCAAGTCGATGCTGCGCCGGTGCCGCACGATCGACTCGACGAGCAACCAACCCCCCGCGACTCTTGGAGCGCTGCGATGTCGATGGATCTCCAGCAAGGCCGCGAGGCGGCCACCATGCGGGTGACGCTCGAGCGCGATCCGCTGGCCCCCGCCTTGGCGCGTGCCGCCGTCGCGGGCTTCTCGCGCGAGTGGGAGATCACTCCCGACAGCCTTGAGACGCTCGCGCTACTCGTCTCCGAGCTGGTTTCCAACGCAGTCGTCCACTCCGATGCGCCGGCAACGAGCGACATCCACCTGTGCGCTCGCGTGCTGGACCGCGACGCGATCCGGATCGAGGTCACCGATGAGGGCAGCGGCTTCCTCGCCACCCCCCGCGACCCGACGCGCCTCGACGGTGGCTACGGGCTGTTCCTCGTCGACTCGCAGGCGACGAGCTGGGGAATCGACAGGCGCTTCGGAAACTGCGTCTGGTTCGAGGTAGTCGAGCGCCCGTCCGCCGGCTCGGACTCCGCCTGAGCGCAGTTACCCGCGTGGCGGTGGGGGGCGACAGTCGCTCGAGCAGCGTCCGGCGCGAGCCGCCCGAGCTCGGCGCGCCAGCCCGCGCGCGCGTGCTCGATGCCCGACGCGTCGTCGAGAAGCTGCTTCTGCCAGTTCGCCGCCATGCCGAGGGCGTTCAGCCGGAACGCGAGCGCCTCCGGCTCGACCTCGGCGCGCAGATCGCCCGCTGCGATCGCCGCGGCGACGTTGGCAGTGAGGACGGCGATCCATTCGCGCATCACGGCCGCCACGGCGTCGCGCACGGGCCCCGGTCGTCCGTCCATCTCCGCTGAGGCGGCGCACAGGAAGCAGCCGCCCGCGAACACATCGCCGGCCAGGTACTCGCACCAGGCCTCGCCGATCGCGAGCAGTCGCGGCATGCCCGCGGCGCTCGGCTGAGCCGGCAGGATCACCTGCTCGATGAGGAGCGTCCGGGCCGCCTCGAGCGTCGCCAGCTGCAGCTCCTGCTTGGACCCGAACAGCGCGTGCACGCTGCTCTTGTGCACGCCCACGTCCGCAGCGAGCGCGCCGATCGTGAGCCCTTCGAGACCGTCGCGCGAGGCCATCTGCACCGATCGCGCGAGCACCGCTGCACGGCTGCGGTGTCCGCGCGCGCGGCGGCCGTCCGGGTGTCCGCGCGCGCCGCGGGCGTCCTGCTGCCCGGCGAGGAGCGGCCCCGGTGCGGGGCGCTCGTTCAGCGGTGCTGGGCGGCGCTGATCGCGCGGCTTTGGCATCCGTGTATTCTACAAACTAGACGGACGGACGTCTATATATATTGTGTCGTGGAGTGTCCGCCGGCATCTCCGAAGCTGATGGCGCGAAGCGCGGAAATGTCCGCAGGGAGGAGCGAGGATGGGAACGCGGAGCATGCAGGACGACGATCCGCTCGAGGACTTCGAGCCGCGAGCGCTCTGCATCGACGCGGTCACGAAGGTCGTGCACGTCGCCGGCGACGGACCGGGCGTGATCGTGATGACGGAGATGCCCGGCATCAGCCCGCATGTCGCGCGCTTCAGTCGCTGGGTGCGCGATGCGGGGTTCACCGTGTACATGCCCTCGCTGTTCGGCCGCGACGGCAGGGTGCCGGGCGCGGAGGAGGGGACCGAGGTCTTCCGCCGGGCATGCGTGAGCGCCGAGTTCCGCGCCTTCGCCGCCAACGAGTCGAGCCCCGCCACGCAATGGCTGCGGTCGCTCGCGAGGCTCGCGCACGCCGAGTGTGGCGGCCCGGGCGTCGGCGCGATCGGGATGTGCTTCACGGGGAACTTCGCGCTCACGATGATGCTCGAGCCGGCGATGCTCGCGCCCGTTCTCTCCCAGCCGTCGCTACCGCTGGACGACCCCGGTGGGATCGAGATGGCGCCCGCGGAGCTGCTCGCGGTTCGCGATCGCCTCGAGCGGGATGACCTCACCGTGATGGCCTATCGCTTCGCGGGGGATCGCTTCTGCAAGGCCGAGCGCTTCGCGGCCTACGCCGAGGCGCTCGGCGAGCGCTTCGTCGGGCGGGTGCTCCCCGACAGCGCCGCCAACGGCGACACCGCGCCGTTCTTCGAGCACGTCGTCGCGAGTCCCCACAGCGTCGTGAGCGCGCACCTGATCGACGAAGCGGGCCAGCCGACGATCGCCGCCCGCGACGAGATCCTCGCGTTCTTCGCCCTGCGGCTCGCTAGCTGACGAGCTGCTGGGACTTCAGCCACGCGACCGTCTCCTGCAGGCCGGTCGCGTAATCCACGCGCGGCTCCCACCCGAGCACCTCGCGCAGCTTGCGGTTGCTGAAGTCCTGGTTGCGGCCCAGCACCTGCACCGCCTGACGCGAGAGCAGCGGCGCGGTCTCCGATCCGCCGGCCCGGCGCAGCAGGCGATAGCCGTGCTCGAGCAGAAAGCCGAGGGAGTAGGCCAGCGGGTAGGGCAGGCTCCAGCGAACCCGAGCGCTGCCGAGACCGTCGGCGAGCCCATCGGCGAGCTCGCGCCAGCTGACCGCGAGCCCGTCGGTGACGTTGAACGCCTGGCCGGGAGCGCCGTCGTGGCGGAGCGCAAGGATCGCGGCGTCGATCAGGTTCTCGACGTAACACAGCCCCGCGACGGCGCGGCCGCCGGCGATCAGCACCATGTGGCCGCCCCGGATCGCGCGCGCGATCTCGCCGATCACATCCGCGGAGCCCGGCCCGTAGACGGTCGCCGGGCGCAGCACGACCGCCTCCAGGCGCTCGTCGCGCTGCGCGCGGTCAATCTCCGCCTCGGCTGCGAGCTTCGTCTGCGCGTACCAGTTGCGAAATCGTCTCGCCCTGAACGTCTCCTCGACGCCGGCGCCGCCGGGGTAGCCGTACACATCCGTGCTGCTGAAATGAACGATCCTCCGCACCGAAGCAGCAAGCGAGGCCTCGAGCAGATTGCGGGTCCCGCCGACGTTGACGGCCGCGATCTCCTCGGCGGTCGCCCAATCGGACACCAACGCGCCGCAGTGGAAAACGACGTCGCAGCCCGCCACGGCACGCGCGAGCGAAGGCCGACTCGTCAGGTCGCCGAGCTCGATCTCGAGATCGAGCTGCTCGAGCGCCGAGGTGTCGCTGCTCGCGCGCGCCAGAGCGCGGACCGTGTGGCCCTCGCGCAGAAGTCGTCGCGCAAGCCGCCCGCCGATGAACCCCGTCGCGCCCGTTACCAGGCAGGCCTGCCCGCTCACGAGAGCTTCGAGCGTGCGCGGCGCCGGAGCGTGGCCGTGGCGATGTCGCGCACGACGGCCAGGTTCCTGCTGGAGTGCTCCTGGCAATCGGCGAGCACGGCGTCGAGCGCCTCCAGGAAGCACTGCGCGTCCTGTGCGGACAGCGTCAGCGGGGGCAGCAGCTTGATCACGTCGTTCTTGCCCGCTGCCATCGTGATGATGCCGTGGTCGCGGTGGAGCGGGATCACGATCAGCTGGGGGAACAGCCCCTCGCTGGCGAGGTGGATCAGGCGCCAGTTCAGGCGCGCCGCGCGGGCGCTCGGGGGCCCCAGCTCGATCCCGATCATCAGGCCGCAGGCGCGTATCTCCCTGATCATCTCGTAGCGCTGCTGCAGCTCCGCCAGGCCATCGCGCAGCAGCGCGCCGATGCGCGCGGCGTGCTCGACGAGGCCATCGCGCTCGATGATCCGCACCGTCGCCAGTCCCGCCGCCATCGACAGGCGGTTGCGTCCGAACGTCGACTGATGCACGTAGGAGCGCTCGAGCGTACCCACCGCGCGCTGGTAGATCTCGCGCGTCGTGACCATCGCTGCGACCGGCATGTAGCCGCCGCTGAGGGCCTTGCCGACGAGCACGAAGTCGGGCGTGAGGGCCGAATGCTCGAGCGCGAACCAGCGGCCAGTGCGCCCCAGCCCCGTCTGGATCTCGTCGAGCACGAACATCGTCCCGTGGCGTCGACACAGCTCCTGTGCGCCGCGCAGGTAGCCCTCGGGGGGGAGCGTCACCATGCGTCCCTGGACGGGCTCGACGATGAAGGCGGCGACGTCCCCGGCGCTCAGCTCCGCCTCCAGCCGTGCGAGGTCGCCGAACGGTACGAGCGCGCAGCCCGGCAGCAGCGGCCCGAAGCCCTCCTTGAAGAACTCGTCGCCGACGAGAGACAGCGGCCCGAGCGTGACACCGTGGAAGCTGTTCTCGCAGGAGATCAGCCGCGGCCGACCGGTGGCCGCGCGCGCGAGCTTCATCGCCGAGTCGACCGCCTCCGCGCCCGTGCTGGTGAAGAACGTCGCGTCGAGTCCCGCAGGCAGGCGCAGGGAGAGCGCCTCGGCGAGCATGCCGGCCAGCGGCGAGTAGTGGATCTGCACACCGTCGAGCAGGTCGGCCGCTAGCGCCGCCTCGAGCACCTCGCGGACATCCGGATGGTTGTGTCCGAGGCTCGCAAAGCCCTCGCCGGTGTGGAAGTCGAGATACGCGCGACCGTCGGCGTCGTAAACATGCGAACCACGCGCCGAGACGTACTCCCGGTCGAAGCCGAGGATGCCGAGCACGTCGACGAGCGATGGATCCAGATGGCGTGATGCCAGCTCCAGCGTCTCTCCGGCGCGCGCGCAGGCGTCGGCGAGGACACCGAGCGAATCGAGACGGGTGGGGGATTGCGGCTCTGGACTGACGGCGGCGATGGGGATCGGCTCCTCGGACGATCGGTGCCTGCGATCCCGCAGGGTAGTCGGAGTTTGCGGGCCGCCGCGCCGACCCGGCGATCGCGGCGGTCGCTTGAGCCGGGCGTCCTAGTGGGTGCGCGCCGGCGCGCGAGCGGCCTCGCGCGCCTGCCGGCCGCTGGCCTTGTCCTCGTACATCGCGATGTCGGCGTACCTGATCAGCTCCCTCACGGTCCGCCCGTCCTCGGGCCAGACTCCCCCGCCGACGCTCGCGCTGACCGAGATCGGTTCGGCGTCCACGAGGAAGGGGTCCGCGAAGGCGGCGCGCACGCGACGCTGAGCGGCGCGAACCTGCTCGTCGGTGTCGATATCCGCGAGGATCACGGCGAACTCGTCTCCGCCGAGGCGGGCGACCTGGTCCTCTCCCCGGCAGACCGTGTTCAGGCGAGCACCCGCCTGGCGGATGATCTGATCGCCGGCTTCATGGCCGTGCAAATCGTTGACCCGCTTGAAGTCGTTGAGGTCGATGAACAGCAGTCCAACGCGCCGGCTCGCGTCGGCGCGCGCCAGCGCGGCGTCGATGCGATGGCGGAAGCCGACCCTGTTCAGCAGCCCGGTGAGGCCGTCGTGGCTGGCCTTGTGATTCAGCTGATCGACGAGCTGGCCGTTCTGGATCGCCGGCGCCGCGAGCGCTGCGATACCGGTGAGCCGCTCGAGCAGGTCATCGCGGAGACGCAGACGCTCCGGGCGCTCGCACACCGACACGGTGAGGATCCCGAGGAACGCGCCGCGCGCGATGATCGGCACGACCGTCAACGCGACCACCTCGAGGCTGCGCATCAGCCCTCCGACGAAGGGGTCGTCGGTCGATTGCTCGAACAGGATGGGTTGCGGGTGGGTGAGCATGCGCTGCAGGCTCGTGGTGTCGCCGGGGACGATCCGCAGTCCCGCCAAAGCCGGGCCGGTCTCGGCCGTCTGTCCCCAGCTGGCGAGAACCTGCAGGCTTCGCTGTGGTGCGTTCCACAGCCATACCGCTGTCCTGTCGCAGTCGATCACGTCGGGAATCGCGGCGGCCAGGCGCTCGGCGACCTCGACGCTCGTGCCCGCCGCGGCGAGGGCGTGCGAGAGGGCCAGCAGCGAGCTCACCTGTTCGTGGCGCTGGACGGACTCCTGTCGCGCGAGCGCCATGTCGAGGACGGCGGCGGCGTGCTTGGCGTACAGCTCGAGCGCCTCTCGTTCCTGCGCGAAGAAGGCGATCCCGCCGGGATAGCGAGCAATCAGCTGCCCATAGGCACGCCGGCTGGAGGCGACCTCTACGACGAGCGTCGAGTCGGTGGGGGTGGGTTTGTTGGCGAGCGTGGCGCGTGCCAGTGCGTCCGCCGCCCGCCTGTCGATCCCGCGACTGTAGACCTGCAGGTCGGCCCCCGGGAGGGGTCGCACCGCGAGGATGTGGCTCGGCGCGCGCACCGTGTCGGCTGCGCGCTCGACGATGCGCAACAGCGCGGTCTCGACGGTCTCGGTCGAGATCAGGTCGCCGGCGATCGCGTAGACGCTGTTCAGTCGCGCCGATATGGCCTGGAGCTGTGCCTCCAGCTCGGTGACCCGCAGCTGGGGATCTGCCGCCGACGCGGCGAGCTCGGCGTCCCAGGTGACCGTGTACAGGCAATGCGCGTCACCGCGCGCCTGGCATTCGCTCTCCTGCACGTTCGCCTGTGGCAGGCCGAACAGCATCGGAGCGCTCGCCACGATGCCGGAGGCCCAGTCGCAATGCACGCGCCGGCGGGTAAAACCCTCGCGCGCCACCGCCCGCACGACGGCCCGCCCGGGGCCGACCTCGACGGCCTCCATGTCCGTGGCGGTGCTGAATCGCGGCGCCGTCTCGGTGATGGCGCTCAGCAGCGCCTCCACGGAGCCGAGCGAGCGCAGCAGCGTGGCCACCTGCGTGCCGGCGTGCTGGCTCAGTGTCGCCCCGCCCACCCGCCGGGCGAAGCCGGGATCGCCGGTCACGTGGGCGCCCGCGTCGAGCAGCGCGCACGCCTCGTCGAGCGAAACCCAGTTGTTGAGGTCTTCCAGGTACGCCGGTGTGCGCGTGCTCCCCGCCTGCGCCAACAGCTTCGGCACGCCGCGCTCGCCACACTCGCGGCGCACGAGGCTCAGGATCACGCTGGTCATCGAGCAGCAGATGTGGCGCCCGGCGTCATCAGGCGCCTGCGCGCCCTGGGCATCTGAATCCATGTGGTTGCAATCGACGCAACGGGGGTCTCGCTTGAGCATTTTCTAGAACGCTCCACGCTCGCGTTCGATCGGGTCAGTGCGAGCGCCGGGGGCTCCCGCGAGCGCTGCTGCCGGCGGCGTTGGCGATGCTGGGAACCGATCGGGCGCCGCACCGGCGCTCGAAGGCGCTCTGCGAAGCCGATCGCGCTAGACGGTGGACCGGGCGATTCGTGCCGCGGCGAGCTCCGCGACGAGCGCCTCGACGACGTCGCGGTCGAACTGCGAGCCGGCGCACTCACGCAGCTCGGTGATCGCGTCCTCGGGGTCGAGCGCAGGGCTGTAGGGGCGCTCGGCGACGATCGCGTCGTACGCGTCGCAGGCGGCCACGACGCGCGCCGCGAATGGGATGTCCCGACCGGCGAGCCGGTCGGGGTAGCCGCCACCGTCCCAGCGCTCGTGTGAGGCGCGCACAGCCGCCGCGAGATGGCCGAGCCCCGGCGCCCGCGCCAGGATCTCGGCGCCGCGATCCGGGTGAGTCCGGACGACGTCCCACTCGTGCGGCTCCAGCGGGCCGGCCTTGCTGAGGATCTCTGCCGGGACCGCCAGCTTGCCGAGATCGTGGAGCAGCGCCGTCTGGCGCACGAGCTCGCGCTCCGTCGGGCTGGCATCCAGGCGCGCGGCGACCCGCACGCTCAGCTCGGATACGTCGACGCTGTGGCCGGCGGTGGCTGCGTGATAGGACTCGAGCGCAGCGACCAGTACGTCGACGGCGGCCTGCGTCGCGACCGCGGGTCTTGCGGATGTGCCGCCCGCCGGCCGTCCCTCGCGCTTGGCCGCGTACAGGCGCTGGTCGGCGCGCTCGAGCAGCGTGTCCTTGCTGCTGCCGGGCTCCAGCGCGACCAAGCCGGCCGACGCGCCCAGCCGCGGGTCCAGCGCCGCGATCGCCGCGCAGGCGCGGTCGGCTACCGTCGCGGTGGCTTCCTCCCCGACGCCGGCGAGCAGCAGCGCGAACTCATCGCCTCCCACCCGGAAGGCGAGGTCCCCGCGCCGGCATGTGTCGGCGAGGGACGCCGCGGCGGCCCGCAGCAGGCGGTCGCCCGCGCCGTGTCCGTCCTCGTCGTTGATCCGCTTGAAGTTGTCGAGGTCGATCAGGACGATGCAGGTGCCGGCGGTGCCGTCGCGCTCGCTCAGCGCACGGTCGACGGCGTCGTGGAAGCTGCGGTGGTTGAGCAGGCCCGTGAGTGGATCGTGGTCGGCCTGCGTCTTGGTGACGTGGTAGCGCCGAGCATTGTTGAGCGCGATCGCGACCTGGCTGGCGAAGGACTGCAGCACTTCGACGTCGCGCGGCAGGAACGTGCACGATTGCGTGCCAAGCGCGACCAGCACGCCGCCGGTGTCGCCGAAGAAGGTGAGCGGCGCGCTGGCGAGCGAGCCGAGGGGCATCGAGGAGTCGCTCAGGGGCGCGAGGGCGGGAACCGTGGAAACGTCGTCGATCACGACGCACTGCTCGGGCACCCGGGCGTTGGTGTTGGCCCACACCTCGAGCGCCGCCGTCGAGCCGGGGGGGAGGCCGGAGGAGCTCTGGCACATGAAGCCGTCGCCTTCGCGCACGAGCAGCGCGAACTCGCGGCCGCCGACGGCGGCCTGGGCGTTTCGCGTGACCTTGTTGAGCACCTCATCGAGCTGCAGGTCGGAGACCAGGTCCTGGAGGCTGGCGAACAGGCGCTGCGCCACCTCCGCGTGGTCTTGCCCCTCGCGCTGGAGCTGGCGCCATGCGCGCTGGCGGCGCCGCAGCTCTGCGCCGACCAGCGTGCTCACGCCGAACACGGGCAGCGCCGCCGCCACCGGCACAGCGGCCGGCAGCAGCAGTGCGCTGGCGCCCAGCGCAGCTGCGCTGCCGAGCCCCGTCGCCAGCACGCGCCGGCCGGTCGGCACGTGCTCGCGCCAGCGCAGGTCGTATATGCAGGCATCGGCTCCGTCGCCGACGCACTCCAGGTGCGTTAGCTGCGCCCGCGGCAGCCCGAACAGCTCCGGCACGACGCTGAGCATCGCCGCGCTGTAGTCGCAGTCGAGCCTGTGAAAGCGCCGCTCGCCGGAGATGTCGAAGAAGCTCACTCGGGCGTGGCCGCGGCCGGCGCTGATCAGCTCCATCGCGTGACTGCCGTTGAAGCGCGCGTTCGCCCGCACGATGCTGCGATAGACGAGCTGGGGCGAGCCGAGCGTGCGGAGGGCGACCTTCAGGCCGCCGGCGACCTTCAGATCAAGCGACAGCGTCGCCATCTCCACGAGGAAGCCAGGCTTGTCCAACACCTCGGCTGTCGCCTCGAACAGGGAGATCTTGGTCTGCCATGAGAGCCAGCAGTTTTCATCGCGCAGCTCCCCCTCACAGCCGGCGAGTCCACAGCGGCCGAGCACCTCGGCGAGCGCAGTCGGGCCGCCCATCCGGTCCAGGTAGGCGAGCAGCAGCGCCGAGGTGACCCCGCTTGTCTCGCGTGCATGGCCCGTCAGCTGTGACTCAGGCGGGGAGGCGCCCGCGTGCTCGTCACCCATGCCTAGGGAATCGGCGCGCTCGCCCCGACCTGAATGCGCGGCCGCGCCACTCGGCGAATAGCTGGCCGAGGCGCGGCCCGTCGACCGCGTCGTGAAGCTGAGCAACGGCGAGGCCGCCGCGGCGCGCGCTCGCATCTCGCTCGCATCCGCCAGTGGCCAGTCGTCGCGGCCCTTTTGCGCTTAATCTCCCAACCGTGCAGCTCGCCGCAGACGCCGCGACCGCGACCTCGTCCCGGCTGATCGGGAGAATCCGTGAGCGCGACGCGCTCGACGGTCTACTGCGGGCGCTGGCCGCCGGCGAGAGCCAGGCGTTGGTTGTGCGTGGCGAGGCGGGGATCGGCAAGACCGCGCTTCTGGAGTACCTGCTCGCGCACGCTTCCGGGCTCGAGATCGCGCGCGTGACGGGAGTCCAGGCGGAGATGGAGCTCGCCTACGCCGGGCTGCACCAGCTCTGCTCGCCGTTGTTCGATCGGTTCGAGCTGCTTCCGGTCCCCCAGCGCGACGCCCTGCGCGTCGCGCTGGGGCTCGCTGCGGGCTCACCGCCCGATCGCTTCCTGGTGGCTGTTGCGACACTTGGCCTGCTCGCCGAGGCGGCAGGGGAGCGGCCGCTGCTGTGTGTCATCGACGATGTGCAGTGGCTCGACAGCACGTCGCGGGAGACGTTCGCGTTCGTCGCACGCCGCTTGCAGGCAGAGTCGGTCGGGCTCGTCCTGGCGACTCGCGAGCCGAGCGACGTGCTCGCGGGGCTTCCCGAGCTCGTGGTGCAGGGACTGAGCCCAGACGATGCCCGCGCCCTGGTCGACTCCGTGCTGAGCACGCCCCTGGATCCGAGCGTGCGCGAGGTGATCGTCAGCGAGACGCACGGCAACCCGCTGGCGGTCTTGGAGATCGCCGGCCGCGTCACGCCCGAGGATCTGGCGGGTGGCTTCGCGCTCTCCAGCGCCGTGCCGCTTTCGACGAGCATCGAGCACCGCTATCAGCGCCGGCTCGAAGCGCTCCCACAGGACACTAGGCGTCTGTTGCGCTTGGCCGCGGCTGACCCGGTCGGCGACCCCGCGCTGGTGTGGAGAGCGGCCGAGCATCTCGGCATCCCCGCGCAGGCCGGGGCTCCGGCGAGCGACGCCGGCCTGATGGACATCGGTGCCCGCGTCGTCTTTCGCCATCCGCTCGTGCGCTCGGCCGCCTACCGCTCGGCCCCGGCCGAGGAAAGGCGCGCGCTGCACGCGGCACTCGCGTACGCAACCGACGCCGAGGTCGACCCCGACCGTCACGCCTGGCACCTCGCCGAGGCTGCGTCCGGGCCCGAAGAGCAGGTCGCCGAGGAGCTCGAACGCTCGGCCGGGCGCGCGAGCGACAGGGGTGGGCTGGCCGCGGCGGCCGCGTTCCTCGAGCGTGCAGCGTTGCTGACGCCGGACCGCGCGCGCCGGGCCGAGCGCCTGCTCGCAGCCTCCGCCGCCAAGCGGGACGCGGGCGCGCTGGACGCTGCGCTCGAGCTGCTGGTCGCGATCGAGGCCGGCGCGCTCGACGAGATCGGGCACGCGCGCATGGAGCTCCTGGGTGGCCAGATCGCCTCGGAGCAGAAACGCGGCGCGGACGCGGGTCGAGCGCTTCTCGGCGCCGCGAGAGGACTGCACGATCTGGATCGGCAACTCGCACGTGAGACCTATCTCGAGATCCTCGGGACGGCGATGGTGCGCGATCTCGAGCTCCCCGGTGGCGCTCTCGAAGCAGCCGAGGCGGCCCGCGCGGCGCCGCCCGCTCCCGACCCGCCTCGCGCCGTCGACGTCATGCTCGACGCGTTTGCCACGCTTCTGATCGACGGATACGGCGCGGCGGCGCCGTCGATGCAAAGAGCCCTCGACCTGCTTCTGGAGCTCGACCCGGCGGGCGATGAAGTCCGCCGCTCGCTGTTCCTCGCCACCGGAAGGACGAGCGGGATGCTTGCCGTCGAGCTGTGGGACGCGGCTTCCTACCGGGTTTTGATGGACCGCCAGGCGCAGTTCGCCCGCGACGCCGGGGCGCTGGTGCAGTTGCGCTTCGCTCTCGGGCTGCTCGCCAGGAGCGAGATCCTCTCGGGCGAGCTCACCACGGCGGCGCTGCGCGTCGACGAGGAGCGTCTGCTCGGCGAGGTGACCGGAAGCCGGCCGTTCGGCAACGCCGAGATGACCCTCGCCGCCTGGCGCGGCAAAGAGGCGCCGGCGTCCGCGCTGATCGATGCGCGAACGCAGGAAGCCTCCGCCCGCGGTTGGACCGTCAACGCGTACGCGCGCGCGGTTCTCTGCAACGGGCTCGGACGCCACGACCTCGCGCGAGACGCCGCGTGGGGAGCCTTCAAGGAAGACCCGATCGGTGGCGGGCCGTTCCTCGTGCCGGAGCTCGCCGAATCGGCGTCGCGCACGGGCGAGCGGGCGCTCCTCGAAGCCGCGCGCGACTGGCTGCGAGAACGGACGAGTGCCGTGTCCAGCGAGTGGGCGCGCGGGATCGAGGCGCGCGTACAGGCGCTGATGAGCGATGGCGAGCCCGCTGAGCGCTTCTACCGCGAGTCCACCGAGCACCTCGCGCGTACGCCGGCGCGCGCCGAACTCGCGCGCTCCCAGCTCCTCTACGGAGAATGGCTGCGGCGCGAGCGCAGGCGGGTCGACGCACGCGTGCAGCTGCGCGCGGCGCACGAGGCGCTCGAGCGGATGGGCGCCGAGGCGTTCGCCGAGCGCGCGCGGCGCGAGCTGCTCGCGACGGGGCAGAAAGCACGCGCGCGGCGACCCGAGACGCGCGACGAGCTGACGGCGCAGGAGCTGCAGATCGCGCGCCTCGCGCGGGATGGGCTGTCCAACCGCGAAATCGCGACCCGCCTCTTCATCAGCCCGCGGACCGTCCAATACCACCTGCGCAAGATCTTCGTCAAGCTCGCGATCAGCTCGCGAGCGCAGCTGGAGCGCGTCCTGCCTGAGGACCCGGCCGCCGTCTAGCTCACGGTTGGCGCCTGCGGAGCCTGTTCGAGCGGCATCGCAGAGAGCGTGCCGACGTGGCATCCGGCGGCGGCTTCCCCAGCGCTACGCGCTGGGATCTCGCGCGCCGGCAGGAACGCGACCACGACCGCGACGGCGGCGAGCGCGATCCCGGCGGCGACGGCGAATGCGGTCCTGTATCCACTGACGAGCGCCGCTGCGTGGCTTGTGGCGTGCGTGCTCGCGGTCACCGTGCGCGCGATCGCCGCGAGCACTGTCAGACCGACGGCACCGCCGACCTGCTGGCTTGTGTTGAAGACGCCAGAGGCGAGGCCTTGATCGTCTCGGTCGGCATCCGAGGTCGCGGTCAGCGTGAGCGGCACGAAGGCCAGCCCCAGTCCCGCCGCCAAGGGGACGAGCCCGGGCAAGAAGCCCGTGGGGTAGCTGTCGCCCACCCGCAGCCTCGCTAGGTACGCGAGCCCTGCGGTGGCGAGCAAAAGGCCGAGCGTCAGCACCTGCTTTGGTGTGATGCGCCCCATCAGGCGCCGCGAGATCGCGGAGAACAGGACCACACACCCGCTCTGCGGCAGGAACATCAGGCCGGTCTGCAGCGGCGTGTGCCCCTTGACGACCTGCAGGTAGAGCGAGCCGAGGAAGAAGCTCGAGTACAGCCCGCCGACGAGCAGGAAGGTCGCCGCCGCACTCACCGAGAGCGAGCGAATTTTGAAGATCGCGAGGCGCACAAGCGGCATGCGCACGCGTTTCTCGACGGTCAGGAAGGCGGCGATCAGCCCCAGCGAGATTGCCGCGAGACCGAGCGTTCGCGCGCTGCCCCACCCGTAGCGGTTCGCTCCGGTCACGGCGTAAGTGAACAGAGCGAGGCCGAGCGTGATCAGGACCGCTCCGGCGACGTCGAAGCTGCCGGCGCGCTCGCGGGCGCGCGACTCGGGGACGTACAGACGCGCGAGCAAGACGCCGCCAATGCCAATCGGGAGGTTGATGAGGAACACCCAGCGCCAGCTGAGGTAGGTGACGAGCACTCCGCCGAGAACCAGGCCCAGCCCGCCGCCGCCCGCGGAAATCGCCGCGAAGATCCCGAGCGCGCCGCGGCGCTCCTCTCCGTCGGCAGTCGAGGTGGTGATGATGCTGAGGGCCGCGGGCGAGACGAGCGCCGCGCCGATCCCCTGCAAGGCACGGAAGATGATCAGCGCCGCCGGTGACTGGGCGAGCGCGTCCGCGAGCGAGGCCACGGTGAAGATGCTCACGCCGAGTGTGAACAGACGCCGGCGCCCGAAGAGATCAGCGGAGCGCCCACCGAGCAGCAAGAAGCCGCCGAACGTGAGTGTGTAGGCGGTGACGACCCATTGCAGGTCCGAGGTGCTGAAGTGCAGGTTGCGCCCGATCGCCGGCAGCGCGACGTTCGTGACGGTCGCGTCCAGCACGACCATGAACTGGGCGAGGCAGACGGTGACGATCAGCGCCGTGTTGGAGCGCACGGTGGTGGCGCCGGTCGCGTGCGACACCTCCTCACCCGGAGCAATGCCGGTCAGGCAGCCGTCACGTTGCGGTAGCTGCCCTGGCGAAATTCCTCGACGAGACCTGGATGGGACGGATCCCAACCGAGCTCCGCTCGAGCCTTGGTCGCGAGAGTAGCCTCGTCGACGAGCAGCACTTCCGCGAAGTAGTCGCCCAAGCGTGCTCGGGCCTCCGCGTCGGACCCCGGCACCGCGCCGGGAGCGCCTACGGCAGCGGCGGCCGCCTCCGTAACCTCGGCAACCGTCGGGTTGAGCCCGTCGCCGACGATGTAGCGGCCACGAGCCGATTCGTCCTCGAGGACCAGACGGAAGAAGTTGGCGAGATCCGCCACGTGAACCGTGGACCAACGCTGACGCCCGCTGCCCAGCATGATGAGGTTGCCGGCGTCATCGCGCGGCGAGCCAAGGAGAACTCCCGGGACCGCCCCGCCGCCGTCTCCGTATGCGACTCCCGAGACGATGATGACTCCACGCATGTCCCGCGCGGCGAGCACGCGGCGCTCGATTGACTCCTTCCACGCGACCAGCGGTGGAGCATCGATCGGGGAGTCCTCGGTGATGGCCGGGTTGGCTCCGTAGATCCACGAGCCGCTGATGTCCAAATATGGCTTGCCGGTTCCTGCGAACGCCTCGAGCACCCCGTCGGCCACCGCTGAATCGAAAGCCGCGCTCGTCGCGTCCCCGGGGCTCGCGCTGTGGATGGCTGCGTCAGCGTCGTCCAGCAGGCTGACGACGGCGGCCCGGTCGTACAGGTCAACGACGGCGGGTTTTGCACCCTGCTCCGCGACGGCGTCGCGGTTGGACGCATCGCGCACGAGCGCGGTCACCTCGTGTCCATGCTCTTTCAGCTCGGCGAGTACGTGAGATCCGATGAATCCCGTCGCGCCGGTGAGTGCGACTCTCATGACGTGTCAGCCTCCTGTTGCTTGCTGCCGTGCGATCGCGCTCCAGTTTCAGTCCAGCTGGACCGCGGTCGCATCCGCCACTGGCCAGTCTTGCTCGCGCCGGGCTGCATTCGACCTGCAAGCTGCGTGCGCGACGTCACGTCGAGCTTGCGGGAACCTCGGACGACCGTGCGACCGATCGCGAGCCGGCAGTGGATCCAAACCGGATCCGCTCGCAGCAAGACTGGCCACCGGCGGATGCGAGCGCGCGCACGGTCGATCCACACTCGAGATCGGGAGATTGGCGACCGTCGATCTACGCGTTCTGAAGGAGGCAAATGACAAGCCAGGCACGCCGTGACCCCCTCGCGGATCACCTCATCACACCCGAGAACTCGGCGCTCGCCGTGATCGACTATCAGCCCAGCCAGATCCAGGCGGTGCGCTCGATCGATCACGATCTGCTGCTGAAGAACATCATCACGACCGTCAAGCTGGCGAAGCTCTTCGCCGTTCCCATCATCCACTCGACGATCAACGTGGCCAGTGGCCAAGGACCCACGCTGGACGGACTCGCGCAGGAGCTCGAGGACTATCCGCCGATCGACCGCACGGCGATCAACTCCTGGGAGGACGTCGACTTCTTGGCGGCCGTCCGAGCCACGGGACGCCGCAAGCTGATCCTCTGCGCACTCTGGACCGAGGTCTGCATGGCATTTCCGGCTCTCGACGCGATGCGCGATGGCTACGAGGTCTATCCGGTCCTCGACGCCATCGCCGGTACCTCGCCAGAGGCGCACCGCGCTGGGATCGACCGCACCGTCCGAGCGGGCGCCCAGCCGATCGGCTGGGTCTCACTCGCCTGCGAGCTGCAACGCGACTGGGCGCGCACCGAGACGGTCCCGCAGATTGTGGAGATCGTCATCAATGAGCGTCTCACGAAGGAGTGATGCGGGATCGGCAAATGAACCTCATCGATGGCCGAGGAACTGGACATCCAGGTGAGGCGCGCGTCGCGCAGGCTGAACGGAACGGGACACCAAAGAACAGCCTGCCTGCAACCGTCCGGTGCGGTAACTGACAAGGAGGATTAGCGACATGAGCACGCCTGCATACTTCGAGAAGTACGAGAACCTGGCGTTTGCCCGCGACGATGAGGGGGTGCTCGTCCTGCGCTTTCACACAGACGGCGGCCCGGCGGTGTTCACCGGTCAGACGCACCAGGACCTTCCAGCCGCCCTCGAGGAGCTGTCTCTCGACAGCGCCAACACGGCGCTGGTCATCACCGGCACCGGTGATTCCTTCATGGACCAGATCGACGGCCCCAGCCTCGGGGAGGTCTTCAAGCCGGCTGTTTGGGAGAAGGCGCGCGTCGAGGGCGCCAAGATCCTCCAGCGTTTGCTCGACTTGCCGATGCCGGTCGTCGGTGTCGCGAACGGGCCAGCGACGGTCCATTCGGAGTACCTGCTCCTCGCCGACATCCACATCGCGTCGGAGCGAGCCACCTACGGCGACTTGCCCCATCCCACGCTCGGGATCACTGCGGGCGACGGGCTGCACGTCGTCTGGGAGGAGATCGCCGGTACTGCGCGCGCCAAGTGGCTGCTATGGACGGGCGAGCAGATCGACGCCGAGACGGCACTCCAGTGGGGGGTCGTCAGCGAGGTGGTGCCACATGGAGCAGCGCTCGAGCGCGGTATCGAAATCGCACGCAGCCTCGCCGGCAAGCCCGCCCTGTATCGGTCGCTTCAGAAGCAGACGCTAAACCTCAGCCTGCGGCGACGGATCACGCACGACGTTCCCTTCGGGATGGCCCTCGAGGGCCTGACGGCAGCCGATCTGCGTTACCAGAGCGAGGAATGACACGCATGCAGTCGTCACCGCGTCGACGTTCGATGACCGATCCGCTGCCGAGCCGAGCTCGCTGAGATCGTGTCGCGGGTGTCCGGCGATCAGGCGCTTGCACGGTAGTGGAGATACACAACGCCACTTTCGAAGCAACGTTCGTCGAGCAGTTCGAGCTGCGCGCGGACGTTGTCCGGCAGGGTGCGCTTGCCGCCACCGATCACGACCGGGAACAGGAAGAGGTGGTACTCGTCGACAAGCCCGGCGGCGATCGCTTGGCCGGCGAGATCGCCGCCCGCGATGGCGATGTCGGCCGTCGAGGACAGCTTCAGCTGCCGAACCGCGTCCGCGCTGAACTCGCGCTCGACCCGAGTCCTTGCGCTGGATGGCTTCTGAAGTGTCCGTGAGTAGACGATCTTCTCCGCCGTCCGCCAGATCGCCGCGTAATCCCGATGCACCCCCGGCTCGCCCTCGGCGCTCACGGTCTCCCAGGGCACCATCGTCTCGTACATCCGCCGTCCGTAAAGGTAGGTCCCGATCGTCCGCGCGAGATCGTTGCAAGCTGTATGCACGTCCTCATCCGGCGCCGCCCAGTCGAACCTGCCGTCAGCGTCCTCGAAATATCCGTCAAGCGAGCCTAGTGCCGAATAGATCAGCTTGGCCATCCCTGCTCCTTCGATCGTTGGCGCCGAGTTCAACCTGCAGTATTGAGACCGCGATCCACGCCCGTAATCGCCGATCTAGGACGCGGCAAAACGAGTCGGAGCGATTCGCCCTCCGGGTCGCTGCAAGCTGGCCAACGACCGTCTCGTCTGCGTCGGGTTCCGCCGCCGCCTCGTCGCGAGGGGCAGACACGCGTGACAACGGTTGACAGCGGCTCGATGGTTCGAGCCCGAGTATTTCTCCTGCTCAGCAATGCGCCCGAGTGGACTCGAACCACCACGGGCCGTGAAGCCCACAAGGCCCTCAACCTTGCGCGTCTACCAAATTCCGCCACGGGCGCAGAGGCGCGAGTATAGCCCCGGCCCTGGCCCCCGCGGGGGGTCGCGGCCTGCCGCCCTTGCATCCGTCCACGGCCGCCGCTACATTGCGAACACATGTTCGTTGAAGCGCATCGTGCAACCGAACGCGGAGGCATCGAGGCATGGACCTGACAAAGCGCCAGCAGGAGATCTTCGACTTCATCCGCAAGTACTCAGCCAAGTACGGCTATCCACCGACGGTGCGCGACATCGGCAAAGCCGTCGGCCTGGCCTCCTCATCGACCGTCCACGCGCATCTGGCGAATCTCGAGAAGATCGGGCTGCTGCGGCGCGATCCCTCCAAGCCGCGCGCGATCGAGCTGCTCGACCGTGCCGTCGGCAGCGCGGTCGAGAGCGTGCGCGGGATCGTCGGCAACGAAGGGCTCCCGCTGCTGGGGTCGGTCGCCGCGGGCCAGCCGATGCTGGCTGAGGAGAACATCGAGGAATACGTCTCCGTGCCCGAGCTCGCCGGAGGCTCAGAAGGCGACTACCTCCTGCGCATCCGGGGCGAATCGATGAAGGATGCGGGCATCCTCGAAGGCGACTACGTGGTCGTGCAGCCGCAGGACACGGCGAGCGACGGCGACGTGGTCGTCGCGTTGCTGGGGGAGGAGGCCACCGTCAAGCGCTTCTTCCGCGAACCGGACCATGTGCGCCTGCAACCCGAGAACGAGACGATGGAGCCGATTCGCTCCAAGGAGGTCAAGGTGCTCGGTCGCGTCGTCGGGCTGCTCAGGCGTGTGTAGGCGGCCGTTCTCGCTCGAGGCTTTCGCGAAGCATCCACACGCGCTAACTTGAGCGGGCAAGTCAGACGGCCGCGGAGACGAGGTCTTCGAGGAAAGTCCGGACATCACAGGGCAGGGTGGTCGAGTGATCGACCCGGGGAAACCCGCGGGAAAGTGCCACAGAAACAAACCGCCTACGTCCGCCGTCCCACGTGAACGGCGGGCCGGCAAGGGTGAAATGGTGCGGTAAGAGCGCACCAGCGTCGCGGTGACGCGGCGGCTGGGCAAACCCCAC
>DASYFR010000019.1:0-1596 GCA_036498325.1 Solirubrobacteraceae bacterium
CTGAGGCAAGAGCAGGACCCGCGACCTCCCGCTCAGCGCGTCTCGCTCCTCGCCATAAGCGCGCACGTGGCGCACCACAGAACGATCGGGTCCACGAAGGGCAGCGGCGCTAGCTGAAGGTCCCGAAGCTGCAAGCACCAATGCGGTCACGACAGGATCGAGACCAGGACTGCCGCGTTAGGCGTAGAGCAACAGCCGCCACTTCGCCGGCCCGCGCTCAGCCTCCAACCTCGAGGAGCTCCACGTGGGCGAGCGGGCCGGAGCCGTCGCGTGATCGAACCTCCCGCCCGAGTCTCCCGTCCCTCGGGCCGGAGCGGGAGACCAAGGCAGCGTTGCGAGCTCCAGAGTGACCGGCCCGCAGCGCACCAGGAGGAGAAACCCTCCCCGACGGACCATTTCTTTTGCGCTTGGGCTGGCTGTCCAGCACCTACGGTAGGCTCGGGTTCTGATGCTCGACCGTGTGATGGAACGGCGGCGCGCAGCGCAACTCGCCCGCCATTACCGCGATCAGGAGGGTCTGTCGATCGCACAGATCGCTCGTCGGCTGGGGCGCGCCGAGGCAACCATCAAGAGCTATCTCTACGATCCGACCGGCGATAAGGCACGCGCGGTCAAGGCGCGCTACCGCGGGGCGTGTCGCGGCTGCGGGGCGCCCACCGCGCCACGCAACGGCAAGGGCGACGCCTATGCGTATTGCAAACGCTGCCATCCCGGCGCGATCGCGCGGCAATGGACACGGGAACGCGTTCGCGAAGCGATGCGCGCGTGGCGAACGCGCTACGGCGCTGTACCGTCCTCGTATGACTGGTCGCGCACGCACGCCCGCCGGCGCGGCAGCGAAGCGCTCAAACGACTACAAGCCGGAGAGTGGCCCGCGCCGTCCACGGTCATCGATCTGTACGGCAGCTGGGCCGCGGCCCTCGCCGACGCCTTCGGCGGCGCCTGAAGGCTTGGGCGTCAACGCCGCTGACATACGAACGTGCGCTCCCATTGCGTCCTTGAGGAAGAGCGGCCGAACGAGCCACTGGTCGTCTGTCTGCCGGTTGTGCCGAGGGCACAACTCGGCGATCACCGAAAGTCAAGACGACCGAGCCGCCCGCGCTATCGCAACCGTGGCAAAGGCATAGCGACCCCAGAGCAGCCGCGAGAGCCGAAGCAGAGTCGTGCCGCGCTCCGGTCGCGCACGCCTGGATGTGGGCGATCGGCACAGTGCCGCCAGTTTGCTGTGCCGTCGATTCCGAGCAAGCACAATCAAGTCTTGCGTAGGCGCGGACCGCACCGACGGTCGCCGCGACCTCTATCAGCGGACTGCCGCTCGGCAAGGCGAAGCACAAGTCGTCGACGCTCGGCGGCTGGCCCGTCAAGCGCTAGCGGACGCGGGGCGATTCAGCTAATTCCGCGTATGTCGGCGTGGCTGCAATAGCGGCGAAGGGGTTGTCTCCCCCCAACGGGCGTCGGCGCGCCACTCTTTTTGCGACGTAGGACTCGTCAAGCTCGCCGACGTGTCGCTATGCCTTTGCCACGCACTCAGCCGTCGTGTCGCGGGCGGCTGGACGACTGCATGGCCCGGATGATGCGCAAGTCGAACCGCGCGAG
>DASYFR010000020.1:0-65177 GCA_036498325.1 Solirubrobacteraceae bacterium
ACGGCTCACTCGCGCACGGGAGCGCTGATCGCCGCGAGCCGCTCCGTCGCGACGCGCACCGCCTCATCGCTCTCGTCGACCATCACGTACCGCCGACCCGTCTTCGCGGCGACGGCGCCGAGCGTGCCGCTGCCGCAGAACGGGTCGAGGCACCAGTCTCCCGGCCTGGTCGACGCGAGCACCATCCGGCGCACGATGCCCTCGGGCTTCTGCGTCGGGTAGCCGGTCTTCTCGCGGCCGCTCGTCGGCACGATCGTGTGCCACCAGACGTCGGTCGGCAGCTTGCCGCGCGCGGCCTTCTCGGCGCTGACGAGGCCAGGCGCCATGTACGGCTCGCGATCGACGGCTTGCGAGTCGAAGTCGTAGCGCTCGGCGTCGTTGACGTAGACGAGGATCGTGTCGTGCTTGGCCGGCCAGCGGCGCTTGGTGCGCGCGCCGTAGTCATACGCCCAGATGAGCTCGTTGAGGAAGCACTCGCGCCCGAAGATCTCGTCGAGCATCAGCTTGCAGTGGTGGGCCTCGCGGTAGTCGATGTGGAAGTAGAGGGTGCCCTCGCGCGCGAGCAGCCGGCGGGCTTCGCGCAGGCGCGGCGCGAGAAACGCGAGGTAGTCCTCGAACTCGTCGCTGTAGCTCGACTGCGCCAGCAGCTCGCTCGCGTAGCGCCTGCCCTGAAAGCCGGTGCGCGAGCCGGCCGTGTCGCGCACGACCCGCAGCGTCTTGCGCGTCTGCGTCCTGCCCGTGTTGAAGGGCGGATCGATGTAGATGAGCTGGAAGCGACCGTCGGTGAATGCCGGCAGCAGCTCGAGGTTGTCGCCGAGCAGGATCTGATCGCCGGCGGGATCCGCCTTCGTGCTGACCACGACAGGAGACTACGTTCGCGGGCCGACGGCAGCCGCGGCGGCGCGCGAACCGGGGCAGCCGTTGTTAACTGCAGCTCGATGGCACGGGAGCTCGACCGATCGATGCGCGTCCGCGCGAGACGCAGGCGCGGGCCGCTGGTGGTCGCACCACTCGCTCTCGCGGTGGCCCTTGCCTGCGCAATTGCGGCCAACGGCGTTGAACGAGCTCCCCCCCGCCAGCGCGAGGAAGTGTCCGTCTCGCTGCTCGCAGGCGCCGCCGGCGCGCCGGTGCCGAAGGCCTTCCTCGGGCTCTCCTTCGAGCTTTCGAGCGCCGCGCAGATCGCCTCCTACGGCGGGCGCGGGAACTTCGTGGCGATGCTCAGATCGCTCGGCCCCGGCGTCCTGCGACTCGGCGGCGCCTCGGCGGACTCCCGCGTCGCCTGGAGCGACAGCAGCACACCGCGCCCGGCGTGGGCGAGCAGCGTGCTCGAACCCGCCGACCTGCGCCGCCTGCGCAGGCTCGCCTCCGCCAGCGGCTGGCGCGTCCTGCTGACGCTCGGGCTGGCCCACTACGACGCGCGCTCGGCGGCGCGGGAGGCGGCGGCCGCGCGGCGAATCCTGGGGCGCCGGCTCGCGGGCATCGAGATCGGCAACGAGCCGGACTCCTACGGCCACCACGCCCTGCGCCCGCTCCCTTGGACGGCCGCGCAGTACGAGCGCGAGGTGAGCGCCTACCGACGGACGATCGCCAGACGCACTCCCGGGCTGCCCGTCGCCGGCCCTGGCGTGTCCGGCTCGCGGGCGTTCAAGGTGTGGGGCGCAGCAGAGGCACGTCGCCAGCACCCGGCGCTGCTGACCGGCCACCACTACCCGCTGCGCTGCGATTCGGTGCCGCCACCGACGATCGCGGACCTGCTGAGCCCGCGCATTCGCTCACTCGAGGCCGTCTCGCTGCAGCGCTACATGTCCGTCGCGCGGCGAGGTCGCACGCCGTTCCGCATGGACGAGACCAACACGGTCTCCTGTGGTGGACGAGCGGGGATCAGCGACACGTTCGCATCGGCGCTGTGGGCCACCAGCTACATCACGCAGGCGATGGCCGCGGGCACCGTCGGGATCAACCTGCAGGGCGCCCCTGCCAACTGCCGTGGCTACTCGCCCGTCTGCGCCGGCACGCCCGCGCAGCTGGCGCGCGGTGCCCTGCAGGCCCAGCCCGAGTGGTATGCGCTGCTGCTGACGCGTTCGCTGATCGGCGACCGGCCGCTGCGCACGCGCATCGTGGCGCCGGCGAAGCCCAACCTCGCCGTCGCAGCGCTCAGCGGCGCGGGCGGCGTGCTGAAGTTCGTGATCGTCGATGACGAACCGGCCGGCGCGCCCGCGGCAGTGCGCCTGCACGTCGACCGCGCCCTACACGTCGCGAGCGTCCTGCGGCTCATCGCGGGTGGCGCCGAAGCGCGCTCCGGCGTGCGTCTAGGCGGCCGCGCCGTCGCCCGCGACGGGTCCTGGCACGCCGGGCACCTCGAACACCTCACCGCGCACGCGGGCGTGCTCGGGCTCGACATCGCCCCCTCGAGCGCCGTCCTCGTGACCGCCTCACCCCACTGAGCGGCCCGTTCGCGCCAGCTCGGCCCACGCGTAGCTTCCTCCGCAGAGCGTTCGCCACCGCCCGCTCGGGCGCACACGCAGCGTCTGCTGGGCACCGGCCGGGGCGAGCAGGATCTGATCGATGACCGCCGCGCCGCCGTCTCCCGGGGCGAGCGTGGCAGCGCCTCGGCTCAGCGTCAGGAGGTGAGCCCCCCTGCTCAGCTCCACGGCGATCGGCGGCACCGCGTTGGGGACCAGCGAGTTGCCGCTCAGCTGGCCGGCGACGGTCGCGAGCGTGCGCCCGTCCACGCCGAGCCGAACGCTCGCCATCAGCTGGCCGCGCAGCCACACCTCCCAGCGCCCGGCGCGCGGTATCCGCAGCGAGGCCGCCAGCGTGCCCGGGTGGTCCATCACGAGCCCGCCGCGCTCGTGGCCCCAGTTGCGAGGGTGACGCGCGCGGGCGAGCGCCACGCGCACGAGCGGCGGGACTTCGGCGAGCGTCAGCTGGGTCGCGCCCAGCCGCGGTTGCCCGGCCGCGAGCGCGGCCAGGGCGCCGATGCGACGACACTCGCCGGCGGCGCTCCCGCCGAGCGCGATGTGACGCAGGGCGGGCGCTGCTCCGGGGAGGCGACGCCAGACCTGGTAGTAGGCACCCTGCCAGGCCAGCCGGTAGGCGGCCGGCGGGCGCCCCGTCTCGGGATCGCGGCGCGTGATGATCAGCCGGTAGTCGGCCAGCGCCGAAGGAGCAGCGGCTTCCAGGCGCACGGGCCGGCCGTAGCCCCCCGCCAGGACGGCCAGCGAGGGCGGCGGGTAGACGAAGTCCGGTCCGCCGACGTCGAGGTGGCGCAGCTCATACAGCGAGTATTCGTCGAAGTCTGTGAACAGCGTCGGGCCCTGCCCGGCGAAGCGCGCGTCGAGCGAAGCGAGCTCGTCATATCGCGCCGTGGGCGCGAGGTTGGCTGCGTGGTACTGCAGCGCGTCGGAGGCGAGCACGCCGCCCGCGAGCGCACCCGCAAGCCCAGCGGCGAGCGCCCGCGCGAGGATCCGCCGCGGCGGCGAGCGCAGCGCCGCGACAGCGGCCCAGGCGAGCAGCACGACGATCGGCGAGGTCAGCATCAGGGCCTTGGCGCCCGCCCACGTGCCGGCCGCGAGCGTGACCGCGACCCAGGCGAGCAGCGAGAGCCCGACCCAGCCGGCGAGAGCGAACGCGCGGGTGCGCAGGAGCCGCCAGGCCCCGACCACGGCCGCCGCGAGCGACAACGCGAGCAGGACGTTCGTCAGCGTCAGCGCGAGTCCGTGCGGCGCGAGCTTGTAGCTCCCGCCCAGACGGACGCCCAGCAGTTGACTCGCGCGCAGCGGGCTACGCAGATTGCCCGGATTGCTCGTCGACGCGATGCCCTGGGCAACGGCCACCGAGCCGCGTAGCCGCGACCATGTCGGCAGCGCCGCGATCGCCAGCACGCACGCGCCGGCGCCGACCAGCGGTCCCGCGACGCGCAGATGCGCGCGGAGACCGTCGCGGTGTGCGGCCGCGGCGAGCAGCGCCGCAGGCACGAGCGCGGCGACCAGCGCCCACACGCCGAAGGCGACGCCGAGCGCCGATACGCCGCCCGCAACGAGGATCGCGAACGGCAGCACGCGCGCGGCTCCCGCGCGCAGCCAGCTGCGGTGGCGCTCGACGAGCACGCCGAGCGAGAGGATCAGCGGCAGGACGGTGATCTCCTTCACCGACCCGAGCAGCTCGTAGGCGTACACGAGCGCCGGGAGCGTTGCGGCGAGCGCGGCAACAAGCGCCCAGACACCGCTGAGCCCGACGCGCCGCGCGATCAGCCACGCAGGGCCGACGCCAGCCGCGAGCATGAACGCGTTGAAGGGCTGGAAGGCCCAGATCAGCGGAAGGCGAAGCAGGATGGCGCTGCCGCCGAAGAGCGTGTCCGCGCCCGAGGGATAGCTCGCGTTGTAGTAGTCGTTGATGAACTGGCCATAGGAGTTACGCAGATCGAGGTGAGCGAAGTGCTGGCCGTGGGCGATCAGGAAATCTGCGCCCGTCAGGTGCACTGCCGAGTCGGCGAGCGCCATGTAGGAGGACAGGCTCGGCCGGCCCGCCGCGAGCACGGGGGCGAGCGCCAGCGCGTAGACGAGCAGCGCGAGCCCGACCGGCGAGGGATGCGCACGCAGGGCACCGGCGAGGGCCCTGGCGCGGCTGCGGGCCAGAGCGAAGCCGGCGAGCGCGACGGCCACCATCGCGTAGGGCGTCGCCGGCGCAAGCGGATAGACGAAGGTGACCAGTTGGGAGACGGCGATCAGTCCGGCCACGCCGACGGGGATCAGCAGCGCGAGCGGGACCTCGCCGCCGCTCGCGCGCTCGACGAGCAGGCCGGTCCCGACAGCTAGCGCCGCCAGCACGCAGGGGTAGAGCAGCGCTGTGGCGAGGAACATCGAGGACATCATGCAGACATACTTGCGGCGCGCCCCGGCGGGACCTGCCAGAGCGCGCCGCAAGTTCGACGGGCGCCCCCGTGTGAGCCGGCTCCCCGATGGGGTGGGGGCCGGTGCATCGGGAGCGGGTGATGCGTCCCCGTCTTGACAGGCCTCGAGCGGGGGAGGCCGAGGCCTGCGGCTGACCTACCCGGCGGTGTTCACGGCGAAACCCAGCGAATCGGGAACGCGAACCGGCCCGCAGAAGGGCGCTCGCGACGCGCCGAGCGGGGAGCAAGAGCGCGTCGCGAGCCGCCGACGGGACCACCGGTCTCGGAGGCTCCATCGACGATCGAGACTCCGTCGCGGCGCGAAACCTTCCCGCCTTGGCTCGTTTCCCGCCCGGTTCGGAGACTGCCCGATTGGTTGGGCCGGCATGCGGGTAGCCCACCCATATGCAAAGAATCTCTTCGCAGGCGATCGCGCTGCTGACGGGCTTGGCTGCAGTCACGCTCGTCGCTCCGACGACGGTGCAGCTGCTGCTCGGTCTCCCCCTCTGCCTCGCGGCCTTGATCCTGTGGGCGATCAGGCCCTTCGACGGGCTCACACGACACTGACGCACACCGCGAGGGCGTCCACACACTCAGATCGCTTGGCGATGCGGAAACTGCCCAGCGATGCGAAAACCGGCCCTGCCGAGCCATGAATTCGATGCCCCCGGCACGATTCGAACGTGCGACCCTCGGATTAGAAGTCCGATGCTCTATCCAGCTGAGCTACGGGGGCGCGAGTGAGACCGTAGGCACAGTCTGCTCGTTCGCGCTCGGCTTCGCCTGAATGTTCTCATCGTCGCAGCTCCCCTGGACCGACCGGCCACGCGGCTTGCGCCGCCGCGGCGGCGCGAGATCACTTAGGCAGCGTTGAGCAGAAACCTGTAAAAGTTCCGCCTATGGCCCCCGTCGACGAGGAAGATCTGACTCGCAAGCAGCGCCGCGAGCAGGCACGCAGCGAACGCAAGGCACTCGAGCAGGCGGAAGCGGCCGGTGCTGCACGACGCAAGCGCCTGACGCAGCTGGGCGCGGTGGCGGGAGTCGTCGTCGTCGCGATCGTGATCATCCTGATCGCCTCCGGTGGCGGCAGCAGTGGCGGCGGCAAAGTGCAAACGGGCACCAAAGCGGTGCCGCTCGTCAACAAGGTGGAAGGCGAGGTGGGCGGGATCGCGCAGAACGGCGATGCGATCGGCAAGGCGACGGCGCCGGTGACGCTCGTCTACTTCGGCGACCTCGAGTGCCCGATCTGTAGGGAGTTCACGCTCGGCGCGCTGCCGACGCTGCTGCAGAAATGGGTGCGCCCGGGCCAGCTGCGGATCGAATACCGCTCGCTGGAGACCGCGACGCACGAACCGGAAGTCTTCAAAACCCAGCAGGTGGCGGCGCTGGCGGCGGGCATGCAGAAGAAGATGTGGCAGTACCTGGAGCTCTTCTACAACCAGCAGGGCGAAGAGAACTCGGGTTATGTGACCGAAAAATTCCTTCAGGGTCTCGCCCAGCAGGTGCCCGGCCTGAACCTCAGCCAGTGGACCAGCGACCGCAGCAACGCGGCGCTCAACAACGAGGTGGTCGCCGACGCCCAGGCGGCGAACAACGCCGGCTTCAACGGCACGCCTTCGTTCGAGATCGGCACGACGGGCGGCAAACTGGAAAAATTTGAATACGCCTCACTGACGGACCCGTCGTCGTTCAACGAAGCGATCGAAAAGCACCTCCAGGGCTGAGCGGCGTGAACACCCGCGCCCTGAGGATCACGCTGCTCGTCCTCGCGGTGGTGGGGCTCGGCGTCGCGAGCTATTTGACCTACGTGCACTACGCCGGCATCAAGCCGGCGTGCACGGCCGGAGAAAGCTGCACGAAGGTGCAGACGTCGATCTACTCGAAGCTGGCCGGCGTCCCCGTCGCGCTGATCGGGCTGATCGGCTACGTCGCGATCGTCTCCTCGTTGCTCGCGCCCGACGGTGAGAACGCGCGGCTGGCGACGATGGCCTTCACGCTGGTCGGGTTCGGGTTCAGCGCCTACCTGACCTACCGCGAGCTCTTCTCGATCCACGCGATCTGCGAGTGGTGCGCCTCGAGCGCCGCGATCATGACGGTTCTGATGTGCCTGTCCGTGTGGCGGTTTCTGCGCGGCTCTCCCGGACCCGCCGGCAGCGACTCCGCCCCGCGCCCGGGCGAGGGCGCGACTGCGGAGACGGCGCCCGAGCCCGGTAGGCCGCTCTCCAGCGCCTCCTGAGCGGCCTCCGCCGCTCGACGGTCGATCGCGGCCCACTCATGGGCCTCGAGGCACCTTCCAGCGCTGTCCGGTCCCGCCGCGGCAGTGGCCAATACGTCCATTCGTGCGTGGGCCGCCCGAGCCCGCTCGTGCGCGCGCCGAGAGATAAGCAGCAATGGATTCCCGCTGATGACCCCGCACGCGCAAACGACCAATGGCGTCACGCACGAGCGTGAGTGGAGCGATGACGGCTCGCGCGTAGCGCGCCTGTTCGAGATGACCAGCGATCTGCTGGCGACGATCTCACTCGACGGCCGCTTCACGCTGCTGAACCCGGCCTGGGAGCAGCTGCTCGGGTGGAGCGCCGAGGAGCTGCAGGCAGGACCGATCGAGCAGTTCATGCATCCCGAGGACGTCGAGCAAACGCTCGCGCTGCTGCACCCGGACAGGGACGCGCGCGACCAGCTCGAGACGTTCACCAACCGCTACCGGCACCGCGACGGATCGTGGCGCTCGCTGCTGTGGAGCGCGCGCCGCGACGAGGACACCTGGTACGCGGCGGTCAAGGACGTGACCGACCGGCTGTGGCTCGAGCGCCAAGCGCTCCACGACCCGCTCACGAAGCTCCCCAACCGCGTCCTGTTGATGGACCGCGCCTGTCAGGCGCTCGCGCGCCTGCACCGCAGCAACGGCGTCGTCGCGTTGCTGTTCGTCGACCTCGACAAGTTCAAGGCTGTCAACGACAACCTCGGCCACGACGTCGGCGACCAGCTGCTGATCGGGATCGCCGGGCGCCTCGCCGAGCTGATGCGCGACAGCGACACCGTCGCGCGCCTCGGCGGCGACGAGTTCGTGATCCTGGCCGAGGACATCGAGAGCGAGGCGGAGGCGATGGCACTCGCCGAGCGCGTGCTCGAGGCGCTCGAACGGCCGTTCGCCGTCGGCAGGGCGGAAGTGGCGATGCTCGCGAGCGTCGGGGTGGCAGTCTCGGCCAGCCCGGACGCGGACCCCGAGACGATGGTGCGCGAGGCCGACGTGGCGATGTACCGGGCCAAGTCCGCCGGGGGCCGGCGCCTGGAGGTCTTCGGCGAGAGTCTGCGCCACGAGCTCAGCACGCACGCGGAGATCGAGGGGCGCCTGCGCGACGCGCTGCCTCAGCGCGAGCTGCTGCTGTCCTACCAGCCGATCCTCCCGCTCGCGGGGGGTCAGGCCGTCGGCTGCGAGGCACTCGTGCGCTGGCGCCCGGAAGGCGCCGACAAGCTGCCAGGTGAGGAGATGCTGCCCTCGATGTTCCTCCCTCCGGCCGAGGAGAGCGAGCTGATCGTGCAGATCGGCAGGTGGGTGCTGCACACGGCCTGCGCGCAGGCCGAGGTGTGGCGTCGCAGCGGTCTGTCGATCCCGATCTCGGTGAACGTGTCGGCCCGCGAGCTGACCGAGCTGGACCTCGCCGAGCGCGTGCGCGAGGAGCTCGCGTACTGCAGGCTGCCCGGGCGTGCGCTGTGTTTGGAGGTCAGCGAGGACGCCGTCCGCCGCGACCCCGAGCGGGCGCGCGACGCGCTCAAGGACGTCAAGCGACTCGGCGTCTCGATCGCGCTCGACAACTTCGGCTCGGGGCAGTTCTCGCTCGGCCTGCCGCGCGATCTCCCGCTCGACGTCGTCAAGCTCGACCGCGGGCTGATCGCCAGCTTCGACAACGACAAGGGACGCCGCGCGATGTTCGCCGCGACGATCGCGCTCGCGCACGAGGCGGGACTGACTGCGGTGGCCGTCGGCATCGAGACGGCGCGCCAGCTCGCGCTCGCGCGCGAGCTGCGGTGCGCGGTCGGGCAGGGGTTCCTACTGCACGTCCCGGCGGCGCCCGAGCGGCTTCGCCTCAGGGACACGAGCGGGTCGGTAACGTCCGCGCCATGGCGTCCCCTCGTTCGACTGGGCGGTCTCAACCGCCCGTGAGCGACGGCGCGTCGCTGGCGCGCCATAAGCAGGCGGCGGCCACGGCGGCGGCGGAGCTGATCGAGGATGGGATGCGCGTGGGACTGGGGACCGGCTCGACGGTCGCCTTCCTGCTCCCGGCGATCGCCGCCCGCGGGAAGCGCGGGCTTCGCTGCGTGGCCACCTCCCCCGCCACCGAGCGTGCCGCGCGCGCGCTTGGGTTGAGCGTCGAGGGCCTTGACGACGTCGGCGAGCTGGACGTCGCGATCGACGGCGCCGACCAGATCGATCCGGCCGGCTGGCTGATCAAGGGCGGCGGAGGAGCGCACACGCGCGAGAAGATCGTCGCCGCGTCGTCGCTCCGCTTCGTCGTGATCGCCTCAGCCGAGAAGGCCGTCGAGCAGCTCGCCGCGCCGGTCCCGCTCGAGCTGCTGACGTTCGGCGTGGAGCGCACGCTGAGCACCCTCGCCCCCGCCCGTCTGCGCGGTGTCCCGGCCAGCCCGGACGGCGGATTGATCGCCGACTACCTCGGGCCGATCGGCGAGCCCCGTGCACTCGCGGCGCGCCTCAGTGCGACGCCGGGCGTGATCGAGCACGGCCTGTTCGCCCCCGAGCTGGTCAGCACGATCCTGCTCGCCGGCGAGGACGGCATACAGACCAGGACTCCCGCCGACGGGGGCTGACGAGGCCTCGAGGAACTCGAGCGGCTCACGGGCGCCCGAGCGGCTCACGGGCCGGACCGGCTCCTGTTCGGCACGACACTTGGGCCGTTCTCGGCTTCCTCAGTCGCACAGCGCGCGGACCGGGTTTGGACGAAGGCGAAGCTCGACCGGATCGGGCTGCACGAGTGCCGGCACACGTTCGCGTCCCTGATGATTACGGCGGGCGTGAATGCGAAGGCGCTCAGCACCTACATGGGGCACGCCAACATCTCGATCACGCTCGACCGCTACGGCCATCTGATGCCGGGCAACGAGGCCGAGGCCGCCGGTCTACTCGACGCGTTCCTCACGAGGGAGGCAGCTAGCAGTGCCTGAGCGTGAAGGTGGCGCTGCCGGCTCCGCTTGATGGATAGAGGTTCTTGTCTCCGAGGAACCGTGCGGAGAACATATATGTGCCCGGGGACTCGCGTCCTCCCGAGAAGCCTCCTGAGACTTCGGAGCTTTCGCCGTACAAGCGCAGCCAGCGATGGGAATGCCGCCGGTAGATGCCCCAGTTGATGTTCCCGCCGATGTTCTTCGTCCCATTGACCCACACGTGAGGCCAGAACTGGCATCTCCGAACGGAGACGCGAACCGTGGTCCTCGCGGGAAAACGGGGCGGCGGCTGCGGAAGGACTTCGCTCCCTCTAGCTCGATCAAACGGATGAGATTCCCCGACGAGGGTGGAGCTTGATTCCGCATATACGTAGAGGCAGACGACGATTGTTCGTTCCAGCCCGTACGGCACGAACGTGAAGCTCCCGTAGGTCGTGCCTTCGGACGTCTCGACTGTCCCGACCCACTGGCCGTGCGTGGCGTCGAAGTTGAAGGGGCAGCCGGTGCTGGCCGAGTAGGCGGCGGCCTCGCCGAACCAGTCGCAGGCTTCGTATTCGTTGAGTAGGAAGCACGAATGATGGAGTTCCGCAGACACCGACACCGCTTCGCTTTCCGGCGCGGGACCGACCGTCGCGCCGCCGCTATCTGCATGCGCCGGAGCGACCGGAGCAGCAAACAGCGCGGCCGCCGCGACGACGCCTGTTACCCCCCTAAGTCGTCCTGCCCGCATCCGCCCCCCAATCCCTCCCGCTCGGCTCCAGAGGATACAAGCCTCGGTCCCCGGTGAAAGTCCCGTGAAAGTCGAGCCCCTTCTACGCCGGTTTCGAGCCCCCCTCCCCCTTAGAACTATCGCGCGGCCTGATGGCCGAATCCCGCTCTGCAATGCGGGATTCGGCGCGGCAGAGCCGAGCGGGGGACCCAGGAATCGAACCTGGCGTTGCGGTTTTGGAGACCACCGTGTTACCGATACACCAGTCCCCCTCGCGGAGCGGATTGTAGGCGCCGGAAACCTCGCCCGCAGGAGAGCGCCGACGGCGAGCCTGCAGCCGCCCGAGGGGCGACGCGAAAACGACCGGTCATCGGTTCAACGGCCGAATCGAGGCTAAAGGCGCGCTCGCGAACGACCGACAGGACGTAAAGAGCAACCGTGCCCGCATTCAAGCGCCAACCCACTCGCGCCTCCCGGCACGACCGCGCCGGGAGACCGCCACGGATCGACGCGCTGCGCGAGGAAGCGGGTTTCTCGCTGATCGAGGTGCTGGTCGCCTCGGTCATCCTCGTCGTCGGGCTGATCTCCCTCTTCGGCCTGCTCGAGACCTCGCTCAAAGCGAGCGCGAGCACCCGCGCGCGGGAAGGGGCCACGGGCCTTGCGCGCGAGATCCTCGAGGACGCGCGCACCGTGCCGTATGCGCAGATCTCCCCCACCGCGATCGGGGGCGAGCTGCAGGCGATGCACGGCCTCGCCAGCACCTCGTCGGTCTCCTGGCAGATCGTCCGTCGCGGCGTGACCTACACGGTCCTCGTCAAAGAGTGCGCGATCGACGATCCCAAGGACGGCTTGGGCAAACACGTGAGCGCCTCGGGCGAAAACCCATTCTGCAAAGACCCAGGCGAAGCGGAATACAAAGCGGGCGAAGCAGTCGAAGACGCTCATCCGGAAAACCTCAAGCGCGTGACGGCTGAAGTGAGCTGGCCGGCGATCGGTCGCAAACCGTTCGTCAAGCAGGTCGAGACCGTCACCGCAGCGGGAGAGGCGCCGGGGTTGAACGCGAGCCAGCTCAAGCTCGCCTCGCCGACCGTCGCTGCGCCCACCGCACCGGTGATCTCCTCGGAACTGACCACCACGCTCGTGTTCTCCGTGCAGGCACCTGTCAGCACCGCTGCGATGGAGTGGGCGCTCGACGGCGTCAGGCAGACCAATGCTCCGACGCACGTGAGCGGGACCGAATGGCAGTTCTCGTGGGCGATCCCGCTCCCGCAAGTCTCCGATGGCGCATACCAGGTCTCGGTCCAGGCGATCGACGGCAGCGGCGTCTACGGCCCGCCGGTCTCGATCTCCGTCACGCTCATCCGCACCGCACCGGCCGCGCCCAAAGTGACCTACGGCGGCTTCAACGAAGTGTTCGTCGCCGGCATCAAGAAACAGGTCGCCGAGCTGCAGTGGCAGCCGAACACGGAACGCAATGTGATCGGCTACCGCGTGTTCAACCCGAGCGGCGCGCTCGTCTGTCCTGAAAGCACCGCCACGCTGAGCCTGCAGCCCTCGTGCGTCGACCTCCTCCAATCGGGCTCCCCCACACCCGCGAGCACAAACCTCACCTACTCGGTCGTGGCGCTGTATCGCAAAGCCGAAGGGGAAGGGCTCAGCGTCAACGTCTCCCAGGGCCCCGCCGGCACCTTCACCCTGTCGAAAACGCCCGCCGCGCCGAATCAACCGACCGGGCTGGAAGTCACCAACACAGAAGGCGCCGGGGCCCTCAAATGGAAAGCTCCGACCGGGGGCGCGCCCGTCGTCTTCTATCGCATCTACCGCGGCTCGCAGAACTACACCCCCGGCCGCTACGCGACCGTCTCGGCCGCGGCGCTGGAATACACGGACACCAATACCGTCGAACACGCCACCTACTGGGTGACCGCGGTCAGCGCCACGATGACGGAGTCCCCGTTCAGCGCACCGGTGACGCTGCCGTGAGCCGCGTCCGTCAGGAGCACGGCTTCACGCTGATGGAGATGCTCGTCGCGATGGCGCTGGCGGCGGCCGTCTTCGGCGCCGCCCTCAGCATCCTCGACGTCTTTCAGCGCAACAACCGCTTCGACCAGCTGCGCAACGAAACCCAGGACAACGCGCGCAACGCGATGGACCTGCTCGCGCGGCAGGTTCGCAACGTCGCGGCCCCCAGCGCGGGCTCGCCCGGCGCGCTGCTGGTGACGAAAAACTACTCGCTGATCTTCGACACGATCGACAGCGGCTCGTCGTTCGTGTGGGGAGCGAACGCGAGCCACACGATGATGGTGCGCTACTGCCTCAACAACACCACCACCACCAACGAGGTGCTGTGGATGCAGAGCAAACGCTGGAACACCGCCGGCGGACCGAGCGAAGCCCCGGCCTCGGTGGGGTGTCCGGACCTGAGCGGGACCTGGGAAGCCAGTCGCCAGCTCGTCGAACACGTCACGAACCGGATCAAAGGCCAGACCAGGCCCGTGTTCACCTACTCCGCAGCGACGGCTCCGCAGACGGCCTCGATCGAAGTCAACCTGTACCTCGATCTGAACCCCGGCAAGGCGCCTGGGGAAACCCAGCTGACAAGCGGCATCGGCCTGCGCAACGTCAACCGGCCGCCGATCGCCGCTTTCACGGTGACCCAGATCAATAAATTCGTCCGCCTCGACGCCTCGGCATCCTACGACCCGGACGGCCTCGCGCTCACCTACAAGTGGTGGAAAGACGGCGTCGCGCTCGAAAGCGCCTCGCAGGTCTATGAAACCCCGACGCAGGAGTCCACCGGGACCCACACCTACGAACTCGCCGTGACCGATCCCGGCGGGCTGACCGAAAAAGCGAAAGAAACGGTGAACGTGCCATGAGCCGCACCCGCAACGAGGAGGGCTTCGCGCTCGTCGCCGCGATGATCCTGCTGAGCGTGATCATGGGGCTCGGTCTCGGCCTGCTGTTCTTCACGGACAGCCAGCAGAAAGCATCGGCGCGCGAGCAGGCCAGCGAGTCGGCGTTCAACGTCGCCGAGGCGGCTCTGAACGCCCAGATCGGCCAGATCTCGCGCGCGTGGCCGACGACGGCAATCCTGCAGCCGGAAACCGGCTGCACTCCGACGACGAGCACCGCGACGAACGACTGTCCGACGGCGGAAAGCATGAACGTGCCGTACCCCACCAGCGCGGCGAGCTGTCCCGCGGGCGCCCCGAGGGACGCCTGGGGCTCGCCGGCCGGCACCGAGTGGACGACGTATGTCCGCGACGACACGGAAGCAGGAAGCTCCTCCTACTTCAACTCGGCGACCGAGAAAGGCTTCCTCGGCTACGACGCCAACACCGACAACAAGCTCTGGGTCCGAGCGGTGGGAGTGGTGCGCTGCCGCCTGGTCTCGCTCGTCTCGCTCGTCTCGCGCCAGGAAGTCGCGGCGAGCTTCCCGCACACGCTGATGAGCGCCAACTGGTTCAAGACTGGCAACAACGGCACCGGCGGCGAAGTGATCGTCGAAGGCAAACCCGCGGGCTCCTCACAGTCGGGTGAAATCAGCATGCGCTGCGTTGGCTTCGCGACGACCGAAGCATGCGAGAAGTATCGCGCCGGGCAGATCGCAAACGCGAAAGTCAATCCTCCCCCCGGTGCGCCGAGTCCGACGCTGTCCGCGAGCCAGCTCGCGACCTACCGGCTGACCGCCGAAGCGGAAAAAACCTACTACGGGCCGGGAAAATGCCCGACCGGCCTGCCCTCCGGCAAGCTGGTCTTCATCGAAGGCTCCTGCGCCGTCAGCGGCGGAAAAAAAGAAGTCGGCAACTCCCAAGAACACCCCGGCTTCCTGGTGATCGTCAACGGCACGTTCGAACTGGGCGGACAGGCCGAATTCTGGGGCACCGTGTACGCCGCCAACAAGCAGGCATCGACCGAAATCGTCGTCAAGATCGGCGGCAACGCGGTGCTGCACGGCGAGCTCGACGTGGACGGCAACGGCGGGATTGAAGTCGGCGAAAACCACCAAAAGAACCTCGAATACGACCCCCGTTCAGCGATCGAACTGAAACTCTACGCCGGTGCTTCGCCGACGCGCAACACGTTCCGGGTCCTCTCCAGCAACGAATGAGGCAGGCGGGCGTGACTAGGTGCCCGATTTGGCCGCTTTGAGCTTCGCGGCCGCAGACACGCACTGGCTGAACGGCGTGCCCTTCTGGCCGGCTACGTGCTTCAGCGCGCGCCGCGGGGCGCGCGAGCCGCTGATCAAGTGCGCCTCCATCGTCCATCCATTATCGGTAACGCGATCCCGCAGCGAGAGTCAGGGGGCATCTGCCTGCGCGTCTCGCCGAGCGAGCCCACGCCTGTCGGTCGGATTCGCGTCGCGACTCAAGTCGCGGGTGTCCGCTGGCGATGGGTGGGGGTGCGCACGAGCTCGCCCCACACGCGTCTGCTGATCAGGCTGCTGTGCCTCGTCGCGGTCGCATTCAGCGTCTACTACCTGACCTGGAGGGTGCTCGACACGTTCAACCCGCACGCCCTGGTGCTGTCATGGCTGCTGTATCTCGCCGAGTGCTACGGCCTGGCGATGTTCCTGCTGCACATCTTCCTCACCTGGGACACCCGCGCGCTCGAGCGCCGACTGGGCGTGCGTGCCGATCAGCGCCTCGAGGATGCCGCCGTGCCCGCGCCCGTGTCCGGCACCGTGGACGTGTTCCTGCCCACCTACAACGAGAGTGTCTCGCTGCTGCGCAAGAGCGTCCTCGCCGCGCGCGAAATCAGGCGCGAGCACGCGACCTGGGTCCTCGATGACGGCCGCCGCGCCGAGGTGCGCGAGATGTGCGAGGAGCTCGGCGTCGGCTACCTCACGCGCGACTCCAACGAGCACGCCAAGGCCGGCAACATCAACGCCGCCCTGCCGCGCACGAGCGGCGATTACATCGTCGTGCTGGACGCCGACTTCATCCCGCTCCCGCGCCTGCTCGAACGCACGCTCGGGCACTTCCGCGAGGAGAAGCTCGCCTTCGTGCAGCTGCCGCAGGCCTTCTACAACGTCGATTCGGTCCAGCACGTCGGTGGCGACATCCGGACCGGCTGGCACGAGCAGAGCCTTTTCTACGACGTCATCCAGCCGGGCAAGAACCGCTGGAACGCGGCCTTCTGGTGCGGCTCACCGGCCGTGCTGCGCCGCGCGGCGCTGGAGTCGGTTGGCGGCGCGGCGACGAAGACGATCACCGAGGACATCCTCACCTCGATGCGCATGCACGCCGCCGGCTGGCGCTCGCTCTACCACAACGAGGTGCTCGCCGTCGGAGTCGCGCCGGGCGATCTGGACGGGTTTCGCACCCAGCGCCTGCGCTGGGCCCAGGGCTCGATGCAGATCCTCCGCAGCCGCGAGAATCCGCTGCTCAAGCGCGGGCTCTCGCTCCCCCAGCGGATCAACTACTTCGCCTCGATGACGACGTACTTCCAGGCCGTTCAGCTGGCCGTGCTCGTCGCGATGCCCGCGCTCGTGGCCCTCAGCGACCAATCGCCGATCGCGCACCTGGGAGGATCGTTCTTCCTGCGCTTCATCCCCTATCTCGTGCTGACGATGCTCGCGAGCAAGCTACTCGGTGGCTCGCGCCAGCGCATGCTGTGGGACCAGTACTTCTCCTTCCTGCGCCTGTTCACGTTCCTGCGTGCGCTGCCGGTGCTCGTGACCGGCGGCACGAAGCTGCGCTTCCGCGTCACGCCGAAGACTCCGAGCGAGTCGGCGCGCGGCGCCCTCTATCCGCACATCGGCGTCGCCCTCGTCAACATCGCCGTGGTTGCGCTGCTGATCGCACAGCCAGGACGCCTCGCGACCGGCGCGACGATCGCCGTCTCTGTCTGCGCCGGGCTCGTCGCCGCGACCTACCTGCTGACGGTCGCCCGCCTGTGGCGGCGTGTCTACCGCCGCCACCACTACCGCGTGTCGCTCGCGCTGCCCGTGCAGGTCCAGCTCGCCGACGGCCTCGAGATGTCGGGCGAAACCGAGAACATCAGCTTCGGCGGCCTGTCGTTGCTGACGGCAAGCGCGGCGCAGCCCGGAGCTCACAGCGAGATCCGCCTCCTGCTCGGTGGCGAGACGATCGCGGTCAGCGCGACGATCATGAGCTGCACGGCCACCGACGCCGGCTATCGCGTCGGCGCCCAGTTCGGTTCGCTTGCCCTCGAAGACGAGAAGCTGCTGTTGATGTCGATGCTCGATGCCGCGATCGGCGCGGGCGGGACGAGGGCGCGCGAGCAGATCGACCCGGCGCCGGCCGCACGGCTCGTCCCAGCGCGCATCTAAGCATCGCCCCTCCCCCGGTCACTCGCGTCCAGCCTCGGCGAGCAGCCTGACGACCTCCTCGTCGGACACCGGCGCGAAGTCGCGGTACCACCTACCGACTCCCATCAGTCGCTCCGGGACCACCGCGCAGATGACCAGGTCGGCGTCGTCGCCGAGCATCGCGATCGCCTCGCGCGAGCCGACGGGAGCCGCGACGACGATCCTGGCGGCTCCGCGCTTGCGCAGCGCCCGCACCGCAGCCAGGACCGTCAGCCCCGTCGCGAGCCCGTCGTCGACGACGATCACCGTGCGAGCCTGCACCGCCACCGGCACCCGCTCGCCGCGGTAGCGCTCGACGCGGCGACGCAGCTCAATCGACTCTCGCTCGAGCGTCGCCGCGAGCGCCGACTCGCTCATCCCCGCCATCCCCACCGAGGCCGGATCGAGGACCGCAACCCCGTCCTCGGCCAGGGCGCCCACGCCGAGCTCGGGGTTGCTTGCGGCGCCGAGCTTGCGAACCGCGAGTAGGTCGAGCGGTGCCTGCAGCGCGCGCGCAACCTCCACGCCGACGGGTACGCCCCCGCGGGGGAGCGCCACGACAACGGCGCGAGCGCCGGCCAGCTCGGCGAGCTCGCCCGCGAGCCGGCGCCCGGCGTCGCGGCGTTCCTCGTAGTGCATGCCGTGATGATCGCGCGGCCAGGGCCAGGACGTCAGCGCATAGGCCCGCGAGGCGCGGAGCGAGCCGTGCGCGGGCGGCGCGGAGCGAGCCGTGCGCGGGCGCGCGGGAATGAGCCAAGCCGACCCAAGGCTCTGGCTCAGCGCGCCGGCGGCTCCCCCGGAAAGCGCACCCCAAAGCGCTCGACGAGACCGGGCACACTCTCCGGGTCCATCTCGAGCGCGAAGCGTTCGCAGAGGCTGCCGAGAAGCGCGGGATCGGCCTGCGCGACGCCTCCGAGGTCGACGAGCTCCTTGAAGAACCCCTCGAAGCCGGCGGGCGCGATTATCTCGAGGATCCGGCATCGCTCGTCCCCGGCGTTCCAGAAGGTGTGCCACTCGCTCCGAGGCTTCAGAACGAGGTCGCCGGGGCCGGCTTCGAGCACGTCCTCGCCGAGCAGCGCTCCCATGCGTCCTTCGATTACGTAGCTGTACTCGTCCTCGCGCAGGTGGCGGTGCAAGGGTGCTGCGAGCGCGTGAGCCGACATCGGGTGTTCGACCAGCGAGAAGCCCCCACCCGTCGTCTCGCCATCGACCATGAAGCGAACCCCGATGCTGCCGAGGAATCCTGCCTTGCCGTCGAGGGATCCGACGACACGAGGGGGAGCGGTCTGCATTGCTTTCTCATTTCACTGGACAGTGATGTCGCGGGAACTATACAGGCCAGGCGACGCGTGCGATCATTCGGTGGACGGCCATGACCGATCAACCACGTCCCTACCGCATGCAGCGCCGCGCGGCGTCACAGGAGCAGACCCGGCTGCGCATCACCGAGAGCGCCGTGGCGCTGCACGGGACGCTCGGCCCCTCACGAACCTCGATCAGTGGCGTGGCCGCCCATGCGGGCGTCCGTCGATCGACGGTTTACCGCCACTTCCCCGACGAGGCGGCTCTGTTCGACGCCTGCACAGCACACTGGTCAGCCTCCAACCCGCCGCCTGACCTCGATCTCTGGTCCGAGATCGATGACCCCGACGAGCGCCTGCAGGTCGCCCTGACAGAGCTCTACGCGTTCTATGAACGGACCCACCAGATGTTTGAGAACCTGTTTCGCGACGAGTCGACGGTGCCGATCGTGCGCGAGCGTTTCGCCGCGTTTCGCGGATACTTCGAGGCGGCGCGCGCGACGCTCATGGCCGGCCGCACGCAAAGGGGTAGCGCCCGACGACGCACGAGAGCTGCGCTCGGCCACGCGATCGCGTTCTCTACCTGGAAATCACTCGTGCGAGAGCAGGGACTCGACGACCGAGGGGCCGTGTCTCTCGTGTGCGCGCTCGTCCTCGCCGCGGGTTGAGGGCCGGGCAACCCCGCTGCTCGAAGCCAGGACAGCCCTCCGGAAGCCGAGCGCGGCTGCGCTCGTGCTCAATGCAAGAGGCGGGACGCTAACGAAACCCCAACACAGGTTTGGCTGGCCTTGTCGAGGCTCTGCTTGAGCCGGTCAGCCGGCGAGCTCGGCAGCAGGCGCTAGAAACTAGTCCGTCCGCATGGGATTAGCTGTTCACTGGCCTGTGGACTTGGCAGAAGGGCAGCGCTTACGCGGGTGTCTTCTGGGTGATGAGGCGGTGGATGGCCTCGTTGGCGTGGTCCTGCAGCGACTGGTTCGCCAGATCGGGGAAGATGTCCGTTTGGTCGACCGCGGGACCCTTGAGCGTGTTGGCTGCGCTGGCGTAGAACACGCCGCTGGACAGAGTCGGGTCGGTGACACCGTCGACCAGTCGCTTCGCGCCCACGTCAAGCTTGTGGGAGAGACCAGGCACGCGGGGCATGACGTACTTGGCCGCCATGCGCAGCGGCAGTGCAAGGTCATTGGGTGCCTGGGTGCCGGTGGTGTTGCCGGGGCTCATGCAGATGAATCGGCGGTCGGGGTGTTGGCGAGCCAGGTGGGCCATCCATAGGATGCCGATCAACTTGGCCTGCCCATAGGCCAGATTGACGTCAGGCTTGCCGCCGGCAAAATAGCTGCCGTCGATGACGGTGGCGAGCTCGTCGGCGGAGTTTGAGTCAAACGACGGCCGCTTGAACCCCATTTTCGGGATTCCCCTGGCTGCCTCGCTTCCAGCGAACACCGCCACCTCGCCCAGCCGGTCCTCGGCCAGGAGCGCCTCGAGGAGCACGACGTGGCCAAGAACGTTCTGCGCGAAGATGTACGTGGCCCCATCGGCGGTCAAGGCCATAGGCGTCTTGCCGCCCATTCCACCGGCGTTCATAACCAGCCCGTCGATCGATCCGTCGACGTCCGCCAGACCGGCGCGGACCGAGCGTGGATCGCCGCGATCGTTCACCTACGCCCACGGCGTTGGGCGATGAGCTGGACGATCTCAGCCTCGTAGAGGCGCCCCGGCTCGATGCCCATTTGGTCGAATATGTCCTCGATCTCAAGGCTAATGATGCCGTGCATTCGCGTCCAGGCGGTCACGCCGAGGAGCAGCAAGCTTGGCTCGTGTCGAGCTTCGTTCGTGTTCTCAGACCATTTTTCGAGTTGGCGGCGCAGCACGGGATCGGTGACTGTGCGCTGGCCTGGGCCGGCGTCGATCTCGGCGAGGGCGGCCAGGACGACGCTCATCGGCCGTTGGGCGGCGGGGATGATGCGTTCGGGGTCAAGCTCACCGGAGCCGTAGGTGCTGCCGAACACGAGGCGATAGCGGTGGGGGGCCTTGAGCGCCCAATCTCGGACGGCGTCTAGGGCCGCGCGAAGCCGCTGCTCGGGGGATCGCGAGCGGGCCTGCTCGGCGGCGGCGTCAACGGTGTCAGCGAGGTCCTCATAGCTCTCGGTAACGAGCGTGGACATCAGTTCGTCGCGCGAGGCGAAGTAGCGGTAGAGCGCGGGGCCGGACATGCCCATCGCCTTCGCGATCCCGTTGAGAGAGAGCGCAGCCGGGCCGCCGCTCGCGATCTGGGCGTAGGCGTGGTCGCGGGCTTCGGCGAGCGTCTGGACGCGCAGACGCTGCCTACGTGAGGGAATGGTCGTCGAGGTGCTCATGCCGTCATTGTAACGGGTCTATCGCTGTTGACAAGATCGGTATCTATGTTATAGTCCTCTAACAACAGATGGATGCTCTAACCCTATCGGGCCCTGGAGGCACCATGTCGGCTACCACACCATCCCTGACTCTTCCCGACCCGCGGCGGTGGTTGGCGTTGGCCTTGCTGGCCGTTGCCGACTTCGTCGTCATTCTGGACGGCACGATCGTCAACGTCGCGCTTCCGTCGATCGGCACGCACTTGCACGCCTCCACGAGCGCTCTGTCGTGGGTCATCAGCGCCTACGTGCTGGCGTTTGGTGGCCTCCTGCTGCTCGGCGGCCGGCTGGCTGACCTCTTCGGACGCCGTCGGCTGTTCATCGCCGGCCTGATCGTGTTTGGGCTGGCCTCTCTAGCCGCTGGGCTGTCGCGTTCGATTGGTGAGCTGATCGCTCTGCGCGCGGTGCAGGGCGTCGGCGCGGCCGCGCTCGCGCCAGCCGCCCGCTCGATCATCACAACGCTGTTTGAGGAAGGCGCCGAGCGGGCGAAGGCAATGGGCATCTGGGCCGCCGTGGCAGGCTCGGGGAGCGTCGTCGGGCTCGTCCTCGGCGGCGTGCTCACGAGCACCCTCGGCTGGTCATGGGTTTTGTTCGTCAACGTTCCGGTCACGCTTCTCGCCGCGGCGATCGCACCCCGTCTGATCTCCGAGTCACGTTCGGAGAGCGCCGAGCGCTCGATCGACATCACCGGCGCGGTCCTCGTGTCCGTCGGGCTACTTGCCGCGTTGTATGCCCTCGTAAACGCAAACAGCGCAGGATGGGGCTCGGCGCAGACCGTTGGGCTGCTCGGGCTTGGCGTCGTTCTTCTGACGGCCTTCGCTTGGGTGGAGGGAAAGGTCCGTTCGCCGTTGGTCGCGCTCGGGATCTTCCACAACGCTCAGGTCCGGGGGGCCAACATCGCCATGGCACTAATGGCCGCCGCGATGATCGGGATGTTTTTCGTCCTATCTCTCTATCAACAGGACCTTCAGGGCTACAGCGCCCTAAAGGCCGGGCTCTCGGGTCTGCCGCTGGGTGTCGCTCTCATCACCGTCGCCGGCCTCGCCGGCCCCGCCATCGAGCGCATTGGCGCCAGGCCGGTGCTCCTCGCCGGCCTCGCCGTGTTCACCGCAGGCGTCACTTGGCTCTCGCGCATCCCAGTGCACGGCAGCTATCTCACCGACGTACTCGGCCCCAGCCTCGTCATCGCCGTCGGTCTCGGACTCGCGTTCGTCGCAGTCACGATCGCCGCAGCCGACGGGATCGACAGCCAGCACGCCGGCTTGGCCGGCGGGCTAATCAACATGACCCAGCAGGTTGGTGGAGCCGTCGGCCTCGCCGTCATCACCGCCGTCGCCACCAGCCACATCCACCCGGGCGTCCACAGCGCAGCCGCCGTCAACGATGGCTTCCGCGCCGCGCTCCTGCTCGCCGCTGGCATCGCCGGGGCCGCCGTGCTCATCACTGCGGTTGTGCTCCCGGGCCGCCGCTCCCGCCGTGCAGCCAGCGGCGCCCCGATCCCGGCCCTGGCCGTCTGACACGAAGCGCCACCTCAAACACCACTACGAAAGGCAACCTCATGACCCCCGTCCCCCCCACCACCCCCGCGGAAATCCTCACCGAGATCGTGCTCCCGGGGGTCGTCGAGCCCGACGGCCTCATCGTCCAGCACCGGCCTGTGCCGGTACCCCAGCAGGGCTACGCACTCGTCGAGCTGCTCGCGACAGGGGTGTCCTTCGCCGAGCAGGGCATGCGTCGAAACCGCTACCCGGGACAGCCCAAGTTCCCGTTCGTGCTCGGCTACGACCTCGTCGGCACCGTGACCGCCGTCGGTCCACGGGTAGACCCCACGCTCGTGGGACAGCGTGTGGCTGCCGTCCCGCGCACGGGCGCGTGGACGACACACGCCCTGCTCGATGCCCGCACCCTCGTGCCGATCCCCCAGGGAGTTGATCCAGCGGACGGCGAGACCGTCGTGGTCAACGGCATCACAGCCTGGCAGATGCTGCACCGCAAGGCCCGCGTGCGCGCCGGCCAAACAGTCCTCATCCACGGCGCAAACGGAGGCGTCGGCAACATCCTCGTCCAGCTCGCCCGCCACGCTGGGGTCCGCATCATTGCCACCGCCTCACCCCGCCACCACGACACCCTGCGCAACATGGGTGCCGAACCCGTCGATTACAACGACCCCGATCTCCCCGACCGCGTCCGGGCACTGGCCCCTGGCGGTGTCGACGCCGTCTTCGACCACCTTGGCGGACCGAGCTTCAAGCGCTCCTACGACCTACTCGCCCCCGGCGGAACACTCGTCGCGTACGGGTTCGCTGCTCAGCGCGATGACACCACAAACCCGATCCTCATCTTCCTCGGCGTCTATGCTCGATTCGGCCTCTGGGCGCTTCGGCCCAATCGCCGCCACGCCCTCTTCTACAACTTCTGGGGCGGGAGCCGCGTTACGCCGAAGCGATTCCGCCAACGCCTCGCCAGCGACCTCACCCAGGTCCTCAAGCTCCTCGCAGACGGCACCCTCACCGCGCACGTCGCCGCCCGCATCCCGCTCGACCAAGCCAGCCGAGGGATGGCTCTCGCCGAATCACGAACCATCCTCGGCAAGGTCATCCTGACGCCATGACGAGAAAGACCTCGGCAAGCCGGCCGGCCAATCGCAGCGTCCGCAGCCGCCGCCTGAAGTTAGCTCGGATTTTCCCAGGGATTTTTTCGGGCGGTGTGTACTCCGCATCATCGAGCGAAGGTTGATCGGAGGGGCGAGAGCGAACCTGTCCCCTGGGCCGTACCCGTCGGCCTCAGCAAATCGGGCGCCGAATGGCTGCGTAGGGAACACGATTCGGGAACACGGCCACGGGCGCCGGCCCTCTTCGCTCAGACTGACCACAGAAAGATCGTCTGCAAATGGCCGGTATGCGGGCGAGAGGACTCGAACCTCCAAGGGCTGAAAGCCCACCGGCTCCTAAGGCCGGCGTGTCTACCAATTCCACCACGCCCGCGCCGCTCCTGCAGCCTACCGGCCGGCGCGCGGACCCAAACAGCCCACCCGCACAGCACCGGCCGGCGCGGGTCGAGGAGCGACGGCCGTGCGCACACGCGGCCCGTGCGAGCTTGTATGGTCATGGGCGTTATGGCCGCGACCCACGAGGTGCAGCCGGGTGTGATCATCACGCACCCCAACCGCGACAAGGCCGTCGTGCAGGCGACGCGCGCCACGGTCATCCTGCTTCTGCTCGCGAGCGCGGCGCTCGTGCTGATCGTGACCATCGGCGGCTGGAGCGTGCTCGAGGGTGCCCTCCCCGTGCAGATCGGCTACATCGCCGTGTACCTGACGCTGGCCTTCTTCGCCGCCCGCTGGAACCGCGGTGTGCTCCCTGTCGCAGCGGCGCTGGCCGTGCTGCTCGGAATCTTCGCGCTCGTCGCCGGCCCCGCCTGGTTCAATCGCGACAAAGCGGGGTTCGCTCAGCCCACGTTGAACGCCGGGCTGCTCGGGCTGCTCACGCTGCTGATCGTCCCGCTGCAGATGCTGCTCGTCGCGTTCGCCATGCGCGGCTTCTCGCAGGGTTGGAACGTGGAGCTCGAGCGGCGCGACCCCGCGGCGCGCTCGGACACGTTCACCGGCGCCTCTCCGTACCCCGCCTGAGCTCCCCCGGCCGCGGCAACGCGGCCCGACCCGGCCCTGGCCACGCCGGCTGAGCGGGCGAGTATCCTCGCGTCCGTCGACATCTTTGCGGCGGTGGCGGAACGGTAGACGCGGGGCCCTCAAAAGGCCCTGTCCGAAAGGGCGTGTGGGTTCAAATCCCACCCGCCGCACTCCCCCGGGTCCTCGCCGGCGTCAGACGCCTCGCTCGTCAAGCGCGGCGGGGGGCCTCACCCTGGGCGGACCAGCTCGAGCAGTGAATCGGCGAGCGCGGCCGGCGCGACGGCGATGCCCCACGGCAGGATGCCCGCCTCGGGGAGCTCGTGGACCTCGAGGCCGGCGCGTTCGCAGATGAGCGCGCCGGCGGCGATGTCCCATGGCTTCACGGAGCGCTCGAAGTAGGCGTCGTAGCGCCCCGCGGCGGTCCACGCGAGGTCGAGCGCCGCGCTGCCGAAGCGCCGGATGTCACGCACGCGGGGCACGAGCCGTGCCAGCACCGTCGCCTGCGCTGCGCGCACGTCGGCGTCGTAGGCGAGGCCGGTGGCGAGCATCGTCGTCGCAAGCACCGCGCCGGCGTCGTTGGCGTGCGCGCCCGCGGGCTCATCTGCGCCGCGATCGCGCGCGATGTCCAGCTCTCGCCTCCCGGATGCGTCCGCCAGCACGGCTGGGCGATCGCGCGCGGCCGTGAACAGCTCCCTGCGGTTGGGGTCATACACCGCGCCCGCGAGCGTTCCCCGCTCGTCGCGCACGGCCACGCTGACCGACCACTGGGGGATGCCGAAGAGGAAGTTGACGGTGCCGTCGAGCGGGTCGACGACCCAGCTCAAGCCGCTCGTGCCGCTCGCTCGGCCACCCTCCTCGCCGAGGAAGCCGTCCTGCGGCCGGCGCTCTGCGAGCAGGCCGTGGATCGCACGCTCGGAGGCCCTGTCGGCCTCGCTCACGAGGTCGGTGGGCGTGCTCTTGCTGGCGACACCCCGCTCGGCGCCGTGCTCGACGCGCTCGAGCAGCATCCCCCCCGCCATGAAGGCAGCCTCGACGGCGAGATCGAGCAGCTCCCCGGGGTCCTCGCTCACGCGAAACCGGGCGGGCGCAGCTGCTCCCACGGGCGCGCGGACTCGATCTGCCCGGCGAGCGACAGCAGCGTCGTCTCCTCCCCCGGGCGCGCGACGAGCTGCACCGCGCGTGGTAGGCCGTCGGCGCCGAACCCGGCCGGAACGGCGGCGGCCGGCTGGCCGGTCACGTTCCAGACGCCGTTGTAGGGCACCATGCCGGCGACCACGTTGAGCGTCCACAGCGCGCCGCGGCCCTGCAGCCGGCCGATCCGCGGGGGCGGGCTCGCGGTGGCCGGCGTGATCAACACGTCGTGCTCGGCGAGAACGCCGTTCAGCCTCGCCGACAGCTGCGGCTCGCCGGCGAGGGCGCGGTCGAGCAGCGCCTGCGGGATGAGGCCACCGAGGCGCGCGAAGTTGCGCGTCCGGCGTTCCAGGCGCTCGGGATGGGCGAGCCTCGCGGCATCGTCGTGGGCGCCGCGCAGGTAGCGCGTGAGCAGCGCCGGAATCGCGTCCTGTCGATACTCGGGATCCTGCTCGGAGAGCTCGTGACCGAACGAGCGCAGCAGCTCGATCGTCTCCTCGTAGGCCTTCGCGGCGTCCGCGTCCAGGCGCGCGACGACGCCGAAGGGGATGCGCTTGGAGTAGGCGATCCGCAGACGTCCCGGCGGAGTGGCGGCGGCCTCGGAGAAGGCCAGCGCGGGCGGCGGTGCCCGGTCCGCATCGACATCGATCGTGCCCGACGCGACGTCCAGGAACAGCGCCGTGTCGGCGACCCCGCGCGTGAGCACGCCGTTGACCGACAGCCCGTGCCAGCCGCGTGGGCGTGGCGCCATCGACACGCGGCCTCGCTGCGGCTTGAGCCCGAAGAGCCCGCACCAGGCGGCCGGGATGCGGATCGAGCCCGCGCCGTCGGAGCCGAGCGCGGCGCCGACGAGACCCGCCGCGACCGCGGCTGCGCTGCCGCCGCTCGAGCCGCCGGGCGCCCGTTGCAGATCCCACGGGTTGCGTGTCGCACCGTAGGTGGCGGTCTCCGTGAACGGCCACAGCGTCAGCTCCGGGACGTTCGTCTTGCCGATCACGATCGCGCCCGCCTCGCGCAGGCGGCGGACCACCTCGGCATCGGCGCCGGCGGGGTCGCCGTGGGCGTTGGTTCCGTACGTGGTCACCTCGCCGGCGACGTCGATGTCGTCCTTGACGGCGATCGGCACGCCCAACAGCGGGCGTTCTCCCCCGGCGCCGCGGCGTGCATCGGCCTGCCCGGCTTCGAGGCGTGCGCGCTCGGCGAAGACCACGCGGAACGCGTTCAACCGTCCGTCGAGGCGGCCGATCCGATCGAGGCAGAGCTCGACGAGGTCCGTCGATGAGATCTCGCCGGCGGCGATCAGTTGCGCCTGGCGCGCGATTCCGGCGTAGGCGATCTCGACGGCCTCCATCCCCGCAATCTATGGCAAACGCTCGTCCTGGCGCGCGAGCGGACCGCTGGCCGTCGGCCGCTAGACCGGCGTGACGGGGTTGTGCTTGGCAGGCCAGTCGCGCTGCTTGGCGGCGGCGTGTGCGAAGCGCCTGATCAGCTCGCCGCGGAGCTGCTGCGGCTCGATCACCGCATCGACCACGAGCTCGGAGGCGAGGTGCAGGATGTCGATGTCCGCGGCGTACTCGTCGCGCAGCTGCGCGACCTTGGCGGCGCGCTCCTGCTCGTCCTCGATCCCCTGCAGCTGGTTGTAGTAGACGGCGTTGATCGCCGCCTGCGGACCCATCACCGCGATCGAGGCACCGGGCAGCGCGATGCAGCAGTCCGGCTCGAATGCCGGTCCGGCCATCGCATACAGCCCGGCGCCGTAGGCCTTGCGCACGATCACCGAGATCTTCGGCACGGTCGCCTCGCTGACGGCGCTGATCATCTTCGCGCCGTGCCTGATGATCCCCTCGCGCTCGACGCGCGTGCCGATCATGAAGCCTGGCACGTCGGCGAGGAACAGCAGCGGCACGTTGAACGCGTTGCACGTCCAGATGAAGCGCGCCGCCTTGTCGGCCGAGTCCGAGAACAGCACGCCGCCCTTGTGCTTGGGCTGGTTGGCGACGATGCCGACCGCGCGTCCGCGCAGGCGCGCGAAGCCCACGACGATCTCCTTCGCCCAGCGCGGATGGATCTCCATCAGCGAGCCGTCGTCGACGAGCGCGGCGATCAGCTCCTTGACGTCGAACGGCTTGTTCTCGTCCTCTGGGATCAGCGCGGCGATCGCCCCCGTCCCGCTGCGGGCGGCCGGCGCCAGCGGCAGGTCGGCGGCGCCCGAGGGGGGCTGCTGGCGCCAGCTGGTGGGCAGGTAGGAGAGGTAGCGCCGCGCCGTCTCGATCCCCTCCTCGTCACTGTCGACGAGCTGGTGGGCGCAGCCGGAGATGCCGGTGTGCATGCGCGCGCCGCCCATCTCCTCGAGGCTGACCTTCTCCCCGATCACCATCTCGGCCATGCGCGGGGAGCCGAGGTACATCGAGGCGTTGCCGTCGCGCATGATCACGATGTCGCAGAAGGCCGGGATGTAGGCGCCGCCGGCGGCGCTCGGGCCGAACAGCACGCAGACCTGCGGCACGGTGCCGGACAGCTTGACCTGGTTGTGAAAGATCCGCCCTGCTCCCCGCCGGCCGGGGAACATCTGCACCTGCTCGGTGATCCGCGCGCCGGCGGAGTCGACGAGGTAGACCATCGGGATCGCCAGCGTCAGGGCGCGCTCCTGGATGCGGAGGATCTTCTCGACCGTCTTCGGCCCCCACGAGCCCGCCTTCACGGTCGGGTCGTTCGCCATCAACGCCACCGGCCGCCCGTCGATCTCGCCCACGGCGGTCACGACCCCGTCGGCCCCGAGGCCGTCCTGCTGCCAATTGGCGAGCAACGCCTCCTCGGCGAAGGAGCCCTCGTCGAGCAGCAGCCGGACGCGCTCACGCACGGGCAGCTTGCCCTGCTCACGGGCCTTCTCGCGGTGGCGCTCGGGACCCCCGGCAAGCGCGCGCTCGCCGGCGACGCGCAGGCTCGAATCCTCGCCCACCGCCGGCTCCCTCAGAACGCCGGATTCGGCTGGGGAGCCTCGCCGGTGTAGTCGTAGAAGCCCGTTCCCGCCTTGCGTCCGAACCAGCCCGCGCTGAGCATCTTGCGCAGCACGGGCGGCTGCGCAAAGCGCCGCTCGCGGAACTCCTCGAACAGCACGTCGCAGATCGCGCCGAGCGTGTCGAGCCCGACGAAGTCGGCGAGCGTGAGCGGGCCCATCGGATGCCCGGCGCCGGCCTGCATCGCCTCGTCGATCTCCGCGACCGATCCGACGCCCTCTTCATAGGCGCGCATCGCGTCGAGCATGTAGGGAACCAGCAGCCGGTTGACGATGAACCCGGCCTTGTCCTGCGTGGGGATCGCGAGCTTGTTCTCGGAGCGGGCGAACTCCAGCGCGGTCGCGAGGGCCTCATCGGAGCTCGTCACGCAGCGGACGACCTCGACGAGCTTCATCACCTGCGCCGGGTTGAAGTAGTGCAGGCCCACGAACCGGCTCGGCCGGCTCGTCGCCGCGGCCTGGTCGATCACGGCCAGCGAGGAGGTGTTGGTCGCGAACAGCGCCTCCGGCTTGACGATCGGGTCGATCGCCTTCCACATCTCGAGCTTCAGCGGCAGGCTCTCGGTGATCGCCTCGATCACCAGATCGCAGTCGGCGAGATCGCCGTAGTCAACCGTCCCCTGGATGCGGGCGCGTACGTCGTCGGCGTCCTGCTGAGAGGACTTCTGCTTCTCGACGGCGCGGGCCAGCTGCTTCTCGATCCTGGCGATGCCCTTCTGAAGCGTTGCCTCGTCGACCTCCCGCAGCACCACCTGATAGCCGGCCTCGGCGGCCACCTGAGCGATCCCGTGGCCCATCAGACCAGCCCCCAGCACCCCGACCTTCTCGATCTGCTGCGCCATCGCGCCTCCACGGCCCATCCTCGTTTGTCCGGCTCAGCACCGGAGCCTATTACGCCGGTACCCTCACACGTGTGAGCGCCGAGGAGACCTTCGATCTCGCCGCCGCCGGCCTGCGCGGCGACGGCGCCGAGCTTCTCAGGTCGGTGGAGGTGCTCGCCACCAAGCTCGAGCAGGCGCTGCCCGGGCGCGCGCGCGTCGAGCGCCACGGCGGAGGGCTGCTCGGCCGCGGCGCAAAGCGCGTGAGCCAGGTGCTCGTCGAGCTGGGCGCCAACCGCTACCAGCTGGCCGTCGAGCACGGTCGCGTGGCGGGCTTTCGCGAGCGCCAGGTCGGCGGCATCGCGATCAAGCGCGAGCCGCTCGACGCGGCGCAGTGGATCGCGGCCGTGACCGCCGACCTGCGCTCGGAGGCCGAGCGCAGCGAGCAGGCGCGAGCGGCGCTCGACAGGTTGCTGCTGTGAGCGACGAAGCCGGCGGCGAGCTCGCAGGCGCCTCAGCGCGCCGTCGCGGGAGCACCTTCACCTCGACGCTGTCGATCAACGGGTTCGCGCTGTGCGATCAGCTTTCGCTGCAGCCGCTGTCGCAGGTGATGGGCAGCTCGATCTACCAGATGGGCTATCAGGGCGCCTGGGGGCAGCCGATCTCGGATGGCTCGCTGGGCGGCGCCACGTTCATGGTCGAGCTCGACACGCTGTCCGAGGCGCTCAACGAAGTGCGCTCGCGAGCGCTCGCGCGGCTCGCCGAGGAGGCGCTGGCGGTGGGAGGCGATGCCGTCGTCGGGGTCACCACACGCGCCGGCGAAATCGCCTTGGAAACGGGGTCTGTCTCGCTCGAGCACACCGTGCTCGGCACCGCCGTGCGGCGTGAGGGCCCGCGCGCACACCAGCCGGTGCTCACCGAGCTGTCCGTCGCCGACTTCGCCAAGCTCGTGCAGGCCGGCTTCGAGCCGCTCGGGATCGTGGCGTGGAGCTCGGTGTTCTTCGCCGGCTTCGCCTTCGGCCAGGGCCTCGGCGGCGGCATGATCGGGGCGAGCGTCAGGCAGACCTACGAGCTGGGTGACTTCACACAGGCCTTCTACGCGGCCCGCGAGAGGACGATGGCGCGGCTCGGCGAGCAGGCCACCGCGCTCGGCGCCTCCGGCGTGGTCGGCGTCGACGTCAGCCACGCCGCGCGGGCGCATTCGCTCCCGGGCGCGATCGGGGGCGGCGGCACCCGCAGCGGGCTGATGGTGACGTTCAACGCGATCGGCACGGCGATCCGCCAGCTCGCCTCGCCGGCGCTGCGCGCGCCCCGCACGACAATCGATCTGACGAGCTGAAGTGACCCCCTCCCCACCCGATCCCCCGATCCGACACAGGAGCACGCATGAGCGATAGCGAGGGCAGCGCAAGCGCCTACGACCCCACGTCACTGGAGGGGGTGCCCGAGGCAGGCCGGGCGCGCCTGGAGCAGAACCGCCGCGGGCTGTTCACCTCCGATCTGTCCGTCAACGAGTTCCTGCTCGTAAAGCAGGCCGGCTTCGAGCCGCTCGGCCTCGTCGTCGGCAGCTCGATCTACCACATCGGCATCCAGCTGGCCGGCTGGAAGAAGAGCCAGGAGATGACGGTTCTCTCGGAGGCGATGTACGGGGCACGCCAGCTGGCGATGACGCGCATGGAGGAGGAGGCCGACCAGCTGGGAGCCGACGGCATCGTCGGCGTTCGCCTGGACATCGGGCGCTACGAGTGGGGGCAGGACATGGCCGAGTTCATCGCGATCGGCACCGCCGTCAAGCATCGCGACGGCGTGCTGCACCGCGCTCCCAACGGCAGGCCCTTCACGAGCGACCTGTCCGGTCAGGACTTCTGGACGCTGCTGCGCACGGGGCACCGGCCGGTCGGGATGGTGATGGGCAGCTGCGTCTATCACGTGGCCCACCGCGGGATGTTCCAGTCGATGGCCCAGACGGGCCGCAACGTGGAGTTGACGAACTTCACGCAGGCCCTCTACGACGCGCGCGAGCTCGCGATGGAGCGGATGCAGAGCGAGGCCGAGGAGATCAGGGCCGAGGGGATCGTCGGTGTCCAGCTGCAGGAGAAGAGCCACGGCTGGGGCAGCCACACGATCGAGTTCTTCGCGATCGGCACGGCGATCGTGCCGCGCGAGGGTCATGATGAGCCGATCGAGCCGCCCACGCCGGTGCTCGATCTCAGCTAAGCCACACCCACCATCGGCGCCGATTCGCAGCGAGGAGCTGCGGACCGGTCGCCGCCGGGAAAGGAGCAGGCCACCATGAGCACCGTCGTCACCGAGGACCGCGGGCGCGCCCGCCACGTCGTCCTGAACCGCCCGGAGAAGCGCAACGCGATGAGCCAGGAGCTGCTGCGCGAGCTGGGCGCGGCGCTGCGCGCGGCTGCCGCCGACCCGGAGGTCCACTGCGTCGTCGTGCGCGGCGCCGGGCCCGTGTTCTCGGCCGGTGTGGACCTCGGTGAGCTGGCCGAATCGGCCGGCAGGAGCGATGTCCTGCGCCCCTTCCGCGAGGTTTTCCTGGACTGCGCGAACCTGTGCGAAGAGATGGCCAAGCCGGTCGTCTGCCAGATCCACCGCACGTGCGTCGGCGGGGCCCTGGAGGTTGCGCTCGGCTGCGACCTGCGGATCGCCTCCGACGACGCCCAGCTCGGCCTGCCGGAGGTGCGGTTCGGGATCATCCCCGACGTCGGCGGCTCCACGCGCCTGCCCGCCGTCGTGGGGCTCGGGCGGGCGAAGGAGCTGATCATGACCGCGCGCACCATCGACGCCGCCGAGGCGGAGCGGATCGGCCTCCTCAACCGGGTCGTCGCCCCCGCTGAGCTCGACGCGGCGACACAGGCGCTGGTGGACGAGCTGCTGGCCAACTCGCACATCGCCGTCGGCCGCGCGAAGCGGGTGATCGACGCCTCCGCGCGCCCGGCGCTCGCACAGACCCTGGAGATGGAGATCGCGGTGCAGGAGTACTGCGTGGCCAGGGCCCGGGAGACCGCGCGCGAGACAGCCGAGCAGCCGGCTTAGGCTGCCGCTTCCTGCCACTCGACGGGCCCGGCGATCAGCGTGTGGCTGCCGAGCGGGCGGCCGAGTATCTCCTGCGCCCGCCGCGCGCAGGCGATCAGCGCCGGCAGGTCGATACCCGTCTCGAGGCCCATCTCGTGCAGCATCGAGACGAGGTCCTCGCTGGCGATGTTGCCCGTCGTCCCCGCCGGCACGGGACAGCCGCCGAGCTCGCCGAAGCTCGACTCGAAGCTCCTCACGCCGGCCTCCAGCGCGGCGAGCACGTTGGCGAGCCCCTGCCCGCGCGTGTTGTGGAAATGCGCGGTCAGCTCGACCTGCTCCCCGAGGGCGGCACGCGCGGCGGCGAAGAAGTCGCGCACCTGGCGCGGGTTGGCCATCCCGGTGGTGTCGCCGAAGCCGACCTCCTGGGCTCCCGCGCGCACAAGCGCGGCGGCGATCTCGAGCACGCGCTCGGGCGCCACGTGACCCTCGTAGGGACAGCCGAAGGACGTCGAGATGACCGCCTCGGCGCGCAGTCCCGCCGCGCGGGCGCGCGCGAGCACCGCCTCGAGCCCGGCGAGCGACTCGGCGAGCGAGCGGTTGACGTTCTCGCGGTTGTGGGTCTCCGACGCCGACATGAAGACGTTGACCTCGTCGAAGGCCGCCCGCGCCGAGCGCGCCTCGCCGGCGCCGGCCAACCGCTCGCGCAGCTCGAGCGCGGCGTCGAGGCCGCGCTCGTTGGGGATCAGGACGCTGACGGCGACCTGCGGGGGAACGGTGATGCGCTCGAGCACCGTCGCGGCGTCGGCGAGCTGGGGAATCACGTCGGGTCGCACGAAGCTCGTCACCTCCAGGCGACGCAGGCCGGTGCGTGCGAGCGCGTCGATCAGCTCGACCTTCAGCTCGCTGGGGATCACCTCGGGCTCGTTCTGAAAGCCGTCGCGCGGCCCCACCTCTCTGATCTTCACGGCCTCGCCCACACACATATCCCTATCACCGATCGGCGCATGCACCCGCGCTCCTATACTCGGCCGCCGTGGCGTCCTCGCCGACCGATCCCGTCGCCGTCATCGGCGCTTCCGGCGCGCTCGGCTTCGGCCTGGCGATTCGCCTCGCCGGCGCCGGTGTGCCGATCGCGATCGGCTCGCGCGATCTGGCGCGGGCGCAGGAGACGCTCGCGCGTGCCGCCGCGCTCGTGCCCAGCGGCAGCTTCAGCGCGCACGACAACGCGGGCGCGGCGCAGGCCGCCGGCACGGTGATCCTCAGCGTGCCGTTCCGCAACCAGTCCGAGACGCTCGCCAACCTCAAGGGCGCGCTGTCGGCGGGGCAGCTGCTGATCGACGCGACGGTGCCACTGGCGGCGGCCGTCGGCGGCAAGGCGACGCGGATGCTCGGCGTGTGGCAGGGATCGGCGGCTCAGCAGGCGCTCGAGATGGCGCCGGAGGGCGTGCGCGTCGTCTCGGCGCTGCACACGGTGAGCGCCGCGGGCCTCGCAGACCTCGGTGAGCCGCTCGACCAGGATGTGCTCGTCTGCGGCGACTCGCGGGCGGACAAGCGCGAGGCCGCCGAGCTGATCGAGCGCATCGCGGGCCTGCGCTGCGTCGACTGCGGTCGCCTGGAGATGGCGCGCACGACCGAGTCGCTGACGGCTCTGCTGATTGCCGTCAACTCCCGCTACAAGGCGCACGCAGGGGTGCGCCTGACGAGCCTGCCCGAGCGGCTGTGGGATTAGCCGAGCCGGACATCCTCGTTCTCTCCGGCGGCAGCGGAGGGGCGAAGCTCGCGCGCGGAATGGCCGACGCCTGCGGCGCGGAGCGCGTCGCGGTGCTCGTCAACACGGGTGATGACATCGAGATCTACGGCGCCTACGTCTCGCCCGACCCGGACCTCGTCTCCTTCTGGCTCGCCGACGCGATCGACGAGCGCGGGTGGGGCCTGCGCGGTGACACCTTCACGGTCATGGACGCACTGCGCGAGCTCGGTGTCGAGGTGTGGTTCAACCTCGGCGACCGCGACCTCGCCTGGTGCATCGAGCGCGCGCGGCTGCTCGCCGATGGCCTCTCCCCGACGGCCGCGCTGGCCCGCCTCGACGCGGCACTCGGGGTTCGCGCGCAGGTTCTGCCGATGAGCGATGACCCTGTACGGACATGGATTCGCACCGGCGCGAGCGGCTGGTGCAGCTTCCAGGAGTTCATGATCCGCGAGCGCGGCGCCGGGCTGATCGAGGGCATCGAGTACCGCGGCGCAGAGCAGGCCGCACCGAGCGCGCAGGTGCTCGAGGCGATCGCGCGGGCCCGCGCGATCGTGATCGGCCCGTCCAACCCGCTCGCCTCGATCGGGCCGATCCTCGCCGTGCCCGGCATCCGCGAGGCGCTCGCGGCCAGCGCCGCCCCGGTCGTCGCTGTCAGCCCGATCGTGGGCGGGGAGGTCCTGAAGGGCCCGACCGCGAGCTTCATGGCCTTCGCCGCGCTCGAATGCGCGGCGGCCGGCGTGGCGGACTTCTATGGCGACCTGCTCGACGGCATCGTCGCCGATGAAAATGTCGCCGGCGTCGCGACCCTGCAGACGAGCACGCGCATGGACGACGCCGGCGAGCGCGCGCGCGTGGCCGAGCAGACGCTGACGTTCGCGCAGGCGCTCGCGGGCTGAGTCTCTAGCGCGGCGCCGGCGCGGCGCTCTCGCGCCAGGCCGCCAGCGTGTCGAGCGCGCCGCCGATCACGCGTTCGACGAATTCGCCACGGTCGTTGGCGTGCGGCAGCGGCTCGTCGGGAACGGGTACGTCGAGGAACGCGCACAGCGGCTCCCAGCCTTCGCCGACCTCCCACACGAGCAGCCGCTCGGGCGCGACGGTGCGCTCGACGCGCTCGTGATGGGCGAGCATCTGCTCGATCAGCTGTGCGGGCTCGGCGTGGCCGGCGGCGAAGGTGCCCTGCGGTCCCCAGAACATGCGGTCGACGAGCTCGAGGTAGCGCCGGAAGCGCGGGTCGACCTCGGCGCGCGCGTGCGCCAGCAGCGGCATCAGCGAGCGGCCGTGGCTCATCGTCCAGATCGTTTCGCGGAAGCTGCGCTCCCAGGCCTCGGGATCGCGCACGCTCAACAGCACCTTGGCGTCGGGGTACGCATCCATCAGCTCCTCGTAGAAGTAGCCGCCGGGCCAGTCGACCGTGCAGTTGTGCCCGGCGAACAGCTGCTCCCACGGCGCCTGCCCGTCCAGCGCCCGGTCCCACAGCTCGACCTGGTCGAGGTCGGCGATCACGTTGACCCAGTGGTAACAGGGTCCCAGCCCGAGCCGCTCGAGCGCCAGCTTCTGCGTCAGCGTGCCCGTGCGTGGCAGACCTGCGCCGATCACCTTCATCGCGTCCCCTCCGTCGTGTCGGTCGGCGCGGATCCTATCGCCGGGGCTGAGCGGACCGTGCGAGCCGTCGGATGCAGCCGGATCGTGCGAGCCGTCGAATGCAGCGGCCCCATCGCATCAGATCGACCGGAGGGGCGCCGAAGAACTGCGTAAGAACGGCTGACGAGCGTCCGGTCGCGGTGTTGATAATGCATATCGTCGAAGTCCCAGCTGGACGTAACCCCGACGCCCACCGTCTATCAAGGAGCCTCGACCGTGCGAAGCGGGCCCAACACCACCGGCCGCCCATCCGTGCTCGCCGGTCCGATCCTCGCCGCGCGCCGTCCCGCGCGCCGGACGGGTCCGCGGATCGCGGCGCTCGCCGTGTCGGGCTCCCACGACGTGCTCTCCCAGCGGCAGGTGCTCGACCGGCTGGGGCTCGCCGGCGACGAGTTCGCCGAGGGGATCTTCGCCCGCTGCGGCGTCAGCCACCGCCGGCTCGAACTGAGCGAGGAGTTCCTGGAGCTCTCGCTGCAGGGACGCAGCGCGCAGATCGAGGACGATCTGATGCGCGATTCGATCCATGCCGTCGATGCGCTCGCGATCGACCCGGGGCAGATCGGCACGGTGCTGAGCGCGAGCCTCTACTCGCTCGGCGGCCCCACGCTGGCGCACCGTCTGGTGGACCACTTCCGCATGGACGCCGCGACTGACAAGTACCACGTCACCGGCGTCGGCTGCGCGAGCGGCGTACCGCTGATGAGGCTCGCCTCACAGGCGCTGCACGCCCACCCCGAGCGCGCCGCGCTGATCGTTGCCGCCGAGAGCATGAGCGGCATCCTCACACGCGCGCGCGCATCCGACCCGCGCGCCAAGACCGTCGGCTCGGCGATCTTCGGCGACGGCTGCGCGGCGGCGCTGCTGTCGGCCGACCCGCGCGCGGACGGGCCGACGATCCTCGCCTCGCAGGTCCACCAGATCGGCGGCACGCTCGACGCCGTCAGCCTGCGCTTCAGCGACGAGGACACCTACCTGCACCTCGCCCGCGAGCTGCCGGACCTCGCCGGCGCGGGCCTGGCGAAGGTCGTCGATCGCTTCCTGCACCGCAACAGCCTCGGCCGCTCGCAGATCGACCACTGGATGCTCCACCCCGGCGGCCGGCGGATCATCGAGAACATGCAGGGCGCGCTCGAGCTGTCCGACGAGGACGCCGCGCTCAGCTGGAGCGCGCTCGCCGCGCACGGCAACGTCGGCACGCCGTCGATCTTCTACGTGCTCAAAGACACGGTTGAGCACCGCGCGCCGGAACCCGGCGAGCACGGCCTGATGGTCACGATCGGACCCGGCGTGAGCGTCGGCATGATGCTGCTCGGCTGGTGAGCGATCGCGCCGGCGCCACTATCGTGGGGCGCACATGCGCACCGCCGCGATCCTTCCCGTCAAGCGCTTCGCCGCGGCCAAGTCGCGCCTCGGGGCAACCGTCGCCGAGGAGCTGCGTAGCGAGCTCGCGCGCGCGATGGTGCTCGACGTTCTGCTCGCGCTCGCCCAGGCGAGCTCGCTCGAGTGCACGATCGTCGTGACGCGCGAGCAGAGCCTGCACGCGGCAGCGCGCGAGCACGGCGCGGTGATCGTCGAGGACAGCGACGAGCGGGGCCAGTCGGCGGCGGTGATGCTGGGCGTGCGCCGCGCGCTGGCGGAGGGCATCGAGCGCGTGCTGTGCATTCCCGGAGACTGCCCCGCGCTGGAGCCCGCCGAGCTCGACGCCCTGCTCGGCGCCCCGGCCGGGCATGCCGGCGCCGGCGCGCCCGAGGTGGTGATCGTGCCGGATCGCCACGGGACGGGAACGAACGGCCTGCTGCTGACGCCGCCCGACGCGATCTCCCCCAGCTTCGGCCCGGGCAGCTGCGAGCGCCACCGCGAGCTCGCGCGCGCGGCCGGCGCCACCTGTCGCCTGGAGCGCCCGCCGTCGCTGCTGCTCGACATCGACACCGGCGCCGACCTCGCCGCGCTGCGCGAGCGGCTCGGCGGAGAGCCCGCATCCGGCCCGCGTGGGGATGCCTCGCGCACGCGTGGGGATGCCTCGCGTACGCGTGCGGTGCTGCGGCAACGGCAACGCCCGCAGATGCTCACCGCCGGCAGCGGTTGATCGCACCCGATGGCGAGCGTCAGCGCGCGTGCCCTCAGCGGCCTGCCCGAGCTGGGCGGCGGCGATGACCTCGCGGCGCTGATCGCCTCCGCGTCCGCGGCAGGGGGCGCCCCGCTCGAGGACGGACAGGTGGTCGTGATCGCGCACAAGGCGATCTCCAAGTGCGAGGGTGCGGTGGTGGCCCTCGGTGACGTGCAGCCTGGCGCCCGCGCGCTCGAGCTGGCGGCGCGCGCCGCGGCGGCGGGCGAGCCCCGCGACGCACGCGCGATCCAGGTCGTGCTGAACGAGGCGAGCGAGGTCCTGCGCGCGCAGCGCGGCGTGCTGATCTGCCGCACCCATCACGGCTTCGTCTGCGCGAACGCCGGTGTCGATGCCTCCAACGTGAGCGACCCCGCCACGGTGATCGTGCTGCCGCGCGATCCCGACGGCTCCGCGCGGCGGATCCGTGCCCGCCTGCGCGAGTGCAGCGGCGCACAGGTCGCGGTGCTCGTCACCGACAGCTTCGGCCGCGCCTGGCGCCACGGCCAGCTCGACACGGCGATCGGCCTGGCCGGTATGCAGCCACTCGACGACTGGCGCGGACGCAGCGACGCGAGCGGACTCGAGCTGCGGGCCACCTGGCTGGCGGTCGCCGACGCCGCCGCGGCCGCCGCCGAGCTGGCGCGCGCGAAGGACTCGCGCGAGCCCGTCGTCGTGATCGGCGGGCTGGAGCGCTACTGCATGGCCGAGGACGGCCCGGGTGCGGCCGCGCTGCTGCGCCCGCCTGCAGAGGATCTGTTTCTCTAGCTCAGGCCGCGACGGGCAGCTCGTGGCGGCGGCGGATCTCGTACAGGGTCGTGCGCTCGGCGGCCGGGCGGCCGGCGTCGTGGGCGGCGGCGATCAGCTGGTCGGGGTCGAGCCTGGTGCCGTGGTAGCTGCCGGCGAGGCGGCTGATCGACTCCTCCATGAGCGTGCCGCCGAGGTCGTTGACGCCCCAGCGCAGCGCCTCGGTGGCGGCGTCGAGGCCCATCTTCACCCAGCTCGCCTGCACGCTGGCGACGCTGCGCCCGAGCGCGAGGCGGAAGACGGCGGTGTGCTTGAGGTTCTCCTCGCGGGAGATCTCCTCCACGCCGTGCGTGCGGCCGAGCAGCGTCTGGAAGGGGATGAAGGACAGCGGCACGAACTCCGTGATCCCACCGGTGCGCTGCTGCAGCTCGCGCACGACTCGCATGTGCTCGGCGAGCTCCCATGGCTCCTCGATGTGGCCGAACATCACCGTCGCCGTCGAGCGCAGGCCCGCGCGATGGGAGGCCTCGATGATCTGCACCCAGCGCGCGACCGGCAGCTTGTTCGGCGAGATGCGCTCGCGGACGCCGTCGTGGAGCACCTCGGCGGCGGTTCCCGGCGTCGAGCCGAGCCCGGCGTCGCGCAGGCGCGCGAAGACCTCCGCCGGCGCCAGCCCGGAGATGTCGCACATGTGCGCGATCTCCATCGGGCTGTAGGCGTGCAGGTGCAGCTCCGCGCCGGCGCGCGCGGCAGTGTCCTTGGCCAGGCGCAGCCAGCCGAGGTAGTCCTCGAGCGTCCAGTCCGGATGGATGCCTGACTGGATGCACAGCTCGGTGGCGCCGTAGGCGAGCGCGTCGTGGATCCGCGCGACGAAGTCGCGCTCGTCGTGCTCGTAGGCGTCGGGCGAGCGCTTGCCCTGGCCGAAGCCGCAGAAGGCGCAGCCGACGGTGCAGATGTTGGAGACGTTGATGTTGCGGTTGACGACGAACGTGACGGTCTCCCCGGCGAGCTCCGCGCGCAGCTCGTCGGCGGCCTGGCGCATCTCCTCGATCGCCTCGGGACGTGTCTCGGCGAACATCGCCGTGAGCTCATCGGCGCTCAGGGCGATCCCTTCACGGCCCTTCTCGGTCGCTGCGCCGACGAGGTCCGAACGGATCGGCGCGGGCGGCTCGGTGCGCCCGGAACCGCGCCGTGGGATGAAGCTCCAGTAGCTCGCCTTGATCGTGTCGAGCACCGCCGGCGCCAGCCACTCGGGATCGATGAAGGCCGGATACACGCACAGGCGCTCGGTCAGCGCGACGCCGTCGCGCTGCAGCTCCTTGCGCACCTGATGGGGCGAGGGGAAGGGATGCTCGGGGGAGATGTGATCGCCGTTCGCCGACAGGCCGCCGAGGTCGCTTGCCCCAGCCGCCACGAGCTCGCCCCACCAGTCGGCGAGGTTCGGCGGGATCTGGATGCCCACGTCGGGCATCAGCCGCCGAGTCTCTGCGATCAGGCGCTTCATGTCCTCGATGCTCACCGCGCTCGCCCACTCCGGCAGCGGCAACTCCGGGCGGTTCTCCGCGACGCCGGTGCGCCAGTATTCGCGCGCGGCCGCGTCCGCGATCTCGGCGGGCTCCTGTCCGTAGTAGCGCTGGTGGGGCACGAAGTTCTGCAGGATCAGCTCCTGGATGTGTCCGTGCTCTGCGTGAACGGCGGCGAGCGCCTCCAGCGAGGCCATCCGCTCCTGCTCGCTCTCGCCGATGCCCACGAGGATCCCGCTCGTGAAGGGAATCCGCAGCTCGCCCGCCGCACGAATCGTCTCCAGGCGACGGGCTGGGTGCTTCGTCGGCGAGCCCGCGTGCACCGTCTCCATCAGCCGCTCTGAGATCGACTCCAGCATCAGCCCCTGCGAGGCCGTCACCTCGCGCAGGCGCGCGAGGTCCTCGCGTGAGAGCACGCCGAGGTTGGTGTGCGGCAACAGGCCCCGCTCGAGCGCGCGCTCGCAGACCCACACGACGTAGGAGGTGAAGTCGTCGTGGCCGTGCTCCTGCAGGCGCGCGCGGACCTCGGGGTTGACCTCGGGCCGCTCGCCGGTGAGGACGAGCAGCTCCTTGATTTGGCGCTTGGCGGCACCGTCGAGGATCTCGAGGACCTCATCCGGCGCATACAGGTGCGCGGTGTGGGTAGCGAAAGAGCAGTACTTGCAGTAGCAGCGGCAAGTACGCGACAGCGACAGCGTCAGGTTGCGCGAAAAGGTGACGCGGCGGCGCATGTCTGAAGTCTATGACGCGGCGGACTGGCCACCGGGCTACTCCGGCGCGGAATCGGCGCCGGCTCGGACGTCTCGCGCCACCGGGATCAGCTCGCCGCGCGACATCTCCCGGCGGATCTCGGCGGCGACCTCCTGAGGAGCTCGCGCGGTCGTGTCGATGACCGCGTCGACGCCCGCGAGCCGTGGGATCACATCGGCGAGCGCGCGAGCGTGCGCGATCAGGCGGAGCTCGCCGGGCCAGCCGTCGGGCTCGCGAAGCGCCAAGCGCTCCGCAATCAGCTCGGCGGGTGCCTGCAGCGCGATGACCAGCGAGCGCTCGGCCCGCGTGGCGTCGAGCACGGCGCGCAGCTGCAGCTCGGTTTCGGTCGTCGCGACGATCAGAAACAGGCTGCGCCCTGCCCGACGCTGGATGGCGAGCACGGACGCGAGCTGCGCCGTCCACGCCTCGGCGTCCAGCAGGGGCAGCCCGCGGGCGAGCTGCTCGCTCTCGATCGCGCCGTGCTCGGTCGCCTCGATCTCCAGCAGCGTCGCGAGCGCATCGAGCACCGCGGACTTGCCGGCACCCGGCGCGCCGGTCAGGATGAGCGCGCGGTTCATCCGGAGAGCCTCTCACGCAGATCCTGGTGGCGCATGCGCCACCAGGGCTGCCGGTGCATGCACCGGCAGGCAAGGACCCGCACATGTGCGGGTCCTGCCGGGGCCGCATGCGGCCCCGGCACCATCCACGGCCTCGCCCTCGGCCGATCCCTTAGTACCCTCGTTGCTCGTCGCCGAGGATGGACCCCGCCGAGGCAACTTCGACCAGAGAGCGACAGGAGCGAAATGACTGAGAGCGAGAACCCGGCGATTCCGAGCCCCACTCCCGCGGTGGCCCACCCGAGGACGAACCGCGACTGGTGGCCGAACCAGCTCGACCTGAGCGTGCTGCACAGGCAGTCGCCGCTGTCGGACCCGATGGGCGACGACTTCGACTACGCGAAGGAGTTCGCGACGCTCGACCTGGAGGCGCTCAGAAGCGACCTGATCGCGCTGATGCGCGACTCCCAGGACTGGTGGCCGGCCGATTACGGGCACTACGGCCCGCTGTTCATCCGCATGAGCTGGCACGCCGCCGGCACCTACCGCATCGCCGACGGCCGCGGCGGGGGCGGCCAGGGCGCGCAGCGCTTCGCGCCGCTGAACAGCTGGCCGGACAACGCGAGCCTCGACAAGGCGCGGCGGCTGCTGTGGCCGATCAAGCGGCGCTACGGCCGCAAGCTCTCCTGGGCCGACCTGCTCGTCTTCGCGGGCAACGTCGCGATCGAGTCGATGGGCTTTGAGACATTCGGCTTTGGTTTCGGGCGCGAGGACATCTGGGAGCCCGAAGAGATCTTCTGGGGCTCCGAGGACACGTGGCTGGGTGACGAGCGATACAGCGGCGAGCGACAGCTGGCCAAGCCGCTCGGCGCGGTGCAGATGGGGCTCATCTACGTGAACCCGGAGGGGCCCAACGGCAACCCCGACCCGGTCGCGTCGGCCCGCGACATCCGCGAGACGTTCGCCCGCATGGCGATGAACGACGAGGAGACCGTCGCACTGATCGTCGGCGGCCACACGTTCGGCAAGACCCATGGCGCGGTCGACCCGAAGCTCCTCGGCCCCGAGCCCGAGGGAGCGCCGCTGGAGGAGCAGGGCCTTGGCTGGAAGGGCAGCCTGCAGCGCAACGGCAACGGCGTGCGCATGCTGACGGGCGGCCCGGAGGGCGCCTGGACGAGCGAGCCGACGAAGTGGAACAACGACTTCCTCGACAACCTCTTCCGCTACGAGTGGCAACTGACTGAGAGCCCGGCAGGGGCAAAGCAGTGGACTCCGAGGGACCCCGAGCCCGACGACCTCGTGGTGGACGCGCACGATTCCTCGAAACGCTCCCCGGTGATGATGCTGACGACCGACCTGGCGCTGAGGTTCGACCCCGTCTATGAGCCGATCGCGCGGCGCTTTTACGAGCACCCCGACGAGCTCGCGGAGGCGTTTGCGAAGGCCTGGTACAAGCTGCTGCACCGCGACATGGGCCCGGTCTCGCGCTACCTCGGGCCGTGGATCCCGGAGGCGCAGCTGTGGCAGGACCCGGTGCCCGCCGTCGATCACGAGCTGATCGACGATGCCGACGTCGCCGCGCTCAAGGAGAAGATCTTGGCGGCAGGGCTGTCGGTGTCGCGGCTCGTCGCGACCGCCTGGTCCTCGGCAGCCTCGTTCCGCGGCAGCGACAAGCGCGGCGGTGCCAACGGCGCCCGCATTCGCCTCGCCCCCCAGAAGGACTGGGAGTGGGCTGAGCCAGGTGAGCTCGCCACGGCGCTGCAGACGCTCGAGCAGATCCAGCAGGAGTTCCACGCCTCGCAGCCGGCGGGCAAGCGGGTGTCGCTGGCCGACCTGATCGTGCTCGGCGGGTGCGCGGCTGTCGAGCGCGCCGCGCAGAACGCCGGAGTCGAGCTCACCGTCCCCTTCACGCCCGGGCGCACCGACGCCTCGCAGGAGCAGACAGACGCGGAGTCCTTTGCCGTGCTCGAGCCGACCGTCGACGGGTTCCGCAACTACATCCGTGCGGGCGAGCCGTTCTCGCTCGAGTACGCGCTGCTCGAGCGCGCCTTCATGCTGAGGCTGACGGCCCCGGAGATGACGGTGCTGATCGGCGGCATGCGCGCGCTGAACGCGAACTTCGGGCAGTCCCGGCATGGCGTCTTCAGCGACCGTCCGGGCACGCTGAGCAACGACTTCTTCGTCAACCTGCTCGACATCGGCACCGTATGGGAGGCGTCGGACTCGGCCGAGCAGGTCTACGAGGGGCGCGACCGCGCGAGCGGCGAGCTCAGGTGGACCGCCACCTCCGTCGACCTCGTGTTCGGTTCGAACTCACAGCTGCGGGCACTGTCGGAGGTCTATGCGGCCGACGACGCCGGCGAGCAGTTCGTGCGTGACTTCGCCGCCGCCTGGGACAAGGTCATGAGCCTCGACAGATTCGACCGGCCCTGATCGCCCCGCCGCTCACGCAGGTCTATCTCGCCCGCCACGGCCAGACCGCCTACAACCTCGAGGGGCGCTTCCAGGGCCACCTGCCGGTGCCGCTGAACGCGACCGGCAGAGCGCAGGCGGCGGAGCTGGCCGAGCGCGCCGCCGAGCACGAGTTCCGCGTGCTGTGGTGCAGCCCGCTGCTGCGCGCTCGCGAAACCGCGGACATCGTCGGCGCCAGGATCGGGCTGCAGCCGCGCGAGGACGCGCGCCTGATGGAGACAGACGCGGGCGACTGGACGAACCGCAGCTTCGCCGAGGTGCGCGCCGAAGCGGAGGAGCTGTTCGACGCGTTCGCCTCGGCCGATCCCAGCTTCGCGTTTCCCGGGGGGGAGTCCTTCTCCGAACAGGACGAGCGCGTCAACGAGGCCCTGCAGGAGATCGAGGCGGGCGAGCTGCCGGCGCTGGTCGTGTGTCACGGCATGGTGATCCGTGCGGCGCTCACGCGGCGGGCGGGGCATCGCTCCGAGCGCTTCGAGCGCGTGGCCAACGCCGCGCTCGTCCCACTCGATCCGCTCGCCGTCGAGCAGCAGGATCTCGGCGGGGACGCCGCGCTGCCGGCCAGCTGAGCGTCCTACTCCTCTACGCCGGCCACGCCGTCGGCGTGCTCGGCGCCACGACGGCGCGGTGCGTCATGAGTTCGCGATGCGCGGCTAGCGTTTGACGGCTCGCACGGCCGTGCCGTACGCGCAGATCTCGGTCCAGTTGCCACCGAGCTCGGAGGTGTCGAAGCGAAAGGCGATGATCGCGCTGGCGCCTTTCTCCTCGGCCGCCTCGACCAGTCGCTCCTGCGCGTGCACGCGTCCGGCCGCGAGCATCTTGGTCATCCCCTTCAGCTCGCCCCCGACGAGCGACTTCACGACGGCTCCCAGCTGTGACCCGATGTTGCGCGCACGCACCGTCAGGCCGAAGACCTCGCCCATGACCTCCTCGATCTCATAGCCGGGCAGATCGTTCATGGTCGTGATGATCACGCGGTCAATCGTAGGGGCAGCGCTGCGCTCCCGCAAGCCCGCCGGCTCACGACAGACCGACGCTCGTAGGCGGCAACTAGCGGAGGATCAGGCAGCCCGTGGTGGCGTGGGCGATCAGCCTCTCACCACCCGCTACGAACAGGCGGCCCTCGGCGGTCGCCGTGCGCCCGCCCGCGTGAACCACGCGCCCTTCGGCGAGCACGCGACCGGTCGTGGCGGACATCGCGCCGGTGTAGCGGACCTGCAGATCGGCGGTCGTGTAGCCGACACCGGCAGGCAGCGTCGTGTGCACAGCGCAGCCCATGCAGGAGTCCAGCAGCGTCGCTGCCACGCCGCCGTGGACCGTCCCGAGCGGGTTGTACATCCACTCGGCAGGCTCCATCGCGAACACTGCCCGGCCGTGGTCGGCCGCGACGATCGTGAAGCCGAACAGCTCGGCGATCGGTGGCGGGGGGATCGTCCCGTCCGCGATCCTCCGCATGTAGTCGAGCCCCGCCAACTGGCGTCCCGCCTCTGCCCCCGGGCCGGGATCCGCCCAGGTGAATGAGCGCCGGCGCGCCCCCGTCCGCGCCCGCGCGGGTGCGCTCACGCAGCCTCCTCTGCGGCCATCGGCCCGGCGGCCAGCGGCTCCGCCACCAGCGGCTCGGCGACCAGCGGATCGGCGATCGGCTCGGGGATGACTGCGGCGCCGCGCACAGGCGGCCCAATCGCCGCCAGCGCGAGCGCCGTCGCGATCCCGCCGCCCACGGTGATCAGCCAGGCGGTGTGAAAGTCGGCCGCGCTGGTCGTGGAGGCGCCGAGCACCGCCACGAGGATCGCCACGCCGAGCGCGGCCCCGATCTGACGGCCCATCGTCAGGATCGCCGCGCCGGTGGCGAAGCGCTCAGGTGCAAGCGACGATGCTCCGGCGCCGGTCAGGGTCGGGATCACGAGGCCCACCCCGGCACCCCCGATCATCGATCCGGGCAGGTACTCCGTCAGGAAGGCCGGTCGGTCGCCGGTGCGCGTGATGAACCACAGCGAGCCCGCCGCGAACATCAGCGATCCGACGACGCCGGGCAGGCGGTAGCCGTAGCGCGCGCCGAGCCGAGCGGAGGGCACACTGAAGGCCGTCGCCATCGCCGGTCCGGGGAACAGCATCAGTCCCGCCGTCAGCACCCCCTCGTGCCACACCGAGGTCAGGAACAGCACGCCCGCGAGCAGCATCGCGCCGAAGCCGCCGAAGAAGACCACAGACGCGCCGACCGCCAGCCCGAAGCTCCGTACGCGCAGCATCGCGGGCTCGATGATCGGCGCCGGGTGACGCTCCGAGCGCCACCAGATCGCCGGAAGCAGGATTGCCGTGACGAGCGCCGGCACGACTGTCCTCGCCGACCCCCAGCCCCATTCCTGACCCTTCACGATCGCCACCACCAGTGCTGCGATCGCGACGATCAGCGCGCCCGCACCGAGCACGTCGGGGCGCGCTGCGCCAGGCTCCCGGCGCTCCGCCAGCGTACGCAGTCCGAACGCCAGCCCGAGCAGTCCGATCGGCACGTTCACGAGGAACACCCAGCGCCAGTCGGCCTGCACGAGCAGACCGCCGAGCGGCGGTCCGGCGGCCGCGGCGATGCCTCCGGTGGCGGCCCACGCCCCGATCGCGACGTGGCGCTCGTGCGGGCCGAACTCGGGCAGCATCAGCCCGAGCGATGTCGGCAGCATCAGCGCGCCGCCCGCTGCCTGGACCACGCGCGCCGCAATCAGCAGGCCAACCGAAGGCGCCAGCGCACACGCGGCGCTCGCGCCGACGAACACGCCCAGGCCGAGCAGAAAGGCACGCTTGCGCCCGAACGCATCCGCCCAGCGGCCCGCGGGCACGAGCAGCGCTGCGAAGACGATCGCGTAGCCGCTGAGGATCCACGACAGCGAGGCCAGCGAGGCACCGCCGAAGTGCCGCGCGATCGCCGGAAAGGCGATGTTGACGATGAACAGGTCGAGGCTCGACATGAACACCCCGACACACACGATCAGGGAGACTCGCCACTTCCGTTGCATCACGCAATCGACCCTAGCACAAGAGTTGCATCATGCAACTGACGCGGCTATCCTAGGGGTGTGCTCGGAAACCGCTACGAAAGCCAGACCTGCAGCGTCGCCGCCACGCTCGACGTCGTCGGCGAGCGCTGGTCGCTGCTGATCGTGCGCAATGTCATGCTCGGGCTGCGCCGCTTCGAGGAGATGCAGCAGAACCTCGGGATCGCCCGCAACGTGCTGCAGAGCCGGCTGCGCAGCCTCGTCGAGCAGGGCGTGCTCGAACGGCGCGCATATCAGGAGCGCCCGGCGCGCTACGAGTACCGCCTCACCGACAAGGGCCTGGATCTGTGGCCGACGATCGTCGCGTTGATGCAATGGGGCGATCGCCACGCCGCCGCGCCCGCCGGTCCGCCGATCGTGCTCGAACACCGCGACTGCGGCGGCAGCGTCGACGATCACCGCATCTGCGCGCGCTGCGGCGAGCGCCTGGAGGTGCGCGACGTGCGTGCCCTCGCCGGCCCGGGCGCCTCACCGGAGCACCCGCTCCTGCGCAGCGCTCGTACCGCCGCGAGCGCCTAGCGCGAGGTTCCGCCGCCGCGCTCGATCAGCGCGCCGACGAGCGCGGGCCCCTCCCGCGCCATGCGCGAGCGCGGCACGACGAGGTCGAAGCCGGCCCGCTCGGCGCGCTCGCGCACGGCGACGTCGACATGGGAGTAGAAGGCGAGCGCCGGGAGCAACCCGAGCTGCCCGGCGCTGCGTAGCGCTTCGAGCGCGGCGGCTCCGTCGAGGCGCTCGTCGGTGAGGTCGAAGATCAGCAGCTCCGGCGCCGGGGCGCCCTCGTCGGCCAGGCGCGCGTCCAGCTTCTGCTGATCGCCGATCAACTCCAGCTCGTGACCGGCGGCAGCGAGCCCGCCGTGCAGACGCGAGCCGAACATCAGATCGGCGGTGAGCGCGAGCACGCGCGCCATCGCTACTGCGCGCGCAGGCGGCGAAACTCCTCGCGCGCCGACTGCGGGCGGCCCCACCCGTGCGTGACCTCGACCCTTCCGCTGCGCGTCTCGCGCACGACGAGCTCGCCCTCGATGCCGGCCTCGTCCAGCAGGCGCAGGGCCCCGTGCACCGTCTGCGCCGATGCGGCGTGGCCGAAGTTGTGCGCGACGAGCAGCCGCCAGTGCCAGTCGTGGTGCGAGTACGGGCGCGCGTTGCACGTCGCCAGGTAAAGCGCGGCCTCGACGTAGCGCGACTCGTCGGCGATGCGCATGTCCAGCTCCAGGTCCGTCCAGTCGGCGGGCAGCGAGTCGACGACGCACTGGAAGGTCTCGGCGAGCGCCATTGGCGGGAAGCCTAGCGCGGCTATTCTCGAAGCAATGGCAAGCACCGACACACACGCGCTCGCGAGCGGCTACGAGACCCTCCTCCACGGCTGCGGGCTGCTCGATCGCTCCGACCGCGGCAAGCTCGCGCTCACCGGCACCGATGCCGTTGATTTCCTCAACGGCCAGGTCACGAACGAGCTCGCCAGCCTCGCGGCAGGCGAGGGCTGCTACGCCGCGTTTCTGACGCACAAGGGCAAGATGCTCGGCGACGTGCGCATCCTCGCGGCGGCCGGGACCGACGATGATCCCCCCTGCGAGCTGCTGCTCGACACCGAGCGCGCATGCCTGCAGGCGCTCTTCGACATGATCCGCCGCTACAAGGTCGGCTACGACGTCGAGCTGCACAAGCGCACCGTCGAGAGCGGCCTGCTGTCGCTGATCGGCCCACGCGCCGAGGAGGTCGCGGGCGTCGAGCTGCCCGGCGCGGAGGAGCACCGGCACACCCGCGTCGCGGTCGCGGGGGTGCCGGCGCGGGCGGTGCGCAGCGATGCCGGCATCGACCTGCTGTGCGCCGCGTCGGACACCGCTGCGCTGGCCCAGGCCCTGCGCGCGCGCGGGGCGAGCCCCGTCGCCGAGGAAGCTGCCGAGTGCCTGCGGATCGAGCGCGGGCACCCGCGCTACGGCGTCGACCTGGACGACGGGGTGATCCCCCAGGAGGCCGGCCTCAACGAGCGCGCGGTGAGCTTCACGAAGGGCTGCTACGTCGGTCAGGAGACGGTCGCGCGACTGTTCTACAGGGGCAAGCCGAACCGCCACCTGCGCGGGCTGCAGCTCTCCCAGCCGCTCGCGCCGGGCGCCGAGCTGCGCCTCGGCGAACGCGCCGTGGGCCGCCTGACGAGCAGCGCCGTCTCCCCCCGTCTCGGACCGATCGGGCTGGCGCTGGTGCGCCGCGAGGCCGAGCCGGGCAGCACCGTGCAGGCGGGCGAGGAGGGTGCCAGCGCCGAGGTGCTCGAGCTGCCCTTCGCCGGCGCCTGACCGGCAGCGCTGTGTGATCGCTGACACACAAGCAACCATTGCGCTGCTGATATGGTTGCGTCAATGCAAGTAACTGCAGCGAACCCAGGGAGCGATGAGGTCGGCGCCCCGATCAGCCGTCGGGAGCTGACGCGCAACATGTACGCGCTCGCCAGCTTCCTGATGCGCACGGCGAACCTGGGCACCTTCAACACGATCGCCGAGCTCGATCTGTCGTTCACCCAGATCAAGACGCTGTGCGCGCTCGAGTCCGACGGAAGCGGTCGCTCTGTCAAGGCGCTCGCCGATTCGCTCGGTCTGTCCCTGCCGGCCGCGAGCCGGGCCGTCGACGGACTGTATGAGCGCGGCCTGGTCGACCGTGAGGAGGACGCCGAGGACCGCCGCATGAAGCGCGTGCGCCTGACTGACACCGGGCGCAGGGTGCCGCTCGCGCTCAACGAGGCGCGTCTGTCGGCGCTCGCCGAGCTGATGAGCTCGCTCGGCGAGGAGGAGGCCGCCGCGCTCGAGCACGCGCTCGAGATGATCCTCGAGCGCCGCGCCGACATCGCGGCCTACAGGCCGACCAGGAAGCGAGCGCATCGGTGACCGAGCGCATCCGTTCGCTGCAGATGAACGAGGACAACCGCCGCTGGTGGGCGCTCGGGGCGATGTGCTTCGCGCTCTTCATGATCATGCTCGACAACACCGCGGTCAACGTCGCGCTGCCCTCGATCCAGCGCAGCCTGCACGCCTCCACCTCCTCGCTGGAGTGGACCGTCAACGCCTACACGCTGTCCTTCGCCGTGCTGCTCGTGACCGGCGGGCGCCTCGGTGATCTGTTCGGGCGGCGGCGGATATTCCTGGCTGGGGTGGTCGTCTTCGCGGGCTCGAGCGCGGCGATCGGCTTCGCCACGAGCGACACCTGGCTGGTCGGCTGGCGCGCCGTTCAGGGCGTCGGCTCGGCGATGATGATGCCGGCGACCCTGTCGATCATCACGAACGCCTTTCCCCCGGCCGAGCGGGGCAAGGCGATCGGCACCTGGGCCGGCGTGTCGGCGATGGCGCTGGCAATCGGCCCCGTCGTCGGCGGCCTGCTCGTCGAGAGCGTCAGCTGGCAGTCGATCTTCTTCCTCAACCTTCCCGTCGCCGTCGGCGCTGTCCTCGTCGCCCTCTTCGCGGTCCGCGAGTCGCGCGATGAGACCGTCGCGCAGCGGATCGACCTGCCCGGCGTGAGCACGCTCACGATCGGGCTCGCCGCACTCGTGCTGGCGCTCGTGGAGGGCAACGCCTGGCACTGGGGCTCGGCCCGCGAGATCGAGCTGCTGGCCGTGGCGGTGATCGGACTCGCGGCCTTCGCCGTGGTCGAGCACCGCCAGTCCTCACCGATGGTCGACTTCAGCTTCTTCCGCTCGCGCACGTTCCTCGGCGCGAACATCGTCGCCTTCATCGTCAGCTTCGCGATGCTCGCGATGTTCTTCTTCATGGCCCTCTACATGCAGAACGTGCTCCGCTTCTCGCCGCTGCAGGCCGGCGTTCGCTTTCTGCCCTCGACGCTGATGATCGTCCTGCTCGCCCCGCTCGCCGGGCGCCTGGCGGATCGCGTCGGTCCGCGTCCGTTGATTGTCTTCGGGCTCCTGTCGGTCTCGGGCGCGCTCTTCTGGCAGTCCCAGCTGACGGTCTCCAGCGGCTACGGCACGTTGCTTCCGGGCTTCATCCTGATGGGCATCGGCATGGCCTTCGTGATGTCGCCCATGAGTACGGCTGCGATGAACGCTGTCGCCCAGGCGAAGGCCGGAGTGGCCTCGGGGATCCTCTCGATGAACCGGATGGTCGGCGGCACCTTTGGCGTGGCCGTGCTCGGCGCGATGGTCGCGACGCTCGGGCGCACGCGGATCGACCAGCTGCTGCCGCACCTACCGGGCTCCGCGCGCGCACGCCTGGCAGAAGGGCTCGGATCCGGTCAAGCGCCGCACGGAGCAAGCGCACACATCATCGATGCGGGCCAGAGCGCGTTCGTCTACGCGCTGCAATACGGGCTGCGTCTCGGGTCGATCGTGGCGCTGCTCGGCGCGCTGGCGGCGTGGAAGCTGATCGCCGCGCGCGCGCCCGCGGGTGAGGGCCCCGCCGCGCAAGCGGGGGCCGGCGGTGCCCCGCGCCACGTGCGCCCGGCGCAGCCCGAGCCCGAGCCGGAGGCCGCCGGCGAGCGCGAGCCGCTGCACGTCTGAGCTCGGCGGCGGCCTGCTCGGGCACCCCGCCGACGGTGAGGCTGGGCCCGCGGCATCGCTTCGCCCCACTCGAAGAAGTTGGCCGTGGTGGACGAGCGCGCGCCGGGGCCGGACACACCGCAGAGCCCGCCCGGGGTAGGATTGCTGCTCTTCCCTGACCCCGACCGGCGAGGTTCCAGCGCACGTGGCGATCGATCTGCAACAAGTGTCATCCGTAGACGTCGAGCCGGGCGAGCTGCCCGCGACGATGGCCGCATGGGTCATCCGCGAGGAGCGCTTCGGCGAACCGCGCGATGCCTTCCAACTCGAGGAGATCGAGGTGCCCGAGCCCGGTGCCTTCGAGGTGATCGTGCGCGTGATGGCGGCGGGCGTGAACTACAACAACGTGTGGGCGGCCCTCGGCAAGCCCGTGTCGGTGATGCGCTACGGCGACCACCCGGAGTTCGGCCACCACATCGGCGGCTCGGACGCATCCGGCGTCGTCTGGAAGGTCGGCGCCGGTGTAACCCGCTGGAAGCCCGGCGATGAGGTCGTGGTGCACTGCAACCAGGCCTCCTATGAGGACCCCGAGGTGCACGGCCTCGACCCGATGGCCGCGCCGTCGCAGAAGATCTGGGGCTATGAGACAACGTGGGGATCCTTTGCCCAGTTCACCAAGGTGCAAGCCCAGCAGCTGCTGCCCAAGCCCGCGGCGCTGACGTGGGAGGAGGCGGCCTCCTACGGCCTCGTCTACTTCACCGCCTACCGCATGCTGATCAGCCGCTGCAAGCTCCAGCCTGGAGCCAACGTGCTGATCTGGGGCGCCGCAGGCGGTCTCGGTGTGTTCGCCACCCAGCTCTGTGCGGCCGCCGGAGCGCGCAGCGTCGGCGTCGTCTCCTCGCCGGAGAAGGGCGAGCTCGTCAAGCGTCTCGGCGCCGTCGACTACATCGACCGCAATGAGTTCGCAGGAATGATGCGCAAGGGCGGCGAGAGCCCGGAGGAGGAGAGCGCGCGCTTCAAGGTCTCGCGTGACTTCGCCAAGCGCGTCAAGGAGATCCTCGGGGACGCCCCTGACATCGTCTTCGAGCACGTCGGCAAGGCCACCTTCCCGACATCCGTCTTCACCGCCAAGACGTTCGGGAAAATCGTGATCTGCGCGGGCACCACCGGGATCGACCTGGATTTCAACGTCGCCTACCTGTGGATGCGCCAGAAGGAGATCCTCGGCTCGCACTTCGCCAACGCGTGGGAGTGCACCAAGGCCAACGAGCTGATCGAGAGCGGCCAGATCCGCCCGGTGCTGTGGCGTACGCTCGGCTTCGAGGGCGTCGCCGAAGCGCATCAGCTGATGCTCGAAAACAAGCACCTCGGCAAGATCTCGATCCTCGTCGGGGCCGACTCCGAGGGCCAGGGCAAGACCGCCGAGGGGCCCGGCGCGATCCGCGCGGAGGTCGGCGCCTGATGCCCGGGACGGTGATCGTCCCGTGGTACGCCACCGGCTTCCGTCCCGACGCCTTCGAGCCGGCCCTCGGCGAGGTCGCCGCGACGGCGCTCCGCTATGGGGCGAGCTCCTATGCGGTCTACCGCTCGCGCGACGATCGCTACCGCTTCCAGCAGCTCGCCGCCTTCGAGGAGTACCTCGGCTGGGAACGCTTCTGGGAGGGCCCGGAGATGACCTACTTCCGCACGATCCACGCCAGCTGGTACCAGGTGCCGGTGCTGTACGGCTGGTGGGACCTGTCCGCCTCCGGCGCGGTCATCGGCGAGCCCGTCACGAGCGGCAACGGCCATGGCAACGGCGCGGGCAACGACGTGCGCACCGGCGACATCACCTAGGCGCCGCTGCCGCGCAGCGTGCCTCGCGCAGCCGCGGGGCGGGCGGGCCGACCGTCCCGCGCTCTCTCAGCCCTGCTCGAGCGGGGCCATCGTCAGGCCTGCGCCCTTGAGCTGCTCCCAGTAGTGCTCGGCGGTCTCCTGCTGGCCGCTGTAGACGATCGCGCGCCCGGATGTGTGGATCACGTTGGCTATCTCCATGCCGCGCTGGAGCGAGACGCCGGGGATGAAGCGGGCGAGCGTGCGGGCGACGTGCTCGAAGGTGTTGTGGTCGTCGTTGCGCACGATCACGCGCCAGTCGCCGCCCACGCCCGTCCCGGGGCCGCTCACGCGCGGAGCCTCGATCGTCTGATCCATGGCGGGGAGGATAAAGCTCGCGGCGCGACCGTACAATGAACGTATGAGCGCCGAGCACGAGCCGCGGCTGCCGGAGCGCGACCGCCCGTGGATGATGCGGACCTACGCCGGCCACTCGACGGCGAAGGCCTCCAACGAGCTGTACCGCGGCAACCTCGAGAAGGGACAGACGGGCCTGTCGATTGCCTTCGACCTGCCCACCCAGACCGGTTATGACCCCGACGATGAGCTCGCCCGCGGCGAGGTCGGCAAGGTCGGCGTGCCCGTGTCCCACCGCGGCGACATGGCCGCGCTGATGGACGGCATCCCGCTCGGGGAGATGAACACCTCGATGACGATCAACGCCACCGCCGCCTGGCTGCTGGCGCTCTACATCGTCGTCGCCGAGGAGCAGGGGGTGGCGCAGGAGCGCCTCCAGGGCACCACCCAGAACGACATCATCAAGGAGTTCCTCGCGCGCGGAACCTACGCCTTCCCGCCCGCTCCATCGATGCGCCTGATCGCCGACATGATCGCCTACACGGTCGAGCACGTGCCGAAGTGGAACCCGATCAACATCTGCTCCTACCACCTGCAGGAGGCCGGGGCGACGCCCGTGCAGGAGATCGCCTACGCGATCAGCAACGCGATCGCGGTGCTCGATGCCGTCCGCGAGCGAGTCGGCCAGGGAGCCGACGGCGAGGCGCGCATGGAACAGGTCTTCGGGCGCATGTCGTTCTTCGTCAATGCCGGCGTTCGCTTCATCGAGGAGCACGCCAAGCTGCGCGCGATGTCGATCCTCTGGGAGGAGCTCGGACGTGAGCGCTACGGCGTCGAGGACCCGCGGCACCTGCGCTTCCGCTACGGCGTGCAGGTCAACTCGCTCGGACTGACGGAGGCCCAGCCGGAGAACAACGTGCAGCGGATCGTCCTCGAGGCCCTCGCGGTGACGCTCGGACGCGACGCCCGCGCGCGCGCGATCCAGCTGCCGGCCTGGAACGAGGCGCTCGGACTGCCGCGGCCATGGGACCAGCAGTGGTCGCTGCGGATCCAGCAGATCCTGGCCTTCGAGACCGACCTGCTCGAGTACCCCGACATCTTCGAGGGCTCCCACGTGATGGCCGGGCTCGTCGAGGAGTTGCTCGACGGCGCCCGCGGCGAGATGGCGGTCGTCGCCGAGCACGGCGGCGCGGTCGAGGCCGTGCCCTACATGAAGGCCGCGCTCGTCGACTCGCATCGCGAGCGAATCCGCAGGATCGAGGCGGGCGAGCAGGTCGTCGTGGGGCTGAACCGCTACACGGAGTCTGAGACCTCGCCGCTGACTGCCGACGCCGAGGGGGGAATCCTGGTCGTCGACCCGGCGCTCGAAGCACAGCAGATCGAGGAGCTGCGCCGCTGGCGCTCCGAGCGCGACCAGGCTGCCGTCGACGGTGCGCTGGCAGCGCTGGCCGCCGCCGCGCGCGCGAACGACACGAGCGAGAACCTGATGGAGGCGACGATCGAGGCCGCCCGCGCGGGCGCCACCACGGGCGAGTGGTCGCGCACACTGCGCGAGGTGTTCGGCAGCTATCGCGCGCCCACGGGCGTCGGCGAGGCGGCCGCGGTGAGGGGCGACGAGGAGATCGACGAGCTGCGCGCACAGGTCGCCGAGCTGCAGGAGAAGCTCGGACGCCGCCCCAAGATCCTCGTCGGCAAGCCGGGCCTCGATGGGCACTCCAACGGCGCCGAGCAGATCGCCGTGCGCGCGCGCGACGCCGGCATGGATGTCGTCTATGAAGGCATCCGTCTGACGCCCGCGCAGATCGCCGCCTCAGCGCTGCAGGAGGGCGTCCACGTGATCGGGCTGTCGATCCTGTCCGGCTCGCACCGCGAGCTGATCCCGGCGGTGATCGAGGCGTTGCGCGAGGCCGGCGTGCAGGCGCCGGTGGTCGTCGGCGGGATCATTCCCGAGCAGGACGTGGCGGCCCTGCGCGAGGCCGGCGTCGCCGCCGTCTACACGCCGAAGGACTTCGACATCAACCGCATCATGCGAGACATCGTGGAGCTCGTGGCAGCCGGCGCTGAGGGACCGCTGCTCGCCGCGGGCCCCACACCCGCCCACGGCTCGGCGTGAGCGGGGCACCGCGGGCCGGTTCGGGCAGGCGAGCGCAGCGAGTGCCTCCCGCTTCGGCGGGCGGGCTCGGATCGGCGCTCGGGGCTCGCCTGCGCGAGCGCGACCTGCAGGCAGCCCCGGCCGCGCTGAACCTGCTCGAGAGCACCGCCCGCGCCGACCGCGAGCAGGCCGCGGCGCTGCTGCACGAGGTTGCCCCGGCCGCGCTCGGCGGCGAGGCGCCGGGGCACGTGATCGGGGTCACCGGTCCCCCCGGTGCGGGCAAGTCGACGCTGCTCTCAGCGCTGCTGCGCGCGTGGCGCGAGCGCGGGGACACCGTGGCGATGCTCGCCGTCGACCCGAGCTCGCGGCGCTCCGGCGGGGCGCTGCTGGGCGACCGGGCACGGATCGACTTCGACGCTGCCGACCGCGGCGTGCTGATCCGCTCGACTGCCGCCGGCGAGCGGCTGGGGGGGCTCGCCTGGGCGACCCGTGCGGCCGCCCATGCGCTGGCGGCCGCGTTCGACGTGGTGGTGATCGAGACGGTCGGCGTCGGACAAGCCGAGACGGAGATCGCCGACGTCGCCGACACGGTAGTCGTGGTCGTGCAGCCGGGCAGCGGCGACGTGCTCCAGTTCCTGAAGTCCGGGATCATGGAGATCCCCGATGTGCTCGTCGTGACGAAGGCCGACCTCGGCCGGATCGCGACGGCGACCAGGCGGGACCTCGGCGCCGCGTTGCGCTCGCTTGGAGCGCGCGCGACGCCCGTGCTGACGATCTCCTCGCTGCCCCCGCCGAGCGGTATCGATGAGCTCCTCGCCGCCCTCGAGAGCCATCGCGCGGGGCTCGATCTCAGCGAGCGTCGCCTGCATGCGCGCCGCGCGGGCGCGCTGCGCGACTTCGTCCACGAGCGCGGCGAGCGGGGCCTGCGCGAGCTCGGCGGCCGCGCCGCCGCGGAGGCTCTGCTGCGCGCCGAGGATGCCGGGCTCGATGTCCCGACGCTCCTCGCCACGCTCGAACGGCGCCTGCCATGATCGCTCGCGCATGGTCCAATCCGGCATGAGCTGACGTGGCACGAGACCTGTTGATCATGTTCGGCGCGTTCGTGCTGGCAAGCGCGCTGGCCGGCGCCCTCGGCGCGCCGAATCTCGGCACCGCGCTGTCGTTCGGCCAGATCGCGTTCGCGCTCGCGGCGGTCTTCGTCCTGCTCAAGCGGTGAACCGGCTCACCGCCCGCCCGCGCTGCGATACGCTCGCGGCGGGCGGGGAAGCCTTGCGAAGAGCCAATCGATGATCGTCCTGCTCAGCTTCGCCCTGCTCGCCGGTGCCGGCACTGCGCTCTCACCGTGCGTGCTGCCCGTGCTGCCGGCGCTGCTCTCGGCTGGTGCCGTGGGCGGCCGCCGACGGCCATTGGGCATCGTGCTCGGGCTCTCGATCACCTTCACCGTCACGATCGTCGGCGTCGCCAACGTCGTCGACGGGGTCGGGCTCGGCAGCGATCCGCTGCGCGACCTCGCGATCGCGGTCCTGCTCGCGTTCGGGCTGGCGCTGCTCGTGCCGAACGTGGCCGCGCGCCTGGAGGCGCCGCTCTCCCGCCTGGCGCGGTTCGGGCCGCGCTCAGCCGGAGACGGATTCGGCTCGGGGCTGCTCGTCGGCGGTGCGCTCGGCTTCGTCTACACGCCGTGCGCGAGCCCGATCCTCGCCGCGGTGATCTCCGTGAGCGCGGCATCGGGCAAAACGGTCACGCTCGCCCTCGCGTACGCGCTCGGCTCGGCGCTCGTCCTGCTCGCCCTCTCGCTCGGGGGCAGACGGCTGCTGGCGCGCGTGCGCCGCGCGGGGCGCGGACCGGCGCTGCAACGCGCGCTCGGCCTGATCATGATCCTCACGGCCGTCGCAATCGTCACGAACCTGGACGTCAACTTCGACCAGTTCGTCGCCCAGAACATCCCCGACGTGAACCTGACGGCGGGGCTCGAGTGCTCCTCCGTAGTGACCGGGCGCCTGCACGAAATCACTGGGCGCAGGGCGCGCTTCGCCCCCGCAAACGGCTCCTCCGCGTGCGGTGGCTCGGCGACCTCGCTGCGCGCGGCCTCGCCCAGCGCCAGCCAGGCGAGCCTGCTGAGCACGGCGCACGCGCTGCCCGCGCTTGGCCCGGCGCCGGAATTCACCGACACGCAGCGCTGGTTCAACACGCCCGGCGGGCGCCCCGAGCAGCTCGCCTCGCTCCGCGGCCACGTGGTGCTCGTCGACTTCTGGACCTACACCTGCATCAACTGCATCCGCACACTGCCTTACCTGAAGGCCTGGGACGCCGCCTACCGCCGCGCCGGGCTGACGATCGTCGGGGTCGAGACGCCCGAGTTCGCGTTCGAGCGCGATGCCGGCAATGTCGCCAACGCGATCGGCCAGTTCGGGCTGCGCTATCCGGTGGTGCAGGACAACAACATGGGCACCTGGAACGCCTACGGCAACCAGTACTGGCCCGCCGACTACCTGATCGACGCGAGCGGCCAGGTGCGCTACGCATCGTTTGGCGAGGGCGACTACGACAAGACCGAAACGGCGATCCGCGCGCTGCTCGCTGAAGCGGGCGCGCCGGTCGGCGGACGCAGCCATCCCCGCGGCGTGATCGTCCCGTCGCGCGAAGCGACTCCCGAGACCTATCTGGGCACGGCTCGCGCACAGGGCTGGATCGACGCCCCGCGCGCCGGAACCCACGATTACGGCCCGGCCGCGACGGGCGCGCTCGGACTCAACGACTTCGCCTTCAGCGGCACCTGGAACATCTCCGCGCAACCCGCACTCGCGGGAGCGGGGGCCGGGATCGATGTCGAGTTCCAGGCCAAGAACGTCTACCTCGTGCTCAGCTCCGCGGGCGGTCGGCCGCTGCCGGTGCAGGTACTGCTCGACGGCAGGCCGATCGGCCGCGCCGCCGCGGGCGCCGACGTGCGCTCCTCGATCGTGACGGTGCGCGGGCAACGGCTCTACTCACTCGTCTCGCTGCCGCGCAACGAACGCCATCACCTCGCCCTGCGCCTCGCTGCCGGCATCAGCGGCTACGCGTTCACGTTCGGCTAGGGGCCGCCTGCGCGATCGGGCGCCGCCGCGCTCGCGCCTGGACGTTGGGCCCGCGCGAGTTTGCCGCGGGGCCTGCGCTCCCGCCTACAATGCGCTGCATGGAGGGCTCGATGGCCGAGACGAGTGCACGCAGCTGGCTGCGCTGCTACCGCTGCTGGTCGCAGGATCTCGAGGTCCAGGTCCACTACGAGGGCATCCACAAGATCGACCCCGACTCCGGCGAGCGCGCCGAAGTCGTCGACGAGCTGCAGGAGGCGGTTGTGCAGTGCCTGGATTGCATGCACGATCAGCCGCACCTCGGCTTCAACAACGGACGCGTCGAGCCGATCGAGGACCGCTGGGAAAGGATGATCGCCGGCACGCCCTGGGTTGCCTCCTGCACCGTCACGGTTGACTCCGAAGACGTCGAGACCTGCTCGGGTCCAGAGGCCGGCGACGCGCTTTCCTACGCTGCCTTCGGCGATCACGGCGTGCGCGAGTTCTTCACGCATGTGCGCTTTCACAAGCACGAAGACGACGCCCGCATCATCGTGCACCTGCTCGTCGAGCTGTACGCACGCTCGCTCGAGGAGGCGACCGAGGTGCTCGAGTCCTCCGCCCGGGGCTCGCTGACGATCACCTCGCTCGCCGAGGAGTCGCGTCCGCCGGCCGCCGCCGGCGAGACCCACGGCCACGACTAGAGCCAGGGGCCGCCTTCAGTTATCCGCCGTGACGGTCGATGCTTGGTGCAGAGAAGAGACCACTGCGCATGAGGAGCATCACTTGGACGCGGCGCTGAAAGTGCTGGTGGCGGATGACCACCCGTTGATTCTGCAGGGCCTGCGCCGGTCGCTGGAGGCGTGCGACGACATCGAGGTCGTCGGCGAGGCGCACTCGGGAACGGAGCTGCTCGCGCTCGTCGAGCGCCGCGCTCCCGACGTGGTGCTGCTGGACATGCGCATGCCCGAGCCGGACGGATTGGAATGCGTGCGCGAGATTCGCAGGTCTTGGCCCGAGGTCCGCACGGTGATCCTGTCTGCCTGCGACGATGCCGAGTCGATCGACTCGGCGCTGCTGGCGGGAGCGAACGCCTACGTCCTCAAGAGCGTAGGTGCCACCGACATCGCAGCGATTCTGCGACAGGTCTCAGCCGGGGGCGCCGTCTTCCACGCCCCCAGCCGCCCCGCGGGCGAGCACGAAAGCGAGGCGGGCCGCGACGCTCCCCTGCTGACCGAGCGCGAGAGCGCGATCCTGACGGCCGTCGCCGGGGGCAAGACCTCGAAGGTGATCAGCAGCGAGCTGTGGGTCAGCGAGCACACGGTGAAGTTCCACCTCACCAACATCTATCGCAAGCTCGGCGTGTCGAACCGCAGTGGCGCGGTCCGCTACGCCTACGAGCACGGCCTCATCTCCACCTGAGGGACGCGCCTCAGGCGGCCACCCCCGGGGCAGCGCGACCCTGCTCGGGATTCCAGCGGGGCAGCGTGATCGAGATCGTCGTGGGGCCGCCGGGACGACTGTCGATGTCACAGGCGCCGTCGAGCAGCCGCACCCGCTCGTAGATCCCCGCCAGTCCGATCCGCCCGCGGCGACCCGCGCTCAGGAGCATCGACTCGACGTCGAAGCCCTGACCGTTGTCGAGGACGCGCGCCTTCACGCCGGCGGCCTCGAGCGTGATCGCCACCTCGACCTCACTCGCGTCGCTGTGCTCGCGCACGTTGTTGAGGGCCTCGCCGACGACGCTCAGCAGCGCGATCCGCTGCGAGGAAGAGATCGAGGCGAGGTCCCCCTCGAGTCGCACGCGCGGGTCGATCCCGCTGCGGGCCGCGAACACGTTCGCGAGATCGCCGACGGCTGCGGCAAAGGGGCGGCTGCTGAGCACGCTCGCGTGGGCAGAGGTCGAGACCAGCCGCAACGACGCCTCGACCGCTTCGAGCTGCGCCTGCAGGTCTTCGAGGCGGCCGCGCAGCAGCCGCCTGTCACGATCCTCGATTTCGCCGACGCCGGCGAGCTGATCGGCGAACAGGGTGAGGTCCTGGCCGAGGACGAGGAGGTCTTGCAGGGGGCCGTCGTGCAGGTCGAAGCCAAGCCGCGCGAGCCGGCGCTCACTGGCTTCGAGCAGCTCGCGTTCGCGAGCCAGGACGCCACCGCGGGGGGCGAGCTCTGTGTCGGGCTTGTCGTGCATGATCTGGCCTGCCGCTTGGCGCAATCGCCCGCGGCAAGTGTGATATCGGCACGGAGGCGGACAAACTCAATCGCCGATGCGCCGCCGACGGGTCGCCCGCTCCAGGACGACGAGCAGCTCCCCAAGCGGCGCCCAGCGGGCCAGCACGGGGATCCCCGACGAGGGAGCGCCGGCGCGCCCGGCGACCACGACGACGGACGCGGACTCAGCGAGTTTGCGCGCCAGCGTGAGCGTGTGCTCCAGCTGTGCGGTCAGCTCGCCGGCGTCCAGCAGCGCGACATCGGGGCGCTCGCGCAGAAGCAGCCTGCGCGCTTCGCCAAGGCCGCCCGCGACGACCGTGTAACCGCGCCTGGTGAGCAGCATGGACATCACGATCCGGTAGCTCCAGTCCGAGCTGAGCAGCAGAAGGTGCATGGAGTGCATGCGCACGATCGTCGCGTGCTCTGACTCGCGCGACTCTGTGTGGCTCGGTGAGGGCTCGTAGGACACTGCCCTGTAGCTTCGCCGCTGGTGCCCACGGCGCGAACTGGCCCTTCGTCTAGGGCTTGCTAGCGGTTTTTCTCATCGCGACGCCGACGATCGGAGTCATCGGCCGTTGGAGAGCCCTGAGCAGGTATGACTCGACTCCGGAGCGTTTGCAACGTGCAGCGTCGCGACCAATCTGCACCTTCGTCTAGGACCGTCCCGCGTTTGGTCTAGTTGCCGCACGCGGGAACCGGGCCTAGCTTCATGGGACGGGAAAAGCAAGTTTCGGTGCGGGGCTCGCGAGGTCAGGCGAGCTTCCCACCGCGAGGGGAAAGGAAGCCCCAGCATGGAGCGCTCGCTCGGAAGCTCAGAACCAACGGCAACAAGGCGACTCGTCTGGCGTCTCCGGACAGCGCTGGCAGTGGCAGTGGCACTCAGCGCCATCGCTGCGTCCTGCGCGAATGCATTCGCCGACGGGCAGGCTCCCCTCACGGGGCAGATCGCCTCGCCGCTGAGCACGATCGCGGCCTCGGCCCCGGTCCCCGGTCGCTACATCGTCACCTTTTCGAGCGTGATCTCGGGAGCCGAACAGGACGCCGCGCTTGCAGACGCCGGCGCGAGCGAGGTTTCGACGATCGCCGCCCTGCGCATGCACGTCGTGGACGCGACGGAAGCGGCCGTCACGGCGCTCAACGCGAATCACGTAGTCCAGGCGGTCGAAGCCGACCAGGTACGCAACATCCAGGGCGCCCCGAGCGACCCGAGCTACAGCTCGCAGTGGTCACTCCCGCGGATCGGCTGGGATCGGGCCTTCGGGTCCGTCAATCCGACGGGCTCGGCGACGGTCGCGATCCTCGACACGGGCGTTGACGCGTCGCACCCGGACCTCGCGGGCCAGCTGGTCCCGGGCAGCTCGATCGTCGACCCGAGCTCCGACGGCACGAGCGACCCCAATGGCCACGGCACGTGGATGGCGGGAATCGTCGCCGCGGCGAGCGACAACGGGATCGGGATTGCGGGCGTCGGCTACGCCGGGGTGAAGGTCATGCCGGTTGCGGTCCTCGGCGCCGACGGGACGGGTAGCGACGGCAACATCATCTCCGGCGTGATCTACGCGGCCGACCACGGCGCGAACGTGATCCTGATGTCGTTCACGAACCCCGGCTTCAGCCAAGGGCTGCAGGATGCGATCGACTACGCCTGGTCGAAGGGCGCCGTCGTCGTCGCCGCAGCCGGCAACGACGAATCGGCGACCGTCAACTATCCAGCGGGCGACCGCGGAGTGATCGGTGTCGCGAACAGCAATGAAAACGATGAACTGAACTCGACGAGCAACTTTGGCCAGGACGCCTTCATGGCCGCCCCCGGGACCAACATCTCGACGACGTCAGTGGGCGGCGGCTACGCCACCATCAGCGGCACGTCGGCTGCGGCCGCTGAGGTCGCCGGTGCGGCCGCGCTGATGAAGGCCAACTCGCCCGACATCAGCAACGGCGTGATCGTGGGACGCCTGGCCGCAGACGCCGAAGAACTGAGCGCAGGGCCATCGGCCGGAAACGGTCGGCTGAATCTCGCGCGCGCGCTCGAGGACACCTCGACCAGCGCGATCGAGCCCGCGGGCGCAGCGCCGCTCGGCGAAGGCGGCCCGGTCGTCGGGCCCTACCAGGTCGCAGCCAAGAGTCTGGAAATCGCCTTCGCCGGAACCGGCGGGGGCGCCGTCGCGCTCAGCGACACGTCGGAAGCGAAAGACAACACGACCTGCGAAAAAAACTGTGGCGCGTCCGTCGGGAACAACGACGAAGGCAGCGTCACAGCCTCTCCGGCGGCCAACTCGACCTTCGCCGGCTGGAGCGCGCAGTCGGCCGGTGTCACCGCCTGCACGGCAAGCGCCGGCGAAGGCACGTGCAAATTCAAGATGGCCAATGCCGCACAGAAAGTGACGGCGTCGTTCAGCAAAGTTGCGGCCGATGGCTCCGGCTCGATGGCGGTGTCGCCGACTTCCGCGGTTGCCGGCTCGAGCGCGAACAGCCTGAGCTTCACCTACACCGCCGCAGCCGGCGGGCTCCACAGCGGCGCGATCCAGCTGACGGTGCCCTCGGGCTGGTCTGCCCCGTCGACGACTTCGGCCAGCAAGGGCTTCACGACGAGCACCGCCGGAACGGTCGGTGTCTCGGGGCAGATCATCACCGTGTCGGGCGTGACCCTCGCGGGTGGCGCGACGGTGACGATCGCCTATGGCGACAAGACCAAAGGGGGGGCTGGAGCGGATGCGCCGGGAGTGGGGTCATCGGGCGCATCGGCGTTCAGCACGGGTGAGAAGTCGGCGAGCGCTGGCGCACTGACAGCGCTCGCCGCCTCACCGAGCGTGGCCGTCACGAACTCGGCCAACGGGTCGGGGTCAATCGGTGTCTCGCCGACGACCGCGTTGGCTGGTTCGGGCGCCAACACGCTGACCTTCAGCTACACGGCCGTGGCCGGAGGCCTCAACAACGGAGCCGTCGCGCTGGCGCTGCCGGCGGGCTGGTCCGCACCGTCGATCACGGCCGCGAGCAAGGGCTACACGACGAGCTCGGCCGGGACCGTCGCCGTCTCCGGGCAGACGATCACGGTCAGCGGGCTGACGCTGGCCGCCAACGCGACGGTAACGGTGACGTATGGCGACAGGACCGGCGGTGGTGCCGGGGCCGACGCGCCCGGCGCGGGCACCTCTACGTTCAGCGCCAGCGAGAGATCGACAAGCGGCGGCACGTTGACGGCACTGGCCAGCTCGCCCAGCGTCCAGGTGACAGCGCCCACCGCGGCGATCAGCTTTCCCGCCAGCAGTGCGGCCTACAACGCTGCGGGCTGGACAGCGGGCTGCGCGCCCGCCGGCGTCTGCGGCACCGCCGGCGACACCGGCTCGACGATCTCCGGCGTCCAGGTCTCGATCAAGCGCAACAGCGACGGCTTCTACTGGAACGGCTCCAGCTTCCTCGCCGGCTCAGAGAGCTATCTGTCGGCGGCGGGAACGACGACCTGGAGCGTTGCGCTCAGCGCGAGCGCCCTCAGCGACGGGGCCACCTACACCGTGCACGCCAAGTCCACGGACAGCGTCGGCAACGCCTCGAGCGTCGCGAGCTCGACCTTCACCTATGACACCACCGCACCCAGCACCACGGTGTCGAGCCCAGCGAACAACGCGTTCATCAACAACCCGGCGCCGACCGTGTCCGGCACGGCCGGGACCGCATCCGGCGATGACTCGACAGCCACCGTCAAGATCTACAGTGGCGTCGACACCAGCGGGGCACTCCTACAGACGTTCAACGGCGTGGCGCTCACCAGCGGCAGCTGGTCGATCAAAGCCGCACCGCTGGCGCCGGGCACCTACACGGCGCAGGTCACCCAGCGGGACTCCGCCGGAAACGCCGGCTCCTCGACGAGCACGTTTACGCTCGACACGAGTGCCCCGGTGACGACGGATGATGTCCCGTCCGCGTACGTCAACCACTCCGTTACCGTGACGCTCTCGGCGAGCGACACGGGCGGCTCCGGCGTCGATGAGACCTTCTACACGACCGATGGCTCAGAACCATCCACGTCGAGCAACGTCTATGACCCCGCCAGCAAGCCGGTGCTCACCAAAGATGGCCAGAGCATCAAGTACTTCTCCACAGACAAGGCGGGCAACGCCGAGACAGTCCACACGGCGAGTGCACACATCGACACGCAGGCACCCACGACGAGCGCAGCCGGCGAAA
>DASYFR010000021.1:0-52346 GCA_036498325.1 Solirubrobacteraceae bacterium
GCACGGGCAAGCCGGCGATCTGCCTGACCTAGACCGCGGTTGTCACAGCGTCGGCGTCGCGCGAGATGAGCGCCGCGTAGCGGCCGCCGAGGGCCGAGAGCTCCTCGTGCGTGCCCGACTCGACCACGCGGCCACGGTCGAGCACGACGATCTGGTCGGCGTCGCGGATCGTCGAGAGGCGGTGGGCGATCGCGATCGTCGTCCGGCCCTCGACGAGGCGGGCGAGCGCCTCCTGCACGAGCCGCTCGGTCTGCGTGTCGAGCGACGAGGTCGCCTCGTCGAGCACGAGGATCGGCGGGTTGCGCAGGATCGTGCGCGCGATCGCGATCCGCTGCTTCTCGCCGCCGGAGAAGCGGTAGCCGCGCTCGCCCACCTGCGTGTCGTAGCCGTCCGGGAGCGCGGAGATCAGCTCGTGGATCTGCGCAACACGTGCGGCGTCTTCGATCTGCTCGTCGCTGGCCTCGGGGCAGGCGAACCGCAGGTTCTCGCGGATGGAGGCATGGAAGAGGTAGGTCTCCTGGGAGACCAGGCCGACGGTGGCCGCGAGCGACCCGAGGGTCATGTCGCGGATGTCCACTCCGTCGACGCTCACGGAGCCGCGCTCGGGCTCGTACAGCCGCGCGACGAGGTAGGCGAGGGTCGTCTTTCCGGAGCCGGTCTCGCCGACGAGCGCCGTGGTGGTGCCGGCCGGAACCTCCGCGTTGATTTCCGAGAGCGTCCAGGGCGCCTCCGCGTCGTAGCGGAACCAGACGTCCTGCAGGCGGACGTCCCCGCGCACGTCCTGGAGCGGCCGCGCTCCGGGGCGCTCGACGATGTCCACGGGCAGGTCGAGGTACTCGAAGATGCGCCCGAAGAGCGCGAGCGAGGTCTGCACTTCGAGGCCCACGGAGAGCAGCGACTGGATCGGGAAGAGCAGTCGCGTCTGCAGCGTGGTGAAGGCGATGACCGTGCCGATCGAGATCGTCTGACCGCCGGAGAGGCCCGCGAACAGGTACACGAGCGCGGGCATGATCGCGAAGCTCATCTGGACGGAGGCCATCCGCCAGCGGCCGGCCATCCGGGCGCGCACCTCGAGGTCGGCCAGTTCGCCGGACTCGCCGCTGAAGCGGCGCACCAGCTCCGGCGAGCGTCCCATCGTCTTGCCGAGCAGGATGCCCGAGACCGAGAGCGACTCCTCGACGAGCGTGGACATGTCCGCGAGGCGGCTCTGGCGGACCGACTGGATCCGGCGGCGCTCCTCGCCCACGCGGCGGGTCAGCCACACGAAGAACGGCAGCAGGAATAGCGAGAACGCGGCCAGGCGCCAGTCGAGCAGCACCATGGCGACGATGGTCGCGGCGACCGTCGTGACGTTCTGGACGATCGAGGTCGCGGTCGAGGTGACGACGCTGTCGACGCCGCCGATGTCGTTGGCGATCCGGGACTGCACCTCGCCCGTGCGCGTGTGCGTGAAGAACGCCAGCGACATCCTCTGCAGATGGGCGTAGACGGCGGCGCGCAGGTCGTGCATCACGCGCTGGCCGACCTGGTTGGAGATCCAGGTCTGCGCGACGCTGATGACCCCGTTGATGATCGCCAGCGCGATCATCCCCCCGACGAGCCACGACAGCAGCGTGAGGTTGTGGCGGAGGATGCCCCTGTCAACCGCTTCGCGCAGCAGGAAGGGCGAGGCGACGCTGAGGATCGAGCCGAGGAAGATCAGCGCGAGCAGCGCTCCGAGGCGCAGCCGGTAGGGGATGAAGAGCCGCCCGATGCGCCGCAGCGAGACGGGCCGGTCGGGAATGTCCTCCGGGCGCAGCTCGGGGCGCGGGGTGTGGCGTCCCGCCCCACCCGTGCTGCCTTGGGCGAAGGGCTGAGCGCTCACCGGTCTGACTTTACCGCCGTCGTCGTAGGGTTATGGCGTGGATCTGCACTCCTCGCTGATACTCGCCGCCTCCTCCGACGCCGCGACCGGCGTGGGCATTCCGCTCGCGCTCGCCGCCGGGCTCGTGTCGTTCCTCTCACCCTGCGTGCTGCCGCTCGTGCCGGGCTACCTGTCGACCGTGATCGGCGTGACCCCGGCAGACCTCAAGGACGGCGTGGGGGCGCGCCGGGTGCTCGTGCCGAGCCTGCTGTTCATCGCGAGCTTCTCGGCGATCTTCATCCTGCTGGGCCTCTCGGCGACCGTCATCGGCTCGAGCCTGAGGAACCACAAACAGCTGCTCGAACACGTCGGCGGCATCGTCATCATCGTGCTCGGCGTGGCCTTCCTCGCCAGCCCGTTCGTGCGCCTGCTCAACCGCGAGTGGCACTCCGAGAGCCTCCTGCGCCTCGCCGGGCGCGGCGGCCCGGTCGTCGCCGGCGCCGCCTTCGCGATCGCCTGGACGCCCTGCACGAGCGTGACGCTCGGGGCGATCCTCACGCAGGCCGCCGTCTCCGGCTCGGCGGCGCACGGCGCGCTGCTGCTGGCCGTCTACTCGGCGGGCCTGGCGATCCCGTTCCTGCTGATCGCCCTGGCCTTCGAGCGGATGACCGACGCGCTCGGCGTCGTCAAGCGCCACTTTCCGGTGATCATCGCGATCGGCGGCGCCGTGATGATCCTGCTGGGAGTCCTGATCATCACCGGGGAGTTCACGGTGCTCAACGCGAAGGCGAATGAACTGACGAACACGCTCGGGCTCCCGAGCGGCTCGATCTGAGCCGCGCTCTGCGGCCGCGCTGGGTGCAGGACCCGAGCTAGGCGACGGTCGCGGCCGTCCGGGACTCCTCGCGACCCTTCAGGAAGCGCTCTTCCCAGGCTTCCTGGTTGCGCTTGGCGTCGAGCACGAAGGGCGAGTAGCCGATCGCCTTGATGATCGCGCGGTTGATCGCTGAGTCGGGGGAGGGGAGCGGGCGCAGGACGTCAACGAACAGCACCACGCGCGTCTCGTCGGTGTCGTTCCAGACCTCGTGGTTGAAGGTGTCGTCGAAGATCATGCTCTTGCCCTGCTCCCAGTGGCGCACGTCCTCGCCGACGCGGATGCGACAGGCCTCCGCGTCGTGCGGGACGATCAGCCCGAGGTGGTAGCGCAGCACGCCCTTGTAGGGGCCGCGGTGGTCGAGGATGTGCTTTCGCGGCGAGAGGATCGAGATCATCGCGGTCTTCATGCCGGGGATCTCGCGCATCAGCGCGGCCGTGCGCGGGCACATCTCGACGCCGAGCTTGGCCTCGAAGCCGTAGCCGTAGAGGAAGAACGTCTTCCAGCGGTCGTCGTCGGTGATCTCGATCTGATCCTTGGAGATGTCCTGGAAGTTGGCCAGCGCCTCGCGGTCGGCGAGCAGCGCCTGCGCCTCGTCGCGGATCACCTCCCAGTTGGCCTCGACCTGCGCGACCCAGGGAAAGCGCTCGAGCGGGAAGAACGTCGCGTCACCGACCAGCGAGCGCTTCGCGATGAAGCGCTCGATCGGCGCGAGGATCCGTTCGCCGATCGAGATCGTGAGCTCGACCGTGCGCTCCCACAGCGACTTGCTGCTCATCCCAAGCTACCCCCTGATCTCGCGTGCGCGATCAGCTTAGACGGTGCGCAGGAACGCTATCGTCCGCCGCCATGGCTGCATCGAGAGCGGGCAGAACGGCGCTCGTGACAGGGGCAGGGGGTGGCATCGGACGCGCAGCCGCGCTCGCGCTCGCGCGCGCAGGCGCCGCGGTGGCGGCCGCCGACATCGCCGCGGACGCGGCCGAGCAGACCGCCCAGAGCGTGCGCGAGCTGGGCGTCGCGGCGCTCGCTCTGACGGTCGACGTGAGCGACCCGCAGGCCGTGCGCGAGGCGGTCGAGCGGACCGTCGATGAGCTCGGCCCGGTCGAGATCCTCGTCAACTGCGCGGGCTGGGACGAGTTCAGGCCGTTCCTGAGCTCCGACGAAGCGTTCTGGCGACGCATCGTGGACGTCAACTACGAAGGCACCCTGCGCACCACCCACGCCGTGCTGCACTCGATGCACGAGCGCGGCTACGGCCGGCTCGTGAACATCGCCTCCGACGCCGCCAGGGTGGGCTCCGCCCAGGAGGCCGTCTACGCCGGCGCGAAGGCGGCGGTGGTGGCGTTCACGAAGACGATCGCGCGCGAATCGGCCCGTCGCGGGGTGACGGCGAACGTCGTCTGTCCCGGGCCCACGCGGACGCCGCTGCTGGCGTCGATGGCGGCGGCGGCGCCCGACAGCGAGCGTCTGCTCGCGGCGCTCGAGCGGGCCGTGCCGATGCGCCGCCTCGGCGAGCCGGAGGAGGTGGCGGCGGCGATCGCCTTCCTCGCCTCCGAGGAGGCGGGCTACATAACGGGGCAGACGCTGTCGGTCAGCGGCGGCCTGACGATGGCGTGAGCGCGATGGCCGAGCTGACCGACGTCACCTACGAGGTCCAGGACGGGCTCTGCTGGATCACGATCGACCGTCCCGAGCGGCTCAACTCGTTCACCGCGCACACGGTCGACGAGCTGATCGCATGCTTCAAGCGCGCCTGGGCCGACGGTGACGTCGGCGTGGTCGCGCTCACCGGCGCCGGCGAGCGCGCCTTCTGCACCGGCGGCGACCAGAAGCAGCGCGCGCAGAGCGGCGACTACGGCCCGTCCGAGAGCGGGCTGTTCGAGATCGAGGCCCTGCACCGGGTGATCCGCGAGATCCCCAAGCCGGTGATCGCCGCGGTCAACGGCATCGCGATCGGCGGCGGCCACGTTCTGCACGTGATCTGCGACCTCTCGGTCGCCGTCGAGGAGGCGCGCTTCGGGCAGGCCGGTCCGCGCGTGGGCTCCTTCGATGCGGGCTTCGGCACGGGCTACCTGGCGCGCGTGGTGGGCGAGAAGCGCGCCCGGGAGATCTGGTTCCTGTGCCGCCAGTACGACGCCGCGGAGGCCGAGCGCTGGGGGCTCGTCAACCGGGTCGTGGCGCGCGAGCGCTTGCGCGAGGAGGTGCGCCGCTACGCCGATGACATTCTCGCGCTCTCGCCGACGGCGCTGCGCTTCCTCAAGCAGTCCTTCAACCAGGAGACCGAGCACCTGGCGGGCCAGGCCGCGCTCGCCTTCAGCGGGCTGCACGAGTTCGCCTCCTCCGAGGAGGCCCGTGAGGGGCTCAGCGCGTTCGAGCAGAAGCGCAAGCCGGACTTCGCGCGCTTCCGGGCGCGCGCCTCCAAACCGCTCTAGCCGCTGCGCGCGAACGCCGCGCGCGCACGAGCCTGCGCGCCCGGCCCGCCGCCGCGACGCGCGCGGCGGGGAACCGGGGCTCAGTGGCTCAGGCTGCCTCGCGCAGCGCAGCCAGCTCGGGCGACTCGGCGAGCTTCTTCAGCGCGCGCTGCTCGAGCTGCGATGCCCGCTCGGCGGAGAATCCGAGGCGCTTACCGATCGCCGTGAGCGTCTGCGGCTCCTCGCGGCCGGTGCCGAAGCGCAACGTCAGGACCTTGCGCTCGGTTTCCGGCAGCTGGGAGATCGCGTGGTGGACGATTCGCTCGCGCTCGTTGTCCCAGGCGGTCTCCTCGGGAACCTCCGCGTCGGAGGGGAGCAGATCGCCCAGCGCGGTGTCGCCGTCCTCGCCGATCTGCTGATCGAGGCTGACGAGCGCCGCGCGCTGGTGGCGCACCTCTTCGACCTGCTCGATCGGCAGTCCGGTCTCCTCGGCGAGCTCCTCGAGCGTCGGCTCGCGACCGAGGCGAACCGACAGCTCGCGCTCGACGCGCCCGACCTTGCGGGAGCGCTGCGCGACATGGACGGGCAGGCGAATCGTGCGACCGGAGTTCTCCAGGCCGCGCTGGATCGCCTGGCGGATCCACAGCGTCGCGTAGGTCGAGAAGCGAAAGCCCTTGCGCCAGTCGAACTTCTCGCTGGCGCGGATCAGCCCGAGCATGCCCTCCTGGACGAGATCGCCGAGCGGCAGGCCCTGGTTCTGGTAGCGCCGCGCGTTGGAGGCGACGAGGCGCAGGTTGGAGTTGACGAGCAGTTCCTTCGCGTGCAGGTCGCCCCGCTCGATCCGCTGGGCCAGGTCGATCTCCTGGGCGGGCGTGAGCAGGGGGTAGCGGCGCGAGTGCGCGAGCAGCTGGTCGACGGCCTCGGGGATGAAGCTGTCGGCCGCGCCGACCTCGATGCGCTCGATCGGGCTGTCGAGCCGCCCGGGGGAGGCGGCAGGGGCGGTCTCGCCGTCTACGACGGTCTCGGCGTCATCGACGGGAGCGGCATCTAGCGTTATTGTGGTGTCTACGGGGGAGTCTGACATTGGCGTCCTTCGTAATCCGATGCTTGGAGTCGGAATTATACGCCGCGATAGTTGCGTTGTCAATTATCTTAGCCGGTGTGCGTCCAGAATGCTCGTTCGACGCTGGGTGGGAGCTCCCCTGCTCGGCTGATCACATTGGAGATGCCCGCGCCCTGGAGGCCTAAACCCCGCGATCGGGCGCAAGGAGCGGTGTGCGGGAGCGCGCCCGGTGCATCGGCGCGAGCATGTCTGCGCCTGAGCGGGTGCGACTAGGCTCGGCGAATTGCGGGCGCGATCTCGAGCAGGTCGCTGACGGTGTGATCGACCTGCAGCGTCGTGTGGTCGAGCCCGAAGCGCTCGCGCAGCAGCTCCTCGAGCTTCCGGCGCGCCGCATGGCAGTCGCAGTCGGTCGCCACGAGCACGTGCGCGGACAGCGCAGGGAAGCCGCTGGAGACCTCCCACACGTGCAGGTCGTGCACCTCCACGACGCCGTCGTGGGCGACGAGCGCTTCGCCGATCGCCTGCGGATCGAGCCCCTCGGGCGCGGCCTCCAGGAAGATCCTCCCCGAGGACCTCACGAGGCTCGTGCCCGAGCGCAGCATCAGCGCGGCGATCAGCAGCGACACGAGCGGGTCGGCGCGCTGGAAACCGGTCGTGAGGATCACCACGGCGGCGATCGCAGTGCCGATGAAGCCGAACAGGTCGGTCAGCAGGTGCTGGTAGGAGCCCTCGATGTTGAGGCTCCTGCGGTTCGCCCCCGACATCGCGAGGGTCGCCGCGAGGTTCACGAGCATCCCCGCCACGGCCACCGCCAGCACCGGCACCCCGTGGACGTGCGGCGCGTCGATCAGTCGCCGCACGGCCGCGTACACGACGAAGCCGGCGAGCAGCAGCAGGGTGATGCCGTTGGCCTGCGCCGAGAGGATCTCCGCGCGCCGCAGCCCGAACGTCATGGCGCCGCGTGCCGGTCTGGCAGCGAGGCGCAGGGCCACGAGCGAGAAGGCGAGCGCACCGGCGTCGGTGAGCATGTGCGCGGCGTCGGAGAGCAGCGCGAGCGAGTCCGCCGCGATCGCGACCCCCACCTCGACCGCCATGAAGGCCACGATCAGCGCCAGCGCGATGCGCAGGCGGCGCGCGTCGCCGTTCGCGGCGGCGTGGCCGTGGTTGGCGTGGCCGTGGGCAGCGTGGGCAGCGTGGCCGTGGTCGTGGGTGGCGTGGTCGTGGGGCACGGCACCCACGATACGCCGCGGCCACGATCGCCTTCGATGCGTCGTCGCGCACACGATTTGCGCGTCCGCGCCGCCCCCGCCCGCTCTAGGCTGCCACGATGGCCAGCGCAGCCGACAGCGAGCGAGCGCACGCCCAGCGCCGCACGACGCTCGTGTCGATCGCGCTGGCCGGCGTGCTCGTCGCGATCAAGCTCGGTGTCGGCCTCGGCACGCACAGCCTCGGCCTCGTCTCGGCCGGGATCGAGTCCAGCGGCGACGTGCTCGCCGCCGTGCTGACGTTCTTCGCCGTGCGCCTCGGCGGGCGCCCGGCCGATCGCGACCACCCCTACGGGCACCGCCGGGCCGAGAACGTCGGCGCGCTCGGCGAGGCGGCGATCCTGCTCGGCGGCGCGGTGCTCGTGAGCATCGACGCGGTCGGTCGACTGAGCTCGTCCTCCTCGGCGCCGCAGATCCGCTGGTACCAGTTCGCGGTCATCGCCGTCGCGCTCGTGCTCGACCTCAGCCGCACGAGTGTCTCGCTGATCGCCGCGCGCCGCTACGACAGCCCCGCGCTGCGCTCCAACGCCTTCCACTTCGCCGCCGACATGGCCGGCTCCGTCGCCGTGCTCGCCGGCCTGCTCGCAGTCCACGCGGGCCTGCGCGAGGGCGACGCGATCGCCGCGCTCGTCGTCGCCGCGATCATCCTCGTGGCCGCGATGCGCCTGATCGGCGAGAACGCCAACGTGCTGATGGACCGCTCGCCGGTCGAGGCCCGGGCTGCGGCCGAGGCCGCGATCGCGGCGCTCGGCAGCGACATCGAGCTGAGTCGCCTGCGCGTGCGCGAGTCGGCCGGGCGCTACTTCGCCGACGTGATCGTCAGCGTGCCGCCCGGGCAGGCCGTCGTGGAGGGCCACGGCGCGGCTGACCTGATCGAGGCCGCGCTCGAGCAGACGCTGCCGGGCAGCGACGTCGTCGTGCACGTCGAGCCGCGGCGCCGCGGGCTGGACCTGCGCGACCGCGTCCTCTCGATCGCGCTGGCCGAGCCGCTCGTGAAGGAGGCGCACGACATCACGATCTTCGAGCAGGACGGTCGCGCGAGCGTGTCGCTGCACCTCAAGTTCCCCGCCGAGCTCGGCCTGCGCGCGGCGCACGAGGTCGCCGAGCGCGTCGAGCGCGAGATCCGCGCACGCCCCGGCGTGGCCGATGTACAGACGCATCTCGAGCCGCTCGAGCAGCCGCTGCGCGCGGGCCGCGCCGACCACCGCGCCGACGCCTCCACGCGCGAGCAGGTCGAGCGCCTCGTGCGCGAGCGCACCGGCCGCGCGCCCGCGCTCGTGAAGCTGCTCGCGACCGACGCCGGATGGGTGCTGTTCCTCACGCTGACGCTGGGCTCCGACGAGTCGCTCAGTGCCGCACACGCGCTCGCCGGCGAGCTCGAGGAGGAGCTCCGGCGCGAGATCGACGGTATCGCCGACGTCGTCGTCCACACCGAGCCGTGAGCCGAGCCGGGAAGCTCGACGAGGCCTCGGCGCTCAGCGACGGCTGTCGCTCTCGCCGAGGCGGCGCAGCAGCGGGAGCGCGCGCGCCAGGGTTCGCTGCTCGGCGGGGGACAGGTCCTCCGCGATCGCCAGCGCGAGCCAGCCCTCGCGCTGGCGGCGATCCTCGTCGAGCACCATGCGCCCGTGGGGGGTGAGGTCGATCAGCATGCGCCGGCCGTCGCCCGGATCGGGGTGGCGGGCGAGCAGGCGCTCGGATTCCATCTCGGTGACCGTCTGCGCCATCGATTGCGGGCGCACCCGCTCGGCGAGTGCGAGCTCGCCGATCGACATCGTCCCCTGACGGTCGAGCCGCCCCAGTACGGCTCCCTGCGACAGCGAGAAGCGGTGCTCGGCGCGTAGCCGGCGCAGAAGCTGGCCGACGACGACGCGCAGCTCGCCCGCCAGACGACCGGTGTCCGGAGGTGTGGCCATGCGCCGACTATAGGGTGGGGCCGGGAAATGTGCAGGTTTCCTGTATTAATGGTCTCGTGTCGACGGCGCTCCACCGACCCAGCACCTCGCTCGCTGCGGGCCCGCGGCCGGACCGCTACAAGTGGGTGGCGCTGTCCAACACCACGCTCGGCGTGCTGCTCGCGACGCTCGATGCGTCGATCACGCTGATCGCGATGCCGTCGATCTTCCGCGGCATCCATCTCGATCCGCTGCTGCCGGCCAACAGCTTCTACCTGCTGTGGATGATCCTCGGCTTCCTCGTCGTCTCGAGCGTCCTGATCGTCAGCCTCGGCCGCCTCGGGGACATGTACGGGCGCGTGCGCATGTACAACCTCGGCTTCGTTATCTACACCGTCGCCTCCCTGCTGCTGACGATCGATTGGATGACCGGGCGCGCAGGGGCGACGTACCTGATCGCCTTCCGCGTCGTCCAGGGCATCGGCGCAGCGTTTCTGCTCGCGAACGCCTCGGCGATCATCACCGACGCCTTCCCCGCCAACCAGCGCGGGATGGCGCTCGGCATCAACAACATCGTCGCCGTCAGCGGGATGTTCGTCGGCCTCGTGCTCGGCGGCGTGCTCGCGCCGATCGACTGGCGGCTCGTGTTCCTGATCTCCGTGCCGGTCGGCCTGTTCGGGACGGTGTGGGCGTACCTGAAGCTCGAGGAGCGCAGCACGCCGCGCCCCGCGCGGGTGGACTGGTGGGGCAACATCACGTTCGCGCTCGGGCTGATCCTGATCATGGTCTCGATCACCTACGGGATCCGCCCGTACGGCACGAGCACGACCGGGTGGGGGAGCCCGCGAGTGATCGCCCTGCTCGGCTGCGGAGCGGCCTTCCTGGCGGCGTTTGCGATCATCGAGAGCCGGGTCGCCGACCCGATGTTCCGGCTTCCCCTGTTCCGCATTCGCGCGTTCACCTTCGGGACCGTCTCGACGTTCCTCTCGGCCGTCGCGCGGGGCGGGCTGATGTTCATGCTGATCATCTGGCTGCAGGGCATCTGGCTGCCCCAGCACGGCTACGACTACGTCCAGACGCCGCTGCGCGCGGGCATCTACATGCTTCCGCTGACGCTCGGCATGCTGATCGCGGGGCCGACCTCGGGGTTCCTCTCCGACCGCTTCGGCGCGCGGCCGTTCGCCACCGGCGGGATGATCGGCACGGCGCTCGGCTTCATCCTGCTGACGCTGCTGCCGATCGACTTCCGCTACCCGCTGTTCGCGCTCGTGCTGCTGCTGATCGGGCTGTCGATGGGCCTGTTCGCCTCGCCCAACCGGGCCGCCGTGATGAACAGCCTGCCGGCACGCGATCGGGGAGCGGGAGGGGGGATGAACCAGACCTTTCAGAACTCCGCGCAGGTGCTCTCCGTCGGGGTCTTCTTCACGCTGATGGTCGTCGGGCTGTCGGCCAGCCTGCCCCACGCGATGGCCGCCGGTCTGCAGGCGCACGGTGTCTCGACGGCAACCGCGCAGCGGGTCGCGCACCTGCCGCCGGTGTCGATCCTGTTCGCTGCCTTCCTCGGCTACAACCCGCTCCAGCACCTGGTCGGCGCCCACGTGCTCGCCTCGCTGTCGGCCGCCAACCGAGCGACCCTGACGGGTCGCTCGTTCTTCCCCCATTTGATCGCCGGGCCCTTTCGCACGGGACTGCACGAGGCCTTCCTGTTCGCGATCGTGGCCTGCCTGATCGCGGCCGGCGCATCGCTGATGCGCGGTGGAAAATACGAGCACGAGGAGGTGCAGCATGCGAGTTGAGTGGTTCGGCCAGTCGGCCTTCGTCCTCAGCGCCGACGGGGCGCGCGTGGCGATCGACCCGTTCGGCGATCTGTCGGCGATGACCGGGAAAGGGATGCGCTGGGACTACCCGGCGATCACGGGCGTCGCCGCCGAGCTGACGCTCGTCACACACGAGCACCCCGACCACAACGGCGTCGAGGCGATCGGCGGGGACCCGACGGTGCTGCGCTCGACCGCCGGCACGCTGCCCTCGCCACTCGGCGAGGTCACCGCGATCGCCTCCGAGCACGACCAGCGGGCCGGCACCGAACGCGGGCCGAACACGATCTTCGTGTTCGCCCTCGGCGGCCTGCGCGTGTGTCATCTCGGCGACTTCGGTCAGCGCGCGCTGCGCGCGGAGCAGGCGGAGGCGATCGGCGCCGTCGACCTGCTGTTCGTACCCGTCGGCGGGGGGCCGACGATCGGCGCCGAGCAGGCGGCCGCGGTGCTCGAGCGACTGTCGCCGCGCTGGGCGGTGCCGATGCACTACCAGACGCCGCGCATCGGCTTCCTCGACACCGCCGACGCCTTCCTCGCGCTGTGCCCGCGGGTGGAGCGGTGCGAGACGACGGCGTTCGAGACCGATCGGCTGCCCGCCGAGGGCGCCACCACCGTGGTCGTGCCGGCGGTCCCCTAGCGCCGCCTGGGGCGAGGGGGAGCCGCCTGCTGCGAGCGTGCCGTGGGCGGGGACGGCTGCGGATAGCCTTCTGAGATCCAAGCCGAACCTCGAGCTGCCGCCTCGCTGCGCCCGCCCTCCTCGTCACGCCCGCCCGGTCACAGAGCATCGAGCGGTAGTTGAGCCCTGGCGAGATCGTCGCGATCGCCTGCGCCGGGGTCGCGGCGGGAGCGATCAACACCGCGGTCGGCAGCGGCACGCTGATCACCTTCCCGGTGCTGCTCGCTTTCGGCTATCCGCCGCTGACGGCGAACGTCTCGAACACGATCGGCCTCGTTCCGGGCTCGATCTCCGGCGCGATCGGCTACCGGCGGGAGCTCGGCGGCCAGGGCCTGCGCGCCGTGCGCCTCGGCGCGATGTCCGTCGCCGGCGGCGTCGGCGGAGCGGTGCTGCTGCTCGTGCTGGCGTCCTCCGCCTTCAAGGCGATCGTGCCGGTGTTCATCGGGGCGGCCGTGATCCTCACGCTCGCGCAGCCGCGACTGACGGCCTGGCTGCGCGAGCGCGAGATCGACCTCGCGCGCCACGGCGCGCTGCTGGTGCCCTTCGCGGTCTTCGTGACGGGCGTCTACGGTGGCTACTTCGGTGCCGCCCAGGGGATCCTGCTGCTGGCGGTCCTCGGCGTCGGGCTGGGCCAGGACCTGCATCGCACGAACGCCCTCAAGAACGTCCTCGCTGGGCTCGTCAACGGCGTGGCGGGCGTGTACTTCATCCTCGCCGCGCACGTCGCCTGGGGGCCGGTGGCGATCATCGCGGCCGGCTCGATGGCCGGAGCGCAGCTCGGCGCGCGCTACGGCCGGCGCCTGCCGCCGCAGGCGCTGAGGGGGCTGATCGTCGCGGTCGGCGTGTTCGCGATCGTGCGGCTGCTGAGCGAATGAGCCCTAGTGCAGCCGCACGATGAACGTGTAGATCACCATCGCGCTCACCACGACGGCGAAGATGCGCAGCGCCCACAGCCCGAGCAGGGCGCGGCGGCCGAGCCGCGCGGGCGCGACCGGCAGGAACGTCGCGGCGACGAGCTGGTCGCGCTCGAGGTGCATGATCAGCTCCTCGTCCTCGAGGTCCTCCTCGCGCCGCGCGGGATCGCTCATGGTCCGCCGATCAGGTGGACGCTCTGCAGGAACGAGTCGATCCCGTAGGCGGAGCCGCAGAGTCCGACGAAGCCGACGACGAGGGCGCCGATCGCGTTCGTCGCGCGGCGGTTCGCGCGGCGGCCCATCAGCTCGCGGTCGCTCGCGAGCATCAGCACGAAGACGAGACTGACGGGCAGCAGGACGGTGGCGAGCACGTTCGCGTTGAGCGCGATCGACAGCAGCGGCGCTCCCGGGATCAGGATCACGACTGCCGCGATCACGGCGACGCCGATGTTGGCGGCGTAGAAGACGGCGGCGTTGCGCGGCGAGGTGTTGAAGCTGTGCGAGACGCCGATGCATTCCCCGGCCGCATACGCGGTGCTGGCCGAGATCGTCAGGATCGCGACGGCTCCCGCCTCGATCAGGCCGAGCGCGAAGACCGTGCCGGCGGCGCCTCCGGAGACGCGCGAGAGGGCCGCGGGGAAGCCGGCGCCGGCGAAACCCTGGATGCCGCCGCCGTGGTGCACGAGCGCCGCCCCGGCGACGAGCGCCCCGATCCCGAAGACCCCCGCCATGACGGCTCCGAGCCCGGTGTCATAGCGCCCGTGACGCACGTCGGCGGGTGTCATTCCCTTGTCGGCCGAGGCGCTCTGCTGGAAGAAGATCATCCACGGTGTCACCGTCGCGCCGATCGTCGAGGCGAGCAGCAGCAGGAGGGTGTTGAGGCTGCCCTGCGGCAACGGCGTGAAGGACAGCGAGGAGGCGAGCGTGCCGAGATCCGGCTTGACGAGGATCGCGGCGAGGAGGAACAGGCCGTTGAACAGCGCGAGGCCGAGAACGGTGCGCTCCCAGCGCCAGTAGCGCCCACCGCCGAGCGTGAAGAGAACGAGCACGAGGCCGAGCGCGACCGCGACGCCGGCGCCGAGGTGGAAGTAGGCCAGACCCACGCGGATCGCGACGAACTCGGCGATCAGCGTGATCAGGTTCGTCAGCGTGAGGTCGCCCGCGCCGAACCAGCCCCACAGGCGCCCGTAACGCTGCAGAACCAGCTCCCCGTAGCCGCGGTGCGTGACGGCGCCCACGCGCATGCACATCTCCTGCACGACGAAGGCCATCATGAACAGAATCGGGATCAGCGGGAGGAAGAACCCGATCCCGTATTGCGCCCCGTCGGAGGCGTAGGCGATCATGCTCGGCCCGTCGTTCTCGCCGAGCATCGCGAGGATCCCGGGGCCCACGAGCAGCCACAGCAGGCGCCAGCGGCGGTGCTCGCCGCGCGCCTGGTGGACGCGTGAGCGGTCGAGCGAGCGAGCGTTGTCCTCGTCTGTCAGGCGCGGCTGACCGAGGAGCGGTGGGGCAGCCTCGCGGGTGCTCAACTCGGCGCGGCCTGTGCGTCGCGCGCCACGGTGGGCTGCGCGGGACGGTCGACTTCGACGCGCATCGCTCCGGCGAGCTCGCCACCGATCGCGTGCTCGCGCTCGGCGAACAGCACGAACAGCGGGCCGCCGAACGGCTGGCGATCGCGCACGATGAAGCGGTCGCCGGGCGAGATGCCACGCTCGGCCAGATAGCGGAGCATCTCCGGGTCGGAATCCGAAACGCGCACGAAGCGGCCGCCGTCTCCCTGCCTGAGGCTCTCCAGACGGTCCGTCAGCGGCTCCTCGAGCTCGAGGTCGGCGCTTGGGATGGGGTCGCCGTGGGGATCGACCGTCGGGTTTCCGAGCTTCGCCGCGATCAGCTCCTCGAGATCCTCCGACAGCACGTGCTCGAGCACCTCGGCCTCGGCGTGCACGCGGTCCCACGGCATGCCGAGGGCGTCGGCGAGATAGCTCTCGAGCAGGCGATGGTGGCGGATCACCTCGAGCGCGATGCGGCGTCCGTCATCGGTGAGGCGCACGCCGCGATAGGGGACGTGGCTGATCATCCCGAGCTCGCCGAGGCGCTTGAGCATGGCCGAGACGGAGCCCGGCGTGATGCCCAGCCGATCGGCCAGCGCGTTCGTCGAAACCGGCTCGGCACTGCGCGCCTGCAGCGAGAAGATCGCCTTCGCGTAGTCCTCCACGGCCGCCGTTCGCGGTATTTCGCTGACTGCCATGAACGAGATTATGCCATGCCAAGAAATTAATCACGACGCGGCATTCGAAACAGTCCGCCGCTGGGTGTTGGGGGGGCAGGCAGGCGCTAGGGGGCGAGGCCGACGGCCTCGAGCGCTTCGGCGCGATCCGCGTAGCCGACGGCCCGCACGGCCTTGCCGTCACGAAACCAGGTGACGCCGGCCCAGCGGAAGCTCAGCGGCAGGCCGGAGCGCGCGCCGATGCCGCTCACGCAGAGGATCGCCGCGACGTGATCCTCGCCGGCGGCGAGGATCTCCTCGACCTCGTAGCGAGCACCGGGGGCGAACACGTCGAACAGGTCGCCCATCCATTCGCGCCAGCCGTCGGCGCCGTGGTAGGTGTGGTCGGTCACCGCCGTAACGCGGTTTTCCATCCGAAACCCTGGCGCGAGCAGCTCCTCCGGCACGCGGCGCGCGTTGGCCGCTTCGGCGCCACGGGCGTGGAGGTCGATGTTTCGCTGCGACATCCTCGCTCAGTATGCGTGACGCGGGCGCAGCCGGCAGCAGTTCTCGCCCCCCGCCGGCCGGCGCGAGCGCACCTTGCGAGGTTCGCCGGCGCCGCGCGCGCGGCGCGTCAGCCGGCGGCGTGCCGGCGCGGCACGTGATTGACGAAGCGCTTGACGTGCGCCTGCAGTCTGGCGTCGCGGGTGCCGGCCTGAGCCTGGGTGAGCTTGCCGGTCTTGACGAGCTCGGCGAGCGCGGTGCGGCGGCGCGCGACGATCGCGGCGATCAGGCCCGCTTCGCTCTTGCCGGGGGTCGCGGCGGCGATCGCGGCGAGCGTCTCGCCGGCGCGCACCTCGCTGCGCAGCTGTTCGCGCGTGAGCCCGAGATAGGCGCTCTCGACGGCCGGCAGCCCCTGTCCCGGCGCGTGGTCGACCTCGGCCTTGACGCGCTTGCCGAGCTTGGCGGATATCGCGGCGAGCTTGGCCTGGCGGACCGCGACGATCGCCGCGATCAGCCCCGCTTCGCTCTTGCCGGGGGTGGCGGCCGCGACCTGCGCGAGCGTCTTGCCCGAGCGCAGCTGCGCCTGCAGCTGCGCGGGTGCGACCCCCAGGTAGCCCGCCGCCGTGGAGAGATCGCGGGGGATCCCCGCGGCGGCACGGTGGTGTGCGCCGGGGCTGGTCGCGGCGACCGCCGCGACCGTGCCTCCGGCGATCAGAGCGCACAGCCCCACGGCGAGCGCGAGCCGGCGTTTGAGCGCACGATTCACAGTTGGAATGGTGGCAGACATCGCCACCGCTGTGGCAGGCAACCGGCGGCCGCCTCAGTCGCCGCCCCCGCCGTGCTTGTCGCCGTGGCCGCGCGCCTTGTCGGCGTGTCCCGGTGGCTGGCCGGCCGGGGCCGGCGCGGGCGGGGTCGCTTCGGGCGCGGGGGCGTCTGCGGCGGGCGCGGATCGGGCGAGCGCGGCTGCGAGGGCGCTGAGCGCGGCGTTCAGCGGGGGGGCGGCCGGCGCGGTGACTTCTCCGCGGCTCACGAGCACGCCCGTCAGCTGCCCGAAGCCGACGAGCCCGCGCTGCGCGCCGGCGGCGTTCCCGCGCTCGAATGAGTTGAGCACGGCGCTCAGGCGCGAGGTGAGTTGCTGCGCAGCCCGCGCGGCGAGGGTGCCGGCCTGGACGTCCTGCGTGATCAGCGAGGTGAGCGCGCCGGCGGCCGCGGCGACGCTCGGCGGCGGGACCGTCGCCGCCGCGGAGCGGGAGGCCGACGCGGGGGCCGTGGCTTTCGGCGCGCCCGAGCTCGACGACGTTGCGGTCCGTCGTGCCACGGTCGTGCCACGCCTGGCGGCGGTCCCGGCGCGAGGCGTCGAGCCCCCGGCGCCCAGCAGCACGATCAGCGCCACGAGCAGCACGCAGCCCGCGAGGGCAGCCACCGCGAGCGGGCGGCGACGGCGTGGCGGCAGCGCGGCGAGCGCGCGGGTCACAGCGGTCCCACCGGTCGCACCGGTCGCACCGGTGAGACCGGTCGCGCCGAGGACGCGTGTGAGAGCGGTCGGCGCGAGCGCGCGGGCCGTGCCCGGCGCGGCGGCTGCGGCGACCGGGCGAGCGCGCCCGACCGGGGCGGCTGCCGGTCCCGCCAGCGCGGCGAGCTCGTCGCGCACCTGCGCGGCGCTCTGCGGCCGGCCGGCGGGGGGCTTCGCGAGCATTGCCAGCACCAGCGCCTCGAGCGCGGCGGGCACAGCCCGGTTCGCCTCGCGCGGGGGCCGCGGATCGGCGCTGAGGTGCTGGTGCAGCACCGCCGCGGCTGAGTCTCCGGCGAACGGCGGGCGGCCGGTCAGCAGCGCGTAGAGCAGGCAGCCGAGCGAGTAGATGTCGGAGCGCTCGTCGGCCCGCTCGCCCTGCGCCTGCTCGGGCGCCATGTACGCCGCGCTGCCGAGGACGGACTGCTCCTGCGTCAGCGTCGTGTGGCCGTCGGCGCGCGCGATCCCGAAGTCCAGCACCTTGACCGCGCCGTCCGCGCCGAGCATCACGTTCGCGGGCTTGATATCGCGGTGAACGAGGCCGGCGGCGTGCGCCGCCGCGAGCGCGTCGGCCACCTGCTCGCCGATCCTCGCCGCGCTCGCCGGATCGAGTGGGGCCCGATCGCCCAGTACCGCCGCGAGGCTGGCGCCGCTGACGCACTCCATCGCGATGAAGCGCGTGCCCTCGTCGATGCCCGTGTCGAACACCGCGACGATGCGCGGATGTGCCAGCGAGGCGGCCGCGCGCGCCTCGCGCTCGAAGCGCGCGACGTGCGCAGGCTGCTCCTCGGCGAGCTCAGCCGGCAGCACCTTCACCGCCACCGTGCGGCGCAGGACGAGATCCTGGGCACGGTAGACCACGCCCATCCCGCCGCGACCCAGCACCTCCAGCAGCTCGTAGCGCCCGGCAAGCGTCCTGCGCGCTCGATCCATGCCCGACATTCAAGCGTGCCGGGGCGCCTGCCTCGATGCGTAGCTACGCTCGATAATCCATGTTATGACAAGCTGGAATCGTGGCCTCCCGACGTGCGGCCGAGATGTTCACGGATCGCGACCCGAAGCTCCGCAGCGACCGTACGCTCATGCGCCGCAGCGATTTGCCGCAGCTCCTCCGCAACATCCGCCGGCACAACAACCGACAGCTGCTCCGACTCCGGGGTCTCCCTTACCGCCATGTTCCCTACAGTAGGATACCGTTCGGCGGAAGTCAAGGGCCGCGCCGGCGAAGCCCGCATTTGCCGCGCGAAACCATCCAAGATCGCCGCGACATCCCGGCCCTCCCTCGCTTCCCGTACCCCCCGGTCAGCCGCCGCACGACTCGCCCGCGTCAACGACCGCTCCCGGCGAATCGCCCAGTCCCGAGCGGCCTCGTCCAACACCTCAGACCGGCTCATACCCGTCTGGCGCGCGAGAACCTCCAGCTGCACAGCGGTAGCCGCCGTCATCCTCACCGTCACCTTCACCGTCCGGCCGAGCTCGCGGAACGTCTCCTTGCCCACGCTGTTCCCCTCCTTGGGATCGTTCACGCAACAGCGTACCGGGCCACGCAAATAGCGAGCTTTCCTACCGCCAGCTCGACGCGTTCTTCGCAAACACCGCTTTCTTCCGCAGCGCCGGGCTCGAGCTATTCGCGGCCGCCGCGATCTTCGACGGCGGGATCTTCTGGCCCTGCGGCACACCGAGCGCCGCATGCAGCGACCCCGCGCGCGACGGTTTGATCCGAATCGGGTCCTTCTTCTGCGCCTTCATCAGCGCATCGCCCGGGCGCGCCATCAGTAGCCGACCCGCGTCGTCGACGTACTCGCGCCGTTCGTGGCCTGCCCGAGCCCCGCGATCGGACCCTGCAGCTGAGCTTTCTTCGGCTTCTTCCTCAGCGCCGCGACCAGCGCGTTCACCGGAGCCGCCGACGACGGTTCGCTGACCGGCGGTGCCGTCGTGCCCTGCGGGTTCGCGAGCACTTCCTTGAGCGCGTTGCGCGCCATCAGCTCCCCTTCCGCGTCGTCAGATGCGACCCGCCGCCCTCGAGCGTCGCCGGCGGATCCTGCACAGCAGACCGGAACACCCGCACTTCGCGCCACACGAGAGCTCCCACCACGACGACGGCCGCCACGACGAGCGCCAGCAGCAAGAGCAGGATCATCGCGTGCGGGCCTTCAGCAGATGCCACCGCGCGAGCCGGCTATGCACGCCCCAGCCACGCTCAACGCGCCGGCCAGCACCATCCCGGCCCCGTTCAGCAGCGAGCCAGATCAGCTTGCGGAACACGACGAGCTGCGCGCGCGTGACCGCCAGCCCATGCCGATGCAGCACCGGATGCTTGACGTAGCGGTCGTAGCTATCGACAGCGTCGCGCTCCGCCTCCGTCAGCACGTCCAGCGGGTTCGTCGGCGTCACCGGCGTCAGGAACAGATCGACCTCCGCGCGGCGCCGGCGCGTGAGCCCTTCGAGGCGCACGCCGCCCGCGTGGTCGTACTGCAGCATGATCCCCGCGGCGCCCCGCCAGTCGTGGCGCACGAGCGCGTCACGCAGCGCACCCGCGAAGATCCCCGCGCCGAGGTTCCACGCGAACGAGCACAGCGCATCCCACTGGTTCTGATTCAGCGACGGCACGTCCAGCGCCCGGAGCGCCCACTCGTACCGCGCTTCGACGAGAGACCGCAGCCGCGCGAGCCCCTCGTCGTAGGAGATGTGAGGCGAGCCGCTGGTGATGCCTTCGGTTTCGCCGAACCCGCGCGTCCACACCCGGCCGTACGGGTCCCAGTACGGGGCGCTCGAGAAGCCCTCGAACCCCGCGATCAGCCGGACGCCGCGGTCACTGATGTGCATCGGCTAGACCGCCGGCAACGAAGCGGGCGGCGCAGCCGCAGGCGCGGCACCATCAGGCACAGTCGCCGTCTGCGGCGGCGCGGCCTCTTCGGCGTCACTCGGAAGCGGAACCGTCACCGCGGGCGCCGAGAGCTTCGCGGCCTGGAGCTGGCGGCCGAGACCCGTAAGCCCGATGATCGCGATCCCGCAGATCGCCGACCATTTCCCGGGGCCTTCGAGCTGCTGCTGCGAAGCAGTCACCGCCGTCGCGACCGTCGTCAGGAGCGCAGCCGCGCCCGTGAGATACCCCGCGATGGTTGCCAAGCCGACTGAGACCTTCGGAGAAGTGAGCATGCAGCGCAGTCTTGCGCCAGATGCGGACGCTTAGTGCGGGCAGTGTTTCGGGATCGTCTGCCGGTAGAAGGCCAGCACCCCGACCTTGCGGCCGCTGTTGGGCGGCCATTCCACACCAGCTTCGAGCGCCCCGGTGTGCAGCCGGCCTTCGACACGTTCGATGTGAAGGATCAGCGGCGGCCCGAACGCCTTGGACCGCTGGCACGCGAGCTTCACCGTGGCCGCTTCGTGACGCCGCTGAGTCGCTTCACGACCGTGCTGCGCGAACACGATGATCGCGAGGATCAACACCACCACCGACGCCGTTGTCCAGAACGCGCCCAGCAGGATCTGGATCAACGATTTCCGGTTGTCGTAAAGCCTCAGCATCCCCGCGTACGCGTTGAACACCTACTTCTCCTTCTCAGCGGCTTCCGCGAGCTCGGACAGCCCGCGCAGCAGAATCCGGACACCCGCCGCGCCGAGGATGAGCGCGCCGGCGAACAGCAGCACCACGGGCCGGCCGCGGCCCATAGCTTCGAGGATCCCGAGACCCAGGCCAACGGCTTGCACTAGCCGGAAGAACCAGCGGCTCCAATAGTCCGGGCGGGGAGGTGAGACAGCCATGCACCAGCGGGGAAGATAGGAGGCCGCGCAGACAGCGCGCTCAGTGTGCGCCGAGCGCTTCGAGGATCTTGCGCTCCCGCAGGCCAGCCGGCGCGTTCCCGTGCGTCGAGTCGCCCGTGCGGCCTTCCTGCTGCGCCAGCGTCTGCCAGCCGTGCGTCCCGATCCCCGTCTCGATCCCCGTCCCGCTCGAGGCGTAGTGCGCGATCGTCTGACCCGCCTTCACGACGTCACCCGCCTTCACCGTCGGCGCGATCTGCTCAGCCACATACTGCACCTGGCCCTTCTGCGGGCCGTCGAGGAGTTCGTAGTAGAGGTAGGGCTGCCCCGCGTACCAGTCGGGCTGGATCCCCAGGATCTTCGCGTTCCCCAGAGCCCGGATCGGCGTCCCCGGCGCCGCCGTCGCGTCGACACCCATGTCGGTCCGCGACAGCTTGAAGCCCGGCAGCGGGTTCACATAGCCGCCGCTCGAGCTCGACGCCGGCGCGGCGCTCCCAGCTCGCGCGGGCAGCCCCACGGCACTCGGCGCTTCGCCCGTCGACGCATCTTCGCCGATCTTCCCGATCAGCCCCAGCAGCGACGCTGGCGACACCCCCGGTTCTTCGGGAGGCGCCTGCACTTTCGGCGGGGCCTGCCCCAGTTCAGTCGGCCGCGTCGGCATGAAACCTTCCGTCGACAGCGACGAACCGCCCTTCTGCCCCAGCGAATCGATGAGCGACATCAGGTCTTCGATCTGCGCCGGCGTCCGTTCCACGCCGCCGCCGGGACCCGCTCCCGGCCGCGCCGGCGCCCCGGCCACGCCGCCCCCCGTCTGCCCGGCGCCGAGCAGCTTCAGCAGCGAGCTCGCCTGCCCCGCGTGTTCTCCGTAGCGTTCGGGGAACGCGCTGCGCTGCACCGCCTGCGCGAGCGACCCCGCATCGCGGTACTGACGTTCGAGCGGGATCGCGTGCTGCAGGAACATCTCCGCCGCCGTCGTCGGGTTCAGCTCCTGCGCGACCGTCCCCCACCCCTGCGACGCGCGCTGCTGCAGCACACCACGCGAGTCAAGGTTCCCTTCACCGCCGGGGTTATCGGTCAGGTTGCTCTCGACGATCCCCGCCTCGAGGAGCGCCTGGCGCGCGAGCGGACCAGCGTGCCCATACGACGGCGCTTCCGTCAGATCCTGAGCCGTCTCGCGCTGCCCAGGAGAAAAGCCGCCAGCCATGCGGCCATCATCTCAGCCAGCACGGCTTGCGAATCGGCAGCGAGCGCGCTACCGTCCGCAGCGCACCATGAACGTCCTCGGGATAGCCGTCGTAGAAGCAGGGTTCGGCCTCTGCCTTCTCGGGGCGCTCCTCGGAGGCGCGCTCACCGTCAAGGACCGCTGGAAAAGCGAAGACAACTAGCACCATGACACGCGCCCTCACGATCCTCGGCCGAATCGCCCTCGGCGTGCCCACCGTGATCGTCTACGTGATCGCGACACTGTTCCTGCTCTCGGCCGTCGTCGCCGCAGCCCTACCGTTCCTCGCGCCGCTCTTTCGCTAGCGCGTTTCCTGCGACAGCCGCTTGATTTCGGCGAGTTCGCCCTTCGTAAAGCCACCCGCCGCCTGATGCGCTTCCGCCAGTTCGCGGACTTCGCCCGGCGAGAGCGACGCGGCCGAGCTCCTGCCGCTACCGCCCGTGCTGGTCCCGGCCGACGGGAAGTCGAACCGAACGGGGCTCAGGAGCTTTGTGAGCACCTGCGGCCATGACCGCTCGGTATGTGGCTTCGTCGTAGCTGGCCCCACGCCGACGGCATGCGCCAGGTCAGTCGCGAGGTTGGCGGTCCCATATCCCTTCGCGCCGTGCTCGAGCAGTTTCTGCGCCTGCGTCGCGAGCGGCAGCGGAGCAGTCCCCGCTTCGACCAGGGTGTTCAGCAGCTTCGACGTGATCGAGAGCGGCTTCCCGTCGGGGGCCGTCAGCTTGTTGCCAGTGAGCGGGTTCTGGCCCTTCAACGCCGAATAGATGCTCGAGCCCGCAGGCAGGAACTGTTCAGCAAACGTCTGGCCAGCTTCCGGGCCGCCCGTGCCGCCAGGTGAATAGTGAGGCAGATCGATCGGGACGCGCCCCACAAACGGCAGCGTCGCCTTGATCGTGCCCTGCAGAAAGCCCGGCACCGGGTGCGCCGCGTCAAAACCCTGTCCTTCCTTGCCTCGCTGTTCACGGGTCGCCTGATACAACGCCGCCGCAACCGCCGTCTTGATCGGATGCGTGACCGGCATCCGGTACAGCCACCGCATCGAGTTCAGCCACCACAAGCCGAACGGCGCGTACTTCCCGACGAGCGTCCTGACGGCCGGCGTCTGACGGTTCCAGTTGCCGCCCATGTCGTCGATCTTCTGGGCTAGCGCGTCCGCCACCTGCGGCGTCAGCTTGCCCGCGAGCTGCTGCTTGACCGCCTGGTCCATCGCTTTGTTCACCGACCGGTAGGAATCGATCAACCCCGAGTCCTTCATCCCCTTCGCCAGCAGCGCGTTCCGCGTCGAGTGCTCGACATGCGCCAAGCCCCCTTCGACCGCAGCCGCCCAGACGTGAGCGAACTTCACGACCGGCGACGCGACGCGCGACCTGGCTGCCGCTTCCGCCGCACCCCAGACATGCGCGAGCGCTTCCGAGTGAACCTGATCAGCCTTGCGCACCGCATCCGTCGCCTTCTGCGCCCCAGCCAAGCCGCCACGGTTCGCCAGAGAACTCTCGAGCTCCCGGAACTTGGCGCCCTCCGGCCCCCAGTCGGCGGCCATCTGCCCGGAGTGCGGGACGATCTGCGCCAGTTCTTTCAGGTTACGGTCGAGCTTCGCGCCCGCCCGCCCAGCGAAACCACCGACGTCGCGGCCACCGAACGCCGGCACCTTGACCGTACGGCCGCCGATCGTCACGCGCGCCGGCAAGTGAGCCCCCGGGGCCACGCCCTCGGCAGCGAGCCGGATCGCCTGCTCCTGCACCACGCCAGCAATATGCGGGATCGACGTGTTGAGCTTCGCCTTGCGGAAACCCTTCTGGTATGCCTGCAGAAAGAGGCCGCCATCGCCGCCCGCATTGAGCGCCCTGTCGTGCGCCGTCAGCCGGTCGACTACGCCCTTGTGCATCAGGACGTACTTGCCGTAGTCCTCGGCACCGACCGGAGTGTGCTCGGCCAGACCGAACTGTCGGAGCTCGTCCTGCACCGTGGCCGTGGGGTGAACGTTCCCGGCCGCCACGATCCGCCCCGACCCAACATGCACCGGCACGACTTCGCCAAGCCTCCCCGAGACCTTCTGACCCTCCGCCGACATGTGGAAGTTGTCAGCCGCCAACTGCGCAGCCCCCTCGTTCGCGAACAACGGGACCGCACCGTTGCCCTCCGGACGCACCCCCAGGCGGTTCAGCGTCCCAGCGCGGACCTCGAGCTGCGCCGCCTTCGACGCCTGGCTAGCCATCGTGCCCAGCATCGCCTCCCACGAGTGGTCAGCCGTCCCATTCGCAAACGACGCCCCCGTGCGGCCGAACCGCTCGAGCCCAGGCTGACGCGACGTGGACTGGAAAAACGAGCTCTTCCCGCGGACACCAACCTTGTGCGAGAGATAGCCGGGCGCCGTCAGCCCCGAATCTTCGAGATGCTGCAGGATCCTCGGCGTCGTCAATGCCTGCCCATCCGGACCGACGAGACCCGTCCCGTCGTGAGTGGCACCCATGTGCAGCTGCGCGTACGGGAACAGCGCGGACTTCACCTGCCCCGGCCGCAGCTGGCCGCCGTGCACCTGCGCCGCCGTCAGCGGCTTCTGGATTGCCTCCACCCGCGCGGCGGCGTCAAACGCCGCAGGCAAGCTCGCCTCCAGCTGCGGATTCGCAAGCAGATGATCGACGTGCGCCACGTTCACCTTGTTCGCCCGAAGCCTCGCGCCCTTCAAGCCGTCCTGCGCCGCTACCCACTGGCCGCGCAACGTCTGCAGATCCTCGACTGCGGTCTCGGGTGACCGCACGGCGCGCTGCACGATCAGCGGCACAAGATGCTCCGTCGCCTGCCCCGGATGCAGCTCGGCCATCTGCTGCGCCGTTCCCTTCACCAGTGTCCGGCGCGTGGCCTCCTGGGCGGCGGCGACTTTGTCAACCTGCCCCACCTTGAACGTGCCGCCCACGAGGTTCCGGTTCAGCCGCCATCCCTCCGCCTGAAACGGGTCGGCCTGCCGCAAACCACCAGGCAGCTTCGTGAGCGCCTTCTCATACCCGAGCTGGGCGGCCTTCCGAAGCGGATCGGTGCTGTACGAACGCAACGGGATCGACTCACCAGCCGCCAGCTGCAGATCCGGCCGCGCCGTCGAGAGCGCCTCCGCAACACGGTCGCCAGCGAGACCTGCGCGCCCCGCACGGCCAACCAGGCGCCCGAGTGCGTTCTCGCCCCCAGCGAACAGCAGAGCCGTGCTGAGAGGCGCCTGCTCGAAGGACTGGACCGGATGGGTCACCTGATGCCCCAGCGCCGCGAGAAGCCCTTCAGCGGGCGCGTACGAGCCAGCTCCCGCACCAAGGCCCGTTTGCTTCTCGAACGCCTGAGACGCGGCGCTTCCCGCGATCGCGCTCGAGAGGAACGTCTGCGACGGTAGATCGATCGCTTCGTTCACGAGCTTGCCCGGCACGCCGCCGAGCCCCGGCACCTTCAGGTTCGCGAGCGTCGTAGCGAGCGGCGTCAGATCAACGAACCCCAGGTTCAGCGGGCTCGCACCTGCCGCGCTCCGCTGCCGTTCACGCGCGACCTGCACCTGCGCGCGCGCGGCTTCCGCCCGCAGACTCTGCACGCCGCCTTCGCGGGTCGCCCGTTCGAGAGCGTTGATCGGCGGCGCGACGCGCTGGTCTTCGGCCTCCTGCCGCCGCGCTTCCGGCGTCCACTGGTGGATCACCCGCGCATGCGCCTGCTGCACCCGTTCGTGCGCCTGCTGCAGCGCCTGGTGAAACGGCGTCGCTTCATGGAACGGCGAGCTCCGCAACGGCGGCCCCGCCGGCTTCGGCGGCGCATACACCAACGGCGCGTGGTACGCCGGCGCCGGCGTCGGCGCCTTCTGCTGCTGCGGCGGCGCGACGAACCGTTCGCGGTTGCTGTTGCCCAGCGCCGGCATCTAACCGTTCCGGCGTTTGCCGATCCCCTGCGCCTCCGACTGCTGCTGACGCAGCTGCTGCGCGTTCGGCGGTTCGGGGGTCAGCCCGAGCTGCTTCAACGAGTAGCCCTGCTGTTCAAGGACGTGCTGGAAGTGCGGGCGCACGTACCCATATTCCGCCTCGTCGAGCGCCGCCGAGAGCCGGGCGTCGGGCGCGTATGCGGGGATCGCTGGCAGTTTGTGGTGCTGCACCGCTTTTTCGCCTTCCTTGATTGGCTGCCCCGCGGCGTTGACGCCAATCGACTGCGCCGACCGACCTTTGGTCAGCCGCGCTACCAGTTCGCCGCGGCCTTCGCCGGCTTCGAGGCCGGCTTTGGCAAGGTCACGCGCCGCGGCAATGTAAGCCCCAGTCTTCACCTGCTCCGTCGCAGAGATCGGCTTGACGCCACCTTTCCCTCCGGCAGCTTCGCGGCGAGTCGCGTTCGTTTCCTGCGAGTTGGTGCGGCTCGTCGACGTCGACCGCTGGTTGTTCGCCGTCGAGGTTGCCGCCGTCCGTTCGCTCGAGCGTTCCTGCTGCGCCAGCCGGTTCGCTTCGGTTCGCATCTTGCCCACTTCCGCGCTCTTATCGGCCCCTTCGCTCGCTTCGAGCAGCGAGCCCTTTGAGGCCAGTTTCTGCAGTTCCTTCAGCAATGTCGCGTTCGCCGCCGACTGGGTATATGCCGGGAGCTCGGCCGCCGCAACCTGCCGTTGCTGCAGATCCGACAGGGCGTGCGATTCACTCTGCCCCAAGCGTTCGGCCCCAGCAGCGCTCTCGTTTGCAGCCGCAGCCTTGAACGGGCTGTTCGCCGACAACGCCGACAGGATCGGGGCGACGAGATCCCGGCCCCGTTCACCCGACTGGCGCGCGCTCGAGAAGATCGCTTGAGTTGCGGGGACGGCCTGGCGGGCAGCTTGCTGAGCCAGAACCCCCTCCGACTGACCCGCCTGCACCGATTCCCGGAACCGGTCCTGAGCTGCCTTCTGAAGTTCCGCCAGCCCCGCTTTCTGCGGCGCGTAACGCAAGAGCGCATTCAGACCGGCCTGCGAGATCCACTGCTGCTGTTCCTGAGGAGATGCCATCAGACACCCCCCCGACGCCTGTTCCGCTGCTGCTCCGCCGGCGTCGCCCAGCGCACGTTGCCCGGCTCGTAGCCGCCGTCGTTGTCGATGCGATCAAGCGTGTGCTCCGGGCTCGGCTTCTCGCCCACATCGACTGCGAAGAGAGCGAAGTCATCCCATCGACTACAGATGCGGATCCCGCGGCCGCCGTAGTTCGCGTAGCCCGTCGCGTTGGGGTTCATGCACCGCTCGCGCATCGAGCGCCACGTCACATAGAGCGGATGACTACGCGAGCCCCCATGCTTACGTCGCGCCTGCCCGTTGCGCTTGACGGACTCCCGGTGAAGACAGCCGCACGAACGCGTGTGGCCGCGACGAAGACACATGGCCCGCACGGTCACCTGACGGCCACACGCGCACTCGCACCGGTAGCGCGTTTCCCAGTAGCCAGACGGCAGCCTCACGGGCCCAGCTTTCCGGATGACGGTCAGACGCCCGGAGCGCTCGCCGTTGTAGATGGGCTTGCGCCCCATCAGTACTTCCCGCCCACGCGCACCGACCCGCCACGCTCATGCACCCACGGCCGCTGCGGAGGCACATAGCCATGTTCAGCCGCCTGGCTCGAGCGGAGCGTCCCGATGCCCTGCTCGAACAGCTGCTGGTTCTGCTTGTTATTCGCGATCGCTTCGACGAGCGTGCCGCCCGGGCCCGTCAGCTGGCTCTGCTGCGTCGCGAGCTTGCCGCGTTCGTTTTCGTTGGCCTGTCCCTGCGCCGCGAACGTCCGCTCATCGGCAGCTTTCTGCACCGCTTCGTTCGCGGCACGGTTCGTCGCCGAGCTGATGAGCGCACCGCCATTCACGACGCCGAGCCGGTTCGCCTGTTCGCCCTGGCGGGTCCCGAGCTTCGCGTAGCTTTCCGCGAGCCGCGCGAGCGTCTGCTTCTGCGCCTCCTGCTGCTGAGCTTCGCGCTGGCCGAGGAGCCCCAGGTTCGTCGCGTACGTGTTTTCGTCAACGGTCTGCTGCCGTTCCAGGCCCGTGAGCTGCTGTTCAGAGCCCTGTTTGCCTTCGGCCTGCTGGATGTCGAGGATCGGGTTGTAGTAGCCCGCGGGCACCGGCGGCGGCTGCCACGCGAACGCAGCCGACGGCGACTGGTAGCCCGACGAGCTCGCCGGCGCACCGCCCACGCGCACCCGCGCGCCCGGCGCACCCTGCCAGCCACCCGCGATCGACGACGGCGCGACGTGCATCGTCGGCACCCCCGCCGGAGTCGCTTCACGGTACGCGCCCAAAAGAGGCTCAACCTAGCTGTGACTGCGATCGCGCCTCAGGGGGTGGCCGGGGCGCCGCGCGCGAGCTTTCGGCCCCGGGTAGGGCATGCCAGCGCAGCCTGCCGAGGCTCGAGGCAGCGCCATCAAGCGCGCGAGGCAGCGGCAGCAGCACCAATGCGGGCATGTTTCTGGCTGCAGGAAACATCACCCGCTCGAGCTCCGCCGCACGTATAAACGTCCGCTGCAGCCAGCTCTGAGACCCGCCGCAGCCGACGTATAAACGTCCGCGCTCGAGCTCAGCCAGCAGCCGAGACCAACACGCCCGACGCCGCGAGCTCATCCGCCGGCGAATGATCGTCGCTGCAGGGCGCGTCGTCGTCGTGGGGTTGTTGGTGTGCGTCGTCGTCGTCGTGGCGGCGTGGGGTGTGCTGCGCGTCTGCGTTGTCTCCCTGTGTAGTAGCGCTGGGCGTTCCGGCGCGGGTTGACGGGCGGACGCTTGCGTCGCTTGCTGCGAGGAGCTTTCCGGCTAGTGAGTCCTTCGTGACGTGGGTCGCGGCACCCTTCTCGCCCGGCGTGCGGGGTAGGCGTCGGTCGTGCGCGTCGGGGAGCGTCGCGAGCTCGTGCAGAGCACGCGCGAGCTTGCGCGCATGCTCAGCGTCTATCGGTGTTTTCGGGCGCCGGCGCTGTTGTTCTTGGAGCCGTGCGATGTCCCGCTCGACGACGGACGTCAGCTCGCGCTGCAGGTACTCGACGCGGTCACGAACGGGCCTGTTCGCGAGGTGCGCGGGGAGCTCGCCGTTGCGCCGCCGTTCGGCTGCGCGGCCTATGTGCAGAACGCTCGAGTAGGGAATCTCGAATGGCGGGAGCGGCTCGGCGCCGGCTTCGGCTACGAGCTCGCCGGCGGCCGCCATCCGCGGGATCTTCGCGACGGGACGGACGCGCAGCTCGCAGTACGCGCGAGCGATGGCTGCGCGCTGATCGGCGTCGTACTTGGCGGTCCATGCGCTCATCGCAGTAGCGGCAGGATCACGGCTGATCCGGACAGTCGCTCGACGATTGCACTTGACAGATTGCACGCCGCGTGCATAAGATGCATGCAGCAGACGCAATCGCACCGTGCAACGCGACTGGGAGGAACGGGCAGATGAGCGCAACTACGCAAGGCGACTGGCTCGAGGATGTACAGCCACCGCGTAACGCCGGTGGACGGCCCCCTAAGGGCCACACAGGCCGCCAGCGCAAGATTCACTGCGAACGGTGCGAGGTGATCCTCTACGGGTCGCGCGCAGCACTCCAGCGGTCCGGCATGCCGATATGCGGCTGCGGTGAGCGGATGGTCATCGCGAACTACCGAGACCGCGCGCACGTTGAACCTGCCGAGCTCGAGGCGGAGCTCATCGGGTACGGCCGCGACGCCTACAACGCGGTCGCTCGCGAGCTCGGGTGGCAGACGTGGGGAGCGGTCGCGAAGCCTTCGCGTGGCGGCGCCGCGCAGCACCGGTGCGAGTGGGAGCAAGGCTACTGCGCGAAGTTCACGAGCTCGCGCTATTGCCGCGAGCACACCGTCGGCGAGATGGCCGCGCACTACGCCGACAGGCGCGGCGCATGAGCCGCCTAGTCCGGTGGACGGATGCAGACCTCGCGGCAAAGATCGCGATCGAGCAGCGGCAGTTCCGCGCTCGGAGCGCGAAGCGGACCTACGCGCAGCAGCTCGACTTCGAGAACCGACTGCATGACATCGCGCCCCAGACACGCCAGGAGCGGCTTTTCACGCCGGCGCCCACACAGCTTGACGGCCAGACGTGGTTGGCCGTGGAGGCAGCACCCACACCCGCAACTAAGGAGCCCCAATGACCACGATCGAACGCAGCATCGACGGGACGCACCTCGTGCGGCTCGTCGCCACGGAGAACGGCACCTGCGCCGAGAAATACCTCGACGAGCGGGACCAGGAGATCGTCGACACCCGCATGGGCCTGATGAACCTCGACCGCGGCCCGCGCGTCGGCGACTGGGTGATCTTCGCCGACGGCACACAGCGCAGGATCTCCCACGATTGGCGCAGCGAGGACGGATGGGATGGCGGCTTTCAGACGAGCGAGGGCGGCAGCTGGTACCTGAGCGTCGGCGGCTGCTCGTTCTCCGGCGCCCTGCACCCGTCGATCCCGAAGGAGTCGCTGACGGACACCGGCGAGATGCGCGACGGGCAAGCGTGGATCTTTCACCACGACAGGCACACGGCGCACAACGGCGTCAACTTCATGATGCCGTTCCGCGTGTTCAAGTGCAGCCTCCCCGCGAACCGATGAGCGGCGGATTCTGGGTGTGTCTCGCGTGGCTCGTGCTGCTCATCGCATGGGCCGAAGGGCCGCGAGTCGCGCGCGCGACCGCATGGCTCCTCTACGGGCTCGCGCTGCGCGCCCGCGCACCACGTAGGACCCGCTGAGCCAGCCACAGGCGCCGTCTCCCGGGCGGCGCGTGTGAGTGGCAGGCAATCCCGCCAGTCACCACTAACGAACACTGAGAGAGGCCAAGATGACGACAGAGACGATCGAGCGGAAGTACGTGCTCACCAAGATCGCGCGGGGAGATTGGATGCTCCCCAGCAACGACGGGCGCACGATATTCCGGCTGTACCACGACCCTGAGGCGCTCGCGGGTGAAACGACCGATGGCGGCGAGATGCGCAGGGCGGCGTGGACGCTCTGGCGCTGGACTGGCGGCCACGTCGTCGATACCTGGAGTTGGTCTGAGTGGGAGCTGCTCGACGGCTCGCTCTACACCCGCACGGAAGCGATCCGCGAGGCGCTGAGGCTCTCCTGATGCCGCGCATCAACGGTCCCGCGCTCAAGCAAGCGCAGCGGTTCACGCGCGACGTGCTGCGCCAGGAGCTGTCCGAATGGGAGGACGACTGGCACCTCGAGATGCAAGCGGACGCCGAAGCCAGCGAGCGGGCAGAACGCGACGCCGACGATGCCTGACCAGCTCAAGCAAGCGCGGACGTTGCAGCAACTTGAAGACGAGCAGGAGGTTGGCGTCTGTTGCGTCGAGGACTGCCCGAGCGACGAACTTCATCCACCGCATCCCACGGATGCCGAGCAGCGGAGGTTGCACAATGCCCGCTAGGCGTAATACGTCGTCGCCCGTGCGCGGCGAGCAGTACGAATACACGGTCAACCTCGTCGTGAAGCTCTCCGGCCCGGAGGCCGACTGGGATGCGGTCGCCCAGCAGCTCGCGTCGTGGATCGACCACGACGGGATCGTGCGGCTCCCGAAAGTCTCATCGCCGTTCGTCGTGGAGTCGTGCGTGGTGGACGAGGCAGAAGACCCCGATGACTGACCAGCTCGCAGACACCACCCGCGGCCGCGTCGTCATCAAAACACCACGCGGGCGCATCACCGTCGGCCCGCACGGCCAGATCGACGGGCTCTGGCGCGTCGTACAACGCGAGCTCCGCACCAACGACCAGGTACGCGAGCTCGCCGGCGGCATCACCCGCCACACCCTCATCGCGTGGCGCAAGCGCTCGAGCGACCCATTCCCCGCGCCCGCCGTGACGCTCCCCCCCAAGCTCGAGCTCTGGAGCCGCACCCAGGTCGAAGCGTGGCTGCAGCGCCGCTAGGGCGTCGTCTGATCTACGACGACGCCGAGCGTCGCCAAGCCTTCAAGCAAAGACCCGACAGCCGCGTTTCCGCCGCGGCTGCCTTTCACCACCGGAGGCGCCACAGGCGGCCAGCCTGAGGCGTCATTGGTGCGGAACGACAGGTAGCGCCACACTCCGCCCACGAGCGCGCCGGCGATGAACTGCGTCCCCGGTTCCAAGCCGCTCAGCGACCCGAATCCTGCGGCGCTCAGCGCCACCGTCGTCACGGCCGGAATGCCCGGCTGGACGCCCGCCCGCGGCGGCCCGCCAGGGAAGTCCCGCCGGCGATAGATGTTCACCGTCGACCCCGGAGGAAACTCCGGCGCCCCCGTCAGCGTGAACTGCGTAGTCCCCGTCAACGGCGTCCCGACCACCGTCCAGTTGAACGTCTCCGTCGCCGCGCTCCCGGCGCCCCAGCCCGTCACCGTCACCGTCGAGCTCGAGGCGCCCGTCGGCGTGCCCGAGATGACACCCGTCGACGTGTTGATCGACAGCCCCACCGGCAGCCCGTGCGCTTCCCACGACGTCACCGCCGTCGAGGCCACCACCAGTTCGACGGGCGCCCCGACCGCCGTCGTCTGATCCGCCGGTTTCGTGACGAGGGGCGCGACGCCTTCTTCGGCCGGCGGCGGCAGCGCCCGCAGCCGTTCGGCGAACCCCGGGATCGCGGCCCAGCTCCAGTTGTAGCCTTCGGCGTCTTTCGCGATGCCTTCTTCGGACCCGAGCTGTTCGATCAGGTTCGTCGCGCCGAACGCGTCGTACATGGCGCCCGACTCCATCCGGAACCCGGTGTGTTCGTCGCCGGTGTCCTCAATGTAGAAGCCGTATTCGACGAGCGCCATCACGACCGCTTTCAGCCACCGCGGCAGCGCGAGCGCTTCGACTTCGGCTTTCGTGTAGGCCAGATAGAACCGCTGCCCCATCGCCGGCGCATACGACGGGAGCCCCGTCGGCAGCCCGTTCTGTTCCCCGTCGCCGTGGTTGGCCGGGTACACGAACGACCGTTTGCAGTTATGCACGAACGCCACGAGCGCGTGGTTGATGGTGCCCGCTTTCCACTCCGGCCCACGGATCACCCCCGCGTTCACGTCGTAGTTCGCGGCCACCGAGTCGCCGCCGAGGAGGTTGCCCGTCATGTTGCCGAGGCCCGAGCTCGAGACTTTCAGCTTCCCCGCTTCGTAGACGATCACTTCGCCCGTCGCGTTGACCTGCCAGAAGTCAGCGGTCGACCCCGCGGGCAGCGAGTACAGCGCCGCGTCCGACGGGCAGATCACGACCTGCAGGTGATGATCGTTGTTCGCCTGGCACTTCGCCGCCGCGGGGATCCGGATCTTCTTGCCGTTCCAGAACCCCCGCGCGCTGTCGACGATTTCGACCTGCGGGTCGCTGTTCGTCGCGTACACCGTCGGGAAGTGGTTGCGGCTATGGCTCGAGCCGAGCGGCGCGTCCGCCACGAGCCACGCGACCATCTGCGCCGAGTTCGCGAGCACCGTCGGCGAGGACCCCACGAGCTGGTTGAACGCCGCGGTCGACGCGCCGATCTGCGTCGTCGCCGGGATCGGGCTGAACGCCGAGTAGCCCAGGTAGCTCCCCGCCGTCGCGGCGGACACGACGTGCCACGTAAACGACCGGGACGCTTCCCCGCCGGCGCCCGTGACCGTGACCGTCACCACGGGCGCTTCGATCGTCGACGGCGTGCCGGTGACGACGCCCGTGCTCGAGCTCATCGACAAGCCAGCCGGCAGCCCGCTCACCGCCCACGACGTCACGTTTTCGGCGTGCAGCCGCACTTCGTTGATCGGGATCGACTGCGTCGTCGTGATATCCGCCGGCTGCGTCAGCGACGGCGCCGACGGCGTGTACGTCGCATACAGCGAGAGCTGGAACTGATCCTGCCCCTGTTCCCCCGCCGGGTTGGGCGCCCCTTCGGTGTAAGTCCGGTTGTGGAACGCGTCGGTGCCCGCGGACCCTTCGTGGGTGAAGAGCTTCACCGCGCCTTCTTCGCCGCCGAGCAGCACCCCGATCCAGTATTCGCCCGCAGCGAGCGCCGGCAGCGACGGCACCGGCAGATCCAGCCATTTTTCGGCTTCGCTCTGCGTATAAACGACTTCGCTGCCTTCGGCGAGGAGCGCGCCCGCTTCGTTGCCAGCGGTGTTCGCGTAGATGACGGCCTTCAGTTTCGCTTTCGCTCCCGCCGTCACCCCGGGCGCGACGCGCACCGTCAGTTTGCTGACCGCGCCAGCTTCGGTCTTCGCGAACCGCGCGGCGCGCCATTTGCCGACGTTGAACGTCCCGATCGTCCCGACGGTGTTGATGCCGAAGATCGCCACGAGCGGCGCTCAGACGCCTAGAGCAAGCCTGCTGGCCGCGATCCGTTCCTGGAGCGTCCCCAGCGCCGGGAACGAGGCGCTCGCCGCAGCCAGCATGTTCACCGGTTTGCCGCCGACTTCGGCGTACAGCGTGTACAGGGCGCCCGGAGTCAGCGTCGAGAACGTCAAGCTCCCGTCCGCTGCGACGGTCGCTTCGGACGCCGCGGTGCCGCCGGGGCGCCCGTCGTGGCGCACCGTCACCCCCGCGAACGCCTTCACGCTCGTACCGACCGGGAACCTGTCACTTCGCCTGACGACGAGACTCATCGCGATCTCCAATCCAGTCGGGGGGCCTTGAGGGTTCCAGACGCCCCGGTCAGCCCATGAGGATGATGCGCACCGGCGTCCCCGCAGCAGCCAGCCCGTGCATCTGCATCACGACGTGTTCATCCAGCGAGCTCAGCAGCGCGTTCGTGAGCGCCACGGCAGCAGTGCCGACGAACAAGAACACCAGCACGTCCAGCGAGCCCGTGTTGTTCGGGAAGCTGACGACCTGGCTTTCTGCGCCGCTGATGACATACCGGAACGTCTGCCGGCGCGCCACACCGACCGCGCCTTCGGTCAGTTCGCCTTCCGCCGGCGTCGCCGGCTCCGTAGCCGCATTGAGATCCGGCCCGTTGCCTTCGATCGCCATCTCAGATCTCGAGGACGCTCGCGGTGACTTCGGCCGTTTCCGCGATCCCGAAGACCGAGCCCGTCCACAGCACGCCGCTCACGCGCCCATCCCACGACCCGTTCACCGAGATAGGCCCGAGATCGTCCTGCAGCACCGCCGCAGCGCCGAGCCCGAGATAGATCACGTTCGTCGGCCCGATGTTCTCGATCGACAGGCCCGTCCGGTTCGGGTTCGCCGCGAGGAGCTGCGTGCTCGTCGTTTTGACTTTCACTTTCCGCGGGCTCGTGGCCGTCACGCCGCCGGCACCCTGGCCGCGCGCGACGAGATACACGTCGTGGCCGCCGACTTCGGCCCACAGCAGGCAGCCCTGCGCGCCGATCCCCGACACTTCGAGCACCCCGCCGGACGTCACTTCGGGTTCCCCGAGTTTCGTCAGCGCCGGCTTCCAGTTTTCCGGGTTGCCGCTGTTGTTCTTCAGCAGCTCGCCCGTCGTCGGCACCGGGAGCGCGAAGACCTTCACTTTCGTCGTCGCCGGGAACAGGTCGGCGCGGCTGATCGTCGCCGAGGACGCCACGGGGGCGCCTCTACCGTTCCAGGACGGGGTAGGTCACACCCCACTCGCAGATGAGGCTAGGACCGCACGAGCTGAGCTTGTGCAGGCCCATCAGGAGAGGCCGACCCAGATCGGGCTGGCAGCCGCGACCATCGACGCCGTCACGGGGGACGGCAGCGCCGTCGTGAGGCCCGTGTCGCCCGTCGCGAACCGGCTGCCCGTCGTCGAGACGCCGGCGTTCACGAGCGCAGCTGCAGACGCCGGCGACGCGGCGAGGGTCGGGGCGGTCGTGCCGTTGTAGAACGTGCCGAAGGTGATGTAGCCCGGCCCGGCGACGACGGCCGCTTCGAGCGGGATCGACACGAGAGACGCGTTCGTGCCTTCGAACTTCGCGATCGTTTCCGCCGCGGATGCCTGCGCGACCTTCTGCCGTGTCCCTTCGGCGAACAGGCCGGCGAAGCATTGTGCGGCCGTGAGCGTGGCGCCTTTGGTGGCGAGCCAGAGCAGGATGTTGGAGATCTTGACCTGTTCCTTCAGCGGGATCCGCGCGAGGTACAGGGTCCCGGCCACGCCGAGCTGGAACGTGCCGGACGCGACCGCCGGGTCGAAGCTGTAGCCGAGGAGCTTCTGCAGCGACGGTTCGGGCAGCCCGGTCGCTGCGACGACGGCCGTGTTCGCGGGCGCCTGCACAGCGAGCGTCGCGTCCTTGCCGCCCACTTCGGCGTAGAGCGTGTACTCCTGGCCGGCACCCAGACCTTCGAACGTGCAGGTCCCGGAGCTCATCGTCGCTTCCGCTACCGACGCGGCCGACGGGGCGCCCTGCTGGGCGGAGTGAAAGCCGACCCGCGGGTACGCCTTGATTACGGTCCCGTTCGGGAAGACATCCGAGCGAGTGCAGGTCACTGACGCCATGGCCGGGAGCATTGACTACCCCCCGGACAGCAGGAAGGGCGCCCTCTCGAGCGCCCTTCCCGGGACAGTTCCTTAGCGAGCTGGAGCGTACTACTGAGCCGGGGGAACCGCTCCCGGCGTTTCGCCTGCCGGCTGAGCCGGAGCGCCCGAGGTGGTCGTCACGCCGCCCGAGGTGGTCGTGACGCCCGACGTCGTGTTCGGTTCGCTCGAGAACGCGCCCGGTTCCGCTTTCGCCGGTTCCGACGCAGCCGGCGCGGCAGCCGCCGGCGCGGCGCCAGCGCCAGCCTCGACACCCGCAGCAGCCGAACCCGTAGCCTTCAGCTTCGACGTCAGCGACGCGAGCGAGCTCGTCGCGGCCGTCACAGCGTTCACCTGCTCGACCGTCGTCGGGTTGACCTTGCTGATCGCCGTCTGGACGCCTTCGAGATCGACAACCACTTCCCCGTCGACCGTCCCGACGTCCGCGAGCTCCGCCTGGAGCCCCGCGACCGCGTCATCCAGCGCCTTCGCCTCCGCAGACTGTTCAGCAGCCATCTCTACCTCCTGAGTTATGAGCTCCGCCAGCTGGTCAGAGATCCCGAGCAGAATCGCTTCGATGTTCTCGAGCGACCTGCCGATCGTACGCGCCACCGGCCGAGCAGTTGTCAAATGTGCCATCGCGGCATCCTGCGACACCCCCCGGACACACCCCAAACGCAGAACAGCCCCGGAAGGTGAGATTCACCTGTCCGAGGCCGCCCGCAAGATGCGCCGCGTGACCGAACGCGAGACAGAGAATAGCGGGGCGCCAGACGTAGCGCGCACCGCCCACACCCCCGCCGCATAGGCCACAACCGCCCGCGCAAAGCGGACGAGCGTGTAAGCCAGGCCGGGAGCCACGGCACTCACCCGCTCGAGCACGGAAGGGCCGACGCGCAGCAGGCGCGTCCCTCAGCCGAGCCGAGCAACCGGCGCCGAGAGGCACGCATCGAACCGCCAGCAGGAGCGCACACAGCCGCAGGCACCCTCCTATGCCGGAGTTAACTGGCTCCCCGCTACTCGCACAGCGCCAGCGGCGGCCATTCCCCGACGTTCATGAAGCGCCGGAACACCCGCGTTTGCTGCGCTGGCGTCGCTTCGACCGCGCGCGACGGCATCCCCGGGAACCGCTGACGCAGCCACGTCGACGGCAGCCACGAGTACGCGCCTTCATACGCGCCGCTCTGCATCCGCCAGTCGATCGTGCTGAACGACACCGCGCCCGGTTCCCCGCTCTCCCGGTTCGCCTCGCACAGTTCGACGCGGCCGAAGCGAAACGCCGGATGCCAGTGATGCACCCGCCCCCACCCACGGTCGCACGGCACACACCGATGCTTGTGTCCTTCAGCCGGCGCCGCAGACAGCGCCACAACGACGCTACTCAGACACAATGCGTAGCGAATGCCCACAGTTCGGGCACGAGAACGCCTCGCTCTTGCGCTGGCCAGAGCCGTGCGACTTGGCCCAGAGTTCCAGGTTCTCAGGTCGGTTGTCGTCGCGAACCCCGTTCTTGTGGTGAACAGTCTCGTTCGGATCGAGCGGCCGGCCGAGCATCTGAGCCATGACCATGCGGTGCTCCATCTCGTGAACGCACGGCGCGAGCCGCACGGAGACATATCCGTCTTTCCCGACGCGACTTCGCGGCAACCCCGCGAGCGGCGCAGCAAACCGCGCCGGATCGGCCGCCGGACGCACGCGTTCCCCGCGTCCCAGCCGTCGATCACCCTTGTTACCGCCCACGCAGCGATCCTACCTACGGCTTCTACGACCACGAGAGTACGTCGGATAGCCCAATCCCTTCACGAGCCCCGAGCGGCCCGGAGAGCCGCCCCTAACGCCGCGGTGTGAACGCGCCTGCCGCAGCCCTCAGCAATCGCTGGACCGGGCACCGTACCGGACAGCTCAGGCGCGTTGGCGCCATGCATCCTTCGCAGGCGGCATCCGCAACCGCCGCGTCACGTCCTCGAGCCGGTACTCCCCGAGCTCCATCCGCGTCACCAACACCGGCGCCGGCCGCGACCGCCCGACCCGCACGAACGTCCCCGGCAGCGGGATCCGCAGCTTCTCCGGCACACACCGCGTCCGAGGCGCCCGCAACGCATACGCGACCCGCTCGTTATGCGGCTCGATCGACGGCCACGACGCGCGCTCCCCGAGCCCCCACAGCAACAGCCGCTCCGCCCCCGACCCGAACCGCAGCACCATCGACGGCGCCGGCCGAAACCTCGAGGCACGCCGCGTCGAGTCGGGCGTCCGCGTCCAGCACCACAACACCGACACGCCGCTCGTCAACGGCAGCCCGATCTCCACCTGGCAGCTGCGGCGCTCATCGAGCGCTCGCGCGCGCTCCCACAGCCGCCCCGCTGGCGCCGAGAACGCCGGCGCCAGCTGACCGTCCAGGTACACCGGGAGCTCGCCGGCGCCCCAGCCGACGGTGAACGCGAGGAATGCGACCGCCTCCGCCGGATCCACCTCGAGGAAGCGAAGACTCACAGGCCCAGCGACCGCTTCAACGACCGCACGTCGGGCTCTTCCTCGAGCACGCGCTTCTGCGCGAACGCGCGCGCGTCCTCCACTTCCCGCATCCGCTCGAGCACATGGTTGCGGCCCCGCCGGTACGCGTCGAGCAGCATCTGCCCCAGCAGGTCCCCCGTCCCGTCGCAGTGGTAGCAGTCCCGCAGCACGCCGCCCTCGCCGACGACCTGCCCCGGCCGGTCCGCGCACCACGGGCACACCCGAACCGCGAGGAGCCACGACCGCGGGAGCCCCGACAGCTCCCTCGCCTCAGCAGCCATCAGGCCGCCGAGTGGCGGCGCACCGAAGCACGCCGCCACCAACGAACACCGGCCGCCACTACTCGGCCCGGATCTCCCAGTCCAGCACGACAGCCCCGATCTCCTGGACCGCCTCCACCGGCTGCTTCGTGTCCTTGTCGAGCTTGTCCTTCACCCCTTCGGACACCACGACCGCTTCGCCGGAGAACTGCAGCCGGTCGCCCTTCCGGAACTCGCCGTCGGACACCTCGACCTTCACGCCCTTCACGCTCAACACCATCGTGCCGGGCGCCTTGCCGCTCCACTTCCCCGGCGACGCCTTCGACGGGCCGCTCACGACGAGCCTGTCCGGGGGCACCATCACCGGCGCCTCCTGCTCCCCGGCGTCGTCGTCATCGTCGTCGTCGTCTCCTGCTGCCGTCTCCGCGTCGAGCGCGACCTGCTCGAGCGTCGCCTCATACGCCCGCTTGTACGCAGCATCGACCTCCTCGCCGGCCGCGCCGAGCTCACGCTCACGCGTCGCCGCAGCCTCCGCAGCCTCCGTCGCCAGCTCCTCCGGCGAAAGCCTCAGATCATCGTGACCCTCGTCGTTCACCTTCGAGATCGCCGGCCGCTCAACCGTCGCCGTGCCATCCATTCCACTTACCTCCATCGATCGTTGACTGAAACAGCGAGCGACCCTCCCACTCCGCCCGGACACCCCGCTACCTTCCCCCGCGCGTTCAAGCGGCGCTCCTCGCGGGCTCCCAACCCCCGCCTCCCGGCCGCGCACCACACCCCCACGCGAGGAGCAGGGCGGTGCAACGCACTCACCACGACCGCGGCTGCTGCGAAGTCAAATGCCACCAGCCGCAGCGGCACAAGTACACGTACTTCGCGCGCTTCCGGCTCGTCAATTTCGGCGCCCGACGCTCGAACTTCACACGCCGCTTCGCCAACGCTTTCGTCCGGAACTGGCGCTTCCCCGTCGGACACACCCGCGGGTCACTCACCGCTGCTCCAACGCGAACGTCCGCCGCGCATACTCCGCCACGCCCATCGCATCCGCGTCATCAAAGCTAGACCCCGCGTAGCCCACGCCCCGCGCCCACGTCAGCACCCCGTACGGCTTCGCGCTCCCAGGCTTCGGCTTCCACAACGCGCCATCACCACAAGCCACCGACTTCCAGCGAGAGCTCGCGACCGTCTCCAGCCGCACACCCGCATGCGTCGCCGCTCGCGCACCCGAGTAGACACCGCACATGATGACCCCGACCGCATAGCTCAGCGCCGGGTTCGGCTGCTTCCCGGACGGCTGCTCGCACACGATCACCCCCGGCGCCAGCAACCTCGCGATCTCGCACCCCAGCCGCCACGACTCCTCATAAATCAGGCGCAGCCGCTCGCCACCCTCGAGCGTCGGGAACGGCACGTTAGAGACGCCCCTACGCCCCTCTGCGTCGATCGTCGCGAGCGCGACACGCCGCACCCCCGGATCCACGCCCCACCACGCCGAGTGACCCGCCGGCACGATCAGCCGCCGCGCCGGCGCCACCTCGAGCAGCTCGCCCTGGCCGAGACCGCGACTCACGGGCCCTCGATGAGCGTGTCGTGTCTCACGCGGCGACCTCAGAGCGCTGCCGGACCTCGGCCATGAGGTAGCGGCCCACGTGTTCGGTGTAGGCCGGAGGGATCGCCTCGGCAAGCTCGTCGTAGGTCATCCAGTCGATACCCATCGCGGCCGGCCACTCGTGCTTGTCAGCGGCGTTTCCATAGACCTGCACGACCGTCGAGAGCCGGCGCTCCCCCCTTGGCCGCCAGCCAGTCCAATAGCGCGGCTCGGTGAAGCGAGCGTGCTCGCAGGCGCGACCCTCAAGCGGCACATTGCTCTCAAACAGCCGGTGCCGGCGAAGCGGTAGACCAAAGCTCGTTCCACACACGCGCACGGGATCGACTAGCGGCGCACCGACGACGTTCTCAATGACATACGGGATACGCATGCCCCGGAGAAGTTCGCGCACGGGCTCGATCTGCTTCGCCTGCCTCTCGTCGTCGGCGCGCACGATGAACGTGTGGAACGAGGCGGTTGAAACGAGCCAGAGCCTCATCGCTATAGCTCCGCCCTCTCGTCGTCGGGGGCGTGCCTCTGCCGGTACTCCAACCACCTGTCGATCATCTCGCGGCAGATTGAGATGTTGGCCTTACCGCCGAGCAGCGCTCGCTCGATGCTGCGCTGGTAGCGCCGGATGTTCCGGTCGGCGACTTCCCACGCCGTTTCGCGCCTCGGCCCCTTCGTCGGCTCAGCCATCCGCCTTCTCCTCCCCCTCGCCAGCCCGTTCGAGTACGTCGAGGATCGCCGCCCCATGACTCGTCGTTCCCGTGACAACACGGCCCGCGCGATCGCGCACGGTGTACCGAACCCGCGTTCTCGCCACGTAGTCGAGCGCGTCGCGTGCGTAGAAGAAGCCCGCGATTGGCGCCCAGTCGCCGTTCTGCACGAAGTAGCGGAGCTGTCGGGTCCGCTTCGCCTCAGGCATCCCGCTCGGCCTCTCCCTCGCCAGCTAGAGCAGCCCGAGCAGCTTCTATTTTTGGCTCCATTTCGGCGATGCGACGACGCTGGCCGCTCACGCTCGTCGGGATTCTGGAACCTCGGAGGTTCGATAGTTCAACGGCAAGCCCATAAGCATCTATGGCTCCCCGCAGCGCCTCCGCGAACTTGTGGAAGCGGGCCTCGGCAGCCTCGGCGCGGGCCTGCTGCCTATCCAACTGCTGACGCTTCTGCTCGGCGTTCTGCCGGGCGTCGTGTAGCTCTCGCTCGGCCAACTCCAAGGCTTTGGCTAGATTTGGCGCTATTTGGTTATCGGCCTCCCGCTCGTCTGTTGGCTCCGGGGTAGCGGCGGACCAGTAGCCCGGTGGCTTCCCGCAGCCTCGCGCGCCGTCGATGGTCATGTGGATCTTCGTCAGGCCCGAGCCACAATCAGGGCATCGCCACTCCGGGGTAGCTGTAGCGGCATCCCCACGGGCCGCCCGCCAGCCAGCCTCGAACTCTTCGCGGAACGCGGCGGTCGCACGCCACGATGGGTCCTCGATGTCGAGCGGGTGCCCCCGCGCTTTCCACGCCGCCTCTAGGGCTTCTCGCTCACGCTCAGGAAGATCGGGACTCGAAGAAGTCATCCGTACTTCACCCGGTCGTCTTCGCGGACGCGCGGGCGCACGACTCGCGCGTCGCGCCAGGCGTAGCGCAGCGCCGCGACGAAGCCACGCGGCGGCGGCCCGAGAGGATCAGCGGTGCCGGGACCCGTGGGCAGTCGACAGAGCCGGAAGGCGAAGCGGAAGTCCCGCACGAACTGCGCCGCCCCCAGGCGCTCACGCTCAGGAAGATCAGCGAACGCCATTTGTCGTGCCCGCCTCTCTCGCGACCTCTCCACGGTGATCCCAGCCGATCAGCTTCGCCGCGTCGTCCACCGAGCGATGCCACGCACTGAACACCGCCTCGTACGCCTCGGCTTCCTCCGCGCTCAGCCGGGGAAGGAGCGAGTCCGGGTGTTTCGGAGTCACGGCCGCAATGACGCGCTTGTGCGCCGCGACGATTCCCCTCAGCGCCTTCTCTAGGTCTCGCTCACGCTCAGGAAGATCGGCGCGGTCAGGCATCGGGAATCTTCGGGTCCGAGTCGAGCCAAGAAGCCCGCATTAGCGTCGGCTTGCAGATCCACACACCCGGCACAGAAGTCGAGCGCGCGTAATCATGAGCCTCGGCCTCGGAGGCAAACGGGCCGACGATCTCCTGCACCTCGCGTTCCTTTTCAGCCAACACGACCCATACACCGTCGCTCGCGGCACACTCGGACTCGCCCCCGAGTGTGGTGGCGAAGGTGTGCTCAAGCAGCGCACGCATCTCCTCGCGCCCCTGCTGTCGGTACTCGGGCGTAAGCCCATCCCAGCTGGCGCCGCGTCGCTCATACTCGTAGCGAGCAGCCCTTTCGACCACGCGGTCTACGGCTCGCTGGCCGAGCCCTCTCACGACAAGGCCCCAAGGACTAGACCCAGGGCGAACCCGGCGGGAGCACAGTAGAGAAGTGCGGCCAACGTAATGACATCCCATCGCGACATGGGGGGCTCGGCGGTCCCCATCACACACCCCCGACAGGACGGGCTAGAACGATGCCCGCGGCGGCCTTGTTGAGCTTCTGAATGGGGCACCACTTCGCCGTGACGGGAACGGCGACAGCGGAGTCCTTTCGTGCGGAGTTCTCGCCCCGTAAACATGCATACCGTGTCGCAGCGGCACCACCCGATGCTCATCAATTTCTTGACCTGCTCGTCGGTCAGCCCGTCTCGGCGCCCCGTTTGCCGTTTCGTCTCGCTCACTGCTCACCCCCAGCACATCGGCGGGTCGCGTCCAGTCGTCGCCAGCGGACATTCGCCTCATTAGCCCGCAGCCATGCCTCTTCGTCATGCGGGCGCTGCTCCGCATAGCTCGCCGCCTCGTTCCACTCCCGCGCGGCGTCCTCGACATCGTTGACGCTTACACGCCCGCTCGCCCCGCTCACTGCTCTCCCTCCCCAGAAGACACGGGCCGTGAGGCCAACGCATCGCGTGACGCCATTTCGATCCATCCCTTGATGTGCCGCAGGTTCTTTTGCACCGGGTCACCCACGTCGAAGAAGCCCGGACCCCTCAGATCGCTCCCGAGGCCGTACGCGCGCTTGATGAAGTCGGCCGCGTCCACGCCGTTGATGGTCAGCGGCGTCCCCCGCTCAAGCGCATTCAGATTCGTCTCGTCGCTCATTGGTGTTCCTCCGTACTCTCGTCTCGCTCAACTGCTTCACTCCGAGGGACATAGGCCGCCGCAGCGCCTTGCCGCAGGCTGCTCTGCGCGAACTCGGCCAGCGTCTGGGCGTTGTTGTCCGTGCCGCCGGAGACACCGGGTACCGAGAATGTGGCGATTGCTTCGAGGGCATCGCGATAAATCTGCTCTGCGGTCTTCACCGCTTCCTCCTGTCGTTGAAGTCGCGCGGCGTCATGCGCTGCCCCGTTCCACCCGAGCCCAGCCTTGACGACCGAGCACAAAGCCGTGCATCACGCACACCTGCCGCCGCTCCTGGCCCAACGCGCGGATCTCGCTGAACGGGCTGGCGCACGCCCCGTAGTCGCAGTCCTCGGGATGCTTATGGCAGAGGCGGCATTCGCGCCGGAACCCGTGCGCGCAGACATCGGAAGGGGCTGGCCTCACGCGGCGTCCTTTCGTGGCCCGAACACCCGGTCAAGGACCCACACAAGCCCAAACTCGCAGGCGAACTCCTCAACCCCCACAGGCAGGTCACCACGGGCAAGCCGGATCTTCCGCGCCATATCCAGCTGGCCATGGTGAAACACACACCCAGGAACCCACACGCGAGGATCCCAAAGGATCTCCCGGAAGTCCCTCTCGTCGCCCTCGGGGAGCTTCACCTCGCGTTTGATGGTTTGCCGGGCAATCAGGTGGCATCGCTCGAGCCGGCCGGAGCAGGGCGTGTCCGTGAACCGGGCTAGGAAACAGGTGGCGGGCTCGCCGTGGTCGAACCCGAACGTGTACGTGGCTGGCTCGCGGCGGCGGGCACGCGGCGGGGTGCGGCGCATCGGCTTACGCTGAAGCGGGGACTGCCTCATGCCGCCTCGTCCGGTAGCTCAACGACGGGACCCCACGCGCTAGCGCTCGCCACGACGCACCTCCCGCTCGACGGCGCGTTCGCCCGCAGGAGTGAGAGCCCCCTGGATCTGCACGAGGCCGGCCTGCGTGAGCCGCAGCAGCGTCCTCGGGTCAGTAGTCACGCGCGGCGGCGGGTCGCCCAGCCGCCCAGCGGCGGCAGCGTCGAGCTTCCTCATGAAAGCGATCTCCCTCCGCGTGGGCGTTGAAGGCGCGCCCACGAGCGCTTTCATCGCGCGGCCGACGCGTGCGCGGATCACGAAGGCACCTCGCCACGGCAGCGCTCCCGTTCGACGTCGGTCATCTTCTCCCACGGCAGCTGACACCGCCCGCAGAACACGCCGCTCCCACGCACCTGCGACGCATCCTGCGGGTCGACCTTCCGGAACACAACCCGCTGATTCCGCTCAAGCCTCAGCAGCTCACCCGTCGTGATCGGGATCAACAGCGACAACAGCCAGTCGTGTTCCTGGAGCTCCCCGTTCGCGGCCATCACGCGACCGCCCGCTCGATGCGCCGCAGCGCTTCCTCAGGATCCGGATGCACATACACGCGGTCCTGGAGCTGCACAAGCGGCCGGCCCTCCGCATCGGTATGCCCGAGCTGGATCGCGACGTCACGCTCGTCGACGCCCTGCGCGCGCAGCCACGTCGCCGCGTAGTGCCGCAGCGAATGGAACCCGTGCGGGAAGTCGCCGCGCACTTCCCGCCACGCCTTCTGCACGACGGCGCCCGTCAGCGGCTTCCAACGCTGGCTCACGAACACCAAGTGCCGCTGCGGCGCCGGGAGACACACCAGCCGGACCCGCAACTGCCGCTCCATCGCAGGCCGCCCAGGGCCACACAGCACGACCGTGCGCGTCTTGCCGCCCTTCTCCGTCAGCATCATGCGCCCAGCCCGCAGATCCACGGCAGAGCGCCTCAGCGCGATCAGGCCACCCTCCCGGGCACCCGAGTACGCCGCCACCAAGATCATGTCGCGGAACGACAGCCACCACGCTTCGCCAAGGCGCGAGCTCACACGGGCCTCGCACGCCGCGATGATCGCCGCGAGCTCCGTCTCGCTCGGCGGCCGCCGGCGCTCGCCCGTCCGCGCCGGCATCTCCACGAGCCGCCACACGTTCACCGGCGCGACACCCATCAGCACCGCCTTCCGCCACGCCCGCGAGAGGTGCCGCACCTGCCCCGGGTTCTCCATCGCCCACGCCTGCGCCAGCAGCGGAGTGACATCCCGCACCTTCACATCGCCGTGCGCCGTCCGGAACGCCCGCACCATCGACAGATGCTCCCGCTCAGCTTTCTCGCTCCGCTCCGACGGGAACAGCCCCAGGTACGACGACAGCCACAGGTCGACCGAGACGTCGCCGGGGGCCATCATCGCGAGCACCCGCGCGCGCTTCTTCGCGAGCGCCCGCGCAGCCTTCCGCTCGCGCGGGGTCACGGCTGCTTCTCCAGCATCGTGCAACCACACTGGGGACAGCCGACCTTCTCGATCGGCGTGCCTCTCAGGATCGTCGCCCAGCCCTTGTGCCCGCAGTTCCGGCACCACACGCGGACGCGGTAGGAGCCCGGGGCCATCAGACCGCGCCTTCCGCGACGCGCCGCAGCGCCTTGCGAGCCTCTTCGTGCGCCACTGTCGCCGCCGCCAGCGCGGCCTCCGCACGAGCATGCAGGTCAACCGCCAAACGCCGCTGGCGGCTCGCCTCCTCGAACCGCTCGAGGATCGCCACGCGGTGCGACTGCGCCTCAACATCCCCGCGGTGGCGCACCGCCAAACGCATCTCTTCAGCCACCTCGTCTCTATGCCGCTTGAACATCGATCTTCGTCCTTTCCTCCAACTCGCCCTCTGACAGATCCCGCTCCACGAACGACGTCCCCTTCGACGGCCGCTCGAACTTCGCACGCGCCTCCTCCACCGGCATGCCGCCAGCGAGCGCCTCATACAACCCAGGCTTGTCGCGCACTTCAACGCTTTCGCGGGGCACCACTTCCGCGACCCGCGCGCCATAGCGCACCGGCGCATCCCCCAGCTGGTTCTTGAAGAACGCCCGGATCTCGCGCCCCAGCGCACGATCAAGCTCCCGCGCGACATGCCGTCGCTGCAGCGTCTCCTGGAGCTCCTCCACGCTGTTGATCCGGCCCCGCAGATCCCGCAGCTCGCTCGGAATCGGACACTCGCTCATGCACGGGCACTCCCCGCACGCCGCATCCGACACGACCGCCGGCCAGTCACCGCTCTTCTCGGCGTCACCGACGCGCGTCAGCAGCGCCTCCAGGCTCTCGAGGTACTCGAGCATCTCCAGCCGCGTCAACCCGACCGTCCGCCGCAGCATCAGCCCGTCGCTCGACTCGATCCCCGGGAACACGTACTCCGCGATCGCCTCCTGGCAGCCACGCACGACCTGCTCACCCAGCCCGTCGTTCACGACGAACGAGCCTGCCCCCCCGCAGGTCCCGCACACGGAGTCGTCGAGCGTTGCCGACGTACGGCGCCCGTCGCACTTCTCGCACGGCACGGTCTTGCGCTCCACCGGGCGCCCGAACACCACGGCCAGCACGTACACGATCAGCTGAAACGCCTTCGCTGACATCCGCGCCTGCGGCAGCGCACCATCCTCCACACCCGGCCGCTTCCTCGCGATCTCCTCATACGGCGGCGCGCCCCGGCCGCTCTTGTAGTCCGCCACGTACAGCCGGTTCATGTCATCCGCGGTCGCGAAGTCGACCTTGCACCGCACCTGCCAGCCCGCGAGCTCGAGCACGAACAGCCGCTCCACCCCAACCACCCGCTCATCAGGCCGCAGCCGCCACTGAGACGCCCAGCGGTGCGCGTACTCCCGCAGATAGTCGTGCTCCTCGACCGGGACCGGCATCTCCGCCAGCACCTCGCTCACGATCGCCTTGCACACATCCGGCGGCAGCTCCAGCTCGCCCATGTCGAGCATCGCGCGCGTCCCCCGCTCATGGATCAAGTGCGCCGCCGAGCCCCGCACCATCTCGACCGTCTGCACACCCCGCCGGCGGTGCTTCGCGTACAGGAACCCCGACCGCATGCAGCGGTTCGCGTGCCGCAAGAACGTCATCGACGCACGGTTGCCGAGCGACTCCTCGAGGAACACCGGCTCGAAGCTCATCGATGCACCCGCTCGCGCACGGGCCGAAGATCCACCACGACCGGCTCCTCCGGCTTCCAGTCCCGCAGGTCCCACTCCTCGTCGTCGCGGCTCACCATGCTGATCGCGCGGCCCACCACGAGCGCCAGCAGAAGAACGAACACGAGCCAGCCGCCGACGAGGAGACCGATCCAGCCGGCGCTCACTCCGCGGCCCTCCCGCACTCAAACCCCAGCCAGAACGTGCGGAACAGCAGCCCGTTGACGAGCTCCCCGAGATCGTCCCCGCGCGCGAGGCCCATCACGAGCTCCGCCCGGCAGCGGTTCAGCTCATCTTCCAGCTCAGGCCCCCGCACGTCGGTCCCCGGGCACACGAGCGCCACGTCGTCCAGACGCGCCCGCCCGTGGCCGGCGTCGCCGACGAGCACGCCGAGGCGGCGGTCCACCCGCTCGCGAGCCTCGTCCATCGAGATCACGAACCGCCCCCGGCGTCGTGCGCGTCCAAGATCGCCTTCACCTTCCGGCCGTGCTCCTGAGTCACGGGGGCGCCGGCCGTCCAGCCAGCGCGCTCGAGCACGCGCTCCCGCGACAAGCCACGCTCCGCGATCGCCTCGCTCATCGCGTTCAAGACGCCCTCAGGGAGCAGGGCCTCCGGATCCACGGGCGCCGGCCGCGCCGGCTGCGACGCCGCCGCACCATCGTCGTCCTCGTCAGGCGTGATCTCGCACACCGCCATCAGCGCATACCGCCGCGCATACGTGATCGCAGACCCCTGCGCCTGCGACGTCTGCTTGTCCATCATCAGCAGCATCGTCCCGTCGACCTTCGACCCGTCCGGCGCGAACGTCATCGCGTAGTACAGCGCCGGCTTCCCCTCGAGCGTCGTCGGGAACGTCTGCCAGATCAGCCCGTTCTCCGTCAGCACCGGCCGCAGCGCGTCGAGCAGCTTCGCGTACGTCAGATACTGGTAGTCGAAGCGGTAGCTGCCGCCTCTCTTGCCGACACCTTCAACCGAGCCCCTCCCGTCACGCGACAGGCCGAGCTCGCCGACGGCCGCCTGCACCGCCAGCAGCGCTTCGTGCAGTGTCCCCGGCCGCGTCTCCGTCGCCGGCGCGCTCACGGGCACGCCTCCAGCCAATCTTCGACAGCCGCCCGCGCCGTACGCCGCAGCTGCTCAGCCCGCCACAGCGCCGCCTCGCTCGGCAGGAAATCGTCCTGGTCCCGCGGGTTCATCATCAGCCGCCACATCTGGCCGTTCTTCACGTTCTCGCGTTCCGCAAGCACGATCGCCCCGACCGTCACAGGATCCGACGCCGTCCCAGCTACACCCGCCATGCCCTCCACCTCCCGAGTTCCGATAGGTTCACGCCGTGACCGGCATGCTTGACTGGCTCCCGAAAGCCGCCCGCGAGATGCGCGAAGACGCCGGGCGCCGAACCGTCCACATCGCCGCACCCGCCGACCTCGACGTATCCACCGTCAACCGCTTCGAGAACGGGCTGACCATCCCGCAGCACCTCGACAAGCTCATCGCCGCCTACGCCAGCGAGATCGAGATCGAGCCCATCGAGATCTGGCAGTACGCACTCGCGCTCTGGGAAAACAGCACCTGAGCGCACCGTACGGCTGTCCATGTTATGTCAAGTTGGGAGTCAAACGGCGGCGTGTCCGATGGCGTCCCCGACTCCCCCGACGGCCCCGCAACGGGTGATCTAGGATCAACATCGACCTGGAGATTCGACGAGAGGCAGGCGATGGCTAACACGCTCTACACAGCCAAGGCACGCGTGACCGGCGGTCGCGCCGAGGGCCACGGTCGCACAAGCGACGGCGCCCTGGAGGTCGATCTGCGCCTGCCCAGCGAGATGGGCGGCTCGGGAGGCGGCACCAACCCGGAGGAGCTGTTCGCTGTCGGCTACGCCTCCTGCTTCGAGAGTGCGCTCGGCGTCGTCGCGCGACGCGCGAAGACGGACGTCGGCGACGTCGCGATCGAGTCGGCGGTGTCGCTGCTGCCGGACGGCAAGGGCGGGTTCCTGCTCGCGGTCGCGCTCGACGTGACGCTTCCCGGCGTCGAGGACACCGACGCGGCCGTCGAGCTGGTCCACGCCGCCCATCAGGTGTGCCCGTACTCCAACGCGACGCGCGGCAACATCGACGTCACCCTCACGGCCAACGGAGCACCGGTCGCCTGAGCGCGGACGCGGCTAGCGCCCGAACGTGCGCATCAACTCGCGTGCGCGCGGCGCGAGATCTCCGATCAGCGAGCGAACCTGCTCGAGCCCGGCGCGCAGCTCGGCGTCGCCGACCTCGACCGGGAGCATCGAGTCCTGCAGCGTCGCGAGCGTGCGGTCCGCCTCGCCGATCTCGTGCACCGCTGCCTCCAGGAACCCCTTGACGCCGTGGACCGGGGCTCCACGCACGGCCGGCTCGAAGCTGCGCCCCGGGAGACCGTGACGGTCGGCGAACTCCGTCTGGGTCCGGCGTGCGCGTCCGTAGGCGGCCTGCACGGGCCGGAAGATCTCAGCTTCCAGGCGTTCGGCGGTCGCCTCGTCGAGCAGCTCGTAGGCCTCGGTGAGGGAGGCGAGCGCGCTTCCGAGGGCCTCCCCCGCCGTGACCACCGAGTCGAGCAGCTGCCGGCGCGCGTCGGCGGTCGTATAGGGCATCGAGGCCAGGTTAGTGCGCGTCGCACCGATTCCCGCGACTGCACCGATCGTTGCCTGCCGGGCCGCGCTCCGCGGGCCCCGTCGAGCGCCGCTATCCGGCCGGTCCCCCCCGCTCCGCGGCGAGAGCCAGCGCGCGCATCAGGACGGCGTCGATCATCGGCTCGGTGAGCCTGCCTGTGAACGTGTTCTGCTGGCTCGGGTGGTAGCACCCGAGCAGCGCGTAGCGCTCGCCCGTGAGCTCGGCCGCGTGGGCGAAGCGTGGGCGCGGACGTAGCGCGGGTGCGGCGGGGTCGCTCGCGGCGAGCAGGCGCAGCGCGGCAGCCCAGGCGAACGCGCCGAGGCAGAGAATCACGCGCACCAAGGACAGCAGCGCGAGCTCGGCGATGCTCCACGGCTGGCACGCGTCGCGCTCGGCCGGCGTCGGCCGGTTCCCCGGAGGCGCGCAGCGAACAGCGGCGCTCACCCACGCGTCGCTCAGGCGCAGGCCGTCCCCCCGCTCGCGCGAGGTCGGCTGGCTGGCCAGGCCGCAGCGCCACAGAGCCGCGTAGAGGAAGTCGCCCGAGCGGTCCCCCGTGAACATCCGCCCGGTGCGATTGGCGCCGTGCGCCGCCGGCGCCAGCCCGAGCAGCAGGATCCGCGCAGCGGGGTCCCCGAACCCCGGCACGGGACGGCCCCAGTAGCGCTCGGCCGCGTACGCCGCGCGACGCTCGCGGGCGACCTGCTCGCGCCAGGCGACGAGGCGGGGACAGCGCCGGCAGGCAGCGATCTCCTCGGCGAGATGCGGAAGCCCGCCGGCGCTTGGCGATCGCACGGTGCAGTAGTAGCATCGATGGCGATGCCGCTGTGGCTGTGGATCGTCGTGCTCGCCGGGCTGATCAAGCTCCCGATCGCCGCCCTGATGCTGTGGATTCCCTTCCGCTACGACGAATCGATGCGGGCGCCCTCCGACCCCTCGGACTCCTCTGAAGAGGACGGCGGATCGAAGGCGCTCCCCGGAGGACCGTTGGACCCGCACCCGCACGGCCCGCTGCCGCGCACACCGCGCCGAGGCCCGCACGGCTCACCGCGCCCCACACCCCCCGCGCGCGTGCGCACCCCGGTTCGCGGACGCCGCGCCGTACGCGTCGGCGGCTGAAGCCCGGCTAGCGGTTTCGCTTGCGCTGCCGGCGCGCGGCCTTGGCTTTGGCCCGGCGCTTGGCCATCGTCACGGCCTGGTCGCGCGCGGAGCGACGCTCGAGCAGGTCCTCGTCGCCGGCCGGCGCCACGCGGCGCGCGTCGCGGACGATCACGTAGGCGATCCCGCTGAGCAGCACCACCGCAGCCCCGAGCGCCACGAGGATCAGACCTTTCGAGTTCGACGGTTCCGTCGTCGCGGTGGTCGAGGTGGTCGCCGTCTGTGTCTGCGTGGCCTGGCCCTGACTCTGGGTCAGTTCGCTCAGCGCACCGCTGCCTTCGAAGCCCGCTGCCCGTGTCGCGGGCGCGCCGGCTCCGGCGAGAGCGAGCGTCAGCACGGCCACGCAGACGGCTGCGCGGCCGCGAGGCATGGTGGGAAGGCGAGCGCTCGACAGGCGCCGAGCATACCGGGCGGCCTGCGCCGCACGACCGCGCCGGCGGTCGCTGCGGGCGCTGCTTGGATGACTCGCCGTCAAGCGCGCGAACGGCATCGTGCGCTCGCTGCTAGCCGGGCGTGTAGGTCGCGTACAGCGAGGTCTGCTCGCCGTCGGTCGTGACGGCGCCGAACGGGTTCGTCGCTCCCGCCGCATAGGAATTGGCGTTGTAGTCACGCGCGCCCGCCACGTTGTCGTAGCGGAACCCCGCGATGCCCGCC
>DASYFR010000022.1:0-32582 GCA_036498325.1 Solirubrobacteraceae bacterium
CGAGATGCAGCAGCCGGTCCATCGTGCGCGGCGACAGCGTGTAGGCGACCTCGCCGAGCTTGCCGAGACGCGTGCCCATCTCCTTGGGGCGGCTGCGCAGCGCCTCGCAGATCATGTCGGCGGCCTCGTCGGGCGTCAGCGTCGGGAAGGCGTCGTACATTTTCGTCGGCGCGATCATCGGCGTGCGCACGAGCGGCATGTGGATCGTGGTGAACGTGACGCCGTCGCCGATCACCTCGGAGGCGACGACGCGGGTGAAGGCGTCGAGCGCGGCCTTCGAGGCGACATAGGCGGAGAAGCGCGGCGGGTTCGTCTGCACGCCGATCGAGGAGATGTTGACGATGTGGCCCGATCCGCGCTCGCGCATGTGTGGCAAGAGGCCGATGATCAGCTTGACGGCGCCGAAGTAGTTGAGCTGGATCGTGCGTTCGAAGTCGTGGAAGCGCTCGTAGCTGAGCGCGATCGAGCGGCGGATCGAGCGCCCGGCGTTGTTGACCAGCGCGTCGATGCTGCGGTGGTCGGCGAGCACACGCTCGAGCAGCCGTTCGATCGACTCGACGTCGGCGAGGTCGGCCGAGTACACGTATGCGGTGCCCCCCGCGGCGACGATCTCGGCGCGAACCTCCTCGAGATTCTCGACGCTGCGCGCGACGAGCAGCGGCACGCCGCCCGCGGCGGCCACCTTCAGGGCGGTCGAGCGACCGATCCCCGAGGAGGCGCCGGTGATCAGCACGTGGCGCCCGCCGAGCGCCTCCTTGAGCGTGCGCCCGCGCCGCAGGTCGGGGTCCATCTCGCGCTCCCAGTAGTCCCACAGCCGCGCGACGTACTCGTGCAGCGGCGGTGGCTGCTCGAGCGCCGAGCCGGCCAGCGCGGCGCCGGCCTCGCGCGTGTCGAAGCGCGGCACGAGCTCCATGTGTGCGAGCACCTCCGGCGGGATCCCCAGCTCGCGCAGCGCCAGTTTGCGCACCTGGCGCCACGGCGGCAGCTGCGCGGCGAGGGCGAGCGGCCACTTCGGCAGCGGGTCGATCAGCCGTTTGTCGATGCTCAGCGCGAAGCGCGGCGCGTGAGCGGCCACGGCGAGCTCGTTGATCAGCTCGTCGACCCGCTGCGGGCGCGGATCGGTCAGGTGAAAGGCGCGGCCGTCGAGGTCGGGCTCGTGCGCGATGTGCTCGAGCGCGCCCGCCACCCAGTCGACGGGCACGACGTTCGTGTAGCCGAGGTCGAGGCCGACGAGCGGCACCCACTCGGGCAGCACGCGGCGCAGGCGTTGGATCGCCTTGAAGAAGTAGTAGGGGCCGTCGACCTTCTCCATCTCGCCCGTCTGCGAGTCGCCGACGACGATGCCGGGGCGGTACACCCGCCAGGGGATGTAGGGCTGGTCGCGCACGATCCGCTCGGACTCGAACTTCGTCTGGTGATACGGCGAGGGCAGGCGCTGTCCCTCGTCGAACATGTCCTCGCCGAACACGCCCCTGTAGGTGCCCGCGACGGCGATCGAGGAGACGTGGTGCAGCTGCCCGGCGTCGACCGCCCGCGCCAGTTCCACCGCGTGCGTCGTGCCGCCGACGTTGACGGCGTTGTTGCGCTCGGCCGGAGCCGTCATGTCGTAGACGGCGGCGAGGTGGAAGAAGTGCGTGACGTTGCCGGCCATCTCGGCGATCTGCTCCTTCTCCACGCCCAGCAGCGGCCGGCGCAGATCGCCGACGACGGGCTGCACGCGCTCCGCGGCGGAGCTGCCCACAAGCATGCTCCAGCGCTCGATCAGGTCGTTCAGGCGCGGCCTCGAGCTCTCGCGTACGAGCACGTAGATCTTGCCCTGGCGCTTTTCCAGCAGCCGCTCCACGAGGCGGCTGCCGATGAAGCCGCTGGCGCCGGTGACGAAGTAGGCCATCCTGCGCAGAGCCTACAGCGTCCGCCGCGGCTCGGGCACCCGCGCGGGCGCTCGCTCAGGCGCCGGCGCCGGCTCCGCCGCGACCCTCGCCGGCCGCGAAGCGCGCGGCGCCCGCGGCGCCGTCGGAGAACACCTCCGGTCCCGCCGCCGCCTCGAGCGCGAGCCCGTCCGTCAGGGGCATGCCGAGTCCCTCGATCGCGGCGCGGCGATCGGCCAGCATCGTGCGTTGCGGGAAGCGCGCGAGGCCCTCGGCGAGGGCGAGCGCGCGCTGCAGATGCTCGCCGGCGGGGACCACCTCGGTGAGCAGCCCGATCGCCAGTGCCTCCTGCGCATCGATGATGCGGCCGGTCAGGATCAGATCGAGCGCGCGCCCGAGGCCGACGATGCGGGGCAGGCGCTGGGTGCCGCCGTCGATCAGCGGCACGCCCCAGCGACGCTCGGGGTAGCCGAGCCGCGAGCCCGCGGTCGCGATCCGCAGGTCGCACCACAGTGCCAGCTCGAGCCCGCCCGCCAGGCAGAAGCCGGAGATCGCCGCGATCGTCGGCTTGCTCGGGGTCAGGCGCGTGAAGCCCATCGGCCCCTCCGGGTTCATCAGTCGTGAGACGAACGTGTCCGTCGCCTTCAGGTCGGCGCCGGCGCAGAAGGACACGCCGCCGGCGCCGGTGAGCACGAGCACGCGCGCGTCCGCGTCGGCCTCGAAGCGCAGATAGGCCTCGTAGAGGGCGGCGGCCGTCGGTCCGTCGACGGCGTTGCGGCGATGCTGGCGGTCGATCGTGACCAGTGCGCTGGCGCCACGGCGCTCGTAGCGCACCGGCGCCGGCTCGGCTGCCGCCGCGGCGTCCTGCTCGCCGCCGTCCGGCTCAGCCACCGTCGCTCAACGGCCTACCAGCCGCCGCGCCACTGGGTGTTGCCGAGGTAGGACTTCTGCGCCGCCTTGCGCGCCTCCTTGCGCTTGTCGAGCGCTCGCTGGAGCATGCTCATCGCGAACACGAACACGGCGAAGAAGGCGATCACGATGAAGCCCGCGTTCGTCACCGCCTTGTCGTTGGTGGCGCCGTAGAAGCCGCGGCCGTCGTTGTGCGCGCTCGCCACCGGCGCGAGCGCCAGCGCGAGCACGAGCGCGAGCGGGAAGGCCTTGCGGAACAGTCGGGCCGGCATCTGGGCGGGATCCTAGCGGAGGCCCCTACCATCAGCAGCCGTGGCGCTGCTGATCGCATCGGACATGCACAAGGACATGGCCGGCAGGCCGCTGCTGCGCGGCGTCTCCTTCAAGCTCGAGCGCCGCGAACGGCTGACGATCGCCGGGCGCAACGGTGCCGGCAAGACAACGCTCCTGCGAATGCTCGCCGGCGAGACGCCGGTTGACCGCGGCGAGCTCAACATCGGCAAGGGCGTGCGCATCGCGCTGCACGACCAGCGCCCGCCGATCGGCGATCGAGGGGATCGCCGATCGGCCGGCAAGCGCGCGCTGGCACTGCGCGACTACCTGCTGTCGGGCTGCGCCGAGGAGCTCGCGATCGAGGCCGAGCTGGGCGAGCTCGAGGCGCGGATGGCGGCCGGGGAAACGGAGGACGCCACGCTCGCGCGCTACGCGGAGGCGCAGGGCCGCCTGGAGGCGCGCGGCGGCTACCTGTGGCGCAATCGCGCCACCGCGATGGCCCACGGCCTCGGCTTTCGCGACGGCGACCTCGACCGTCCGCTCGACACGTTCTCCGGCGGCCAGCTGACGCGCGCTTCGCTGGCCCGCGCGCTCGCGACCGGCGCGGACGTGCTGCTGCTGGACGAGCCCACCAACCATCTCGACATCGAGTCGCTGGAGTGGCTCGAGCAGACGCTCGTCGAGCTCGACGCCGCCGTCGTGCTGGTGGCCCACGACCGCTGGTTCCTCGAGGCCGTCGGCACGGCCGTGCTCGAGCTGCAGGACGGCCGCTCGCGCTTCTTCGCGGGATCCTGGCACCAGTGGCGCCGCGAGCAGGCCGCGCGCGAGCTGGCGCTCGGTCGCGCGGTCGACGCGCAGAAGGCCGAGATCGAGCGGATGGAGCGCTTCATCGAGCGCTTCCGCTACAAGGCCACGAAGGCGCGCCAGGCGCAGTCGCGGGTCAAGAAGCTGGAGAAGATGGAGCGGATCGAGCGGGACCCCGCGGCCGGCAAGGGCCTGGAGTTCGCGTTCGCCGCGCCGGAGCGCAGCGGGCGCGTGATCTTCGAGCTCCAGGACGGCCGCGTCGAGGTCGGCTCGCGCGAGAGCGGCGGGCGGCTGCTCCTGCTCGAGCACGCCGAGCTGTGGCTGGAGCGCGGCGAGCACGTCTCCCTCGTCGGCCCCAACGGCACCGGCAAGACGACGCTGATCGAGACGCTCGCCGGCCGCCGGGCGCTGGCGGCGGGCAAGCTCAGCACCGGCCACAACGTCAAGGTCGGCTACCTCTCCCAGCACGCCGATGAGCTCGGCGCGGGCGGCTCGCCCGAGCAGAGTGTGCTCGACGCCGCGCAGCGCGCCACCGGACTCACCCCGGGCAAGGCACGCGCGCTGCTCGGTCGCTTCCTGTTCTCCGGGGAGGAGGCCGAGAAACCGCTCAGCGGGCTCTCCGGCGGCGAGCGCCGGCGGCTCTCGCTGGCGGTGCTCGTGCAGTCGGCCGCCAACGTGCTGATCCTCGACGAGCCCACCAACCACCTCGACATCGAGAGCCGCGAGGCGCTCGAGGACGCGCTGCGCGCGTTTCCCGGCGCGATCCTGCTCGTGTCCCACGATCGCGCCCTGCTCGACGCGGTGGGCACGCGCACCGTCGCCGTCGAGGAGCGCACCCTGCACAGCTACACGGGCGGCTGGCCCGAGTACGTTCGCGTGCGCGAAGAGCGCAAGAGCGGGGGTGGGGAGGCCGGTCCGCGTGGTGGACGGTCGGCGATCGAGCGGCCCGGCGGCGCACATCTGCGCCCCCGCCCGTTGGCGCATGCGCCAACCGCAGCGACGTCGAGCTCAGGCGGCGGCGAGCGCAACGGGGGCGGGCCGGCGGCCACCGACAAGCCGAAGCCGAAGCCGAGGCCAAAGGGCCCGTCGAAGAACCGGCTCAGCGAGCAGCAGCGCGCCGAGCGGGCGATCGAGGAGGCCGAGGCGGCGCTGAAGCAGATCGAAACCGCGCTGGCCGATCCCGGCGCGTGGGCCACGCGCTACGAGTCGGCGAAGTCCGAAGCGCGCCACACGGCCGCCACGCGCGCGGTCGAGGACGCCTACGCACGGCTCGAGGCGCTGATCGACTGACCTACAATCCCCGCATGGAGCGAAGCGCGGGATGAGCGCATGAAGACCGCGCGCAACGTGGCGATCGTGCTGGCGATCGCCGCAGCCGTCTACCTCCTGCCCGGCGGCGGCCGCGCCGCGGCGACGTTCGAAGCGGCGCTGTGGGTGGCGTTCGGGGGTGGCATGGCGTTCCTCGCGCTGCGCTTCTACCGCGAACACCGTGTCACGCTCCACGGCCTCGGCGACTCGCACCGCGCGCTGCTCTACGGCGCTGGCGCGCTCGCCGCCGGCGCATGGATGGCGCGCTCGCGGATGTGGTCAACCGGCCTCGGCGAGCTCGCCTGGTTCGTGCTCGTGCTCGGCGTCGTGTGGGCGCTGATGGAGGTCTTCCGGCACTCGCGCAGCTACTGAGCGGGCATCGAGGCGCGCTGCGGATGGCCCGGCCCCGCGCCTCGCGCGGGGCTCCTATCCTCGCTGGCATGGCCGTCACACGACGACAGGAGCATCCCCTCGCCGGCCAGCGTCGCGCGCTGCCCGACCAGCCCGGCGTGTATCTGTTCCGCGACGGCGCCGGGCGGGTCGTCTACGTCGGCAAGGCCAAGTCGGTGCGCAAGCGCGTCGCCTCGCACTTCGCCAAGGCGCAGGTGCCCAGCAGCCCCGGGCACGCGGAGATGGTCGCGAGCGTCGAGCAGATCGAGTGCGTGGTCGTCGCCAGCGAGGCCGACGCCCTGCTCGCCGAGCAGAGCTTCATCAAGCAGTACCGCCCGCGCTTCAACATCCGCCTGCGTGACGACAAGTCCTACCCGTTCATCGCGATCTCCCTGGACGAGGACTTCCCACGCGTCTACTTCACCCGCGAGCGCCATCGCTCCGGGCGTGCGTATTTCGGTCCCTACTCCAACGCCAAACGCGTACGCGCGACCTTGGAGGTGCTGGCGAAGGTGTTCATGTTCCGCTCCTGCACCGGGGCCGAGCCGGGGCGGCGCAGCGGCAGCCCCTGCCTGGACTACTACATCAAGCGCTGCGAGGCCCCCTGCGTCGGCTACGTCTCGCGAGAGGACTACCGCAAGGGGATCGACGGCGTGATCGACTTCCTCTCGGGGCGTTTCGCGGCGATCGAGCGCGACCTCGACGTGCGCATGCGCGCGGCGGCGGCGGCGGAGGAGTTCGAGCAGGCGACGCTCGAGCGCAACCGCCTGCAGGCCGTGCGCTCGCTGCTCGAGCGCCGTCGCGTGACCAGCGAGTCGGCCGGCACGTTCGACGCCGTCGCCGTCGCGCTCGACGGGCGCGAGGCCAACGCGCAGGTCTTCCAGGTCCGCGACGGCGTCCTCTCCGACCGCCAGTCCTTCTACCTCGCCAACGAGACCGAGCGCGACGTGGCGGAGGTCGCGGAGGAGTTCATGCTGCAGTACTACGGCGCGCAGACCGCCATTCCCGCGCTGCTCGTCACGCAGCGAGAGGCCGGCGGCAGCGAGGCACTCGCCACCGCGCTCGCCAGCCGCCGTGGCGGCCCGGTCGAGTTGCGTGCGGCCGAGCGGGGGGAGAAGCGACGCATCCTCGAGCTGGCCGAACGCAACTCGCACCTCGCGCTCGAGCAGGAGCGGCTGCGCGCCGAGCGCCGCCGCCAGGGCCGCGTGGAGGCGCTCGATGGCCTGCAGCAGGCACTCGGGCTCGACGTCCCCCCGATCCGCATCGAGTGCTTCGACATCTCCAATCTCGGCGGCACCCACACGGTCGCCTCGATGGTCGTGTTCGAGGGGGGCGCGCCGAAGAAGTCCGACTACCGCCGCTTTCGCATCCGCTCGCTCGCGGACGGCAGCTCCGACGACTATGCGGCGATGGCCGAGGTCCTCGGCCGGCGCTTCGCGCAGTGGGAGCGCCAGGCCGACATCTCGCCGCACGACCCGGCCTTCGACGAAGGCTTCGCGGCGCTGCCCAACGTGATCGTGATCGACGGCGGCAAGGGCCAGCTCGCCGCCGGCCTCGGGCCGCTGCGCGGCTTCCGCGAGCGCGGCGTCGCGGTCATCTCACTGGCCAAGCGGATCGAGGAGGTCTACCAGCCGGGTCGCAGCGCGCCCCTCGTGCTCGACCACGCCACACCCGAGCTGCAGCTGCTCCAGCGCGTCCGCGACGAGGCGCACCGCTTCGCGATCACCCACCACCGCGGCCGCCGCGATCGCGCGATGACCAGCTCGCTGCTCGACGAGCTGCCCGGCGTCGGCCCGGCGCGCAAGCGCGCGCTGCTCACGCACTTCGGCTCGCCCGAGGCGCTCATCGCCGCGTCGCGTGAGGAGCTGCAGGCGGTCCCGGGCCTGCCGGCGAAGGTGGGGCGGGAGCTGCATGCCTACCTGCACCGCGCCGGCTGAGCCGGCCGATCAGCGGGCCGCGCGGACCGTGTCCTCGAGCGCCGCCTGACGGGAACCTCGCCCCGCGTCCGCCGAGCGCGGCACAATGCACTGCAATGGCCGTGATCAGGACCCTGCGTCCGCTGCGTGCCGCCGGCGGGAAGTCCGTCAAGCCGGTGATCGAGTCGCGCCTGGAGGACCTCGTCGTGATCACCGGCTTCTCCGGAGCGGGCAAGTCGACCGCGATGAACGTGTTCGAGGACGCGGGCTACTTCTGCGTCGACAACCTGCCGCCGGAGATGATCCGCTCACTCGTTGAGCTGTTCGTGCACAAGGGCTCCAAGGTCGAGCGCGCCGCGGTCGTCTCCGACGTCCGCGGGGGCGTCTACTTCGAGGCTCTGCGCGCGGTCGTCGACGACCTCGACGCGCTCGGCCTGACCCACCACGTGGTCTTTCTCGAGGCCGCCGAGCAGACCCTGGTCACGCGCTACAAGGAGACTCGCCGGCGGCACCCGCTCGCGCCGGAGGGCAGCGTGGCGGCGGGCGTCGCAGCCGAGCGCGCGCTGCTCGAGCCGCTGCGCGAGCGTGCGGATCTGGTGATCGACACGACGGGGATGTCGGCGGCGATGCTGCGCGCGAAGATCGCACAGGAGTTCCTGCCGCGCAAGACGGCCGGTCGCCTATCGGTGACGTTCCTGAGCTTCGGCTTCAAGCACGGTCCGCCGCGCGAGGAGGATCTCGCCTTCGACGTGCGCTTCCTGGCCAACCCCCACTACGAGCCCGAGCTGCGCGAGCTGACGGGGCTCGACGAGCGCGTGATCGACTACATCGCCGCCGACGGTCGGCTGCAGGAGCTCTACGTGCGCATGCACGCGCTGCTCGACTTCCTGTTGCCCCAGTACGTCAGCGAGGGCAAGGCCCATCTTATGATCGCGATCGGCTGCACCGGCGGTCGTCACCGCTCCGTCGCAATCGCAGAGCACCTCGCCGAGCGCTATCGCGACCAGGAGAACCTCGATATCGCGGTCGCCCACCGCGACATCGAGCGCCCCCCGCGCGGAGCCTGAGCGCGAGCGCGCGCACGGCGCGCGCCGTGGATCGAGGCGTGGTGGCGCGAACGGCGCGCTGATAGCCTCCCGGCAGGCCGGGCGATGGAGCTTGCTCCAGAGACCCGGCATCGTTCATTTCGCTCCAGGAGGCAAGCAATGCCCGTACGCGTGGGGATCAACGGATTCGGCCGCATCGGCCGGAACGTCTTCCGCGCCGCCATGGCTCGAGCAGGCGCCGGCACGGCGGACATCGAGTGGGTGGCGGTCAACGATCTGACGGACTCTTCTACGCTCGCGCACCTGCTCAAGTACGACTCGATCCTCGGTCCCTACCCGGGCTCCGTGCAGGACGCCGGGTCGGCCGTGGTGGTCGACGGCAACGAGCTGAAGGTGCTGGCCGAGCGCGACCCCGCGTCGCTGCCGTGGGGCGAGCTGGGCGTCGACGTCGTGATCGAGTCGACAGGGCTGTTCACCGACCGCGACAGCGCCGCCAAGCACCTCGCGCAGGGCGCGAAGAAGGTGGTCATCTCGGCGCCGGCCACCAATCCGGACGCGACCGTCGTGCTCGGCGTGAACTTCGACGAGGTGTACGACCGCGAGGCGCACGAGGTGATCTCCAACGCGTCCTGCACGACCAACTGCCTGGCGCCGGTGGCCAAGGTGATCAACGACACGGTCGGCATCGAGCGCGGGCTGATGACGACGATCCACGCCTACACCGCCGACCAGCGCCTGCAGGATCTGCCGCACAAAGACCTCCGTCGCGCGCGAGCCGCGGCGATCAACCTGATCCCCGCCTCGACCGGGGCGGCCAAGGCGATCGGCCTCGTGATCCCCGAGCTGCTCGGCAAGCTCAACGGCTTCGCGATCAGAGCGCCGGTTCCCACCGGTTCGGTGATCGATCTGACCGTCCAGTGCCCGCGTGCGACGAGCGTCGAGGAGGTCAACGCCGCGCTCGAGGCGGCGGCGGCGAGCGGCCCGCTGGCAGGCATCATGCAGTACACCTCCGATCCGATCGTCTCCAGCGACATCGTCTCCTCCCAGTACTCGTCGATCGTCGACTCCAAACTGACGGCGGTGGTCGATGGCACGATGCTCAAGGTCGTCGCCTGGTACGACAACGAGTGGGGCTACTCCAACCGTCTGGTGGACCTGGTGCAGAGGGTCCTGTGAGCCGGGCGGAGGGGAGGGGCGCGGGCAACGGGCAGCCTGCGGGGGGTATCGTGAGGGAGCGCGACGCGATCGGAGCGACAGGATGAGGAGCCTCGACGACCTCGACGTGCAGGGCAGGCGCGTGCTCGTGCGCGTCGACTTCAACGTGCCGCTGACCGACGCTGCCGACGGTCGCGTCCTGATCGCCGACGACACCCGCATCACAGCGGCACTCGGGACGATCGAAGAGCTGCGAGCACGCGGGGCCCGCCTCGTGCTGGTCTCGCACCTCGGACGCCCGGCGGACGCCGTCGATCCGGCGCTGTCGATGGCTCCGGTCGCCGATCGCCTGCGCGAGCTGACGGGCGCGAAGGTCGTGCTCGCCCCGGCCGTCGTCGGCGAGCGCGTCAAGGCGCTCAGCGACGAGCTCGCAGAGGGCGAGATCCTGCTGCTCGAGAACGTCCGCTTCGAGCCTGGCGAGCAGCGCAACGACCCCGAGTTGGCGCGCGCCCTGGCGGAGCTCGCCGACATCTACGTCAACGACGCCTTCGGCACCGCCCACCGCGCGCACGCCAGCACGGAGGGCGTCGCGCACCTGCTGCCGAGCGCGGCCGGGCGCCTGCTCGAACGCGAGGTGCGCACGCTGACGCGGATCCTCGAGCGTCCCGAGGGCCCGCTCGTGGCGATCGTCGGGGGCGCCAAGGTCGAGGACAAGATCGCGGTGATCGATCGCTTCCTGGAGATCGCCGAGGTGGTCATCATCGGTGGCGCGATGTGCTTCCCGTTCCTCTGCGCGCAGGGCCATGCCGTCGGCGAGTCGCTGTGCGACGAAGGCGACACCAAGCACGCCCGCCGCGCGCTCGCGCAGGCGGCGCAACCCGGCCACGCTCGCATCGAGCTGCCCGTGGACCTGGTGATCGGCGAGCGCCTCAGCGCCGACGCGCCCCATCGCGTGCTCGACGGGGTGGAGGTGCCGGAGGGCTGGATGGGGCTCGACATCGGGCCCGCGACCGCCGCGCGCTACGGCGCCGAGATCGCCCGCGCCGGGACCGTGTTCTGGAACGGGCCGATGGGCGCATTCGAGCTCGAGCCCTTCTCCGGCGGCACGCGCGCGGTCGCCGAGGCCGTCGCGGCCGCCCCCGGCCTCACGGTGGTCGGCGGGGGTGACTCGGCCGCCGCGCTCGCGCGCTTCGGGCTCGAGCATGCGGTCGATCACCTCTCGACGGGCGGAGGCGCGACGCTCGAGCTCGTCGAGGGACGGACGCTGCCGGGCGTGCAGGCGCTCGAAGGTGTCGGGGTGGCAGGGGGGGCGGCACGCTGAGCTCGCGCACGCCGCTGATCGCGGGAAACTGGAAGATGTACAAGACGGAGGAGCAGGCCGAGGACTACATCCAGGCGCTGTTGCCGCGCGTGTCGGCCGGCGATCGAGTCGATGTCGCGATCTGCGTCCCCTTCACCGATCTGCGCGCGATGATTGACAGCGCGCGGGGCTCGCGCGTCGAGGTATATGCGCAGAACATGCACCAGGCCCCCGAGGGGCCCTTCACGGGCGAGATCTCGGCGCCGATGCTCGTCGAGCTCGACGTGCGTGGGGTGGTGCTCGGGCACTCCGAGCGACGTGCCCTGTTCGGCGAGACCGACAAGGCGCTGGCGCTGAAGGTGGGAGCGGCGCTCGACTCGGGGCTGGTGCCGATCCTGTGCGTCGGCGAGACCGAGCAGGAGCGCGACAACGACGACACCGACCGCAAGCTGCGCCAGCAGATCAGGGACGACCTCGCCGGCGTGTCCGCGGACGCGCTCGCGCGAGTGGTGATCGCCTACGAGCCGATCTGGGCGATCGGCACCGGACGGGTCGCCACGCCGGAGCAGGCGCAGGAGGCGATCGCGTTCATCCGCGCGCTCGTCGGCGACCGCGACCCAGAGGCGGCCGAGCAGGTCCGCATCCTCTACGGCGGCTCGGTCAAGCCGGACAATGCCGCCGAGCTGCTCGCGCTGCCCGACGTCGACGGCGCGCTCGTCGGCGGCGCCTCGCTCGACGCCGAGTCGTTCGCGGCGATCGTGACCGCCGCCGCGCGATGAGCCTCCCGGCGGGCCCCGGGAGCCTGCCCGCCGCGCGCGCCTGTCTGATCGTGCTCGACGGCTGGGGTCTCGCCGACCCTGGGCCCGGCAACGCCGTCTCGCTCGCGCGCACACCCGTCTTCGACGAGCTCTGGGACGCCTACCCGCACACCACGCTGAGCGCCTGCGGCCGCGCGGTCGGACTGCCCGAGGGGCAGATGGGCAACAGCGAGGTGGGGCATCTGAACCTCGGCGCCGGCTCGATCGTGCGCCAGGATCTCGTGCGGATCGACGAGGCGATCGCCGACGGATCGCTCGCGCAGCACGACGTACTTCGCGCCGCCTTCGCCGATGCCGAGCGCGTCCACCTGCTCGGGCTTGTCTCTGACGGCGGCGTGCATTCCTCGCTCGAGCACCTGCGTGCGCTGATCGCGCTCGGGCACGAGCTGGCCGTCAAGGATCTCGTCGTGCATGCCTTCACCGACGGTCGCGACACCCTCCCGCACGCCGGCGCCGGCTATCTGCGCGAGCTCGAACGCATCCCCGGGGCTCGCGTCGGATCGGTGGTCGGACGCTACTGGGCGATGGATCGAGACCGCCGCTGGGAGCGCGTCCAGCGCGCCTACGACCTGCTCGTCGCGGGGCGCGCGGCACATCACCGCGAGACCGGCGAGCAGGCCGTCGCCGACGCCTATCGGCGCGGGGAGACGGACGAGTTCATCGAGCCGACGCTCGTCGGCGAGGAGGCGCGCATCCGTCCCGGCGACAGCGTGATCGCGTTCAACTTCAGGCCGGACCGCATGCGCGAGATCACGCGCGCGCTGGCCGAGTCGGGGTTCGGCGAGCACGGCGAGGCGCTGCCCGGCTGGAACGGCCGCGGCGGCGCGGCGGCGGTCTCGCGCTACACGACGATGACGCGTTACGAGGAGGACTGGAGCTATCCCGTCGTGTTCTCGCCGGAGCGCCCCGCGACGACGCTGTCGCTCGTCCTCGAGCACGCCGGCGCTTCGCAGCTGCATGTGGCCGAGACCGAGAAGTACCCGCACGTGACGTATTTCTTCAATGGCGGCGAGGAGGCTCCGCTGCGCGGCGAGCGCCGCGAGATGGTGCCCTCGCCGCGGGACGTGCCGACGTATGACCACAAGCCGCAGATGAGCGCCCGCGAGGCCGCGGCGGCGTTCCTCGACGCCTGGCGCGGGGAGGGTGGCGGCGCGTTCCGGTTCGCCATCATCAACTTCGCCAACGCGGACATGGTCGGCCACACGGGCGTGATCGCCGCCGCAGTCGAGGCGATCGAGACGGTCGATGCGTGCCTCGGCGAGGTCGTGGCGGCGGTGCACGAGAGCGGCGGTGCGTGCCTGGTCACGGCCGATCACGGCAACGCCGATCACATGCTGGAGCCCGACGGCAGTGCCAACACGGCGCACTCCATGAGCCCGGTGCCGGTGATCGTCACGAGCCCCGGCGTGAGCCTGCGCGCGAGCGGCGGCATCCTCGCGGATGTCGCCCCGACGTTGCTCGAGCTGCTGGGGATCGCGCAGCCGCCGACGATGACCGGCCGATCGTTGATCGAGGGCCGCTAGATTGTGGGCCCGAGCGCACGAGCGCCGGTCGGCGGGGCCGCGGCCCGTGGAGGGGCGATGACGGAGACGGAGCTTTCAGGCAGGGGGTCGGGCCGCTCGCGCGGCATGCTCGCGGCGTTGTTCCTCGCCGGTGGGATCAACCACTTCGTCAACCCGCGCTTCTACGAGGCGATGGTTCCGCCGCGCCTGCAGCCGGACGCCAGGCGGGTCGTCCAGGTGAGCGGGGTGGCCGAGGTGGCCGGCGGGCTCGGCGTGTTGATACCGCTCACGCGCCGGCTGTCGGGGCTCGCGCTGATCGTCCTGCTCGCGGCCGTGTTTCCCGCCAACCTGTACATGGCGCGCGAGCCCGAGAGCTTCAGGCGCGTGCCGCGCTGGGCGCTGTACGCGCGGCTGCCGCTGCAGCCGCTGATGATGCTGTGGGCGTGGCGGGCGACCCGGCGATGACAGCGCCGGCCCCAGCGCGCCGACGGGACGCTGCTATGTTCGCTTCAGCAGCGCTTAGCTGGGAAACGCCATGTCGACGACTGCGACCGCATTCAAGATTCCCGTCTCCGAGCAGGAGACGCTGACGTTCGGGGAGGTGCGCGCTTGGCGCGGGCTGTTGCGGGCGCACGCCTGTCTGGCCAAGCGCCTGGACACCGAGCTCGAGCGTGCTCACCAGCTGCCGATGACCTCCTACGAGGTGCTCGAGCACCTGACCGAGGCGAGCGGCGGCAGGATGCGGATGTGCGACCTCGCCGAGCAGGCGCAGCTCTCGCGCAGCGGCCTGACCCGCATGGTCGATCGCCTGGAGCGCGATGGGCTGATCATCCGCTGCTCCTGCGAACACGACGCGCGCGGGTCCTACGCCTGCCTGACCGACGCCGGCAGCGAGCGCCTCGAGGAAGCCCGCGTCACGCACCTGGCGGTCATTCGCGAGCACTTCCTGTCGCACTTCTCCGAGGCCGAGCTGAGCATGCTCGCCGACATGTGGGAGCGGATAGCTCCCTGCAGCGCCTGCTGAGCGCGCAGAGCTCGCTGCAGCGCCTGCTGGGCGCTGGCTCCTAGTCTTCGCGCAGCTCGCCGACGTGCGCGGTTTCGGGGGGATCCTGCTCCTGGTCCGGCGTGCCCTGCCGCCTGCGTGCGTGACGCCGATGCAACACGACACCGGTGACGACGGCGATCGCCAGCGCGATCAGCCCGAACAGGCCGAAGGTTTCGATCGCGTTGCCGGCCGAGTGCCCGAGGAAGTAGGCGATCAGCCCGATCGCTGTCGCCCAGGTGATGCCGCCGAGTGCGTTCCACAGCACGAACGAGCGCCAGTGCATGCGCGTGGCCCCCGCCAGCCAGGAGGCCCACACGCGCAGACCGAGCACGAAGCGCCCGAAGAACACGGCCTTCGGTCCGTGGCGCTCGAAGAACGGCTGGCCGATCTCCAGCACCTCCCGCCGTTGACGCTGGAAGGCCCCCGGGCGTTCGAGCAGCCAGCGCCCGCCCTTGCGCCCGATCAGGTAGCCGATGTTGTCGCCCACGATCGCCCCGGCGGCCGCCAGCGCGATCACGAACTCGATCTTGAGTTTGCCCTGGCTCGCCAGCGCGGCAGCCGCGATCAGACCCGTCTCACCCGGGACGGGCAGGCCGCCGGACTCGCTCATCACGATCAGGAACAGCAGCGGATAGCCGAACACTGCGACGAGGTGTTCGACGTTGAGGATGGCGGCGAGCATCGGTGTCGACTTCAAGGATGGCGTAGTCGGCTGAGCTGGCCCGGGCCGGCGGCTGCGGGCGCTCGCGCACGCACGCCGCCTGGCGCCGGGAGCGCTACTTGGTGTTTTCGGAAACGAGCTGCTGGAGCGCGGAGGTGGCGCGCTGGACGTCGGAGTAGACGACGTTGCGCAACACGACCTTGGTCTGCGCCGGAGTGCTGATCAGCACGATCGCGACGATCACGAGCGCGAGCGCGAGGAGCGCGACCAGCACGCCAAGCAGGCGCCCGCGGCCTCCCCGCCTGCGTTCCCGGGAGGGGCGCACGGGGGCGGCGAGCGCGGGCGTTGCGCGCGCGGGACCAGGGCGTGGCCGGCGGGTGGCGACTGCGCGTGCCGGCGGGGACTCGCGGCGGGAGCCGCTCAGCACGCTCGTGGCCTGCGTGGCGGGTGCGCTGCGGACCGGCGGCGGGCGCTCGCCGGGGGCGATGCCCTTGGCCCCGTCGCTCAGCGCCCGGCCCATCTCGCGCGCCGTGGCGTAGCGCTCGCGAGGGTCGAGCGCCAAGGCGATCGCGACGGCGTCGGCCAGCTCCGGGCGTACGGCCGCGACGAGCGTGTCGAGCGTCGGCGGCTCCTCGCGCTGCTGCTTGAGCGCGAGCTCCGTCAGCGACGCGGCCTCGTAGGGCAGGCGACCGGAGATCAGCTGGTAGGTGACGACACCGAGCGCGTACAGGTCGGCCTTCGGCCCGGCCTCCTCGCCGCGCGCCTGCTCGGGCGCGAGGTAGGCGGCGGTGCCGAGCACCGAGCCGACCTGCGTGATGCTCGACTGCTCCGTCGCCTTGGCGATCCCGAAGTCCGCGAGCTTGACCTCGCCTTCGCGCGCGCGCAGCAGATTGCCGGGCTTGACGTCGCGGTGCACGACCCCGTGGCGGTGCGCGTAGTGCAACCCCTCGCAGGCCTGCTCGATGATCGCGAGCGCCTCGTCGACCTCGACCCAGCCGTCGTCGCGGAGGATCTCCGCACAGGAGGAGCCTTCGATGTACTCCATCACGATGAAGTACTGCGACGTGCGCTCGTCGCGGCCGGAGTCGAACACCTGCACGACGTTCGGGTGCACCAGCCGCGCGGCCGCCTGCGCCTCGCGCTGGAAGCGGGAGACGAACGCGGGGTCGTCGGCGAGATGCTCGGCCAGCAGCTTGACCGCGACCTGACGCTCCAGGCGCATGTCCATCGCGAGGTGCACGGTCGACATGCCGCCGAAGCCCAGACGGCCCTCGAGGCGGTAGCGCCCGGCGATCTCCACAGCGCTCATTTGCCGCCTTCCGGTTCCCCCGCGCCGACCCCGCCGGCCCCGCCTTCGCCGGCGTCCGTTCCGCCGTGGCCGTTGCCTTTGCCGTTGCCTTTGCCGTTCCCGTCGCCGGCTTCGGGGGTTTCGCCTTCGCCCGGCGCAGCGGTTCCGCCGCCGGGACCGGACGTCGTCGGCGTCGTCGCAGGGGTGCTCTGCGTGGGCGTCGTCGTCGCCGTGCTCGTCGTCGGCGGGGGCGTGCTCGTCGTCGTGGCGGTGGTCGTCGTCGCTGTCTGCGTTCCCGGCTGGACGCACATTTCGTGGGCGCGCACGCGCAGGTTCGCGATCCCCTGATGCAGGTTGCTGCGCAGTCCCGCGTCGACCGAGCTCGGCAGCGCGCTGAAGTCTTCTTCGGTCTTGCGCAGCGCCGCTTCGGTCGCGCTGCAGCTGCCGTTGGCGGTTTCGGCGGCTTGCTGCACCGCTTCGAAGTCGCTCTTCAGCGGCCCGGCCGCGCTGGCAGGAATCAGGCCCCGGCCGGAGCTGCCGCAGGACACGAGCAGGGCGGCTGCGACGCCCGCGAGGCCGGCGGCGAGGGCGCGGAGCGCGACGGTCGGCCGTCGCCGCGCCTCGGCCCTGCTCGCGCGTGCGGCGCCTGGCATGGTCACTGACCGTACTCCAGCCGCTCCGCGAGCGAGTCAGGCAGGCGCGCCGCACGGATCGCGGCGGCGGCGCCGGCGACGTCGTAGTCCGCGCGGTGGAAGGAGGCGGCCATCGAATCGAGGTCGAGCAGCAGCCACGACGCGCGGCGGTCGCCGTCGCGCGGCTGGCCGACGCTGCCCGGGTTCAGCAGCCATTCGCCGTGCGTCAGGTCGAGCTTCGTGCCCTCGCGCTGCGGCTCGCCGCTCGCCATCTCGCCGTCGTGACGCTCGAACGAGAGGGCGACGTGCGAGTGGCCGATCAGGCAGATCCGGTGCGCCTGCGCGTCGAGGCACAGCTCAGCCAACAGGGTTGAGAGCACGTACTCCCACACCGGGTCGCGCGGGCTCGCGTGGTAGAGGCCGAGCGAGGACTCCTCGCCCTGGGCCGAGAGGCCTTCGAGGAAGGCGAGGTTCTCCGGCGCGATCACCTCGCGCGTCCACTGCGCGGCGACGCTCGCGCCGCGCGAGAACTCGTCCAGCGGGATCTCGCCGGTGACGGCGAGGTCGTGGTTGCCGGCGAGGCAGACCGCGGCGTGCTCGCGTGCGAGCTCGACGCAGGCATCGGGCTCGGCGCCGTAGCCGACCAGATCGCCGAGACACCAGAGCTCGGCGGCGTCACTGGCGGCGACGGCGTCGAGGGTTGCCTCGAAGGCGTGCCGGTTGGCATGGATGTCAGAGATGACGGCGACCTTCATCGTTGCAGGGTACGAACACCCCTCCTTTCGCGAGGCCGCCGGCGGCTCATCTCGCTGCAAGCTCACGATCACGCGCATCGCGAGCGAGCCGATGGCAGGCGTTGCTTGCGGCGCTACTCGGGCTCCGGCTCGGTCTCGGTCTCGCCGCCGCCGTACTCGGGCAGGTTCTTGATCCCCTCGCGGGTGCGCCACTTGGAGTAGTTGTCCTCCATCGCGTCGATCAGCTCGCGCATGAAGCGCGGTGAGAGGTTCACACGGGAGACGACGACGCCGGGGACCTCGTCGGACTCGACCTCGTGGTCGACGCGAGCGAAGGTGACCGTGAACTCGTAGTCGGAATGGCTGACGTTGGCGAAGTTCGCGTACACGCCGCCCATGATCTCGGGCGAGAGGTGGATGTTTATGTGGCGCTCGGCGCCTGAGTCTTGGTCGTTCACACGGCTAGTATCGCAACGTCGACCCCGGAACCATGACCGAGCATCCCTCCGATCCCCGCGCGGACGCTGCGGGCCCGACGCCGAACGCGCCCAGGACGCCGCTGGAGGCCCTGCATCGGGCGGTGCTCGACGCGAGCGCGGAGCTCGCCGACGAGGCCGGCGCGCCGCCCGCGGCGACGCGCGAGGGAGCTGCACCGGCGCAGGCGAAGGCTCCCGCCCGCGGCACGATCACGCTCGAGCATCCTCGGCGCCCGGAGTTCGGCGACTACGCCACCAACGCCGCCCTGCTGCTCGCGCCCCGTCTTGGCGCGCCCCCGCGCGAGATCGCCGAGCGTCTCGGGTCCGCGCTGCAGATGCGCCTCGGCCCCGAGCTGGAGCGCATCGAGGTCGCCGGGCCCGGATTCCTGAACCTGTTTCTCGCGGACTCCTGGCTGCGGGGCGCGCTCGTCGACGTGCTCGCCGCCGGCACGCAGTTCGGAGCCGGCGGCGCCGAGCGCCCCGAGCGCGTGCTCGTGGAGTTCGTCTCGGCGAACCCGACCGGCCCGATGCACGTCGGACATGCGCGCAATGCGGCCTACGGCGATTCGCTGGCGCGCATGCTCGAGCTGCACGGGCACCGTGTCGAGCGCGAGTTCTACGTCAACGACCAGGGCTCGCAGGTGCGCAAGTTCGGCGAGTCGATCCAGGCGCTGGCGCGCGGAGAGGAGCCCCCCGAGGACGGCTACCGGGGTGCCTACATGGTTCCCCTCGCGGCCCGCGTGGAGGATGCGGCGAACGTCGACCCGCTGCAGGCCGGCAGCGCCGGAGTGACGGTCATGGTCGAGAACATGCGCGCCTCGCTGGCGGCGTTTCGTGTCAGCGGCTTCGGCGACTGGTTCCGCGAGAGCTCGTTGCACGTGGGGGACCCCAGCCCGGTCGCCCACACGCTCGCGATCCTCGCCGAACACGGCCACACCTACACGGCCGACGGCGCGCTGTGGCTGCGCACGAGCGAGTTCGGCGACGACAAGGATCGTGTCCTCGTGCGCTCGAACGGGGAGCACACCTACTTCGCGTCGGACATCGCATACCACCAGGACAAGCGCGAGCGCGGCTTCGAGCGCCAGATCGACGTGTGGGGCGCCGACCACCACGGCTACGTGCTGCGCATGAAGGCGGCGTACGCGGCCCTTGGGAGTGACCCCGACGAGCTCGAGCTGCTGATCATGCAGCTCGTCCACCTGCTGCGAGCCGGGGAGCGCGCGCAGATGTCCAAGCGGGCGGGCGAGTTCGTGACGCTCGAGGAGCTCGTCGAGGAGATCGGGGTCGACGCCGCGCGCTGGTATCTGCTGGCGCGCTCGCACGACACGACCGTCGACCTCGATCTCGACCTCGCGCGCGATCAGTCCAAGGAGAACCCCGTCTACTACGTCCAGTACGCGCACGCACGCATCGCCTCGATGCTCGCGAGGGCCGGCGAGCAGCGCGTGCGGGCCGCGCTCGCCGCCGAGCGACCCGCGGAGATCGCGTTGCACACGGCCGAGCGCGCTCTGATCGAGCAGCTGCTCGCCTTCCCGGGAGAGCTGGCCGAGGCAGTCGCGCGGCGCGCGCCGCACCGGATCGCCGCCTACGTGCTGGAGCTTGCGCAGGGCTTCACGGCCTTCTACAGCGACTGCCGCGTGCTCGGCGCCGAGCCCGAGAGCGTCGAGTCCCAGCGCCTCGCGCTGTGCGTCGCGAGCATGACCACTCTCGCGCGCTGCCTGGCGCTGCTCGGCGTGCACGCGCCGGAGCAGATGTAGGCGCGTCGCTCAGTCGAAGCGCGCGAGGTCCGCGTCGAGCCGGGCGCTGTCCTTTGCCGGTAGCGGCGCGGGTGCGGCGAGCGCGGCCTGCGCGCGCGCGCGCCGGCGCCAGCGCGGGAGCAGCGCGAGCAGCACTCCGAGCAGCGCGAGCACGACCGCGAGCGGCACGAGGTACGCGGACAGGTCGAAGCCCGAAGCGCTCGGGAGACCGAGCACGGCAGGCCCGTACTGGGCGACGAGCGCCCGCCTGATCGCGGGTTCGCTGCGGCCTTCGTCGATCAGGCGCTGGATGAACGCGCGCTCGCGGTCGGCCTGCACCGACTGGGCGACGTTGAGCGGGATTTTGCACGTCACGCACATCACCTGACGCTCGATCGTCGGCAGCGAAGGGCGTGCGGCGGCATGCGCGGCGACGGCGGTGGCGCCGGCGAACGCGGCGCAGGCGAGCAGCAGCAGCAGGAGCGAGCGCGCTGCGGGCGGGCGGTTCGTGGGCCGGCGGCTCACGAGCTCTCCGCCAGCCGCAGGGCGTTGTCGAGGAACGGTGCTTCGATCTCGCCGCGCGACAGCGCGACGATCCGCCCGCTGCGGTCGATCAAGAAGCTCTCCGGAAGCTGGTTCGTGCCGTAGGCGTGCGCGAACGTGCCCGCGTTGTCGCGCAGGTTCGGGTAGGTCAGCTTGTAGCGGCGCAGGAAGCTCTCGGAGTCCGGCGCGGCGTCCAGGTAGGTGACTCCGAGGACCGTGCCGCCGTGGCGTAGCAGCCTCGCCTGGAAGCGCTCGAGCAGGGGCGCCTCGACCTGGCACGGTTCGCACCAGGAGGCCCAGAAGTTCAAAACGACGACCTTGCCGCGCAGCGCCGCCAGCGGGCGCACGCCGTGGCCGCCGAGCACCGGGAGCGCACGGCTGGACTCCGGCGCCACCGGATGACGGCCGCGGGCGACGAGCTCGTCGAGGCTGCGATTCGCCGACTGCGCCGTGACGCCGTACACGAGCAGCGCGATCAGCCCCGCGCCTACGAGCGCGGCGAGGATCGGGAGGGCTCGTCGTCTCACAGCGATCTGCTCACGGCCACCAAGGGTAGAGGTCGGGTGCGCGATCCCGCGCAGCGCGGGCGCCCCCCTCGGCAGGCGTCGTGACGGTGCGCCGGCGTGATGCCGAGCACCTGGCCGCCGCGCACAAGCCCTAGAATCGGCCCTCGCGCGGCGGTAGCTCAGTTGGTAGAGCGCAAGCTTCCCAAGCAGGCAGAAACCCCCGTATACGGGGGGTTTCGGCAGTTTAGGGACCCCGCGACGCCCGGGGTTTATCGGGGTTTTCGCGGGGTTTAGGCACGCGTGCCGTTCCGACCGGTCAGCGAGTGGGTGGTACCTCCACCTTCGTCTGGTCTTTCCCGAAGGGCCGGGTACCTCCACTTTCGTCGGGTTTCTTGGAACCGCAATGAGCGGGATTGGCTCACGGCCTCGCGGGGAATAACTTGCGAGTGTCATTGATCTTGTTTCTCGTTCTTGCAGCCCTCATCGGGCTGTGCGTTGGCGCGTTGGCGCGACTGGTTCATCCCGGTCCCGACCCGATGGGCATAGGCGGGACGATTCTGCTGGGGCTGGCGGGCTCGTTTCTCGCCGGGCTGTTCTCGTGGTTTGTGCTCGGCCGGCACGGTGCGGGTCTGATCCTCTCAATCCTCTTCTCCGTGCTCTTGCTGTGGATTCGCCGCCGACACGAGCGGACCTCGGGCGTGGGCATTTCCCGTCCACGGAGGAGGCTCTGAGTGCGGTTCGCGCTTCTCGGTCTCCTGATCGCATTGATCGTCTTCGCGGCCTCGGGCGGCCACCTGCTCTTCCTCCCGCTGTTTTTCGTGCTGCCGCTGGGGGGTTTGTTCGGACATCGCCGTCGGCGACGGTTCTAGGCGTCCCGACCGCCAGGCGGGCCCCCGCCGACTAGTCCGCGAAGCCGGACTACGTGACTCGGAGCGCGGTATGCTCGCGACGCTTGTAGACGGCGAGTTTCGGCACGGAAAAGGCACGGAGCGCCCGTCGAGCGAGCACCGGGACGCGGGAAGGGTGGCTGCATGACCGCGAAAACCTCGGCTTTGCGGGTAGTTTGCAGCCAGTGCGGCGGTAGCTCAGTTGGTAGAGCGCAAGCTTCCCAAGCTTGAGGTCGCGGGTTCGACCCCCGTCCGCCGCTCTGTGACCTGTGTCTCGCCCGTCGGGTGGGGGAGAGGTGCCCTACACGGCGCGCTGCTCGTGCGGGCGGAGCTCCTCCGCGTAGCTCATCGGCCGGCGGGCGAGCGCGCCGTCGTCGCCGATCACGTAGGCGCCCATCCGCAGCAGCGGCGGCGAGTAGGCGTGCAGCGTGACGGCGGGATCGGCGCCGGCGTGGCGGACGCGGTGGATGTCGGCCGGGGAGAAGTGGAAGCTCTCACCGACGGCGAAGGTGCGCTGGCGGCCCGGCCCGTCGATCGCCAGGCGCTCCTCGCGCACGGCGCCGCTGACGACGGCCACGGCGCCGGCGGACACGTCATGGTCGTGAAAGCCCGTGTCGTGGTCATCCATCCAGCAGATCAGCCAGGCGGTGAGGTGATCGTCGCTCAACAGCTCCTCGTAGTGGCGCTGGGAGGCATCGTGGCGGACGTGCTCGATCCACAGCTCCGGACGCTCGGCGAGCTCGCGGACGAAGTCGTGCAGCTCAGGTCCGGAAAGGTCACGCCCGCGCGGGCGCGGAACGCGAGCAAGGGGCGTGGCAGCGGTGTGCCCGTCGCCGGAGGATGCTCGCGCGGGGAGCGTGCGGGGCGCCCCCGGCGCCGGGGCAGGCGTCGCGGGAGAGCTCATCGTGCGAGGGCGGTCGCGGGGACGTTGAACGCGCGCTGGGTCGCGTCGGCGATCGGGTCCCAGTCGAGCTCGCCGGGCATGTCGAGCTCACTGGGATCGACGACGGGCCGGTCGGATCCGTAGAGAACCTGTCCCCCGCCAACCGCATCCTGGAGCAGCCGCGCGGTCGACGCGCCATAGGAGGACGTCTCGTAGAAGATGCGCGGGTCCGCCTGCGGACTCGGCGCACCGCGCGAGACGAGTCGATCGGCCTGCAGCGGCGCGAGACCGGCGAGCATCGAGAAGATCACACGCAGGTGGGGATGCCGCGCTGTTCCGACGCTCAGGTAGGCAAGCCAGGCGGCCTGCATGTCGGCGACATACCCCGTCAGCGCCGGCCACCACAGCGGGTCCTCGAGCCTGCCCTCGCGCGCAGCGCGACCGCGCCAAAGCTCACGTCGCGGTCCTGGTCCGGGGTGGATCAACAGCGGCGCGCCGCGGGCCTCGAGGCGGGCCAGTACAGGGTGCAGCTGAGCGAGCGCGTCGACGCTCGCGAGGGCGCCGGCGGGCAGCGACAGGCCGACACAGCCTCGGTCGAGCACTCCGTCGACGTCGGCGGGATCGGCGCGGTCGAGCGCGAGCGATCCCCACACGCCGAAGGGCTCTCCGAGGGCGAGCGCACCGTCGTGGTAGGCGGCGAGCAGCGGGAGCGACTGCTCGCGGGGCAACGACTCTATGCCGAGCGGGCTCGAGATGCACAGGAGCGCGCGATCGACCTCGTCTCGCTCGAGCAGGGCAGCGCGCCGTGCGGGCGTCTCGCTCGCGAGATCGATGACGTAGGGCTGCTCGCACGCCAGGTACAGAACGGTGAGGCCGTGTTCGCTGCGAATGAACGGGAGCTGCCGGCGCTCGGACAAGGCTCCCAGGAGCGCCTCCGACCAGAGATGCTGGTGGACGTCGAGCTTCGTCATCTGCTCGATGCCTGGAGCGCGCGGCTGCGCGGGCGCGCGTGCCGCGCACGCAGCGGGAGACGCAGGGCGCGCGCGGGCGCATGCTCGGGGACCTGCGGACGCGGGGCGCGCGCGAGCGCATGCTCGGGGATCGCCGGCAGGCGGTCCCCTGCGGCAGCGGCGCGGCACGCCCCGAGGAGCACGAGGACAGCGAGCAGCCAGATGAGGCCAATCAGAGCGAAGATCATGTGTGCCGTCCTGTTGTTCGAAGATACCTGTCTTTGTCCATCGGTGTTGTGGACTTTAGCGCAAGACGAGGCGCTGTGCGGCGGCGGGTCTTACGCCGGGTCGGGGGTGCCCGTCTGCTGGAGCGCCGCGGGGCGGGCCTCCTCGAGCAGCGGGGCACCGCAATGCCAGCAGAAGGCCGCGCCGCGGCTGTGGACGGCTCCGCACGAGCGACACTGGCCGTGGATGCCCGCCTCCGCACCGGCGATCAGGCGCTGGGTCTCGCCGAGCTCGGCTTCGCTGCTCTGCAGCTCGGCCGCACGGCGAGAGAGGACATCGAGTCGGTAATGGTCGCGAACCGCCATCTCGTACGTAAGCCCGCCGAGGTCCCAGGTCAGCTCGGCGACGCGCTCGGCCAGCTCGCGCCGGCGTCGGCGCAGGTCGGCGAGCGAGCCACTCGCAGCACCCGGCATCGTCGCTATCCCGTTTCGATCGGCTGGGCGCCGAGTGCGTTGACTTCTTCCGCGTGCTTTTTGCCCGTCGTTTTGCTCAGTTTCTGGAGTTTCGCCGGCGTCACTTTCACGGGTGCCGGAGGAGGCGCTTTTTCGGCCTTCGTTTCTTTGGCGGCTTCCTTCGATTCTTCGGCTTCTTCCTTGGCGCTCGTCTTGCTCGTTGCAGGTGTTTCGCTCGCGGCTGTGCCCGTGGCCGTGTTGGCCGCAGCAGCGGCGGGGACACCGGCGAGGCCCTTGACTTCGAGGACCTGCTTGGCGGGCACCTTGTTGCCCTGGCTGACCCAGTGGCCGACGAGCAGGCCGACGAGGAGGCACATCAGCAGCACACCGAGCAGCCCGAGCACTCCAGAGTTTCGCCGCAGCCAGCCGTTCACCCCGCGCTCCTCGAGCCGCGCGTAGCCGCCGGCGCCGAGCTCGATCGGTCCTGGCGGCGGCCAACCGGCCGCCGTGGCGGCGTTCGCCGAGGTCTGCTCCTGCAGCACGTCGAGCAGCGCCAGGCGCACAGGCGAGCAGGGCTGCCCGCAGCTCAGGCAATAGCGCTGGTCGGCGAGGAGCGCAGCGCCGCAGGAGGCGCAGGTAGCACCGCCCTGCTCAGCGGGCACCGGTATCAGGCTGACGTCGCTCACCCGCCGCTGCCTCCGGGAATTGCGCTCAGCGCGATCTTCGCCCCGGTCGCCTGGCCGACGAGCACGATCTGGAAGGCGGCGGAGGCACGCCCGGCGAGCGACGCTATGACAGCGCGTCCGGCCGCAACGATCAGTCCGCGCCGCAGCGCCACGCCGAAGACGGCGATCTTCGTGAGGGCTTCGGCGGAGCTGTTCAGGAGCGTCGCGGCGATCGTCGCCACCCCCGCTTGGCTGTCCGCATGGACGGCCCGCGTCAGCGGCTGCGCCGGCGAGCGGGTGGTGACCCTGGCGCCGGCGCCCACCTCGACGTGGGCGCTCGTCGCCGCGCCCGTCACCAGCACCTGGTCGTCGACCCACCAGGCGGACTGGTGCGCCCGCAGCAGGGCGATGCGCTGGAGCGACGGTTCGAGGCCGCCCGCTGCGTTGCTGTAGAGCGTCTCACCGTGCTTGCCCGTGACCGTCACGAGGATCGGGACGTCGCGTTGAGCGCGGGGGGAGGTGCTCGTGAGCTCGGCGGCCACGGCGAGGCGGCCTTCGTGTGCGAGCAGCGTGACGTGTGAGATGTGCACGGCGCCGTTGCGGGCACCGAGCTTCAGCGCGCCCGTGGCAGGTGCCTGGCGCTGGCTCTGGCGGCCGATCTGCGCGCTTTCCTGCTCGGTGCTCTGGCAGGCCGATAGGCTCGCCGTCAGGATCCCGCAGCTGGCCACGACGAGCAGGCTCCTCACAGTCCTGCGCCGGCTCGCGGCGCAGGACGGCATTTGGGACTCATCCGAACGCTCCGCGCACGTAGTCGCGCGTGCGCCTCGCCCGCGGTTCATCGAACACCTCGGTCGTCGTGCCGTACTCGATCAGGTCGCCGAGGTACATGAAGGCGACCTTGTCGGCCACGCGATGCGCCTGCGCGAGGTTGTGTGTGACGACTACGACCGCGAGGTCACGACGCAGCTCCCCGATCAACTTCTCGATCGTGTGCGTGGAGATCGGGTCGAGCGCGCTGCACGGCTCGTCCATCAGCAGCACCTCCGGCCGGGGCGCGATCGCACGGGCAATGCACAGCCGCTGCTGTTGGCCGCCGGACAGGCGCAGTGCGGGCCGGTCGAGATCTCCACGTACCTCCTCGTACAGACCGGCCCGCTCGAGCGCGTCGATGACCTGCGGCTCGAGCTCGCGCCGGCGGGGTCGCTTGCGCGACTGTTCACGCAGGGCGAAGGCGACGTTGTCGAAGATCGACATCGGGAACGGGTTGGGCTGCTGGAAGACCATCGCCACGCGGGAGCGCAGCGTCGTGTCGGCGAGCTCGTGAATGTCCTCGCCGTCGAGCAGGATGCGTCCTGCGCGCGCCGAGCTGGGCGTCAGCTCGGTCAGACGGTTGAGTGTGCGCAGCAGCGTCGTCTTGCCGCATCCCGACGGGCCGATCAGGGCGAGCACCTCGCCCTGATGGATGGACAGCGAGACCGACTTGACAGCATGCGTGGGGCCATAGTCGATGCTGACCCCCTCCAGGCGCAGACGTTCGGGGCCGGCGGCGGAGGCGACGGGGCGCACGGCCGCGCGCTCACGCAGAGGCGCGACCGCGAGCGGCGCGCGGTCGACGACGATCGTGCGGACCGGCGGCACCGTCGCGGGCGCGCTGGCGTCCGCGCTCAGCCGCTCGCGCTCGCCTCCGATGCGCTCGCGCCCGTGGCGGTCAGGGTCGATACCGAGGTCGGGGTCGATGCCCATCTGGAGGTTCGGGGGGTCCAGCAGCATTTCGTCAGGCGGCATCAGGCACGAACATCATCGGAATTGTCGGACACTTTCTTCATCGGACCAATGAGATTAGCGGTGGGATGGTCCCTTGTAAAGGTCGAGGTGGACATCGCGCCTCGGCGGCCTAGGCGATTGCCCCAGCGACGGTCAGGCCGGTGGCCTCGGCCTGTGAGCGGCCGATCCTGTCCACGATGAGGTTGAGGGCGAGGACGAGCACCATCAGCACGAAGGCGGCCGCATAGGCCTTCTGCGGCGCGGCGCCTTCGCCCGCGGGGGAGTTGCCGTACACGTAGCTGGTCAGCGTCGAGCCCGTTCCGCGCAGGAGACCGAGGCCCGGCACGCTGCCCTGCGGATCGAGCCGCAGGGTTTCGCCGAGCAGGAGCACGACGATCGCGGTGTCGCCGATTATGCGGCTGATCCCGAGCGTGACGCCGGTGGCGATGTTCGGGCGCACGCTCGGCAGCAGGACGCGGCGGATCGTCGCTATGCGCGTCTTGCCGAGTGCGAACGCCGCCTCGCGCATGTGCGCCGGCACGGCCTGGAGGCCGTCGCGGGTGGCTGTGAACAGCGGCGGAAGCGCGATCAGCGACATCGTCGCGCCGGCCGCGATGAACGATTTGCCGAACACGCCGCCGCCTGATGCGGTGAACGACAGGGGCGCGAGCAGGCTGAGCTGGAACACGGCGAGGCCGAACAGCGCGATCACGATGTCCGGCGTGCCGGCGACGATCTCGATGCTCGACTCGACCACGCGCGCGAGCCAGCCGGGCCGGCCGTACTCGGCGATCCACAGCGCGCTGCCGACGGCCAGGGGGACCGCTAGGACGATCCCGATGAGCGTCAGCAGAGCGGTCCCGATCAGCGGGTCGAGGAAGCCACCGGAGTCGGCCTGGGAGGTGCCGAGTGCCGGGCGCGAGCCGAGCAGGCTCGGGCGCAGGTACTGGACCCCGCGGTAGCCCATGTACACGACGATCGCTGTCGCGATCAGGCACAGCCCGAGGCCGGCGGCCCACGCGCAGGCCAGCGCGACACGATCGCGCCAGCGCCAGCTCAGTGGCGAGGAGCGCCGCCCGGGGCCCACCTTCAGCGGTCGCCCCGGGTCCGCGTGGGCGGGCGCCTGCGCGGTCGCGTTCATCCGCGGACCTGGTAGCGGCGCAGCGGCAGCTTGATCAGATAGCCGGCGAGCGACAGCGCAAAGGCTGAGAACAGGAGCACGAGCGCCCAGGCGTAAAGCGTCGAGCCGAGCGCCGGCGCGCCGACGCCTTCGTGGTAGTCGACGATCGCCGAGGCGAGCGTGCGCAGCGGCTCGAACAGGAACAGCAGCCCGTCGATCGGCTTGGGCGTGAACGAGCGCGAGCCCGACACCATCGAGATCATGATCGCCTCCCCGAGGGCCCGCGCGGTCGCCAGCACGGTGGCCGCGACGATCGCCGGCCGTGCAGCGCGGAGCGTCACTGCGAGGATCGCACGCACGGGGTTCACGCCGAGGGCTATCGCACCCTCGCGCCAGGAGTTCGGCACCGACACGAGCGCCTCGCAGATCAGCGCGACCATGATCGGCGTGATCATCACCGTGAGGATCGCGACGGTCACGATCAGGCCGGCTCCGGTCAGCTCGACGACGTTCTGCACCGAAGCCTTCTGCGAGGCCGTGATCAGGTCGTTGCCGACGAAGGGCACCAGGACGAGGACGCCGATCAGCCCGTAGATCACGGACGGCACCGAGGCGAGCAGGCGGATCACGGGAACAGCGATGCGCCGCAGGCGCGCCGGCGCGAGCTCGACGATGAAGATCGACGACAGCACGGCTATGCCCAGGGCGAGCACGACCGCGGCAACCGTGCTCAGGAGCGTGCCGTAGACGAGCGGCCAGGCGCGGAGGTGGTACGCCGACGCGGGCGCTTTGACGCCGGTGGCCTGCATGTTGGCGATCTGCGTTTCCAGCGTTCCGCCGGAGCCCAGCCAGCTGAGCCCGTTGTGGCTGAAGGTCGGCCATGCGTGCACGCCGACAAACGCGACCATCGCCACGACGACGCCACCGACGAGCAACGACACCGCGCCGAGCGTGAGCTCGGCGCGGTGGTCTGGCCAGGGATCGCGCAGGCGCTTCAGCACGCTCTGCTCACGTGACGGGGATCCACTGCGTGTTGATGATCTTGCGAGCGGCCCGCGAATGCAGGATCCAGGCGATGAACCCCGAGGCGGCGCCAGTGGCTTTGCCTTTCGTCACCTCATAGAAGCGCGCGACGCCCGGATACTGGCCCGAGACGGCGCTCGCCTTGTTGCAGGCGACCCCGCCGAGTCCGACCGCGTTGACGCCGCCTTTGTCGGACTGGTAGTTGGACAGGAAGCCGATCGAGTTGGGATCGTTTTCGACCTGCTGGCGAAGCAGCCCCTCGGATGGCTCTTCGGCGGCGATGCTCGAGACCTTCTTGCCTTCCAGCAGCAGTGTCTGGAAGTTCGTCAGCACGCCCGCGACGGAGGTGCGGCTGATCAGATCGATCGTCCCGCTCGCGCTCGCTCCCGGCACCGCGCTCCAGCTGCGTGTCTTGCCGGTGAAGATCGAGATGAGCTGGGACGACGTCAGCGTGGCGAGCGTGTTTGCTTTGTTCGTGACGACGCAGATCGCGTACTTGGCGACCGGATAGAAGACGAGCCCGTGGGGGTCGGCTTCGAGCGGATCGCGCGAGACGTCGCCGATCGTCACGCGGCCGGCTGCGACGTCGTTGACGCCGATCTGCGCCCCGCCCTGAGCGATCTTGAACTTGACCTGGTGCGGATGCACCTTCACGTACTTCTGGGCCAGCAGCGAAACCAGGGGATAGGACGCCGTGGCGCCGCTGATCGTGATCGTGCTGAGCGCCGAGGCGCCCGCAGGCGCCGCTACCCCGAGCACGCCGGCCGCCACGAGGACGGCGGAGAGACGGCGGATGCGAGTCATGTGGGAATGCTCCCTTTCGTGTGCGATTGAGATCGATTGGGCGTCGATTGACAACGCCGCAGGACGAACCTATCATAATTCCGATAGAATCGATCAGGAAAGAGGGCTTTGGGTTTCTGTCTACCCCCATGCGCCCGCTCGAAACAACTCGAGCCGAAACAACGCACCGCTCAATGCCACAGACACCCTCAAACGAGACCGCCGCGACGCCCCGGCGGCCGCAGGCCCTGCGGCTGCCATCGGCGCGCGCGAGCGCGCTACTCGCGGTCGTCATGCTCGCTGTGGGCCTCGCGATCGGCGCTGCGATCGGGCCGGCGCCCGAAGCGTCTCTCGCCGGCGGGGCGCAGGGGCTCGCACAGCGCCTGCCGCAGCTCGCTGCCGCACTCGCCGGCGGCACACCATCGCCACTGGCGTCCACGCCCGCGCACGCGGGGACCTCGCCGGCTTCGCCGGCCTCGCCACCCCTCCCGGCACGGACGGCTGCCGCCCCCGCCACGACCGGGACGCCCGCGCCCGCCGTGAGCAGCCCCGCCGCCACCCAGCCGCAAGCATCCAGCGAACCGGCCGCCGAAGGGAAACAGAAAGCGAACAGCTCGCTCCCCGCGCTCACCACCGTGTGGCTCGTCGAGCTCGCCGGCGGGACGCTCGCCGAAGCCATCGCCGAGCCGGCCGCAGCGCCCTACACGAGCGCTCAGCTCGTGCCGAAAGCGACCGTCCTGGGCCGCTGGTCCGCGCTCGACGCGAGCGCCTTCGCGAGTGAGACGGCGCTCCTGCACCCGGCCGCGCCCGGCGCGGCGCCGCCCCTGTTGCACTCGATCGTTCAGCCGCCATGCCCCGAAGGCGCGCCCACCTGCGCACCCGGCACCGCCGGCCAGCTGACCGCCGCCGACGAATTCCTCAAGGCGACGCTCGCGTCGATCACAGCCACGGCGACCTATCGCGAACACGGGCTCGTGGTGGTCAGCTTCGCATCGGTCGGCATCGCTGCCCAGCAAGAACTTCCGCCGGCTGCATCGAGCGCCACGCTCACCGCTCAGCCACCGGGCGGCGTCCTGCTGCTCTCGCCCTTCGCACGCGCGGGCGCCTCCTCGACGCCCTACGACCCAACTTCACCAGCGCGGAGCCTGGAAAAGCTCCTGCCCTGAGAAGCCCACGACCAACGAGACGAACGGAGACACCCGTTGCACGCAACACACCCAGCCCACCGTAAAGCCACCGTATGGCTCACCGCGATCGTGGGCTGCCTGGCCCTGCTGCTCGCGACGCCGGCCTTGAGCGGCGCCGATGAATCGAACCCGAACAACTACAGCTGCGTCGGCAACCTCTCGGCGGGGGCGCCGGAAGAAGGCAGCGAAGAACAGCAGGTCAAGTACGGCTTCTACTGCAACGGGCCGATCACCGGCTATCAGGTCCAGGCCCAGATACCGGTGACGGGGATCCAGAGCCCACCGCTCGTGACGGGGGTCGAAACTCCGCCCCTTCCACTCAAGGACACGTTCTCGTGCTCGGGCGACATTCCCGGTTTCGCCGTCAACTGCGTCGGCTCGACCAAGACCGGGTACGAGGCGATCACGGGCCAGTTCGCGATCGGCACCAAGCTGTGTGCCGAGCCACGGGTCGACGCGCTCCTCACGGTCACCTATGCCTATCTCGAAAAGGGCGTCGTCACACAGGCCATCGCCGGGCCGACGGAGCTCGGCCGGCCGCTCGGCTGCCCCGCAGACGCCTACTCGGGCTCGAATCGGCTGAACCCGAAGCCCCTGAACCGGGCACACAAGCACAAGAAAGGGCACGCCAAGCGCAAGGCGCGTGCCAAAAAGGGGGCGCACCACCGCTGATCGGCAGAGGGACGGCGTCGCAGGTCTGCGGCGTCGTCCCTCAGCGGTGCCGCGCTGTGCCTCGGTGCCGGGCAGCGTTCGTATCCGGTGGCCGCTGCGCGCCCGTGCGCTCGGGCGCTCCGGCGCTCAGCCGGAGTAGGAGCTTGGCGCCGCCGGATTGGATCGCGTGGCGGCGAGGAGGGACAACAGCGCCGGGCCGGATGTGCCGCCGAGCACGCGCAGGCGGTGCAGCCGGTAGGGGTCGTCGCGCGGGTGCGCCCAGCCCGGCACCACCGTCGTCGAGCCGGCATAGCCGGCGGCGGCCACCTCGGCGACGACGCTCGCGTCGTAGTGGCCGGACGGGTAGCAGAACCAGTTCACCGGTACGCCAAAGCGACGCCGCAGCTCCTGCCTGGAGACGGCCACCTCGTAGTGCAGGCTGGACGCGCTCAAGGTGATCAGGTCGGCGTGGCTGAAGCCCTGGGTGTCGAGCTCCCAGCCGGCAGCGATCAGTCCGCGTATCTCCTGCTGGCCGAGGCCGCCCTGCGAGGGCGGCAGCCCGGTGAGCTGCACGTTCTCGTCGCCGACCCAGCCGAGCGCGCGCAGGACCGGCAGCGCTTGCGTGTACTGGGACTGGTAGCCGTTGTCGAAGCTCAGCACGACGGGCTTGCCCGGCGGCAGCGGTGTACCGTGGCGCCAGTAGGCGAGCATCTGGTCCATCGTCACCGCGTGGTAGCCGGCAGCGGCGAGTGCCTGCATCTGAGCGGCGAATTCACCGGGCGACACATACAGACCCGGGAACGGCACGCCCGCCGGCGGCGGATTTATGACGTGATACATCAGGATCGGGACGTGCCCCGTCCCCGGTGGACCGTTCCTGGCGCGCGCCGTGTCGTGTTCGACGCGCCGGTCGCGGATGCGGTGAGCGGAGGCGTGCGCCACGGGGCCCTGTCCGTGAGTGGGAGAGGACGCTCGCCCCGCGAGGACGATCGCCGCCACGACGGCGATCAGCGCGAGCGCCAGCCCGAGTGCCGCCAGACGACGGCGGCGGCGCAACTGTGCACGACTCTCTTGACGTC
>DASYFR010000023.1:0-29176 GCA_036498325.1 Solirubrobacteraceae bacterium
AGCCACAACGGGCGCATCGGACTTCTGGCCACGCCCGCCACCGTCGCCAGCGGAGCCTACGAGCGCGCCGTGTGGGCCGCCGACCGCCACGTCCACGTCGAGGCGGTGGCCTGCCCCGATCTCGCGCCGATCATCCAGCAGGGCTTCCCGTTCGATCGCCGCGTCGTCGACACGGTTCGAGGCTACTGCGCGCCGCTGCGCGACGCGGGCGTCGACACGGTGATCCTCGGCTGCACGCACTACCCGTTGATCGCGCCGATGCTCCAGCGGATGCTCGGACCCGACGTGGCGCTCGTGACGTCGGGCCGCTCGCTCGCGCGCACGGTCGCGCGGTCGCTCGCCAACGCGGGACTCGGTGCGGCGCGGACCGGCGAGGGCGACTACCGGTTCCTCTGCACCGGCGACGCCGAGGCGTTCCGCGAGCTCGGCTCGCGCTTCCTGCAGATGCCGATCGAGGCGGTCGAGCGGGTCGCCGTCGGCGTCGCGGAGGCCGCGTGACCCGCGCCGACGGCCGCGGGCCGGGCGACGGCAGGCCGGTCAGCTGCATCCCCGACTTCGTGCCGCCCGCAGCGGGGTCCGCGCTGATCTCGGTCGGCCGCACCCAGGTGATCTGCACGGCGAGCATCGAGACGGGGGTGCCGCGATGGATGGCCGGGGGCGGCCGCGGCTGGGTGACCGCCGAGTACGGCATGCTGCCCGCCTCGACCGGATCGCGCAAGCCGCGCGACGCGACGCGCGGCCGCCTGGATGGCCGCACCGTCGAGATCCAACGGCTGATCGGCCGCTCGCTCCGCGGCGTCGTCGACTTCGAGGCGCTCGGCGAGCGGACCGTGTACCTCGACTGCGACGTCCTGGTCGCCGACGGCGGGACGCGCTGCGCGTCGATCACGGGCGCGTTCGTCGCGCTCGCGCGGGCGGGCCGGACGCTCGTCGCCGATGGCGTGATCGAGCGCCTGCCGCTGAGCGGCGCCGTCGCGGCGATCTCGTGTGGCATCGTCGACGGCGCGCCGCTGCTCGATCTCGACTACAGCGAGGACTCGATCGCCGAGGTCGACGCGAACGTCGTGATGACCGGTGACGGCGGCCTCGTCGAGGTGCAGGCGACGGCCGAGCGCACGCCGCTCTCGCGCGCCCACCTGGACGAGCTGCTCGGCCTGGCGGCGGGGGGCATCGAGCGACTGCGGGAGGCGCAGCAGGAGGCGATCGCGGCAGGCTCGGCGGCGGCCTCGCCGGCGGTGACGTCCTAGCGGCGCCGCGCCATTGACGATGAGGCTGCTGCTCGCCACCCACAACGAGCACAAGCGGCGCGAGTTCGAGCGCCTGCTTGCCGGCCCCGACCGGCAGATCGACTCGCTGCCCGCGGCGGTCGAGCTGCCGCCCGAGGACGGGGAGACGTTCGCCGAGAACGCGCTCGGCAAGGCCCGAGCGGCAGCGGCAGCCACCGGCCGGTCGAGCTTCGCCGACGACTCGGGGATTGCGGCGGCGGCGCTCGGGGGCGCGCCGGGAGTGCGCTCCGCGCGCTACGCCGGCGAGCGGGCCAGCGACGAGGAGAACCTCGAGAAGCTGCTGCGCGAGGCTCCCGCGGGGAGCGCGTTGGAGTACATCTGCGCGATCGCCTACGTCGATCCGGTCGCGGGCCTGGAGCGGATCTTCGAGGGACGCTGCGCCGGACAGTTGGCGCGCGAGCCGCGGGGGACGGGCGGGTTCGGCTACGACCCGGCCTTCGTGCCCGAGGACGGGCCCGCCGGCCTGACGATGGCCGAGCTGAGCGACGCGCAGAAGGATGCGATCAGCCATCGCGGGCACGCCGCGCGCGCGCTGCGCACGTGGATCGACCGCGGCGAGGGCGCGTAGCTGCGCTCCGGACGAGGGCGCGTAGTCGCGCAGCCGGCCCCATCCCCGCCCGTGTGGCGGCTGGGGCTAGAGCAGGTTGATCGCGGCGGAGATCGCGACAGCGACGCCCAGGCCCGCATAGCCGGTGTAGCCGGACAGCAGCAGCAGGACCGCGGTCAGCAGCGCCACGAGCACCGTCACGATCCATGCGACTCGCGTGATGGCCATATATCCCGCATTGTTGCCGATGCGCCTGTCCGTGCGCGGTGTTAGCTTCGCCCTAACGGTTTCACGAACGAGGAGGACCAAGTGACGAAGTCCGAGCTGATCGATCAGGTTTCCGATCGCGCCGACTTGACGAAGACCGAGGCCGCGCGCGCGGTCGACGCGGTGCTGGCGACGGTCGAGGACGCGCTGCGCCGGGGCAGCGAGGTGACCGTGTCGGGCTTCGGCAAGTTCCACGTGAGCCAGCGCGGCGCGCGTGCGGGCGTGAATCCCCGTACCGGCGAGCGCATCCAGATCGCGGCCTCGCGCGTCCCGCGCTTCACCGCCGGCAGCGGCCTGAAGAGCGCGGTGAAGGGCCGCTGAACCCGGCCGCGCTGTTTGGCGACACGCTCGCCGCGCGGGTGTCCGAGCGCGGGTCTCAGCTCGTGCTCGGCATCGACCCCGATCCCGCCGCCCTGTGGCCCGGCGTCGATGCCGACGTCGGCGCCGGCCTGTCCCCGCGGCAGGCTGCGGGCGCGGCGGTGCTCGCCCACTGTCGCGCCCTGATCGACGCGACGGCCGAGGCCTGCGTCGCCGTCAAGCTGCAGCTCGCGCGCTTCGAGGTGCTCGGCGACGTCGGCTGGAGTGTGCTCGAACAGGTCGCGGAGTATGCCCGCCTGCGCGGACTGCTGGTGATCGCCGACGCCAAGCGCGGCGACATCGACGTCAGCGCGGGCGCCTACGCCGCGGCGCTGATCGCCGGCCTCGACTCGCCCTACGGCCGCCTCGACGGACTCGCGGCGGACCTCGTGACGGTCAACCCGCTGATGGGCGGCGACACGGTCGAGCCGTTCGTCCGCGCCGCGCGCGGCGTCGGCGCCGGTGTGCTCGTGCTCGTTCGCACGTCGAACCCCGGGGCGGGCGACTTCGAGGATCTCGAGCTCGCCGCCACGGGCGAGCGGCTGTGGGAGCGCGTGGCCGCGATGGTTGAGCGGCTCGGGCGCCCCGGGCTGGGCCAGACGGGGCTGAGCGACGTGGGCGCCGTCGTCGGCGCGACCGAGCCCGGGCATCTCGGGCGGGCTCGCGAGCTGATGCGCACCGCTCCCTTCCTGCTCCCGGGGATCGGCGCACAGGGGGGGCGCGTCGAGGAGCTTGCGGCAGCGTTCGCCCCCGGTCCCGCGGGCGGCCTGGTGAGCGCCTCACGCAGCATCGTCGGGGCGTATCGCGCGCGCGGCGGTGAGCCCGCGAGCGCGGCGCGCGATGAGGCGCAGCGGTTGCGCGGCGCTGCGTGGGAGCTCTCGCGCCGCGTTCTGCACGCCGGCTGAGCGCGCTCGAGCGCGGGCGGCAAGGCTGCGCGGGGCGGCGCAGCGGATGTGCCAGTCGTCGCGGATCGCTGCGGTAGCCTGTGTGTCGTGCAGGTCAGCGCATCGTTCGCCGTTCGGGCGCACCGGAAGCTTGGCAGCGAGCCACGATGATCATCACCGTCACGCTCAACGCGGCGATCGACAAGTCTCTCGCCGTCCCGAACTTCAGGCTCGGGCGGCGCCACCGCACGGTCGATCAGCGCACGATGGCGGGCGGCAAGGGCGTCAACATCGCCCGCACCCTCAAGGCGCTCGGGCAGCCGGTGATCGCGACTGGCTTCGCGGGCGGCGCGACCGGCACGCACATCGTCGAGCAGCTCACCGAGGAGTCGATCCTCAACGACTTCGTCCGCATCCGCGAGGAGTCACGCACGAACACCTCGGTGCTCGATCCGACGACGGGAGAGCAGACCGAGATCAACGAACGCGGCCCCGCCGTGTCGGCGCGTGAGGTCGAGCTGTTCCGCGACAAGCTGCTCTACCTCGCCCGCGGCGCCGCGATCGTCGTGTTCGCCGGCTCGCTGCCGCGCGGCGTCGAGCCGGACCTGTACGCGACGCTGATCAGGGAGCTCGAGCGCCTCGACGTGACCACCGTCGTCGACACCGACGGCGAGCCGTTGCGCCAGGCCGTGCGCGCCGAACCGGACGTGGTCTCGCCGAACGTGCTCGAGGCGGAGGAGCTCGTCGGCCACGAGTTCGCGGGCGAGGAGGAGCGACTGACGGCGGTCACGGAGATCGTCGCGCTCGGCCCCCACGAGGCGATCATGACGCTGCCGGACGGCTGCGTCGCCCAGGTCACCGTCGACGGTCAGCGCCGGCTCAAGCGCGCGCGCGTGGAGCAGCGCGAGCCGATCGCCAAGAGCGGATCGGGCGACGCCTTCCTGGCCGGCTACCTCGCGGCCCGCTACGAAGGCCGCGCCCCCGACCAGTGCCTGCGCTTCGGCGTCGCCTGCGGCGCGGAGTCGACCGCGCGCCTCGGCGCCGGGCTGATCGATCCGCGCGAGGCACGGCGGCTGATGGGTGACGTCGAGCTGTCGATCGTCGAGCTGCCCGCCGAGGTCCGCTGAGCGATCTCCGACCCGCGGGCCGCCGAAGCGCGAACAACCGCCTCGGGCCCTGCAGCTAGCCGCCGGCGACGTCGCGGCGCAGGAACACCAGGTATCCGGCGAGCAGGGCGGGGACGGCGTACAGCGCGCACACCCATGCCGAGTGCGCGATCGGCGCCCAGTCGGTGGGGGTGCGCAGCAGACCGTGCCAGTTCTCGAACTGTTCGTTGAGCAGGTAGGGCTTGGCGCCTTCCAGCCCGGGGATCTGCGCCACGATGAAGAGCAGGATCACGAAGCCGATCGTTCCCACGACCGCCGCCGCGCTGTTGCGCGTGACCGTCGACAGCAGCACCCCGATGCTCGCCACCGTGAGCAGGGGGATCAGGTAGATCGCGTTCGCCGCAAACACGAGCAGCAGCGCTTCGGGGGCTGAGACGATCGTGCCGGAGAACGTGCGCACGGAGTGAAAGCCCCACGAGGCGATCCCGGCGACCGTCGCGACGGCCGCCGACACGAACACGGCGCCCGCCGCGTAGGTCATCGCCGCCAGCGCCTTCGCGGCGAACACCTGGCCGCGGTTGACCGAGCGGGTGAGGATCGTCTTCAGCGTCCCGTTGCCGTCCTCCGCAGCCACCACGTCGCCCGCGACGAGGGAGGCGGCGAGCGGCAGCATGAAGACCGACAGGAACAGCAGCATCAGCACGGGCGTCGCCAGCCCCGACTGTGTGATCTGCGACGCGAAGATGTTGTCCGCCCCGCGTCCGTTGCGCTGGTGGACGTTCTGGAAGATGACGAAGAACAGCGGCAGAACGACGACCAGCGCGAGGCCGAGATACGTCCGCTTCTGCGAGGCCAGCTTGCGCAGCTCCCAGCGATAGACGGTCAGCGTCGAGGGTCTGCGAGGGTGGACGGCGGCGACGGGCAGCGCCGGTGAGGCGGCGACGCTGCTCATGCGCTCGGCACCAGCCGGTCGGTGCGCTCAGCCCCGTTCTCTCCGGCGCGCGGCGGCGAGGACTCGCTGCCGTCGGCTTCCGTGAGCCTGAAGAAGAGATCCTCGAGCGTGGCGAGCTCGGGCGTCAGCACGAGTACCCCGATGCCCGCCGTGGCCAGCGCCAGCGACAGACCGCCGACGTCGCGCTCGTCCGCCTGGAAGCCGAGCCCGTGCTCGCCGCTGTGGGCGTGCGAGATGCCGCGCTGCGCACTGATCAGCTCGAGCGCACGGACGTCATCGGTCGTGTGCAGCCGGTAGCCGCCGCCGCCCTGGCGGCGCAGGTCGGCGAGTGCGCCCTCGTAGACCACGCGACCGGAGTCGACGATCGCGACGCGGTCGCAGAGTTCCTGGACCTCCGGTAGCTGATGGCTGGAGAGCAGCACCGTGATGCCCTCGCCGGCCAGCCGCCGGATCAGCTGGCGCATGTCGCGCATGCCTGCCGGGTCCAGCCCGGTCGCCGGCTCGTCGAGGATCAGCAGGCGGGGGCGGCGCAGGAGCGCCGCGGCGATGCCCAGCCGCTGGCGCATCCCATGCGAGTAGCCGCCGACGCGGTGACCGGCGCGTGGGGTCAGGTCGACGATCTCGAGCACCTCTGCGATGCGCGAGCCGGCGCCGTCGCCGTCGAGCGCGGCGAGCAGCTGGAGGTTCTTCCCTCCCGTCAGGTAGGGGTAGAAGCGGGGGGCCTCGACGAAGCCGGCGACGCCCGCGAGCGCGCGGGCGCCCTCGCGCATCGGGTCGCGGCCGAACAGCTCGACGCTTCCCTCCGTCGGTGTGATCAGCCCGAGCGCCATCCGCAGCGTCGTCGTCTTGCCGGCCCCGTTGGGGCCGAGGAAGCCGTACACGTCGCCGGCGCGTACGTTCAGATCGATCCGGTCGACCGCGAGAACCTCGTCGTAGCGCTTGACGAGTCCGCGGGCCTTGACCGGCGGTGCCTCCTCCACGCTACAGGCCTCGAGCCAGCGCCTCGATCGCGCCGGGCCCAACGGCGCCCGCCACCAGGTAGCGCACGCCGGAGCGCTCGAAGCTGAGCAGCGTGCCGAGCTCGGTGCGCAGCTCGGTGGCGCTGGTCCCGTTGATGTTCACCTTCGGCAGCCCTTCGAGCGTTGCGGAGGACCCCTGTTTGGCGCCGGCCGGAAGCTTCTCTTCGAGCACCGCAACCGTCGAGGGGCCCTGGCCGTGGGTGGTCAGCTGGGGCTTTTCACCGGCTTGCTCGCTCGCCTTGTGCGTTTCCGTGCCGCTCGCGCTCGAGAGGTCTTCGATCTTCGCATTCGCCGGCGGTGTGAATTCGAACACCGAGGCGGGCACCGCGGCGAAGGAGACTTCGCTCGCCGCCAGTTCGATCACGGGGCTCTGGCTCGTCGAGGAGTAGATCGCCGCACGCAGTGGCGCGCCGTTGCCGGCGTCGAATGACAGCTCGGCGCCGCCCAGCAGGCTGCCGGTTTCTCTGGGCGCGACGTGAACGGTGTATGCGGGTTGACCGGCCACGTCGGTCGGCGTCGCACCGGACACCGTCACGTGCTTGGTCGCGTGCGCGATCGCTTCTTCGATCTCTGTGACGCTCGGCGCCCCGTGGTCTTCGCCCGAAGAGCCCGTCGTGGGGGCGGACGCGGAGGGCGTGTAGCGGTAGAGCGTGTTCGTCGTCGCGTCATACAGCGAAATCGTGTGGCCGTCGTAGATCAGCTGGGTGTCGCCCTTTTCGGCCTGGAGCTCGATTCGCACGTGCCCGTCCTTGGAGATCCAGAGCCGACCGGAGCCGCCCATGAGCAGCGGGCTCGACGCCAGACCCGCGCCCTGGCTGGAGCCGCTCGCGAGGTTCGCGCCTTCGAGCAGGTCGTTGGTCAGCTTGATGTTCGCGCTGACGCCTTGCGCCGAGGGCCCTTCGAGCGCATCGTGCACGGCCTGCGCGAGCGACTTGGCGGGCGGCTTGGGCCCGGACCCGAGCGCGAGGGCGATGGCTGTGGCCGACACACCGACCGCGAGCACGGCGGCGCAGAGCACGAGCAGGCGATAGAGCGGGAGGCGACGGAGGAAGTTCATGGCGCTTTCAACACATCCTTGATGGTTGCCTACACATCCAGGTTAGCCGCCAATCTACGCGCCGGCTAAAGGTGGGAAGGCTCTCATCTCCGTCTCCGGCGACCGACGCGCCGGGCTGGAGTGGGTGGCGCTCGGCGCACCCCGGTCGAGCTTTCCCGCTTCTCACCCGATATCTTCCCGCGCGCATGGTGATCGCGTTCGTAATCTTCTGGGCGCTGCTCGGCCTGGGCGTGTTCTTCGTGGCGATGCGGGGAGGCCCCCGCGGCGCCCGCCAGGCCCTGCACACCGAGTCGCGCGTCGGGCAGCGCCTGGTCACGCTCGGGGTGGTCGTGATGTTCGCATTCGGCCTGGCGGTGCCTGCGCTCGTGCTGGCGTTCAACGGCGTCGACAAGGCCGGCGTGGCGGTCGGCGGCATCACGCTGACGCACGAACAGCAGAAGGGGCGCGAACTGTTCGCGAAGTCGTGCGCGGTCTGTCACACGCTTGCGGCGACCAAGTCCGTCGGGCGCGTGGGCCCCGACCTCGACGTGCGTGTCGGCGTCGACATCGCCACCGCAGCAGGGCGCAAGGCGCTCGTGCTCGGGGCGATCCTCGAAGGTCGTGCGCGCGGGCTCGGCCAGATGCCGGCGCTGCTCTATCAGGGCAAGGAAGCCGAAGCGATCGCCGGCTTCGTCGCCGCGGTCGCGGGTCACTGACCCGCGTTGGCCGTCGCCGCGGGCCACCGCGCGCGCTTTGGCCGCAGCCTTTGGCGATAGTCGCGGGTCACCGACCCGCTTTTGGGGTCACCGACCCGCTTTGGGGTCACCGACCCGCTTTGGCCATCCGTCGATAGGCCTCGCCGGGGCCATCGGCTAGGGTCCGCGTCGATGCCCGACCAGCCAAAGACCGCCGCGGACGTCAAGGCGCTGGTGCAGGAGCGCAACATCCGCTTCATCCGCTTCTGGTTCACGGACATCCTCGGGCAGCTGAAGTCCTTCTCGATCAACGTCGCCGAGCTCGACGACGCGTTCGAGGCGGGCATGGGCTTCGACGGCTCCTCGATCACCGGCTTCAACGCGATCGAGGAGTCGGACATGATCGCGATGCCCGACCCGAGCACCTTCGCGGTGCTGCCGTGGCGCCCGGAGGAGCAGGGCGTCGGGCGCATGTTCTGCGACGTGATCACACCCGAGCGCACGCCCTACGAGGGCGATCCGCGCCACGTCCTGCGGCGGGCCGTCGAGCGCGCGCGGGCGATGGGCTTCGACACCTTCAACGTCGGGCCCGAGCTGGAGTACTTCCTGTTCCGCGATTCGCGCTCCACGGAGGTGCTCGACGAAGGCGGCTACTTCGACCTGACGACGCTCGACGCGGGCTCGGATGTGCGTCGCGAGACGGTGCTCGCGCTCGAGCAGCTGGGCATCCACGTCGAGTACACCCATCACGAGGTGGGACCCTCCCAGCACGAGATCGACATGCGCTACGCCGACGCGCTGAAGATGGCCGACGACTGCATGACGTACCGCATCACGGTCAAGGAGTACGCGATGAAGTACGGCTGGCACGCGACCTTCATGCCGAAGCCCCTGTTCGGCGAGAACGGCTCCGGGATGCACACGCACCAGTCGCTGTTCAAGGGCACTCAGAACGTCTTCTACGATCCCGACGACCAGTACTTCCTGTCCGACGTCGGCAAGGCCTTCATCGCCGGGCAGCTCAAGCACGCGCGCGAGATCTGCTCGATCTTCGCGCAGTGGGTGAACTCCTACAAGCGACTCGTCCCCGGCTTCGAGGCGCCCGTCTATGTCGCCTGGTCGCGACGCAACCGCTCGGCGCTCGTGCGGGTGCCGCTGTACCACCCCGGGCGAGAGAAGGCGACGCGTATGGAGCTGCGCTGCCCGGATCCCGCGTGCAACCCCTACCTGACGTTCGCCGTGCTCCTGCAGGCGGGCCTCGAGGGGATCGAGAAGGGCTACGAGCTGCCGGAGCCGATGGAGAAGAACCTCTATCACCTCTCCAGCGAGGAGCGCCGGCGCCTGGGGGTCGAGCAGCTGCCGGAGAGCCTCGGCGAGGCGATCGAGATAACCGCCGAGTCGGAGCTCGTGCTGCGCACGCTCGGCGAGCACATGTTCAACCGCTACGTCGAGATCAAGCGCCAGGAGTGGGACGACTACCGCGTCCAGGTGACGCAGTGGGAGCTCGACCGCTACCTGTCCATCATCTAGCTGGCGGGCGGCTCGGTACAGCGCAGGCGATCGGGCGCGCGGGCGCGAAGTGCCAATGCAGCGCCTGCAGCAGGTGACCGAAGGCACTCGGATGCTGGGCTGCGAGCTCGTGGGTGAGCATCAGCACGGAGACGGCGTGGCGCTCGTAGCGCTCGCTGCCGTTCAGCTGCGCCAGGCGCAGGAGGCCGAGCGCGGCGCTCGAGGCGCCCGCCGGAATCGGCGTGTCCTCGAGGTCCTTGCGCCGCGCGATCAGCGCTTCCCCGTCCACCGCGGTCGAAAAGAACCCGCCGCGCTCGGGGTCGGCGAAGCGCTCGATCAGCTCCTCCGCGAGCATGCACGCCTCGTGGAACCAGCGCTCCTCGCAGGTGGCTTCGAACAGCGCGATCAGTGCCTCGAGCAGGAACGCGTGATCCTCGAGGAAGGCGGGGATCTTCGCGTGAGCGTCGTTGTAGCTGCGCAGCAGCCGGCCGTTCGGATCGCGCATCCCCGCGAGCAGGAAGTCCGCGCAGCCGGCGGCCGCCGACAGGTAGCTGGGCTCTGCGAGGGCCGCGCCGGCGTCTGCCAGCGCGCTGATCATCAGCGCGTTCCAGCTCGTCAGGCGCTTGTCGTCGAGGCTCGGACGCGCGCGCTGCGAGCGCGCCTGCAGCAGCCTCGCGCGGATCCGCGCGCGTACCTCGGGCGCGGGGCGCTCGCCGCGGTCGCTGAGCACGTTCAGCCCGGGCTCGGGATGATGGGGGTCCGCGAAGTTGCCCTGCTCAGTGACGCCCAACCAGGTGGCGGCCGCCGCGGCGTCCTCGCCCAGCAGCTCGCGCAGCTCGCCGATTCGCCACACGTAGAAACGTCCCTCGATCCCCTCGGAGTCGGCATCCAGCGCGCTGTAGAAGGCGCCCTCGGGACCGCGCATCTCGCGCAGCGCCCAGGCGAGCGTGTCGTTGCAGACGGCCAGCAGATCCTCGTCCCCGCTGGCCTGCCAGCCGTGCAGGTAGGCGCGGGCCAGCAGGGCGTTGTCGTAGAGCATCTTCTCGAAGTGCGGGACCGTCCAGGCGGCGTCGACGCTGTAGCGCGCAAAGCCACCACCGAGCAGATCGTGGATCCCACCCGCCGCCATCGCGCGCAGCGTCCGCAGCGCCATCTCCTGCTCGCCGCGCAGGAGCAGAAGCTCCAGCAGCGAGGCCTGCGGAAACTTGGGCGCCCGCCCGAAGCCACCGTGGCGCTCGTCGAAGCTCGCGCGCAGGCGCTCGACGGCCGCCGTCAGGGTCGCTTCGCGCAGCGGCTGCTCGGACGGCGACAGGCGCGCGGCACCGGCGAGGCGCTCGCCCAGGCGCACGCCGCCGGTGCGGATGTCGGCGCCGTCGGCCCGCCAGGACTCGGCGACCGCCTGCAGTACCTGGGACCACGCGGGCATGCCGTGGCGGGGCTCGGGCGGAAAGTAGGTGCCGCCGTAGAAGGGCAGCTGCTCGGGCGTGAGGAAGACGTTCAGCGGCCAGCCGCCCTGGCCGGTCATCGCCTGGACGGCCTCCATGTAGAGCGCGTCGACGTCGGGGCGCTCCTCGCGATCGACCTTCACGCAGACGAACTCCGCGTTCATCAGCGCCGCGGTCGGCCCGTCCTCGAAGGACTCGCGCTCCATCACATGGCACCAGTGGCACGCGGAGTAGCCGATCGACACGAGCACCGGCTTGTTCTCGGCAACGGCGCGCTGGAAGGCGGACGGTCCCCACGGCAGCCAGTCGACGGGGTTCTGCGCATGCTGGCGCAGGTACGGGGAGCTCTCGGCGGCGAGCGCGTTCGTCACGGGATGCGCGCGTGCCCCCCGAAGGGCAGCGAGGCGGGTTCCTGCGGCCAGCTCGCCTGCGCGACCGCGGCCTTTGCGCTGCTCGGGCTGCCGATGTTGACGGTGAAGCGTCGCCCACCGAGTTCCCCGCTGACGCGGTGCCCGCTGCTCAGGCTCAGGTGCCCGGCGGCGGCCGCGCCTCCGCGAACCGTAAGGCCGGCGGTCGAGCCCTTCGCTTTGAGGAGCAGGTTGGTGGGGATCGTGCCGCTCAGCTGCACGCCCGGCAGGTAGGTGTAGTGGTTGAGCGCGACCCCGGTCTTGGTGACGCTGGCGTCGCCCCCGCGCAGCCCGCCGAAGCGGGCGCCGACGGGGATTTCGCCGAAGCTGATCCCCAGTACGACGACCATTCGCTCGAGGTCGCGGATCGTCTTCACCGAGGCGCTCAGCGTGCGTCCGGCGCTACCCGGGACGCCCCCGGTGGTGGCGAGACCGGAGACCGACAGCGGCGCCGCCGGCGCGGGCGGAAATGGGTTGGGGCCGGGGTGGCAGGCACTCACCGGCGTGCCGGCGAAGAACGTCGCGAGCGCAGTGCCGGCGCAGCTCGTGAAGTCGCTTCCGATCACCGAGTGCCCGGTGTAGGGGACTGTCACGATCTGGGCATCGGGGATCAGCCTGGCAACGGCGCGCGCGTTCGCGGTCGGGGTGCGCAGATCCTGCCCCCCGGAGAAGATCAGCGTTGGCACGTTCGGCATCGGCCCGGCGGGCGGCGCAGGCGGCGAGGCGTCGGGCCAGGCGATGCACAGCGGAATCGTCTGGTCGAGCAGCCCGTCTTCGCGGTCGAACGGGTAGAAGTCCGAGCCGGGCAGCGCGTTGAGGGCCGCTTCCGCTTCGACCGCGCGGGTGGCCTGCGGCGCCGAGCGTTGCCACGGGAACGGCGTCTCCTCGCAGGAGGTGTCGACGAACAGCGTCACGTTCACTCCGCTGCTTTCTTCGCTGCCCGTCCTCACGCCTCCGAGCTCGACCAGGCGCAGCAGCGGCCCGGGATCCTTGCCGAGCGCCGCGTGCACGGCGGCAGGGACCTGCGCGCGCAGCGCCGGATCGAGGTCGCCGGCGAGCAGCAACCCGTAGAGATCGCTGCGCGTGACCGACAGCTTGATCGCGTGACCGTGCCCGTCGTAGGCGTGGCCGGCGAGCGAGGCCCCGGAGGCGAGGCGACCGACCAGGCGGGCGACATCGCCGACCGGGTTGCGGGTCACACCGTCGCAGGCGTGGTGTGAGCAGAGTTCGGCGAGCACGGGCTTCATCGCCTTGAACGTGCTCACGTGGAACGCTTCTGGACCGTCCGGCGTCTCGGTCGAGTCGAGCACGAGCGCTTCGACGTGCTGGGGGTAGCGCGCCGCGTAGTCGAGCGCGACCTTCGTGCCGTAGGAGGTGCCGTAGAGGACGAGCTTTTCGTAGCCTCCCGCCTGGCGCAGCGCCTCGATGTCTGCAACCGATTCGCGCGTCGTGAAGTCACCGCGCGCGGGGCCGAGTTCGGTCGCGCACTGCGACACCAGCTCCGAGCCGTTGCTGGAGGCGGAAGCGGGCGCCGCCGAGGTGAGGGCGCTGCAGTTGAGCGGGTCCGAGCCTCCGGTGCCGCGCTGGTCGAACAACAGCAAATCGCGTGTGGCGAGCGCCGGCGCGATCGCCTGTGCGACGAAGCTCGCGAGCGGCAGCGCCGCCTGTCCGGGGCCGCCGGCGAGCGCGACGACGGCATCCTTGCTCGGCGTCGGGCCGGCGAGGCGGCGCTCGACGCTGAGCTCGACGGTTCCGCTGAGTGAGCCTGTGCGATCGAGCGGAACCGCCAGGCTCACGCACGAGAACGACGCGTCTTTCGGGCACGGCGTGAATTCGTCGCCCGAGGCCTGCGAGGTGGCGGGGGCGCCGGCGAGCGCGATCGCCGGCAGCAGCGCCGCCAGTATCTGGAGTGGGGCGCGCCTGCGCATCGAAGCCGACAATAGCTGGCGTCGCTCGATGATTCGCCGCATGGGAGGCTCTCGTGCACGGCAGCGCGCTCGCGCGCCCGGTGGGCGCTCGCTGCGGCCGAGCAGCGCCCAGCCGGTAGGGTCCACAGCGTGTCAGCGCAGCGGCAGATCGTGAGCGCGACGGGCGCTCCACCGGCGATCGGGCCGTACAGTCACGCCGTGCGCTTCGGCGAGACGCTGTACTGCTCGGGGCAGATCCCGCTCGATCCGCACTCGGGCGAGCTCGTCGGCGCGGACGCGCAGGCGCAGGCGCAGCGCTGCCTGGAGAACCTCGCAGCGGTCTGCGAGGCGGGCGGGACCTCGCTCGAGCGGGCGCTGCGGATCACGGTGTACATGACCGATCTCGCCGAGTTCGCCGCCGTCAACGAGGTGTACGCGTCCTTCTTTGCGCGGGAGCCCCCCGCGCGAGTGACGGTTGGCGTCGCGCAGCTGCCGAAGGATGCCTACGTGGAGATGGACGCCATCGTCGCGCTGTAGTCCGCTGCGTCCTCGGCCGGCTCGATGCTACGCAGCGCCCGCGAGAGCAGCTGGCGCAGCGTCCTGCGCTCGTCCGCGTCGAGCGACTGCAGCACCTCGTCCTCGATCGCGGCCTGGGCGCGCTCGCTGTGGACGAGTGCGGCGCGCCCGGCGCTCGTCAGCTGCACGATGTGGCGGCGGCGGTCGTTGGGGTCGCGCAGCCGCGTCGCGTAGCCGAGCTGCTCCAGCTCGTTGAGCAGCAGGACGACGTTGTTGGCGTCCATGCAGAAGGCGTCCGCGAGATCCTGCTGGGGGCATCCGTCGTGGTCGCGCACGTAGGCCAGCCCGACCAGATGACGCAGATGCATGCCGAGCAGCTGCTCGTCACCGCGCCGATAGAACTGCTTGGCCAGACGCGACATCAGCACCATCGAGCCCGGCGTACAGCCGCTCTCCCGCTCCATGTCTTCGACTATACCTGTCATTGCAACACCTGTCATCAGGATAGCAGCGATTATAAGTTTTACATCGGTAATCCCTGAGACAGGGATCATCCATGATATGGTGCTCCTACGCAAAACCCGGAAGGAGCCACATGAGCACCACGATCACCATCCGCAGGCCCGGCAAGCTGGCCGGGATCGCGCGCCGCCAACCGAAGCGCTCAGCCCAACGGTCCGGCTCGGCGCGCACGCAGCTCGCCGAACAGGCCTACGCCGCCGAGCTCGCGCACGCCGGCCGCGCACGTCCGTCCCGACAGACGGCTGCGCGGAGCGTTCCTGCGCGTGAGCGCGGCCTCGTCGCTGCCGTGCGCGCGATGCGCGCCACGGCGGCGCGGCCCGGCTCCGCGACCGGCTCCGCCCCCGTGGTCGCGGCCGAGCCGCCGTCGCACCGCGACCGTCGCCGCTGGCTCGCCCTCGCGGTCCTCTGCCTCGGTCAGCTGATGATGGTGCTCGACGCGACGATCGTCAACGTCGCGCTGCCGTCGATCCAGCACGACCTTCACTTCACGCAGTCGAACCTCACGTGGGTGATGAACGGCTACCTCATCACCTTCGGCGGCTTCCTCCTGCTCGCCGGTCGCCTCGGCGACCTGGTGGGGCGCAAGAAAGTCTTCCTCACGGGCCTCGTCCTGTTCGTGGCGGCATCGATCTTCTGTGGCATCGCCAGCAGCCAGGGGCTGCTGATCGTCGCTCGCCTGCTGCAGGGCGCCGGCGGTGCGGTCGCCTCGAGCGTGATCCTCGCGATCATCGTGACCGAGTTCCCCGGCAAGGTCGAGCAGGCGAAGGCGATGGGCATGTACGCCTTCGTCTCCGCCGGCGGCGGCTCGATCGGCCTGCTCGCGGGCGGCGCGCTGACGCAGTCGCTCGACTGGCACTGGATCTTCTTCGTGAACGTGCCGATCGGCATCGTCGCGTTCGTGCTCGGCTCGGTCCTCGTCGAGGAGAACGAGGGGATCGGTCTCGCCGGCGGGATCGACTGGCTCGGATCGATCCTGATCACGCTCGCGACCGTGGCGGGCGCCTTCGCGATCGTGAAGTCGAGTGAATACGGCCTGCTGTCGGCACGAACGCTCGGCGTGGGCGGCGCCGCGATCGTGCTGCTGGGAGCCTTCCTGGCGCTCGAGGCGCGCCTGCGGAACCCGATCATGCCGCTGCGCGTCCTGCGTCTGCGCATGTTGATGGGGTCGAGCCTCGTGCGCGGTCTGCTGGTCACGGGGATGTTCTCGTCCTTCTTCCTCGGCTCGCTGTATCTCGAGCGCGTGCTCGGCTACGACGCGATTGAAACCGGCCTCGCGTTCATGCCCCTGACGATCGCAATCGCGACGATGTCGATGGGCGTCTCGTCGCGGGCCGTGCAGCGCTTCGGCGCGGTGCGGACGCTGACAGGCGGTCTCGGCGCGATCATCCTCGGCCTGTCGCTGTTGGCGAGCCAGGGAGTTCACGCGAGCTACTTCCCCGGGCTGTTCTTCGCGTTCCTGCTGATCGGCATCGGCGCCGGCGCGTCGTTCCTGCCGCTGCTCACGCTCGGGATGTCCGACGCGCCGGCGCGTGACGCCGGGCTCGCCTCGGGCATCGTCAACGTGTCCGTGCAGCTGTTCGGTGCGATCGGGCTGGCCACGCTGGGAACGATCGCGACCGACCACACGAAGGCGCTGAGTGCGAGCGGGCACGCGCTGGGCAGCGCCCTGACGGGCGGCTACGACCTCGCCTACATCGTCGCGGCCGTGTGCGTGGCGGTCGGGATCCTCGCAGCCGCCCTGCTGCTGCGCCCGCCCGCGGCCTCCGCGCTGCAGGAGGCCAACGACCCCGAGCCGGCTCGGGGCGAGCACGCGGGCGAGCCCGAGCCCGTCGCGCAGGCAGCCTGAGCGCGGCCGGATAGCGAGCCTCCCGCCCCCGCCGGGCGGGAGGCTCGGCTCCGGCTCAGCCCAACCGCAGCTCGGCGCGCTTGATCTTCCCGGAGGCCGTCTTTGGCAGCTCGGCGGCGAAGTCGACGATGCGGGGGTACTTGTAGGGGGCGGTCTCGCGCTTGACGTGATCCTGCAGCTCGCGGATCAGCTCCGGCGAGGGCGGCGGCGAGCCCTCGCGCAGCACCACCACGGCTCGCACCACCGCGCCGCGCTCCTCGTCCGGCGCGGCCACGGCGGCGGCCTCGGCGACGGCCGGATGCGCGACGAGCGCCGACTCGACCTCGAACGGCCCGATGCGATAGCCCGCCGAGACGATCACATCGTCGTTGCGCCCCTCGAAGTGCAACCAGCCGTCGGCGTCTTCGCCGACTCGGTCGCCGGTGCGCCAAAGGCCGCCCTCGCGCCGGTCCTCGATGCGCCAGCTGCCGTCGGCGCGACGCTGGACATGCTCGCCCAGATAGCCGAGGAAGAACGTGGGCACGCTCGTGGGGTCGAGCACGAGCTCTCCCTCGCGGATCGCCAGGACGACACCGGGCAGCGCTCGACCCATCGATCCGGGCCGCGCCGGCTCGCCGTCGGGGGCCCCCGTCAGCTGGCCCGTCTCGGTCTGGCCGTAGCCGTCGCGGATGTCGAGTCCCGTCGCCTGGCGCCATGCGCGCAGCACCTCCGGGTTGAGCGCCTCGCCGGCGGCGACCATGGCGCGCAACGAGCGTGGCGCGCGCACTGCGACGCGCTTGGCGATCACCCGGTACTCGGTGGGCGCCATGCACAGCACCCCCACGTTCTCGCGCTCGAGCAGCTCGAGCCGCTCTGCGGGGTCGAAGCGCGCATCGTGCAGCAGCGCCGCAGCACCGCACAGCCAAGGCGCGATGAAGGCGTTGCGCGCCGACTTCGACCAGCCGCTGGCGGCGGTGCACCAGACGAGCTCGCCCGGGCGCGCCCCGAGCCAATGCTCGGCCTGCAGGCGCTGCCCGTCGAGGTAGCGCTGGGCGTGCACGACGGCCTTCGGCTCGCCTGCGGTCCCGCTCGTGAAGCTGAGCAGGCAGGGATCGCCCGGGTCGAGCTCCGCGAGCGGTGGCGGCTCGGCGGCGAACAGCGACTCGTCCGGCACGTACACGATCGCAACCTCACCGGCAGCCGCCTGCAGCTCGCCGCGGGTGCGCTCGTCGGCGACGATCAGGGCCGGGCGCGCCGTGGCGATGCGCAGGCGCAGGTCCTTCGCGCGCAGCTGCTCGGTGCACGGGAGCACGACCGCACCGAGTCGAAAGCAGGCCACCATCGTGAGCACCCACTCGGGGCGGTTGCCGATCAGCGTCATCACGACATCGCCGCGCCCGATGCCGCGTTCGCTGAGGCTGCCGGCCAGGCGGGCGGAGCTCTCCGCGACCTCGCCATAGGACCACTCGCGCCGGCGCCCGTCGCGGGCCAGCTCCAGCAGCGCGAGCCGGCCGGCGGGCGCGCGCTCGAGAACCTGGCCTGCGAAGTTCACGCCGGTATTCTCCCTGAACATGCGCAATCCGACCCTGGAGCACTAATCAGATGGCCGTAGCCGCCCCGTACACCGATATGACCGACGAGCAGAGGGCGATCACCGAGATGGTGCACCAGTTCGTCGACGAGCAGATCCTGCCGAACGCCGAGCACTACGATCACGAGGACGCCTTCCCGGAGCCGATCGTCGAGCAGATGAAGGAGCTCGGCCTGTTCGGTGTGACGATCCCCGAGGAGTACGGCGGGATGGGGCTCGACCTGACGACCTACGCGATGATCGTCGAGGAGCTCTCGCGCGGCTGGATCTCGATCTCGGGGATCGTGAACACCCACTTCATCGGCTCCTATCTGCTGATGAAGTTCGGCACCGACGAGCAGAAGCACGAGTACCTGCCGCGCATGGCCACGGGCGAGATCCGTGCCGCCTTCTCGCTGTCCGAGCCGGAGCTCGGCTCCGACGTGCAGGCGATCAAGACCTCGGCGAAGAAGACCGACGACGGCGACTATGAGATCAACGGCCAGAAGATGTGGGTCACCAACGGCCTGCTCTCCTCCGTCGTCTTCACGCTCGTGAAGACCGACCCCGCGGCCGACCCCCGCCACCGCGGCATGACGTGCTTCATCTGCGAGAAAGAGCCCGGCGTGGGCGAGAACACGGGCGCGAACGCGGGCTTCAACGTGCCGCCCAAGATCAAGAAGATGGGCTACAAGGGGGTCGAGTCCACGGAGCTCGTGTTCGACGGTTACCGCTGCCCCGCCGCGAACATCCTCGGCGGCGAGCAGGAGGGGCTCAACAAGGGCTTCGTGCAGATGATGGATGCGCTGGACCTCGGTCGCGTGAACGTCGCCGCGCGCGGCGTCGGCCTCGCGCAGCGGGCCCTCGAGCTCGCGCTGCGCTACTCCCAGGAGCGCAAGACCTTCGGCAAGCCGATCGCCGAGCACCAGGCAATCCAGTTCAAGCTCGCCGACATGGCGACTCAGGTGGACGCCGCGCGCCTGCTCGTGCGGCGCGCCGCGCGCATGAAGGACGCCGGCGAGCGCTCCGACTTGGAGGCCGGCATGGCGAAGCTGTTCGCCTCCGAGGCCGGCCGCTTCTGCGCCGAGGAGTGCCTGCGCATTCACGGCGGCTACGGCTACTCCAAGGAGTACGAGATCGAGCGCATCTACCGCGACGCGCCGCTGCTCCTGATCGGCGAGGGCACCTCCGAGATCCAGCGCATGGTGATCGGGCGCAAGCTCCTGCAGCGTCATAAGATCTGACAGACAAGCCCGGGGCCCGGTGCCCGGCTGAACGAGGGAGAACACGCCAGATGGCCGATGACGCCAAGGCTCTGATCGAGCTTGCGACCCGCCGCTTCGTCGGCGAAGTGCCTGCGCTGGAGCCGATCAAGCTCGTCGTCGGCGTGGAGCTCAAGGGCCGCGGCGACGTTCAGCACTTTCGCCTCGAGATGCCCGGCGTGAAGGTCACCAAGGGGCCGGCGGCGGACGCGCGCGTGCGTGTCGACATGCGGCGCGAGTTCTTCAACGTGATGGCCAAGGAAGCCAAGGTGGCGGACTGGATCGAGGCGTTCACCTACGGCCAGGCGAAGTCCTCCGGCCCGGAGCAGTTCCTGCGCCTGATCATCAACGTGGTCGAGCGCCAGCAGGAGCGCGAGCACACGCGCAAGGCGCGCCAGCACCCCGCCTAGCTCACCGCTGGGCCCTCAGTGGTAGGAGGTGAGCTGCTGCGCGAGGAACGCCAGTGAGCCGAGCAGAAACAGGCACATGACGATCAGGGAGAAGTTTTCATTCATGCTCTCACGGCCTCTGCCGCACAGGATAGGGGAGCAGGCGGCTCGCGTGCCCTGCAGGCGGATCAGGCCTCGTGCGTGCGGCCCGCGTCGGCAAGCGCGCGCTCCCTGCCGTCGAGATAGACGACGTGCCTGATCACCTTGCCCGCGGAGATTTCGAACAGCACCGCACCCCTCGTCCAGGCCGGCGGGATCGCCACTCCGCTCGTCCTGCCGCGCGCCGTGCTGTGGGTGAAGACGAGCACGCGGCGCTCGTCCAGCTCCTCGTAGGCGTCGGCGATCGCCCGCCAATCCTCCCACGCGCTCAGGATCGTCGCCCAGGCCTCGCCCATCGCCGGGAGCCCCCTCCACTTCCCCGGCGTCGGGCCGCCGACGATCTCGTACTCGTGGTCTGGGTGCGCCCACGCCACGGAGCTGAAGTCCCCACGTTCCCACGGCTCGAAGATCGAGCGCACGAGGTCCAGGTTCGCCGACATCGGTCAAGTATGCAGGCCGCGCGCAGGCGCCGCCCGGGGCGAGCGGCGGGCGCCCGCAGCGTGGTGGGAGCTCCTCGCCCTCAGGCGAGTATCGCGTCGCCGTCGTAGAGCTTGATGATCTTCACGGCTCCCGGCGGCGAGGCGTCGAGGCACAGGCGGCAGAGGACGCACTCGTCGAGGTTCTCCGCCACGATCTCGAGCCCGCCGCCGCTGTGGGCGAAGATGTCGACCGGGCAGGCCTCCGTCAGCCGGCGCGCGAGATCCGCGTCCGCGGCCGCCTGGTCGTCGACCTCTACGGCGATGAAGGTCCCGTCCTTCCTCATGCGGCGCTGCCCGCCTTTCCCGCGATCTTGGCCTTGACCAGGTCGGGGATCTCGTCGATTCGCTGCACGACGGGAATGCCGGCCGCCTCCAGGCGCGCGATCTTCTCGGTCGCGCTGTCCTCCTTGCCCTCGACGATCGTGCCGGCGTGCCCGAAGGACATGCCCTGCATCTCCTCGTCGTCCATGAACTTGCCGGCCATGAAGGCGATGATCGGCAGGCGCGAGTTGTTGTCCTTCACCCACTGCGCCAGCTGGGCCTCCATACGTCCGCCCGGCTCGGTGTAGATCACGATCGCCTGGGTCTGCTCGTCGGCCTCGAAGTACGGCATCAGCTCGGCGTAGGTTGAGCCGATGATCGCGTCGCCGCCGATCGAGACGGCCGTCGAGACACCGAGTCCCGCAGCCGTCAGCGTGGAGGAGATCTCCGTCGTCATCCCGCCGGAACGGCTCATCACGCCGACCGCACCGGGCTGGTAGGCGACCGCGGCGTTGCGTGCCGGGCCGCCGATGCCGCCCATCTTGGCGACACCGGGGACGATCACACCGAGGCAGTTGGGGCCGATGATCCGCGCCCCCTTGGCACCGGCCAGCTCGACCATCATCGCGACATCGCGGCGTGGAATGCGCTCGGTGACGATCACGATCGTCTTGATGCCCGCATGCAAGGCCTCGAAGACGGCGTCGCGCGTGCCCGCCGGCGGGACGGTGACGACCGAGCCGTCGGGCACGACGCCGCCGTTGTGCTCGACGAGCTGCCCGACGGTGTCGAACACCGGCACGCCGTGAACCTCACGGCCCTTGCGACCGGGGGTGACGCCGCCGACGATCTTCGAGCCGTAGTCCAGGCACTCGCGCGTGAGGTTGACCGCCTCGCGCCCGGTGATGCCCTGGATGATGAAAGTGGTGTCCTGGTCGATCAGGATCGACATCGCTATGCCGCCTTCGGTGGTTCGTTTTCAATCTTCGCGACCGCCCGCCCTGCGGCCTCCCACAACGACACGGACCGGTCGCAATACTCGATCCCGTAGGAGTCGAGGATCTTGAAGCCCTCCTCCTCCCAGGCGCCCGGGATGCGGAAGATCGCGATCGTCTCGCCGGGGTCGCGGCCGAGCTCCAAGCAGGCCTTGATCACGCCGCGCGCGACGATGTCCACGCGTGTGTTGGAGACGATCGACATCATCACAGCGATCTTCTCGACGCCGTCTTTCTGGAGGACCTGCTTGGCCAGGCCGCAGGCCTTGGCGACCGACGGATTGCCGCCGATCTCCGAGTAGTTGGCGGGCTGGCCGCCCTGCTGGCGCACGGCGTCGGTGAGCGTCAGCGAGCCACCGCCCGCGCCGATCACCAAGCCGATGTTGCCGTGAAAGCCGGTGTCCTTGCCCTGGATGACGCCGCGGTGATCGGCGGCGTCGATCGCCTTGACGGCCAGCTCGAACGGGGTTTCGGTGTGCCCCTCGCGTGTGCCCTCGCCCGCGCCGATGCCCAACGCCTCGATCAGCGCCTTCTGACGCGGCATGCCCTCGTTCTCCATCTCCATGTGCGCGTCGAGGGCGACGAACGAACCATCGATCAGCTCTGCCAGTGGGTTGATCTCCGCGAGCGTCATGTCGGACTCGAGGAACAGCCGGGCCAAGCGCGCAAGCACCGGAGTGGCACGCTGCAGCGCCTTGCCGGTGACTCCCGCGGCCGCGATCACCTGCTTGGCCTGGAAGTCGGAGAACGGTTCAAGCGTGGAGAAGTGCCCGCGGCCGACGTGGTCGGGGTGCTCCTCGGCGACCTGCTCGATGTCGATACCGCCCATGTCGCTGAAGAGCATCAGCGGCTTCTTGGCAGTGCCGTCCCACACGATCCCTGCGTAGTACTCCTGCTTGACCTGCGCCTTGGGGTCGACGAGCACGCCGCGCGGCATGTGCCCGCCGATCTCGAGCTTCAGGATGTCCCTGGCGTAGGACTCGGCTTCGGCGGGCGTGTCGGCGAACTTGACGCCGCCGGCCTTCATTCGCCCGCCCGCGAGCACCTGCGACTTGATCACCGTCGGACCGCCGATCCGCTCCGCAATCTGCGCGGCCTCGGCCGGGTCCGTGGTGAACCCGTAGTCGGTCACGGGGATGCCGGCGCGCTTGACGACCTCGCGCGCCTCGTACTCGAAGAATCTCATGCGGCGCGGAAGCCTATACGCAGGCGCGCGCCGGGTGCCGCGCGCCGGGTGCCGCGCGGCGGCTGCGGCCGCCTGCGCTAGGCGGCGGCAGGTGCGGGCGCGAAGCCGTAGGCCTCGGCCAGCTCCGGGTCCTTGCGCGCCAGCATCTCGGCGAGGTTGACCATCACCTTGCACTGCTTCCACGTCGCATCGTCCTGCATCTTGCCGTCGATCATGTGCACGCCGCGGCCGTCGGGAATCGCCTCGATCACCTTCTTGGCGAAAGCCACCTCGTCGGGATCGGGGGAATACACGCGCTTGGCGATCGCGATCTGGCCGGGATGCAGCGACCACGCGCCGACGCAGCCGAGCAGGAACGAGGCGCGGAACTGCGTCTCGCAGCCCTCCTCGTCGGAGATGTCGCCGTAGGGGCCGTAGAACGGCAACGCGCCCACCGACGTGCAGGCATCGACCATGCGCGCGATCGAGTAATGCCAAGGATCCTGCTGGTAGCTGGGGCGGGGCGCGCCCGGGTCATCCGGGTCGGGATCGGCGATCGTGCGGTATCCGGGGTGCCCGCCGCCGACGCGCGTGGTCTTCATGCGCCGCGAGGCGGCGAGATCGGCCGGGCCGAAGCTCATCCCCTGAATGCGCGGGCTGGCGCACGCGATCTCCTCGAGGTTGGCCACGCCCTGCGCCGTCTCGAGCACGCAGTGGATCAGGATCGGACGTTCGATCCCCGCCTTCGCCTCGAGCTGGGCGAGCAGGCGATCTGCGTAGTGGATGTCCCACGGGCCCTCGACCTTGGGGATCATGATGACCTCGAGCTTGTGGCCGATCTCGCCGACGAGCTGCGTGAGGTCGTCCAGCACGTAAGGCGAGGCGAGCTCGTTGACGCGCGTCCACAGCGCCGTCTCGCCCAGGTCCATCTCCTTGCCGACCTTGATCAGGCCCGCGCGCGCAGCCTCCTTCTTTTCCAGCGGCACCGCGTCCTCGAGGTTGCCGAGCAGGATGTCGACCTTGGGTGCGAGGTCCGGTGTCTTCTCGACCATTTTCGGGTTCGAGAAGTCCATGAAGTGGATCATCCGGGACGGCTTGAACGGGATCTCCCGCGCGGGCTCGGGGGCATCGATGGCGAGCGGCTTGAGGAAGTCTCGGGGGTTGCGCAAGTGTGCTCTCCTGGGTCTGCGGGTGACGTGGCGGGTCTGGCGATCGGGCGCGGCTCGGCGGCCGCGCTGTCGAAGCGCCGCGACCCCAACCGTATCGACTCGGGCGTGCCAACCGGAGCCCGCTCGCCGCCCGGGAATGGCAAAGTAGCTCGGTGCCCCAGCCCAATCTGCAGCTCGTGAAGGAAGCGATCGCGGCCTTCAACGCGACCGACGTGGAGGGTTTCGTCGCCCTCGCGACGGACGACTTCGAGTGGTCCCCGTCGATGGTCGCCATCGAGGGGCAGGTGTTTCGAGGCAGCGAAGGCATCAGGGCCTACTGCGCGAGCCTCGACGACGCCTGGAGCGAGTTCCGCATCCTTCCCGACAGCTTCCGCGAGCGCGGCCAGACGGTGCTGATGCTCGGAGCCCTGCGCGGGCGAGGAAAGAACAGCGGCGTGACGGTCGATGAATCGCTGGGAATGGTCTTCGACATCGGCGACGGAAAGATCGCCCGCATTCGCGGCTTTCTCGACCACGCCGAGGCGCTGCGGGCGTCGCAGGCGTAGCGGCCGCGCGACCTCGCGCGCGCCCGACGGGCGATGGGCGTCGCGTATCCTTCCCGCCGACGACGGGATCGCCCGTCGCGAACGTTGCCGACCTCTGAGTGCCAGGAGCCAAATGAGCGAGACCGATTCCGTCGAGACCGAGCAGGCAGCCCGCGAGGCGAGCGGGGCGCACCCGTACGGGCGCTATCTGGAGGAGTTCGAGGTCGGCGCCGTCTACAAGCACTGGCCCGCAAAGACGGTCACCGAGTCAGACGACCACCTCTTCTGCCTGATCACGATGAACCACCACCCGCTGCACCTCAACGACGTGTATGCAGCGAAATCGCAGCAGGGACGGAACGTGGTCGTGGGGCCGCTCGTGTACTCGCTCGCGCTCGGCATGTCCGTCAGCGACGTCAGCGGCAAGGCGATCGCGAACCTCGCCACGGAAGAGCTCAAGCACCCCGCGCCGGTGTTCCACGGCGATACGCTCTTCTGCGAGTCGGAGGTGCTCGAGAAGAAGGAGTCCCGCTCCAAGCCCGACCGCGGGACCGTCAAGGTGCACACGCGCGTGCTCAATCAGGACGGCGTGCTGGTGGCCGAGTTCAAGCGCCTCGTGCTCGTTCCGCGCAAGCATCCGGCGGACGGGGCCGAGCAGGCCGCCGCCGAGGGTGGGGTGGAGTAGGGCACACGCCCGCCGACTGGGTGGGATACCCCGTCCAGCCACCTGAGGCGGTGTCGATCGGCGCCTCGCAACCACCGGGCGCGCTGTCCGCGAGCGCGCACGCTGTCGGGCGCTGGAGCCTTGCGATACGCTTCTCCGGTCGCCCATGGAGGGGCGTTTTTCTGTTTCCCGGAGCCGATCCCGGCCCGGCGCCGCGCGGCGCGCGCCGGTCTTGCTCGCCAATCAAGGAGCCGCTTGGACCCCATGAACACAACCGTTCCCGCCCCCACCAAGAACGATCGCCTGCTTGCCTGGGTCGAGGAGGTTGCTGCCCTCACCGAACCGGACCAGATCCACTGGTGCGACGGGTCCGCGGAGGAGTACGACCGCCTCTGCCAGGAGCTGGTCGACGCGGGGACGTTCGAGCGGCTGTCCGACGCCAAGCGTCCGAACTCCTATCTGGCGCTGTCTGACCCCGGCGACGTCGCCCGCGTGGAGGACCGCACGTTCATCTGCACGACGACCGAGCGGGAGGCCGGCCCGACCAACAACTGGCGCGAGCCGGCGGAGATGCGCGAAGCGCTCACCGAGCTGTTCGCCGGCGCGATGCGCGGGCGCACGATGTACGTGGTCCCGTTCTCGATGGGGCCGCTGGGGTCCGACAAGAGCCACGTCGGCGTGCAGCTGACCGACTCCACCTACGTCGCCGTGAGCATGCGGATCATGACGCGCATGGGCCAGGGCGCACTCGACGCGCTCGGCGCGGGCGACTTCGTGCCCTGCCTGCACTCGGTCGGGATGCCGCTCGCGGAGGGAGCAGAGGACGTGCCGTGGCCGTGCAATGCCGAGAACAAGTACATCGTTCACTTCCCCGACACGCGCGAGATCTGGTCCTACGGGTCCGGCTACGGCGGCAACGCCCTGCTCGGCAAGAAGTGCTTCGCGCTGCGCATCGCCTCCGTGATGGCGCGGGACGAGGGCTGGATGGCCGAGCACATGCTGATCCTCAAGCTCACCTCCCCGCAGGGGGAGGTGAAGTACGTGACGGGCGCCTTCCCCAGCGCGTGCGGCAAGACCAACCTCGCGATGCTGATCCCCACGCTCGAGGGCTGGACGGTCGAGACGATCGGCGACGACATCGCCTGGATGAAGTTCGGCTCGGACGGCCGCCTGTATGCGATCAACCCCGAGGCGGGGTTCTTCGGCGTTGCGCCCGGCACCGGCGAGCAGACCAACCCGAACGCGATCCGCACGATCGAGCGCAACTCGATTTTCACCAACTGCGCCAAGACCGACGACGGCGACATCTGGTGGGAGGGGCTGACCAGCGAGCCCCCCGCGCATCTCATCGACTGGCACGGCAAGGACTGGACAGCGTCCTCAGAGGCGACCGCGGCGCACCCCAATGCCCGCTTCACGACGCCTGCCGCGCAGGACCCGGCGATCGCGCCCGAGTGGCAGGACCCGGCCGGCGTACCAATCGACGCGATTCTGTTCGGTGGCCGCCGCTCGACGGTGGTTCCACTGGTGACCGAGGCGTTCGACTGGGAGCACGGCGTGTTCCTGGGCTCGGTGATGAGCTCCGAGAAGACGGCCGCGGCCGCGGGCACCGTCGGCGAGCTGCGCTTCGACCCCTTCGCGATGCTGCCGTTCTGCGGCTACAACATGGCCGACTACTTCGCCCATTGGCTCGAGCTTGGTCGTACGGCCGGCGCGAGGCTGCCGAAGATCTTCTACGTCAACTGGTTCCGCAAGGACGAGGACGGACGCTTCCTGTGGCCCGGCTACGGCGAGAACTCGCGCGTCCTCGCCTGGGTGTTCGCGCGTTGCGCCGGCGATGGAGCTGCCCGCGAGACGGCGATCGGCCTGATCCCTCCGGTCGGCGGCGACGGTATCGACACGCGTGGCCTCGGCGTCTCCGACGAGGACATGCAGGAGCTGCTGCAGGTGGCAAAGGACGAGTGGAAGGAGCAGCTACCGCAATTCCACGAGCACTACGCCAAATTCGAAAATCTGCCGGACGAGCTGCACGCCCAGCTGAAGGCGCTGACAGAGCGGCTGGGCTGAGCACTCCGATCGAGCGCCTGGCGCGGCGCGCGGGTGCTCAGTAGCAGACGAAGTTCGAGGGCGTGGTGCGCGGGGGCTGGCTCTTGGAACTCGCCTTCGTGACGGTCACGTCGAAGGTGCAGCGCTTCGCCCCGCTCGTGTAGCGGCCTTCGGCATGGCAGACGGCCTTCGAGCCCGAGATGTTTGCGCAGCTGGTCACCCTGACGCTCGCCGCGTGGGTCTGTCTGCCCACCGCCTGCGCTGCCTGAGCGCTCGCGTGCTTGGTCTGGGTGCTGGATAGCCCGGTGGCGAGCGCGGGCGCCGTCACCGCCAGCATGATCGCCGTGCTAGCCGCGAGTGCCTTTGAATGGAGCCTCATCGTCGCCTCACTTGAGGTTGAAGTTGGCCCGGATGTAGGTGACACCATCGTTCAACTCGATCACGAGCTGGCGACTCTCGCCGGACCACGCCTTGCTGGTGTTCCACACGTAGGTGTACTGGTCGCTGCTGGCGTCGTACTGCAGGCCGCTGGCGTTTGTCGTGACGGTGATGCTGCTGTCGGTGAAGGACCCGGTGGCGAGGACCTGCTGGGAGAGCGGGTAGCCCGGGGCGAAGATGGCGAGCCCCTGGTCGCCGTGCAGGCTGAACTTGACCGGCACGGAGCTCCCGGCCTTTGCGACGTTGTACACGGCGACACTCGGCGGGGGAGTGCTGCAGCTACCGGCCGACGTCACCCAACTACCCGACACGGGACTCGTCAGGCTCGTCGCGCAGTAGGCGACCGTGTAGGTGACGCCGACGGCTCCGGCGCCGTCGGTGCAGGTCGCGGTGACCTTGCCGACCTTGGCGGAGTAGCCGACCGTGGCGCTCGCATCGGCGCATGCGACGCTCGGCACGGACCCGAGCGTGTACGTTGCCCCGTCGGCGACTCCAGTCACCGCGTCCACTTTGGCGACAGCAGAGTGCGCGACGGCCTCCTGGTTACCGGCGTTGTCGACCGAGTAGTAGGCGATCGCCTGACCGTTGCTGAGGGTTGGCTTGCTCGTCGGGTTGTAGGTCTGCCAGCCGCTGTCTGTCTTTGACGGCACCGAAGCGCCGCCATAGACCTTGAAGGACGTGCTCTTGACGCCAGACCCACCGGCGTTGTCCGTTGCCGTCAGCGTGACGCTCAGCGGTGAGGCGTGCCAGTTGCCGTCAACGCTGTCCGTGGTGGTCGGGGGCGTGGAGTCGGTCTGGATGTGCGCGGTCGCCGAGTGCGGGGCCTCCGCGTTGCCGGCGTTGTCGGTTGAGAAGTACGTGATCTTCTGGCCGTCGCTTGCCAGCACAGGCTTGCTCGCGGCGCTGTAGACGGAGCTCGAGGTCGACGGTTGCGATCCGTCGGTCGTGTAGTAGGTCTTGCTCACCCCCGAGCCGCCCGTGTCGCTCGCCGTCAACGTGACCGTGATGCTCGACGTGACCTGTGCGCTGGGGACGTTGTCGGTGGTCGTGGGTGCCGAGCGGTCGATGTGCGCGGTCGCTGAGTGCGCTGTCTCGGCGTTGCCGGCGCTGTCGGTGGAGAAGTACCTGATGCTCTGGCCGTCGCTCGTCAGCACCGGCTTCGAGCTCGGGTCATACACCGGGCTCGAGCTCGTCGGCGTTGAGCCGTCGGTCGTGTAGCGGGTGTTTGCGACACCGGAGCCGCCGGTGTCGCTCGCCGAGAGCGTGACCGTCACGTCGTGGTTGACGAATGCGCCGGGGACGTTGTCGGTGGTCACCGGCGCGATGGTGTCCTCGAGGGTGGTGCTCTCGGCTGTGGTCTTGGTGGTCTCGTTGTTGGCGGCGTTGTCGTGGGCGATGGTGTAGAAGCTGTAGCTGCCGTTGACGGGTCGTTCGTGTTCGTCGAGCGGCACCGTGTAGCTGAAGCTGCTGCTGGCGTCGGTGTTGGTGTGCGCGAGCGTGAAGGTGCTGTCGCCGGGCTTCTTGACGAACAGCTGGACGCTGGAGAGCCCGGAGCTGGGGGAGGCGTCGGTGGCGTGCGCGTCGACGGTGATCGTGCCGGTGTTATCGAGCGGCGCGCTGGTCGCGCCGGACGTCGGGGCGGTGGTGTCGGTGTTGACGGTGAAGGTGTGTGTGGGCTCGATGTTGCCGGCGTTGTCGAGGGAGTAGTAGTGGATCGTGTGGGTGCCGTCGTTTGAGTGGTCGCCGGGGGCGTTGATCGTGACGCTGGTGCCGGT
>DASYFR010000024.1:0-89586 GCA_036498325.1 Solirubrobacteraceae bacterium
CGGTCGACAAGCTCGCCCGGCTGCTCGAGCGGGGCGACTTGATCATCGACGGTGGAAACACGCGCTGGAGCGACGACAAGCGTCGTGCGCGGGAGCTGAAACGGCGCGGGATCGAATACGTCGACGTGGGTGTCTCGGGCGGCGTGTGGGGGCTGGAAGTGGGCTACTGCATGATGGTCGGAGGTCCGCAGAAGGCGGTCAGGCGGCTGGCCCCGATCCTCGACGTGCTGGCACCGGAGACCGATGAGCAGAGCCGCGCGGCGATCGGACCCCGCGGCTGGATGCGTTTCGGCCCGTCCGGCGCGGGTCATTACGTGAAGATGGTTCACAACGGCGTCGAGTACGGGTTGATGCAGGCGTACGCGGAGGGCTTCGAAGTGTTCGACAAGTGCGAGTACGAGCTCGACAACGCCAAGATCGCGCATCTCTGGGGCCAGGGGTCCGTCGTGCGCTCGTGGCTGTGCGAACTCGCTGCCCGCGCGTTCGAGGCCGACGGCAACGGGCTCGAGAAGATCGAGGGCTTCACCGAGGACTCCGGCGAGGGGCGCTGGACGATCGAAGACGCCACCGCCCACGACGTGCCCACCCCGGTGATCACGGCTTCGCTGTACGCGCGGCTGCGCTCGCGCGGCAACGGCGACTTCGCCGATCGCGTGCTCGCGGCGCTGCGCAACCAGTTCGGGGGCCACGCCGTCAAGAGCGCTCCGACGCGACGCGGGGGCCGCTGAGATGGCGGTCGCGGCCGGCGTCCCGACGAGCGAGCCCGAGCCGGAGAACCCGCTGACGGCGGGCCTCGAGCACCTGCCAGTGGCTCCCACTACGCTCGTGATCTTCGGCGCCACCGGCGACCTCGCGCGGCGCAAACTGCTGCCGGCGCTGTACAACCTCGCGCACGACGGCGCGCTGCCCGAGCGCTTCCACCTGGTCGGCGTCTCGCGCAAAGAAAAAGCGCACGAGGACTACCGCCAGGAGTGCGAGGAAGCGATCCGGCGCTTCTCCCGGCGCCCCCCCGAGGATGACGTGCTCGCGGGCCTGCTCGCGAACGTCAAGTACGTGCCGGGAACCTTCGACGACGACGCCGTCTACAGCCGGCTCGGCAAGGTTCTCGACGGCTTCGAGAAGCTGGCCGGCGAGCCGCTCAACCGCGCGTTCTATCTGTCCACCGCTCCCAGCTTCTTCCCCGTCATCGTCGGGCAGCTGGGAAAGTCCAAGCTCGGCCATCACGAGGGCGGCGAGGTCCGCGTGATCATCGAGAAGCCGTTCGGCACGACGCTCGAGCAGGCGCGCGAACTGAACCGCTGCGTGCTGTCGATCTTCGACGAGGCGCAGGTGTTCCGGATCGACCACTACCTGGGCAAGGAGACCGTCCAGAACATGATGGCGTTCCGCTTCGCCAACGGCATGTTCGAGCCGCTGTGGAACCGCAACTACATCGACAGCGTGCAGATCACCGCGGCAGAGGACCTCGGCATCGGCACGCGCGCCGACTACTACGACCACGCCGGGGCCCTGCGCGACCTGATCCAGAACCACATGCTCCAGCTCCTCTGCCACGTCGCGATGGAGCCGCCGGTCGCCTTCAGCGCCGAAGAGGTGCGCAACGAGAAGGTCAAGGTGCTGCAGGCGATCCCCCAGCCGAGCGCCGCCGAGATCGCCTCGATGGCGGTGCGCGCGCAGTACACCGCGGGCCACGCCGGCGGCGAGAACGTCCCCGGCTACCTCGAGGAGGAGGGCGTGCCGCCGACCTCGAGCACCGAGACCTACGCAGCCCTGCGCCTGGAGGTCGACAACTGGCGCTGGGCGGGCGTGCCCTTCTACCTGCGCACCGGCAAGCGCCTGGCGCGCAAGGTCACGGAGATCGCCGTCACGCTCAAGCCGGTGCCACACCTCGCCTTCAGCCAGGACGGCTCGCTCGGCGTGCAGCCCAACCAGCTGGTCCTGACGCTGCAGCCCAACGAGGGCGTTGCGCTGCGACTGGGGGCGAAGATCCCGGGGACGCGCATGATCATCCGGCCCGTCAACATGGAGTTCCTCTACGGCACCGCCTTCCTGTCGCAGTCGCCGGAGGCATACGAGCGCCTGATCACCGATGCGATGCGTGGTGATGCGACGCTCTTCACCCGTAACGACGAGGTCGAGGCGCAGTGGCGGATCTGCGACCCAATCGTCTCGGCCTGGGCCGAGCAGGCCGGTCCGCTGTCGAGCTACGACGCGGGCTCGCAGGGGCCACAGGAGGCCGAGACGCTGCTGCGCGGCGACGACCGCTGGCGCGCGATCTGATGGCCCACAGCGACGCCGTCTGGAGCGCCCAGGGAACCACGCCGGACGCGATCGAAGGGGCGCTGCGCCAGCTCCTGGTGGAGGTCCACGCCGAGCACCGGGACTACGTCCCGGCGCGGGTCCTGAACATGATCGCGTTCGTCGATCGCGAGTGGACGGGCGAGATCGCCAACCGCCTGCGCGGTGTCGGTCGCTACCACGCCTCACGCCTGCTCGTGCTCGCCTACGAGCCCCGCCGCGAGCGTCTCGATGCCCGCGTGACGATCGCCGCCGACGACGCGGCGCCGGGGGAGGTGGCGCTGCTGCACGAGACGGTCGTCGTCGAACTCGGCGACCGCCATCTCGACGACCTGCTGACGATCGCCGACCCGCTCGTCGTCACCGACCTGCCGACGCTGCTGTGGTCGCCGCACGGGCACCACGACATCGTCGCCGAGCTGCTCGCGCTCGCGCAGGCGGTGCTCGTGGACTCCGTCGAGGAGCCGATCGCCACGACGGCGCTCGACCGCGCCTGCGAGCTCAGCGCGCGGGCCTACGTCGTGGACCTCGCGTGGCTGCGCACGACCCCGTGGCGCGAGCGCCTGGCCGCCAGCTTCGACCCTCCCGCCCTGCGGCGCGAGCTGCGCACGCTGAGCAGCGTGACGGTGCGTCACCATCCCGCCTCGACGGCCGCCGCGATGCTGCTGGCGGGCTGGCTGGCCTCGCGCCTGGACTGGCATGCAACACCGCTGCTCGCGCACGGCGACGCGCTGGTCGGCAAGGCCGGCGTGGGGCACGACGACGTCGAGCTGCGTCTGCAGGCCGCCCCCGAACTGCAGGTCCCCGGCCTCGAGGGCGTCACGCTCGAGACTGCGTCGGGGCGCACCCTGCACCTGGACCGTGGCGCGGGCGGCCTGCGCGCACGCGTCAAGGACGCCTCCGGACACGAGCGCGAGTGGACGATCCCCGGGGCCTCGCGCGGCGAGATGGGCGTGCTCGGCGAGGGCATCCGCCAGGCGCTGCTGCGCGATCCGACCTACGTCCCCGCGGTGAAGGCAGCGCGGGCGCTCGCGCTGTGACGCGTCTGACGACCTGCCCCGACGCCGAGGCGGTCGCGGAGCGCGCGGCGGCGCTGATCGTGCGCCGGCTGACAGGCGCTCGCCGCGAGCGCGGAGTCGCCCACCTCGCCCTCAGCGGTGGCAGCACGCCGAAGCGCACCTACGAGCTGCTCGCCGTCGAGGCGGACGCGCTCGACGCAGTCGAGGTCTGGTTCGCCGACGAGCGCTGCGTCGCGCCGGAGCACCCCGACAGCAACTACCTGCTGGCCGAGCAGACGCTGCTCGGCCCCGCCGCCCTGCCGGACGAGCGCGTGCACCGCATGCGCGGCGAGCTGGGGCCGGACGCCGGCGCGAGGAGCTATTCGAGCGAGCTGAAAAGCGGCCTCCCGGCCGCGGAGGCCACGCCGGTGCTCGACCTGATCGTGCTCGGGATCGGCCCGGACGGCCACGTCGCCTCGCTGTTTCCCGGCGGTGGCACGCTCGACGCCGGCGCTGACGCTGTCTGTCTCGGCGTCAGCGACTCGCCCAAGCCGCCGCCCGAGCGGATCACGCTGAGCCTCGCCGTGCTGCGCGCCGCGCGCGCCTGCCTGCTGCTCGCGACGGGCGCCGGCAAGGCCGACGCGGTCAGCGCGATGCTCGGCGAGCCGAGCCGCCACGTCCCCGCGAGCCTGCTGCGGCGCGAGCGCCTGACGGTGATCGTCGACGACGCCGCCGCACCGCCGGGACCGCGCCCATGAGCGCCGCCGCGGGCGCCGAGACGGCGCTCGCTGCGCCGCCGGACGTCGTCCTCGTACGCCACGCCGAGACCGACTGGAGCCGCGCCGGACGCCACACCGGGCGCAGCGACATCCCGCTCAGCGCGGCCGGGCGAAGCGCTGCGGGCGCGCTGCGGGCGCGACTCGCCGAGTGGCATTTCCAGCTCGTCCTCGTGAGCCCGCTCGCGCGGGCACGCGAAACGTGCGAGCTGAGCGGGCTATCGCCGCGAGCCCAGCCGCGGGAGGACCTGCAGGAGTGGGACTACGGCGATTACGACGGGCTCACGACCGCCGAGATCAGGGAGGGCCGCCCGGACTGGAACCTGTGGCGCGACGGATGCCCCGGCGGGGAGAGCGCCGCCGACGTCGGCCTGCGCGCCGACCGCGTGCTGGGCGAGCTGCGGCGCGCACCGGGACCCGTCGCGGTCTTCTCCCACGGGCACATGCTGCGCGTGCTCGGCGCCCGCTGGATCGCGCTCGGTGCGGAGTCCGGCGCTCGCCTCGGCCTTTCGACGGGCGCGCTGTGCCTGCTCTCGCACGAGCGCGGCGCCTCGGTTCTGGCGCATTGGAACGACACCGGCACGGGCGCGTTCGCGACAGGGGGGACGACGGCGCGCGCGTGATGCTGGCAAGATCCGCGGTCGGGGAGCGCCTTGCCGTTCTAGGATGACGCAGCAAGCAGCCATGGCAGCCCGCGCGGTACAGACCAGCCCCCCTTCCCCCGACACCGAGCAGGCGCTGTCAGCTCTCGTGATGGTGCGCGAGCGCACGCTGGGGCTCGTCGCCGGCCTCAGCGCCGAGCAGCTCGAGCGTGTGCACTCGCCGATCATGAGCCCGCTCGCGTGGGACCTCGCGCACATCGCCGCCTACGAGGATCTGTGGCTTGCCCACCGCCACGCCGGCCTCGAGCTGCTGCGCGCCGATCTCGCGAGCCTCTACGACGCGTTCGAGACCCCGCGTGCGGTGCGCGGGGAGATCGAGGCCCTCGACGCCGAGCAGGCGCGCGCGTACATGCGCGAGGTCAGCGAGCGCAGCCACGCAGCCCTCGCCGAGCGCGGCCTCGGCGACGGGGTCATCAGCGAGATGGTCCTGCGCCACGAGCTCCAGCACTCCGAGACGATGCGCCAGACGATGGCGATCGCCGGGCTGCTCCCCGCCGGCGAGCCGCCGCTCGCGGCGATGGGCGCCGGTGAGGGGTGGCTGGAGATCCCCGCCGGATCGTTCGCGATGGGCGCCGGGCCCGAGGGCTTCGCGTACGACAACGAGCGTCCACGGCACGCGCGCGAGCTCGCGGGTTTCGCGATCGCGCTACGGCCCGTCAGCAACGCGAGCTGGATGCGGTTCAGCGAGGGCGGCGGCTACGAGCGGCGCGAGTGGTGGTCGGACGAGGGCTGGGCCTGGAAGGAGGAGCACGACATCACGCATCATGCGGGCGTGGCAGCGGGCCACCCGCAGGCCCCCGTCTGCCACGTCTCCTGGTTCGAGGCCGACGCCTTCTCGCGTGCGCTCGGCGCGCGACTGCCCACCGAGGCGGAGTGGGAGAGGGCGGCGACCTGGGAGCAGGGTGACGCGGACGGCGGGCGACTGGCGCACGTCGGCGAGGTGTGGGAGTGGACGGCCAGTCACTTCGCCGGCTACCCCGGCTTTCGCGCGTTCCCCTACCGCGAGTACTCCGAGGTCTTCTTCGGCTCCGAGCACCGCGTCCTGCGCGGTGGCTCGTGGGCGACGCACGCGCGCGTGTCCGGGCCGCGCTTTCGCAACTGGGACCTGCCACAGCGGCGCCAGATCTTCGCCGGCGTGCGACTGGCGCGGGACTGCTGATGGAGCCTGCGGTCCCCGAGCCGGCGCTTGCCGCACGCATCCAGATCGACTCCCACCTCGACGGCGCCGGCGAACGCTCGCTCGCCGAGGACGTGCTGGACGGGCTCACGCGACCCTTCAAGGAGCTGCCGCCGAAGCACTTCTACGATGCCCGCGGCGCGCAGCTGTTCGATCGCATCTGCGAGCTTCCCGAGTACTACCCGACGCGCTGCGAGCGCGCGATCCTCAGCGAACGAGCCGAGGAGATAGCCGAGCTCACCGGTGCGGTCGAGCTCGTCGAGCTCGGCTCCGGCACGGCCGCCAAGACGCGCGTGCTGCTCGACGCGCTGAGCGCGGCCGGGACGCTCGCGCGCTATGTGCCGGTTGACGTGACCGAGAGCATGGTGCGCGAATCCGCCGAGGCCCTCACGGCCGAGTACCCGGGCCTGGAGGTACACGGCGTGATCGGCGACTTCGAGCGTCACCTCGAGCATGTCCCGAGCGCCGCCGGCCCCCGCATCGTGGCCTTCCTCGGTGGCACGATCGGCAATTTCCCGCCCGGCAGCCGGCGTCGCTTCCTGCGCCAGATCGCGCGTCTGCTCGGGCCCGAGGATCACCTCCTGATGGGCACCGACCTGGTCAAGGACGCGAGCGTGCTGGAGGCCGCATATGACGATTCGCAGGGCGTCACCGCCGAGTTCAACCGCAACGTGCTGCTCGTGCTCAACCGCGAGCTGCAGGCCGACTTCGACCCCGAGGACTTCGACCACGTGGCGCTGTTCAACAGCGAGCACGAGTGGATCGAGATGCGCCTGCGCGCGCGGCGCGAGGTGAGCGCGGTCGTGCAGCGCCTCGACCTGCCCGTCCACTTCGCCGCCGGCGAGGAGCTGCGCACGGAGATCAGCGCCAAGTTCACGCCCGAGCGGATCGAGGGGGACCTCGCCGCCGCCGGACTCGAGCTCGTGCGCTGGCTGACCGATCCCGACGAGCTGTTCGCGCTGACGCTCTCGCGCGTCGCCGACTAGGCTGCCGGGATGGAGATACAGGGAAGCTCGGCGCTCGTCCTCGGCGGCGCGTCGGGACTCGGCGAGGCGACCGCGCGCCGGCTGCACGCCGCCGGCGCCGCGGTGACGCTCGCCGACGTGAACGCCGACAAAGGCAATGCGCTCGCGTCCGAGCTCGGCGCCCAGTTCGTCACCTGCGACGTGCGCGAGGAGGCCCACGTGGAGAACGCGGTCGAGACGGCGAGCGCCGCCGACGGCGGCCTGCGTATCGCCGTCTGCTGCGCCGGGACAGGCTGGGCCCAGAAGGTCGCGGGCTCGAGCGGGCCGCATCCGCTGATGCCCTTCGAGACGATCATCGCGATCAACCTGATCGGCACGTTCAACGCGCTGCGCTTCGCCTCCAGCGCGATGATCGCCAACGAGCCGCGCGAGGACGGCGAGCGCGGCGTGTGCGTCACCACAGCGTCGATCGCCGCGTTCGAGGGCCAGGTCGGGCAGATCGCCTACGCGGCCTCGAAGGGCGGTGTCGTCGCGATGACGCTGCCGGCCGCCCGCGACCTCGCGCAGCATGGGATTCGCGTCAACACGATCGCACCGGGCCTGTTCGACACGCCGCTGCTCGCGGCCCTGCCCGAGGAGGCGCGCGCGAAGCTCGGCGCCGGAGTCCCCTACCCCCCGCGGCTGGGCCGCCCGGAGGAGTACGCGCATCTGGTCACGCAGATCGTCGAGAACCGCATGCTCAACGGGGAGACGATCCGCCTCGACGGCGCGCTGCGGATGCCGCCGCGATAGGGCGAGCGGCCGCCGGCGCATGCCGCGAGCCGGTCACACCTGCTCGTAGCCCCACAGCGTCACGAGGTCGCGGCCGAGGTACTCGCCGAACGCTTCGACATTCGGCTTGAAGCGGCGGCGCAGCTCGAGCTCGGTCTCGCGCTCGAGCGGCTCGGGGACCTTGTAGACGAGACGTCGCCACGCTTCGCGCGCGGGACGCGGCGCGAGCGCTGCGACGGCGCGCGTGATCGGATCTGCGCGCTCGGGCCGGTTGCGTGCCATCCGCAGCCTGCGCGTGACGCCGTGCAGCGGCATGAACCTGACCGCCTGGTGGGTTTCGCGCCTCGTCTCGACGGGCTCCACGGGGATCGTCTCGTCGATCTCGAGGAAGCGCATCACCGCTCGCAGCGTCGCGCGGTTCTCGCGCCGGTAGTCCTCGTAGATCAGTGGCAGCACCTGCTCAGGCGGGAAAACCGAGTGGAAGCGGCGCAGTTGCTCGACGTAGTCGACGTGCTCGGAGTAGAGCAGCCACGACACGTGCGTGTTGGCCGGCATCTCGCGACCGGCGCGTCTGCTCGGCTCGAGCGCGAGCGCGCGGCGCAGGTCGCGCTCGGTCTCCAGGCGCGAGCGCACCGCCTGGATGTGGAACGAGCGCAGGAACGCGACCGGCTCTCGAAAGATCGCGATGATGCGCGCGTGCGGTTGCGCAGCGGCGATCTGCGCCGCGGCGCCGGGCGAGCGAATGTATTGCGGGGAGGCCTCGCCGACGAGCTGCGCGGGCTCGGCCGGCGCGAACAGCTCGAGGTAGCGCTCGAGCGTGGCCGGTACCTCGGCCCCCGGCGGCGGCGGAGCGGCGCGCAGGTCCCAGGAGAAGAAGCGGGGCTCCTTGTAGTCGGGCATGAATACCTGCGGATGCGCCCGCAGCATTTTGTACAGCGCTGTCGTGCCGCACTTTTCGTGGCCGACGATGAAGAAGTCGGGCATGCGCCCGACTCCCTCCTGCGCGCTGCTCATGACTCGAGTGGCATCTCGAGCTAGAGGCGTTCGACGAGCATCGCCATACCCATCCCGCCGGCGACGCACATCGACTCGATCCCGTACGTGCCGTCCTTCGCCTCGAGGCCGTTGAGCAGCGTCGTCATGATCCTCGCGCCGGTCATCCCGAACGGGTGCCCCAGCGCGATCGCGCCGCCGAACGGGTTGAGCTTGTCGTCGTCGATGCCCAGCTCCTGCTTGCAGGGGACGATCTGGGCCGCGAACGCCTCGTTGATCTCGACGATGTCCACGTCCTCGATCTTCATGCCGGTGTTCTTCAGCAGCTGCTGGATCGCTGGAATCGGGCCGATCCCCATGACCTCCGGGCGAATCGCCGCGACGGTCGAGGCGATGATGCGGGCCTTCGGCTGAAAGCCACCGTCGCGCGCGCGTTCCTCGGACATGATCAACAGCGCCGCCGCACCGTCGTTGAGCGGGCAGGCGTTGCCCGCCGTCACCGTGCCGTCGGGCTTGAACGCCGGCTTCAGCGCCGCGAGCTTCTCCTTCGTGGTGCCCGCGCGCGGCCCGTCGTCCTTGCTGACGACCTGCTCGGGCACGTCCACCTCGTTGCCCTCGCGGTCCTTGTCCTTGTGCGCCGGCGCGGTGACCGGGACGATCTCCTTGTCGAAGTGACCGGAGACCTGTGCCTCGACGGCCCGGTTCTGCGACACGACGGCCCACTCGTCCTGGGCGTCGCGGCTGACGTTGTACTGCTCGGCGACGTTCTCGGCGGTCAGGCCCATCGGGATGTAGACGTTGTAGATCGAGTTCTCCGAGCCGTCCAGCTTGGGGTGGAATTCGAACGACGCGCTGTTGCCCGAGCGCGAGACCGCCTCCACGCCCGCGGCTATGTAGGTGTCGCCCTCCCCCGCCTTGATCGCGTGAAAGGCCATTCGCGTCGTCTGCAGCGAGGAAGCACAGAAGCGGTTGACTGTCGTTCCCGGCACGTGGTAGTCGATCCCCGCGAGCAGCGATGCGTTGCGGCCGATGTTGTAGCCCGACTCGCCCTCGGCGAAGCCGCAGCCCATCATCACGTCGACGATCGAGCTCGAATCGAGCTGCGGGTTGCGCTCGAGGATCGCCTTCAGCGGGATCGACGCGAGGTCGTCGGCCCGGACCGATTTGAGCGATCCCTTGACCGCGCGCCCGATGGGCGTGCGGATTGCGTCGACGATCACAGCTTCAGGCATGAGGGGCGTTCTCCTTGGTCGTTTGGCGCGCCATCAGAGCTCCGCGGCGCTGCCCGAGGCACCGAATCCTATGGGATCGACGCGCTCGGCCGCGCGGGGCGGGCACGACCCGCCACCGGCGCGGGGCGCCCCACGGGATCGCGCCGGATCTGGTCGGGATCGGCGCGCCGCGGGGTCAGAGGTCGAGCCTCGAGACTCCGAGCTCGTCGAAGCCGACATGGTGTGCGAGCTCGTGACGGACCGTGCGAGTGACCTGATCGCGCAGCTCGTCCGGGTCGTGCCCGAAGTCCCGTCGCAGCGTGTCGCGGAAGATCACGATGCGGTCGTGGGCATGATCGCGCGTCGCGCCGTCGCCCTGGTAGAGCCCGTAGGCGCCGCGCCGGCGTCCACCGTCGGAGACCACGACCGCCACATGCGTGAGCGCGTTGCGCAGCAGATCGGGCAGATCGTCGAGCGCGTCGCGGACGAGCTCCTCGAAGTCGCCGTCGTCGAGTGGGTCGAGCTCCATGAACTCGCTTTCCTCCGGCGCCACGGCGAGGCCTTCGCGGGCGAGCAGCTCCGAATTGCGGACGATCTCCTCGAACTCCGTCTCGGACTCCGGGTCGCGCCAGCCGGCCATGCGCACCGCGACGAAGGCGATGCTGCCCATCAGCGCAGCAGCGACGACGACGCCGAGGCCGACGTCCTCCAGCGCACGCACCACGCCGATCGAGCTGAAGCCCTGTCCGAGAACGACCACGACCAGGCCGGCCGACAACGCCAGGAGCGCCGCGATCCCGACGCGGCGGAGGGGGGCTGCGGAGCTCGCACGCGGTGACCGTCGCATGCGGTCGCTACCAGCGCTCCTGCGCGCTCGCGGGGACGCCCGACGAGCTCACGGCTTGCCCGCCAGGACGACGAGGTCCCAGGGCCTGCCCATCCGCAGCCGCCGGTCGATGTGGCCGAAGGCGAGCACCGCGGCTCTCGGCATCAGGCTTCGCCGTCCGCGGCCGAGCCGCTCGTACTGAAGTCGCCATAGCGTGACGAGCCATCTCATCTGGAGATGAAAGCAGTATTCACTCCACAGCACCTCCAGGCCTCCATGGGCCAGCAGCTCTTGCAGCTGCCCGAGCGTGTACCCCTCGCGCACGTGCTCGGGATCGTGGGGCGCCGGAGGCGTCGGCACGCTCACCAGCGTGAAGCCGCCCGGCTTGAGCACCCTGCCGATCTCCAGCGCGGCTGCGCGATCGTCGGCGACGTGCTCGATCACCTCCGTACACAGGACCCAGTCGAGCGTGGCGTCCTCCAGCGGCAGTGCCGCGACCGACCCCGCGATGTCGGTGTGACGCGGATCGCTGCGCAGCGCACTGATCCGCGGCATTGCGAGGTCCATGTCGATGATCTCGCTGACATCCGCGAAGGACTCCAGGAAGCCGCTGTAGAGGCCCTCGCCGCAGCCCGCGTTGAGGATCCGGCCGGCCAAGGGATGCGCGGCCACCGCCCGTCGAAAGACCGGTTCCTGCACGACCCTGCGGGCCTCGTCGGGCCAGCCGGGACGCAGCAGCGGAGGCAGCCGCCGAGCGAGCATCGCGCTCTACTCCCCCATCCCCAGCCGACCGTTCCCGGACCGCTACTTCAGCGTGCGGGCGATCACGAGCCGCTGGATCTCGTTCGTGCCCTCGTAGATCTGGGTGATCTTGGCGTCTCGCATCATGCGCTCGACCGGGTACTCCTTCACGTAACCGTAGCCGCCCAGCACCTGAATCGCCTCGACCGTCACCGCCATCGCAGTGTCGGAGGCGAGCACCTTGGCCATCGAGGAGTACTTAGCCCGCTGCGGATGCTGCTGATCGGCCATCGCGCACGCCTTGTACAGCAGCTCGCGCGCCGCCGCCGTCTGGATTTCCATGTCGGCGAGCTTGAACTGGATCGCCTGGAACTCGTTGATCGCCTTGCCGAACTGCCGCCGCTCGCGCGCGTAGGCGACGGCGTAGTCGGTCGCGCCCTGGGCGATCCCGACGGCCTGGGCGGCGGCGCCGAGGCGCGTGCGCTCGAGCGTCCCCAGCGCGACCGACAGGCCCTTGCCGACCTCACCGATCACGTTCGTCTGCGGCACGCGCACGTCGTCGAAGATCGGCTGGCCGGTCGGCGAGGCGCGGATGCCGAGCTTGTGCTCGAGCTTGCCCACGCTGAAGCCCGGTCGGTCTGCCTCCACGACGAATGCCGTCATCCGCCGGGTCTCGCGGTCGCTCACCGCAAAGCAGATGTAGAAGTCGGCGATCCCGAGGTTCGTGATCCAGTTCTTGGTGCCGGTTATCACCCACTCGTCACCGTCCTGGACAGCCGTCGTCTTCATGCCGGCCGGATCGGACCCGGCCTCGGGCTCGGACAGGGCAAACGCGGGCGAGAGCTCTCCCGTCGCGCAGCGCGGCAGGAAGCGCTCCTTCAGCTCCGGGCTCCCGAACAGCTGGATCGGCAGCGTCCCGAGCTCCTGGACCATCAGGATCAGCGCGCACGCCGCATCGACCTTGGCGATCTCCTCGACGGCCATGTTGAGCATCAGCGTGCCGGTGCCCGTACCGCCGTACTCCGTCGGGAAGGGCAGGCCGAGGATGTCCTGCTCGGAGAGCAGCTTGCGCACGTCCCACGGGTACTCCGCGCGCTCGTCGATCTCCGCCGAGCGGGGCGCGATCTGCTCGCGCGCTATCTGCCCGATCGTGGCGCAGAAGTCGAGGTGCTCCTGCGGAATCGTGTAGACGTCGCTGAGCGCCTCCATGCCGGCTGATCCTAGTGATGCACGGCCGATTCCGCGCTGCTGCGCGCCCACCACGCTCGGCCACCCCCCGTTTGGCGGGTCGGCGAACGGGGTATGCAGAGGAGGTGCCTCTCGGAACCTCCATATTTCTGATCGCCGTCGGGGCGATTCTGCGCTGGGCGGTCAACGCCTCCACGTCCGGGATCAACATCCAGACGGTCGGGCTGATCCTCATCATCGTGGGGATCATCGGCCTGGTCCTGTCGATCTTCTGGATGCTCGCGTGGAGTCCGCGCCGGCGAGGCGGTAGCGAACGCCTCGTCGAACGCGACCCCTACCGCGAACCGCCGGCTTACTGACGCGCGTCCAGCGGCCGGTGGCGGGTAGCGGTTGGCCGCTGTCCGCGAGATCGCTGCGCGCAGTCGCATCTGACGCGGCGACGCTCGCGAGCTACGCTGCTCGGACATGGGCGGCGAGTCTCAAGCGGACACGATCGAGCTGGATCCCGCAGGGGTCGAGCAGCGGCTGCGCGACGGCGACGTGCAGGTGATCGACGTGCGCGAGAGCTCTGAGCGGGAGGCCGGGTACATCGAGGGCTCACGCCATATCGAGCTCGCACGCCTGAGCGAGCAGGCGAGCGCAGTCGCGCGGGAGCAGCCCGTCGTCTTCTACTGCCGCGTGGGGGCGCGCTCGCAGATGGCGGCGCAGGCGTTCCGCGCGGCGGGCTACGAGGCATACTCGATGCTCGGCGGCCTGCGACGCTGGGCGCAGGAGGACCGCCCGCTCTCACCGGCGGGCGGAACCGTGGCGGACCACTGACAGGAGGGCGGCGATGGAGGCAGCGAGCGAGTTCCCGAAGGTGAGAAGCGGTGACGGCTATGCCGTCGCGCAGCTCGACGATCTCGGCGAGGGGCCGGGCTTCCGCAAGGTCCGCAAGGGGCTCGGAGTGAACGCCTTTGGCGTCAACGCGATCGTGCTCCCGGCGGGCCTTGAAACGGGGTTCCACTTCCACGACGAGCAGGAGGAGCTGTACTTCGTGCATCGCGGCGCGATCGAGATGGAGTTCGGGGACGGCTCCGTTCAGCGACTCGCCGAGGGCGGTCTCGCGCGTGTCGACGCGGCGACGACGCGCAAGGTGCGCAACACCGGCGACGTGGACGCCGTGTATGTGATCGTCGGCGCCAAGGACGGCTACGTCGGACGTGACGGCCGCGTGCCGGAGGGCGAGGAGCAGCGCGTGCGCGCTGTGCACGACCTCTCCGCCGGGGAGCCCGCGTAGGCGGACAGAGAATCGTCGTGGAGGAGGCCGAGAGCTCCGAGCGGGTACTCGTCGTCAACGAGCGCCTGGCGATCCCGCTGGCGGAGGTCACGCTGCGTACGAGCCGCTCCTCCGGCCCCGGCGGCCAGCACGCCAACGTCACCGCCTCACGCGTCGAAGCGCTCTTCGACGTGCTCGCTTCGAGCTCACTGAGTGAGGCTCAGCGGGAGCGCCTGCTCGACCGCGCCGGCGCGCGCGTCGTGGCCGTCGCCCAGGACGAGCGCTCGCAGGCGCGCAACCGCGAGCTCGCGCTCGCGCGCCTGGCAGAGCGCCTCGCCCGCGCGCTCGTCGTTCCCCGCCGCCGCCGCCCGACGCGGCCGACCGTCGCCGCGCGCACCCGGCGACTGGACTCCAAGCGCCGCGCCGGACAGCGCAAGCGAGAGCGCCGCCCGCCCGCCGGCGAGGATGGCTAGCCCGGTCCCCCGCCGCGTCCGGCGCGCGCTCGGCCCCGTGTCAGTTGAGCAGCTCGCGCACGTAGCGCTGGTGCAGACGCCCGAGCGGGGTCCGTTCCGGGTGAAAGCCGATCGCGCTCCACAGCCCGCCGGATGCGGGCGACCAGGCGATGATCAGATAGACGCCGAGCGCGAGCGCCGTCACCCGCAGGCGACGCGAGTGCGACAACGCCGCCAGCGGCAGGATCCACAGCACGTACCACGGCAGCACCCAGCTGAGCGTCACGATCAGCGCGACGCCGGCCCAGCCCGAGGCCGTGATCGTCTCGCGCCGTCGCCACGCCAGCCAGCAGCACGCGATCACCGACAGCGCGAGCGCGGCGCTCATCAGTTTGTGCACGCCTGCGCTCTCGCCCCCCGCGCCGACGGCGAGGCCGATCAGGTTGGGAACGCTCTCGCTCGTCACCAGGCGGCTCTGCGTGCTGAGGTCGGGGATGTGCAGCCCGAAGGCGAGCAGGCTGATCGCGGCGACGAGCACGCCCGCCGCGATCATCCCCGCCAGGACCTGGGTCAGCCGGCGCGGCGCGTGCACCAGCCCCGCGAGCACGACGGGTAGCAGGACGCCCCCCGACGCCTTCAGCGCTGTCGCGGTCACGAACGCGGCCCCCGCGCCGATCTCCGCCGGGGAGAGCGGGAGCAGCAGGCCACGCAGTCCGGCGCGTCGCCTCCCCCCCTCCTCCTCGACCGAGGCCGCGCCCGCGCGTGCGTGTAGAAGCAGGTAGAAGCCGAGCATGATGCAGAGCAGCATCAGGAAGTCGTTGTGCTCGCCGCCGAGCCCCCAAACGAGCACGATCGGGTTGAGGCCGACGAGCACGACCGCGCTGCGCGCGTCGCGGCCCAGCATGCGTGCGCACTTCCACACGAGCAGGATCGTCGCGAGGCTCGCGAGCCCCAGGATCACCTTCAGCGCCCAGAAGGACCCGGCGACGCCGAGCGGCACGACCACGAACGTGAGCAGCGTGAACATCGGACCGTATGGGCTCAGCAGCTGGTGCCAGTTGCTGAGGATGAAGCTCGGATCGCTGTGCGGCTCGGAGATCGGCGTGGTGGTGTAGGGGTTGAGGTGGTGCACGACCTCCATGCGCCCGTAGTTGATGTAGTTGAAGACATCCGTCAGCGCGAGCGGGGGCGCGAGCAGGATCACCGCGTGCACCGCCAGGATTGCCGCGAGGATCCAGCGCGTCGGCAGACGCGGTGCGGCGCGCAGCGCGACGACGTAGGCGACGTACATCAGGCCCATCCCCCCGGTGAAGAGGTCCTTCAGGACCACCCCGTTGTCGGTCAGCGACGGCCACAGGCCGCCGAGCGGCCCGGCCATCCAGCGCGGATAGAAGTTGGTGTGCGTCGCCGGCGTGAGCAGGCTGGGACGGTCGGCCGCCATCAGCACGATGAGCAGGCTCGCGAGCACGATCGCCGCCATCGCGATCGCCCCGCCCCGCACGCCGGCGTCGTGCCCGGCGAACGTCCCGCCGCGCTGCTGGCGCCTGCGGGCGAGTCTCGCCCTGACGCCGCCTAGCGGTGTCTCGGGGAGAGGAACAGTTGAGGCGTCGCCCGACATTCTGCGCGACGCCAGATTATCGGGCCGCAAACACAGAGGGCCCGCCTGAGCGGGCCCTCCAAGCTGGACCGGGTCCGGCGACTAGATCGCCTGGACGTTTACGGCCTTGGGGCCCTTGTCGCCCTGCTCCGGGTCGTAGGAGACCTTGGCCCCCTCCTGCAGAGAGCGATAGCCCTCGCCGTTGATCCCGGTGTGGTGGACGAACAGATCCTTGTCGCCGTCATCAGGGGTGATGAAGCCGAAGCCCTTGTCGTCGCTGAACCACTTTACGGTGCCAGTTGGCATTGTGTGTACTCCTCCACGGTATGTGCGTGCTGCTACGCGGAGGATGCTTCTCAAAGCTTCGACCTGCGAGCGCTTGCACTACTTTCGCCGGTCTGATTCGCCGGCCATTCCACACGACCGTAGCACGTCGAGGTGATCGCGTGTGCGGGAGACGCGGCGATCCGGACAAAGGTCGCTGCGCCCGCGGCATTCCGTGCGAGCTGGCTAGGCTGACACGATGGCCTCGAAGCCGAGCATGACCGCGCCGGCGGCGGGCGAGCTTCCCGTCTCGCTGGAGCGCCTGCTGCCCCATGGCGCAGCCGCGAGCGTTCCCGAGATCGTCGAGCACTTCGGGCTGTGGGAGCGCTCACCGGCGAGCGGCGAGCTGCCCCTCGTGATGCTCAACATGGTCGCCACCGTCGACGGCCGCGCGACGCTCGCAGGACGCTCGGGCCCGCTCTCCGACGATGCGGACAGGGCGCTCTTTCATGGTCTGCGCGCGGCCGCGGACGCCGTCCTTGTCGGCGCGGGCACCGTGCGCACGGAGCGCTACGGGCGCATCATCGCCAACGCCGAGCGCCGCGAGCTGCGCCGCCGGCGCGGGCTGAGCGCGGAGCCGCTGGCGTGCATCGTCTCGGGGCGCCTTGCCCTCGACGAGGAGATTCCCCTGCTCGCCGAGCCGGAGGCGCGCGTCGTGATCCTGACCTCCTCGGCGGCGAGCCTGGCCGCGAGCAGCGCACAGGTTGACTATGTGCGCACGTCCCACGACGGCATCCTCGACCTGCGCGCCGGGCTGATCGAGCTGCGCGAGCGCTTCGCCGTCGATCGCGTGCTGTGCGAGGGCGGGCCCCACCTGTGCGCCCAACTGCTCGCCGTCGGGCTCGTCGACGAGCTGTTCATGTCGGTCGCCCCCAAGCTCGCCGGCGGCGAGCCCTCCGGCGGCGAGGCCCTGCGGATAGTCGCCGGGGCCGAGCTCGACCCGGCGGTCGAGCTCGAGCTGCTCGCGGTGCTGCGCGCAGGCTCCTCGCTGTTTCTCCGCTACGGCGTCTCGGCGCGCGAGCGCGTCTCGCGCGAGACGATCGCGAGCAGCTCGCTCGCGAGGTGACGGCCCTGGCTGGCGACGCGTGGCGTCGCCGCGATGCGCACCACGACCTCGTCTCCGTCGAGCTCCTCGAGGGTGATCCGGGGCGAGTCGCGCAGCGGCGTCTGCAGCGACCGCTCGAGGATCTCCTGGAGGTCGCCCGGGCTCATACCCGCGCGTAGGCGCGCGCGCAGGTTCACCGCCTCGGGCTCGCGCAGGGGCAGGATTGCGACGTTCAACACGAGGCTGTTGGGGACGAGGATCGAGTCGTCACCGGTCGCGAATGTCGTGTAGAGCAGACCGAGCGAGCTGACGGTCCCCTCGATCTGACCGGCCAGCCCTCCGCCCTGCAGGCGCACCCGTTCGCCGACGCGAAACGGACGCGCGCTGAGCAGCACGGTCCCTGCGATCAGGTTGCCGAGCGTCTGCTGCGCGGCCAACCCGAAGATCACCGCCGTGAACGCACCGCCGAGCGCGAGCGTTTTCGCTTCGATCCCCGCCACCCGCAGCGCGACGAGCAGCGCCAGCACGATCGTCGCGAGCCGGATCAGGAAGCCGACGGTGCCGGCCGTGGCCGGATCGAGGCGACGGAACAGCGCCGGCCCGAGACCACGCCCGACGTCGCGCGCGATCGCCCAGCCGAGGATCATCAGGATCAGGACCGTGATGATCGTGACCGGCGTTTCGAGCGCCTGTTCGAGGACCTTGTGTGCGGCGATCGGCTCGCCGTGCGGGCCGTGGTGGGCAGCGACGGTCCTGCCGAGCAGGCTCACACGGTTGTCGTAGAACAGCACGACACCGACGAACAGCGGCAGAAGCACGAGCGCCTCCAGGCGCGCGCGCTTGACGACCTGGGGGCTGATCTGCCGCAGCAGACCGACCTCCTTCCAGGCCTGGCTGCGCGTCTCGAACATCTTCGGTGGCGTCCTCGGCACGGGCATCGCGCCCTATGATGGCGAGAACGCGCGCGAGATCCGGGCGCCCTCGTTCATGTGAGCACTCTCACGCCCGTGCGGTGCTCTAGGATCCTGCAGCGATGAGCCCAAGCCTGCGCAAACTGCTGGTCGCCGCCGCCGTCCTGGTCGGCGTGCTGCTGATCGTCGTGGCCGTCGTCTACTTCGTCCAGCCCGAGCACTCGCTGCCCTCCTTCTTCCCCGGGCACACCTCCGCGGGCAGCGCGGAAGCCAACCACCACCACACCAAGCACGGAATCGCCGCGCTCGTCGTGGCGCTCGCCTGCTTCGCCTTCGCGTGGTTTCAGAGCGGTCCGCGGACCGGGCCCTCCGAAGTCGCCGGGCCCGCCTGACTCGGCTACCCGCCGAGCGCGAACACGAGCGTGCAGGTCACGCCGAGCCCGATGCAGTAGATGCCGAACGGGGTCAGCCTGTTCGTCTTGAAGAAGCGAAGCAGGAACTTGACGGCCAGGAACGTGGTCACCGCCGCGCACAGGGCCGCCACGAGGGCGGGGCCGCGGACGCCGTTGCCGGCCGAGCCGAATAGTTCGGGGAGCTTCAGCGCCGCGGCGGCGAAGATCACGGGTGTCGCCAGCAGGAAGCCGAAGCGCGCCGCATCCTCGTTTGAGAGTCCCGCCATCAGGCCGCCCCCCATCGTGAAGCCCGACCGCGAGATGCCGGGGAACAGCGCGGCGGCCTGGGAGGTGCCGACCGCGATCGCCTGGCGCCAACCGAGCTTCGCCAGGCGCCCATCGACGTCGCCGGCGTAGTCCCCCGGCCGGGGAGGGCGCCGGCGCAGGCGCTCGAAGACGAGCAGCGAGACGCCGTTGACGATCAGGAAGGCGGCGGCCAGCTGCGGGGAGGCGAACAGTTTGCGCAGGGGTTCCTGCAGCAGCAGCCCGATGATGCCCACCGGGATCGTCGCCGCGACCAGCCGCCAGCCGAGGCGAGCGTAGGTGTCCTCGGCGCGGATCTCGCGCATCTGCAGCGAGCGCCCGAGGCCCTTGACGATGTTCACCCAGTCGCGGAGGAAGAACAGCAGCAGCACGATCGCGGTCGCGAGGTGGGTCGCGATCAGGAACGTCAGGAAGAACTTGTCGTTCTGATGGATGTGCCAGCCCGCCAGCCGCGGCAGGACGACGCCGTGGCCGAGGCTCGAGATCGGGAACGGCTCGGCGATCCCCTGGGTGAGCCCGAGGATGATTGCCTGGAAGTAGGAGATCGGATCGTGGTGCACCGGCGCCAGAGCTTATTCGCCGCCGGCCGGCGCATTCCCTGCGGGCATCGCGCGCGCGATCCGCACGCCCTCGTCGGCTGAGCGGGCGAGAGGGCGGCGGCGAGTCGGAGGGCTTGGAGTCGCCGGCGCGCATCGCGTTCACGGGCCCTTCACACGATCGTTGCCGCTTGGTCACAAAAAGTCGCTGTTTGCAGAGAAATCTGTGTGTATGCAAGACAGCGGGGAGGCGTCTGGAAGGGGCCGCGTGAGCCGGGTGGACATGCACTGCCATTCGACTGCCTCGCAGGTGTCGCGCCTGGGAGTGCAGCGCGCCGTCGGGCTGCCAGAGTGCGCCACGCCTCCCGAGGAGGTCTACGCGCTGGCCAAGCGCCGGGGCATGGACTTCGTCACGATCACCGACCACGACACGGTCGCGGGCGTGCTGGAGATCGCCGCGCGCTCCGACGTGTTCGTCTCGGAGGAGCTGACGGCGCACTTCCGCGGCGAGCCGCAGGCGGTCCACGTCCTCTGCTACGGCATCACCGTCGAGGATCACGAGTGGCTCCAGGCGCACAGCCACGACGTCGAGCTGTGTGCCGCATACATGTACGAACGGGAGATCGCATGCGCGCTGGCCCACCCCTACTACACCGTCGCCGCGCCTCTGCGAGCGCGCCATCGCCGCCGCCTGGCCGAGCTGTTCGACGTCTGGGAGATCCGCAACGGCGCCCGCGCGCCGGAGCTCAACCGCCCGGCCGCGACCTACGTCGTCACGCGCGAGGGCACCGGCATCGGCGGCAGCGACGATCACGCCGGCGTTGACATCGGCCGCACGTTCACGGAGGCGCCGTTCGCGCGCACGACGGCGGAGTTCCTCGAGCACATGCGCGCCGGCCGCGTCAGCGCCTGCGGGGCCCAGGGCAGCGCGGCGAAGTGGGCCCACGCCGCAATCGCGCTGGCCGCGCGCTCACTCGGCCTCGACCGCGACACCGCCGAGGCGCCGGCGCCCGACCCGCTGCGCGTGCTCGACATGGTTCGCCGGCTGCTGAGCGAGGCCGACGTCCGCCACGGTCACGCCGGCGGCGAGCTGTCCCCGACCGACGCGCGCTGCCTGCTGGCCGCGTGGCTGAGCGCGGTCGAGCTCGACCACCTCGACGCGCGCGGCCTGATCGAGCTGATGCAGCAGGATGACTTCACCCACTCCGGGCTCTACCGCCGCGCCCGCCGCCTGCACGAGCGCAAGCTGCGCGCCGCGGTCGACGTCGCCGTCAATGCAGCGGCGGGCAGCGCGGACCCCCTCGCCGCCGCCGGCGGGCTGTTCGAAGCGTGCATCGCGGCGATCCCCTACGCGCCGGCGAGCGCCTTCCTCGCGAAGGAGGAGGTCAAGCTCGCCGCGATCCCCTACTCGCAGCCTGGCGCCGGGCCGCGGAGCGGCGAAGCCGCCGACGGCGAGCTGCCGCGTGTGGCGATCGTCGTCGACGGGATCGGCTCGACCCACGGCGTCACGCGCACGATCGCCGAGATCCGCCAGCGCGGCGTTCCCGGCTTCGAGATCGAGGTGCTCGGCACCGATCCCGACGTCGATCGGCGTCTGTCGGCCGTCGCCGACGTCGAGGTCCCCTTCTACCCCGGCCTGCGCATCGGCGTGCCCAGCCTCCCGGCCGTCGTGCAGGGCCTCGCCGACGGCCGCTTCGACGCCGTGCACGTGTGCTCGCCGGGCCCCGCCGGCGTGAGCGGCGCGCTGATCGGCCGTGCTCTGGGACTGCCGCTGCTCGGCAGCTACCACACCGAGCTGACGGCCTACGCGGGGCTGCGCTCGGGCGACGAGCGTGTCGCGGGCGCGATGGCGCTGGCGGTCAGCACCTTCTACGGGGCCTGCGACGTGGTCCTCTCCCCCAGCCCCGCTGCCGACGAGGCACTCGCCGCGATCGGCGCCGCGCCGGAGCGCGTGCTGCGCTGGGACCGCGGCGTCGACACCTCGCGCTTCTATCCCGCGCTGCGCTCGGCGCGCCGGCGCGAGACGATCGACGTGCTCTATTCGGGGCGCATCACGCAGGAGAAGGGGGTCGAGCTGCTCGCCGACGCCTTCGTCGCCGCGCGCTCGCAGGAGCCGCGATTGCGCCTCCTGCTCGCCGGCGGCGGCCCCGAGCAGGAACGCCTGCGCGAACGCATCGGCGACGGCGCGAGCTTCCTCGGCTGGCTCGAGGGCGAGCGCCTTGCGCACGCATACGCAGACGCAGACGTGTTCCTGTTCCCGAGCGCCACCGACACCTTCGGCCAGGTGATCCTCGAGGCACAGGCCAGTGGCGTGCCCGTCGTGGCGGTCGCCGAGGGTGGGCCGCTGTCGCTGATCGAGCACCGGCACAGCGGCCTGCTGTGCCGCGCCGATACGGACGAGCTTGCGAACGCCGTGCTCGAGCTCGCCGGCTCGCCGCTGCTGCGCGATCACCTCGCACGCGGGGGCCTCGCGGCGGCGCGCGAACGGACGTGGGGGCTGACGCTCGAGCGCCTCGCCGGCGGCTACCGTCGCGCGCTCGCCCTCGCCGCAGGCGCCGAGCTCGCACCCGAACGGCAGGCGCGGGCGGCCTAGTAGGCGATGTCGGCGATGTCGGCGATGCCCGTGTTGCGCAGCGAGCGAGCGATTGCCGTTGCCATCCACGGGATCGAGCCGGCCACCTTCGAACGCTGCGCGCTGATCCGCGACTGGCTCACAGACCACGGTGTGCAGCGCGTGACGCTGCTCGTGATCCCCGCGCGCGACCTGCACCCCGTCGGGGAGCGCTCGCCCGCGATGGTGCGGTGGCTGCGCGAGTGCAGCCTCGCCGGCGACTCGATCGCCCAGCACGGCTTCCAGCACGCGCGCCCGGCAGCGTCCGCCTCACAGCGGCGGCTGCTCATCCGGGCGCGTGCGCAGCGCAACGGCGAGTTCGTGGGCCTCGACGGGGAGGAGACCCGTCGCGCCGTCCACGCCGGCTGGCGAGTGCTCAAGCTCGCCGGCATCGAGCCGGACGGCTTCGTCGCGCCCGCCTACGCCTACACCTCAGCGTTGCGCGACGCGCTCACGAACCGCTTCCGCTGGTGGGCCGGGCTTCTGCGCGTGCACCGCACGGGCGAGGAGCGCCACCCGGCGCCGCTGGTGCCCGCCTGGAGCCTCGCCGCGCCCGGGCGCCTCAGCCGCGCCTTCTCGCCCCAGCTCGTCCGCGTCGGCGCGCTGCTGGCGGGCGACACCCTGCGGCTGGACATCCACCCGTGCTACCTGCAGAACCCGCGCCAGATGCTCGCGCTCGAGTGGGTGCTCTCGCGCAGCGGCAGCCACCGCGACGCCGTCACCTACCGCGAGCTCGCCGGCGCCTGACACCCTCCGGCGCCGCGCCGAGCCGCGCGCCGGCCGGCAGCCAGCGCTGAGGCAGCGCTCAGCCCGGCTCAGCCCTGGGGCTTTGCCAGGAACAGCGAGGGGGCGAGCGGCTTGACCGCGGGCAGCCCCGCATAGCCGAGATGCCCCAGCCCGAAGACGTCCTCGATCGTGCGCAGCAGCGAGAAGTGGTTGTACGGTTCCTGACTCGTCGCACCGCCCTTGATGAACGGCGACAGCAGCAGCGCCCCCACGGTTCCGCCACCGCGTCCGACCGGGCCACCTGGCGCGGGCGCCACCAGGTTGGGGAACGCGAGCTGCCCGCAGCACGAGCTCGAGTCGGCAAATTCACCGCTCGAGGGAGCCTCGTCGACGGTGATCGCGAGCAGGCCGCCTTTCCTGTAGGCGGCCGACCCCGTGATCTCGGGCACGAGCCGGCGCAGCAGCGCGTCGGCAGCGGCCATGCCGGCTGGAGCGCCTGCGGCGCAGGGGCTCGCGTTGCCGTCGTGGCAGCGGTCGGGCACGATGTAGGAGAGGCTCGGGGTGCGCGCCGGCGAGGCCAGGTCGGATCGGAGCCTGTTCAGGCCCACGTCGTTCCCGGCGCAGGCCGGGGTGTCGATCAGCGAGTGGAAGTACACGAACGGGTTACGGAACGTGGCGTACGGTCCCGCCGGCGCTACGCCGGGCGCGGCGGGAGTGCTCGCCGTCGGGTCGGGCTGACCGAGCGGCGGATGCGCGCAGGCGGGAGGCTGCCCGGCCTGTTCGTCGATCCCCTGGACGTAGGCGCGCCAGCTGTGATGCGCCGCGCTCAGCTGACCGGCGAGCGTCCTCGTCGCGGGCGGGTAGACGCAGCCGTCTCCGAGCACCTGCCCGTGGGCGCCGCTGCTCGCGGGCGCCACGTCGGCGTAGTTCGGGCAGTTGGCCGCCGTCTGCGTCGTCGGCCCCTGGCCACTGACGAGCGCGATCTCGTTGGCCAGCTCCTCGTGGGCGACGGCGTCATAGCGCACGAGCAGCTCGCCGCGGCGCTCGAGCGTCCCCGCCAGGTAGTGCGCGGGCGAGGCCGGTCCGAACGCGCTCGCGTAGGGCTCGTCGGCGAGCACGATCACGAACACGTGCTTGAACGCCGGCAGCTTCGTCGCAGCTGCGCCGCCCGCGCCTTCGCCGGTCGCTGCCGGCGCGGCTTCTTCGCCGCCGCCTTCGCTGCTCGACGGCGTCGTGGCGGTGCTTTTCGCCGGCGTCGAGGGGCCGGGCGCGGGGGTTTCAGCCGCGGGCGCTTCGGCGGCCGATTCCGGCGCCACGGAGGGCTGCGCCGGGGTGCTCGCGCTCGCCTTCGGCGCGGGCAGCAGCAGGCGCACCGGAGCGCGCGAGTCGGCGAGCGTGGCGTCGACGCGCGAGCCGCTCGCAGTCCCGAGCAGGACTCCAAAGGCCGCGAGCACGACGATCAGCGCGGCCGAGACCTTGGTCGGCGGCACGCGCAGGCCGCCGCGCACGGCGCTCGCGGGCGCCGCCGCCGGCGCGCTCTCGCTCGCGGGCCCGCCCGCCGGTGCGGCGATGCGCGCGAGCAGGGCGATCAGCTGGGGGCTGCGTGCTCCCGCGCGGGTCCCGCACACGAGGCAGTAGCGCTGATCGCCGGCGAGCGGGGAGCCACACTCGCCACAGCGGGGTGCGCGCGCGGGGCTCACCCGGCGGCGCCTAGCCGTCCGCCGCCGAGCCCGCGCCGGGCTCGGCCGCGACTGCGCCGGGTGCGAGCAGCGCGTCCATCACATCCGTCGGAGCATCCTGCCCCCGCGCGAGCGTGCCGGCGCGCTGCTCGATCAGGGGCCCCCCGCACTGCCAGCAGAAGGACGCGCCGCGGCTGTGAGGCGCGCCGCACTGCGGGCAGCTGCCCGCCGTCCCGTCCGCCTCCATGCGCAGGAGGCGCTCGACCTCCGCGAGCTCGGCGTCGCGCTCCTGCAGCTTGGCCGCGCGGCGCACGAGCACGTCGAGGCGGAAGTGGTCGCGAATCGCCATCTCGTAGGCGAGACCGCCGAGATCCCAGTGCAGCTCCGTGACCTCTTCGGCCAGGCGGTCACGCCGACGGCTCAGCTCGGAAACGAGACCGCCCACCGCTCTAGCCCGTCGAGACCACGTTCGGGAGGTTCTTGGACTTTTCCTCGTAGCTCTTGCCCTTGGTGCCTTTCGTGCTTTCGAGCACGGACGGCGGGGCTGGGTGGCTGAGGCTCGAACCGCCCGAGCCTCCCCCGCCGCTCGGCGACTGGCTCCCCGCGCCCGCGCCGCCTGCGCTGCCTGTCCCCACGCGCACGACTTTCGCGCCGGGGAAGCTCTTCTTCAGGCCGGCGAGAGCCTTCTCGGCGGCGGCCTTCGTGTGGTCGACACCCGCGTAGATGATGTAGCTGCCCGCCGGCAGGCTGGCGAAGTCTTCGGACTTCAGCGCCCCCACGTTCTTGGCGCCCTTGGCACTCGCCGCGGCCTTGGCCGCGTCCACCTGCGCGACCGTCGTGCCCGACTGCGCAAGCGCCTGCAGTTGCACCGTGTAGCCGCTCGTCCCCGCCGGCCAATCGTCGGTGAACGATTCCGGCGTCGCCCCGCCGGCGCTCCCGCCGGTGACGGAGCCGACGGTGATCACCTGAGGTTGCGCAGCGGCGGGCTTGGAAGCGTTGGAGCGGCCGATCAGAACACCGACGCCCATCGCCAGCAGCAGGACGCCGATGCCGGCAATCACCGCCGTCGTGTTGCCGCGCTGATCGGCAACTGCGGGAACGGCGGCGACAGGCGGGACGGGGGGCTGCGACGGCGGCACACCCGCTGCGCCCGGCACGCCCGCCGCCCCCACCGGCGCGCCGGAGCGGAGGAAGCCGCTCATCTGCGGGCGTCGCTCGCCACACTCCAGGCAGTAGCGCTGGTCGCCGGCGAGCGGCGCGCCGCAGGCCGCGCAGGCCGGGCGCGTGTCGCTGCGGGCTGCGGATGGGCTGAGGATCGATTCGGTTGACAGGGTGGCTACCTCGGTTCGCGCTCCGACGGATGCGGGGCTGTGGCGGGCAGGGGACACCGAGCGGCGAACGTGCCCCTGCGCCAATGGTCGAGGCCTGCGCGCGCGCGCGCGTGATCATCGTGTGAAGAGCCGGCGGGCGCCGGTATCATCTTGCACCACCCGCACGGTCCACGCGGGCCCCGATCGCGGGGGACCCACAACACCGCAACGCAGCGCTGGCGCGCGGGTTACATGGACGAGCCCGCAGCCGCGCCTGGGCCAGGACACGCGATGAGCAAACACCTGACTGGAAGGGACTCCGAGATGAGGCGAAGCAACCATCGCAGGCGAATCGCGCTCAGCGCACTGGCCCTCGCGCTCCTCGTCCTCGCGCTGCCCGCGGGGACGCAGGCCCTGCTCACGAAAGCGGGCAGGCCACGCGTGAGTACCGGTGCCGTGACGCACGTCCACGGGGGCAGCGGCCAGCTCGAGGGAACCGTCAACCCCTCCGGCCTGCCAACGACCTACTACTTCCAGTACGGGCCGACGGTGGCCTACGGCTCGGTGACTCCCGCAGTCACCCTCCCCGCGGGAGTCACCGCGGTCAGGGTCGGCCAACTCGTCAACGGACTGCTCGTCGGCTACCACTACCGGCTCGTCGCGAGCAACAGCGCCGGGGCGGCGCACGGAAGTGACCGACTGTTCTCCACCCAGCTCATCGCCAACAAGCTCGAACTTCCCAAAGAACCACGCGTGGCCGTCTACGGCAGCTCGATCGCGATCACCGGCCACCTCAGCGGCACCGCCAACGCGGGTCGCAAGGTCGTCCTGCAGAGCAGTCCGTTCCCCTACCTCGCCCCGTTCGCGACGATCTCCGCGCCCGTCACGACCAACGCCCTGGGTACCTTCTCCCTGCGCGCGACGGACCTGCTGCTCGGCGCCGAGATGCGGGTCAGCACGCTCGACGTCCTCCCGCTGTACAGCGGGCTGATCCACGTCCACGTCGCGGTCAAGGTCACATTCCACGCTCGTCCGAGCGGGACAGCGGGGCTCATCCGGCTGTACGGCACCGTCACGCCCGCGCTGCGCGGCGTGAAGGTGGACTTCCAGCTCGCCAAAGCCGTTCGGCCCGGGCGCTCGGAACGGGAAACCGCCTTCGCCACCCAGTTCGCGGTCAAGGTCAAGCACGCCACCCACAGCTTCTCGCGCTTCAGCACGATCGTCCGCCTGCGTCACAGCGGCAACTATCGCGCACTCGTCAAACCGCCCGAAGGCGCCCTCGTGACGGGCTCGAGCGCGCACCTCAAACTCCACGCGCCGGCCGCCGCCAAAGGCAAAAAAGGCTAGCCGCGACGGGCGCCGATCAGGCGCCGGCGAGCGGCGCGATCAGGCGTCGGCGAAGAGCGCGATCAGGCGTCGGCGCCAGGTGCGATGAGACCGCGCCCGGCGAGCATCTCGAGCACGCGCGCGACCTCGGACTCGACCGTTTCGGCGTGTGAGCCGAGCACCAGGTCCGCGCCCTCCGGTGGCTCGTAGGGAGCGCCGACGCCGGTCATGCCGGCGAGCTCACCGGAGCGTGCACGCGCGTAGAGGCCCTTCGGATCGCGCTGCTCGCACAGCTCCAGCGGCGCGTCGACGAAGATCTCGAAGAAGTCCAGGTCGTTGCCCGCGTGCAGCGCCGCGGCGGAGGCGCGGTCGGAGGCGAACGGGCTCACGAGGCTGACCAGCGCGATCGTGCCGGACTCGGCGAGCAGGCACGCGACGTGGGCGGTGCGGCGGACGTTCTCGCTGCGCGCCACGTCGTCGAAGCCGAGATCGCCGTTGAGCCCGTGGCGGAGGTTGTCACCATCGAGCAGGAAGGCCGGCTGGCCGAGTTCGAGCAGGCGCTCCTCGACGGCGGCGGCCACCGTCGACTTGCCCGCCCCGGGAAGTCCCGTGAACCAGAGCGTCGCGCCACCGTGGCCAAGCTTGCCCCAGCGCCGCTCGCGCGTCATCCTCGAGCCCTGCCAGCGGACGTTTGGGCTGCGCTCGGTCTTCTGCTCGAGTTCCGTCGCGCCCTCGACCTCCGTGTCGAGGATCACCCCGGCGCCGACCGTCTCGTTGGTGGCCTCGTCGATGACGATCAGGCTGCCCGTCACACGGTTGCGGCGGTAGGAGTCGAATACGAGCGGTGCGCTCAGCGCCAGATGCACGCGCGCGAGGTCGTTGAGCTCGAGCGTCGCCACGTCCTCGTCGCGGCGCAGCGTCTCGACATCGATCCGGTAGCGCACGTCGACGCCGCCGACCATCACGGTGCGCGTGGTGTGCTTCACCAGGTAGCGCCGCTTGGGGCTCAGTGGCTGCTCGGACATCCAGCACAGCAGGCACTCGAAGCCGCTCGCGACGGTCGGCTGGTTCTGCGTGCGCACGATCATGCTGCCACGGCCGACATCGATGTCATCGGCCAGCCGCAGCGCGACGGACATCGGCGGGAACGCCTCCTCGACCTCGCCCTCGAACGTGTCGATCGCGGCGATCGTCGTGTGCCGGCCGCTGGGGAGGACGACGACGTCGTCGCCGGGGCGGATCACGCCGCCGGCGACCTGGCCGGCGTAGGCCCGGTAGTCGGCCACGCTCGAGGCGGGCGGGCGAATCACCCACTGGACGGGAAAGCGCGCATCGATCAGGTTGCGATCGGAAGCGATGTGGACGTGCTCGAGGTGATAAAGAAGCGGCGGCCCCTGATACCAGGGCATCGAGTCGGAGCGCTCGACGACGTTGTCGCCGAGCAGCGCCGAGATCGGGATGAAGGTGACGTCGGGCATCTCCAGGCGCGCGGCGAAGCGGTCGAAGTCCTCGACGATCGCGTCGAACACCCCCTCGTCGAAGTCGACGAGGTCCATCTTGTTGACGCACACCACGACATGCGGGATACCGAGCAGCGAGCTGATGAAGGCGTGGCGCTTGGACTGCGCGATGACGCCCTTGCGCGCGTCGATCAGCACGATCGCGAGGTCCGCGGTCGAGGCTCCGGTGACCATGTTGCGCGTGTACTGCTCGTGCCCGGGGGTGTCGGCGATGATGAAACGGCGCTGCGGGGTGGCGAAGTAGCGGTAGGCGACGTCGATCGTGATCCCCTGCTCGCGCTCTGCGCGCAGGCCGTCGGTCAGCAGCGACAGGTCCAGGAAGTCGTGACCCATGCGCTCGCTGGCGGCCTCCATGTGCGCGAGCTGATCGGCGAGGATCTGCTTGGAGTCGTACAGCAGGCGCCCGATCAGCGTGCTCTTGCCATCGTCGACCGAGCCGGCGGTGGCGAAACGCAACAGATCGGCAGGCCGCTCGGTGAGCCGCCGGAACGCCTCGCCGGCGCTCTCGCCCGCGTGCGGGGCGACGGGCGGATCGGCGGGCGGCGTCTTGCCGTTGCCATTGCCGTTGGCGCCGGAAGGCGCGACGGCGTGCGGCGGAAGCTCGGCGGCACCCATCAGAAGTAGCCCTTGCGCTTGCGATCCTCCATCGCCGCCTCCGTCACGCGGTCGTCTGCACGGGTCTGGCCCCGCTCGGTCACCTCGGTGGCGGCGATCTCCGCGACGACCTGGGCGAGCGTCGCCGCACTGGATTCGACGGCGCCGGTACAGCTCATGTCGCCGACGGTGCGATAGCGAACCTGCGACTCGAACGGCTGCTCGTCGTCCATCAGCTCCATGAACGGGCTGACGGCGTAGAGCATCCCGTCACGAGCGAACACCTCGCGCGCGTGCGCGAAGTAGATCGATGGCACCTCAAGATCCTCCTCGGCGATGTACTGCCACACGTCGAGCTCGGTCCAGTTGGAGATCGGAAAGACGCGCGCGTGCTCCCCCTTGCGAATGCGGCCATTGTAGAGGCTCCACAGCTCCGGGCGCTGTTTGTGGGGCTCCCACTGACCGAAGTCGTCGCGGAAGGACAGGATGCGCTCCTTCGCGCGTGCGCGCTCCTCGTCGCGGCGCGCGCCGCCGAAGGCGGCGTCGAAGCCGTGCTCGGCGATCGCGTCGAGCAGCGTGACCGTCTGCAGCCCGTTGCGCGAGGCACGCGGGCCGGTCTCCTCGACGACGCGGCCGCTGTCGATCGAGTCCTGCACGCTCGCCACGATCAAGCGCTCGCCGAGCTCGGCCACGCGGCGGTCGCGGTACTCGATCGCCTCGGGGAAGTTGTGCCCGGTGTCGACGTGCATCAGCGGAAACGGGAACGGCGCCGGGCGAAACGCCTTCTCGGCCAAGCGCAGCAGCACGATCGAGTCCTTGCCGCCGCTGAACAGCAGCACGGGGCGCTCGAACTCCGCGAGCACCTCGCGCATCACGTGGATCGCCTCCGCCTCGAGGGTCCGCAGGTGCGTTAGGTGGTAGGTGGCTGGCATCCGTGCTCGCGATCGAGGTGGAGCGGTGGCGTGGGTTTCGGCGTGACTGGGCGTGCGCTCGCCTGCTGCACCCCGGGCCCCCCGGCCGAGGCGAGAACGTTAGGGCGTTCGCCCGCACATTGCAAGATCGCTGCGCGCAGCTTCACGGGTCCGCAACTTGCGCCGCGCCGCCGGCGATGCGCGCATACAGCGCCAGCACCGCGGCGACGTGGCGCTCGAGCGCGAACCGCTCCTCGACGCGCCTGCGCCCCGCCCGCCCGATCTCGGCGGCGCGCTGCGGATCGTCGGCCAGTCCCGCGATCGCGCGCGCCCACGAGGCCGGCTCGCCGGGCGCGAGCAGGTAACCCTGGACACCATCGTCGAGGATCTCCGGCGGGCCACCCACGTTGGTCGCGATCACCGGCACGCCGAGCGCCATCGACTCGATCAGCGAGCGCCCGAACGGCTCCTCCCACGAGGGCAGCAACAGCACGTCGAGCGCGCGCACCAGCTCGGGGACATCCTCGCGCTCGCCCAGCCAGCTGATCCGGTCCTCCAGTCCTGCGGCGGCCGCGAGCGCGCGCAGACGTGCCACGTAGCTCTCGTTGTCGAAGCGCGTCGAGCGCGCCACGAACTTGGCCGAGCCGATCAGCAGCAGGTGCGCGTCGCGGCCTTCCTCGCGCAACAGCCGCAGCGCCTCGATCGCGGTGTCCTGGCCCTTCCAGGGGGACAGCTGCGCCACCACGCCAAGCAGCAGGCGTCCCGCCACGGCCTCGCCCAGGCGCGCACGTGCGGCGCCTCGATCGAGGCGCGCGGGGTCCCAGCGCCGGAGGTCCACCGGGTTGTAGATGACCTCGATGCGCGCCGCCGGCGCCGCCGAGAGGACCGAGCTCGCGGTGTAGCGCGAGTTCGCCACGACGGTGGTGGCGCTCGCGGCGATCAGCCGCAGCGTGGCGCTGCTGAGCGGCCCGGGCGGCAGGCAGTCGCGCACGTGCACGACGGTCGGCACGCCCGGCGCTCGCGCGAGCGCGAGCACGAGCCCGGCGCGGATCGAGTTGGCGTGCAGGATCTCGGCTGCGCTGCGGCGCGCGAGGCGGCGCACTTGGAGAGCGGCGAGCGCCATCTCGGCGAGCGCTCGCGGCGTGTGTGCAGGGTGCAGCCTGAGACTGCCCGCCGTGCCCGTGATCGTCGCCACCGGGACACCCAGCGCGCGCACCGTCGCCTGCAGCTGGCCTCGCGGCGCGGCCACGAGCGCGTCGAACGAGTCAGGCAGGCCCGAGAGCAGGCTCAGCAGCGAGCGCTCGCCGCCGCTGACGGCGGCCGTGTGGTTGACGTACAGAACCTTCATCGGCCGGCTCACGCGAGCGAAGACGCGCCGCGACGGGCGGCGGGCGGCGCGAGCTGCTCGAGCAGGACTGCTTCGAGTCGCTCGACGATGACCGGCCAGGCATAGCTGTGCGCGCGGCGCTGACCCGCGGCGCCGAGCCGCGTTGCGAGCTCGCTGTCGAGCAGCAGGCGGGTGATCGCATCAGCGACCGCGACGGGGTCGTTGGGGTCGACCAGCAGGCCGCTCTCGCCGTCGCTGACGGAGTCCAGCGCGCCACCCACGTTGCCGGCGACGACCGGCTTGCTGTACGCGCCGGCCTCGAGGAAGGCGATACCGAACCCCTCGCCGGCGAAGCCTCCCGCGGGCAGCCGGCTGGGCATCGCCAGCACGTGCGCGCGCCGCAGCCAGTCGTTGCGCTGCTCGTCGGAGACGGTGCCGAGGAAGGAGATCGCCGCGTGCACGCCGTAGGTGCGGGCGAGCGCTTCGATGCCCGCTCGCAGCGAGCCGTCGCCGATCACAACCCAATGCACGTCCGGCACCTGCGCGTGCACGAGCGCGAGCGCACGGACGAGCACGTCGTGGCCCTTGTAGCGCTCCTCGAGGCGGGCGACTGTCAGCAACGTGGGGCGGTCGACCGCCAGCGGCGAAGGGTTGCTGGGGATGTCCACGCCGGGGGAGATCAGACGCACGCTCGCGGGCGTCGCGCCGGTGGCGGCTATCAGGCCCGCGGTGTATCGGCTGACCGCAATCACCTCGTCGGCGTGAGCAATCGCGAAGGCGGCCAGCTTCGGACGCGCGCCGATCTCTTCGGCGTGGAAGATCTGCACGGTGGGGGTGCCGAGCACGGCGCGGATCGCGGCCGCCGCCGGACTCGCGACGATGTGCTCGCAGAGGGTGACATCGGGACGGAAGCGCAGCGCGTCGGCGAAGGCGATCGCGTTCAGCAGCCCGCCGCGCACGTTCCTCGGCAGCGCGTTCGCGCCCACGCGGCGCACCGCGCAACCGCTGTCGCGGTCGAACTCCTCCGCTCCCGGTCCGGCCAGCGTCAGCACACGCGTCTCGAAGCCGGCGATACCGGCCGCGTGCCGGTGCGCCATCAGCTGGATCCCCCCCGGCGCGGGCGGGAAGTCCGGGGTGAGGATCAGCAGGCGCGGTCTAGCTGCCATCGAGCCCGCAGAACCGGTCGGCCCACAGCCCGAGCGCGAGCAGCGGCCAGAGCTGGTCGCTGTGGTCGGCGCTGTGCGCCATGTGCTCGCGAACCAGCCCCGCGACTGCCTCGCGCTCGAAGTAGCCCTCCTCGTAGAGGACCCCCCGTTCGAGCTGGCGGTGCAGGACGCCGGCCAGCGGTCCCCGCAGCCACTCCGCCGCGGGAACCCGAAAGGCCGTCTTGCGATAGCGCCCGAAGCGAGGCGCGGCGATGATCCCGTCGGGCAGCATCGCGCGCACGAGCGCCTTGCCGCCGCCCCTGAGGTGAACCGTGGTGTCGACCGAGGCGGCGAGCTCGGACAGCTCGCGCTGCAGGAACACCGTGCGGATCTCCAGCGACGCAAGCATGCCGGCGCGATCGGTCTTGAAGAGGACGTCGTCGGGCAGATAGTCGACCTGGTCGAGGTGCATCAGCCAGCGAACAGGTCCCTGCCCGTCGAGCTCGCCGGCCCGCGTCGCGAGCGTGTCGAGCACGCGCCGGGCTGCGACGCCGGCCAGGCGCGGGCCGTACAGCGCGCTTCGGCGCCCACGACGCTCTGCGGTGACCCAGTCGAGGTTGCGCTCGAGCATCGGCGCGTCGCCGAGGCGCGCGCTGAGCCGCTCGCCGCGGCCGAGACGTTCGGCACCCCGCAGCACCCCCGCGACGCAGGCCGCCGCCGGAGCGGGTCCCGCGCGCAGTTGCGCCGCGCGTGCGAGCCAGCGGTAGCGCGGATATCCGCCGAACAGCTCATCCGCGCCCTCGCCGCCGAGAGCGACGGTGACGCGCGGGCGCGCGAACTCCGACAGCGCGTTCAAAGGCAACAGCGCACGATCGCCGAGCGGCTGGTCGATCGCGGCCAGCACGCGCGGCGCGCGCTCGGCGACCTCCTCCTGGGTGAGCGTGACCTCGTGATGCTCGCTGCCGAGATAGGCGGCCGTGTGACGCGCCTGCACCGTCTCGTTGACGGCACCGATGTCATAGCCGATCGTGAACGTCTGCAGCCGCTGGGAGGACTGCTCGGCGGCGGCGACGGCGACGAGCGTCGAATCGACCCCCCCGCTCAGGAACACGCCGACGGGCACGTCGGCTACGAGGCGCGTTCGCACCGACTCGTTGAACAGCCGCCGCGCCTCGGCCACGAGCGCATCGAAGCGCTCGGGCGGCGCGAGATCCTGCTCGCCCGCCGACCACCACCGCAGCTCGCGCGCACGGCGGGTGTCGCGCTCCCAGCTCAGCAGGTGCCCCGGCGGCAGCTGGCGCACACCGCGGACGATCGTGTCGGGACCGGGGACATAGGCGAACACGAAGAACGCGTCGATCGCCGCGGGATCGAGCTCGCGCAGGTGCGGGGTCGCCTCGAGCAACGCCGTCAGCTCCGAGGCGAAGGTGAGCTCGCCGGCACGCTCGTGCACGAACAGCGGCTTCTCGCCGAAGCGGTCGCGGGCTAGCAGCAGCCGTCCCCGTCGCTCGTCCCACAGGGCCAGGGCGAACATGCCGTCGAGCGCGTGGACCAGCGCGTCGCCGTACTCCTCGTAGAGGTGGACGAGCACCTCCGTGTCCGAGCTCGTCCGGAAGGTGTGGCCGCGCGCACGCAGGTCCTCGCGCAGCCGGCGATGGTTGTAGATCTCGCCGTTGCAGGAGACCCAGATCGAGCCGTCCTCGTTGCTCAGCGGCTGGTGGCCGCCCTCGACGTCCATCACCGCCAGCCGGCGGATCCCGATGCTCACACCGGCGGCGGGATCGCTGTACAGACCCTCGTCGTCGGGACCGCGGTGGCGCAGCTTCGCAGACATCGCGCGGACCGCGCGTCCCTCGGGGTCCTCCGTGCTCCCGGCGATTCCGCACACCGCGCAAACATAATGGTCACGACGCCTGCGGGCGGCTCGCTCAATACGTCCATCGCGCCGATCGCCCTAAAGCCATCGCGCGCCGGCGCCGATAGGCCTCGTGTCACGATGAGCCGCCCCGCCCCCCTCCCCCTTGCAGACTGCCCGCCTCGGAAGCGCTGGAGCGGGCGCCCGGCGACGCGGGGATCGATCTGCGCGATCGCCGTGCTCGGCGCTGCGCTGCTCGCGCCGCTCCCGGCAGCGGCAGCGCCCGTCGACGAAAGCTCCTACCCGGAAACGCGTGCCGGCCACACAGGCGCGCGCACCCGCGCGGAAAGCTCGGCGCCGAAAGCTTCGTCCCCCAGCTCCTCGCCCGAAGCCCCGTCCGCTGAAACGCCGACCGTGCCTGCACACAGCGGGCACTGCCGGTTGAGCGTCGCGGCGAGCTCGACTCAGGTCACCTCCGGCGAATCGGTGACGCTGACAGGTGCGCTCGCGTGCGCCGACAGCGAAGCCGCCGCCGGCGTGCAGGTCACGATCCTCGCGCGCGTGCACGAAAGCGCCGGCTCCAGCCTGAACGAAGCCGGCAGCGCGACAACTCAGCCGGACGGCACCTACGAGTTCACGATCCCGACCGTCGCCGCGAACAGCACGTTCGTCGTGCGCGCGCCACGCGCGAGCAACGCACGCACCGTCGTGAAGGTCGCTCCCGCGGTCACGATCCACGGTCCCCTCGCCGGCTCCACTCTCTTCACGCATGGGAACGCAGGCGCGCACAACCGGCTGACGTTCACCGGCACCGTCAGCCCGGCCAGCGAAGGCGCACGCGTCGCCCTGCAGCGCGAGTACGCCGGCTCGGGCGAGCAGTGGCACACGATCGCGCTCACGCGCGTAGATGGCGAAGGCCGCTATTCGGTCACGCACGGCTTCAGGATCCCGGGGCAGGTGAGCGTGCGGGTGGTCGTGCGAGCGAAAGGCCCGAGCACCCTCGCGATCTCCGAAGCGCTCCCCTACACGGTCGCCCAGACCCAGAATCCGCGCCTCACGATCCAGGCCTCCGCCGATCCGGATCCGTTCGGCCAGCCGGTCACGATCACGGGCGTCGTCGCCGGAGCCCCCGGACAGACCGTCGCGCTGCTCGCGCGCACCCCCGGCACCCCCTACGCCGTGCTCGACAAAGCCAAGACGGAAGCCGACGGTGCCTACAGCTTCACCGTGTCACCGCTGCAGAACACCTACTACCGGGTGACGAGCGCGAGCACCACCTCATCCCAGCTGTTCGAGGGCTCGCGCTACACGCTGGCGACCGGACCGCAGCCGACGACGGTCGAAGACGGCTCGCCGCTGACGTTGACAGGCTCGCTGGTCGGCGCGAGCGCGGGCCAGGTGCTGCTCGAACAGCGCTACGGGACGGGCCTCGCCTTCCACGTCGTCGCCGTCGGCACCGTGGCCTCGGACTCCTCGTTCTCGCTCACGCAAACCTTCCACGGCGTCGCTCAGCGGGTGCTGCGGCTCAAACTCCAGGCGAGCGCCGCGCACCTCTCGACCACCGGCCCCGAGTTCACCGTCGCCGTCACCCCGCACCTCGCCGCCAGCCCCGAAGGCGCGGGCGAAGGCGCGAGCGAAGGCGAAGGCGAAGCCCAGCAGGAACCGCCGGCCGCGGGCGGCGAACCGCAGTCCTAGGCCGTCGAGCGGCCCGCCCCGCCCGTCGCGCGCCTGGCGCGCCGCCCACGTAAGTGCTTCAGCCGATCTCCTCGTAGCCCCACAGACCGAGGAGATCACGGTCGAGGTACTCGCTGACGGCCACCACCTCGTCCTTGAAGCGGCGGCGCAGCTCGAGCATCAACTCGCGATCGGCTGGCTCGGGGCGCGCCCACTGCATCCGCCGCTGGGCAGCGAGCGCGCGGTGACGCAGCCGCCGCGATGAGAGTGCCTTGATCATCGAGCGAGCCGCTCGCGCGAGCGCGCGATCTCCAAACGACAGCGAGCGCACGAGCCGATAAAGGCGCGGCGAGCGGACGCGAACGGTCGGATTCGCGTCGAAGACCTCGATCGCGACAGTGTCATCGGCGCCGAGGAAGCGCAGCACGCGGCGGATCGTGCCCTCGTTGTCGGAGCGGAACTCGTCGTAGATGAGGACGAGGATCTGCTCGCTCGGGAAGACGGCGTGAAAGCGCTGCAACTGCTCGACATAGCGTACGTAGTCCGAGTAGAGCAGCTCGTGCGGGCGCGTGCACCCCTCCGGTATCTGTCTCCCCTGGCGACGGGCGTCCTCCAGCAGCAGCGCCTTGCGGAGATCGGTCTCGGTCTCGACGTGGTCCTTGACCTGCTGCGCGTGAAGCGAGCGCAGGAAGCTCGCGGGCTCTCGCAGAATCGCGATCACGCGCGCCTCGGGTTGCAGCTCGGCGATGTCGGCGGCGGCGTTCGGGGAGGCGAGATACCACGGTGTCGCGTCGCCCGCGAACTGGTCGGGGCGGGCGTCGGCGAACAGCGCCAGGTACTCCGCCAGCGTGGCCGGGCGTTTGCCGCCAGCCGCCCCCGCGCGCAGCTCCGGAACGAAAAAGCCAGGCTCCTTGAGGTTGAAGTAGATCTGCGGGTTGCGCCGCAGCATCTGACACATCGCGCTCGTTCCGCACTTGGGGTGACCGACGATGAAGAAGTCGGGCAGCCTGCTCATGCGCGCGCTCCCGCAAGCAGCTCCCAGTGAACCTCGAAGCGGTGGATCTCGGGGTCGGCGAGCAGCTGCCGTGCGCCGTATTCCAGGCACGGCAGCTGGGTTGCGTAACAGCGCATCGCCGCGAGCTTTGCCGACGCTGCGCCATCGTCGAGCCGTTCCACCCGGGCGCTGCGCAGGGAGGGCATCTCGGGGACGCCGTCGAGCTGGGAGAGCCAGAAGGCGTCGACATCGCGGTTCGCCTCAGGCTCGCGGCCGTCGACCCACGGCGGCCAGCCGTGGAGCACGCAATACGGCAGCTCGGCGTACAGCGAGACGGGGATCCCGTCCCGCCTCAGCATGCGGCCGTAGCGACGCAGGAAGCGGTGGTCCGGGTGCCCGCCGATGCCCGCCGGCACGTGCACGCGCGAGACGCGGGGGAGGATCTCGACGAGTGCCACGTCGAGCTCCCGCAGGCGGGGGCGGGCGAACCGCGCGCGGTACTGCGCGTCGAGATGGGCGAGGTTGTGCGCCGTGCGCGACGCGCGCGCGAGCGCCCGGGCATCCTCCTCGAGCCGCTCGTGCGCGCGGGCGGCCGAGTCCTGCGCCCCCGTGATGGCGTCCCACAGAGTCACGTGGCCACCGGGCGGAACGCCGGCGAAGACGTTCACGACGCTGACCGGGCGCTCGCCGGCGAGCAGCCCCCAGCAGTCGAGCACCGCATCGTCGAGATGCGGTGAGAGCACCAGCTCCGGCGCGCTCGGATCGGATCGCATACGCGTGCGGAATCGCCGTTGCTCGAGGTCGTCCGGCAGCGTGCGCGGGGCGCGGTAGAGGGCTCGCGGGATGCTCTTGAGCGTGCTCACGCCGCCGCCGTGTCGGAGGGCGTCGCCAGCCAGTTGACGATCGCCGTGGCGCCGGCGAAGCGCGCGCGCGTGACGGGGCCGTCGCCGGTGATCGAGAAGATCCGGTAGCCGAGCTCCGCGAGCAGGTCCCAGACCGCGCCGGAGCTCGTGCCGTAGAGCGCTGCGGCGCTCGCCACGTGCTCGAAGACGATCACGGGTTTTGCCTCGGCGAGCACGACTCGGCCGCCTTCCAGCAGCCCCAGCTCGGCGCCCTCGACGTCGAGCTTGACGAGCGCCGGCGTCATCCCCGCGAGCTCCGCATCGAGCGTCGACACCTCGACCGTGATGTACTCGGGGTCGCCGCGCTCGTCACTGACCTCCGGGCTGCGGCGCAGGCCGCTCCAGCCATCGAGCGCCCGAAAGTGGCAGAACTCGGCCCGCCCGCGCTCGGCGCCCAACGCCATCTGACGGCAGTCGACATCCGGAAATGCATGCTTGACCTCCGCGGCCAGCGCGGGGATCGGCTCGAACGCGAGGTGGCGGCCGCGCTCGGCCACGCGCACGGCCTCGCGCAGCACCTGGCCGCGGTTGGTGCCGACGTCGACATAGCTCGAGTCGCGGCGCAGGACCGCCGCGAGAACCCCTGCGGTCGCGATCTCTTCCCGCAGCGTCTGTCGCGCGGCCGGGTAGAGCGCGGCGCTCAGCTCTGGACGGTCCAGACGCCGCGCGAGCGAGCCGACGGCGCGCTTCAGCAGCGGCATGACGGAGGGGTCATCGACGGGGCACTGTAGCACCGTGCTGAGCCGGCGAGCGAGCCTTCACGACGGGACGCAGTCGCGCCAGCAGCGGACGCCATGGCAGCTCCAGCAGCAGCGTCAGCCGCGTCCGCTCGTCGAGCTTCGAGACCGCCGCCGAGGACCGCTGCAGAGCGATCCGCTGCGAGCGGATCAGCCGGTTGCCCTCGATCGGCGTGCCGATCCGGAGCGAGCTCAGATCGGGAACCGCTGCCGCGGAGCCGATGCGCTCGAGCAGCTGCTCCAGCACCCCCTCGGGGTCGGCGAGGAACTCCTCGTGGCGCAGGAACACGCGCCTGGCGGGCGGCTGGCGCAGGAAGACGACCAGCGAGACGAGCTGCGTCAGCCACAGGTTCGCGTTCATGCGCAGGATGCGCAGCCTGCGCTCGGCCACTTCGTGCGGGCTGATCTCGCGCAGGTTCGACGCGACGACCCCCTGGGCGTCGCGTACGAGGTACACGAGAAAGACATCGATCCCCCGCAGCTTTTTCAGCTCGCGCGCGCGCAGCGGGAAGTGCGAGGTGTCGACGACGTGCTGCGCCCCGGCGATCTGCGATATCGCGGCGAGCAGATCCTCGGCGACGCGCCGGTAGCGGCCGACGATGCGCATGCGGGCGAGCCAGCGATCGGCGCGCAGGACGGCCGCGGAGCGCTCGACATAGCGGTTGGCACGATCACCGAACAGATCCGAGCCGTCCACCCGCGCGGCGACGGCGTCCCAGAATCGGGTCCGCTCGTCCTCACCCCATGGCGGCCTGCCCGACTTCACGAGCCACTCCTCGACCTCGCCGGCGTAGAAGAAGTCGGCACAGTTGCCGAGCGTGACCCCGAGGATCGTGCTTCCACTGTGACCGGCGCCCATCACGTACACGACCGTGGGTCGCTCGCGCGCTGATTCGCCTGCCATCGCGGCGGCAGTCTAGTGAGAGCCCGCGCGCCCGGCGTGCGCGTGCGAGCCCGGACGCGGAGCGTCGGCGCGCGCACCGGCGCTGAGGATCTCACCGCGGTAGGCGGCCGCGATCGCCTCGGTGAGCGCATCCTGATCGCCCGTCGGCAGCACGAGGCCGGCGCCGGCATCGCCGATCAGCTCCTTCATGCCCGTGTCCTCGGTGACGATCACCGGCACGCCACACGCGAGCGCCTCGGCCGGCGCGTAGCCGAACCCGTCCTCGTAGGTCGGGTGAACGCAGAGGCTTGCCGCGCGCAGGTGCGCGAGCGGGTCGCCGGGTCGGACGCTGATCCGCTGATCGCGCGCGCAGGCGGCCTCGACGAAGCGGCGCATGCCACGGCTTCCCCAGCCGCCGATGAGCGTCAGACGCAAATCGTCTTGGCTCACGCGGCGAAACGCATCGATCAGCAGGGGCACGCCCTTGGCGACGGACAGGCTGCCGATGTACACGACCTCGAAGGTGTCGCTCGCCGGAGCGCCGGCGGGCCGGTAGCGCGGGTCCGGCGTGAACGGGAACTGGCACAGCTTCTCAGCCGGGAATCCCTGTTCGAGAAACGACTCGACGGTGTAGGCGGAGCCCGCGTAGACACGATCGGCCTGCTCGTACTCGGCGAGGTTTCGCCGCAGCAGGTGCGCGGCCCAGGAGCCCTCCAGCGGGTAGCGCCGGTGCGCGGCGGCGTGCTGACGCAGGACACGGCGCAAATGGGAGTTGGCCGAGACGAGCGAAACGGACGCGTAACCGAGGCTGCGGGCGGCGCGGAACTGCCCCAGGGCCTGGCCGTTGAAGGCGATCAGGTGATCGCGCGCCTGCAGCCGTCGGGCGGCGTGGGCGTCGAACTCACCCATGAAGACACGCGTGCGCACGCCTGGCGAGAACGGGACGGGAAGGGCGGCGAGCAGCTCGGCGCGCGACGGGCGCCGGCCCGGGCGCGATGAGCGTGCGGGCGTCTCGGACGCGGCCGAGGACGCCCCGTCGAGGCACACCGTCGGCTGCTCGCGGCGGGCGAGCGCCTCGACGATCTCCTGCAGGTGACGTCCGAGTCCGCCAACCCCGAGCGGAGCCGAGCAGGTGGCGGTGCAGGTGCCCGAGGGCATCGCGCGCTCCTGCGCGCTCTGCGCCGCGGATCGCCAGCCCGCTGCGAGACCCGCACCGGGCCCCGCAGCGGCGCGCGATCGGTCACTCGACGGCGTCATAGCCCCACTGGCTCACGAGATCGCGCCCGAGGTACTCGCTGAGCGCCTGGACCTCCCCCTTGAAGCGGCGGCGCACGTCGCCCATCAGCGCCGGATCGGGCGCGGGAGGCTCCCCGTACAGGACCCGGCGCCGCAGCGCGACGAGGCCGTCGCGGCGCACCCGCTGCGGCGTCAGCACCTTGATCGAGGCCTTCGCGGCGCGTGCGGCTGGTCCGCGCCCGAGGTACAGCGAGCGCACGAGCTCGTACAGCTGCGGCGAGCGCACGCCGACCGAGGGGTTCGCCTCCGTCGGCTCGATCGGCCCACCGTCGTCGACGTCGAGAAAGCGAAGAACCTGGCGAACGGTTCCCTCGTTGTCGGCGCGAAAGTCCTCGTAGATGAGCGTCAGCACCTGCTCGGGCGCGAACACGGCGTGATAGCGGCGCAACTGCTCGACGTACCTGACGTGCTCGGAGTACAGGAGCTCCTGCGGGCGCTCAGCATGTGTGGGGATCGCCCTGCCTTCGCGGCGCAGCTCCTCCAGCGCGAGCGCCTTGCCGAAGTCCGCCTCCGTCTCGGCGTGGTTGCGCACGCTCTGCAGATGCAGCGAGCGCAGGAAGGCGGCGGGCTCGCGCAGGATCGCGATGATCCGCGCGTTCGGCTGGAGCTCGGCGATGCGGGCCGCGGCGGCGTGAGAGAACAGATATGAGGGCGTCGCCTCGCCGGCGATACGGTCCGGACCCGCGGGTGCGAACAACGAGAGGTACTCGGGCAGCGTCGTCGGCAGCCAGGTCTGCGGCTCGAAGCGGAGCGGAAGGTCCTCGGCCAGGAACCACGGCTCCTTCACATCCGGCATGTAGATCTGCGGGTGTCGCCGCAGCATCTCGTACAGAGCGGTCGTGCCGCACTTGTGGTGGCCGACGATGAAGAAGTCAGGGACCCGCTCCGCGCTTGCGCCGGGAAGCGAGCTCGGAGCCTCAGGTGAGGTTGTCATAGCCCCACAGCTCGACCAGGTCGCGGTGCAGGTACTCACTCAGCGCGAGAACCTCTCCTGCGAAGCGGCGACGGAGCTCGCGCGTGAGCTGCTCGTCCTCCTTCGCGGGGTCAGCGGAGACGATCCGCCGGCGGAGGGTCCTCAGCCCCGCGCGACGCACCCTCGCGGGGAGCAATGCCTTGATCACCGTCTTCGCCGGCCGCGCGACCGGTCCGTCCCCCAGGTACAGGGAACGCAAGCGCCGATGCATGCCCGGAGAGCGCACGCGAACGGTCGGGTTGGCATGTCTGAGCTCGAGCGCAAGGCCGTCGTCGACGCCGAGGAAGCGCAGCACCCGACGCACGGTCGCGTCGTTGTCGGCTTGGAAATCGTCATAGATGAGGACCAGCACCTGCTCGGGTGCGAAGACAGCGCCGAGACGCTTCAGCTGCTCGACGTAGCGCACGTGCTCGGAGTACAGCAGCCCCTGATCGAGCGAGGACTCATCCTGCTCTCGTTCGCGGCATCGCAGCGGCTCGCGCGCGAGCGCCTCGCGCAGCGACTTCTCGGTCTCGACGTGTGACTCCAGCAGTTGCAGGTGAAGTGAGCGCAGGAAGCTCACGGGCTCGCGCAGGATCGCGATGATGCGCGCGTCGGGCTGCAGGGCGGCGATCCGCGCGGCCGCGCTGGGCGAGCGCAGGTAGGAGGGAGACGCCTCGCCGGCTCGCTGCTCCGGCCCGGCCGCTGCGAACAGCGCCAGGTAGTCCTCCAGCGTGACCGGATGGCTGCTCGAGCGCCACAGGCCGGCGTGCAGATCCCGCGCGAAGAAGCGTGTCTCCTTGAGCGCCGGCATGTAGATCTGCGGGTGCGCGCGGAGCATCTCGTAGAGGGCTGTGGTACCCGACTTGGCATGTCCGACGATGAAGAAATCCGGCACCCTCCCGCTGCTCGGGCGGGCGTCGGGCTCGACGGTGACGGATGCTGTCATGCCCGCATGAGTCTAGAGAGCGAGTGCTTGCCGGCCGGCCGGAAACGCCCGCGCGCGCGGATGCTAATCGGTGGCTCCGGAGTGCTCGCGGCGCTCGCTGGAGCCGGCCGCCGGGCGCAGGCGCGAGAGCACGGGCGTCCACGGCAACTGGAGCACGCGCGTGAGCAGCGAGCGGCGGACAGGCGCCTCGCGATGGGCTCGCAGCGCGACCTCGTCGGCCTCGATCAGCCGGTTGCCGTGAAATGGCACGCCGACCCGCAGGCGGCTCAGGTCGGGCACCCCCGCCGGGGCGCCGCACTGGGCGAGGATCTGGCGCAGCACTCCGTCGGGGTCCGCGAGGAAGTCCTCGTGGCGCACGAGCAGCCGCCGCCGGCGGGGATGGCGCAGGAACACGAGCACCGAGACCAGATACGTCAGCCACAGGTACGCGTTCGCGGCCGGCGCCGCGAATCGGCGCTCGGGCACGTCGCGACGACCGAGCGACGCGACGACGCTCTGCGGGTCGCGCACGAGGAACAGCAGGTACAGCTCGATGTCGGGCAGCGCCATCAGCTCCCGCGCGCGCAGCGGATAGTGAGAGCTGTCGACGATGTGCGTCGCCCCGCTGGTGCGCGCGATCGCGAGGTACAGGGCGCGCGAGACCTCGCGGTAGCGTGCGCGCAGCCTACGCCGCGCGGGCCGGTTGGCGAGATGGAGCAGCGACGATGAACGCTCCAGCACGGTCGTGTCGGCCGCGAACAGATCCCCGGCGTCGCCGACGAGCTCGAGCACGGAGGCCCAGAAGCCGCCCCTGCGCGCGCCGTCGCGTGGCACGCCCGATCTCGCAAACCAACGGTCGAGCTCGCCCGCGAAGCAGAAGCCTTGGCAGTTTCCGAGCGCGACGCCGAGGATTGTGCTGCCGCTGCGTCCCGCGCCCATGATGTAGAGGACGGTCGGGCGCGCCGGGGCGGGCGAAACCTCCCCCCCGCTCGCCCGCTCCGCTTCCACGGCGGGCAGTCTGCCAGATGCCGGGCGCAGGCAGGCGATGCCCGGGAGAGCGCGGCGGGCTTCGTCTATCCTCGCCTGCGATGCAGGAGGATCGCCGTACCAGCGCCGATGCCGCCGCCGGCGGGCACAGCGACGGCATCAGCTCATGCATCTGACGGCTGGGCCCGTGCTCATGATCACGCCGCGCTGGACGAGGGACGGCGGCGTGGCGACGCTGGCGATGGCGAGCGCGGCAGCGCTCACGCGCCGCGGAGTAGCGGTCCACGTCCTCGCCGCGCGCGCCGAATCCGAGGAACCGGTCCCCGGCGTGGCGGTGCACCTCAGCCCCGAGCTGTTGAACAGGCGGATCGAGCCCTCGGCGCGCCTGCAGGACGGCTTGGCGATCGAGCCGGCGATCATCCACCTGCACCAATTCGAGGATTCGGCCGCCTTCGCGGTGCTGCGCCGGCGCGCACCCGTCGCTGTCAGCGTGCACGGGTACTCGGCCTGCACCGCCGGCGTTCACTACTTCGCTCCGGGACAGGAATGCACGCGTGCGCACGGAGCCGGCTGCATCCCCAACCTGCTGTTGAGGGGATGTGCGCACACGCGCGATCCTCGCGGGCTGCCGGCCGCGTACCGGCGCGCGAGCAGCAGCGTGCAGACGCTCACGCAGGCGGATCTGGCGATCTCGCACTCGAGCGTCGTCGATCGCCATCTCGCGACGAACGGGGTCACCCGCCGCGCCGTGATCCCGCCCTTCTCGACGCTCGAGCCCGCGAGCGGGTCCGGGCACGAGACGCGGCGGCGCGTCGTCTTCGCCGGGCGCGTGGTCGCCTCCAAGGGTGTCGACGTGCTGATCCGTGCGGCACGCAGCGTCGACGCAGAGTTCGTGATCTGCGGCGACGGCTGGCAACTGGAGTCGATGCGCCGGCTCGCCCGGCGGCTGGGCGTGGGCGACCGCGTGCGCTTCACGGGCTGGCTCGAGGAGGCGGCGCTCGCGCAGCAGCTCGCAGACGCCTCTGTCGTGGTTGTGCCGTCGCTCTGGCCGGAGCCCTTCGGCCTCGTCGGGATCGAGGCCTTCAGCGCCGGCAGACCGGTGATCGCGAGCGACACCGGCGGCGTCCGCGACTGGCTGGAGGATGGCGTCAGCGGCGTGTGCGTGCCCCCGGGAGACGAGCGCGCACTGGCGCGCGCATTGGAGGGAATGCTCGCGAGCCCCGAGCGCCAGCGAACGATGGGGGCGGCCGGGAAACGAGTCGCCGAGGCGCGCTTTACGGCCGAGCTGCACGTCAGCGCGCTGCTGTCCGCCTACGCGGACGCGCGCGCGAACTGGGAGCAGGCGGTCAGCGTCGCGGCGGTGCGATGAGCAGGTCGAGCAACCCCGCCACGGCCCTGGCACTGTGCTCCACGGACATCGTCTGCTCGTAGAAGCGACGGCCGCGGAGGGCCTGGGAGCGACGCAGCTCCTCGCTGGCGAGGAGCCGGCGCAGAGCGCCGGCGATCGCCTCGGGACGCGGCTCGACGATCAGCGCCGCGCGGGCATCCACCAACGCAGGCCAGCTCCGCGGGCCGTCGAGTGCGAGGACCGGGCGAGCAGACGCGAGCGCCGCGGCGAGCGCCGTCTTGCGGGAGCTGGGCCCCGGCGTGTCCGCGAACAACAGCACCGCGCAGGAGCTGAGCGCCGCCGAGAGCTCCCCCGCCGGCAGTGTCCCGGTGAACTCCAGCGCAGCGCCGAGGCCGCGCGCGTCGGCCTCGCTCTGCCAGCGCCGGCCGGCCGCCGACACGGGGCCCGGCGCACCGAGCAGCAGCAGGCGCGCGGCCACGCCGCGGTCCGCCAGCAGGCGCAGGCTGTCGAGCACCAGCGCGGGTTCGCTGCCCTCGTGCGCGTAGCCGAACAGGCCGACGGTCGATCCGCGCAGGGCCTGCGCACCGGCGGGAGCGAGCGGCAGGTTGGAGAACACCGGCGCCACCGCCGTCGGCCTGCCGGGCAGCCAGCGCCGCGACGCCAGCCAGCGCGCGCGCCGCTCGGCGGTCACCAGCACGGCGGCGGAGCGACGCACGACAGCGACCAGCGCGGCCCGCTGGGTGAGCGCCCACACGGCTGAGCGCGCCCCGCGCCAGCCCCAGTTGTAGGCGGACTCGTGCAGCACCGTCAGCAGCGGTGCCTGACCGCGGCGCAGCGCCGACAGCGTCGGCGAGGCGAACAGCGGGATGCCCCGGTAGGAGAAGGCGAAGACCGAGTAGTGCAGGAGGATCGCGTCGGGCGCGCGCTCCGCGAGCTCCTCGGCCACACCGGCAGCCCACGAGCGGACCTCGCTGCGAGCGCCGCGGAGACTCGGCTCGCTGCGATCGAGCCAATGCAGCGAGCACGCAACCCCCTCGGCCGCCATCGCGTCGGCGAGCAGCCTCGCGTGATCGCGCACGCCACAGATCTCCGCGGTCGACATCCCGACCACGGCGACGCTCAGGCGGCGTTCGTGCGCGCCGCCGGGGGGCTGCGCGAGCGGCGCTGCGCCGGCCGGTGCCCCGTGGGCGTCAGTCGAGGTCGTCATAGCCCCACAGCGCGAGGAGATCGCGCCCGAGATAGTCGCTCAGTGCCTGCACCTCGCCTCTGTGGCGCAGGCGCAGCTCGCGCAGCAGCGCGTCGTCGGGGGGCCGCGGTGCAGCGGCGAGGACCTTCGTCTTGACCGCCTTGAAGGCTTCCCGGCGCGGGCCCGCCGGCGTCACCGCCTTGATCGCCTCCTTGATCGTGCGGGACACCGGGCCACGCCCGACGCCGATCGCGTGGACGGCCTCGTTCAGCAGCTGCGAGCGAGGCCGCACCGTGGGATTGGCCTCGACCGGCTCGATCGGAACGGTGGCGTCGACGTCGAGGAAGCGCAGGACGTCGCGCATGGTCGCCTCGTTGTCGGCGCGGAAATCGTCGTAGATCAGCACCTTCACCTGCTCGGGTGCGAAGACGGCGTGGTACCTGCGCAGCTGCTCGACGTAGCGGACGTGCTCGGAGTAGAGCAGCACCTGCGGCCAGTAGGTGTAACGGGGGATCGCCCGCCCTTCCCGCCGGCGTGGCTCCAGCGCCAGCGCCTTGGCGAAATCGCTCTCCGTCTCGATGTAGGTCTCGACCCACTGCATGTGCAGCGAGCGCAGGAAGCTCGCGGGCTCGCGCAGGATCACGATGATGCGCCCATCCGGGACGGCCTCGGCGATGCGCCGCGCGGCCGTGTGCGACCACAGATACAGGGCGGTGGCCTCGCCGACGCGCTGCTCGGGGGCGGCTGCCTCGAACCAGCGCGCGTACTCGGCCAGTGTCGTCGGCGTTCCCCCCGGACGCGGCGGCGTGCGTTCGTGCAGCTCGTCCGCGAAGAACCACGGCTCCTTGCCGGGGGGCATGTAGATCTGCGGGTGGCGCCTGAGCATGTGGTACATCGCCGTGGTCCCGCTCTTGCCGTGGCCGGCGATGAAGAAGTCGGGGAGGCGCATCGCGCTCATCCTGCCGAGCTGCCGACGGCGAGCTCGGAAGCGTGGCGGTAGTAGGCGTTGTCCCGCTGCAGGCGCTCGCGCGTGTCGAACCCGACCAGCCTGCCGTCGACCACGACCATCACGCGGTCGCACATCTCCAACGTGGACATGCGATGCGCGACGATGAACAGCGTGAGGTCGTCCTTCAGCTCGTGCAGGGACTGGCCGATCAGCGTCTCCGATTGCGGGTCGAGAGAGCTCGTCGGCTCGTCGAGGATCAGCACACCGGGTCGCGCGGCGAGCGCGCGGGCGAGGCAGATGCGCTGCTGCTGGCCGCCGGATACGGCGTCGGCGCGCGGGCCGACGATCGTCTGATAGCCGTCGCTCCAGCTCGCGATGTCGTCGTGAATGCGCGCGAGACGCGCAGCCCGCTCGACGTCCTCGTCGGAGATGTCGCGAAAGAAGCGGATGTTGTCGGCCACCGAGGCGTGCTGCAGGCGCGGTTCCTGCGGCACATAGGAGATCCGGCGGTGCCAGTCGGCGCGCTGATAGCGATCGGCGTCGACGCCGTTGACGAGGTAGCGGCCGGCCGTCGGCGGGCGCAGGCCGAGAAGAATCTGCACGAGCGTCGACTTCCCCGCCCCTGACGGACCGACGATTCCGATCGCTTCGCCGTCCTGGGTCTCGAAGCTGATGTCGGTGAGCACCGCGCGCCCGGCGTTGTAGGCGAACGACACGTGCTCGAACGCCATCACCCGCACGGCGCCGAGCGGCTCGCTGCCGTCGACCGGCGCGCTGTCTGCGTAGCGACGCTGTGTCTCCTGGGTACGTTCGATGAACGGCATCGACTGCGCGACCCCCTGGTAGGCGCCCTGCAGCAGTTGCCCCGCCGTGCCCGCGCGCAGCAGCAGCAGCACCACGCCGCCAAGGGCGCCCGCGTGGTGGCCGCCGAGGAGATACAGGCCGCCGAGCCCGGCCACCAGGAGGACATAGATGAGGCTCTGATACATGTTCGTTATCAGCCTCGTGATCAGCTGGGCACGAAAGAAGAATCCCTGCGAATCGTCGATCAGCTCCCGCACCCGCCGGCGCTGGGCGCCCACCACGCCGAGCACGTGCGCCTCTTCGGCAAGGCGGTTGGACTCGGCCACCCCGCCCGCATAGCGCACCTGAGCGCGCGAGAGCTCCCGCGAGATGCGAACACCGCGCGAGCGCATCGGGCGCAGCAGCGCGAACAGAGCCGCCGAGGTGACGCCGACCACGAGAGCGGCGAGCGCGTTCAGATAGATGGCGGAGGCGAGCAGCACGGCGAACTGCAGGGACGCCGTGATCAGCTGCGTCGCCTGCGTGGCGCCCGCTGCGGCCTGGAGCGCCTGGCCCGTGAGCGTCTCCTGCAGCTGCCCCTCGCGATCATCCGACTGCACCGTCCACGAGGCGCGGGTGAACGCATCGAACAGGTTGGCGCGCACGCGTGCGAGCACATCGGCCGAGATCCGTGAGGGGAGCACCGACAGCGGGATCTGCAGGAGCAGGCGCACGCCGGTGAGCACAAACGCCACCACCAGCAGCGTTCCGACGCCGGCGTGGAAGTTGAACAGCGAGGCGTGGGCACTTTTTGCGTGCGTGCCGACCAGGGACGTGGCGATCTCCGCGACGACCGCGAGGACCCCGGCTTCGGCGAAGCCCGACAGGATCGAGCAGCCGACGAGCGCGGCGACCAGGCGTCGGCGGTCGCCGATCAGCAGTGCGAGGCGTGCGCCGCGCGAGCCGAGCGAGGATCGGGGAGCAGCCTCAGCCGGGCCCGAGTCTTGCACTTCGCCCTCGCGTGAGCGTTTGTATCGGCTGGCGCCCCGGTCCCGCGAACCAGTAGGCGGCGACACCGATCGAAAGCCAGAAGTAGGGGCCCGCGATCGCGCTGTCGGTGAATGCTCCCGAGGTCGACTCGAACAGGAGCGCGAAGAAGGGCGCGAAGAAGCCCGCCAGCAGGATCGCGAGATCGCCGTCACGTATCTTCGGCATCCCCCGTGTGATCACGAGGACCATGTAGAGCGACAGCGCCGTCCAGATGATCAGGCCCGGCGCGCCGAGTTCATCAGAGACCAGGTTGAACTGCGTCTCCGAGCTCACGCTGTGGCCTTCGAGCAGTTCGCTCTGCCGGCCTCCGACGCTCGACACCGGACCGACGATGCCGAGTCCGAAGCCGAACGGAGCGGCCGACAGGTACTTCGGGATCAGGCTCAGGGCCCCTTCCTTGTCCGCCGTCGTGGAGGAAGAGGTGAGATCGATGCTTTCGTAGCGCTTGAACGTACCGCTGCGCAGCGAGTTGACGACGAGCACGCCCGCTGGGGCCCCCAGCACAACGGCCGCGAGCAGCGCGGCGAGCGGCTTGCCCACGCGGCGCCCCGCCAGTATCGCCAGGCCGGCGAACGCGACCACCCCGATTCCCGCGCCGATCACCTGCGAGCGCCCCAGCGAGGTGATCACGGCGACAAGCGCCCCGAGGCACAGCAGCGCCGCGACCCACTTGCGCCGACGCGACACCGCCAGGAGCGCGAGGCAGAAGGGCAGCGCGATGTGCCCAACGCCGCCGCCGAAGCCGGCCTCCGAGCCGAGCCCCGGGGGGCGGACGCGGGCTTCGCCTTCGCTGAAGAACACCCTTCCCGAGCCGACCCCTTCTTCGCCGGTGAAGATCAGGTTGTGGTAGCCGGGCCCCCAGCTGGCCAGCTGGGTCGGCGTCAGCCCGGTCTGGTAGGCGGCGACGACCCCGTTGGCCAGCGCCATCACGCCGGCGATCAGAAACAGCTGGCGCAGGCGCCGCTTGGAGCGCAGGAGATAGAACCCGAAGAAGAAGAAGGGCACGAACTGAAGCTGTTGCCTGAAGCCGCCGAGGATCTTCAGGACGCCGGCCGTTTTCGGGTTGAGCGCCTCGATCGCCACGACCGCGACGAAGGCGATCACCCAGCTGGACAAGGGCGGCAGTCGCGCGCGCTCTTTGCGCACGATCATCCGCATCACCGCGCCGACGGCGACCGCCAGGATCATCAGATTGGGGACCGCCGCCGTCGCTTCGTGGGCGCCCAGCAGGAGCTTGATCGGCCCGTCGAGCATGCCCAGATAGATGGCCAGCAGCGCCACCGTCACCTCCAGGCGGCTGCTCACCATCAACGCGATGATCCCGATCACCGCGACGATCCCGCCGAGCACGAATGCGCGGTCGCCGCTCGGCAGCTGAACGGTGACCGCGAGCGCGATCAGGCCGGGGACGAGAACGCTCAGCCCGAGCCGCACGCTGTCGCGCATACGTCTGTCGAGCACGACGGGGTGAGCCCCGGCAACTGCGGCCGACCGCCCGTGTCGGGGGCTCATCGGCCGATCGGCTTGCGCTGCCAGACGCTCCCGCTCGATGTCGCGAAGCCGTAGCGCTCGCTGTCTCGAGTGCCCACGCAGTTGGCCACGATCCCCAGCACCGGCGCGGAGGGGGTGCGAAGCAGCAGATCCATCAGGCGTCGCACGGCGACTTCGCGCGTATGCCCGACGCGGGCGAGGATGATCAGCCCGTCCACGCCGCCGAGCAGCGGCAGCACGTCGCTGAACTCGAGCGGCGAGGGCGCATCGATGAGCACGTAGTCGAACTCCGCTGCCAGCGTGCTGAGGATCCCCGGCAAGGCCTCGTGCGCCATCAGCGCGGGCGGGTTCGCGACCTGCCTGTCACCGGCAAGCAGCGACAGCGATCCGGCGCGAGCACCGACGGCCGTGAGCACGGCTCCGCCGGGCTGGGCGGGCACCGGCGGCTCGGCAGGCCGGACCGGCGTGAGGGCCTCCTCGATCGGGACGCCGCCGGCGAGCACCCCGGCCAGGCCCTGCGGCTGATCCAAGCCCAGCAGTCGAGCCTGCACGGGGCGGCGGAAGTTCGCCTCGACGATCGCGACGCGCAGGCCCGCGTCACGCTGGACGAGGGCCAGATCGGCGATCACGCTCGACTTCCCATCGCCCGCATCCGGGCTTATCGCCAGGATGATCCGTCGCGAGGTGCCGGCGGCGCTGTCGGCGCTGTCGCCCAGCCGTAGCGCGGCGTGCAGCGTACGCAGCGGCTCGAGCAGAACACGCGATGGGATCGGCCGTCCCTCGCGCACGACGACCGGGCGCCCGACCTTCGGCAGCGCGGCGAGGATCGGCAGTTGGAAGGCCGCCTCGATCCCGGGTAGCGAGCGCAGCCGCCGGTCGGAGCGACTGAGGATGTATGCGGCGATCGCCGCGAGCAGGATTCCGAGCGCGAAGCCGAAGATCGCGTCTTTTCTCGGTTGCGGACCGAGCAGTTTCGCCGTCGCCGGGTTCGCCGGCTTGACCTGGATGGCACCCGTGGCACCGAGCGTCGATTCGAGTTCGTTGATCTTCGTGCTCAGCGTCGTCGCGCGCAGGACCGTGACCGGGCTGGGCGCGCTCGAGCCGCCACGTTTTTCTTTCGACGACGAGGGCTGCGGCGCGCCGGCGGCTTCGACCCGGCGGAGCTGGCCGCGGGCGATGGCGATCGCTCGTTCGACGACGCGCTTGTGGCTGGAACGCACGCGGCTGATGTATGTCTGCGCCGTCAGGTTGGCAACCAGGGCGGGTCCGGCAGCAGTGTGAGGGCCTTCGACGCTGATCACGATGAATTCGCTTTTTTCAGGATTGCGAGCGCGGATTTTGGCGCTACGTGCAAGTGGCGCCTTGCCTTCCCTGACCAACTGCTGGTGGACCCGTTCGGCGATGATCGAGTTGATCACCGCGACCTGATCGGTGACGCTCGCCGACTGGAGCTTGGTCGAGGCCTTTTCACCCGGAGCCTGTTCTTCGGCGCTGGCACCGAGGAAGATCTGCGTGCTCGACGCGTAGGTCGGCTGCTCGCGCTTGTAATAGAAATAGCTCGCCACCCCGACCACGATGCCGACAGCGAGGATCAACCACTTGCGCCTCCAAAGGGGAGCGAAGATGGCGGTGGCGTCGGTCGTGTCGTTCATGACTGCTGGTTTGGGCCGGCCGCCAGCCATCATAAGGACAGGCGTAACTTGCGCCTAAAGAGTAGCGAGCGCTCGGCTCGCGAGCAACCGGCGCCCGCGCGCTCAAGACTCACTCGCGGTCGCGATCGGATATCGTCAGCGCGCCGGGTCAGAGCAGGCGCTGCGGCATCCGGGAGCTCGTGAGGACAGCTGTGAAACCGGCGAACAACGGACGGATCCTGTGCTTTGCCACGCAGGGCCACGAACACATCGAGGGGATGCGCATCCGCGCCCTGCTCGAGCCGCTCCATCCGGAGTCGTTCCCGTTCGAGCGCGCCGCCAAGCTCCGCTCAGCGGTCGGCCTGCTGCGGAGTGCCCGCGCGACGCGGCCGGATCTCATCGTGATGGAGGGGACGGGCACGGCCGGGGGTCTGACGCTGATGGCGATCGATGTCCTGCTCGGCATACCCTTCGTCGTCTCCAGTGGCGACGCGGTCGGCCCGTTCCTGCATCTGCACTCGCGCCTGGCCGGCCTCCTCGGCGGCCTCTACGAGCGTCTGCTGTGCCGACGTTGCGCCGGCTACGTGGGCTGGACCCCGTACCTCGCCGGGCGCGCGCTCACCTTTGGCGCAGCGCGGGTGGTGACGGCGCCCGGCTGGACGCGCGGCCACGCCGGCGACGGCGCCCGCGAGCGGATCCGTCGCGAGCTGGGGATCGCCGCAGACGCGCTCGTGATCGGCCTCGCCGGCTCGCTGCACTGGAACTCGCGGGTCGAATACGCCTACGGCGCCGAGCTCATTCGCGCCGTCCGGCAGGTGCAACGCCGGGACATCGTCGTGTGCGTCCTCGGCGATGGCTCCGGCCGCGCCCGACTCGAGGCGATGGCGGGCGAGGATCTCGGCACGCGCGTGCTTCTGCCCGGCAGCGTCGCGCCCGCGTACGTGCCCGACTACCTCGCGGCGTTCGACGTCGGCAGCCTGTCGCAGAGCGTCGACGGCGTCGGCTCGTTTCGGTACACGACAAAACTCAGCGAGTACGTCGCCGCCGGGCTCCCGATCATCAGCGGCCAGATCCCCGCCGCATACGACCTCGACGAGGGATGCTTCTGGCGGCTGCCCGGGCACGCACCGTGGAGCCCGCGCTTCGTTGCCGCGCTCGCCGAGCTGCTCGAGCGGCTCACGAGCGAGGAAGTCGCCGAGCGCCGCGACGCGATCATGCGACGGCGCGCCGACCCGTTCGACATGGCGGCCCAGCAGCAGCGCGTGAGCGCCTTCGTCCGCGATGTGCTCGAGCGCGTCGCGGAGGAGTGACTCAGCGAACGGCCCCCTGCGAGCGGCTCAGGGGATGCGCGCGTAAAGCTCGCCGTGCTCGCGCACCATCCGCTCCCAGGTGAACGACAGCGCAGATTCGCGCGCCGCTTCACCGAGCCTCGCGCGCAACGCCGGATCGGCGCTCAGCTGCCGCAGGCGCGCGGCGATCACGGCCGGCTCCTGCGTGATCAGGAAGCCGTTGCGCCCGTCCTCGATCAACTCGCGCACGCCGTTCACCGGCGTCGCCAGCACGGCGAGTCCGCTCGCGGCCGCCTCGAACGTCACCAGCGAGAAGGTCTCATAGCTGCTCGGCAGGACCATCGCGTCGGCCATCTCGTAGACGGCTTCGACGTCGCCCACCTCCCCCAGCCAATGCACCGCCTCGCCGACGCCGTGCGCCTGCGCCTGAGCGGCGTAGCTCGCCCGGTCGCCGGCGCCGGCAACCACGAGATCCCAGTCCGGCGCCGACGCGAGCGCCTCGATCGCCGCGGCAAGGCCCTTGCGCTTCCACTCACTGCCGACGAACACGGCAACCAGTCGCTCGCGCGCTATCCCCAGGCGCGCGCGCAGCTCGTGCGCTGCCCGTCGCTGCGCACCCGGGGCGAACGCGGTCGTGTCGACGCCGTTGTAGATCGTCAGCACCCGGTCGCGCGCCTGCGGGTGGCTGTCGCGGATCTCCTCCGCGACGCCGTTGGAGACGCACACGAACCGGGCAGTCGTGTTGCGGCGAAATATCAACCGTTCGCCCAGCCGGCTCATCGCCGCGATCCCCTTCACATGCGCGCGAAACAGCCAGCCGTTGCGACTCGGAGTGATCGAACCGACCTGGTGGCAATAGTGAACGGCGACGACGTCTGCGCGGTTGAGCACGATCGCCCCCGTCACCTGCAGCACCCCTCGCCGCCATCGTCGAACGGCCAGCGAGCCGAACACCATGAACCACGGGTAGCCGAGCAGGAACGGCCGGCTCGGTCCGCGCACGCGGTGAAACACGACTCCCGAGTCGGGCGGCAGTGCGCACTCGTGCGCGATCACCGTGACGTTGTGTCCGGCGCGCCGGAGCCCGAGTGCAAGCTCAGCGAGTTGACGCTCCATTCCCCCGACGGCGCCGACGTGATGAGCAACGAGCGTCACCTCGGCGGCGGCCCTTCGCGTGTCCGCCGTCGCCCCCAGGGCAGCCGTCTCGGTGGCCGCCGCGGGCGCTGGATCGGTCGTCGCGCCGGCAGGCTCAAGGCCCATCGGAGCCACCCTCTCGCTGCCGTGCCAGGCGCTCGAGCTGGCTCCAGAACCGCCGGCGCATCGCGACATCGGTGAAGTCCTCGGTGAATCGCGCGCGCCCGGCCTCGCCGATCGCCTGGCGCAACTCGCTCGACTCGAGGATCTGCTGTAGGGCATCGGCCAGCGCACTGGGGTCGGCCGAGCGGGCGAGCAGGCCGGTCCGTCCGTGCTCGATGAATTCACCCGGCGAGCCCGCGTCGACGGCGACCACGGGAACCCCCCTGGCCATCGCCTCCAACAGCACGATCCCGAAGGACTCCGGCGGATCCGAGGCGTTGACGAGGATGTCCATCTGCTCGATGTATGGACCCGCGTCGGGCACCTGCCCGGTCATCGTCACGTCGTCGAGGAGACCGAGACGCTCGACCAGGGGGGTCAGCGAGCTCGCGTAATCCGCGGAGAGCCCGTGCGCTTCACCTCCCACGAGAACCGTGTGGATCCTGTGACCGCGCTGGCGCAACAGAGCCTGCGCGCGAAGCAGGCGATCCTGGCCCTTCAGCGGCTGCAGGCGGCCCACCAGCCCGACGGCAGGAACATCCGGCGGAAGCGCCAGCGGCGATCCGTTGGAGCGCGCCGTCGGAACCCTCGTTCCTGGATTTACGACGAAGGTAGGCCGCGAGGGCCACATGCGCTGCTGCGCTCGCGCGGCCGCAAGCGAGGAGCAGCCGACCGCCCTCGTTGGCAGCAGCGTGACGAGGCGGTCGATCCATTCCCCCCGCGCAATCCCGTGCTGCCACCACACCAAGCGATCGGTCATACCCGCCAGCAGCGCCGCCGGGGCGCCATACAGATGCGTCTTTGGCATCCAGTTGACAATCAGATCGGGGTCGCGCCGCCGCAAGATCCGAGCGAGCCGCACGACGGCAGCGAGCGCCCTGTGTGCCTGACGGAGACGACCCGTGGCGAGCACCTCGACGTGAAAGCCCGCGCGGTCCAGCTCCTGCGCCCAGGGACCGGCTTGGAGGAACACCAGGTCGACTTCGTGGCCCGCCACCGCGGCCCCTTCGAGGGCCGCCTGGAGCATCTCTTCGGCCCCACCCAGCCGGCGCCCCCACGGGACAGTTACGAGGATGCGCATCGGTTACGAGGGCCGCTGATCGTGCTCGGCTTGCTGCCGCTGCCCACGCTGCGAGCATAGCCTACGCCCGAGCTTCCAGCGGGCGCGAGGCGGCGCTGTGCCCGAGCTTCAGGCGAGCGCGCGGCGGCGCTGCGAGTACGCTTGCGCGCTGTGAACGAGCCGGCGCATCCGACCCGCGCGCGGGCCCCGGTCGTGCTCGCGCACGACTACCTGCTCGTGCTGCGCGGCGCCGAGCGCACGTTCGCGGCGATGGCGGCGCTATATCCGAGCGCGCCGATCTTCACACTGCTGTACGACGAGCAGGGCACGGCGGGGCGCTTCGCGGGCCACGCGGTGACGAGCTCGGCGCTGCGTCGCCTGGGAGCGAGCCAGGCCAACTTCAGGCGCCTGCTCCCGCTCTATCCGATCGCCGTCGAAAGGCTCAGGCCGCCCCCGTGCGATGTCGTCCTCAGCAGCAGCAGCGCCTTCGCCCACGGCATTCGGGTGCCGCCCGGTGCGATTCACATCTGCTACTGCCACGCGCCGTTTCGCTATGCCTGGTATGAGCAGGCGCGCGCGCTGGCCGAGGTGCCCGCCCCGCTGCGCGCACTCCTACGCCTGCAGCTGCGTCGCATGCGCAGATGGGACGTGTCGGCGAGTCGGCGCGTGGACCGTTACCTCGCCAACTCTCAGCTCACGCGCGAACGGATACGGCGTTTCTACGGGCGCGAGTCCGTCGTGATCCATCCACCCGTCGAAACCGATCGCTTCACACCCGGGACGCCGGGCGATTCACTGCTCGTCGTCACCGAGCTGGTCGCCCACAAGCGCGTCCAGCTGATCCTCGAGGCGGCGCGCCGGGCGGGCGTGCCGGTCACCGTCGTCGGCTCCGGACCCGAGCATGGGGCGCTCAGCGCCGCATACCCGCAGGCGCGCTTCCTCGGCCGGGTCGGCGACGCGAAGATCGCCGAGCTGTACGCGAGCGCGCGCGCGGTGGTCGTCGCGAGCGTCGAGGAGTTCGGCATCACCGCCGTCGAGGCTCAGGCGTCCGGGCGACCGGTCATCGCCGCGGCGGCGGGTGGCGCGCTCGAGACGGTGCTGGATGGCGAGACAGGACGGCTGGTGAGGCCCGACGACGTAGCGGCGCTCACGCGTGCGATCGAAGAAATCGACGCGCTCGACTTCGACCCCGCGCGCGCCGTGGCGAACGCCGCGCGCTTCTCGGTCGCGGAGTTTCAGCGCAAGCTGACCGAGCAGGTGGAGCAGGCGGATCGGTCGGAAAATCGAGCGGGCCAGGCTGATCGCGACTGGTAGCCTCTCGCCGGTGCCGACCGCCGAACCGCTGCGAATCGCCTGGCTCGGCGGCGCTCCGCTCGAATCCGGAGGCGCCCCCGGGGTCGTCACAGAGCTGCTCGACGGTCTCGCGCGGCGCGGGCATCAGATCGACTGCTTCTTCCCTGGCCAGGGTCGCAACCTGCCCGATCGGCTCGCCCAGCACGCGAACCTGACATTCGTGTGGGGCACGAGCGACTGGCGCTGGAATCGGTGGTACAGCCGCACCAAGGTCGGCGCGTTTGCTTCAGGACTGCTGTCGCGGGCCCTCGCTTCGCTGAGGCTGCGCCAGGAGATAACGAGAAGGCACGAAAGCGAGCCGTATGACCTGATCTACCAGAACCAGACGATCGAGTCGCTGGGCGTGCCCTCCCGCCTCGCTCGCGCCGTGCCGCTCGTCATCCGCCCCGACAGCCACCAGGCGGGCGAGCTGCGCTGGCTGATCGCGGAGCGGCGGCTCGCCTTCCGCTGCCAGCCACGCTACGTCTTCTTCCTCGTCGCCGCGATCATGGCCTTTCGCACGGTCGTGCAGCTGATCAAGATTCGGCGGGCGAGCCTGCTGATCTGCATCAGCACCGTGTTTCGCGACCACATCGTCCACGATTACCGCTTCCCGCTCGAGAAGACCGTCGTCATCACTAACCCGGTTCGCCTCAGCCGCTTCGCCAACGACGGGCGCGCGACGGGGGATCCGCCGATCGTCCTGGTGCCGATCCGAATCTCCATGCGCAAGGGGCTGGAGGACGTCATCGCGGTGGCCGAGGTGCTCGGCCGCCGAGGCGTCGAGGCACGGATCCGTGTCATCGGTGGCCCGAGCATCTGGTCTGACTACAGCAAGCTGCTGGCCGACCTGCCGTCCGCAAACGCCGAGTATGGCGGCAGCGTCGCCCCCCAGGACATGCCGGCGGAGCTCGAACGCAGCGACATGATCCTGCTGGCGAGCAAGTACGACCCGTGTCCGATGTCGGTGCTCGAGGCACTCGCCGCCGGGCGCCCGGTGGTGGCGACGAGCGAGGTGGGCTCGATCGAGGACGTCGACCGTGCCGTGGCCGCCGAGCTCGCCCCCGGAGACGTCGAGGGAATGGCGGATGCGATTGTCGAGATGCTCGGGCGCCTGCGCGCGGATGCCGCTTCTACGCGCGCGCTCGCGCGCTCGGAGGCCGAACGACGCTTCGCACCGGACGTCGTCTGCGAGCAGATCTCGGACGCGCTGGAAGCGCTCGCGCGTGGCCGCTCGCTAAGGGCGCCGGCAGGTAGCGTGAGCACGCCGCAAGCCCCGGTCTGAGCACGCCGCGAGGCCGCTCTGCACGCCGCAAGCGCTGGGGACTGACCGCGAGCGTCGCGGCGCCCGAAGAAGCCGGGCCCACAGGCGCGGGGCCCGACGAAGAAAGCCGGGCCTAGAGCCCGTGGCGCCCGAGCACGTGGGGCACGGTGCGCAGCAGGATCTTGATGTCCGTCCAGAGCGACCAGTTGGCGACGTAGAGGTAGTCGATCGCCACCATCTCACGCAGCGGGACGCGTGAGGGGCCGAGGATCTGCCAGGGACCGGTCATGCCGGGCGTCAGCTCCAGACGGCGGCGGTGCCAGCCCTCGACGCGCCTGTCCTCGTCGACGACCAGCGGTCGCGGGCCCACGAGGCTCATCTCTCCGCGCACGATGTTCAGCAGCTGCGGCAGCTCATCGAGCGAGCTGCGCCGCAGCATCCGCCCGACACGCGTGACGCGCGGGTCCTCGGCGATCTTGAACAACCCGTCCTTCGCCTCGTTGCGGTCGCGCAACCCCTCCTTCAGCGCCTCTGCGTCGGGCACCATGGTGCGGAACTTGAGCATGTAGAAGCGCTGCCCGTGACGCCCCACGCGCAGCTGGCGGAAGAACACCGGGCCACGGCTGTCGAGCTTGATCGCGATCGCGATCGTGATCAGCGCGGGTGCGACGGCGAGCAGGCCGAGCGACGCGCCGAGCAGGTCGAAGCCGCGTTTGAACAGCGCCGAGGAGCGCGTCAGATCAAACCGCCTGACGCCCATCACGGTTACGCCGTGCAGGTCGTCGAACTCGACCGAGGAGCCGACCACCTCGAGCAGGCGCGGCAGCACGCTCACCCGCACCCCGACGGCCTTCAGCGTGCGCACCAGGTTCAGCATCTCGCCGGCATCGACGCTGCGCGGCGCGATGATCGCGCGATGCACGTCGAGCGTTCGCGCGAGATCGCGGATCTCCGCCAGACGGGCCTCGGAGAAGCTGTCCGTCGACCACGGGGCGACCTTGTCGAGGTCGAGGTGCGCGACGACCTCCGCCTTGACGCCGCCGTGCCCGGTCAGCTTGGAGCGGATCGTCTCGGCGGAGAGCTCGTCGCCGATGAACAGGCAGCGCTCTGCCGGCGCCATCCGCAGAGAGATCGCGCGCGACGCGGTGCGCGCGAAGATCAGCAGCACGGCGAGCGCCAGCCACAGGAACATCGCCTCGTGCCGATCCAGCTGGCCGTGCACGATCAGACCGCCCGTCAACCACGCTACGAAGGCGGACAGAGTCGCCAGCTGCAGCAGCTTCGGCGCCTCGTCCAGCGTGGTCTTCCGCAGCAATGTCTCGTCGCGGTCGTACAGGCCCGTCAACTTCGCGCACACCAGCAGGATCGGCACACCGGCGATTCCCGCCCACGTCAGCTGCACGGAGCGATGTGAGAGGGCGACCGTCAGCACGAAGGCGCCGACGATCGCGACGACGTCCGCGACCAGCAGCATGCGCCGAAACAGCGCGTCGCGACGCATGCACGCGGCCGGTCCGCGAACCCGGCCGACAGGCGCCGGCGCCGGCGCGCGCCGCGTGGTACGCCCGAGCAATCCGCGTGGACGTACCAGCGGGGGGGCCCAGGCCACTGCTGCCTTGTCCGTCCCACTCCCAGTCTCGACACTCACAGCGACTCCCGCCTCCTTGCTCGCGACACGGGTCCCCATTTTGACCCCAGCAACCCCAACAGTTGTCGAGATTCCGTGACCTCCCCTAACGAACGAACGGCATCATAAACGCGAACCACCCTCAAAGCAAGCCCGCGCTCGGCGTCCCCACCAGGCCGCCCCGTCGCGATGAGCCGCCTGCTCGTGACCTCCGTGCTCGAGCCATGCGCGTCATTCGACGCCCGCGAGCAAGCCCGACCCCGCTCGTGAGGATCTGCTCTATGCTCCCCCCGGCTTGCGACGGCCGCGGGCGTGAGGAGGCCCGCCGCCCGTCGCTCCGAGTCCGCCATGCACATCGATCCATACATCGTCCTGGGGAGCGCGATCGTCGGACTGCTCGTCGGCATGACCGGCGCCGGTGGCGGGGCGTTGATGACGCCGATGCTGATCCTGCTGTTCGGGGTCAGTCCGTCGGCGGCGATCTCCAGCGACCTCGTCGCGGCGGTGGTGATGCGCCCGGTCGGAGCAGCGGTGCACCTGCGCCGCGGCACGGTCAACCGGCGCCTGGTCGGCTGGATGGTGCTCGGCTCCGTGCCGATGGCGTTCCTCGGCGCCTACCTGCTGCATCTGATGGGTAACGCGAAGTCCGCTCAGCACAACATCGAGACGGCGCTCGGCGCCGCCCTGCTCGTGGGGGCGGCGGCGATGACGCTGCGCTATGTCCTCGACCGCCGGGCCGGCGAGAGTCGCGCGGCCGACGTGCGCGAGCTGATCCCGCACCCCTTGCGAACCGTCGCGATCGGGATGATCGGCGGGCTCGTCGTGGGCATCACCTCGGTCGGCTCCGGATCGCTGATGATCATCCTGCTGCTGTTCCTCTACCCGACGATCGGCGCGAAGCAGCTCGTCGGCACCGATCTCACCCAGGCCGTCCCGCTTACGGGCGCCGCGGCGCTGGGGGCGCTCGCCTTCGGCCACGTCGAATTCGGCGTTACGACGTCGCTGATTCTCGGCAGCGTGCCCGCCGTGCTGATCGGCTCGCTGCTCTCCTCCAGCGCCCCCGATCGCTACATCAGGCCCGTGATCACGTTCGCCGTCACCGCCTCGGGCTTGAAGTACGTCGGCGTGGGCACCGAAGCGCTCGGCTGGATCCTGTGCGCCACCCTGCTCGCGGGCGCCGCCGCATGGCTCACGCTCAAGCGACCGTGGCAGAGCAGTCCGCTCGACGAGCGCATTCCCACGGACGTCACGCCGCAGCCGCAGCCCGACCTCGAGTAGCGCAGCGCTCAAGGAATCAACGTCCGTCGAGGCTCCGCCGGGCGGCGCTCAAGTTCGCGCGCCGTGCGTCCGATCAGACCTCAGCCCGCCTCTCCCCTCCACCCCCGGGCTCGAGATCGAAAACCGCCAATGCTCGCCGTCATCATCCCCACCGTCTGGCTCGCCGTCGCGATGTTCTTCGTGACCCTCTGCCGCATGGCCGCACGCGGCGATGCGAGCGAGACGACGCGGGCCGATGCGCGCGAGGGCCAGCGCCCTCCGGCTTTCGTCACGATCACCTCGCTCACGCGGCTGTCCCAGCGCGACCCGGCGTCCGCCTGCCGCGCCCGCCCGGCCCGGCGCGTCTACGCGCCACAGCGTGCCGCGCACGGCGGCCGTCAGCACGCCTGACGCGACAGGGCAGCGCCGCGGCTCTCGCTCCGCCGCGTGCCCGACGCGAAGGGGCCGCCGCATCTCTGCGACGGCCCCGCTCGATTGGCGTCCCTGCCTCATCCGTCCGCGCGATCGGCGCGGACGCTCCCGCCGCTAGAAGCCGGCGAGAGCGGCGCCTTTCTGCGCCAGTTTGAGGACCGTGCCCGTCAGGGGCTCGTAGTCGTGGTCCTTGATCAGGGTCTGCCCACCGTTGTTTTTGTTGCCTTCCTTTTCTTTCAGCGTGCTGGTGACATACTGGAGGTAGTTGTTTGCCGTCGTGGCCTCTTCGAGGCTCGTGCCGGGGAACGCTCCGTACTTGGTGAAGGCGAGGTCGAACGTGAGCCCGCAGATCGTGTAGTGGGACTCGGTCGTTTTCGTCGTCACCTGCGACCAGCTGGCCTGCGCGTTTTCGGGCGGGAACGGGTTGACGCCGTCCGTGTATTCCTCTTTCACGCAGTTCGCTTCCTTCAGCGCGGCAACCTCTTTGTTGGACGCCGGGTCGGCGTAGGTCACCGTTTCACCGCCTTTGTTCTGGATCGGAACCCAGAAGACGGCGGTTTTCGGGCCGCCCGCCGGGGGCACGAATGCGGTGTTCGCACGCGCGTCCGCCAGGTTCGCGTAGCCGATCGAGCCAGGCGTGGTGGCAACCTTCGAGACGATCGCCCCGCCGCCGGTTTTTTCCGGACGGACCACGGCGTCGGCCGTCGGCCACGTCGTGTTTTCAGGGCCTTCTGCTGTTTCGTCCCACGTCTTGCTGCCGGTCGATTCGCCCGCGAGGTTCGTCATCGGGTAGGCGGTTTTGCTGATCAGGCCGAGGTACTTCTTGAACACGTGGCTCGTGCCCGAGCCGTCGAGACGCACGATGTGCGTGATCCCCGCCGAGCAAGTGCCCGTGAACGTGTCGCCCCCGTCTTTGATTTCGGTCCAGTTGGTGATCGAGCCGTTCCAGATCGCCTCGAGCGTGCTGTTGTTCAGCACGAGACGGCCTTTGTTGGACGTGCTCGTCGCGGTGCAACCGGCCGGCAGGTGGACGATGACCGCGATCGCGGCCTGCAGCACCGGAATGGTGAGCAGAGCTTTCGGCGTCAGCGTCGTCTCGTTTTCTTCGATTTCACTTTTGGCGGTCGGGTTCGGCGCTTCGTCGGTCCCGACGAAGCCGTTCGTCGCTTCGAATTTGTGTTCGACTTTGCCGACGCCCCACGACTTCAGCCCGGCGCCGCTGCCGCTCGGGTTGTAGGAAATTTTCGGCGTGCCTTTCGTCCCCTGCGTGCCGTTGCAGGAATGGATCGAGGACGACGTGTTGAAGTTCGGCGCCCAGACTTCCTGAGCGAGCTTCTGCAGGGACGAGCCCTGGCCGCCGAGGTCCGAACCTGAACACTGCGCGCCCAGCGACGCGCTCGCGGCGCCGGGCGCCATGAGCGCGGCCACACCAGCCGCAGCGATGATGCCCGTCGGCAAGAGCCGACGCGCGGAGAAATGCCGCATTGGTAACTACCTCCTGGTTGAACAGCTTTCCGTTGCTGTACTCGGGAGGGCCTGCCCCCCATCTGCAAATCTGCCAGGGGACCCCGCGCGAGTGGTTATCAAACTGGTCTTTCGGGCCCGTTCACCACTTGGCAACGTTGTGAAATTCGCGGTGGTCCGCCTTGCGTCAGTGGTGCTTCTTGGCCTTGACCGCGTGAAGCGTCACGAGCAGCACGGTCGTGTGCGTCGCCCCGGCGGAGTCGCGACCGATGATCGTGACGCGCGCGCGCAGGCCGCGCGAGCCGGCGCGAGCGAGCAGCGCCCTCCCGGCGGCGGACAGGTGCAGGGTGAGCGCCTGGACGTGTCCGCCGGGGGCGTTGAAGGCGCCCTTCGCGAGCGTAAGCACGGCCTTCTTCTTGTGCTTGCCCATACTCACTGCGCTCGCCGTCGTGAGCGTGACGCTGCCTTTGCACGAGCTCTGCCCGGCGCAGTTGACCTTGATCGTGACCGCCCCCGACTTCGCCACCGAGAGCGCGCTTCCCATCAGGGCGAGCTTGTAGGACAGCACGGACACCACGGGGGTCGTGGTGGTCGGGACCGTGCTGGTCGGCGTCGTGCTGGCGACGCTGGGGCTCGTCGTCGTCGGCGGTGAGGAAGGAGCGGTTACGCTCACGAGCACGCTCGCGGGCAGGCTCGTGCGTTTGTGCGCATCGGTCACTCGCAACACGACCCTGTACAGCCCCGCCGCCGCGTAGGCGTGCGATGCGCTCGATGCGGTCGTGGTCACGGGGGCGGACCCGTCGCCGAATTCCCACGTGTATCCGGTCACGGCTGCGCCTTCGGAGCCCGTCGAGGCTTTTGCGTCGAACGAGTCGAGTTCGCCGACTTTTAGTGCACCGAGGCCGCGGAAGCTTGCTTCCGGCAACGGCTTGGAGACCGACAGCGTTCGTTCGACGACGATTGTGGGAGTGGCGAGATCGTCGGTTTCGATCGTCTCCTTGACTTTGAATTCGCCTTCGCCCGTGAACTTGTGGGTGGTTTCGGGCGACTGGTGCTGGTTCGTGGTGACCGCTTCGCTGCCGTCGCCAAAGCTCCATTTGACCGTCACCGCGTTGGCCTGCGTGAGCGCCGAGGAGAGCTTGACTTCAGCGCCCGGTTCGACCGCGTGGCCCGGTTCGATCTGCGTCGCTCCGACCGACACGGCCAGCGGGCCGGCTTTGGCCGCCGGGCAGCCTTCGCCGCCGGGCCCGAACCTGACGACGCGCGGCGCTTCCGGATTGGAGTCGAACATGAACAGCTGTTCGTTCTTGCCGGCCGCCACCATCGGGTGGCCGAAGAAGCTGACCGTGCACTTGCCGGTGCCGAGGTTCAGGCTCTGCCCCCCGGTCCAGCCGCGCACGGCGCCGGCGGCCGTGAACGAGAGCGCACCGGGATTCCTGAAGTTTTCGGTTTCACCGACCGTCAGGATCTTCGAGTAGACCCACAGCGTGCCGTCGGGGGCGAGCGAGAGGCCGCCGCCCTCCAGCGGTTCGGGCAGTCCGGGGAAGGTCACGAGTTCGTTTGCGCCCGAGTCGTACGTGATGAACGGTTTGGGAGCGCTCCCTGGGGCGAAGCTGCTCGGAATTTCGTCGATCTGTTCGACTCCGAGTTCGCCGCCGCCTGTGAGCGCGCCACCGATCACGTAGACCTTCCCTGCGCTCGTCACGACCGGCGAGGAGGGGGATTCTTCTTCGAAGAAGGCAGAGTTGGCGCTGTCGACCCAGCGCTGTCCGACGAGTGCGCCCGCCGAGCTCACGCGCTCGAGCGCCGTGCGGAGTTCTTCGTTGCCCACGTCTTCCCTGCCCATCAGGATGATGTCGCCGTTGGTGGGGTCGACCGTCAGCCCGCTCGGTTCGAGCAGCGACTGCCCGAGCGTGCCCGACTGGGGGTGAAGCACCGTGCTTCCAGCGAGTAGGCCGGTGGTGGGTTCTGTGCCCGACGCCGGTTCGAGGACCTTCTTGCCTTCTTTTTCGGTTGGTTCGGTCGAGAAGGCGTAGAGGGCGGCCGCGGCCGTCACTTCCGGGTCGTTGGCTAGGCTCGAGTTGCGTGTCTGCACCACGAGCACGTAGAAGCGGTGCAGCGCGGGGTCGACCGCGACCCCCTCGATCCCGGTTTCTTCGCCTTTGACGACGAGCGTGGCCGCACCGAGGAACGTGCCGGTTTCGCTGAGCTCCTGGATGCGCGCCGTGTGCGCCGCCGGTTTGTCACCGACGAACACGTTGTTCGTGGTCGGGTCGACCCCGAATGCGACGGTTTCTGCGCCGGCCTCCTTGAACTGCCCGTTGCCGACACCTTCCGAGCCGAAGCGTGAGAGTTCACCGAACGCCTGCGCGCCCGCAGCGGCGGGAATCGCGGCGGCCGCGGCGCACAGCGCTGCCAGGACGATCAACCACGACTTCAGACGGGCGGGCTTGAGCATTGAATTCCTATCGTTCGCTCTTGGCGGATCGCGCATCCGTTGCGCGCGGGTCGGGGCAGGGGCGGGCCGCTTCTCTTCCCGAGGCGTGAGCCCTCCTCCCATGGTGCATGCTCGTGGTGAGCTTTCTGTTGCGAAGCCGTGAAGCGGTGTGAACAGAAGGTGATGTGAATGTGAACCTCACTCGTCGCGGCTCACGCGGCGCTGCCAGCGCGACGAGTTGATCGTCGCCGGCGCGACGCGCACTTCGCGCCTGCCGGGACGGGAACGCCGGCGCACGCTCGCGCCGGCGAAGGCGGCGAGCACGAGGATCGAGAGCAGGTAGACCGGCGGTGTCTCGTGTTCGGAGGGCCTGTAGGCGGCCGCGTTGTTGCCCACCGACTCCGTCGCCTCCTCCTCCTTTTCTTCCTTTTCCGGAGCCTCGACGGGGGAGGTGACTGCGGAGGTCCCACTCGGCGGGGTCGGGCGCGCAGGCGTCGGCAGCGGCGGCGGGAGGATTGCCGGCAGCGCTGCGGTTGGCGCGGCGGCGAGCACGAAGGCGGGCGCCGGCGGCGGCGGCGGCGCGGGAGCGTGAGCCGGGGTGACTGCGGGCGCCGGCGGCACCGGGACGACCGGCGGGGGCGGCGAGGAGGACGGCGCCGTCCCCGCGGGCGTCGGCGAGGGCGCCGGGCTCGGGACGGGCGCCCCCCCGGAAGCGCTGGCGGGGAGTTCCTTGAGCGGCTGCGTGCCGCACGGACGGCGGACGCTGCCCGCCTGCACGGTCACCGGCAGCGATGCCGACAGGCCCCCGGCACTGATCGTGACGATCGTCGTGCCGGCGTTGTAGGCGCAGAAGAGACCGGATTCCTGATCGGGGATCGGTTCGCCGTTGGCGCCGAGCAGGACCGCGCTGCGCGAGAGCGCCAGGTTCTGCTCGACGAAGTTGCCGATGTCCGGGCGCGAGGAGGTGAAGGCGTACTTCGGGAACAGCCCGTTCGCGCAGGCCGTTCCGACGCATTCCGCGGGAATCGGGATGTACGGGTCGGTTTCCGGCCTGACTTCGCCTGGGCGCGACACGTTGCCGGCACGCGGCCGCCTCGCGAGCCCGGCGAACAGCGCCGTCTGGCTGCGCCGGAGCAGCGTCCCGCTCTGCGCTTCCAGCGCGAGCTCGCCGACGTTCGGGATCAGGCTCGCTGTCACCGGCGCAACGTTCGTGCTCGCGCTGTACTGGGCGAATTCGACTTCGCCGAGCAGGAACCCGCTGGCGCCGGTGAAGGCCCCGCTTTCCTCGGCCTGGTGGTTGACGTAGCCGAGCGTGCCGGATCCGTAGGCCGGGATCGAGGAGCCCGGGAGCTTCTCGGTGATGTTGTGTTCCGGCGCCTCGAAGAAGTATGCGGAGGCGCTCGCAGCGGGATTCACGAGCGCACGGGCAACGCCCGCGGCGGCGGCGTCCCCGGCCGCGACCTGCCCGTTGAGATCGGCGTTCCCGATCACGATCGCCGGCGTCTGCGCGCCCTTGGCGCTGCGCAGTTCGGCTTCGAGCCACGCCAGCTGCGCCGGCTGAATATCGCTGCTGTCGTCGAGTACGACCACGCGGACGGTGCCCGCCGGCCCTGATGAGTCGAACGAGTAGTAGGCCCCCTGGCAGCCGGCTGCATCCGCGCAGTCACCGGTCTGGGTGATCGGCTGGATCGCACCCGAGCCGCCGAAGGGCGACTGCGGCAGGGCACCGAAGACGCTCTGGAATGCGGCACCCTCGCCCTGCTGGCCGTCGAGATCGGTGGGCGACGCGGCGGCGAACGTCGGCAGCGTCGCCGGCGCCTGGCGGAGCAGCGCGGCATAGCGTTCGAGCTCGTCGCTGTAGGGGAGCGCCAGGGTCGGCGGACCGACAGTTTCGCCGCTCGTGACACGCGGCCCCGTGTATATGAAGGCACGTACACCGATCTGAGCGGCACGCGCGAGGGCCGAGCCCAGCCACACGTCGGGACCCACCCCCGCCTGCGCGCGCTGGGCGCACGGCGCCGCGCACTGGGCCCCGCCGCCGATCGCGAACGTCGCCTTGCCCGGATCGAGGGCGACCGGGGCGGAGCCGATCCCGGTGGGCACGACGCCGTCGGCGGGGTAGCGCTGGATATCCGCCGTGTCCAGCACGCCCGTGGCGTTGACGTTGTCGACGAAGCCACCCACGGCCCAGCCCTGGGCGCCGCTCGGATCGACGAGCACGGCGGCGACCGGATCGGGCTGGTAGACGGTGTCGTAGCGGCTGTACTGGCCCGGCGGTTCGGTCGCGTCGTTGAGTTCGTGCTCCTCGTCGGACCATCCCGTCGCGGTCTGGCGCAGCACGCCACTTTTCGTGTTCGAGCCGACCCCGTACGGTTCGATCAGCGGCGGCGGGAAGCCCGGCGGCGAGGGCGGCACGCTTTCAACGGCGAAGCCCGCCGCCGCCTGCCCGGCGGCGACGACGCGCAGAGCGCCCCCTTCGCGGAACAGCGACAGCGACCCGGGCGCACCGCCCCCGGGAAACGGCGTGGCCACCGGCTGCCAGGCGCCGCCGGCCGCCTGGCGCTCGAAGATCCGCGCGCCTTCGCCGGATGTCGGAGACTGGGCGGCGAAAGCGGCGCCACCGTCGGTGAGTCCGGCGACGACGAGCGGGACTTCGCTGCCCATCGCCGCTGCCGCGCCCTGGTCGACGTGCCATCCCGCGCCTTCGTTGACGAGCAGACCGCCGACGTAGCTGCCAACCCGGGAGCGATCGAGCAGCTTGCGATAGGTGACGATCGCCTGCGAGCCCGCGAAGGCGATCGAGGTGAACGTCGCCCCGGCAACTTCGGCGGGCAGCGCTTGTTCCTGGCTCCAGCTCTTGCCGTAGCTGAGCAGGACGCCGCTCTCGCCGACCGCGTATCCGCGCGCCGGGTTGTTGGGGTCGAAGGCGATGCCCATCAGGTTGCCGCGGAAGTTGTAGGGAATTGCCGGATCGGCTTCCCACAGCCCGGTCTCGCCGCGCCACAGCCACATCTGCGGTCCGCTGCCGCTGTCGCCGACGGCGTATGCACGCATCGGCGTCGGCCACGCGACGGCGCGCAGCCGCGGCGTTTCGCGCCGACCGCCGGCGGAAAGAAGGCTTTCCGGGGTCCACCCGTCTCCCGGTATGTAGCGCGCCACCTCACCCTGATCGCCGACGGCGAGCGCCTGGCTGGAGATCGCGCCAACCGGCACCCCCGGCTGGGGCGCCACGGCCAGGAGGGCGTGGCGGAACGAGACCGGCCAGTTCGTCAGGCGGCTGGCGAGCGGTTCGGTGGTCAGGTGGACGGGCAGCTGCTGCGCTCCCAGCCAGCCCTCGCGGACGCTCGAGAATGCCGCGCCGTAGGCACCGCCGGGCGTGGATGTGGGGGTGCTCCCGAGACCGAGCACGCGCGTGAAGGTGGTGCCTTGCAGGCGCAGGCTCGCGCCCTCGGCGAGCCCGGTGATGACGCGTTCGCCGAAGCTCGTCCCTGCGCTCGCCCAGGCAAAGCTGCGCGAGGGCCCCGCCGGCAGCGCCAGCGGGAGTTCGTAGTCGCATCCGCTCGCGCACCAGCTGCCCGCCACTTTCCCGCCTTCGCCTTCGGGCTTGAAGAACAGCGTCGTCGACGCGTGCGTGTCCGCACGTTCGCCGTCGATCCACAGGCCCGCTTCGGTGACCGTCAGAAGCTGCGCCTGGACCGAGGGCGGCTCGCCCGTGTGCGCGACGGTGAACGTCGCGCCCTTGACGCTCAGCGGTTGCGCTTCGGCTTCGCCTCCGGCGGGCACCCACACGGCTCCTTCACCGCTCGCGGGCTTGCGGTGGAACAGCGCGACCGCGCCGGGCGGGTAGCCGCTCCCCGAGGACAGCTGGCCGAGCAGCCACGCGTTCGACGGCGAGGAGGCGGCGATCGCGAGCACCCGAAAGTCCCCGCTCGTGGCGGGCGGGAGTTCGATCGGCTCGCGCGTCCAGCCCGTGCCGTTCCAATGGAGCACGCTCGCCTCCGGGGCGCTCGCGGTAACCGGGACGATCAAAGCCCCGGCCCGTGCGGAGCCTTCATCGAGTGCCGTCAGCAACGGCGCACGACCGGGCGCGAACAGGGTTTCTCCCGGCTTCAACGCGAGTTCGCCGGTCGCCGGAAAGGGCTGCGTTTCGCGGAAGGCGCCGCCGGGATCCCGCGTGAGAACGACCTGGCGTGGTTCTGTGGCGCCTTCGATGGGGGGCTCTTCGCCGACGAGCACGCCGCTGCCGGTCGGCGTGAATCGGCCGGCGAGCGGGCTGGCGGTGCCGCCGCCGGGGGCCGCGAGGCGGAACGCCGTCAGCGGGGCGCCGCTCGCGTCCTGGAATTCAGGCCCGAGCGTCCAGCCGGATACCTTCGTGTAGCGGACGAGCGTCGAGTGATAGAGCGCGGAGCCGTTGCCGCGACCGACGCCCCAGGTCTCGTTCGGCGCCTCCTGCGGAGAAGAGCCCACCATCGTGACGTTCGGTGCCGGGACCGAGTTGTCGGTCTGGGGAACCGCTTCTCCGGGCGCTCCCGAAACTGCCGCGCGCGAGCTCGCTCCGCCCCCTGGCGCGAGCATCACCGTGATCGACACGAGCCCCGCCAGCAGCGCCAACGCGCCGAGGCGCCGGCGTCGCGACCGGCGCGAGCAGCCGAACACCCGCGTCACGGGAGTTGGCCTGCCGTCAGCTCTTGCGCAAAACGTGGCAGCACCGCGAACCGCGTGCTGACGGTCTGGCTTCCGCCACCCGACCCTTCGCCGGCGACGACGGTGGGCAGCGGCGCCAGGGCGTGAGTCTGTAGCTGGAGCTTGGTCGGCCACCTGCGCGGGTCGAGCTTCAGCAGCAGGCGGCGGTTTCCGCCCGCAAGGACACGGCGGGGGGTGCTTGCGACGAGCGTCTGCTTGCGTCGGGCGAGCAGACGGATGCGTGCCCGGACGGCAAGATGGAAGCGCAGTTCGAGCGTGGTGCCGTGCACAAGGCGCGAGTGGATGTGCGAAAGCAGCGCCACGTGCACGCGAGGCGGCTGTTCCTTCGGGTTTTCCGGCAGCACGCCGATTGTTGGAGGCGGTTCGCCGAGCAGACCCGAGTTGTCCGCTGGGAGCGTGTCAGGCGCCACCTGGGGCACGCCTTCATCGGCCGGGCGTTCGGTGATCAGGCCGGCGAACGCGGGGTCTGTGTCGAGCGGCAGTTCTTCGCTGCCCGTGCTCAGGTGGTAGAGCCACCCCTGCGTGCTCGCGAGCCAGCAGTCGTGCGGCGCCGCACATGTGATCTTCGCCGCGGCGCCCTTGGGCGCCGTTTCCGCCCCTGCGGGAAGCTGCAGGTTGTCTTCCTGGGAGAGCGTCCCGGCGGCGGTGATGCGCGCCACGCGCGCGGTCGCGACGGGGCTTGGCTGCAGCACGTCGTTCGCGGTGTCGAGCGCGAGCCACGCAGCTTCGCCTCCGGGCTCGCCGGCGACCGCGGTGACGGTGTCTTCTGGGAACGTCGCGGCGCCCGACGGTTCGCTCGCCGCGCCGAGCAACTGGCGCCAACGCTGTCCGTCGTAGCGGGCCACCGTGACCTGGCCAGGGGCCGAGCCCGAGGGGGTTTCGCGGACCGGCCCCGCCGCCGCCCACAATGCGCCGTCGGCGTCGGAGAGATGGAATGCTTCGAGCGCGGTGGGGAACTCTTCCCCGCCGTAGAACGGCAGGCTCGCCGGCGTTTCGAACTGCGGCACGATGCCCTCGGGGTTGATCAGGCGCAGCGCCGAGGATTCCGAGGTCAGTGGGCCGGACAGTTGCACGCTTTCGAACAGCTGCCCGGCGAAGCTGTGCAGATCGGCGACGGGATAGCCGTTCTGCGTGTTCGGTTCGGCGCTCAGCGAGCTGCCGTTCCAGTGCAGGTGGAAGGACCCGCTCTGCGGCGCCGGCAGCGCGTCGCCTGCGAACCAGCAGTCGCTCGGACCGAGGCAGCCGGCGGCGTGCATCGGCTGGTAGGAGTCGACGCGGAACGCCAGCGACGCGTAGGAGGCGACCACGCGACCGTTTTCGAAGTGGCAGAGCGTGTTGTCGATCAGGGGCGGCGGGTTGCCGGCGGCGTCCGAAGCCTGGCCGGGACGACCGTCGGAGATCGTCCAGAAGCTGTCAGGCCCTGTCCACACGATCCGCCCGTCGCTCGCCCCGCAGACGGTGGAGAGCTCGTGCCATTCCCTGCCGTTGTAGGCCCACAGGCCCGGCGGGATCGTCGAGCCGTTGCCGGCGGTCGTGAGCAGGCCACGGTTGGGCGACCAGAATTGGATATCGCCGATCCGGCCGAGCCCGACCGGCGTCGAGGACCCCTGGACCCCGGGTGGCGGTGGCGGCGGTGGCGGCTGTTCCAGACGCCAGCTCGCGCCGCCGTCGTCCGCGAGCGGCTGGGCGGAGGCGGGCCCGGCGAGGAGGAAAGCCGCGAGCAGCGACGCCGTCAGGCTCGCGAAGAGGCCCGTCGCTCTGGCCCCCCTCATCGATGACCCACCATTTGGCGCGGGGCGCGGCGCGCGCGACGCTTCACCGTTCGCGCGGCGGCGCGCGTGAACCTCACCCGCACCGTGTCGCGCAGCGCGCTGTGCCCGGACGGCGAGAAGACGAGCGATACCGTCGCCGCGAGGCCGCCACTGCGGCGGGCGAGCGCCGCATAGCGGCGCGCGAGCGCCAGGACGATCGTGATCGTGCCGGCGCCGGGCGTGCCGGCCCTCCGCGTCGCGACGGTTGCAGCAATCGCGCGATAGGGCCGGCGCGAGGCGCGACCCCGCGCCTTGACGCGAACGCGCAGCGTGCCGCGGGCGGCGGCGAGCAGTGTGCCCGGCGCCGGCACCGTCACGTGCAGGACGACCGTGCCGTCCCGGCGCGAGAGAGCTGTCGCGAAGAGCCGCCAGGTGGGCGTAAGCGCCGGTTCGGCAGGCGGCGGGGAGACGTATTGCTCAGGCGTCGAGGAAGCGAACAGGATGCGCGAGACGACGAACGCGTCGCTGCCGTCGAAGGTCGCGCTTTCGTGTCCGGGCGGCGGGGTGTTCCCGTCGCCGTAGACGAGGTTGTCGGCCGTCGAGGAGAAGGCGAGCGTGTCCCCGTTGCTCGAGAACGACGGCGAGAGGGCCCCGTCGGTGGAAATCGTGTAGGGGTCTTCGCCGGTCTGCTTGGTTTCGTGTGGGTGTTCGCTCGCGCCACCTTCGAAGCCGCGCGTGACGCGTGTCAGCGTCTCGTTGGCGAGGTCGGCCGAGAAAAGTTCGACCATTCCCGGAACCGCGTCGGGGGCGCTCACGTATGCGGGCACGCCGAGCGGGAAGACCGTTCGCTTGGTGGTAAAAGCGATCTGCGTTCCGTCCGGCGAGATTCCCAGGTCGACGATCGGCGCGTTGGTGGCGAGGTCGGCGCTGTCACCGCTCGCGAGCTCGGTGAGGGCCCGCAGCGACTGCACGCGCGTGAGCCCGGCATGCATGTCCGCGACGTACACGTCGCTGTGGTTGCCGTTGCGGGCGAAGTTCGCGCCGAAGGCCGCGAGCGGGGCGTTGGCCAGGAACGCGACGGTGTAGCCGTCGGCGCTCAGCTGGGGGACCGAGTTGTCTTCCCGTTCACCGCTCCAGGTCCCCGGCGCGGTCGGTTCGACTTCGGCCTCGAAGGGACCCTGGCAGGGATCGCCGGCGGACCCTTGTTGGGGGACGGCCTGCTCCCCGCTTGCGATACAGGCCGGGCTGAGCGGGTCCGAGCCGCCCGTGATGCGCCGTGTCGGCGCCGCCGGGCCGTCCGCGATCCGCCGCCACAGGGGCTCCGCATATTTCGGGACCGGAGCTTCTCCGGGCAGCAAGGCCGCCTGCTCGCCGACGTTCACGCCGAGCCACGCGACCGTCGAGCCGTCTGCGCTGATCGACGCGCCCGCCGGGGGTGTGCGTCCGTATGACTCGATCGTCGCGAACCGCGGCGGCACCTCGCCTTCCGACCACACGGCACCCACCGGCTTTGAGTTTTCGAGCGAGGAGACGGGCTGGGATTCTTCGCTCGCCGGCGCCCTGACGCTCACCAAGCGCGTGCTCCGCGTGTCGAGGTTGCGCACCGCCACCTGCATCGCAGGCGTGCTCGGCGGCTGCGGGGGGCGGGGCCCGAGGAGATCGGAGACCGCGGTGGTGATGAACGCGACGTTGCGTCCATCGGCGCTCAGCGCGCTGCGCCCGCTCGCGACCGAGCCGTATGCCGCCGGTTCGACCGATGGCGCGTAGCTGAGCGCTTCTTCGCCGCCGTCGACGGCCGAGGCGAGCGTGAACGGGCACGGCCGCGGTGGTTCGCCTTCCGCGGGGGCGGCGCAGGGCTGACTCGATCGGACTTCCATGTCTCGCACGTACACGTCGGGGCCTTCGTTGCGGTCGCCGGGCGTCAGGCGAGCGGTCGTCGTGAAGCTGATGAAGCGCCCGTCGGCGCTGATCGAGGGACGCTCGGCGTCACCACCGGCGACGCGTTCGACGACCCCCGTCTGCAGATCGCGTCGCCAGACTCCGGTCGCGCCGCCGAAGGAGCCGTCGAAGGCGACGTAGCGACCGTCGCCGGAGATCGCCGAGTCGTGCGCGTAGTCGGCCTGCTGGAATGGATCCTCGGACGCCAGCGAGATCGATCCGAAGACGTCCGCGCGCGCGGCTGGGACAGACGTGATGCTCGCGGCAAGCGTGACCGTCAGCAGTGCTCCGACGCCGCGCACGCTCACGGCACCCTCACGCTTTTGTGGATGACCGCTGCGTTGCCGGCCTTGTCGCGCAAGTGCAGGACGATCCGGTAGGTGCCGGCGTGCGCATAGGCATGGCGCACGCGTGCGCGACCGTGGGCGAAGCGGCCGTCGCCGAAGCTGACCGAGGTCGCCCCGGCTGCGACTCCCGAGGAGCTGTCACGTACCTGTACGACGATCGCATTGCCGCGCGCGATGCGAACGGTCGCCGTCGGCGGGGTCGCGTCGATGCGCACGGCTGCGGGCGGGGTGAGCGTGGCCTCGCCGTCGAGGTCGGTGGCGAGCACCTGGACGCGATGGCTGCCGTCCCCCCCGGCTCGCCCGAGACCAAGCCGGAACGCCCCGGCGGGCGTGGGGATCTTGCGGCCGTCGAGCACCACCTGATAGCGCAGCGGAGCATCCGCGCTCGCGGCCGGCTGCCACGACACCTGCGCGGCGCCGGGACGGACCCAGGTCTTCGGCAAGCTGACGACGAACTGCGCCGGCGGAGCGCTCACGCTCGAGACTACGATCGACGCCTGTCCGACTGGGCCCGCGCGGAAGCCAATGATCCCGTCGCCGAGCCCCGACCGCGCGACGGCCAGTTCGGACACGGGGCCGCCCGCCCCCGCAGAGACGAGCGCGGTCTGGACGCCGCCTTCGGGGAAGTCCTCGCGCACGGCTACAGCGGGCGCCCCCCCGGCGTCCGCGCTCGGCCACGCCGAGATCCCGCCACCGGCCGGGTTCATCACGCTCACTGCCGAGGTTTCGCCGCCGGCGAACCCGGGGCCGAGCGAAACCGTCCCCGACACGCCGCGGTCATTGCCGACGACGACGCGCGGCGTGCCGTTGCTGTCATAGACGAGCCTCAGCTCCTGCTTTTCGTCGATGTCGACGCTGGGCGCACCGACCGCGGCCGCGGCGCCACCTGGGACCGCCTGATCCGCCACGGCGGCGCCCGCGAACTGCGAGCCGTCCGCAGATTCACCGTCCGGCAGAGTGTTCAGGAAGATGCGCGGCCCGGGCAGCGGCGAGCCGGGGCCGGCCGCCTGGCGATAGGCGACGACCGCCTCGCCCAGTCGCGAGATCGCCACGCTCGGAGCGTCGGCCTCGCCCTGCAGCGGCGTGCCCGACAGGCTCGCCGCGCTGACCGGCAGCACGTAGTCGAGACTCCGGCCGAACACTCGGCGCGCCCAGATTCGGGCTGCGCCGGTGATTTCCGGCTCCTGCCAGACGACGACTCCGTTGCCGGTCGGACCGATCGCGATCTTCGGCGCGTTGGCTTCGCTCGGCGGGCGCATGGAGATGGCCGTGTTGCGATTGACCGAGCCGAGCCGGGACCACGTTTCGCCGTTGAAGTGCGCCACGCGCACCTCCTCGATCACATCGCCGGGACGCAGCAGCGCCGTCGCCGTTTTGCTTTCGTCGACGACGCGGTAGACGACGTCCGCCTGCCCCGTCGTGCTCATCGCGAGATCGGGACTCGTCCCGGTCCCGTTGCGGATGTCGGGATCGATGATCATCGCCGGCCCAAAGCCGGCGGCCCCCGCTCCCAGTGTCGCTCCGAGCAGCTCCTCGACCGGGCGACCGTTCTGTGTCGCGAACGGCGTCGCCCACACGACCTCGAGCTCCCCGCCTTCGCCGGCACCGATGCGCGCCCAACTGGCCGCAAAGGGCTCTTCCGTGTCCACGCGCACCGGCGCGAGCCAATGATGTTCCACGTAGCGCGCGACGAACACGTGCGCGACGCCATCGACGCGCTTGAGGTAGACGGCGCCGCCGGTCCCGTCTTCGGCCATCGCGACCCCACCGAAGGCGATGATTTCCTCGCTCGGGCCGTCGAGGCTGACCGCCGGGAGGATCACCGCGCGCGCGCCTGCGGCAGGGAGCAGGAGAAGCGCGCTCGCGAGCGCCAAAAGGCGCCGCCAGCGGCCCGCGAGCGAGCGTCTCCGCCGGCGGGATATCGCGAGCTTGTTCTCGAACATCGCGACAGTGCCCTCAAGATTCGGCTTTGTTGAGCGCTCCGACGGTCTTGTTGAAGGCGCAGCGGAAGTTCTCCGCATCGATGACCGGCTCCGAACCGGCGAACCCGCCCTTCTGCCCGTTGCTGTAGACGGTCACGTACTGCAGCGATTCGGGCATCGGGTTGGCCGGCAGCGGAGCCGGGTTGGCCTGGCCCTGGCGGGGATTCCCGGTCGAGCCTTCGCTCACGCCCTCGAAGCCCGCGGCGGCAGCGCCGGCCTCGGTCGTGACCAGCGTGGCGGTCATCTCGCGCTGGTCCTGCAGGCCGCGCGTCGGGTCCAGCTGCACGGTGGCTGTCAGCTGCGAGTCGTGAATCGTCGACTCGAGCTTCACGCGATCGGCCGCGCCGATCAGCTGAGCGGCCGTCGGCAGCCAGCCGCCTTCGGCCTCGCAGGCTTTGCTCGCCCACACGTAGTTGTTCTTGCCGACCTGCGCGTTCGTCAGCGGATACGGCGCGGTGTCCATGCACCAGCTGCCCAGATCGACGGTGGCGGGTGGGCAGCTGCCGGCGAGTTGTTCGGCGGTTTTGCCGCCGACTCGCGAGGCGTTGCGGACGGTCGGGATCGCGGCGGCCGGGAACTTGGCGTTGGCGCCCAGCAGGAGGATGCCGTTCTTGTGGGGCCTGCTGCTCACGGGGTGCCCGGCGATCGAGCTGAGGACGGCGCGGCGGGCGGCGTCGGCGAGGCCGGTGGTGGAGAACACCAGCGCGACGAGCGCGATGATCATCGCCGGGGACGGCGCGAGGCGCCTCATGGTGTTTGTTTGCGCTCGCGAGCCGGGCTGGCCCGGCGCACGTCGTGGAGCTCCTCGAGCGTCACCTCCTGCACGGTCGAGAGGACGGCGTCGAGCGCGACCCCGGACAGCGTCTCCTGCTCGAGCAGCGCTGTCGCGGTCTCCTCGACGGTGTGCCAGTTGCGATCGAGGATCGCGCCCGCCCGCGCCGCGGCGTCACCGACGAGCCGCTCGACCTCGTTGTCGATGACGTTCAGGGTCTCCGGACCGACCGAGCCGAGGTCCTGCAGCGAGGCGCCGAGGAACACCTCGCCGGACTTCTCGCCGATCGTCACGAGCCCGAGGGCTTCTGACATCCCGAACGACGTGACCATGCTGCGCGCCAGCGCCGTCGCGGCATGCAGGTCGTCGTGCACGCTGGTGGAGGAGTGCCCGAACGCGATCAGCTCCCCCGCCAAACCGGAGGTGATCACGATCAGCTGCGCCTGCAGGTCGCGCTTGGACATGATCACCTGATCGCGATCGGAGAGCATGTGCGCGGCCGTGCCGAGCTGGCGCCCGCGCGCGACGATCGAGAGCTTGCGCGTCGAGGTCGTGTGCCCGAGCGCGTCCGTCACGACCGCGTGGGAAGCCTCGTGGATCGCGATCAGCCAGCGCTCCTGCTCGCTGAGGACATGGCGTTTGGCGGGGCCTGCGACGACCCGGTCGATCGCCTCCTCCAAGGTGCCCTGATCGATCTGCGCGCGCCCGTCGCGCACGCTCAGGAGCGCCGCCTCGTTGATCACGTTGGCGAGCTCCGCGCCGCTGAACCCGGGTGTCTGGCGCGCGACCTCCTCGAGCGATGCGTCGGGGGCCAGCGGGCGCTTGTTGCCGTGCAGGCGCAGGATCTCCAGGCGCCCGTGGACGTCGGGGTTGTCGACGACGACCTGGCGGTCGAAACGCCCCGGGCGCAGCAACGCCGGATCGAGGATGTCCGGCCGGTTCGTGGCTCCCATCACCACGAGCCCGCCGTCGCCCGCGAAACCGTCCATCTCGACCAGGATCTGGTTGAGCGTCTGCTCGCGCTCGTCGTTGCCCTGGCCGATACCCGCGCCACGCTTGCGCCCGGCGGCGTCGAGCTCGTCGATGAAGATGATCGCGGGCGACGCCTTGCGCGCCTTGCGGAAGAGATCGCGAACCCGCGCCGCACCGACGCCGACGAGCGACTCGACGAAGTCAGAGCCCGACACGGAGAAGAAGGCGGCGTCCGCTTCGCCGGCGACGGCCTTGGCCAGCAGCGTCTTGCCGGTACCGGGGGGGCCGACGAGCAGGACGCCCTTCGGCGCCGCCGCGCCGACCGCCAGGTACTTGCTCGGATCGGACAGGTAGTCGCGGATCTCCTTGAGCTCCGCGAGCGCCTCGCCGGCTCCGGCGACATCGGCGAAGGTGATCCGGTCGCGCGTGCCCTTGCCCTTGCGACGCCCCTTGCCGGTGAACTCCGAGAAGGCTGCGAGGCCCCCGGCGCCGCCGTCGGCGCCGAGCCGCGTGAACAGCGAGAAGAGGCACACGAGCAACAGGATCGGGATCAGGAACTGCACGATGATCGCCTTCGTCGGCTTGCCCGCCTGCTGATCCACCGTGACGGTCGCCCCGGAGGCGAACAGTTCCCTGGCGAGCTGCTGGGTCTGCGCGCCGGAGGCCGGATAGGCCGCCCACAGCTGCTGGGGAGCCTGCAGGGGCGTCGCCTGGCCCGCCGCCGCCGTGCCCCCCACGCCGGTCGAGGACACCGGCGGGGTCGATGGTGTCGTGGTCAGCTCGACGCGACTGTCGTGGTCGAGCAGCACCGCGGAGGCGATCTGGTGGTGCTTGGCGAGCTGCTGCACCGAGGACAGCGGGATCTGGCGCCCGGAGCTGCCCGGCTTGATCGCCCCGAGCAGCGTCGCGAAGGCGATCGCGAGCACGATCGAGGCGAGCAGCAGGAACAGCGACAGCGGGTCGCGCAGCGCCACCCGCCGGACGGCCGTGAGGAAGCTCCCGAGCGCTGCCAGCACGGGGTTGCGGCGGTGCGCCAGTCCCGAGCGCACCGCTCCCGCGCCGGCGCGGGAGGTGCCGTCGGAGCTCGCGCCGTTGGCGCTCGGGGAAGGAGGTGGCAGGGGTGGGTTGGGCTCGTCGGTCATGTCGGTATGCGACCGCCTCACGAGCAGCGGCGCCCCCCTTTCGGGATTGTCGGAGGGGCGCGCAGCGATCGCGAAGCCGGGCGAGCGGGAGCGTCACATGCGCACCGCGGAAATGCAATGGCGTTCACAAAAACAACACAGGCCCCGTGAGCCTCCCTTTACAAACCGTTCACACCGGGCCTGCCCCCTTCACAACATTTACACATCGCCGTGCCGGCCAATGATCGGGCCGCGTTCACAAAAACGAAACACAAGTGGTCGCGGGGCTCGACACCCTTCCCGGCGGGGTGAGGTGCCGGTGCAAGAGCGCATCCATTCACACCTCGAATCTGTTACTGCGCCCGAGCGTCACCGACGCCACAGCCGTTTTGCCATCTGATCGAAAAGGAGAACTACCGTGCGCGTGCACCGCACCCTGATCGCTTCAATCGTCCTCGGGCTGCTGCTGGCCGTCCCCGCCGGCGCCCTCGCCAAGCGCCTGATCATCGGCGGCTCGACGTCCGTGCTGCCGCTGGCCCAGAAACTCGCCACGGCCTACCACCAGGCGTATCCCAAGATCCCCGCTCCGAAGGTCGGCGGCGGCCAGTCCGACGTCGGCATCAGCGGCGCGTCCAAGGGCCAGTTCGACATCGGCGACTCCTCGCGCGACCCGATCCGCGGCGTCGATCCGAAAGGCCTCGTCTTCACCAAGATCGCGCGCGACGGCGTGTGCGTGATCACGAATCCCTCGAACCCCGTCTCCAACCTCTCCCAGGAAACGGTCGAAGGCATCTTCACCGGCCGCATCCGTGACTGGAGCGGTGTGCCCGGAGCGCGCATATCCGGGCCGATCGACCTGTTCGACCGTGACGGCGCATCCGGTACGCAGGACGCCTTCCAGCACATCTTCCTCGGCGAAACGCTGAAGATCTCGCCGACGGCCTCGGCCGAGACCTCCAACGGACTCGAGCAGAACGCGGTCAGCAGCGACAAGCAGGCGATCGGCTTCGTTTCCTTCGCCTACACGGCTGGCGTCAACGCGGTCGCCTACCAGGGGATTCCCTGCAACCTGCGCAACGCCAAGTCCGGTCAGTACAGCGGCGTACGTAACTTCTGGATGGTTACGAAGGGCATTCCGAAGGGGGAAACGCTGAAGTTCCTCAAATGGGTCACGAGCGGTAACACGACGACCAAAAGGATCATCAGCTCCAGCTGGATAGCGATCCACTGACGTCGTTGCTCGCCGGCTTCGTGACACGCATCCGTCCGGCGAGCGCCACCAGGAGCGACGAGCGCGTCGAGCGAACGCTCGGCGCGCTCGCCGTCGCCGTCCTGGTTGTGATCGGGCTGCTCGTCGTGACCGTCCTGGTCAAGGCGTGGCCGTCGTTCTCCTACAACGGCCTGAGCTGGTTCGGCTCCGGCGGAGACGTCGACACCCAGTTGCGGGTGATGCGCGAAGGCACGCCTCTGGCGGGCCACGGGCCGCTGTACTTCCGGGCCTGGCCGTTGGTGTGGGGCACCGCTCTGACGACGGTCCTCGCGGTCGCGCTCGCGCTCGTCGTCTCGACCCTGGCGGCGATCTTCCTGACCGAGTTCGCCCCGGCGCGCGTGCGGGCGCTGCTGGAGCCGGTCATCAGGCTGCTCGCCGGCGTCCCCTCGGTCGTGTACGGGTTGATCGGGATCCTCGCGATCGCACCGTGGATAAACGAACACCTGCTCGACAACGCGCGCAAGCAGTCGGTCGCCTACGTCGTCCAACTCAACGGCGAGAACCTGACGACGGCGACATTGATCCTGACCGTGATGATCACGCCGATCATGGTCGCGATCAGCGCCAACGCGCTCGCCGCGGTGCCGCCGTCGTGGCGTGAAGGCTCGGCCGCGCTGGGCGTCAACCGCTGGCGCACGATCTGGCGCATCTCGCTGCGCACGGCGCGCCCGGCGATCGCCGCCGCCACGGTGCTCGCGACCGCGCGCGCGCTGGGTGAGGCGGTGATGCTGGCGATGGTCTCCGGCGGACGGGCGTTCGCCGCCAACCCGCTCGACGGGTTGACGTTCCTGTTCGAGCCGGTGCGCCCGATGGCGGCGCAGATCTTCCAGGAATCGGAGGGCCTGACGATCGGGCCGCTGGGCCACACGATCTACGCGATCGGGGCGGTGCTGCTCGTGTCGGCGACGATGCTCTCACTCGCCGGCTGGGCGGCCAAGCAACCGCTCAAGCGCTACGGAATGCGCGCCTGATGGCCAGCGAAACTCTGCCGCGCCCACAGGCGGGGCCGCCGTCGTTGCCGCGACGCGCGAGCATCGCGTCGTGGCCGCTGGTCGACCGGGCCGCGTACGTGCTCTGCTGGGTCACCGGCATCGGGCTGTGCCTGATCGCTGCCGCGATCGTCCTGTACATGTTCCTCAAGGGCGTCTCCTACCTGAAGCTGAGCGAGTTCGTCCAGTCCCCCTCGCCGTCGCTGCACCAGACCCAGAGCGGCGGCTTCAGCGACCCGATCATCGGGACGCTGCTCGTGACGGCGATCGGCACGCTGCTCGCCGCCCCGACCGGCGTCGCGCTGGCGGCGTGGCTGTCGGAGTACGGTCGCCCGGCGTGGCTGGCGCGCGCGGTCGAGTCGGCCCTGGAGATGATGGCCGGCGTGCCGAGCGTCGTGCTCGCGATCTTCGGTCTGCTCGTGTTCTCCGCGAGCTTCCTCGGCTTCCTCTCGGAGAAGGCCTTCAACGGGACCGTCACCGGGCAGTCGTTCATCGCGGCGGGTGCCGTCATGTCGTTCCTCGCCCTGCCGCTGGTGGTTGCCTCCACGCGCGAGGCCCTCGCGCAGCTTCCCGACCGCCTGCGCGAGGCCTCCTACGCGCTCGGCAAGACGCGCGCGAGAACGATCCGGCGCGTGCTCCTCCCCGCGATCCGTCCGAGCATCGCCAGCGGCGTCGTGCTCGGGATGGGGCGCATCATCGGCGACACCGCGATCATCACGCTGATCCTCGGCGCGACGCTGAAGAACGAACCGGCCAACAACACGCCGATCCTCGGCGCGCTGCGCGGAACGGGATCGACATTGACCAGCTACGTGTACAACAACTCGCCGGCCGGGGAGGGAAACTCGCACGAGAAGGCCTACGCGGCAGCGTTCGTGCTGCTGATGATCGTGCTTGCGTTGAACGCGCTCGTGACCGTCCTGACAGGCGGCGGGCGGCCGCGCGAGCGCCGGCGCGCGGGGCCCCTTGCGATCGCGCGGTGGCTTTCATGGACCCGATGATGCCGCCGCCGGTCCGGCGGATCGTGCTCGAGCGCGACCCCTACGTCGCGCCACCACGCTCTGCCCCGCCGGCCGCGGCTCCGCCTGCGGCCGGCTCGCGCCCGCGACCGCTGCCCGCCCCGGTCGGCGCCGTGCGGGAGCGCATGGCGATCGAGTCGGTGTGGCTGGCCTACGGCGACAACTGGGTCGTGCGCGACGTCACCCTGCCGGTTCGCCAGGGTGAGGTGCTGGCACTGATCGGCGCCTCGGGCTCCGGCAAGACAACGCTCCTGCGCTCGCTCAACCGCCTCACCGAGGTGACCGCCGGCGCTGCGCGGGCTGGGCGGATCACGCTCGACGGAGAGGAGATCCACGAGCTCGAGGTCAACGACCTGCGCCGGCGCGTGAGCATGGTCTTCCAGCAGCCCAACCCGTTCCCGATGAGCATCTTCGACAACGTCGCCTATGCGCTCGTCGAGCACCCCCGCGGCGGCGGCCGGCGCAGACGGCGGAGCCCCGAGCTCGAGCTCGCAGTGACCGAGGCACTGCGCCGCGCCGGGCTCCACGAGGAGGTCGCCGCCGATCTCGACCGCTCGGCCCTGCGGCTCTCCGGCGGCCAGCAGCAGCGACTGTGCATCGCACGCGCGCTCGCCGCCGAGCCCGAGGTGCTGCTGCTCGACGAGCCCTGCTCGGCGCTCGATCCGATCTCGACCGCGACGATCGAGGAGCTGATCGTGGAGCTGCGCGAGACGGTCGCGATCGTGATCGTCACGCACAACCTGCAGCAGGCCCTGCGCGTCGCCGACCACGTCGCCTTCATGCACCTCGGCGAGCTGGTCGAGTACGGCACGAGCGAGCAGGTGTTCGACCGCCCGGCCGAGCAGCGCACGCGCGACTACGTCGGCGGGGTCTTCGGGTGAGAGCGCCGGCGCTCGCGCCGCTGGCGCTTGCGCTTGCCGCACTGGCGCTCGCGGGGTGCGAGACCACCGCCGAAAAGAGCGCGCAGCTCGAACGGGTGGCGAAGGCGCACGCACGCGCCGGCGGAGCCGGCGCGCATGGCCTCTCGATCACGCACCCGAGCACGCTCGTGCAGGTCCGGGCCAGCGCCGTCGTCCACGACCGCGAAGGCACGGCGGCCGTGGTCACGCTGCGCAACACCTCCGCGCACGCGCTCCGCGGCGTGCCGATCGAGATCCACGTGCTCGATGCGCACGGCGCCTCGATCTACTCCAACGCGCTCCCCGGCCTGGGAGCGACCCTCACGAGGGTCGCCGTGCTGGCCCCGCACGCCGAGCTCAGCTGGGTCGATGACCAGGTACAGGCCGCCGGTGTCGCGGCGAGCGTCCGCGCCGTCGTCGGCCAGGCACCGGGCACCGCCGCCGCGGTTCCCGCCGTCACGATTGCGGGAGCGCACGCCACGGAACCCGCCGCGGGCGAATCCGGCGCCGAAGGGTCTGTCGTGAACCGCTCATCGGTCACCCAGCACGAATTGATCGTCTACGGGCTCGCGCGTAGGGGAGCGAAGATCGTGGCCGCAGGACGCTCGGTGCTCCAGCAGGTACCGGCGCGCGGCAGTGTCCGCTTTCAGATGTTCTTCGTCGGTGACGCACGCGGGGCGACGCTGGCGCTCAGCGCGCCGGCCACGACGCTCGGCTGAGGCGAGCCTGCACGACGCTCAGCGCCGGCGCTGCTTGAGGGTGATGCCCTCGAGCACGTGGGCGACCGTCTCGCAGGCGTCGACGGCGGCCTCCAGCGACTCGAAGATGTCCTTCCAGCGAATCACCACCATCGGGTCGATGCCGCCGGCGAACAGCGAGGCGACCCCGTCGCGCTGGAGCCTGTCGCCCTCGTTCTCCAGCCGGTGGATCTCAACGAGGTGCGGCCCGAGCTCGGTGCCGGTGCGCAGCGAGCGGAGCGCCTGGGCGATCTGCTCGCCCGCGCCGACGAGGACCTCGGTGAACTCGACGGCCTGCTCCATCGGCGCCTCGACGCCGTACAGGCCGAGCTGAGCGGCGGCCTGCTCGGAGTGATCGACGATGTCGTCCAGGGCCGTCGCCAGCGCGTATCCGTCGCCGGCATCGAACGGCGCGCGTACCCGTCCCCGCCCGGCCAGGCTGTGGATGATGTCGTGGGTGATGCGGTCGCCTTCCTGCTCGCAGACCTTCAGGTCCCGGGCCAGCGTTGCTCGCTCGGGGTAGTCGGTGAGCAGGTCGCGCAGCAGCAGGCCACAGCGCTGGACATTGCGGGCAGCCTCCTCGACGAGACCCATCAGGGCGGGGTCGAGACCGCGTCGCAGGAAGCTCATCCCGGGGAGGATATGGCCACGCCGCTCGCGGCCTCGGCCATTCACGGATTCTTCACGACTAGATCACGAGTTTGCAACGCCTGGAGGCATCCCAGCTGCGACGCTGCGCGTCGTGGCCGCCATGCCCGAGAGCGCCGACGTCCCCGCTGATGTCCTGTACGCCGGTGAGCTCGAGATCCGACTCGACGAGGGCCTCGTGCTGGCGACGGGAGCGGCCCTCACGCTGTCGGTGCGCGAGTTCGAACTGCTCGTGGCGATGGCCCGCCGGCTCGGCGCGATCATCACCCGCGACGAGCTCTTCCGGACGGTGTGGGGCGGCGAGCTGCGCCCCGGCGACCGCTCCGTGGACGTTTACGTGAGCAAGCTGCGGGGCAAGCTCGAGACGGCCCTGCCCGACCGTCGCTTCATCCACACGCATCCCGGCTTCGGCTACAGATTCCAGCCGCAGCCTTCACGAAATGTTCACATAGGTGGGAGCGAGGGCTGACGAGACTGTGCCCGGCACGCCCGTTCGGCGCAGAGCGGCGTGCCCGACTCGCCGTCTACAGATAATCCAGCCAGAGGAGACGTAGTGATCAAGAACAAGATGAGCGCACTCGCAGGCTGCGCAGTGCTCGCATTGGGCCTGGCAGCATGCGGGAGCTCCGGTTCAACGGGCAGCTCCTCGAGCAGCTCCAGCACGACCGCCGCCTCCAGCGCCAGCGCCAAGACGGCGACGGCGCCCCCCGCCGCCTCGGGAACGATCTCCGGCGCAGGCTCGACGTTCGCAGCCCCCGTCTATGAACAGTGGTCCTCCGCGCAGTCGGGTCTGACGGTCAACTACCAGGCGGTCGGTTCGGGCGCGGGCATCACCGCGATCGAGAGCAAGATCGTCGACTTCGGCGCCAGCGACCCGCCGCTCAAGCCCAAGGACGAAGAAGCGATCGCCAAGAACGGGAGCCCGGCGGTCCAGATCCCGATGTTCCTCGGAGCGATCACCGTGTCCTACAACCTGCCCGGCGTGAAGACCGGGTTGAAGCTCGACGGCAAGACGCTCGGCGACATCTTCCTCGGCAAGGTCAAAACCTGGAACGACGCCGAGATCAAGGCGCTGAACCCGGGGGTGACGCTCCCGAGCACCGCGGTCACGATCGTCCACCGCTCGGACTCCTCGGGCACGACTTCGGGCTTCACGAGCTTCCTCTCCGAGGTCGATCCGGAATTCAAGAGCAAGGTCGGCGAAGGCAAGGAAGTGCCGTGGCCGACCGGCACCGGCGCGAAGGGCAATTCGGGCGTCGCCGGCGCCGTCAAGCAGACGGTTGGCGCGGTCGGCTACGTCGAGCAGGCATACGCCCTGCAGAACAAATTCACCTATGCGTCGATCAAGAACAAAGCGGGCACGTTCGTGGAACCGACCCTTGCCTCCACGACCGCGGCCGGAGAAGGCGTGAAGATCCCGGCGAACCTCGGGATCAAGGTCATCAACTCGGCCGCGCCGAGCGCATACCCGATCACCTCGCAGACGTTCATCGTCGTCAACAAGGATCTCTGCAAGGCCGGGACCCCGGGAGGCGAAGAAGCCGCGAAGGGCGTCGTGAAGTTCGTGGGGTACGGCCTCGGCGAAGGCCAGAAGGTGCTCTCGCAGGCCGACTACGCCGGGCTGCCGGCGGCGATCCTGGCCAAGTCCAAGAAGGCAGTCGAAGGCCTCGAGTGCAACGGCTCGCCGATCGGCGGCTAGGGCAGCTCGCACCGACTCCACGGATCAGATAGACAACTCATCCGTGGAGGCAGCATCCGTACCAGTCGGCGACCGCGCGGTGCTCGCGCGGTCGCCGCTGGCGCGTCTTCCCGATCGGGTTCTCAAGTACGGCCTGTCCGTGCTCGCGGCGCTGATCCTCGCGCTGATCGTCTTCTTCTTCGTCCGGCTCGTGGGCGAAGCGCGGCCGGCATTCGCCAAGGCCGGCGTCTTCGGCTTCGCCTTCACCAACAACTGGATCCCGAGCACTGAACACTTCGGCGCGCTGCCGCTCGTGGTCGGCACGTTGATCACCTCGGCGCTGGCCCTGATCATCGGCGTCCCCGTCGCCGTCGCCACGGCGATCTATGCGAGCGAGCTCTGCCCGCGGCGAATGCGCGCGCCGCTGACGATCCTCGTCGAGCTGCTGGCCGCCGTGCCGTCGGTCGTCTACGGCCTGTGGGGGATCTTCTTCCTCGCGCCCAAGCTCCAGGGCGCCGAGCAGTGGGTTGCCGACCGGCTGTCGTTCGTACCGTTCATCGGCGGAGGGCTGGTGACGATCCCCAACTACTTCATCACGGGCCTCGTGCTGGCGATCATGATCCTGCCGATCGTCAGCGCGATCAGCCGAGAGGTGATGAGCACCGTGCCTGCTGATCACAAGGAGGCTGCGCTCGGCCTTGGTGCCACGCGCTGGGAGATGATCCGCATCGCCGTCCTGCCCTACTGCCGCTCGGGCATCGTCGGCGGCGCGATGCTCGGCCTCGGCCGCGCGATCGGCGAGACGATCGCCGTGACGATCCTGATCGGCGACGCCCCCAAGCTTGGCGAACATCTTTTCTCCCAGGGCTACTCGCTCGCGGCGGTCATCGCCAACGAGTTCGGCGAAGCCCAGGGCGTGCATCGTTCCGCCCTATTCGCCGCCGGACTTGTACTGTTTGTGTTGACGCTGCTCGTCAATGGCGTGGCACGTATGCTCGTCGTCAGGGCAGCACGCACGAGTGGCAGCGGCGCCGCCGCAAACGAGAGCTCGGCTGATTCAATCGCCGGCGCGGCGGTAGGCGCATGAGCGCGCATAGCTCGTCAGCGGGAGGACCAGAGCCCGGCCAAATGGCGCGCTTCGCGGTCAGCCCGGCGCGCCAGCGCAAGGATCGGATTGCCCGTGGAGCCGTCCTTACCGGCACTGTGATCGCGCTGATCCCGCTGGTGCTGATCGTCTACTACCTGCTGCGCAAGGGACTCGGCGCCTGGAGCGGGAGCTTCTTCACGACCGACCCCACCGGCAACACCTTCTTCGGGGGCTCTAACATCGGCGGCATCAAGAGCGCGATCCTCGGCACGATCGAGATCGTGGCACTCGCCTCCGCGATCGCGGTCCCGACTGGGATCGGCGTGGCTGTGTGGCTAGTCGAGTACGGGAAGAACAGCTGGTTCGCCCAGGCGGTGCGGTTCTTCGTGGACGTGCTTACCGGCGTACCTTCGATCGTGTTTGGCCTGTTCGTATACATCGTGCTGGTCGTCGGAACTGGCAGTACCTACGCCGGCTACAAGGGCTCGATCGCCCTGTCGCTGCTGATGCTGCCAGTGGTGATCCGCTCCGCCGAGGTGATCCTGTTGCTCGTCCCGGCAGCGCTGCGCGAGTCCGCCCTCGCACTCGGAGCACCCCGCTGGCGGGTGATCTTCAACATCGTCCTGCCGACAGCGCTGCCGGGAATGATTACTGGAGTACTGCTCGCTGTCGCACGCGCCGCGGGCGAGACCGCGCCGTTGCTGTTCACGGCGGCCGCCACGTTGAAGACCAACTTCAACCTGGGTGGGTTCATGAATTCGCTCCCTGTGCAAATCTACAAGGACGTCACGTCTCCAACGACAGCTGTTGTCAACCGAGCTTGGGGAGCGGCGCTCACCCTGGTCGTGATGATCCTGCTGCTCAATCTCATCGCCCGCTTGATCGCACGAAGGAGTCGCCTTGCATGACACCCGACGGCCGGACCCCGGAGCTGACTGACATGGATCCCGAGAGCAGCTCAGAGCTCGAGCGCCAGCGACAGGACCGCAGCAACGAGGCCACACCAGGGCCACATCGGATCGCCGGTACCGCGACGATCTCGCCGCCAGCGACGATCGGCACTGACCCGCAAGCCAAACCAGCACTCAGCGTCAAGCTCGACCAGCTACGCGCATTCTACGGGAATTCCGAACAGGTCAAGGGCATCGACCTCGAGTTCCGCGCCAACGAGGTGACCGCGATCATCGGGCCCTCCGGCTGCGGCAAGTCGACGATGGTCCGCTGCATCAACCGCATGCACGAGGAGATCCCGGGCGCGCGCGCGGAGGGTCGGGTGCTGCTCGAGGACTTCGACGTGTACGACCCGTCAGTCGACGTCGTGGCGGTACGCCGCGCGGTGGGCATGGTCTTCCAGAAGCCAAACCCGTTCCCGACGATGTCGATCTTCGACAACGTCGCGGCCGGACTGCGATTGAGCGCCAAGCGCGGCGGCGACATGCGGGCGAAGGTCGAGGCTGCACTTCGCAGCGCCGGCCTGTGGGACGAGGTCGCTGACCGCCTCGACGCACCAGGCGCCGGGCTCTCGGGCGGCCAGCAGCAGCGGCTGTGCATCGCACGCTCGCTCGCCGTTGACCCCGAGGTGATCCTGATGGATGAGCCCTGCTCGGCGCTGGACCCGATTGCGACGCTGAAGATCGAGGAGCTGATCGATCAGCTCAAGCAGCGAGTCACGATCGTGATCGTCACACATAACATGCAACAGGCAGCACGCGTGGCCGACCGCACAGCCTTCATGCTCGGTGGCGAGCTCATCGAGATTGGGCCCACTCAGGAAATCTTCACCAAACCGAACGACTCGCGAACCGAGGAATATGTCACCGGGAAGTTCGGCTGACAGCGACCGCCCACAGGCGGTCTCATCGATGCAGTCAACAACCACAGGCGCGGGCATCCTCGGCACCAGCAACGGGCCACAGGCACAGGGGCGCGCGCACTTCCAGTCTCAGCTGCGTGAGCTCGAGACCAATGCACTGG
>DASYFR010000025.1:0-97622 GCA_036498325.1 Solirubrobacteraceae bacterium
CTTGCCGTCCCCGTCCAGTCGTCATTGACTTCCTCCGCAGTGGTAGCGATCCAGCGCTCGGACACAGCCCCACCAAGAGGCCTCCCCCGCTGATCTGGTGACTGGCGATCTTGCTCCCCGCCGCGAGCACTTCTACACGGCTTCGCGAGTCCGTGCAAGCGTTAACGGATCGGAAACGCGCCGTGCTCAGACTGTGAACGGTCCACGTTCACTCCGCGGTGACCCGTGTTCCGGCGGGTGAAGCCCGCCTCCGACGCTGCCCGGAGGGGAAAAGACGGGTCGCCAAGCCTTCCTCGAGCAGACGCGACAGCAGCGTTGAGATCTGCGACTTCTGGGTGACCCGACGCGAGCGGCGATCTCGCGGGTTGCTCGAGCCCGGCTGTTCGCCAGGAAACGCAGGCACTGACCCGCACGGCGAGCCTCCGGTCCCCGAGGATCGCGGGAAGCGCCGCGCTCGCCGCGCCAGTTGACCAGGCGGGTCGCGTCGAGCGCCCGGATGAGTCCCCGGCCGCGATGGCAAGCGCAAGCTCGTGGGCACGCGCGATCTCCCGCGCCACCGCCTCCCCGTCGGCGAACGGCACGAGGAGCGTCCCCACGGCGGGCCCCAGCAGCTCGATCAGCGGCCGACGCTCGCGCTGTCCTTTTTCACACGCGAGAGGTCGCAGGTTCGAAACCCGCCGCGCCCATTGGCTTGTTGAGACGCGGCCGACCCGCTACTGCGCTGAGCGCTCTCCCGTAGCGCAGCCCGGTGGCCGGTCTGGAGGCGCATCGAATGCCGCGGCGGGGTGTTTCCCGTACATGGCTCGACCGCGCGGGTATGGTCGCTCGGGCAGCCTCACCCTGGCGGCAATCCTGGTAACCCTGTTTGCCTGGACGCAGGCAGCCAGGAACGCGCACGCCGCGACGTTTCGTCGCATCGCCGCCAACACCGTTGCGTTTGCGGGCGACGGCACGCGCTACGTGGCTTGGGAGATCCCGGCGCCGGGCGCGACGGGACGCGTCCTGATCGTCGTGCTCGACACGCGCACGGGACGCAGGTTCCAGACCGATACCTCGTGCGGCCTACAGAGCAATGAGCCGGCGGCGGCCGGACGCTTCTTGCTCGAATGTGGCAACGAAGGGCAGGCCCTACTCGACGTACGCACGGGCACGGTGACCGATCTGCCCAAGCCGCCGCCACACGAAATCGGCGAATACGGTCCGATTTGGGAGGGCGTGGGCACTCACGACGTGATCGGCAGGGCAGGGCTGCACGCTCGCTGCCACAGGAGCAAACGTCATGAAAGCTGCACGGCGCTGTACGCGATAGCGACCGGCAGCGTCAGCCTGATTCCCGAGTCACGCGTACCCGATCCAAATCGTCGCGGCGCACCGCCGTTGTGCCCGGCGCTGCGCCGCAAGCTGTTCCGGCGCAGCGAGTTTGAAACGCTAGAAGGTCTTGGCTCGCTCGCGCCTCTCGGATCGGGCTTCAGCTACGGCGAGGGCGTGCTGGCGGAGGTCGAACCTGAACCGGCGGTGGGTGCGTCATTCGGCGGGAACGTCCTCATATACCGCTGCCACGGGTCCAAGTTGGTCTTACGCAACCCCCGCGAAGGGCGGCTGCGCCACCCCTTCGCCGGCAATCTCGAGCTCGACGCGGGCCTTTTGACGTGGGACACGGGGCACCTGGCCAGCGACTTTGAAGAAGAAGAAGAAGACGGAGGAGCAGAAGAAGAATTGCGCCAGGGCACGCTTTCGGCCTACCGCCTGAAGATGCACCAACGCAGAAGCTGGAGGCTTCCCGTCCTGCCGCTCAAGATCATCGAAGCGCCGGAAAACGGCACGCCGAGTCGCGTCGTGCGTGGCGTGTTCGGCTACTCAGCCCACACGGCACACGACATCTTCTGGATCAGGGCGCAAAGCCTCTCGCGCTATTGCGACAAAGTGTGTGCGGTGACCGCCGAAGCATCGGCGATCTACGAGGCGAGGCTCTGACGACTTTCCGAACGCGGCTGCCCTCCACCTCGCGCACGCGCTGCCAGACTGTGCCGGCTGCGCTCCGTCGCTGTGAGTGCAAAACGTCGACCGGGGACGGGGAGGGGAGCGCATGGCAGAGAACACCGAGCAGGCTTCGACCGCCGAGCTCCTGCACGCGCAGCCGCTGCTCAGCGGACTCCCGCACGCGGTGCGCGAGCTGGTCGTCGAGTCCTTCGGGCAGGTCGACTTCGCGCTCGGGGAGGACATCGTCCGCCAGGGCGATCCGCCGGACGGGTTCTACGTCCTGACGGCCGGCGACGCGCGTGCGCTGCGCGAGGAGAACGGCGCGGAGGTCCCCCTCGGCATGCTCGGGCCGGGCGACTCCTTCGGGGAGTCCGGCCTGCTCGAGGGCTCCCCGCGGCGGGCGACGGTGCGCGCCGAGGGCGCTGTCTCGGTGCAGCGTCTGGAGCCGGCGCTGTTCGGCGCGATCGTGCGGCGCCATCCCGAGGTCCGCGAGCGCCTCGCCGCCCAGGGCCGTGCGCGAACGCTCGAGCCGCTGCTGCGCTCGCATCCCGTGTTCGCCGCGCTGCCGCACGCGGCTCTCGTCGAGCTCGTCGCGGCGCTCGGAGAGCTCACGCTCCCCGCCGGCAGCACCGTGTTCGCGGAGGACGACCCGGCGGGCCCCCTCTACTTCGTGGCCGATGGGCGCCTGCGCGTGTGGGACAGGGCGCATGGGGACCTGCGCTACCTGCGCGGCGGAGACGTGTTCGGCGAGGTCTCGCTGTTCCTTGGCAGCGCGCGCACGGCGAGCGTCGAGGCCGTCTCGGCGGTCCGCCTGCTCGCGCTCGATGCCGCCGCCTTCCACGCCTACCAGGCCGAGCATCCCGCGATGCGCGAGCGGGTGGCCGAGCAGCTCGCCTTCTACGAGCGCGGGCCGGCCCGCCACGTTCCGCTCGACTTCGTCGAGGAGCTGATGCCCGCACCCGCACGCCGCGACGGGCCGGCTGCCGATGGCGAGCTCGCGCCGGTGCCGGCGCCCGTCGCGAATCGACGCAGGCCCCCGCGGTGGTGGCCGGGCGCGCGCCCGCGCCACGTCCCCTACGTTCCCCAGCTCGAAGAGACCGACGGGGCGGCCGCGTGCCTGGCGATGGTCTGCCGCTCGTTCGGGCACGAGACGCGAATAGCGCACGTGCGCGACCTGCTCGGCACCTCCGTCGGCGGAGCGAGCGCCGCCAGCATCCACCTCGCCGGCGAGGCGGTGGGGCTCGACGTCAGCTCGCTGGAGACCACGGGCGAGCAGCTCGGCGAGCTGGCGCTGCCGGCCATCATCCATTGGCCCGGCGAGCACTGGTGCGTGCTCGACGAGGTGCGGGCCGAGCACGTCCACGTCGCCGATCCTGCGACGGCGCCCGGCTGGGTGACGCGCGAGGAGCTGCTGCGCCACTGGGACGGTCTCGTGCTCGCCCTCGCCCCGACCGCCGCGCTGACCCGAGCGCCGAACGAGCGTCCGGATCTGCGCTGGCTGGCGCCGCTCGCCCGTCCCCACCGGCGCCTGCTGGCGCTCGTCGTCGGCCTCGCGCTGGTGGCAGCCGCCCTGCAGATGCTCGTCCCCGTCGTCACCGGGGAGATCATCGACTCGGTTGTCCGCCAGAAGGACTACACGCGCCTGTATCTGCTGACCGGCGGTCTGTTCGCACTCCAGCTCGTGGCGCTCGTGGCGGCCCTGCTGGAGGCGCGCATCATCGCCCACGTCGCCGTCAGGATCGACCGCGAGTCGCTCGACCACATCGCCGGGCGCCTGCTGCACCTCCCGCTCGGCTACTTCGACACGCGCCGCTCGGGGGATATCGAGCACCGCCTCTCGGGCCTGCGCAGCGTGCGCGAGTTCGCCGCCCAGCAGGGCGTCCAGGCGCTCGCACAGAGCGGCCAGCTGGTCGCGGCGATCGTCGTGATGGGCTTCCTCTCGGTGCCCCTGATGCTGCTGTGGCTCGCGACCGCGCCCGTCTATCTGGTGCTGATCCGCTCGGCGGTACGACGCGTCCGGCCCGCCTACCAAGCCGAAGAGGAAGGTTTCTCGCGCTACCGCTCGCGCCAGCTCGACGCGATCCGGGGGATGGAAACGGTGAAGTCCCTGGGGGGCGAGGAAGGCATGCGCCGGCGCATGCTGCAGGACTTCGAGGACGTCGCGCAGCGGGTCTCCCACGCCGATCTCGCCGCGATCAGCTACGGCGGTGCGACCACCTTCGTCACGTTCCTGTTGCTGATCCTGTTCCTCTTCTTCGGTGCGCTCGAGGTGATGGCGGGCAACCTCACGATCGGTGCTCTGGTCGCGTTCAACGCGCTCGTGCTGCTCTCCTCGGGTCCGATCATCTGGCTGCTACGAACCTGGGAGGAGTGCCAGCTGCTGAGTGTCACGCTCGCGCGCCTGCGCGACATCCTCGATCGCGAGTCCGAGCAGCCCGACCGCGACGGCGAGCTGCGAGCGGTGCCCACGCTCGAGGGACGCGTGACACTCACGAGCGTCGGCTTCAGCTATCCGGCCGCCCCGGACGTCGCGATCCTCGAGGACATAACGCTCGATGTCCTGCCCGGCACGACCGTCGCGATCGTCGGACGATCGGGGTCGGGGAAGTCGACGCTGCTGAAGTGCCTGGCCGGGCTGCTGCAGGCGTCGCGGGGCACGATCGCCTTCGACGCGGTCGACCTGCGCGAGCTTCGCCTCAGCGAGCTGCGGCGGCGGATCGGCTTCGTCCCGCAACGGCCGTACGTGTTCGACGACACGCTCGCGGGCAACATCGCGTTCGGCGAGGAGGAGCTCGACATGGACGCGGTGCGAGCTGCCGCGGTCGTGGCCGACGTCGATGCGTTCGCCGGGCGGCTGCCGCGTGGATACGCCACGCGTGTCGGCGAGGGCGGTCTGCGGCTCTCCGGCGGTCAGTCACAACGCGTGGCGATAGCGCGCTCGATCTTCCACCGTCCCTCCGTCCTGCTGCTCGACGAGGCGACCAGCGCGCTCGACTCCGAGGCCGAGCGCACGGTGACCGAGAACGTGCGCAGGCTGCTGGAGGGTCGCACGGCGTTCGTCGTGGCGCACCGGCTCAGCACCGTGCGCGAGGCCGACCTGATCGTCGTCCTCGAGCACGGCCGGATCGCCGAAATGGGCAGCCACGACGAGCTGTTCGCAAACGACGGTCTCTACCTGCACCTCTACGGCCAGCAGCTCGCCGGCTTCTGAGCGCCGGCCCGCGCTCGCGCACTCGCGCGTCAGGCCGCCTGGAGCGCAGCGGACGCGAGACGGCGCCCCTGCGCGAGGCCCGATGCGATCACCAGGGCGCGGCGGCTGGGGTCCATCAGGTTCGCTCCCATCAACGCCGCCGTGTGCGCATCGGGACTGATCGTCGTCACGGTCGCCCCGCGGCGTTTCAGCGTGAGCGCCTCCGCTGCCGCCAGCCCTCGCGACATCTGTCCGAGCATGCCCGCGAGGGCGTTGCTCGCGAGCGGTAGCGATCCAGTCGGATTGAGGCACAGCACGCGGGCTCCGCGGCGAACCTCGGCGGCGTCCATGTTCGTCGGACTCCACGCTCCGCCGTCAACGTAGCTGCGTCCGCCGACTCGGACGGGGCGAAAGACCCCGGGGATCGCACATGACGCCTGCACCGCCGCCGACACCGACGCCGGCGGTGCGCCGGGAGCGCCGAACATCACGCGCCGACCGTTGTGGAGATCGACCGCGGCGACGCGCAAGCGCCCGTCCCACGCGACGGCCTCGCCGGCGAGCACACGACCAAGGGCCTCGAGCGAGCGGCGACCAGGCGGCACGCGTGCGAGCGCGGCGCGTCTGAGCAGCGCGCCGCTCGCCGCCGTCGAGCTGAACGCCAACGACACCAGCGGCGCGGCCAGCGAGCCGCCGAGGCCAAGCGCCGCCGCGAGCGCCTGCCTCAGTGGCGCCGCGGCCTCCTCGACATTGCCTGCGCTGACGGGCGGCTGCTCGGGCAGTGTTCCCAGCCGCGCGCCCGGCGCGAGGCCCGCGACGAGCGATGTCGCGACGATCGAGCCGGCCGAGGTGCCTAGATACGAGCCACACGCGCGCGAGTCGAAGTCCGGCAGCTCATCGAGGCCGGCGAGCAGCGCGCTCATCCAGGCCTCGCCGAGGATGCCACCGCCGCCGAGGACGAGGACGTCGGGAGAAGACGATGTGGGGGGAGCAACCATCTCCCCGAGAGGGTAGCCCGACCCTCTCGATCAGTCCCGGTGCGGCGCCCGAAGGACCCGCCGTGGTTGTGCGCCGCGCACCGAGACATCGGCCCCACCCCCGCGTGGAGCCACCCCTCTCGCCCCGTCCCTGGAGCCACTGCTCATCCCTGCGCGGCAAGCCTAGCAAAGCTGACAACATCCGCCAAACGGCGAGGCGCGCGGGGCAGTGCAAGCGCTCCGACCCGACTGCCACCGCGATGAAAACGCTACATCGGCGCCCCCGCACCGCATCACTCATCTCCGCGCTGATCGCCGGCGGCGTCGTCGTGGCGATCGCCGCCTCCGATCGGCCGAGCGACCTGTGGCACACGTTCGCGCGGATCCAGCCCACGTGGCTGCTCGGCGCGCTCGGCGCCGAGCTGGTGGCCTACGTCGGCTACGTGCTCGCGTATCGCGCGATGATCTCCGCGCCCGGCAGCCGTCGCCTGTCGCTGATGCTGACGGTGCGGCTCGTCGTCGCCGGGTTCGGCCCGTTCGTGCCGCTCGGGGGCTTTGCCTTCGATCGCCTGGCGCTGAGGGCGGTGCATCGCAGCCGTCGCCGCGCGCGGATCCAGGTCCTGCGCCTCGGGGTGATGGAATACCTGCTGCTCGCGCTCGCGGCGTTCGTGTGCGCGGTGATCCTGTTCCTGGGAAACCGGCGAGCCTCGCCCGTGCTGACGCTGCCGTGGATCATCGGCGTGCCCCCCGGGCTGCTGCTCGGGTGGACCGCGACGCAGCCGCGGGTGCTGCGCTACTTCCAGCAATCGCACGGCGCGATCAGGCGCTGGATCGGCGATCTGCTCGCCGGCGTCGAGGTGCTGCGGAGCGTCGTCAAACGCCCGCTCGAGCACCCTCGTGCACTGCTCGGCATCGCCGTCTACTGGGCCGCCGAGATCGCCTGCCTCGGTTTCGCCCTGCGCTGCTTCGGCGATCAGATCCCCCTGCCGGCGCTGATCCTCGCGTACGCCACCGGCTATGCCGCCAGCCGCCGCTCGCTTCCGCTCGGCGGCGCGGGCATCACCGAGGCGCTGCTCACGGTCGCGCTGATCGCCGTCCACGTCGACTCCGCCGACGCCCTGCTGTCGGTGCTCTGCTACCGCGCGGTCAACTTCCTCGCGCCGATCATCCCGGGGCTGTTCGCGCACTCCTCGCTGGAGACGATGCTGGAGGGCGATGCCCCCGCGGAGACCGTCGCCGAGAGCGCTAGCGGCAGTCGCGCAGAGTGACCTTCAAGGGCCCGTCGCTGGTGATGTTCAGGTGCGCCGCGCAGTCCACGCGGGCGCGTTTCGCGTCGATCGTCACGCTCGCGACGTTGGTCGCGGTGATGTCGAGAACGTCCCCGACGGGTTCGCTCGGCGGCGCTTCCCACGCCTTGCTCTGGCTCGTGTAGGGGATCGCGGGAATCTGTCCGCCGGTGAGCACGCCGGCGCCGTGCTGCGTGGCGGCCGCGACGGGGTCGCCGACGCCGAAGCCGTGCGAGCGGACGTCGATCTCGCCGAGTGGGCTCGTTCCGCTGGCGTCGCGCAGCGCCACGTTGTAGACCCAGTAGGCGTGGCCTGCAGCGGTGCCGTCGGCGGCGAAGTCCATCGTCGGGTTGTAGACGTAGGTGACGTGTGAGGGGTCCGAGACGACGTGGTCCGTGCCGAGGAATTCCGCCGCCGGCGCGTATTCGTCGTTGATCGCGAGCGTCAGGTGATCGCCCGCCTGGAACTGGTCGAATTCGTAGCGGTAGCCGAGCTTGTCGAAGGTTTCGACCTGGTCGAGCACGCCGGCGATCGGCACGAGCTCGTCGGTCGTCTCATCCCAGATCAGGAACGGGACGTTGCGCACCGAGCCGAGCATCCGCTGCGTCAGCGACTGGTTCCCGCCCGGCTCCGGTTCGCCCGGCGGGACCCAAACCCCCAGCCCCGGGGGGCCGACGGTGGGCTGGGCCTTGGCGAACAGGTCGGGGAACTGGCTCGCGAACTTGTAGGTGCCGTAGCCGCCCATCGAGTAGCCCGCGATGTCGGTGAAGGAAGGATCGAGCGAGTAATGCGCGGCCACGTCCCTCCACACTTCGAAGGTGTCGGCACCGGCGTGGTCGTAGTACCAGCCGTCGGGCCCGCGCCCGGAGGGAGTGACGACGATCGAGCCGGCGCCGCGCGCGGCGAACTGGGATTGGTTGCGGGAGCCCGAGAACTGGTTGTAGTTCGCCGACAGCGAGTGCAGCAGCAGCGTCATTCCCCAGCCGCCCGCCGGTGCCGGCCCGCTGGGGAGGTAGACCGCATATGGCAGCAGCGTTCCGCGCATCTCGCCGATGCACGCGGCGGAGCTGCCGCAGCCGCCGCTGGCGTAGTCGGCGCCCTGGCCGTCGGAGAAGTGCGAGGCGAGGATCCGATCGAAGGCGCCGCTCTGGGGCACGCCGGTCGGTTCGCCGGGCATGTCGTCGTTGGTTTTGGCGTGCAGCTTGGCGAAGTCGACCTGGGCGTAGAACGAGCTGATGTCACCGCCGGCGAGCGCCTGCGCCTGCGCCGACTCGCGCCACCACGCCGGCGCGGACGCGGTCGTCGCACCCGGCGTGCCGGGCAGCGGCTCCTGGGCGTTGAAGCGAAAGGCGACGTCGAAGAAGGCCGGCGGGGCGGGATTTGCGCCGGCCCCGCCCGGCTGCGTCGCGCTGGCGATCGCACCAGGCAGCAAATAGCTTTCCGTGGCCGCGTTCCAGAGGCCGACGCCGGCGGCGAGACGCACGCTCGAGGCACCGGGGTTCCACTCGCTGTGGGGGACCTCAACGGTGATCTGCCGCCGCAGCCGATCGACGCTGACGGTCGGCGCGGGCCCGGCGACGGGGGCGCCGGTGGCGGCGTCCGTGAGGCTCGCCGTTTCCCCGTGGACCGTCAGGAAGTACTGCGCCGGTGCCGTCACGTTCGCCCCGAAGGGGAACGGATGGACGACGCCGGGCGTACCTCCGATCGCGATCCCCGTCGCGACGAGGGCCGGGTCTTCGAGCGTGTTGAGCGTGATCCGAAAGGCGGTCGCCGTGGTCAGCGGCTTGACGCGCAGTTCGACGAGGTTGGCGGCATTCTCGGCATACGCGGGCGCCGTCGGGTAGGTGTAGGTGCCGTCCGGTTCGGAGAACGTGTCGCCTCCGCTGGGGTCGCCTCCGGGCGAGAACATCGGATTCGTCGGGTCGGGCGCCTCTTTGGCGCCGTGGTCGTCGTACAAATACCCCTGGTAGAGGAACTCCCCCTTGCGGTACGCGCTCGCGCCGGAGATCAGGATCGGCGCCGCGTGCCAGCCGCTTTCAGGTGCGTTCTGCAGCTGCGGGGCCTGGGCGAGGGGCTCGTAGAGAACCGGCGGACCCGGGCGCGGAGCGCTGCCCTCTTTCGGCGGCAGCGAGCTCGACTGGGCGTTCGCCGTCGCGGCCGTGCAGAGCCCGACGAGGAGCATTGTCAGACCGACGCGGACTCCCCCACCCCAACCCCTCGTTGCCACCGATCGATCCCTCCCGGACGACACCCCGACCCGCGGGGTATACCCGCGGGCGCGCGCTCGTAAACGGGGGCGCCGTGACGCCGTGATCGCGTAGCCTGTGGTGACGTGCTCGTCGTCATCATCATCGCCGCCTGTGGCGCCCTCGCCTTCGTCGGAGTGAGCGTCTGTCGCCTGGCCGCGCGCAGCGACAGCGCCGACACGTTCGCGCTGGCCGAGTGGATCGCGACGAGCCAGCTCATGCCGGAGCCGATCCGCGCGTCCGACGGCGGGCGACGGCAGCGCGAGGAGCCCTCGGACTTGCGCTACCGAGCGACGGGCTGAGCATGCCGCGTCGCTGTGCCGATGGTGCGAGCAAGCCCCCGAACCTCGGCGGGATCGCACATTCGGGTGAGTCTGGCTATTATCGGGATTCGGAAATCGCTACCAGCGAGGAACACTTGCCCGCGCCAGTCCAGCACCCATCGGGGCGGATCACCTCCAGAGGCTTTCTCTGCGCGAGGCTCGTCTTCGTGGCTCTGTTTGCGGCCCTGATCCTCGCCACGGCGGCCGCGGGCGCCTCGGCCGACTCGGTCTCTCCCTCGGCGGACGGGGCAATCGAAGCAGTGACAACCGTCGCCGGCGGCGAAGAAGCCGTCCCCTCCGTGCCGGCAGCGACCGAAGTGCCGCCTGTCCCCGTCGCCGTGCCCGTGGTGCCCGTCGCGGGAGAAGCTCCCGGCGCAACGGGGCAGCTGGTGGGAGAAGTACTCGAAGCGACGCCGGTCACCACGCCGGTCGCGACGGTCGGCGAAGCAGTACACGAAACGGTGCCGAGTCTCCCGGAATCTCCGCGCGAAACGACGCCCCCGCCAAGTGAACCGCCCGTCACCATCGCGACCGGAGAAACCCCCGAAGTCCGGCCGAGCGCACCCGTCGAAAAGGAATCCTCGGAAACGGCGCTCGCCGCCGGGCACGGCGAAGAACCGCCGAAGGAACCGCTGACCTCCACCTCGACCGTCGTGCAGGCATCCTCGGCGCCGGGCACCGGCGAAGCCGCGCCCGCGACACCGGCGGCGCTCGGCACACCGACGGCGCTCCTCGTGGCGTCCGCGAGCGCTCCTGTCGTTGGCGCCCCGGCAGAAACCTCGCCGCTCCCCGTCGCCGGCGGCGCCTCCGAACCGCCGGCGGGCACGGGTGCCACGCGCGCGAGCGCCGCCGTCAACTGTCAGGTCTCGTTGCTGGGCGGACCGATCACAAGCTGCACGACCGGCTGGCTGCGAACGTCGGGGCTGGTGCAGTCCCAGCCCGTGAGCCTCGCAGCTGGGCCGTCGTGGTCGCAAACGGTGTCCGCGGCCCGCGCAGGCGGTGGCCACGACGAATCGGCCGTCGGCGGTCGCCCCGCGACCCCCAGCCCCGGCCCCGGACCGGGGGGGGCTTCGGGTTCGGCGTCGGTCGGCGGGTCCGGCCTCGCGCTGTCGGCCTTCCTCACACTCACCGGCCTCCTGCTCCTCGCAGCTCCGCGCGCGATGCGCCGGCTGCGGCTCTCGTGCGAGCCGTGGCTGACGGCGTTCTTCGTTCTGATTCCAGAGCGACCGGGCTAGCTCCTCCCGGTCACTGCAACTCGGCGCCGGACGTCCTCGTCCGCGCCTCTGGCAATCATTTCGGGCTTCTGGAAGGAGCGTAGTGTGATGGAGCGTCAACTGACGGCATCAGCGATGGACAGCAAGACACGGAGTACGGGCGGCCCCGGCCGGGCCGTCGCGAATCGAACGCGCACCGCCCCCAACGGCAACGGGCGAAGTCGCTCGCCGGTGCGCGAGCCGCGACTGGTTCTGGCCAGCGCGAGCGTCTGGACGCACACGCTCGTGCTGACCGGCGGCCTCGACCACCGCTCGGCGCACGCGCTCGAGGCGGAGATCGAACGTCTCTGCGAAGAGGGCGTCACGGGTATCGCGCTGGACCTCCGCGAGCTCAGCTACATCGACTCGATCGGCGTGGCGGTGATCGTGTTCCGCTGCGGGCACTGCCGGCGGCGGGGCTTCGACTTCACGCTGGTCCCCGGTTCGCCGGAGGTGCAGAGCGCGTTCGAGCGGGCGGGCGTCAGCGACGCGCTGCCGTTTCGCCGCCCGGAGCTCGTCGCATCCCAGGCTGCGGCGCGTGCACCGATCGAGTCGGCCCCGCTGCTCGCGGCGGCCGACGCTCACGAGGTGGTGAGCGCACAGTCCGGGCAGGCGACGTGAGAGAGCGGGCGGCCGCGACGCGCGGAGAGCTCGCTGGCGTGCATCAGTCGCGCGCCAGCTCGGCTATCAGCGGTGCGTGGTCGGAGGGCTTGGTGCCCTTGCGATAGTCGCGCGCGATGCCGCACGCGCGCAGCTCCCCTGCGAGCTCACCGCCGAGCAGCAGGTAGTCGATCCGCAGGCCGAGGCCGCGGTGGAAGTGTCCCTGGCGGTAGTCCCACCACGTGTACTGCACCTCCTCGGGATGCAGCCGGCGGTATGCATCGACGAGCTCTCCGTCGCTGAGGACGCGCTCGAAGCGCCGACGCTCCTCGGAGCTGACGTGGGTGGCGCCCACGAAGGCGGCGGGATCGTAGACGTCCCGGTCCTCGCGCGCGACGTTGAAGTCGCCGCCGAGCACCAGCGGCGAGCCCCGCTCGACCGCCACCCGCGCGGCGATCGCAGCGAGGAAGGCGAGCTTCTGCTCGAACCATTCGCTGCCGACCTCGCGCCCGTTGGTCACGTAGACGCTCGCCACCCGCATCCCCGCGACACTCGCCTCGATCCAGCGCGCCTCATCGGGGCGCAGCTCGCCGGGCAGACCGGCGACCGCCTCGCCAAGCCCCAGCCCGGTGCGCGCGAGAATCGCGACACCGGCCCAGCGCCCCGCGCCGTGGTGCACGGCGTCGTAGCCGGCCGCGGCCAGCTCGGCGCGGGGAAACGAGCTCTCGTCGCACTTCGTCTCCTGCAGCATCGCCACGTCGGGCGCGTGCTCGCCGAGGAACTCGAGCACGCGCGGCAGGCGCACGCCGAGCGAGTTGACGTTCCAGCTGACGAGCTTCATCGCGCGCCAACGCTACCCCGCGCGGGGGCCGTCCGCTCAGAGGTTGACGGGCAGGAGCTTGAGCTGATTGAGGAACAGCGACTCGGCCGCCAGCGGCTTGCCGGCGAGTGTGATGTCGGGGTAGCGCTTGAGGGTCTCCTCGAGCATGATCTTCAGCTCGAGGCGGGCGAGCGCCGTACCGAGACAGAAGTGTCGGCCGCCCGCGCCGAACGCCTGGTGCTCGGCCTGCCGGCGGAGATCGAAGCGCTGCGGGTCCTCAAAGCGCGTCTCGTCGCGGTTGGAGGAGACGTACCACATCACGACCTTCTCGCCCTCCTTGATCTTCTGGCCGTGCAGCTCGGTGTCACAGGTGGCGGTGCGACGGAAGTGCGCGAACGCCGGGAACATCCGCAGCGACTCCTCGACCGCCGCGGGAATCAGACCCGGGTCATCGAGCAGCAGCTGCATCTGCTCGCGGTCTTCCATCAGGGCCCGCATACCGCTGCAGTACGTCGCCTTCGTGCTGTCGTTACCGGCCGCCATCAGCAGGAAGAAACCCATCACGATCTCGTGTTCCTCGAGCTTCTCACCATCGACCTCCGCATGCACCAGCACGCTCGTCAGGTCATCGGTGGGGTTCGCCTGGCGCTCGGCGATCAACTTGCGGCAGCGCTCGAAGATCTCCGGCACGTCTTTCTCGACCGCGCCTTCGAAGCCGTTGGGGTTCAGATCGGGGTCGCCGGCGCCGAGCGTGGACGTCATCAGTTTGGCCCAGATCGCGTCGTCCTCCTCGGGAATGCCCATGAAGCTGCCGATCACGCGTGCGACCACGGGCTGGGCGACGTCGTTGACCAGGTCACAGCGCTCGCGTCCCTCCAGGCGCTCGAGCACGCGCACCACGATCGTCCGGATCGCATCCTCGTGCGCGGCGATCCGTCGCGGCGTGAAGCCGGCCTGGAACAGCGCCTTCAGGCGGTCGTGCTTGGGCGGGTCCATGCCGATGAACATCGCCTGGGCGAGCTCGAGCGGGAACCCCCCCGCGGCCGCGATCACGCCGCCGCGTTCGGAGGAGTAGGTGCGCCAGTCACGGCTGACGGTGTGGATGTCCTCCGCCGTCGTCACCGACCAGAAGCCGGCCTCTTCGGGGAACTCTTCGAAGCTCTCCGTCCAGTGGATCGGACATTGGCTGCGCATCTGGCGAAAGACATCGTGCGGCGGGCCCTCCAGCCAGTGCTCGCGCTCGGTCACTTCGACGCTCTCGATGTCCCGGCCCACAGTCGCCATGCCCGACCTCCGTTCTCGTCCCCGACAGGTTTCCGCGATCGTACTGGCTAGCTGGCCAGTTTGCGTGCGCCGCTCTCTAGACGAAGCGCGCGAGCACGCGCGCGATCGCCTCGGTGCCGAACTCCAGCGTGTCCACCGGCAGCCGCTCGTTCTCGGCGTGGATCAGCTCCATGAAGGCCATGTCCTCGGGCAGCTGCATCGGCAGGAAGCCGTAGGTCTGGATGCCGAGGAGCGAAAAGAAGCGCCCGTCGGTGACGGCCGGCAGCAGCAGCGGGACCGGCGTCGCCGTGGGGTCGAGCTCGCGCAGCGTCTGCGCGAGCGTGTCGAAGAGCGCGAGGTCGGGCGTGGCGGTGACGGGCTCGTGACGGATCACCTCGAACTCCAGCTCCACGCCGGCGAGCGCGCGCAGCTCCGCGAAGACGTCCTGCGGGGTGAAGCCGGGCAGCAGACGGCAGTCGAGCTCGAGCGTGACCTCGTCCGGGATCACGTTGATCTTCTCTCCGCCCGCGACGATCGTGGCGCTGGCGGTGTTGTGCAGCAGCGGGTCGAACACCTTCACACGCTCGCCGACAACGTCGAGCAGCCGGTCGGTCAACTGCGGCTTGAGCAGGCCGCGCAGGGGAAGCGCGAGCGTGGCGGGAAGCTCGGCGGCGATCGCCTCGATCATCGCGCGCGTCACCGGCGTGACGTGGACGGGCAGGCGGCGGCGGTCGAGCTCGCCGAGCAGCCGCGCGAGCTTGCCCATCGCGCCACCCCTGATCGGCATCGAACCGTGCCCGGCGCGCCCGCGCATCCGCGCGCGCGCCCAGCAGACCTGCTTCTCGGCGACCATGATCGGATAGAAGCGCCGCCCGGCGACCTGCATCGTGAAACCGCCGAACTCGCCGATCGCGAAGCGCACGCCGCTGAACAGCTCGGGGTGCTCGGCGACCAGGAAGCCGGCGCCGAGATCGCTGCCCGCCTCCTCGTCGGCGAGGACGCAGAGGATCACGTCACCGGGCGGCTGAGCAGCGCTCGCCTTCACCCGCATGAACGCCGCCAGCATCATCGCGACGCCGCCCTTCATGTCGAGCGCGCCGCGTCCCCACACATAGCCCCCGTCGAGCTCGCCGGCGAGCGGCGGGTGGCGCCACTCGCCGCGCGCGGCGACGACGTCGACGTGCCCCTGCAGCAGCAGCGGCGCACTGACGCCGCGACCGGGCAGGCGCGCGATCAGGTTCGGGCGCGCCGGATCGCGCGCCACGATCCGCACCTCGCAGCCGAGCTCCTCGAGCAGGCCGCGTATCCAGTCGATGCACTCGCGCTCGTTGCCCGGAGGGTTGCTCGTGTCGAAGCGCAGCAGCTGCTGGAGCAGCTCCACCGGCCGGTCCTGGATGGGCGCGGAGTCCATGGCGGCAGTCTCCCCGATCTCGCTCGCGCGTGAGCAGCGCCCCTGTCCTCGCCCGGCCGAGCCCCGGCGCCCCGCCCGGGGAGAGCCGTTTCGCCGCCTGGCAGGGGCTTTGCAGGACTGGTTGGCCCACGCCCCTTCGTGGTAGTACTGGCATATGCCCCGCGCGATCTGGACCGGCGCCATCAGCTTCGGGATGGTCACGGTGCCCGTCAAGCTCTACAGCGCGCTGAACCGCAAGAGCGTGCGCTTCCACCAGCTCTCCGGCAAGACCGGTGTGCGAATCGCGCAGAAGCGCGTCGATCCGCAGAGCGGTGAGGAGGTTCCCTACGAGGACATCGTCAAGGGCTATGAGATCGCTCCCGATCGCTACGTGGTGATCGAGCCGGGCGAGCTCGAGACGCTGCAGCCGAAGAAGACCAAGACAATCGAGATCGAGGACTTCGTGGAGCTCTCGCAGATCGATCCCGTTTTCTACGACCATCCCTACTACCTCGCCCCCGGGCCGGGCGGCGCAAAGCCCTACCGCCTGCTGGTGGAGGCGATGCGCGAGACCGGAAAGGTGGCGATCGCGCGCGTCGTGATCCGCTCGAAGGAGCAGCTCGTGGCGCTGCGTCCGATCGGCGATGTGCTCGGTATGGCGACGATGATCTTCGCCGACGAACTGCTCCCGCCCGAGCGCCTCGACGAGCTCGCGGAGGCCGGCGAGGTCAAGACGACCAAGCGCGAGCTGGACATCGCCAAGCAGCTCGTTGACTCGCTCGCCGGGGAGTTCGAGCCCGACAAGTACAGCGACACCTACCGCGCCGACGTGCTCGCGATGATCGAGCGCAAGGCCCAGGGCGAGGAGATCTCGGTGCAGCCCCCGGCGGAGGATCTGACCGCCCCGGCGCCCGACCTGATGAGCGCCCTGAAGGCCAGCCTCGACGCCGTCCGCGCGCGCGAAGCGGGCGACGGCGCGGCGACCGTGAAGAAGCCGGCCAAGAAGGCCGCTGCGAAGAAACCCGGCGCCAAGAAAGCCGCCGCGAAGCGGCCCGCCGCGAAAGCATCGCCCGCCAAGCAGGCGAGCACCCCGCGGGCCGCCGCCAAGCGCTAGGTGGCGCCGCGCCGCACAGGCAGCGACAAGCGCCCAGCGCGCGGCGCGGAGGGCGAGGACAGCGGCGGGCGGCTGGCCGGCTACCGCAGCAAACGCGACTTCGCGGCGACGCCCGAGCCCGCTCCTGGAGGCCCGGCTGCTGCGCTCCCCCACCCGCGCTTCGTGATCCACGAGCACCACGCCCGGCGCCTGCACTGGGACCTGCGCCTCGAGCGCGACGGCGCGCTCGCCTCCTGGGCGCTGCCCAAGGGCCTGCCGGAGGCGCCGAAGGACAACCGCTTCGCCGCCCACACCGAGGATCACCCGCTCGAGTACCTCGACTTCGAGGGCGAGATCCCGAAGGGGCAGTACGGCGCGGGCAGGATCGCGATCTGGGACCGCGGCACGTATGAGTGCCTGAAGTGGGAGGAGCGCAAGGTCGAGGTCGCGCTGCACGGGGAGCGCCTGAACGCCCGCTACGCGCTGTTTCCGATCGAGGCGGGCGCGGAGCCCAAGGACTGGATGATCCACCGCATGGACCCGCCCGCCGACGCCGATCGTGAGGCGATGCCGGCGCGGATCGTGCCGATGCTCGCGCGCCCCGGCGAGCTGCCCGTCGAGCAGGAGCAGTGGGCTTACGAGATCAAGTGGGACGGGGTGCGGGCGATCGCCTACTCGACGCCCGGTGAGCTGCGCCTGGAGAGCCGCAATCTCAACGTCATCACCGACAAGTACCCCGAGCTCGCCGGCGTGGGACGAGCGCTCGGCTCACGCAGCGCCGTGCTCGACGGCGAGATCGTCGCGTTCGACCGCGCCGGGCGCCCGAGCTTCTCAGCGCTCCAGCAGCGCATGCAGCTCTCCTCCCGGGCGCAGGCGCGCCGGCAGATGCACTCGATGCCGGTGACCTACATGATCTTCGACCTGCTGTGGCTCGACGGTCATTCGCTGATGAGCCTCCCCTACGCCGAGCGTCGCGAGCGACTCGCCTCGCTGGGGCTGGGGGGCGAGCACTGGCAGACGCCCGAGCACGTCGTCGGCCAGGGTCGCGCGCTGCTCGAGGCGAGCGCCGAGCAGCGCCTCGAGGGGGTCCTCGCCAAGCGCCTGGACTCGCGCTACGAGCCCGGCGCACGCTCGCGCAGCTGGATCAAGATCAAGACCGTGGGACGCCAGGAGTTCGTCGTCGGCGGCTGGATGCCCGGGCAGGGCAGGCGCCGGGATCGCATCGGCGCGCTGCTCCTGGGCGTCCACGGGGCGGACGGTGGCCTGCGCTACGTCGGCCGCGTCGGCAGCGGCCTCGGGGGGTCCGAGCTCGACCGGCTCGCGGCGCTGCTCGGACCGCACGAGCGCTCGAGCTCGCCGTTCACCGGTGGCGGGCGGCCACCGCGCGGCGCAGTCTTCTGCGATCCCCGGCTCGTCGCCGAGGTCGCGTTCAGCGAGTGGACGCACGAGGGCAACCTGCGCCACCCCGTCTACAAGGGCCTGCGAGAGGACAAGTCGCCCGCCGAGGTCGTGCGCGAGGACACCCGCGCAGGCGCCCGCCGGGAGCCCGGCGGGCGCGGGGAGCCCGGCGCGCGCGGGGAGCCCGGCGCGAGCGAGGAGCGCGGCGCGGATCGCGGTCCTCGCGGTGGCGGCCTGGCGATCGAGCAGGACAGCGCGAAGAGCGCGCGCGCCCGCGTCGAGGGGCGGGAGCTGAAGCTCTCGAACCTCGACAAGGTGCTGTATCCCGCGGTCGGGTTCACCAAGCGCGAGCTGATCGAGTACTACGCCACCGTCGCACCCGTGCTGTTGGGGCATCTCGCCGGGCGCCCGCTCACCGTGACCCGCTGGCCGGATGGCGTGCAGGGGAAGTCCTTCTTCCAGAAGCAGGCGCCCGCGCACCGCCCGGAGTGGGTCCGCACGGCGACGATCGCAAGCGCGAGCAAGCCGATCGACTACACGCTCGCGGAGGACCTGGCGACGCTCGTATGGCTGGCGAACCTTGCGGCGATCGAGCTGCACACCCCGCTCGCGCGCGCCGCCGCGATCGATCGGCCGACGGCGCTCGTCTTCGACCTCGACCCGGGCGCGCCCGCGAGCATCGTCGAGTGCGCCGACGTGGCCCTGCAGTTGCACGGCATGTTCGAGAACCTGGGGTTGCAGAGCTTCGCCAAGACATCCGGCTCGAAGGGCCTGCAGGTGTATCTCCCGCTCAACGGCGAGCGCGACTCATACGCCGCGACGAAGCCCTTTGCGCGCTCGGTCGCCGAGCTGCTCGAGGGCACGATGCCCGAGCTCGTGGTCTCGCGGATGACCAAGGCGCGCCGCACGGGGAAGGTGCTGATCGACTGGAGCCAGAACGACGCGAAGAAGACGACGGTGTGCGTCTACTCCCTGCGCGCGAGCGAGCGCCCGACCGCCTCCACGCCGGTCGACTGGCGTGAGGTGCGGGCGACGCGCGACAGCGGCGACGCGGACAGTCTTGCCTTCGACGCGGCCACGGTGATCGAGCGGGTGGCTGCACGCGGAGACCCGTTCGCTCCGGTGCTCTCGCTCGTCCAGGCGCTGCCGAGCTTCTGAGCTACTCGAACTCGGGCTCGACCCACCAGGGCATCGTCTCGGGCAGCCCGTCGCTGACACGATCGGGGAACTCCGCTGCGCGCTTCTCCAGGAACGCGGTGATTCCCTCGACGGCGTCGGCCGACTGCCCGCGGGCGACCATCCCGCGCGAGTCCGCGCGGTGGGCGAGCATCGGGTGCTCGGCGCCGAGCATCCGCCACATCAGCCGACGCGCGAGCGCGACGGAGACCGGCGCGGTGTTCTCGGCGATCTCGCGCGCCAGCGAGCGCGCCGCTTCGAGCAGCTCGCCCTGGGGGTGCAGGCTGCGCAGGAGGCCTCCCTCGAGTCCCTCCCGGGCGGAGAACACACGCCCCGTGGAGACCCACTCCATCGCGCGGCTGATCCCCACGACACGGGGCAGAAACCAGCTCGAGCAGGCCTCGGGGATGATGCCCCGGCGCGCGAACACGAAGCCGATGCGTGCGTCGTCGGCCGCGAGACGCACGTCCATCGGAAGCGTCATCGTCGCCCCGACGCCCACGGCGGGCCCGTTGATCGCGGCGATCACCGGCTTCGTGCAGCGGAAGATGCGAAGCGTCCACTCGCCGCCGTTGTCGCGCGCCGGGCCGTCGTGCTCACGGCGGCGGTAGTCGAAGGTGTCACCGCCGCTGTGCAGATCGGCTCCGGCGCAGAAGCCGCGCCCGGCGCCCGTCACGATCACCGCACGGACCTCGTCGTCAGCGTCGGCGCGGTCGAGTGCCGCGATCAGCTCCTGGCCCATCTGCGCCGTCCACGCGTTGAGCCGCTCGGGCCGGTTGAGCGTGATCGTCAGCACCCGCTCGGACAGCTCGGTGGTGATCTGCTCGGGGTCCACGGCGCAGACTCTAGAGATCGAGCGCCGTCAACTGGCGCTCGTAGGGGCCACGGCCCGTCACGCACCTCGCCCCGCAGCGCGCGCCGAGCGCGAGCGCGTCGGCCAGCTCCATGCCGGAGGCGAGCCCATACGTCAAGCCGGCCGCGAACGAGTCGCCGCAGCCGTAGGAGTCGGCCGGCTCACCTCCGAGCGGAGCCGGCGCCCAGCGCCCGGTCTCGCCCGAGCGGGTCTCGTAGCGGCCCCCGCGCGCGCCCTCGGTCCACACGACGAGCTCGGCCTCCCCCCCGGCACGGACGGCCTCGCGCCGCTCGATCTCGTCGTCTGCGCTCAACACGAGCGCATCGATCGCGACGCCGTGGCCGAGCGCATGCCGGGCGCGCGGATTCGCGACCAGCACGCGGGATCCCGCTCGCGCCGCACGCAGAGCCGCGGCATCGCCTGCGGTGAAGTAGACGCCGTCGAGCGCCGTCAGCGCCTCCGCTCGCTCGGGCGCCTCCGCGAGCACCGGCTCGAGCCGTTCGCCGAAGGTCGTGATCGTGCGCTCGCCGTGGCGATCGACCAGGGTCACCGCGCGGCGCGTCGGCTGGGGCACTCGCCGCGCGCGAACGACCACACCGAGCTCCGCGAGTCGCCGCGCCGCGCGGTGACCGTCGTCGTCCTCGCCGAGCGTCGTCACCAGCGTCGCCGCGCCCGCGAGACGCGCCAGCTGCACGGCCGCCACGGCACCGCCGCCCGCCGGCTCCTCGAAGCCGTCGCGCGCGTGCACCACCTCGCCGGCACGTGGCACGCGATCGACGTGAGCGAAGTGCACCCACTCGACATGGCCGACCACGCCCACGCTCGGCCCGCTGACGCTCACGTCCGCAGTCTCACACACCCGGCGCGGACGCTGGTATCGCTGCACACGTAGGATGGCGCCGTGGCCGACCTGTTCGACGTTTCCGGCAAGACGGCCCTCGTGACCGGTGGCTCGCGCGGCATCGGGCTGATGATCGCCCGCGGCCTCGTGCAGGCGGGCGCACGCGTGATCGTCTCCTCGCGCAAGGCCGAGGAGCTCGAGGCCGCGGCACGTGAGCTCGCGCAGATCGGCGAGTGCATTGCGATTCCCGGCGACATTTCGCGACCCGAGGGGGCGGCGGCGCTGGCGGCCGCCGTTCGCTCGCAGTTCGACGCGCTCGACATCCTCGTCAACAACGCGGGCGCCGTCTGGGGCGCGCCGCTCGAGGACTTCCCCCCCGTCGGCTGGGAGAAGGTGCTGCACACGAACGTCGAGGGCATCTTCAACCTCACCGTCGCGCTGTTGCCGGCGCTGCGGGCAGCCGCCGACGCCGACGATCCAGCGCGCGTGATCAACGTCGGCTCGATCGACGGCCTGCGAGCGCCGGCGGTCGAGAACTACAGCTACAGCGCGAGCAAGGCGGCCGTGCACATGCTGACCCGCCATCTCGCCAAGCGCCTGGCGCCTGAGCAGATCACGGTCAACGCGATCGCGCCCGGGCCCTTCGAAAGCAAGATGATGGCGTTCGCGCTCGAGAACCCCGAGTCGCGCCAGGCGATCGAGCGGAGCGTGCCGCTGGGGCGCATCGGTCGCGATGACGACGTCGCCGGCCTCGCGCTGTTCCTCGCCTCGCGCGCCGGCGCCTACATGACCGGGACGGTGATCCCGCTCGACGGCGGGATCACGGGCTGCAACTGAAGGCGACGGGGTCTGGCCGCAGCCAGGGCCGGCCGGATCCAGCCGGGGGCTGGAGCGACGGGCCTAACAGGGGGCGGAGCGAGGGGCCTAACCGGGCGCTTTGGCGAAGTAGCTGTGCCCCGCGTGCACCGTGCGGTGATGCTTGTTGACGAGGTTCTGCACGGAGACCTTGTCGGTGAGCACGCGGATGAGCGTCCCGCCGCAGCGATCTTCGGTCAGCCAGCGCGTCCCGAGGACCGCGCCGGTCGCGTAGTTGCCCTTCGTCGAGTAGCTGCCGTGTCCTTCGGCCCACAGCCTGCGGACGGTGTGGCGCCGTGAGCTGTGTGCCGCACTCGCGTGTGCGAGGTGCGCGCGCTCGGAGGCGGTCGGGCAGACGCTGAAGTCGCCACCGTAGAGCGTCGCGGTCACGCGTCCGTTGCGCTGCTGGGTGATGCGGAACATGCCCGCGTAGAACGTCGCCGTCTGCGTGCCACCGCCGGCGCGCGCAGTCGTCAGCGACACCTTTCCGTGGCGCGCGTCGATGATCGTCCCGAACGGCACCTGCACCGCGCCGGTGAGCGCCACGAAGTGCGTCGACCCCGGCAGCTTCACGAGCACCTTGCCCGACAGGGGCATCAGGTTGGCGCTGACGGCGAGCTTCGGCGCGGGCAGCGATGTCGAGGTGCTTGCGAGCACCCCGGAGGCGGGCAGCTGCACGGTCGGCACGAGGACGGTGGCGGGCGATTTCTGCACCGTTTTTTCGACCGGCGGTTTGGTTTCGACGGGCGGTTCGCCCGGTACCACCGGTTCAACGGGGATTGGCGAGTCATCCTGGAAGATCCAGGCGGCGCCGTCGCGCGCGTGGTCGCGGATGCCGCCGACCACAGCCGTGCGGCCATCCTCGGAGAGCGCGGCGCTCGCTCCGAACCAGGCCGTGCCGCTTTCGCCGGCGACGAGCTGTTCGCTGAGCGTCCATGTCGATGCGCTGCGCCTGAAGATCCACGCGCTGCCGTGCGGGCTACCGGCACGCGGGGCGCCGAGCAGCACGGTGTTCCCGTCGCCCGACAGCGCGGCCGCGTAGCCGACTTTGCCGGGGCCTTCGGCGGCGCTGACGCTCAACTTGGCACCCTGCTGGGCCCAGCCGGCGCTGCCGCGCGCGAACACCCACGCTGCACCGTCGCCCCCTTCGTCTGCGCGGGCGGCGACGAGCGCTGTGCTCCCGTCACCCGACAGGGCAACGCCGAGACCGAACTGGCCTTTGCCGGACTCGCCGGCGCCGGTCAGACCGACGGGCGGTTCGCTCGCGGTCGTGGAGGCGGAGAAGAGCCATGCGGCGCCGGTGCCGTGTTCGGCGCCGGGCGCGCCGACCAGCACCGTGGCGCCATCCTGGGAGATCGCCACGCTGCGCCCGAATCGGTCTGCCGCGTGCCGCGTCGGCTCGCCCAGCTTGCCCGTTTCGGCCCAGCTCGAGCCGCTGCGCGAGAACAGCCAGGCGGCCCCGCCGTGCGTTTCGGTCGGCCCTCCGACGACGGCCGCGCTGCCGTCGGCGGAGAGCGCGACGCTGCGGCCGAAGTTCCCGTTGGCGGTCTCCGTGGTCGGCGCCAGCACGGCCTGCCGGCTCCAGGCGGAGCCGCTGCGGGTGAACACGAGCGCGGTGCCGCGATGGCCTTCGGCGAGGGGGTTGCCGACCACCGCCGTGTTGCCGTCGGCGGACAGCGCGATGCTGCCCGTGAACTCGCATTCGCCTTCGCCGGAGCAGCCTTCGCCGGCTCCTTCGCCGCCGACTTCCAGCGCGGCCTGGCGGGTCCAGCTCGCGCCGCTGCGCACGAACACCCAGACGCCTTCGCCGGCACCGTCGAGCTTCTTCGCGCTCACGAGCGCCGTGTTGCCGTCGGCGGAGATCGCGGCGCCGAGCCCGAAGCGCGCCTTGCCGCCTTCGTGACCGGCGATCTTCTCCTGCTGTACGAGCTGCGCCGAGCCCAGAGTCGGCGCGATCAGGCCAAGCGCAAGGATTCCGATGAGCAACAGCGCCGACAAGGCGGGCCGCAGGCCCGCTGGCAAAGACATTACGCGATCCATCGCTGTTCTCCTAGCTGCCCGGCGCACGGGTCTTCCTAAACGCGTCCGTTTGAACTCCCGGTGGCGCGGCCTCCCTCCAAGTGCGCTACCTGACCAGTCGGCACAAGATAAGGGCGAACGGCGTCTAAGTCAAACGCCGGCGGGCGTGCCCAAACGCGGGTGGACGTGAGCGGTTTCGGCCTGGGTTTGCGGTTAGCATCACGGCGCTGCCCGGCCGGGCAGCATCACGACCGAGGTTGGGCATGGGGCGAGCGGGGTGGCGGCGACGCAAGACGGCTCTATTGATCGCCGTCGCAGCGCTCGCGGCAGGACTCGGTGTGGCGGCGTATGCGACTCACCTGCTGGGGCGAACCGAAGTGCAGAGCATCGATGCACGCTTCGCGATCCGCGGGACCCAGCGGGCGCCCCGGAACATCGTGCTCGTGGAGATCGACAACACGACGCTGCAGCAGCTTCAGCACGAACACAAGCACTCGCAGTTCCCGTTTCCACGCAGATACGACGCCACCGTGATCGATCACCTGCGCGCCGGCGGGGCGAAGGTGATCGCCGTCGATATCCAGTTCACCCAGCAGACCGACCCGGCCGACGACAGTGCGCTGATCGAAGCCGTCGAACGGGCCCGCGGCAAGGTGATCCTTGGCACCACCGAAGTGGCGCCCGACGGCAGCACCGGCGTGCTCGGGGGCGGCGCGCTGTTGCACGAAATCGGCGCTCGCGCGGCGAGCGTGCGCCTGGCGGTGGACAGCGACGGCAGCGTGCGGCGCTTTCCCTTCGCCTTCAGCAACCTGCCGAGCTTCGGCGTGGCGAGCGAGGAAGTGGCGACCCATCGCCGGATCCCGGCGTCGCTGTTCGGCGCCGGCGGGACGCTGCCGATCGACTTCGCCGGACCCCCCGGCACCGTCCCGGCATACTCGTTCTCGCGGGTCATGAACGGCGAATTCCCGCGCGGGGCGTTCGCCGGGAAGATCGTGATCGTGGGCGCGTCCGCCCCGATCCTCCAGGACGTGCACACGACCGCCACGACCAACGGCGCGGAGATGGCCGGCCCCGAGATCTGGGCCAATGCCGTCGCGACGCTCTCGCGCGGCGTGCCGCTGAAGGATGCCGCCGGCTGGGTCAACGTGCTGGTCACGATCCTGCTCGGCGTGCTCGCCCCGCTCGGCAGCCTGCGGCTGCAACCGCTGCGTGCGCTGCTGGACTCGCTCGTCGCCGCGATCGCCTACACGGTCGCCACCCAGATCGCATTCGACAACGGCTGGATCCTCGGCTTCGTCTACCCGCTGCTCGCCCTCACCGTCGCGACGCTCGGCACGCTCGCCGTGCTGTACATGTCGGAGACGATCGAGCGCGAGCGCGTACACGACCTGTTTGCGCGCTTCGTCCCCTCCGACGTCGTCGACCAGGTCGTCGCGCGCACCGACGACAACCTCCGGCTCGGTGCAGTCGAGCGCGACTGCACGGTGCTGTTCTCCGACCTGCGGGGCTTCACGAGCTTCTCCGAGAAACTCCCGGCGCACACGGTGATCGAAGTCGTCAACACCTATCTCAACGAGATGACCGAGGCGATCCTCGGCGCCGGCGGCACGCTGATCGCCTACATGGGCGACGGGATCATGGCCGTCTTCGGTGCCCCGCTGGAGCAGCTCGACCACGCCGACCGCGCGCTCGCGGCGGCGAGCGAGATGATCGGCCTGCGCCTGGGGCGCTTCAACGAGTGGCTGGCCGAGAACGGGCACGAGCACGCGTTCGCGATGGGCGTCGGCGTCAACAGCGGGACGGTGATGGCCGGCAACATCGGCTCGGAGCGGCGCGTCGAGTACACGGCCCTCGGAGACACGACGAACACAGCCTCGCGCCTGGAGGGCATGACGAAGGGCAGCGGGCACATGCTGTTCGTCGCCGACACCACGCGCGAGCGCCTCAGCGACCCCGACGGCGCGCTCGTGCTCGTCGGCGAGCTCGAGGTGCGCGGGCGCGTCCAGCCGGTGCCGGTTTGGACGCTCGCCGAGACGCCCGAGCCGGCCGGCGCTCAGACGACGTCCGCGCGGTAGGGGCCGGGCTTCGGGCGCGGCTTGCCGCCGGGGAAGGCGAGTCGCAGGATCGTTCGGTGAACCGCACCGAGCTGGCGGTGCAGCGGGCCGGTGTTGTACGGCAGCCCGTAGCGGCGGCAGATGTCGCGCACGCGGGGTGCGATCTCGCTGTAGCGACTCGAGGGCATGTCGGGAAACAGGTGGTGCTCGACCTGGAAGCTGAGGTTGCCGGCGAGCAGGTGAAACAGCGGGCCGCCGTCGATGTTGGCGGCGCCGAGCAGCTGGCGCACATAGAAGCCGCCGCGCGTCTCATCGGCGACCTCCTGCTGGCTGAACGTGTAGGTCTGGTCGGGGAAGTGCCCGCAGAAGATGATCGAATATGCCCACACGTTGCGCACGATGTTGGCGGTGAAGTTGGCCGCGAGCGTCGACTTGAACGCACGGCGCGCCGACGCGGGCGAGCGCCCGCCGCCAAGCGACGCCGCGAGGGCTGCGAGCGCGGGGAAGGCGACGTAGTCCTTGACGATCTGATCGCGTGCCTTGGCGCCGATCGCCTTGAGCTCGGCGAGCACCTGCTGCTTTGACTTCTCGCCCGAGCGGATCGCGCCGCGATCGAGATCGTGCACCGCGACGCCCCACTCGAAGAAGCCCATCAGCAGAAGGTTGTAGAACGGCTGCAGCAGGTAGAACGGGTGCCAGCGCTGATGCGGGTCGATGCGCATGATCTCGTAGCCGAGGTCGCGGTCCTTGCCGCGGATGTTCGTGAAGGTGTGGTGCTCGTAGTTGTGCGAGTGCCGCCACGCATCGGCCGGCGAGGCCGTGTCCCAATCCCAGTTCTGCGAGTTGATGTCGGGGTCGTTCATCCAGTCCCACTGCCCGTGCATCACGTTGTGGCCGATCTCCATGTTCTCGAGGATCTTCGCCAGCGACAGCGCCACGGTCCCTCCCAGCCACAGCGGCCTGCGCGTGGATCCCATCAGCAGCGCGCGCGCGGCGAGCACGAGGTGGCGGTGCAGCTTGATCGTGCCGCGGATGTAGCGCGCGTCGCGATCGCCGAGGTCGGCGTAGACCTCGTCGTGGATCGCGTCGAACTCGCGGCCGAGCTGCTCGATCTGCTCGGCGCTCAGCGCGGCCAGCGGGCTTTGCTGGCCGTGCTTGGCTGCCGGCGGTGCATCGGTGGCTGTGGCTGACACTGGGGCTCCTTGGGTTTGCGGGGACGGTCTAGAGAGCTATCTCGACGGCGCCCTCGGGCGCATTGACGCAGGTCTGCAGCATTTCACCGGGCTGGCCGTGGACGCGCCCGGTACGCAGGTCGCGCACCTGACCGCTGCAGAGCCGACCGACGCATGTGTGGCAGATGCCCATGCGGCAGCCGAAGGGCAGCTCCACGCCGGCGTTCTCGCCGGCCAGGAGGATCGGCATCTCGCCGTCGCTGGAGGCCTCGATGCCGCTCTTGGCGAAGCGGATCGTGCCGCCGGCGCCGCGCTCGCCATCGCCGACGCGCGCGTCGGGCTGGAAGTGCTCGCGGTGCAGCCGCGCCGGGTCACCGTCGCGCTCGAAGCGCTCGCTGATCGCCTCCAGCAGGCCCGGCGGCCCGCACAGGAACGTCTCGCGCTCGCGCCAGTCGGCGCACAGCTCGTCGAGCTGGGCGCCCGTCACCCGCGGCTGGGTCGCGGTGTGGCGCTCGTGGAGGCGGTAGCCGGCCTGGCGGGCGTGCAGCTCGCGCAGCTCGTCCCCAAAGATCATGCCCTCCGGGCGGCGCTCGCTGTGCACGTGCACGACGTCGCCGACGGGGCCCTCGCGCAGGAGGCAGCGGAGCATGCTCATGATCGGCGTGATGCCGCTTCCGGCGCTGATCAGCAGCAGGCGCCGGGGGCGCGGGTTGGGCAGCACGAACGTGCCTTCGACGCCGCCGAGGCGCACGATCGCCCCCGGGCGGGCGCCCGCGAACAGGAACGGCGACACCTTGCCGCCTTCGACGAGCTTCGGCGTGATCGCGATGCAGCCGTCGCGCCGGCCGGGCTCGGAGGTCAGCGAGTAGGCGCGCCAGTGGTGGATGCCGTCGACGGCGATGCCGAGGCGCAGATACTGGCCGGGCTGGTGCCCGGGCCATTCGGCGCCCGGCTTGATCAGCACGGTGACCGCGTCCGGGGTCTCGCGCTCGATGCGCTCGATGCGCCCGCGCAGCTCGCGCGTGGACCACAGCGGGTTGACGAGCTCGAGATAGTCGTCGGGGAGCAGCGGCGAGGTGAACGAGCGGATCAGCCCGAGTGCGCGCCGGCGCACCGGCGAGACGCGGGGCACGGCGCCGCGTTCAGCCACGGTTGACGTACCGAGAGATCATCACTTCGAACCATGTTACCTCAAACGAGGGTACATGAAACGTGGTATCCTCAAACGGAGATGGCCGGCGCCGATACGAAGCCCCTCGAGGCCCCCGCGGAGGAGGGGGGAGACGGCTTCGATCTGACCGTCGAGCAGCTCGCGGCGGAGGTCGGGATGACCGTGCGCAACATCCGCAATCACCACACGCGCGGGCTGCTCCAGCCCCCCGAGGTGCGCGCGCGGGTCGGCTATTACAGCGCCGAGCACGTCGCGCGCCTGCGGCTGATCCTCGACCTCCAGGCCGACGGCTTCAACCTGACCGCGATCGAGCGCCTGCTGAGCGGCTCCGATGGCCTGGCCGAGCGCCTGCTGGGCCTGCGCCGCGCCGTCACCACGCCGTTCGAGGCGGAGACCCCGGAGCTCGTCACCGGCGCGGAACTGATCGAGCGCTTCGGCGTCGTGAGCCTCAAGGACGCCGAGCGCATCCGCCGGCTCGGGCTCGTCGTGGCGCTCGGAGACGACCGCTTCGAAGTGACCAGCCCGGCGCTGATGGATGCGGCCGACGAGGTCGTCGCCCTGGGCATCCCGCTGCACACTGCGCTCGCGCTCGTCGAGCGGGTCAGCCGTGACTGCGACTCGATCGCGCGCGCCTTCACCAAGCTGTTCCTGGAGGAGCTGTGGCAGCCCTTCGAGCAGGCCGGTCAGCCGGAGGAGCGTTGGCAGGAGCTGATCGAGGGCGTCGACTCGCTGCGCCCGCTCGCCTCCGAGGCGCTGCTCGCGCTGTTCACGCAGCGCATGGCGCGCCAGCTCGAGAGCGCCTTCGGCAAGGTCATCGAGCACCAGGCAAAGCGGCGGTGATCCGCGCTTCGGCGAGCGCGAGGCGCGCGGCGGCGCGGCCGGGCACGCCGTGGACGCCGCCGCCCGGGAAGGCCGCGGCGCTGGCGATGAAGAGGCCGCCCAGCGGCGTGCGGTAGGGCGCGAGCGAGGGCACCGGGCGGAAGATCACCTGGCGCAGCGTGTAGCTGCCGCCGCCGACGTCGCCGCCGATCAGGTTGGCGTTGCGGGCCTCCAGCTCACCAGGTCCGAGCACGTGGCGGGCGAGGATGAGCTCGCGAAAGCCAGGCGCGAAGCGCTCCACGTGAGCCTCCATGCGCTCGACGTGGCGGGCGCGCTCGCCGGCCAGATCGAGCGAGTGACGACTGTGCGTGTAGGCCCACGCCGTGTGCTTGCCGGCGGGTGCGCGCGAGGGGTCGGCGAGCGACTGCTGGCCGAGCAGCATCACCGGGCGCTCGGGCAGCTCCGCGCCGGGGGCGCTCGCCGCGAGCACCTCGGGTGCCGAGCCGCCCACGTGCACGGTGCCGGCCCGGCGCGCCTCGGGCGCCGTCCACGGGATCGGACCGTCGAGCGCCCAGTCGAGCTTGAGCGTGCCCGGGCCCATGCGATAGCGCACGAGCGCGCGGCGGTAGCGCGCCGGGAGCGCCTCGCCGGCGAGCGCGGCGAGCGCGGCGGGCATCACGTCGGCGATCACCAGGCGGGCGTCCAGGCGCTCGCCATCGGCGAGCTCGACGCCGTGAATCCGACCGCGCGCCGCGAGCAGCCGCACGACCCTCGCGCCCATGCGCAGCTCGCCGCCGAGCGAGCCGAGGTAGGAGACGAGCGCCTCCGCCAGCCTGCCGGCGCCGCCCTCCGGGCTCGGCCATCCGGAGCCGTGGGCGAGCAGGTTGAGATAGGCGGCCGCGATCGCGCTGCCGGGTCGAGCAGGGGGCACGTCGGAGTGCATCGCCGACCCGTACAGCCACGCGCGCGTGCCGTCGTCGCGAAACAGCCGCTCGGCCAGCGTCTGCGCGGGCATCGCCAGCAGCCGTGCGAAGTCGAGGACCCCGCCGGGACCGAGGCCGGCAGCGAGGCGCAGCGAGGCGCGCAGCGGGGGAAACCCGCCGAGCATCGTGCGCCGCAGAGCGTCGAAGTGGCGAACGTAGGGGGCGGCGAACTCCTGCCAGCGCTCGCCGTCGCCCGCATGCACCCGATCGAGGCTCGCGGCTGTCTCGCCGACGTCGCGATAGAGCGCAGCGGCGCGTCCCTCGGCGAGCGGGTGGGCCATGCAGATCGCCGGATGGATCCAGCGCAGGCCGTGCTCGTGCAGAGGCATCGCCGCGAACACCGGCGAGGCCGCGCCGGCCGGGTACACGGAGGAGAACGTGTCGTGCACGAAGCCCGGCAGCGTCAGCGCCTCGCTCGCTACCGCGCCGCCCGGGCGCTCGGCGGCCTCGAGCACGAGCGGGCGCATGCCGGCGCGCGCGAGTGTGATCGCGGCTGCCAGCCCGTTTGGACCGGAGCCGACGACGAGAGCGTCGTAGCTCATGCGCGCAACAATAGGTCCGCTCGCCCGCCGGTCACGATCCGCGGGCCCGCGGAGCACGATCCTGGACAGGTCGCAGATAATGCGCGGTGATGCTTCGCCGCGGCTCAGTCAGCTCGCTGTCCTGGATCCCCTCGGAGGCGGTCGAGGGCTCGACGCGACTCGCCTTCGACGCCGGGGTTGCGCACTACGACGAGCCGCCACCTGAAGCGATCGACGACATCGAAGCGCTGCGGCAGGCGGATCGCTTTCGCTTCGCCAACGTGCTGGAGGCGTGGGTGGACGTGGACGACGCCGGCCGCATCCGCGACTTCGGCCAGGGGGGCGGGGGGCTGATGGGGAGCACGTCGGTGAAGATGGGCCCCCTGACGCGGACGTTCGAGGCGATCGGCCTGCCCGACATCCAGGGGCCGCCGGAGCGGGGCGAGGGCTGGGTGCGCGTGACGCAGACGGCCGGCGGGCGCACGGGCGTGCCGGCGCCGCGGAGGGTCCGCCGGCGTCCGTTCGTGCAATGGCAGGCGCCGCTCGTGTGGACGACGCTGTCGCTCACGCTGCATGCCGACGGAACCGTCAAGGGCGAGCTGACGGGCGCGAGCCGCTTCCCCCGTCACTGGATCTACGACGCCTCGGGAAGGCTCTCGCACAAGTCCGGGCTCGCCGATTTCAAGGACTGGTACCGGCGGTCCTTCGGTCGCCACTCCCCCTGGGGCGAGGCCGACTCGCCGGCGCTCGTGACGGCGGTGGAGACGGCACTCGAGCGCAGCCTCTCGGCCCGGATCATGCAGGGTGCGACCAAGCCGCGGGTGCGCAAGGTCAACTCCGGCGAGGCGCTCGTCAGGCAGGGCGACGCGGGCTCGGAGGTCTTCCTGCTGCTCGACGGGGTCCTGCGCGTCGAGGAGGACGGCCGGCGGCTCGCCGAGTACGGTCCGGGAGCGCTGCTCGGCGAGCGCGCCCACCTCGAGCAGGGCGGGCGCACCTCGAGCCTCGTGGCCGTGACGACGTGTCGCGTGGCCTCGGTCGAGGCCGACCAGCTCGAGCGTGGCTCACTGGAGGAGCTCGCCAAGGGCCACCGCAGGACGAAGCCGGACCGGGACTGAGGCGCTTGCGGGTCCACCTCTGCGGGGTGCGCGGCTCGACGTCCGCGCCCGGGATCGAGTTCGTCTCCTATGGCGGCCACACCTCCTGCGTGGCGCTCGCGCACGACGGCGCCGGCGAGCCGAGCCTGGTACTCGACGCCGGCACCGGCCTGCAGGTCGCCTCGGGACTGATGCGCGGTGGCGCCTTCGTGGGCACCATGCTGCTCACCCATCTGCACTGGGACCACGTCCTCGGCCTGCCCTTCTTCCCGGCCGCCGACCGCCCCGACGCGCGCGTCGAGCTGCTGCTGCCCGCGCAGCCCGACGGCGCCGACGCGGCCGCGGTGATCGCCCAGGTGATGTCGCCTCCATACTTCCCGATCGGGCCGCACGAGCTGAGGGGGAGCTGGCAGTTCGGCACGCTCGTCCCCGGCGAGCTGGTGCTCGAGGGTTTCAGCGTGCTCGCGCGCGAGGTGCCCCACAAGGGTGGCGTCACGCTCGGCTACCGGATCAGCGACGGGCACTCGACGCTCGCCTACGTTCCCGACCACTGCCCCACCTCGCTCGGCCCGGGCCCCGACGGCTTCGGCGAGTATCACGCGGCGGCCCTCGAGCTGGCATCCGGCGCCGATCTGCTCGTCCACGACGCCCAGCTGTTCCCCGAGGAGCTCGCCCGCGACGCCGTCTTCGGGCACGCCGCCGCCGATTATCCGGTGCACCTCGCGCGCCGCGCGGGCGCGCGCGCGGTCGCCCTCTTCCACCACCGCCCCGACCGCACCGACGAGGCGCTCGACGGCCTCGCGCGCCGGCTCGCGGGCTCCTCCCCCGCGGTCGGCGTCGCGCGCGAGGGCACGGTATACGAGCTCTGAGCGTAAGCTGGCGCCCCACGTGGACTTCCTGATCGCCAAGGACGACCTGCACCGCTGCCGCTTCCTCGACGCTCCCGCCCCCGAGCCGGGAGCCGGCCAGGCGCTGCTGCGGGTCAGCGCCTTCGGGCTCAGCACCAACAACATCACCTACGCGATCTTCGGCGAGGCGATGTCCTACTGGAGCTTCTTCCCAGCCGAGCCGGGGTGGGGGCGAATGCCGGTGTGGGGCTTTGCCGAGGTCAGCGCGAGCACGGTCGCGGAGCTCGCCGTCGGCACGCGCGTGTTCGGCTATCTGCCGCCATCGAGCGAGTTCCTCGTCACGCCATCGCGGGTGGACGCGCACGGGTTCATCGACGCCGCGCCGCACCGGCAGGCGCTGCCGGCCGCCTACAACGGCTACACCCGCGTGGAGGCCGACCCGATCTACGACGACGCCCACGAGGACGAGCAGATGCTGCTGCGGCCGCTGTTCTTCACCTCCTACCTGATCGACGACTTCCTCGACGAGAGCGCGTGCTTCGGCGCGGGCACGGTCGTGCTCTCGAGCGCCTCGAGCAAGACCTCGAGCGCCCTCGCCTTCCTGCTCTCGCGTCGCGAGGGCATCGAGGTGGTCGGCCTGACGTCGTCGCGCAGCGCGGAGTTCGCGCGCGGCCTCGGCGTCTACGACGCGATCGTCACCTACGACGATCTGCCGTCGTTGCCGCAGGGACGCGCCGTCTACGTGGACGTGGCCGGCGACGCCGAGCTGCGTCTCGCGGTGCACGCGCACTTCCGCGAGGAGCTGGCCCACTCGGCGGTCGTCGGCGCCACCCACCGCGAGCGCATGGGCGAGGTTCCGGCCGCGCTGCCGGGCCCCCGCCCGAGCTTCTTCTTCGCTCCCGATCGGGTCGCCAAGCGCATCGCCGAGTGGGGTCGCGACGGCTTCGAGAGCCGTCTCGCGCAGGCCTGGCGACCGTACGTCGAGTGGACCGCGGGCTGGCTGGAGACGCTCCACGGGCGGGGCCCGGAGGCGCTCGAACAGGCCTACCTCGCGCTGCTCGACGGTCGCGTCGACCCCGCCACGGCGCACATCCTCACGCTGGAGCCCCAGGCGTAGAACCTGGACATCTGCGGCGAGGCCGTTTCGGATCTCGCGCTCGGGGTAGCTATCCCCCGTTCGGGTGTGAGGGCGAATCTCGGAGGATGGGGAATGAAGTTGCGTCGCTATGCGCAGGTGCTGGGTGGATCGCTGCTCGTCTGCGGCGCCCTGGCGGGCGCGCCCGCATTGGCGGCCGCGGCCGAAGCGAAACCGTTCGGGCACGCATGCACCGCCGAGAACGGGGTGCGCTTCTGTCCCACCGAAACGCTCTCCCAGCGCGTTCCGAGCTTCGACGGCGTTCCCCTCGACGCCGACGTCACGCTCCCGGCCAGCGGCGAAGGCCCGTTCCCGACGATCGTGATGCTGCACGGCTGGGGCGGGAGCAAGTCCTCGTTCGAGTCGAGCACCGCCGCCGGCGACGGCAACGAGACCTACGACTACAACAACATCTACTACGCCCAGCACGGCTACGCGGTCATCAACTACACCGCGCGCGGCTGGGGGCGCTCGTGCGGCAGCGTGGAATCGCGCAGCGAAACACCGGGCTGCGAAAAAGGCTGGCTGCACCTCGCCGACCAGCGCTATGAGGCGCGCGACACCCAGTACCTGCTCGGCCTGCTGGCCGACGAGAGGATCAGCAGGCCACTCGCCAACGGCGTCACCGGCATCTCCTACGGCGGCGGACAGAGCATCGAGCTCGCCTACCTGAAGAACCGCATCCGCCTGCCGAACGGCGAATTCGCGCCGTGGACGAGCCCGAAGGGCAAAAAAATGGCGATCGCAGCGTCGTTCCCGCGCTGGCCGTGGTCAGACCTCGTCGACTCGCTCGAGCCGAACGGACGCTTTCTCGACACCGAAGTCGCCCCCTTCGCCCAGAGCTATGAACCGGCCGGCGTGGAGATCCAGAGCTACGTCGCCGGCCTGTTCGCCGACGGCCAGGCGACCGGTGGCTACTACTCGCCGCCCGGCGTCGACCCCGAAGCCGACCTGACGAAGTGGTTTGCGGTCACCGGGGCCGGCGAGCCCTACGGCGAAGAATCAGTCGCGATCGCCAAGCAGCTCTACACCTATCACCAGGGCTACGGGATCCCGCTCGCCGGCGCCAAGCCCGCGCCGCTGTTGCTCGAGAGCGGCTGGACCGATCACCTGTTCCCGGTCGAGCAGTCGCTGCGCGTCTACAACCAGGTGGCGGCGCTGAAAGGCTACGCGGCGCTGATGTTCGGCGACCTCGGGCACAGCATGGGCTCCAACAAGCTCAACACCGACCAGGCCTTCAACGAAGAGGGCGCGACGTTCCTCGCGGCGAAGCTCCAGCACCTCGGCACGGCGCCGCAAAACGGGAGCGCGACCGCCTACACCCAGACCTGCCCGCAGAGCGCGCCGGGCGGGGGCCCGTACACCGCGAGCAGATGGTCGCGGCTGCACCCCCACACGCTGGCGTTCGGCTCGGCCGCGGCCCAGAGCTTCACATCAGCCGGCGGCAACCCGACGATCGCAGCCGAATACGACCCGATCGCGAGCACCAACGCGTGCAAGACGGTCGCCGCCGAAACCGAGCCGGACACGGCGACCTATACGACGACGAGCCCGGGCTTCACGCTGCTGGGCCTGCCGACGGTGAGCGCGCACGTGACGACGATCGGACCCTTCGGCGAGCTCGTCTCGCGGCTGTGGGACGTGCTGCCGAGCGGCGAACAGCGCCTGATCACGCGCGGCGTCTACCGGCTGACCGAAAATCAGACCGGCACGATCACCTTCCAGCTGCACGGCAACGGCTACGAATTCGCCCCGGGAGACACGATCAAGCTCGAGCTGCTCGGTCGCGACGCGCCCTACTACCGCGCGAGCAACGGCGCCTTCAGCATCGAAGTGAGCAACCTGACGGCTTCACTGCCCGGACTCTGAGCAACCACCGGCGGCCCGGGCTCACACCTCGAGCACGAGCTTGCCGGTGTTCTCGCCGCTGAACAGGCGCAGCAGCGTGTCGGGGAAGCTCTCCAGGCCAGTCGCGACTTCCTCGCGCGAGATCAGCTTGCCGGCGGCGAGCCAGCCGGCCATCTCCTGTGCGCCCTCGGCGTAGCGCTCACCGTAGTCGGAGACCACGAAGCCGGTCATGCTCGCGTGGTTGACGAGCAGGGACAGGTAGTTGGACGGCCCGCGCACGGGCTCGGTGACGTTGTACTGGGAGATCGCCCCGCAGATGATCACGCGGGCGTGGCGCGCGAGCTGCGTGAGCACGGTGTCGAGGATCTCCCCGCCGACGTTGTCGAAGTAGATGTCCACTCCCTGCGGGCAGTGCTCGCGCAGCGCGGCGGCGAGATCGTCGCTCTTGTAGTCGATCATCGCGTCGAAGCCGAGATCCTCGACGGCGTGGCGGCACTTCTCCGCTCCGCCCGCGATGCCGACGACGCGGCAGCCCTTCAGCTTGGCGATCTGCCCGACGATCCCACCGACGGCGCCGGCGGCGCCGGAGACGACGACGGTCTCCCCCGGCTGCGGCCGGCCGATCTCGAGCAGGCCGAAGTAGGCGGTCATGCCGGGCATGCCGAGCGTGCCGAGGTAGACCGGCAGCGGCGCCAGCGAGCTGTCCACGCGGATGACCGCCTTGGCGGAGGCGACCGCGTACTCCTGCACGCCGAACAGGCCGGTGACGTGCTCGCCGACAGCGATGTCGGGGTCGTTGGAGGCGACCACCTCGCCGGCGCCGAGCGCGCGCATCACCTCGCCGATACCGACGGGCGCGACGTAGGAGCGCGCGTCGTTCATCCACCCCCGCATGGCGGGGTCGAGCGAGATGTACTGGAGCTTGACCAGCACCTCGCCGGCGCCCGGCTCGGGCACGGGCGCCTCGGTGTAGTTCCAGTCCTCTGCCTTGGGCAGGCCGACCGGGCGCGCTGCAAGTTGAAACTGGTGGTTCGCAAGATCCATTGACGTCGCCTCTCCCTCGCACTGCGGATACGTGAAGCTGCTTCCTGCGGCGGACACGATAACCGGGGCGGGCGGGCGCGGCGCGCGGCGGCGCGCCATGAGAACATTCGCCCGGCTGCGGCCGTCGCGCCGGAGCACCCGATCAGACGAGCGCCAAAGGAGCGAGCATGCCCGAGATCCAGTTTCCCAGCCCCGGCGGGTCCTCCCCCGGCTACTTGGCCGTCCCGAGCGGCGAGCGCGGCCCGGCCACGATCGTGCTGCAGGAGTGGTGGGGGCTGGACGAGCACATCCGCGCGGTCTGTGACCGCCTCGCCGCAGCGGGCTTCTTCGCGCTGGCGCCCGACCTGTTCCGCGGCGAGACGACGACCGAGCCCAGCGAGGCCGAACAGAAGATGATGGCGCTCTCGATGGAGCAGGCCGAGGCGGACATGTGCGGCGCCGCCGAGTTCCTGCTCTCCCAGCCCGGCGTGGAGGGCAAGGGCGTGGGGTCGGTCGGCTTCTGCCTCGGCGGCGGCCTGTCGGTGTGGGCGGCCGCGAACTGCCCGCAGATCGCGGCGGCCGTCACCTACTACTACGTGATGCCGCACGGCAAGCCGGACTTCAGCAAGATCAAAGGCCCCGTGCTCGGCCACTTCGGCACGGCCGACGAGTTCATCCCCACGCAGACCGCGGAAGACCTCGAGGCCGAGCTGCGCGACGCGGGCGTGGAGGTCACCTTCCACTACTACGACGGCGCGGGCCACGCCTTCTTCGCCGAGCACGACCGCCTCGGCACCTTCGACGAGGGGCAGGCGGATCTCTCCTGGGAGCGCACCGTCGGCTTCCTGCGCGCGGCGCTCGCCGCCTGAGCGCGAGCGCCGGGCCGCGCAGGCGCACCGCGCCGAGGAGCGCCTTTAGGAAAAGATGCTCCACGCATGGATAGGGACTACGAGCTGCAGACGCACCAGGCGGAGGATCGCCACTGGTGGTATCGCGGACGCCGAACGGTGCTCGAGGGCGTCATCGCCGGTCTCGGCCTGCCGCCTGCCGCGCGCATCCTCGACGCCGGCTGCGGCAGCGGGCGGAACATGGTCGAGCTCGCGCGCTACGGCGAGGTGACGGGCATCGAGCTGTCCGAGACGAGCGTCGCGCTGGCTCGCAGGCGCGACGCCGGCGAGGTCGTCTCGGGCTCGGTGCTGGAGATGCCCTTCGCCGAGGACAGCTTCGATCTGGCGGTCAGCCTCGACGTGATCGAGCATCTCGAGGACGATCTCGGGGCGCTGGGGGAGCTGCGGCGCACGGTCGCGCCGGGCGGCGCGCTGCTCGTCACGGTGCCGGCCTACCAGTGGCTGTGGAGCGGGCACGACGAGATCAACCACCACCATCGCCGCTACACCCGTCGCTCGCTGCAGCGGACCGCCGAACGTGCCGGCTGGCACCAGCAGCGCACGACCTACTTCAACTCGCTGCTGCTCCCCGTCGCGATCCTGCTGCGGGTGCTCGAGCGCGTCAACACGAAGACGACCGAGTCGAGCCTCGATCTGTGGGTGCCGCCGAAGCCGGTCAACTGGATCCTCGAGCGCCCGCTCGCGATCGAGGCGGCGCTGATCGCACACCGCGGACGGATCCCCGCCGGCCTGTCGCTGCTGGCCGTCTTCCGCTGATCGGCTATCCCTCGCCGTCGGCGACGACGACGGGGGCGTGCACGCGAAAGGTCCAGGCGCGGTTGGCGAAGAAGGTGGTGACCGTGACGACGACCGTCGCGCAGGCCTGGGCGATCAGCTTGTCGAGCTGCGCGTCGTGCACGAACAGGTACAGCAGGCCCTCGTTGATCCCCAGCCCACACCCCTGTACGACCGCCCAGCGCACCGGCGTGAGGGTGTCGCCGACGTGCTCGCGGAACGTCCAGCGGCGGTTCAGCAGAAAGCCGTTGGTGGCGCCGACGACGAAGCCGACGGCGGAGGCGGCGAGGTACCAGACGCCGAACACCTTCAGCAGCAGCGTGTAGACGATGAACGTCAGCAGCGTGTTGGACACGCCGACGATGCCGAACTTGATGAACTGCATGAGCACAGGCGCGCGCGGGCGCGCGCCCGCCGCAGCTAGGCTGGCGGCGGCCGACTGCTCTCGATTGCCTTCAGGATCCATCGCCAGACAGGATGAACGATAAATTGAAGGATCGCTTAGGCCGCTGTAGCAAGATTGCCCTGTCACGGCCCAGCTTCCCGACACCGCCGTGATGGCGATGACCATGTCCGAGACCCCACTCCGCACACCCACCCTGCTCAGCGTCGTCGCCCCGGTCTTCAACGAGGAGGAGCTCGTCGAGGAGTTCATCGCGCGCGCGATCGCCGCGGTCGCCGACTACGAGTTCGAGCTGGTGCTCGTCAACGACGGCAGCTCCGACGCCACCCCCGCGCTGCTCGATCGCGCCGCCGCCGCAGACCCGCGCGTGCGCGTCATCCACCTGTCGCGCAATTTCGGCCACCAGGCGGCTCTCACGGCCGGCCTCGAGCACGCCGTCGGCGACGCGGTCGCGATGATCGACGCCGACCTCCAGGACCCGCCGGAGCTGATCCCCGACATGGTCGCCCAGTGGAGCCAGGGCGCCGATGTCGTCTACGCAGTGCGTGAGCAGCGGGAGGGCGAGACGGCCTTCAAGCTCGCCACCGCGTCGTGGTTCTACAAGCTGTTCGACAGGCTCGCCCAGGTCGACCTGGAGCCGAACTCGGGAGACTTCCGCCTGCTCGACCGCCGCGCGCTCGACGCCCTGCTGGCGATGACCGAGCGCTCGCGCTTCCTGCGCGGCATGACCGTGTGGGTCGGCTTCAACCAGACCGCGGTCTCCTACCAGCGCGACGCGCGCCACGCCGGTCAGACGAAGTACACGCTGCGCAAGATGCTGCGATTCTCGCTCGACGCGATCACCTCGTTCTCGCACCTCCCCCTGCAGCTGGCCACCTACGCGGGGATCCTCTCCGCGGGCCTCGCCTTCATCGCGATTCCCGTCGTGATCGTGCTGCGGATCTTCGACTCCTACCTGCCTGGCTTCGGCTCGATCACGATCGCGATCCTGCTGCTCGGAGGCATCCAGCTGATCGCGATCGGCGTGATCGGCGAGTACGTCGGTCGGATCTACGACGAGGTCAAGCACCGGCCGCTGTACATCGTGCGCGAGGAGCGCAACCGCCCCTCGCTCTCACCCGCGCGGATCGCCGCGACGGTCTCGCCGTCCGCCGGGCTGCCCGCGCGCACGCCCGAGCGCATGCTGTAGGCGCTGCGGCGAGCGCTCCACCGGAGCGCCCGCTGTGTTCTGATCCGAGCATGCCGCTGTTGCACTCACGCCGCGGCGCGCCGGCCCCGCGTCGCGTCGCGCTGACCTCGACCCTGCTGGCCCTCGCCTGCGCCGCGCTGGCTCCCGCGGGCGCGCACGCGGAAGCCTGCCCGGGCGCGGGCGCGGGCCCGTGCCCGTACGTCTCAGCCCAGATCGTGGGCCAGCGCGCCGAGGGCGTGCTGCGCTTTCCCGAGGCCGTCGCCGTCGACACCGAGGGCAACGTCTATGTGGCCGACCAGCTGAGCTACGTGGTGCAGAAGTTCACCGCTGCCGGCGCCTTCGTGGACGAGTGGGGCTCCTTCGGCGGCGGCCACGGGCAGTTCGGACCGATCGGTGGCCTCGCCACGGACTCGGCGGGCAACGTGTACGTCGTGGACTCCAGCCACAACCGCATCCAGAAGTTCGCCCCCAACGGGAGCTTCATCACCGCGTGGGGCCACCACGGCAGCGAACTCGGCGCATTCTCCTTCGGCTCCTCCCAGGATCCGACCCAGCCACCCGGCGGGGGCATCGCGGTGGCCGGCAGCTACGTCTACGTGGCCGACAGCGGCAACGACCGCATCGAGCGCTTCAACCTCAGCGGCGGCGAAGCGATGCAGTGGGGGACGAAGGGAGCGCAAGCGGGGCAGTTCAACTACCCGCGCGGCGTCACCGCCAACGAAAGCGAGGTGATCGTCAGCGACGACGACAACCATCGGCTCGAGAAATTCGATCCCAACGGCGCCTTCCAGAGCGCCGTCGGGACGCAGGGGAGCGGCCCGGGGCAGTTCGGCTTCCCCTACGGCGTCAGCCTCGACGCAGCCGGCAACGTGTACGTCGCCGACGACATCAACCACCGCGTCGTCAAGCTGAGCCCGCAGCTCGGCTTCCTCGGCGCGTGGGGCGGCTTCGGCTCGAGGCCCGGCGAGCTGGCGTTCCCCCGCGCGCTGGCGAGCGATCCCGCCGGAGACACCTACGTCGCCGACACCGCCAACGACCGCGTCGAGGTCTATGACACCAACGGCAACCTCCTGCGCACGCTCGGCGTGTCCGCGCGCGGACCCGGCCAGCTGACGGCGCCGCGCGGCCTCGCGATCGACCCCGCAGGGCGCCTGCTGGCATCCGACACGGTCGGCAACCGCCTCGAGACGTTCGCCGCCGGCAGCCTCGCCTACGCCGGTCAGTGGACGGCCGCCGGCGGGCACTCGAGCGGCTTCTCCGAACCGGCGGGGATCGCCGTCGACCCGCACGGGTCGGTGTATGTCGCCGACCGCGCGAATGCCCGCCTCGTGCGGCTGTGGGGCGACGCCACCTTCCTCGGCGAAATCGGCGGCCCCGGCGACCTCGGCGGCGCACAGCTGAGCGCGGCCGGCTCGGTCGCCGTGGCGGCTGCAGCGCAGCAGACGTTCGTGGCCGACACCGGCCACAACCGCGTGCTCGTCTACAACGCCGCCGGCACGTTGCTCGCCAGGTGGGGGGCCGGCGAAGGCGACGGCGCAGCCGGGCACGGAACGGGTGAATTCGACCACCCCGACGCGGTCGCCGTCGACGGCAGCGGGACGGCGTATGTCGCGGACACCTACAACAACCGCATCGTCAAGCTGAGCGCGGGCGGCACCGTGCTCGCCGAATGGGGCATGCGCGGCACCGGCGATGGACGCTTCCACAACCCCGACGGAGTCGCCGTCGATGCCGCCGGGGAGGTGTACGTGCTCGACGGGGAAAACAACCGCGTGCAGGTGTTCGACGCAAACGGGCATTTCCTCGCCAAGTGGGGCCTGCGGGGAACCGCGCTCGGCGAGCTCTCCCAGCCGGGGGCGATCGCGGTGGACTGCGCCGGAGCGGTCTACGTGGCCGACACGAACAACAACCGCGTCGAGCGCTTCGCGCTTGCCGCGCCGAACGCGAGCGGCTGCCTCGCGCCCGGGAGCTGGCCCCCGCCGCTCGACGTGGCGCCGGTGCTGGAGGTCTCCCTCCCGCGCGCCGCCGGCGTCCTCGCGCGCGGCGCTCTTGCGCTCACCGTCAGCTGCCGGCGCGGCTGCCGGATCCTCGCCTCGGCGACGCTGACCGCGCTCGGCCGGCGCCGCGCGGTGGCGCTGAGCTCCGCCGCCCGCGCCCTGCCGCCGTCCCGCGCCGGGCACATTCGGCTGCGCGTCGACGCGCTCGCACTGCGCCGGCTGCGCCGCCAGCTCGGGCGCGCGCGGGCGCTGCGCGCGCGCGTGAGGATCATCGCCGCCGGTCCCACCGGACGGCGCACGACCGCGATCAGGACCTACATCGTCAGCCGCTGAGACGGCGAGGCCCGATAATGAGGGCATGAGCGGCGAGCGGCGATTCGAGGATGAAGCCCTGCCCGGGACCGAGCACCGCCGCGAGCGGATCCGGATCGAGACCGAGCGCCACCGCATCGAGGGCGTCATGACGCTCGCCCGCGACGGCTATCGCAGCCGCGTCTCGGATGTCCTCAACGCATCCGAGCGCGACTTCATCACGCTCACCGACGTGACAGTCGCCCCGCTCGAGGGAGGCGCGGTCGAGCTGCACCCCTATCTCACACTCGCGCGCCGCCACATCGTCTTCGCCGTGGCCTCGGCGGAGCCGGCGCCCGAATGACACGCGCCGCAGCGCGCTAGCGGCGGCAGTCCTCGTCCTCGCCGCCGCCGCGAGCGGCGGCCTCCTCGCCGAGGATCCGCCAGCCTTGCATGAAGTGGGCACGGGCAGCCGGGGAGAGCCGTTCGAGCGTGTTGCGGATCGGCGCGAGCGCACCCTCGATCCAACCGCCCATCGCGTCGCGGTAGTCCTCGTGCACGCGCACGATCGTGCGCCGGCGGTCGTGCTCGTCCTCGCTGCGCTGCACGAGGCCGGCACGACTGAGCTCGCCAACGATCGTACTGGTGCTCGACAGCAGCAGGCCGAGCCGCTTGGCGAGCTCGCTGACACCGATCGGTTCGGCGCCCGCAACCGTCAGCAGCGCGCTCGCATGGCGCTTTCCCAGCGAGGCGCGTTCCATCGCGTCGCGCATCGGCATCGGCGCCGGAGCCGCGTTCTTGAGGTCGTGCAGGGTGACGGGAAGCAGTGCGGTGAGCTCGGAGAGCTGCTGCTCTACCTCGGCCGCCTGCTGCCTGCTCTTCGGACTCGTCGTGACCGCCATGCGTGGCCTGCTACTCTCCCCCTCGATCTGCGAACTATTCGTAAAGCGAACTGTTCTCCCAACAGCAGTATACCGGCACGAGGGGGCCTGACATGAGCTCGACGGCAACGCAGGAGCGCAGGCTTGGAATCGTCGCGCGCATCGGCGGCTGGGCGGCCGCCCACGGGCGCATCGTGATGCTCGGCTGGATCCTCGCGCTGGTCGCTGCGATCGGCGCATCGAGCGCGATCGGCACGAACTACGGCAACAGCTTCTCGCTCAACGGCACCGACTCACAGCGCGCAGTAGATCTGCTCAAGCGCAATTTCCCGGCGCAGTCGGGCGACTCCGACCAGATCGTCCTGCGAGCCCGCAGCGGCAGCGTCAGCGCGGCGGCGGTGCAGGCGCGTGTGACGCCCGTGCTCGCGCAGATCGCGCGCGTGGCGCATGTCAGCGGCGTCATCAGCCCCTACACCCCCGCCGGCGCACAGGCGCTCGCGCGAGACGGGCAGATCGCGTTCGCGACGGTCAACTTCGACCAGCGCGCGAACGTGCTGCCGAAGGCGGCCGTCGAACGCGTGATCGCGCTGGCGGACAGCGCTCGCTCTCCGCAGCTGGAAGTGCAGCTCGGCGGCCAGGCGATCGAGCAGGTCGAAAAGGTCTCGCTCGGAACGGCCACCGCCGTCGGGCTGATCGCCGCGATGATCGTCCTGCTGATCACGTTCGGCTCGGCGCTCGCGATGGGGATGCCGATCCTCACCGCACTGCTCGGCCTGGGAACGGCGATCGGGCTCGCGGGGCTGGCTTCGCAGATCATCACCACCCCCGACTTCGCGACGCAGCTCGCGGCGATGATCGGGCTCGGCGTGGGCATCGACTACGCGCTCTTCCTGATCACGCGCTTCCGCCAGAACTTCCGCGCCGGGATGGACCTGCAGAGCTCGATCTCCGAAGCGATGGACACCGCCGGTCGAGCCGTCCTGTTCGCGGGCATAACCGTGATCATCGCGCTGCTCGGACAATTCGCGCTGGGGGTCAGCTTCCTCTACGGCCTCGCCGTCGCCTCCGCCCTGGCCGTCCTGATGACGATGCTCGCCGCGCTCACGATCCTGCCCGCGATCCTCTCGCGCTACGGCGAGCGCATCGCGCGGCCCGGTCGCCGGGCGCGCAACAGCGGCGAGAGCACCGCGGTCCGCGAGGCGCGCGGCGCGTGGGCGCGCTGGGCGGGGCTGATCCAACGCCACCCGTGGCCGGGCGCCGTCGCGGGCCTCGCGATCATGCTCACGCTCGCCGCCCCGGCGCTCGCGTTGCGACTCGGCAACAGCGACGCGGGCAACAACCCCGCGAGCTCGACCACCCGCCACGCCTACGACGTGCTCGCAACGGGCTTCGGAAGCGGCTTCAACGGCCCGCTGCAGGTCGTCGCCTCGCTTCCCCGCGCAGGCGACCCGGCCGCCGTGGCGGGCGTCGCAGCGTCGCTGCGAGCCGCCGCTGACGTCGCATCGGTCTCGCCGGCGCGCCTGAGCCCCAATCGCCGCACGGCGGTCCTGCTCGTCTACCCGCGCTCGGCGCCGCAGTCGCTCGCGACGAGCAACCTCGTCGAACGTCTGCGCGGGCAGACGCTGCCGGCCGTCGCGCAGAGCACCGGCGCGCGCATCCTCGTCGGCGGGCAGCAGGCGACGACGATCGACTTCACGAGGGTTCTCTCCAACAAGCTGCCCCTGTTCGTGGGGATTGTCGTCGCGCTGTCGGCGCTGCTGCTGCTGATCGTCTTCCGCTCACTGGTGATACCGATCCAGGCGGCCTTCATGAACCTGCTCTCGATCGGCGCCTCGCTCGGCGTCGTCGTAGCGATCTTCCAGTGGGGTTGGCTGGGGAGCTTCTTCAACGTCAAGGGCGGCCCGATCGAGGCCTTCATCCCCGTGATGCTGTTCGCGATCGTGTTCGGGCTGTCGATGGACTACGAGGTCTTCCTCGTATCGCGCATCCACGAGGAGTGGACGCGGCGGCGCGACGCCTCCGCGGCGGTGACGCGCGGACTGGCTTCGACCGGGCGCGTGATCACGGCGGCGGCCACGATCATGATCTGCGTCTTCTTGTCCTTTGCGGTCGGCGACCAGCGGGTGCTGAAGCTGTTCGGGTTGAGCCTCGCCAGCGCCGTCTTCCTCGACGCGTTCGTCGTCCGCAGCCTGCTGCTGCCCTCCGTGCTCGAGCTGCTCGGCCGGCGCACCTGGGCGCTGCCCAGCTGGCTCGGAAGGCGGCTGCCGCACCTCGCGATCGACCGCCCCGAGACGCTCGTCGTGCCACCGGGAGCGACGCCCGTGGAGCAGCAGGCGTAGCCGGATTCGGGCGGGGTGGCCGCGGCGAGGGCGGCGTCCGAGCAGTCAGCGGAGAGGGCGGGATTCGAACCCGCGATGGAGTTTGACCCCCATACTCGCTTAGCAGGCGAGTGCCTTCAGCCACTCGGCCACCTCTCCGGGGTTCGGCAGGGCAAGTCTAGAGGCTGGCGGCGTGTCGTCGCGAGCGCAGCCGCGTCCCTTCGGCCTGGGACCGTGGTCCGCTTGTGATAGCTTGAGTTGTGCATGCGGACCATAGTCCGCTTCTGTGCCCGCGACGAGCTGGGCCAGCCCCCACTACCAAAGGAGCCGTCATGGCCACCGATTTGACGCAGCAGGATCGTCTCGCCGGAAGCTGGAACTTCGCAGCCGTTCACTCCTCCGCCGGCTTCGCCGTGAAGTATCTCGTCGCCAGCTTTCGCGGGCGCTTCGAGGAGGTCGACGCCGAGCTCCGCGACGGACAGCTGAAGGGCTCCGTCAAGGTCGCGTCGGTCTCGGTCAAGGACGAGAACCTCGCCGCCCACCTCCAGTCCCCCGACTTCTTCGACGCCGCGCAGTACCCCGAGATCACCTTCTCCTCGGACACGATCGAGATCGACGGCGACCGCGTCGAGCTCGACGGTCACCTGACGATGAAGGGCGTCACCAAGCCGATCCACGCCACCGGCGCGGTCAACGGGCCGACGGAGGACTTCGCCGGCAACACGCGCCTCGGCTTCACGCTGGAGACGACGCTCGATCGCACGGAGTTCGGCGTCAACTGGAACGCAGACCTGCCGAAGGGCGGAAGGGCGCTCTCCGACGAGGTCACGCTGACGGTCGAGCTCGAGTTCATCAAGGCATAGCGCGCGGCGCCCGCGCGAAGGCTCAGCCGGTCGAATCGGATCGACTAGCCTTCGCGCCGGAAGGGTGGCAGAGCGGTTGAATGCACCGGTCTTGAAAACCGGCAGGCGGGCGAACCCCGTCTCGGGGGTTCGAATCCCCCCCCTTCCGCTCTCCCGCCGGCGCTAGCCGAGGCTCGCCTCCGTTGCGATCGGCGCCGAGCCGAGCAGGTGCCCGGCGGGATCGAGCGCCTGCGCGGTGAGATACGGCCCGGTTACGCTCGCCGGCAGCGCGATCGCGGTCTCGAAGCCCGTGCGCGCGGCCTCGGCGATCGGCCGCATCGCTCCCGGGCGTGTGCCTGCGAGGACCTGCCAGGCGGCGACCTGCGTGGCCCCGTTCCAGCTCGCGTAGACGGTGCCGCTGCGAGGCGCACCGGGCACGAAGGCGAAGGCCGGCGGGCGCGCGGGCGCCCCAATCCAGGGGAAGCGCAGGCTGCGATAGGACTGCTCGCGTGCGGGAAAGTGCGCATCGAACAGCAGCGCCCCGCCGGGGGAGAACTCTGAGAAGAACGGTTCCTGGCCCCAGCCCACGAACCAGTCGCCGTTGGCGAGCGCCTGGATGTTGCCCTGGCTCTGGGAGATCAGCGGCGGCGTGTGCGCGAACTGGCTGACGAGCGTCGCCGTGGCACTTTCACGGTTCAGGCTGAGGACGAGGCCGCGCGACTGGCTGTGGACGGTCGGTGCGGCGCCGTTGTCGAACACGCTGATCAGGCCCCCCGCCAGTTCGCGCGGATCGTGCTGGTAGGCCGTGCGCGTGCCCGGTCCGGCGGTGAAGCTGCTGCGCTTGCCCCCCAGCCGCCAGGCGACCTGTCCGCTGGCGGCCCCGATGCCGTAGGTCGTCCAGGTGTTGCGCGCGGAGATCATGAGCGAGCCGTCTGCGTCGAGGTTGATCGAGTTGATGTGGAAGAAGTCGAACGGCGAGCCCAGCGAGCTGCTCGCGACGGGCGCGTAGGACTCGTTCAGCGCGATGTGGTCGAGGCTCGTCCATTCGTACATCACGAGCCCCGTCTTGACGTCGATCTCCTGGAAGACGCCGTCGGTGACGGCGCCATCGGCGGGGCCGCCGACGGCCGACAGGTTGCAGCGGATCGGGTCATACGCCGTTATCAGCGCGGTCCCGGCGGGCGTCAGCTGCAACTCGTGCAGGTCGACCGCGTCGCCGTTGCCGGCCCTGATGGTGGCGATGTCCGCGTAGCCGGCGTCGGCGATCACGCCCTCGCCGCGCCCGAAGCCGTGGACCGAGATGTCCCCCTGCCACCAGGTGAGCACGGGTTTGCCGAGGTACTCCTGCACGCGCAAGTCCGTCGCCGAGGTGTAGCGGGGCAGCGGCTTGAACCACAGCAACCCGCCGGCTTCGTCGAGGATCATCGGCCCCGCCTGTCCCGGGCCGCCGTAGGGGGCCGCGAGGATGTCGCCCGGCGCGGTCCCCGGCAGGCGGGTCGTCACGTCGAGCAGCGGCGGCTGCAGATCTGGGCGCGAGCGAAAGCCCTGCACTTCTGAGGGCTTGCCGGGATGGATCGCCTCCGGCGTGCTCGTCAGCGGGTCCTGGCCGGCGATCGCGAACTGGTCGATCAGCGTCCGCGCAGTGCTGCCGGCGCGCACGCGCGCGCGCACCGTGACGCGCTCGCCTTCCGCAAACGGCCTGTCGGGGAGGAAGCTGGCGCCATTCCCCTGCGAGTAGGCCGCCAGGCGACCGCTGTGGGCGCCGGTGCGCGAGCCACGCACGCTCAGCACGGCGAGCGCCGCGGCGGGCACCCCGAGGAAGCTGATCTGCGTACGCGGCGACGCGTCGCGACTGCCGGACAGCGGCGAGACAGTCGCTAATCCTGCCTTAAGCGCCGAGCTGTTCAATGTCGCCGGCGTGCAGAGAGGACCGGCCTGCGCGGCGGCCGCACCGCAGAATGCGAGCCCACAGCCCAGAGCCGACCCCGCCCCTAGGATGAGAGCGCGTATGGAGAGCATCGACCCGGCAGAGCATAGGAGAGTCGACCGGCGCACAGCTATCAAGGCCGGAATCGTCGCCGGGGGAGCGCTCGTCGGCGCCGGGCTCGGCCTGCGCTCGATCGCCGACGGCGCGGGCGAGGGCTCCCCGCGCACTCCCGGGGCGACACCGACGACACCGACGAGCGTCCCGATATCCGATGCAGCACAGGGGCGCCCGAACATCCTCGTGATCGTCGTCGACCAGCTGCGCTTTCCCCAGTGGTTCGGGGCCGAGCCGCTCGGCGTCGGCCTGCCGCCGCACCTGAGCCGGCTACGCGACGGCGCGGTCACCTTCGCACGCCACTACACGGCCTCGAACGACTGCACGCCGGCGCGCTCGACGCTGCTGACGGGTCTCTACACCCACCAGACGGGATGCATGATCACCGGCGGGAGCACGCTCGACCCCGGCTTCCCCACGTGGGGGACGATGCTGCGCGAGCACGGCTACCGCACGCGCTGGCTGGGCAAGTGGCATCTGACCCATGGCGACAACCACTGGAACCCGCTCGCGGGGGAACAGGCGCTGGAGCGCTACGGCTTCGCCGGCGGCGTGTACCCCTCCCCCGACGGCGGCCCCGGCCAGGGCCGGCGCACCGACGCGAAGATCGCGGCGGAGTTCGCGCACTGGTTCAAGCACGAGGGCGGCGCGGAGCCGTGGTGCACGACGGTCTCGTTCGTCAACCCGCACGACATCGCGTGGTGGTATCTGTGGAGCAACCGCGTGCCCGGCGAGGTGGACGCGCGGCGCACCGTCGCCGCGCTGCCGCCGAACTTCGAGACGCCGGAGCTCCTGCTCCAGCGTCGCAAGCCGCGCCTGCAGCACTCGCTCCAGCAGACCGCCGCCGCCTCCTTCGGCCCGGTCGGCTTCGAAGGCCCCGAAGCGGAACTGAAATGGCTCGAATTCATGAGCCTCTACACGAAGCTCCAGCGCGAGGTCGATCAGCACATCGGCCACGTCCTGCGCACGCTGCACAGCCGTCCCAAGGTCGCCGCCAACACGGTCATCGTGTTCACCTCCGACCACGGCGAGTACGGCGGCTCGCACGGCCTGCGAGGCAAGGGCGGCGGCGCCTATGAGGAGGCGATCCGCGTGCCGCTGATCGTCAAGGACCTGCGTGGCCGGCTCACCGCCGCGACGAGCCAGCCGCGCACCCAGCTCAGCTCGAGCGTGGACGTCGCGCCGCTGTTGCTGACGATCGCCACCGGCTCATCGGCCTGGCGCAGCGACGCGCACTACGCGCACCTCGCCGGGCGCCCCGATCTCGCGCGCGTCCTCGCCGACCCCGAAGCGCCGGGGCGAGACTATGTCCTGCATGCCACCGACGAGGTCGTCACCGAGTTCGCGATCGCGCCGTACTCGGCCAACGCTCCCCGGCACGTGGTCGCGGTGCGCACGCCGGAAGCCAAGTACGCCGCCTACACGCATTGGCCCGAAGAAGGCATCGTGCCACTCTCCGAAGGCGAAGAAAACGAGCTGTACGACTACACCAACGGCAGCGGGCGGATGGAGCTGCACAACAGCGCCGGCGAAAGCGCGCTGGAGAGCGAAATGCGCACGCAGCTGCAGCACGCCTTCCACCAGGAGCTGCGCGCCCCGCTGCCGCCGCGGCTGGGCGAAGCCCACGCGCGCGGGTTCGCCAACTTCTTCTCCACCGCGCGGCGCTCGGCGGAAGCCGCCGCGGCGCGGCGCAAACGCCGCGAGGAACTCGAAGCCGGCTCGACGCAACCGATCGCCGGCGGGCCCGAAGCACAGACCGGCCTGCGCCCTAGCGCTTCACGACGGCGGAGACACCGATGACCGCCCCCGCCGCGTCGAGCGCCTGCACCGCGACGTAGGGGCCGGCGCCAGGCGCCGGCGCGATCGCCGTCTCGAACCCCGTGCGCGCCACGACGGTGGCCGTCGGCGCGGGCGCCGTCGGCGAGCGGCCCGCGAGCAGCCGCCAGGCGGCGAGTTCGCTCGCCCCGTTCCAGCTGGCATACAGCGTCGCCCCTGCGCCGTCCACGCTGAGCGCCGGACGCTTGCCGGAATGCCCGGTCCACGGCAGCCGGTAGACGCGGTATGACTCATAGCCGCTCGGCAGGTGGGCGTCGAACAGCAGCTGCCCGGCGGCGGCGAATTCCGTCAGGTAGGGCACCTCGCCCCAGCCGACCATCCAGTCGCCGCCGGCCAGCGCCTGCACGTTGCCCTGGCTCCCCGCCACCAGCGGCGTCGGGTGGTACTCGGCACGTACGAGCGTGGCGGTCATCTGCCGGGTGTCGAGCCGCAGCGCGATCGCCCGCGACTGTGTGTGCACGTTCGGGCTCGCGCCGTTGTCGAAGAACGTGATCGTGCCGTCCGGCTGGCGGCGCGCGTCGTGCTGCCAGGCGGTGCGGGCCCCCGGCCCGAGCGTGAAGCTGCTGCGCTTGCCCTCCAGGCGCCAGCGAACCCGGCCGCTGCGCGCGTCGATGTCGTAGGCGGCCCAGGTGTTGCGGGCGCTCAGGAGCAGGTCGCCGTTCGGCTGCACGTCGATCGAGTTGATGTGGAAGTAGTCGAACGGGGTGAGCATGCTGGCGTGCCGTGCCGAGGCGTAGGACTCGCCGAGCGCGACGTGGTCGAGGCTGTGCCACTCGTAGCGCACGAGGCCCGTCCTGACGTCGATTTCCTGCAGCAGCGTGTCCGCCACGGCGGCGTCTGCGCGGGCGCCGAGCGAGGAGAGGTTGCAGGCGATCGCGTCGTAGACGGTGATCAGCGCGGTCCCCCGCGGCGTGAGCTGGAATTCGTGGAGGTCCGGCTGGTAGCCGTTGCCGGCGCGCAGCGTGGCGATCGTCTGGTAGGAGCTGTTGGCGATCACCTCGCCGGACGCGCGCAGCGTGCCCGTCACGAGCGGGTCCTGCCACCACGTCAGCACGGGCCGACCCTCATAGGACTGCACCCGGAAGCCCGCCGCGCGCGTCCCGGGCGCCAGCGGCTTGAACCACAGCAGCGAGCCGCTCGCGTCGAGGATCATCGGCCCGTACTGGCCCGGGCCGGAGTAGGGCGCGAGGAACAGGTCGCCCGGGCTCGCCGCGGGCGAGTGCGCGGTGACGGTGACGGTCGGGGGCCGCAGGTCCGCGCGCGAGTGAAAGCTCTGGTAGTCCGTCGGTCGCGGCGCGCGTGGAGAGCTGCCGCCGGCGACGCCCGCGCGGTCGCGCACGGCTGTCGTGAAGCTCCACGCGAAGGGCGTGCCGGCGACGGTGGCGTGGACGCTGACGAGCTCCCCTTCGGCAAACGGCCTGGCGGGCACGAAGCTCGCGCCATCGCCCTGCGAGTAGGCCAGCAGCCGCCCCGGGTGGGCGCCGCTGTGCGAGCCGCTGACGCTGACGCCGGCGAGCTCGCCGGCGGGAACGCCGAGCAGGCTGATCTGGGTGGCCGCCGAGGCGTCGCGGCTGAGCGGTGCCGGCGAGACGGTCACGCGCCCGCCGGCGAGCGCGGCGGATACGTCGGCTCGCGGCGGCACGCAGCGGGGGGCCCGAGCAGGGGCGCTCGCCGAGCGCGCGGCGCGGTCGGCGGCAGGGACAGCGCCCAGCGTCGGCCCCGTGCCGTGCGCTGCGATCGGCCCCGTGCCGTGCGCTGCGAGCAGCCCGATGAGACCCGCGACACCGGCGAGCGCCGCCAGCCTCGCGACCAGGCGACGCACCGCTCAGGCTTTGACGGTCGCCGAGACGGCCAGCACCGCTCCGGAGCCGTCGAGCGCCTGGACGGCCACGTACGGGCCCGCCGACGGCGCGGCGATGGTGGTCTGAAACCCGGCCTTGGCAGCTGTCAGGACAGGGGCCAGCGCGCTCGGCGAGGCGCCGGCGAGCACACGCCAGGAGGCGACCTGGGTGGCGCCGTTCCAGCTCACCGCGACGCTCAGCCCAGCGGCGCCCTTCGGCGCGACCTGCACGGCCGGTGGCGTCGTCGGCTGCCCGCTCCAGGGCGCGAGGAACGTCTTGAAGTTCTGCACCTGCTTCCCGAGCGTCGCGTCGAAGAGGACGTGGCCGGCGGCGTCGAACTCGGTGAAGTTGGGTAGGCGTCCGTAGCCGAGCAGCCAGTTACCCGCAGGCAGGCTGAGCGCGTTGCCCTGGCTTTCGGCGAGCAGAACCTTCGTCGGGTTGACGAACTGCCTGACGAGCTTGACCGCATGCGTCGCGGGGTCGGCGGCGAGCAGCAGCCCGCGTGACTGCTTCTCCTTCGGGGGGTCCGAGCCGTTGTCGAACACCGAGATCAGGCCACCGGGCTGGAACTCGGCGTCGTGCTGCCAGTAGAAGCGGGTGCCGGCGCCGGGCGTGAAGCTGCTGTGCGAGCCACCCAGGCGCCAACGCACCGCGCCGGTCTGGATGTCGACGTCGTACAGGCTCCACGTGTTGCGAACCGACACCAGCACGTCGCCGGAGGGGCCGGGGTCGGCCGAGTTGAGGTGGGCGTAGTCCCACGGATAGCTGTGCGGGACGGGGTTGTGCGAGTCGCTCGGGGGAATGTGCGCGAGCGCGTGCCACTCCCACATCACCAGTCCCGTCTTGATGTCCACCTGCTCGACGACCGAGTCGGTGAGCACCCCGTTGGCCGACCCGTGCAGGCGGGAGAGGTTCATCTCGATCGGGTCGAAGATGTCGATCCAGGCGGTGCCCTGAGGCGTGACACGGAGCTCGTGGAGGTCCGCTTTGTAGCCGTTGCCGGCGCGCACGCTCGCCACACGCTGGTAGGAGCTGTTGTACAGCACGTCTTCGCCCTGGCCGAATCCGAGCTGCAGGATGCGCCCCTGCCACCACGTCAACACCTGTTTGCCGGCGTAGCTCTGCACCTGGAAGTTCGTGGCGCTCTGCCCCGCGGGCAGCGGGCGAAACCACACCAGGGCGCCGGTCTGATCGACGATCATCGGCCCCGGCGTCCCGTCACCCTGATACGGGGCGAGGAAGAAGTCGCCGGGGCTCGCCCCGGGCCTCGCCGGCGTGGTCACGCGCACGCTCGACGGCGTCAGCGTGGGCGCCGTGGCGTAGTGCTGCACCGCGCGCGGATCGCCGGGGTTCTGGGGGAACTCCTGCTGAGCGATCGGCGCCTGATGGGCGACCGTGAAGCTCGTCCGGGCGGTGCCGGCCGCCGCACCGCCGATGCTCGCGGTGACGCTCACCCGCTCGCCGGCCGCGAACGGATGGCTCGGGACGAAGCTCTCGCCGGTCCCGGTCGAGTACGCGCGCAGGACACCCGCGTGGGTGCCGCTGCGCGAGCCCACCACGTGCACCGAGGCGACGGTCGTGGCGCTCGTGCCGAGGAAGCTGATCTGCGTGCGCGGCGACGCGTCGGGGGTCCCCGGCTGTGGCGAGACGGCGACGGGGTTGGCCGCGGCGATGCGCGCCGAGACGCCGTCGGCGAGGCCGGTGCTGGCGTTTGAGGCGCTGCCGCACGCGGCCAGCGCGGCGGCGAGCAGCGGGGCGGCGAGGCAGGAGGATGTGACCCTGAGCGGCATCAGAGGATGAACCTACAGTCCGAAGGGGCGGGAGGCTCCGATTGCGCGGCCGTTGGAATCGAGCGCCTGGAGCTCGAAGCGCGTGTCGCTCCCCGGCACCACGATCGCCGTCTCGAAGCCGGACTTCGGGGCGCTGGCGAGGAGCTTCAGCGCGCCCGCACCGGCGCCGCCCAGGACCCGCCAGGAGGCGACCTCGGTTGCGCCGTTCCAGCTCGCGTACACGGTCGTCTTGGCGCCGTTGCGACGGACGGCGCCGGCGGGCGAGGAGAGCGGCCGTCCGACCCATTGCGCGAGCATCGCGCGGTAGGTGAGGTTGGGTCCGGGGAGTTCGCCGGCCAGCAGCAGCTTGCCGGATCGGCTGTACTCCGAGAAATATGGTTCCGAGCCCCAGCCGACGAACACGTTGCCGTTCGGGAGCAGCTGGGCGTCGCCCATGTATTCGGATTCGAACTTGCCGTCGCCGCGGTACTGGGCGAGGAGCTTCGCCGTGTGGCTGGCGGAGTCCAACCTCAGCACGAGCCCGCGAGACGGTCCGGTCGCGGCGACGGACGTGCCCCCGCCGGTCAGCTGGCAGCAGTGGTCGTCGAACATCGTGACCGTCGAGGCGTCCTCGAGCCTGACATCGTGCTGCCACTGGAAATCGGCTCCCGGACCGAGCTTGAAGCTCGAGTGCTTGCCCCCGAGCGTCCACTCGATGCGGCCGCTGGCGCCGTCGACGAGGTAGGCCGCCCAGGTGTTGCGCATCGACACGAGGAAGCTCCCGTTGCCCGTCAGCTCGATCGAGTTGATGTGGTAGGCGTCCCACGGGAACCCGTTGGTGGGCAGTGACGCCTGCGCGTCACTCAGCGGGATGTGGTCGAGCGCGTCCCAGCTGCGGATCAGCCTGCCGGTCTTGAGGTTGTACTCCTGCACCGCCGCGTCGACCAGCGCGCCGTTGTAGGCGCCGCCGTACTTCGACAGGTCGCGGGGGATGTTCTTGTTGGCGGTCACCCAGGCGTCTTCCCCGCTGATCGCGAGCTCGTGGAGCGTGAGGACCCACCCGCCCGTGGCTTTCAGCCTGGCGACCGTCTGGTAGTGCTGGTTGACGACGACGTCTTCGCCCGTTTCCGTGGCGCCGGTGTTGGTGACCCGGCCCTGCCACCACGCCAGCGCCGGCTTGCCCTCGTAGGTCTGCAGGCTCAGGTTCGCGGCGGCGACGCGTTCGGGCACGGGCTGGAACCAGACCGGCTGCAGGTGCTCGTCGAGGATCAGCGGGCCGCTCTGGCCGACGATCGGCGGTTCGTTGAGGTCGTAGAAGCCCGTCGTGAGGATGTAGCCCGACGCGAGCTCGCTCGCGGGCGCCTGCTGGGTGAGGCGGATCGCGGGCGGGTGCAGCTTGGGCGCGGTGGCGAAGCTGTACGTGCCCTTCGTCGTGTACGCCCCGATCGGAGCCGCGCGTGAACCCGCGAACGCGATCGTCAGGGCGAGGAAGCCGGCGAGGACCACGCCGATCGCGAGCGCGAGGCGCCGCACCGCCGCGCGCAGCTCGGGGGCGGGCCTGGGCAGCGTCAGGAACGTCATCGCGGCGGCCACCGCTGCGAGGGCGGCCCCGATCAGGTAGGCGAGCTGGAAACCGTGCGTCAGCGCCTGCGAGACCTGCTGACCGGAGCCGAGCAGATGCGAGCTGCGCTGCGTGGCCAGCGTGATCAGGACCGCCAGCCCAAGCCCACCGCCGACCTGGCGCGAGGTGTTGACGAGGCCCGAGGCGAGCCCGGCCTGGCCCTCCTTGGCGCCCTGCGTGGCGGCGATCGTCGAGGGGACGATCGACATCGCGATGCCTGCGGCCGTCAGCAGCCCCGGGATCATCACGTACACGAGCGGGCTGCCGCTCGTGCCGATCCGTGTGAACAGCAGCAGCCCGGCGGTCAGCAGGATCAGGCCGCTGCCGAGCACCGGGCGCACGCCGAAGTGGCTGACCAGCCTGCCTGCGCGGGAGGCGACGAGCATGATCGTGAGCGTCATCGGCAGGAATATCAATCCGGTGTGCAGCGGCGAGAGGCCGAGCACCTGCTGCAGGTACAGAGAGCTGAGGAACCACATCGGGAACAGCGCGGCGCTGAACAGCAGGACGATGTTGTTGGCGGCGCGCAGCGTCTTGGTCAGCTCCTTGAACGGGATCAGCGGCGCCGAGGCGACGCGCGTCTCGATCACGCCGAAGACCACCAGCAGGACCGCGCCGAGCACGATCGGACCGAGTGCGGCAAACGTGTCCCACCCCTTCAGGCCGGCTTCCACGACCCCGTAGACGAGCACCATCTGGCCGATCGTCAGCGTCAGCGCACCGGCGAGGTCGAAGCTCGCGCCATCCTGCGCGCGGCGGCGCTCGCTGACGACGGCGTAGGCAACGAGTGCGGCGGCGATCGCAATCGGCGGGTTTATCAGCAGCACCCAGCGCCAGCTGAGCAGTTCGGTGATGACGCCGCCGAGCAGAACGCCGGCCGCACCGCCGAGCCCGTTCATCGCCGCCCAGGTGCCGATTGCGCGGTGGAGCTTGGGGCCGGGCGGGAACGATGCGGTGATGATCGCCAGCGAGCACGCCGCCATCAGGGCGCCGGCCAGCCCCTGCACCGCGCGCGCGGCCACGAGCATCCCCTGGCCGCTCGCCGCCCCGCCCGCCAGCGACGCCAGCCCGAAGAGGATCAGCGCGGCGACGAACGTCCGTCGCTGCCCGAGGTGATCGGCGGCGCGACCGCCGAACATCAGGAAGCCGGCGAACGCGATCGCGTAGGCGTCCACCACCCACTGCAGGTCGGGCGAGGAGAAGCCGAGGTCCGACTGGATCGAGGGCAGCGCGACGTTGACGATGCTCAGGTCGAGGATGACCATGAACTGGGCGATGCAGCACACGGCCAAGAGCCACCGCGAGCCCGCGCGCCGGGTGCCCTCCGCGGGAGCCGTGTCGGCCCCTCCCGGGCTCGCCGTCACCTCGACGCTCATGCGCCTCCACCCAACTGCGATTTGCGCGCCGGGGCCCTGGTAGGGTGAGCGCCCGAGCCCTCGAATGACGACTGGAGCCCGCCACATGAGTAGAACGCCACGGACCGCCATGCTAACGCTAGCGGCTGTCCTGGCGAGCACCTTCGTGCTGGCGGCATGCGGCGGTGGCGGCGGTTCAACCGCCACGACGACGACGGGTGCAAGCACCGCGACGAGCACGACGAGCTCGACGCCGACGAGCACGTCGACGACGCACAAGCACAAGTCCAAACCGGCCTACTAGGCCGCGCGCGCCGCGTGCGCGGGGCGCGCGTGAGGCACACGGCGCTCATCCCGGGCGTCCGGAGCTCGCCAGCGCGGCGGCGAAGCTGAGGACACGCGTCGTGGCGGATGTGGCGAGCACGCGTCCCGCGCGGTCGAGCGCCTGCACCGCCGCGTACGCGTACGTCGCGGGCACGGTCGTCGAGCTCTCGAAGCCGCTCGCCGGGATCGTCGCCTGCGGGCCGAGCGAAGCGGCCTGCCGGCCGGCGAGCACGCGCCAGGAGGAGACCTCGGTCGCGCCGTTCCAGCTCGCGTGCACGATCGTCTCTTCGCCGGTGTTGTTGAGGCTGGCGAGCACCGCCGGCGGGCTCAGCGGCCGCCCGCTCCAGGGAAAGCGGAAGGCGCGGTAGAAGGACATGTCGAAGGGCTGGTGCGCATCGAACAGCAGCGTGCCGGAGGTCGCGAACTCGCTGATCGCGGGCACTCCCCCGTAGCCGATCAGGGTGTTCCCGTCGCTGAGCGTCTGCATGTTGCCCTGGCTGGCCGCGAGCAGCGGTGGGTTGGCATGCGTGTAGAGCGACGCGAGACGGGCTTCGTGGGTCTTCAGGTCGAGCCTGATGCGCAGCCCGCGCGACTGGCGGTGGATCGGCGGGTTCGAGCCGTCGTCGAAGAGGGTGATCTCGCCGTCTGCGAGCAGGCGCGCGTCGTGCTGCCACGCCATCTGCGTGCCGGGGCCCATCTTGAACGAGCTCCTGTTGCCGCCGAGGCGCCAGCGAACCTCGCCGCTGGCGCCGTCGAGCTGATAGGCCGCCCACGTGCTGCGCGCCGAGATCAGCAGGTTGCCGCCCGGCTCGATATCGATCGAGTTGAGGTGGAAGTAGTCCCAGGGCGTCGTGTCGCCGGGCGCTTGCACTTCGGACTCGCCGGCGGCGACGTGGTCGAGGCTGTGCCATTCCCAGCGCACGAGGCCGGTCGCGATGTCGATCTGCTGGATCGCGGTGTCGACGATCGCTCCGTCGGCCGCTCCTTTGACCGGCCTGAGGTCGCAGCGAACTGGGTTGTAGGCGGTCACGTAGGCGACGTCGTGGGGGGCGAGTTGGAACTCGTGCAGGTCCGCCTTCAGTCCGTTGCCGCCGGCGACCCTTGCGACGGTCTCATAGCGGGAGTTCATGACGAGGTCTTCGCCCTGACCGAAGCCGAGCTCGAGCACGCGTCCCCTCCACCACGTCAGGGCGGGCCGACCCTGATAGGTCTGCTCGCTCAGGTTCTCCGCGGTTTCGCCGCCGGCCAGCCTCTGAAACCACACCAGGTGCCCGTCGGGCGCGTAGATCAACGGGCCGTACTGGCCCGGCCCCGGTCCGTTGGTGGTGAGGATGTCGCCCGCGGCACGATCGCGGTCGGGCACGGTGACGGTGAGGATCGGCGCCTGCACGCCGGGCAGCGTGTAGAAGCTCTCGTAGTCGGCGGGGGCGGCCTGCGGATTCGGGAACTCCGGGATCTTCGCCGTCGGATCGGGCGTGTCGACGCGGAACGCATAGGCGATCGCCTTGCCGCCGCTGCCTGCTCCGATCACCGCACGCACGCGAACCTGCTCGCCGGCCTCGAACGGCGTGTCCGGCACGAAGCTGCCCCCGTCGGCCTGGGAGTAGGCGCGCAGGCGACCGTGGTGGGCGCCTGACCTGGAGCCGACGACCGACACGCCGCGGATCCGCGCGACGTTCGTGCCGAGGAAGCTGATCGCGGTGTCGGGGTTGGCGGTGGCGGTTTGCGGCCCGGGCGATACCTCGACGCCGGCACTCGCGAGGCTCATGCTGTGTTCGAGCCTCGCCGACAGGCACGCGGGCGAGACCCTGCTCGCGCCGCCGCCTGCGCCCGACCCGAACAGTTCGAGCGTCGGCGAGCCGATCGCGATCGCGGCGGCGAGCCATGCGAGCACCACGACCAGCAGGGCGATGTATCGGTTGCGCATGTGGGTGAGGGTCGGGAGCAGCGGGGTGGGCGACCCGGGACGGGCAGCCTGAGGTCTCTGGACTCCCGCCGTCACTGCGACCCCCCGGGGCCGACGGGGACCGCGCGGCAGACAATACCCTCCGAACCCCGCGCGGCCGCCGCGGTTTCCCATCCGACGGGCATCCTTACCGACTTCTTAGTGACTCTTGCGCCGCCGGCCCTTGGTGACTCTTGCGCCCCCGGCGATCGCCTACGCTCAGTCGATGCGCCTACCCCGACCGCTCGTGCTCGTGGCCGCCGCGCTGACTCTGTTCGGCGTGTTCGCGACCGGCGCCGCCGCGAGCGCGACGGATGTCGCGAGCACGCGCGCCTACATCGCTGCGGACCTCGCGCTCGTGCAGACCGCCAGGGTCCATCTGCGCCAGGCCGAAGCGGCACCGCTGGGGATCCTGGCCCGCGTTCGCCGCGAATGTCCGGCGGCGGCCGCGGGTTCGCCGCAGGACCCCGAATCGACGCAGATGAGCAACGAGGTGATCGGTGCGATGGTGCTGAGCGCCTATCACCTCGATGTCCCGGCGCTCGAGCAATTCGTGCGCGAGGTGGCGCGGCTGCCCTGGAGCGACGCCGGTCTCGGGCGGGCGGTGCGCGGGTACGCGGCCAACCTGCGCGTGCTCGCCGGGCTCGCGCCGCCGTCGCTGTGCGCCGACGTCAGGGCCTGGGTCGGCGGCGGCTACCGCCGGCTGCCCGCGAGCACGATCGCATTCGACCGCCGCTTCATGCCGGCGTGGGTCTCGATCGGCATGCTGCCGGGGCGCCTGTCGCGTTACGAGACGGCCCAGGAGCGCGGCGCGCTCGCGCGCACGGTGGCGATCGAAGTGCAGATCACCGACGCCGAAGCAAGGGCCGTCGAACCGTGGGGGGACATCATGAACGAGCTCGGGCTCGAGCCCTAGCGGCGGCTCACGCGACCGCGCGCAGGTGACGGTAGGGCGTCCCGCGCAGCTCGCGCACGAGCGCGTCGAGAACGCCCTCCTCGTCCTCCGCGCGGCCGTCGGTGACGGCGCCGATGACGGCGCGCTTGCGCTCCAGCAGCGTCGAGATCGTCTCGTCGATCGTCCCGGCCGCCAGCAGGTAGTAGGCCGTGACGGCGTCCTGCTGGCCGATCCGGTGACAGCGGTCCTCGGCCTGATCGTGCTTGGCGGGCGTCCAATCGAGCTCGAGGAACATCACGTTCGAGGAGCGTGTCAGCGTCAGCCCGTGACCGGCGGCCTCGATCGAGCACACGATCAGCTGGTTCTCCGGCGCATCCTCTTCCTGGAAGGACTGCAGCGCCGCATCCCGCGCCGCGTGTCCGTCGGCGCCGAGGATGTGCAGCGCGGCGGGGAAGTGATCGAGCACGGCGCGCTGAATCTCGCGGTGGTGCGCGAACACGACGAGGCGCTCGCCCGATGAGCAGAAGTCGTGGATCCAGGTGAGCGCGGCATGGAGCTTGCCGCGTGCCGCGAGCACCTTGAGCGCGTTGAGGCGCACGAGGCGCTCGGCGCGCAGCGCGGCGGCGACCTTCGCGTCGAGCTCGCGCAGGTCGAGGGGCTGGGTTCGCAGCCAGCCGATCAGATCGCGCTCGGCGTGGCGGTACTCGCGCTCGTTGTCGAGCTCGACCGGGACGACCGCGCGCGTCTTCGCCGGCAGCTGGGTGAGCACGTCGGCCTTCAGGCGGCGCACGAAGCAGCGCGCGCGCAGGTGCCAGTGCAGGCGCAGGTGCGCGTCGGAGCCGCGGAAGCGCTCGCCGAACTGAACGCCCGAGCCGAAGTCCTCGAGGCGCCCGAGAATCCGCAGCTGGGAGATCAGCTCGGCCGGCCGGTTGACCACGGGGGTGCCCGTGAGGGCGAGCACGAGACCGTCGCGCGGGATCTCCGCGGCGAGCATCTGGACGGCCTGCGTACGCTTCGCGCCGGCGTTCTTGCAGTAGTGGGACTCGTCGATCACGAGCGCCCGGGGCGCGAGCCGGCGGAGCTGGTCCAGGCGCGCCGCGAGAATGTCGTAGTTGACGACGGTGATGTCGGCGGCGGTGACGGCGGCGCCGCCGGCCCCCGTGCCGACGAGCGCGTGCGCGCTGCGGGAGGGCAGCCAGCGGCGCAGCTCGCGCAGCCAGTTGAGCTTGAGGCTCGCCGGGCAGACGACGACCGCGGGAAAGGCATCGGCGGCCTCGAGCGTGGCGAGCGCCTCGATCGTCTTGCCGAGGCCCTGCTCGTCGGCGAGGAATGCGCGCCGCTGGGCGAGCAGGTACTCGACGCCCGCACGCTGGAACGGCTTGAGCTCGCCGCCGAGGCCGGGCACGCGCAGGCTGCCCTCGGTGGCGGCTGAGAGCTCGACGAGCCCGACAGCGGCCGCGTGCTGCTCGCGGATCTCCTGCAGCAGCGAGAGCGCGGCCGGGGCCACCCACACGGCTCCCTCGGCGAGGAAGCGGTCGAGCTCCGGCACGCAGAACGGGTCTGCGCGGATCGCTGTGAGGCCCGCGTGCTCGTCGCCGGCGCCGCGCCGGCGCTCGGCGCGCGGCGCCAGCGCCCCGCGCAGCCGGGCGAAGCCCGCGAGCACGCTGTCGTCGTGCCCCGGCGCGAGCACGAAGCTGTCGTGCTCGTGCACCGTCGAGCGTTCGAGCACGGCGGGGGGCGGCGGGCGCCCGTCGCGCAGCGCGGCGACGCAGCGCCTGCTCGCATGGCTCATCCAGCCCTCGAGCTGGGCCTCGATCAGACGCCAGCTCTCGAGCGTCAGCGGCACCGCAGCACCCCCGGGGACCGTGGCGGCGCGCTCGCGCAGCGCTCGCGGCAGCCGCGCGAAGTCTCCGAGCAGCAGGAAGACGGGTGCGTCGCTCGTGCCCTGCACCTCGATGCTGCCCCGCCAGGTTCTCGCGCGCACAAGCCAGGCGGCGACGCGCGAGTCGATATCCGCGTCCTCGAGCTGCTCGAGCAGCTCAGCGAGCTGCTCGGCGTCGCGCTCGCGCGCGGCCAGCCCGATCGCCCCTTCCGGCGCCTCCAGCGCGTCCAGGCCGCTGCGGGCAGCGAGCACCCGGGCGAGGGGAGCATGTCGAGCGGTGATCAGGATCCAGTGCTCGCCGCGGCGGTCGCGTCGGAACTCGACGTCGCGGCGCTCGGTGGGCAGCGCCGGATCGGCCGGCGCGCTCGCGCCGGCGTCGTGCCCGTCGGGTCCCCGGCGGGAGCGCTCGAGCAGCGCGCGGCGAGCGTGCTCGCTGAGGCGCAGTGGCCCGCTCGAATCGCCGAGGCTCTCGAGCAGCCCGGTGGCGTGATCGTCGAACGGCACAAGCGCGCGGCCGATCGCGGGCAGCTCGCGCGCGTCGGGATGCTCGAGCAGGGCGGCGACGGGCTCGGGGGCGGCGTCGGTGGCGAAGCTCAGCCACCACTCGGCGTCAGGGCGGGCGAGGTCCACGAAGCACTCCTGGCGGCGGCGTCTGGCACGGCGGCGGGCGATTGCGCGCCCGAGCTCGGCGCTCACATCGGGCTCGCGCCGGAGCCCTGCGAAGAGCCGCGCGAGTGCCTCGGCCTGCTCGGGGCCGAGCGGTACGCACCAGGCGCGCTCGAGCGGATCCCAGCGCCGCCCGGGGATCGCGCGCAGCAGCTGACGCAGCGCGTCGTCATAGGGGAAGCGAAGCACGGCCTCGTCGCGGACGAGCTCTGCTGAGAGGGGCGCGTAGGACACGAACACCGCACGATAGGCGCACGCGGAGATGACTTGGGGCAGCGGCGCTGCGTGCTCAGCCGCGGGCCGAGCGGGCGTCGGAGACGTCCTCGAGGCGCTCGAGCGCGGTCGGCGTGCCCATCGCCAGGAGCACGTCAGCGGCTCGCAGCTGGGTCTCGGCGGCCGGCTGGGGCTGAAAGTCGGCGCCGCGCCTCAGCCCGACGATCATCGAGTCGCCGCGGATGTCGCCGATCGTCTGGCCGACGGCCTCGCAGTGCTCGTCGACGAGGATCTCCTCGAGGCGATATTCGGAGTTGACGTCGACGACGCCGCTCAGCTGCGGGTGCAGCGCGAGCCGCGCCATCTCGGTGGCGCTCGCCTTGTATGGGGAGATCACGCGGTCCGCGCCGGCCCGCTTGAGCTTCTTTTCGGTGTCCTCGATCGCGGCGCGCGCGACGATCGTGATGTCGCCGCGCAGCTCGCGGGCGGTCAGCGTGATGAAGACGTTGTCCGCGTCGGAGTCCGCGCAGGCGATGATCGAGCGGGCGCGCGCGATCCCGGCCTGCTGCAGCACCTCGTCCTCGGCTGCGTCACCCTCGATGAAGCTGATCTCGAGCGCTTGGGCGCGGTGGCGGTTCTCGTTGTCGGCGTCGATCACGACGTAGTCGGCACGCGCGGCGTTGAGGTCGCGTGCCACCTGACGTCCCACGCGCCCGAAGCCGCAGATGATGTGGTGGTCGTTGAGCTCGTCGATCATCTTCTGCATGCGCCTGGCGGCGAGGAGATCGCCGAGGTGTCCCGCGACGAAGAACTCGGTGATCGTGGCGAGCGCGTAAAAGAGCGTACCGACGCCCAGCACCGTCAATGCGACCTGGACGATCTGACCGCCGGTGGTGTGAGGCTGGGGGAACCCGCCGACGGTCGCCGACGTGTCGAGCGCCCAGCGGAAGCTGTACCAGTAGCCGACGCCCTCGCTGAGCGCGAGCCCGGCTGCGCCGAGCAGCAGCAGGACCGCCGCGACGGCGGCGAGGGTCGCGATGCGGCGTACGAAGATCGTCAGCTGGCGGTGCGAGGCGGGCCCGGTGCGGTCGGGCACGCGATGCAGGATCCCCTCGAGCTCTGACAAGGGCAGGGACGATAAAGCGGGACCGGCCGCCGGCGCGTCGAGGGCTCGTGCCGGGCCGGCGGGCGGCGCGCTGACACAATGGCCGGATGTTGCGCCGGATTGCGATCATCCTCCTCTCGGCGCTCGCGGGCGCGCTGCTCGCCGGCTGCGGCAAGGGACAGCACGTGCCCGCGCGCGCGGGCACGGCGACGCGGACCTCGAGTGCCCCGGGCGGCGTCTCCCCGCCGACGCTCACGCGAGCACAGGCGCTCGCCTTCGCGCACGCCGTCAACCTGACCGCGGCCGACGTGCCCGGGCTGCATGCCGTGGCCAAACGCGAACACCACTCGGCGAGCGGGCGGCAGGCCGAACTCACGCTGGCGCGCTGCGTGGGACTGTCGGGGAGCGGACAGGTGGCCGAAGCCGCCTCGCCCAACTTCGTACGCGCCGTCGGTATCGCGCATTTCGACGTCAGCTCGAACGTGACCGTGTCGCAGTCGGCGGCACTCGCCGCGCACGAACTCGCGCAGTTGCGCGCCGTGCGCGCGAAGGGATGCCTGAAGCGCTACCTCGCCGTGCTGCTGAACAGCTCGCTGAGCAATGCGACGGTCGGCCCCGTCTCGGTCCAGGAGGGCACGCCGCCCACCGCCGGTGCGGGCGGCAGTCTGGGCCTGCGGATCTCGACGTCGATCACAGTGCGCTCGATCCCGATCCCCTTCTACCTCGACATCCTCGGGTTCGTCTCCGGCGCGTCGCAGGTCTCGCTGATGAGCACAGGCGTGCCCGTGCCCTTCCCGGCGGCGACCGAGCAGCGACTGTTCCTGGCGCTGCTGGCCCGCGCAAAGGCCCACCACCCGTGAGCGGGCACGGCTAGGGCTGGGCTGCCAGCGCGTCGATGCCGAGCTCGAGCATCCGCCGCCACGCCTGCGGCTCGAGCGCCGCGGCGGCGCGCGTGGCGGCGAACAGCAGACGCAGATCGAGGCCGGTTGCGTCGGTGCGCAGTTGGCCTTCGGCGCGCGCGGCGGCGAGCAGGCGTTCGAGTGCCTGCACCGCGTTGGCGAGCTCTCGCTGCACGGCGGGGTGCTCGGAGAGCGTCGCCATCGCCTCGCCGAGCACGTCGTCTGCGGCCTGGCGCTCGGCCAGCCTCCACAGCAGCCCGGTCAGTGCCGCCCACGCTCCCTCGCTGCTTCCCTCGACCCTGGAGTCGGCGAGTGCCGCGTCGGCTCCCGCCTCGGTCTCGCGCAGGCGCTGGACGACGAGGGCCGCGAGCAGGTCCTGCTTGGAGGGAAACTGGCGGTAGACGCTGCCAATCCCCGCCCCGGCGGCGGCGGCGACCGCGGGCATCGGAGCGTCGAGGCCGTCGCGGGCGAAGACCTCGCCGGCCGCCTGCAGCAGGCGCTCGCGCTTGGCGGCCTGATCGAGGTGTGACCAGCAAGTCAACTCCGCCGGGGCCGGAATGCTCATTCCGCTACTGTAGTCGGCTTGGTCGGCGAAGTGCACATCCCAGCGCAGCCGGCTGCCCCCGCGCCCCTCACGACCGACGGCGAGCCACAGCTATGAGCACCGCCCCCACGCACCCCGAGCAGCGCACCCACCCGAACCTGATCCTCGCCGTCCTCGCGCTCGGCGGGCTCGCCTACGCGATGCTCAGCTCCTCCGTGGTGCCGGCGCTGCCGACGATGCAGCACGACCTGCACACGAGCGAGACGGGGATCACCTGGCTGCTCACCGGCTACCTGCTGTCGGCGTCTGTCGGCACCGCGATCCTCGGCCGCCTGGGCGACATGTACGGCAAGGAGCGCCTGCTGCTGTTGACGCTCGGCATCCTCGCCGCCGGCACGTTGCTGGCGGCGCTGTCGAGCTCGCTGGGAGTGATCATCGTCGGCCGGTTCATCCAGGGCGCCAGTGGCGGCATCTTCCCGCTCGCGTTCGGGATCGTGCGTGACGAGTTCCCGCACGAGAAGGTCGCGGGCAGCATCGGCCTGCTGTCGGCGATCCTCGGCGTCGGCGCCGGCGTCGGGATCGTGCTGTCGGGCGTGATCGTCGAGCACCTCAACTACCACTGGCTGTTCTGGATTCCGCTCGTGGCGACGCTGCTCGCGGCGCTCGCCACGTGGAGGTTCATCCCCGAGTCGCCCGTGCGCGTGCCCGGTCGCATCAATTGGCTGGCCGCGACGCTGATGACGCTCGGCATGTCGATGGTCCTGATCGCCGTCAGCGAGACGACGAGCTGGGGCTGGGGGTCGGCCCGGACGCTTGGGCTGCTCGCGGCCGGGCTCGCCGTGGCGGGAGTGTGGATCGCGGTCGAGATGCGCAGCCGCACACCGCTGGTGGACATGGCGATGATGCGCATCAGGGGCGTCTGGACGACGAATCTCGCCGCCTTCCTGCTCGGTGCCGGGATGTACGCGTCGTTCGTCGTCTTCCCGCAGTTCGCCCAGCTGCCGCGCAGCACCGGCTTCGGATTCGGCGCGTCGGTCGTCGTGTCGGGCCTGTACCTGCTGCCCTCGACGATCGGAATGACGCTGCTCGGCCTCTACGCCGGGCGCATCTCCGCCCGTTTTGGCTCGCGCCGGGCGCTGCTCGCGGGGATCATCTTCACGACGGCCGCCTTTGCGCTGCTGAGCGTGCAGCACGGCCACCCCTACGACCTGCTCGTCTCCGCGGGCCTGCTCGGCGTCGGCATGGGCCTCGCCTTCGCGGCGCTCGGGAACCTCATCATCCGCGCGGTCCCGCCGGAGCAGACGGGCGTGGCGAGCGGGATGAACACCGTGATGCGGACCCTCGGCGGCGCACTCGGGGGCCAGCTCTCAGCGACCTTCATCGCGGGGCACACCGCCCACGGCAAACCGGCCCTGACCGGCTTCACCGAGTCGTTCATGATGGCGACGGGCTTCCTGATCGCGTGCCTGCTGGCCGGCCTGCTCGTGCCGAAGTCCGAGCAGGCCGTGGCCGCGCCACTCGGCGTCGGTGCCCGCGAGCACGCCGAGGAGGGCGCGCGGGCACCCGCCTCCGAGGGCGCGCCCGTCTGAATCACGCCGGGCGCCTGCCTCCGAGGGCGGCCGGCCTGAAGCGCCTGGGTTCCGCCGGTCCGGCCGCATAGGGTTGACGACATGCAATTCCGCATCAGGCGCCACTCCGGCGCGGGCGCCCCTCCCGACGCGCTCGGGCTGCTGTGGCGCCAGCTCGAGGGTCGGCGCTTCGAGGATGTCGTCTTCAGCCATCGGGGGAGCGAAGTCGAGGCATCCTCCGGCCACGACTCCCCGATCTCACTGGAGCGCGACGAGCGCGAGCAGCTCGCGCGAACAGAAGTGCTCGACTGCCTGCGCGAGATCTGCGACGGCGTCCCCGAGCTGCGCTTCGACTGGTTCGCGGTTAGCCCCCACCGCTGAGGGCCAGCGGGCGCGGCCACTGAGGGCCCGAGCGAGGCGCTCTCGGCATCGCGCGCGAGCACGCGGCGAGCTGTGACCACAGCTCGCCGCCCGCCCGGACCGACGTGGAGCCGACAGGGTCAGTAGACGCTGCCGCGGCGCCCGCCACCGACGAACACGAGCAACGCGAGCAGGGCGACCAGGAACAGCAACGGGTTAATTGCGATGCCGCCTACGAGTGCAAGTGCAAGCAGTATCACTACCAAAGCGAGAATCATGGTCTTACCTCCTTTCCCTGACAGTGAATTACCCGGTTGACGCCGACGTAAAACGGACGCTGACCGTTAATGGCAGGCGCGGGTCACCTCACAGCGCGCGTCAGCGCCGCGAGTCGACCGCGTCCGCGCCGTCAGCGTCGCCGACATCCGCCTCGCGGCCCTCGCTGTCCGCGTCGCCGGCGTATTCACGTTCATCGAGCGCGTGCGCCTCGTCCTCGCCGAGATCTGCCGAGTCGGGATCGACCTCGCGCGCGCGGTCGTGGTGGGCGCGCGCGTCGGCGCTGACACGTTCTGCCTCGAGTGCGCGCTCGTCCGCGCCGGCCCTGTCCTTGCGCGCCTGCGCGGCCTTCTCTTCGGCTTCGACCTCGGCGCGCCGGGCTCGCGCGGCCTGCTGATCCGCGGTCGCGCGGGCGTTCTCCGCCTGCGCGGTTCGCAGCCCCGCCTCGCGGCGCAGCTCGTGCGCCTCCTCGCGGCGGTCGGCAAGACGCCTGCGGCGGGCCATTGCAGCGAGTGCCGTAACCACCGCCACGAGCACGATCACGGCTATGACAATTGCGATAATCGCTCCTGTGCTCATGTCACTCCCTCCAGACGATTTGGTGAAGCTGTCCCACAGCACTACCCAAATGAGGGCGCAGCTAACAACTGCATCCGGGGATGCGCGGCGGTTTGGCGCCCTTGGCCTGCGCGCCGTGTTGGCCCGCACTCCCCCGTCGGCGCTCGCTCCCGCGCTCCTCGCGCTCGCCCTGCTGCTCGGCGGCTGCGCCACCGCGCGCGACACGGCAGCGCACTCGTCCTCGTCGCTCGCGCAAGGCGTCGCGGCCGCCGGCCGCCGAACGCCCGGCCGCCCGAACGCGGCCGGCACGACGGCGCACGCAGTCCTCGCGGCCGCCAACCCGGTCCCGGCGCTCGAGCCACCCCCGATCCGCCGCTGGCCGATTCCCTACGGGCCGGCTCGTAGAGGCCAGATGGCTGCGTATTCGCTCCGCCACTACGGCGAAGACACCTATGTGTTGAGCAACCCGAAAGTGATCGTCGAGCACTACACCGAGACGGCGACCGCGCAGGAGGCGTTCAACACATTCGCGCCGGACGTCCCCGACAGCGAGTTTCACGAGCTGCCAAACACCTGCGCGCACTTTCTCGTCGAGCCGAGCGGGAGGATCGATCAGCTCGTCCCGTTGACGCTGCGCTGCCGGCACACGACCGGCCTCAACTGGACTGCCTTTGGGATTGAGAACGTCGGCTTCTCCGACCGCCAGATACTCGACGACGGCGCGCAACTGCGCGCCTCGCTGCGGCTCACGCGCTGGCTGCGCTGCCGCTACGGCATCGCGTTGAAGAACGTGATCGGGCACAACGAGAGCCTCTCCTCGCCGTTCCACCGCGACCGCGTGCCCGCGTTCCAGCAGCAGACCCACTCCGACTTCAACCACGCCGACATGCACGTCTATCGCGTGAAGCTCGCGCGCATCCCGTGCCCCGTGGCATAGGGTGCCGCGCGTGAGCAGCGACCACGGGCGGCCACTGCGCGAGCAGGACGCCGAGACGGACCCCCACCGCCAGTTCTCCGTCTGGTTCGCCGCTGCGCAGGCGGCCGGGATCCGCCTGCCGGAGGCCGCCGCGCTCGCGACCTCCTCCCCCGACGGAGCGCCGTCGGTTCGCATGGTGCTCGTGAAGGGGTTTGCGGACGGGAGCTTCCGCTTCTACTCCAACTACGCGAGCCGCAAGGGCCGCGAGCTGGCCGCCAACCCGCAGGGCGCGCTGCTGTTCGACTGGGACGAGCTGGGTCGCCAGGTGCGGATCGAGGGGCCGGTCGAACGGATCGGCGTGGAGGAATCGGCGAGGTACGCGAGCAGCCGACCACGCCGCAGCCAGCTGAGCGCGCTGGCCTCGCCGCAGAGCGAGGTGATCGACAGCCGCGCCGAGCTCGAGCGGCGCGTCGCCGAGCTCGAGCGCCTGCACGGCGACGGCGACGTGCCCTTGCCGGCGAGCTGGGGCGGCTATCGCCTCACCGCCAGGACGTTCGAGTTCTGGCAGCAGCGGGACGACCGCCTGCACGACCGGCTGCGCTACCGCCGCGCCGAGGATGCGTGGCTGATCGAGCGCCTCGCCCCCTAGCTCGCAGCGATCGGCTGAGCGTCAGAGTCCGCGCTCGATCGTCTCGAGCAGTCGGGCGGCGGCGGCATCGCGCTCGTCCTGGGAGAGCTCGCGCAGCGGACCGTCGAGGAGCAGCATGGCGAGCCCGTGCACGGCCGCCCACGCGGCGATCTCGGCCTGCGGGCGGCGCTCGGCGGGCAGCAGCCCGGCGGCCGTGAGGGCGTCGAGCTGGGTCCCCAGCAGCTCGAGCGGACCGAGGCCGCTGTCGCCGACGCCGTCGCCCTCGGGGAGGTAGGCCAGGCCGGGCGGGACGGCGAACGCGGTGCGGAACCAACCGGGCTCGGCCTGTGCGAACTCGAGGTAGGCCGATCCCGTCGCCCGCAGCCGCGCGCGAGTCGCCTGCGCGGCTTCACCGCGTGCAGCTACCTCGCCGATGCGCCGCTCCATCAGGCGGGCGAGCGCGCCCATGCAGCGCCCGCACACGGCCCGCAGCAGCGCGTCGCGGTCGGAGAAGTGGCGATAGGCGGCGTTGTGCGAGACGCCGGCGCGGCGCGAGGCCTCGCGCAGGACGACCGCGTCCGGCCCTCCCTCCCGCGCGAGCTCGACACCGGCGTCGAGCAGAGCGGCCCGCAGGTTCCCGTGGTGGTAGCCGCGGGGCGAGCTCACGCGCGAAATGTTGACACTGGACACAAACGTGTGCGAGGATACCAGTGTTGTCGCTGTCAACTTTGAGTCTGGAGCCATCGCCATGAACCCTCCCGCCGCCCGCCGTGGCCTGATCCTCGCGGCCGTCTGCCTGGCCGCGTTCGCGATCAACGTCGACACCACGATCGTCAACGTGGCCCTCCCCTCACTCACCCGCCAGCTCGGCGCCGGCACCCGCGATCTCCAGTGGATCGTCGACGGCTACAACCTAGCGTTCGCCGCGCTCGTCCTGTCCGCGGGAAGCCTCGGCGACCGCTTCGGCCGCCGACCGGCGCTGATCGTCGGACTGCTCGGGTTCGCCGCCGCGAGCGCAGCCGCGGCGCTGTGCAGCTCACCCGGCCAGCTCGTCGCGGCGCGCTTCGTGATGGGCGCCTTCGCCGCACTGATCTTCCCGACGACGCTCGCCGTGATCAGCAACACCTTCAGCGAGCGCAGCGAGCGCGCGAAGGCCGTCGGCGTGTGGGGGGCGGTCACGGGGCTCGGTGTCGCGATCGGGCCCGTGACCGGCGGGCTGCTGCTGTCGGCCTTCTCGTGGCCGAGCGTGTTCGTCGCGCTCGTCCCGGTCGCGCTGCTCGCGGCGGCCGTCGTCTGGCGCGTCGTGCCCGAGTCGCGCGAGGCGAACGCCGCGCCGCTGGACTTCGCCGGGCTGCTCACGGCGACGCTCAGCGTCGGGACGCTCGTGTACACGATCATCGAAGCGCCCGGGCGCGGCTGGGGCTCGCCGGCCAGCGTCGCGGGCTTCGCCGCCGTCGTCCTCGTCGGTGGCGCATTCGTCCAGATCGAGCGCCGCCGCGAGCATCCGATGCTCGACGTTCGCCTGTTCGGCGAGCGCGCCTTCAGCGCGGCCAGCGGCGCGGTCACGGTCGCGTTCTTCGCGCTGTTCGGGTTCATCTTCCTGATCACCCAGTACTTCCAGTTCATTCGCGGCTACGGGACGCTCTCGACGGGCGCGCGCATCCTCCCGGTCGCCCTCAGCATCGGCGCCGCCTCGGTGCTCGGCGCGCGCCTGGCGAGCCGGCTGGGTACGCGCGCGATCGTGATCTGCGGCCTGCTCCTGTTCGGCGGGGCGTTCCTGTGGATCGCCGAGGGGGGCACGGCCACGCCCTACCCGGTGATCGTCGTCCAGATGCTGCTGATGGGCAGCGGCCTGGGGCTGACGTCGGCTCCCGCGACGGAGTCGATCCTCAGCGTCCTCTCGCCCGCCAAGGCGGGCGTGGGGTCGGCGGTCAACGACGCGACGCGCGAGGCGGGCGGCACGCTCGGCGTGGCGATCATCGGCAGCGTGTACGCCTCGCTGTACGCGTCGCATCTGTCCCACGGCGCCGCCGCCCACCTCCCCGCCGCCGCGCTGGCGAGCGCCAAGAGCTCTGTCGGCGCGGCGCTCGCCGTCGCGGCGCGCGCGCCCGCCGCCGTACACGGACCCGTGCTCGACGCTGTCCAGAAAGCGTTCATGAGCGGGCTGCACGCCGGCTGCTTCGTCGCCGCCGGCGTCTGCGCCCTCGGCGCCGTCGGGGCCGTCGCCCTGCCCGGGCGCCGGCGCCCTACGGCGCGGGTGGCGAGCCGCAGTGCGCTGCCCGCCGGGGCCGTGATCCCCGATCCCCGTCAGCTGTGAGGGCTGCGAGCAGCGCGGAGACTCAGTCGGTCCACCAGTCGGGCGTGGGTACGCCGTCGCCCTCCTCGGGCTTGCTGCCGCCGATCGCGATCACCTCGAGACCGTCGGGGCCGCCCTCGAAGGCCCTGATCGTCTCCGGCGCCACACGGACCGTGTCCCACACGCGCAGCTCGATGATGTCGTCGTCGAGCTTCATCCGCCCGGAGCCGGCGACGACGACGTAGGCCTCCTCCTGCTCACGATGGTGATGGCCGACCGGCGAGCGCTTGTCGGGCGCGAAGCGCCAGTAGCTGACGCCGAGCTCGCTCGAGTCGAGATGCTTGCGGGCGAAGCGGCCCTCGACGCCGGGCGAGCGCTCGCCGACCGAGTCCTCGACGTCCTTCAGGTTCTTGACGCTGTATCCAGACATGGTGTCTCCCTGCGATCGTGGGTGGCGGCGGCGGAGGGTGAATATATCCCTCGGCTCGCGGCGCCCGCGAACGACGGCGCGCCCGCCGGTCAGGGTGCCTGCGCACCCTCGGGCTGCGGTGAATCCGCGCGCAGCGCCGAGGTGTCGATGAAGAATTCGTGCGCGAGGGTGGCGATCATGCGTGCGACGTCCGCGTGCTCCTCCGGTTGCCAGCACGCGAGCAGGTCCGCCAGGCGCTGCTCGCCCGTGGCCGTCAGGCGCGCGAGCGTGGCCCGCCCCTCGGCTGTCAGCTCGCCGCCTGGGCGCCCGGCGACCGCCGGGCTGATCAGGCCGGCTCGCAGCAGCTCTCGCCGCGCGGCGGTGAGCGTGTCGAGGTCGACGCTGAAGGCGGCGGCGAGCTCGGGGATGTCACGGCCCTCGTCTCTGCTGAGCCTGGCCAGCAGCCAACTGCCGGCGGGGCTGAGTTCGACGCCGGCCCGCGCGGCGAGACGGGTGAGGAGGTCGCGGATGCCCGCGCGACGATCCATGCGACCGATCATGTTGACGAGCTCCGCGAGCGAGCCGGCGTCCCGCGGCGCGGCATACGTGTCCGCCACGTCGCCGCTCGTGACCGTGTCGCGCAGCGCCAGCTCGCGGATGAACCACGACAGCACAAACGCCACGAAGGCGACCGCAGAAGCGACCAGAAACACCCCGCTCAGCGAGCTCGTGAAGGCGTGCAGGTAGTCGCCGTGCAGCGTCGGCGGCAGGCCCGCGATCTGCTTTGGGTTGACTTCCCCGCCGCTGCCGGCACCGGCCGCGCCCGCCGGCAGCAGCGCCTTGAGCTGTTCGCTGAGGCGATTGGCGAAGATCGCTCCGAGCGTCGCCGTGCCGAGCGAGCCGCCGATCGAGCGAAACAGCGTGGCGCCCGACGTCGCGACTCCGAGGTCTGAGTACTCGACGGCGTTCTGCACCGCGAGGACGAGCACCTGCATGACCATCCCCAGGCCCAGCCCGAGGACGAACATGAACGCGAACACCGTCCCCACGCTGCTCGAGGAGTCGAGCGTCGAGAGCAGGTAGAGGCCCACGACCATCACGGCCGTGCCAACGATCGGGAAGACCCTGTAGCGACCGGTGCGCGAGATCACCTGGCCCGAGCCGATCGAGGTGAGCAGGAGGCCGCCCATCAGCGGCAGCAACTGCAGCCCCGACCCCGTCGGGCTCGCGCCCTTGACGACCTGCAGGAATAGGGGAAGGTAGGTGACCGCTCCGAACAGCGCGAAGCCGACGACGAACCCGACGGCGCTCGTCACGATGAACACCCGGTTGCGCAGCAGACGCGGCGGCAGCACGGCCTCGCGCGCGCGCCGCTCGACGGCGACGAAGCAGGCGAGCAGGACCACCCCGGCGATTGCCAGCGCGAGGATCAGCGGGGAGCCCCAGGCGACCGAGGTGCCCCCGAGCGAGGCCACGAGCACGATCGCGCTGAGTCCCGCGGCGAGCAGCGCCGTGCCGACGTAGTCGATCGCGTGGCGTGCGCGCTCGGCGACGGCCGGCAGTGTCGCGGCGAGAACGAAGAACGCGACGACCCCGAGGGGCAGGTTGACGTAGAAGATCCAGCGCCAGCTCAGGCTGCTCGTGAGGAAGCCGCCGAGCAGCGGCCCGGCGACGCTGGCGAGCGCGAACACGCCTCCGAAGAGCCCCGTGTAGCGGCCGCGCTCGCGCGGCGGCACGACATCGCCGATCGCGGCCTGTGCGCTGACCATCAGGCCGCCCCCGCCAAGCCCCTGGATGGCGCGGAAGGCGATCAGCTCATCGAGGTTCTGGCTCAGCCCGCACAGAGCCGAGCCGAGGATGAACAGCGCCAGCGCACCCTGGAGCACGACCTTGCGCCCGTACTGGTCGCCGAGCTTGCCGTACAGCGGCGTGACGACCGTCTGCGCGAGCAGATAGGCGGTCACGACCCAGGAGATGTGCTTCAGCCCACCGAGGTCGCCGACGATCGTCGGCAGGGCCGTCGCGACGATCGTCTGATCGAGCGCGGCGAGGAACAGGACGAGCATCAGCCCGCCGAGCACCAGGCGCAGGCTGCGAGGCTCGCGCGAGTCGACCTCGGGTACCCGCGGGGAAGCTGCCACTGCCATCACGAACGCGTTCCTGTCAGGGCCGGGAGTCTAGACCCGGGCCGGACCGGCGTGATACGTTTGCGATGCGGTGCTCTCCTCCGGACTGACACGTCGGGATCTGCTTCGCGCGGGGGCCGCGGCAGGAGCGCTGGCGAGCCTCGAGACGCTCGCCGCGCCGGCGCGGGTGCTCGAGCGGGTGCTGGCCGCGCCCGCTGCCTGCGGCCCGCTGTCGGAGATCGAGCACGTCGTGATCTTCATCAACGAGAACCGCTCGTTCGACAGCTACTTCGGCACCTACAAGGGGGTGCGCGGCTTCCACGACCCCCACGCCCTGGCGCTGTCCGACGGGAGCGCAAAATCGGTCTTCTACCAGCCCTTCCCCGGCACCGCCGGCGAACCGTACGGCGGCCACCTGCTGCCCTTCCACTTCGACACCAATCACGGCGGGGAGTGCGTGAACGACATCTCGCACGAGTGGGCGGCGCTGCACGAATGCTGGAACGGCGGTGCGATGGACAGCTTCCTCGCGACGCACCTGCAGACCAACGGGCTGCGCGACGGCCCCAACACGATGGGCTACTACACGCGCGAAGACCTCCCCTTCTTCCACGCGCTCGCCGACGCGTTCACGATCTGCGACCACTACCACTGCTCGGTGCTCGGGCCGACGGATCCCAACCGGCTGTACACGATGAGCGCCACGATCGACCCCGAAGGCAAGCATGGCGGCCCCTCGCTGCAGACGCTGGTGACCAATCGCGAGCAGCAGTTCGGCAAGTTCACGTGGACCACCTACCCCGAGCAGCTGCAGAGCGCAGGGATCAGCTGGAAGATCTACTCGACGCCCGACGGGGACTACGGCGACGATGTGCTGCCCTACTTCAAGGCCTACCAGACCAATCCCAGCCTCGCCGCCAACGCCTTCACCCCGCAGTTCCCCAGCGACTTCGTGGCGGACTGCGCCGCGGGTACGCTGCCCCAGGTCTCCTGGGTGCTGGCATCGCTGTTGCAGAGCGAGCACCCACCCGCCCCGGTCACCTACGGCGAGGTCGCGCTCGCGCAGGTGCTCGACGCCCTCACCTCAGACCCGGCCGTGTGGGCGAAGACGGCGCTGTTCGCCACCTACGACGAGAACGGCGGCTTCTTCGATCACGTTCCCCCGCCGGTGGCCCCGCCGGGCACGCCCGGCGAGTACCTCACGGTGGAACCCCTCCCCAGCATCGCGGGCGGCATCCGCGGACCGATCGGGCTCGGCTGCCGCGTGCCGATGCTCGTGCTCTCGCCGTTCTCGCGCGGGGGCTACGTGTGCTCGAACACGTTCGACCACACCTCGCTGCTGCGCTTCCTCGAGCGGCGCTTCGGCCCGGAGGTGCCCAACATCAGCCGCTGGCGGCGCGCGCACACCGGCGACCTAACGAAGGCGTTCAACTTCATCGCCTCGCCCGACACCTCGATTCCCCCGCTGCCGACGCCGTCGCTCGCCGACCAACGCGTGCTCGCCGGCGACTGCCCCACGCAGGCTCCCGATACGGGCAGCGCGGAATTCCCGAGCGTCGAAGGCTACCCACTGCCCACGCCTCCCCAGGCCATGCCGCTGCAGGAACGCGGCAGCCCGCACCGCCCCAGCGGCTGCTAGCGCACGCTCGCGCCAGCCGTCTATCGTGGCCGGATGCCCGGGACGTCAGCGGCCACACGCGAGGTGTCTATCGAGACCCGGCTTTTCCAGGACCGCGACGAGCCCGCGGTTGTGGAGCTGCTGCAGGCGGCCTTCGGCGAGTGGCCTCGCGAGATCGAGGGCAGCGACCGCGGGGAGTTCTTTCGCTGGAAGCACAGCGGCGGCCCGTTTGGCCGATCCATCGGCGTCGTCGCCCTCGTCGAGGAGGCGATCGTCGGTTTCTTCGCATACCTGCCGTGGCTGCTGCGGTCCGGCACGCAAACGGTGAGGACGATGCGCGTCGTCGACCTCGCCGTTCATCCCCAGCATCGTGGTGTGGGTGCCCCGGCGAGAATGATCGCGGAGGGCAGGCGGCACCTGGCGCAGGAGATCGCGTTCATCTGGAGCAACCCAAACGAGCTCAGCTATGCGCGCGCCCTCCAGACCGGGCAGGGCAGGGCCGGCATCGTGCCTCGCTTCGTCGGGCTCGGCACGCTCAGATACGGGACGCTCGCGCGCACGTGGCGGGCATCGACGGGCGCAGCTGTCGCGCCGCCGGTCGAAGCTGCGAGCGCCGCCCGTGTGCTGGGCGAAGACGGCGCCGAGCAGCTGCTGGAAGCGCGACACGAGGCTGCTTCCAATCGGCTGAGAACGGCGATCGATATCGAGTACCTGCGCTGGCGTTACGGCCACTTCGACGAGTACCGAGCGGTCTCGGCAAACGGCGATCCGGCGAGCGGGATCGCGATCTTCAGAGCTCGTCGCAGTCGGCGGGGTCGCCTCGCGCAGGTCTGTGAGCTGCTCGTGCCGGCAAACGACCACCGCGCGAGGCGAGATCTGCTCAAGCAGGTCAGGTGCGCTGCTCCCGTGGAGATGATCACGTGCGTGTTTCCCTCGAGCCGCGACGCCGTCCGCTGCGGGTTCCTGAAGGCTCCCGGCGGCACCGTGCTGACGGTGCGCGCAGTCGACGAGCCTCACGTGCCCGATCCCAGCCGCGCAGCGTCCTGGGCACTGTCGCTGGGAGATCTCGAACTCGTCTAGCGCCGAGAGACGATCGGGGCGGGTGTCGCGCGCCGCGAGCAGGTGCGCCTCAGGGCGCGCCGGCGCGGTAGCATCGAACCGTCGCGATCCGCGCAGGGGGTCTGGCGGTCGGCACTCGGTCGAGCCTGCGGCATCGCGCGTGCCGCAACCAGGACTGCTGTCAACCCTTGACGCAAAGCACACATGCCCCGCGCCCAGCGACAAGCTCCGCCATCGGTCCGGCCTCATGCGCCGCGGATCGCGCGCGCGCTTGCCTGCCTGTTCGGCGGCCTTGGCCTCGCGCTCGCGCTCGGTAGCGGTCCGGCGACGGCGACGGCGACGGCGACGGCGACGGCGACGGCGACGCACTCTGCCACGGGCGCGCGGTTTCGCGATGGTGTCGTGTTGCTCGCCTTCCGCGGCGGCGTGTCCGAGAGCCGGCGCGTCGCGCTCGAGCGGACGGCGGGGGGCGAGGGCGCCAGGCTCCTCGGGCCGGCGGTCGCCCGAGCGACGCCTGCTCCCGGGGCCCCCTCGATCCCCGTGCCGCTCGAGCTGCGCGTGACCCACGGCGGCGTGCTCGCCGCCGTACGCACGCTTCGCCGCTCCGCGGAGGTCGCCTATGCCGAACCGGACTACCTGATGCAGGCCAGCGCGGCGCCCAACGACCCCGCCTTCGGGGCGCAGTGGGCCGACAGCAACACCGGCCAACCGATCCCCAGCCAGGAAGCCAAAGAGGTGCTGGGGCCACAGCTGAGCGGGACGCCCGGCGCGGATGACGGCGCGCTGAAGGCCTGGGGCGTGACGACGGGCAGCGCCTCGATCGTGATCGGGGAGGTCGACACCGGCGTCGACTACGAACATCCCGATCTCGCCGCCAACGTGTGGAGCAACCCGGGCGGCATCGGCGGATGCTTCGCGGGCTCGCGCGGCTACAACGTCATCAGCCACACCTGCAATCCGATGGACGACGACACCGCCTTCGGCGGCCACGGAACGCATGTCGCGGGCATCATGGGCGCGGTCGGCAACAACGGCCTCGGCGTCGCCGGGATGAACTGGCAGACGACGATCCTGCCGGTCAAGTGGCTCAACTCCTCCGCGGAAGGAACCACCAGCGCCCTCATCGAAGCCCTCGCCTGGCTGGTCGCGGCCAAGCAGGCGGGAGTGAACGTACGCGTCGTCAACGACTCCGCGACGTTCATCGGGACGGCCTACTCGCAGGCGCTGTCGGATGAGATCGACACGCTTGGGGCCGCCGGCATCCTGTTCGTGACCGCCGCCGGCAACACGGGCGAGAACAACGATGAAGTCGGCGTGCGTCGCTATCCCTGCGGCTACGAGCGCCCCACCGAGATGTGCGTGACGGCGACCGACAACAACGACCAGCTACCGAGCTGGGCCAACTACGGTCCGACGACCGTGGATCTCGCGGCGCCCGGTGTCAGCATCTACTCGACGCTGCGAGGAAACGACGCGGGCGGCGGGAACTACGGCTACCTCAGCGGCGGCTCGATGGCGACCGCGCAGGTCTCCGGTGCCGCGGCGCTGATCCTCTCGGCCACGCCCTCGCTCTCGCCCCAGGCGCTGAAGGCCGACATCGTCGGCCACGTCGACGTGCTGCCATCGCTGGCCGGCAAGCTGATCAGCGGCGGGCGGCTCGACGTCTGCAAGGCGATCCCCGGCTGCCCCGTGCTGCCCCCCTCCCCGCCCCCGCCGCCGCCACCGCCGCCAGCCCCCGTTCCCGCTCCGAAGCCACCCCTGCCCGTGATCAGCCACCTGCGCATCGCGCCCCGCAGGTTCGCGGCGGCGACACGCTCGAACAGCCGCGGCAAGAGCACCCTGAAGGCGACGGGCGCCTGGATCACCTACAAGGACACCCAGCGGGCGCTCGTGAAGTTCACGCTGCGCAAGCTCGAAGCGGGCATCGAGAACAGCGCACACGTCTGTGTCAAGCGCCGCTCGCGTGCGCCAGTGCCACGCGCGCGGCGCTGCAACCGCTTTCCCGCGGTCGGCACGTTCAGCTATCGAGATCGCGTCGGCGCCAACCGCCGCCACCTCGGCGGGGTGCTGCACGGCAAAGTGCTCGGGCCGGACCTCTATCGGCTCGTGCTCGCGCCCACGTTCGCAGGCCAAGCCGGGCGACCCGTGAGCGTCGTGTTCCGGATCACGCCTCCGGCCGAACAGCCGAGCACGGCTGCCTAGAGCACACGCGCGGTCAGCCTGCGGGCGCGTGGTGCGTGGGTCGGCCGAACTGCCGAGAGCACGAGGTCAGCGGCGATTCGTCACGCACATCTTCTGGTCGCGTGTGGGTCGGAGCACCTGGGACGGTCACCGAGAACGCGGCGACCAGGACACCGACTTTTTCGTATTTGTACGCGTAGACGACTTCGCCCTTCTTCTTGAACGTTTCGTTGGGCTCGTACAGGCTCACGGTCCCGTGGACGCGCCCCGGTGGCAGCGGACAGGTCGTTGTGCTCACGACTTCGCCGGCCGCGATGTCGGATTCAGTCCGGTACTCGCCGTGGTTTTCGTGGAGTGTGCGGGGTACGTACCAGATGAAGTCATAGCCGCTGTTCGCGTTCCCCAACGCGACGCGCGAGCGGAACGAGAGCCGCAGCCTGTAGCGGCCGTGGGGCGCGCGCAGCAACTCGACCTTGAGCGGCGCCTGGGCCTGTTGATGGGTGTAGGAGAGACTCTGCGGCGCGACGTAGCCCACCGGCACCTGCATGCTCGGCGTGCAGGCGTACGCGCCGCCGATCCAGCTCTTCGCGCTCAGATGGCAGGTTGCCCCGTCGCGGTAGTGGACTTCTGTGATCGGGCCGTCAACCGGGACGACGCCGCCTGCGCCGACTCCCGTCAGCAGCTGCCCGGGCGTCGAGCGCGTGACGATCAGGTAGGCGCCCTCGGGGCCGCTGGTCGCGAGCGTGTGGCGCGTGCCGGCGAGGACGTAGGTGACGCTCTTCGCGTCTGGGCCGAGCAGGCCGAAGTAGAGATTGCGCTCATCCGCAAGTGGACAGGCTGGTTCGTGACGCATGTGGCCGCCGGGAGGAGAGCCGGGCGCGTAGCAGCGACTCTGCCAGGCGCTAGCCGGCTGCTCGCCCCAGGTCTGGTTGATGTACAGCCGGTTGTACTTGTCCAATGAGCCGCACCAGTCGCCGAATCCCGCGCCGCCGCTGGCCACGCTCAGTTCGTGGTAGCGGCCGTCGTCGGCGAACGCGTCGTCCTGGCCGATCGCGACGAGCCTGCCGCCGACCAGGCGGGCGACCTCCAGGCAGCCGAGTCCGCGGCTCGTGACGAACTCGCGGATGCCCCACGGCGGACCGCCGGCGGGGTCGTGCGCCGAGACGGGCAACATCCGCACCGTTCCGGGTGTCAGGGCGCCGTCACCGGTCGTGGGCGCCGTGAAGATTTGGACCCGTGAGGCCGGTGCCGGCGAGCCGAGCGGCAGCACGCCGCTCGCGAACGCCATGCCCGCCAGACACAGCAGAACCGCGAGCGCGATCAGCGGCGAGCGCACCCACGGGCGCGCGCGACGCTCCGCCGGCCGGGCGGCGTCGGCGGCGGCCGCGTGACGCTCCACGGCGGCGAGCAGCGCGCGGCGCAGCTGCGGCAGCGTCGTCATCGCGGGCCCACGAGAGCTCGGAGGCGGCGCAGCCCGCGACTGACCCGCTGGCGGACGACGAGCTCCGAGCAGCCGAGCTCGCGAGCCGCGTCCGGGTAATCGAGACCGTCGACCACCCGCGCCCTCACGGCGTCGCGCTGGTCGCGAGGAAGCGCCTCCAGCAGCGTGAGCGAGTCGACGACGCCCGCCTCTCCCAGACGGTCGATCCGTTCGAGGTTCTCGTCGCTCAGCACGATCGGCTCCATCCCGAGGCGGCGCCGCGCCTGCGACTCGACACGTCCGCGCCGCCAGCTCTGCGCGAGTTCGTGGCGGGCGATCCCGAACAGCCAACCGCGGGCGCTTCCCAGCTCGGCCCGAAACGAGCCCGCCGACGCGATCGCCACCGCGAACACCTCTGCCGTGAGGTCGGCTGCAAGATCGGCGTGGCCGGTCGCACGGCGGAAGAAGCCCAGGAGCGGATCCTCGTAGCGGTCGTACAGCTCGCCGAACGCGTCCGCGTCGTGTGGTCCCAGCAACAAAAGTTCCTCATCGGAGCACCTCGCCAGGTCATTTGAAGTCACCAATCCATATTGGCGCCAACCCCTCTTGCTGTGACCGACTGCTCGGCGGACGGCTGGCGTCACAGAATCGCGCGCCGCGGCACTCTAGGTGCGATGGACGATGCGAACGCGTTCTCAGAGCTCTATCGAAGAGAGGCGGATGCGGTGTTGAGATTCCTCACGCGGCGGACGCTCGACGGCGAGACCGCTTTCGACCTGATGGCCGAGACGTTCGCGATCGCCATGCGCTCGTGGGGAAAGCTCGGTCGGCTGTCCCCCGAGCAGCAGCGGGCATGGATCTACGTCGTCGCGAGACGCCAGTTCGGCCGCTACCTGCGACACGCCCGCGTGCAGCGACGCGCAATCGGCCGACTCGGCATCCAGCTACCCGAGCTGGACCGCGACGAGCTGCTGGCGATCGAGCGGCGGGCGGGCCTGGGCGAGCTGCGCGGCATCCTCGGCCGCGAGCTTGCCCGCCTGAGCCCCCAGCAGCGAGACGCGGTCTGCATGCGGATCATCGACGAGCGCCCCTACCAGGAGATCGCCGCGCAACTCGGCGTGTCCGAGGACGCGGCCCGCGCGCGGGTCTCGCGGGGACTGCGGGGGCTCGCGCGGGCGCTCGAGCCCTACCAGGCGGCACTGGAAGGCTGCTCGTGAGCGAGAGCCGGCCACGCGCTGTCGATCGACTCGGCGAGGAGCTCGAGCGGGTCGCGCGCAGCAACCTCGCCACGTCCGGCGGGCTGCGGCTGGCCCCCCGAAGGCTGAGCGTGGCCGTCGTGCTGGTCGGGCTTCTGATCTTCGCTGCCGCCGCAACCGCGGCGGTCCTGCTGATCGAGCAGGGTCCCGCGCTGGCGCCCCCCCACGTCGTGGACCTGCAGTCCAACGGCGTGCCCTTGCCGGGGAGCGTCCGTCTCGCCGGCCTCGACGCGCCCGACCCCGACGCGTCGGCCGCCCGGTGGGATATCCGCATCTCGCGCACGCGCGCGGGCGAGACGTGTACCGCTGTGGGACAGGTGCTGGGCCGACAGTTCGGGATCGTGGGGCTCGACCACGTGTTCCGCGTGCTACCGCTCGGCGGCGTGGACTCCTGCGGCGCGGACTCGCCGGCCGGGCCCGTGCTGGCCGGCGCGCGCGTGTTCGCCGGCGCCGGCGCGGCGCAGGCGCGGACGGTCGTCAACGGCGTCGCCGGCGACGGCGCACGGTCGGTGACCGCCTACGGCCCCGGGGGCGCCCGGGCGCTGCGACTCGGCCCGCGGGGGAGCTTCATCACCGTTTACCGCGGATACGTGGAGGACGTAAGGCCGAGGATCGTCGTCGTCGGGCGCGACGGCCGTTCCCACACCGTGTCATTCGCCCAGTCCTCCGCCTTCGAAACCGCCGACCCGGCAGGCGGGTCGCCGTGGCGGGTGAACGGGGAAGCGGACCTCCAACCCGGCGCCTACGCGGACGAGAACTGCGCCCAGGCGCACCAGGAACCGGGGCGGACCGACCCCAGCCGCATCGACACGTCCTTGACGCCGGAGGTCTGCGGTCGCCTCGGCCGGCAGCCGCTGTTCGTGCTGATGCAGCGCTTCGTGCCGGGCAGTGGCGAACGGACCGGCTGGCCGTGGGGGAACAACCCGGCGCGCACGCTCGTCTACGGCGCCGCCGCGCCGCGTGTCGCGTCACTCACCCTCGCCGATGCGGGCGCCGCGCGGTCGCTCGCGATCGACCCGCGCGGCGGTGTGTTCCTCGCGGTCCTGGATGGCCACATCGACCCCCGCTCGCTGACGCTCACCGCACACCTGCGTAACGGCCAATCCGTCACCTACACGCATTCGGCGAACCTGCTCACATACGAACCCGGCCGCGACCGACGCAGCGTCCCCGAGCAGGAACCGCCCGTTCCCGCATACCGCTCTCCGCTGGCGGCCGGCAAGGCGTTCCCGGCGTTCGAGATCCCCCTGCAGAGCAGCGTTCGGGAAACCCTGCGCGCCGCCGACCCCGCCGGGGGAGCGGCGTGGGCGCTGCGTAGCTGGCAGGCCCTGCCGAGCCCGCACGCGAACTTCGGCGGCGGCCCTGCACCAGCGCGTTTCACCTGTATCCAGGTCGGAGTCGATCGCGGCGGCACGCTCGTCGAACCGCGCGTGGGCTCCCCACCGCAGCCGCTCGCCGTCGGAGAAGAAACGCCCGGCAGCGGCGGAGCGCGCTGCAACGCGCCAAAGGACCTGCTGCGCATCGGATACATGCTGCAGGACGAAAGCTACCTCGACGACCCCTACACATACGCCCCGCGCCCCACGCGCACGGTGCTCAGCGGCGAGCTCCCGGCCGCCGCGACCGATCCCGTGCTGCTGGGCGTCGGGCCGCCGCGACGCCTGTCGGTTGACGCCAACCACGGGTTCTTGGTCGTGCTTCCCGGGCGCGACTGGGGCACCTCGCCCCACATCACCTACCGACTGCACGGGCGCACGGCGGGCACCGGTAGGAGCCTCCGCTTCCCGCTCGGCGCAGGGCCATTCATCGCGCAGGCGCGGGCACCCGACCCCGACGGCGGGGCGCCCTGGGGCTTCGCGGCGACCAAGAGCTGCTCCACCGCGACCGGGCGCATCATCGAAGGGCGACTCGTGCACATCGACGAACAGAACGGGGTGTTCTCGAGCGGCCCGTCGACGACGAGCGCCAGCAGCAGCTGCGCCACACGCCCGAGCTCTCGCGAACCGCCGGCCGAACGCCGCAAGCAGGTGCGCTTCGATCTCCAGCAAGCGGACATGTACGCGGGCCTGCCGGGGCAGAGCGCGACATCGCCGACGGCCCCCGAGATCCAGCGGCGCACGCTTCCCGGCCGAACGATCATCACGGGCATCGCCCGGGCGGACGTCGTGTCGGTGACGCTGAGCACACCCCGCGACGTGCGCACACTGCGTCCGAGTGGACCGCTGCACGTGCTGATCGCGGTGTACGACGGGGAGTTCTTCCGCGGGGCGATCGTCGCGACGATCCGGCTCAGAGACGGGCGCACCGTCACAGAACCCGTGCTCAACGGCTTGGTCGGACCGGCGTCCGAACCGCCCACGCCATCGCTCACAGCCAGGCTCCGCAGCACGCAAAGCCAGCTGGCCGATGAACGCCGCCACCCGCACCCCCTCCCGCGCTTCGCCCCGCGCCCACCATCGCTGCTCGCGCTCTCACGCGTACTCGAACGCCGCATCGCGTACGTCCGTGAACATCCCGGCATCCTGCCGGGCGAATAGCGGGCGCTCCAGCCGCTCGGCAGAGCGGACACCGCGGGCCGGCCGATGGGAGCGATGCCCGACGCGAGCGACGCACGTAAGCTGATCCGATGGCTGACGAGGACTCGGCTCGCGGTGGCGCCCCCGCGGCGCCCGCAGGGGGCTCTTGGCGGGGGGATCTCAAAGCCCTGTACTACAAGCACTTCGGCGATCACAAGAAGGAGCGCCAGCTCTTTTCAACGGGGGCCTTCTTTGTGACCTTCGCCTCGGTCCGAGCCATCACGCACGCGATCCGTGCGGAACGCGGACCCTTCAGGAACGTCACGGCCGGCGGCCGACACATCCACCACATGACCCTCGGAATCGCCGGATTGCTGACCGTCGGCTACCTGTGGCTGCTCGAGATCGGCACAAACGAGCAGCGACGCGCTTCACGCCTGACATCAATCGGATTTGGCAGCGGCGCCGCGCTCACCCTCGACGAGTTCGCGCTCTGGCTTAATCTCGAGGACGACTACTGGACAAAGCAGGGGCGAGAGAGCATCGACGCGGTCGCCCTGTTCGGCGCCCTGCTTGCGCTCAGCGCACTCGGCAAGGGCTTCGCAAAAGACGCCGCCAAACTGCCCGCCAGTCGCTCAGGCGCGCCGGAGCGACCCTCGGCAGCGGTTGACATCGAGTAGCGATCGCAACGCGCGGCTCACGGACCGTGGCGCGGCCGACGCCTGCGAGGCGGCGCTTGGGGCTTGGTCCCGGATGGGAGCTGGACGGTGGTGCTCCCGACGAGAACGTTCTCGGACGGGAACCGGCCGTAGCGGACCACGATGCTCGCAGGCTTCCCGGGACACACGTTCCCGAACAGGTAGACGAGGTGCCACCTGACCAACGAGCCCGTTGCGATGTTTCGAGCGGTCGATTCCTGGCTCCCGGAGAATCTGTCGGCGCTGCCGTGGCACGGAACGCGCGGGATCGAGAGGACGTAGCGCTCGCGCGCACTGGTGACGGCGAGGGGCGCCCTGACGCTGACTTCTGCGCCGGTCACGACGTGGCTGCGAATCAGCAGGCGTACATGGATGGGCAGATGCAGGCTGATCCCAGGCGCGGAGCCCGTTGGAAAACGCGGCCACGGGCACGGATCGGAGATGTGACTCGTGACGCCCGGCGCGAGACTGGGCCGCGCCGACAGAGCTTGCCGTCGATTCGGTAGGTGATCGCCGTGAGCGGCGCGCCTGAGCTCGGTGCGAGATCACCGAACGCGCCAAGGCCTTCATCTCCAGCGCCGACCTGCTGGTGGCGGCCGGTCGGCGTCACGCATTACGAGTGAGGACTCTGCGCGCGCAGCGGCGGGCGTCGGCTCGCGCTCCTGCCCGTAAACACGTCAAGGCGCCAGGCGAGCTGCCTCGCCAACCGCGTCTCCGCCGAGGAGCTCGACGCCCAGCCCGTCGGCGAGCACCGCGGTGGCACCGCGACCGCCGATGCCGACCCGCACCCGGCTCTTGAGTGTGAGGATTTCGTTGGACGCGTCCAGCAGCGGCTGCGGGACGGCTGCGGAGAGTACGACAATGGTTGGCTTGAGCTCGGCAAGTACGTCGATGATGTCGTCCAAAGGAGTCCCTGCGCCAAAATAGGCGATCCGCCAGCCCTGCTCCCGGAGCGCTAGCCCGAAGCAGAGCAAGCCGAGCTCGTGGCGTTCGCCGGGTGGGCACGCGAGGATCGCGTGGGGGCCCACGCCCTTTCCCCACCCCCGCGCCAGTGCGTGTAGCCGGCCGCCAATCACGTTGCTCGCGAAGTGCTCATCGGCGACGCTGATCGCACCGGTCGCCCAGCGCTCGCCGAGTCGAGCGAGGAACGGCAGGATCACGTCTGCAAGCGCGCTTTGGAGCTCGAACTGGCGAAAAAGACGGTCTAGCGCCTCTTGAGCCGTCGGCTCGTCGAGACTCGCGAATGCGTGCTCCAGCGCGGCCTCAACCTCGAGGGGGTTTGTTGCGCCTCGGGCAGAGCTTTGCTCGTCCTTGAGCGTGGCGATCCGGGCTGCCTCGGAAGCCGACAAGCCGGCGGCAATGCCCTCCTGCATAAGTCGAACACGGCGCTCGTCGTCCGCTGAAAAGAGGCGCAGGCCGCCAGCGGAGCGCGCGGGGCGCAAGAGCCCATAGCGGGTCTCCCATGCCCGCAGGAGTTCGGGGCTCTCGCCCACGCGCCTACTCAACTCACCGATCCGCAACCTTGGCCCGTCAGACACAGTCAGAGCTTATCGGTTAGACAGCCTCTGTGCAGAATCTATACAGAAGCTGTACACTCATCGGCGTGCCCATGCCCGAACCGATCGAGGACGCAAACGAGGGCGGACTGATGCTGCGCATTGCGGACGGCGACACGCGGGCCTTCGAGATCGTCTATGCCCGATACCGGACGCAGGCCCTCGCCCTTGCGCTGCGGATCACCAGGCAGTCGGCAGCTGCTGAGGACGTCACGCAAGAAGCCTTTCTGAACCTGTGGCGGAGCGCTGCGCGCTACGAGCCAAACCGCGGCAGCCTCAAGGCGTGGCTGCTCCGGATCGTTCACAACGGCGGCGTTGACAACCTTCGTCGAGGCCGGCACGTCCAAGGGAACGTCCAGATCGAGGATGTCCGCGCTCAGGATCTGCGAGCTCCGGAGTGCACCGACGCGACCGTCTTCACGCGGGACGAATCGCGTCACATGCGACGGCTGCTTAGCGACCTTCCAATCAAGCAACGCGAAGTAGTCGAGCTGACCTATTACCGGGAACTGAGCCACACGGAGGTGGCGGACGACCTCGGCCTCCCCCTCGGGACCGTGAAGGGCCGACTGCGGCTGGCCCATGCCAGGCTGCACCGAGAGCTTGCTGCTGTGGCCTGACGGTCAGCTCATCTGCACCCTTGAACGTCGAGGCGCTTGGGAGCACTCGGAGACCAGGCTCGTCCTCGCGACGCTAATTGGAGGCGTGCCATGCCCAGGGGCGCCAAGGCCTTCACCCATTGACGCCTCTGGCTACAGCGCGCTCTAGGCGGTCGGAATAGCGATCAAGCTGTTGAAGTTCGCTGAGCCATTAGCAACCGCAACAACGCACTGAACGCTCAGCTGCGACGGCACCGTCACTTTGGTCACGGCTTGGAGCTCGGCCGGTACCGCAGCCAGGGCCGGTAGCGTTTTCATCGCTGCTTGGTCGATGGTCGTGGAACCTGACTTCAGTGCGCATTCAACGCTGTCGCCGGCGCCAGTCTGGGACAAGTTGGTCTTTGCCAGGATCACGTAGTTGCCTGCCGGTACTGCCAGTGTCACCACGGTGGTCGCGGCGGCACCGGTAGGCAGGGCAGTAACGCCCTGAGTGGCCGCCAGCGGGGCGACGGTCCCGTTCGTGCCGTTGATCCCGGCGGTGCCGTTGGTGCCGTTGGTGCCGTTGGTGCCATCGACGCCGTCGACGCCGTTGGGGCCGTTAGGACCGTTGGCCCCGTTAGAGCCCGAAGCCCCTGTCAAGCCATTGGTCCCGTTAGTGCCATCGACGCCGCGGCCGCCGTTGAGACCGCTCGCGCCAGTGTTTCCCGCAGCTCCACTGGGGCCGCTCGCTCCTCCAGCCCCCCGAAGCAGCGCTCGGGTCGTCGTACTCAGGCTCTTTGGTTCGACCGCGCCGTTCTTGATCGCCCTGCTGGTGACGGCGCCAGTCGCGATGTCCGACGCGTGGATGAGGCCGGTAGCGGCGGCTGCGCTTCCGCCGAGCGCTATGAACAGCGCCGCTCCGGCGACGACGCTCGAAGGGGTCGGCCACGGCGGCCGCCTTCGGTTTCCAGCGTTGCTGGCGGCGCGATTCCTCATTGGCCCCTGCTCCCTGGATCACTGCATGACTGGCTCGGTATTCGGCCAGCTGATGAGCTGTTGCTCCCTACATCCTCAATCGACCACCCCACGTCTAAGGTGAGTGTTGTTGCGATGGGTAGACCGATGGGGCCGCGTTGGCAAGACCTTCGTCCTTGCGGGAGCGATGGAGTTGTTCGCGGCAGCGAACAATGTTCGCGAGTTCGACCGGCCCCAAATTTGGGGCGGTCCCGATTGGTTCTATCTGCAGGGAGTTCGTGAAGCCGACGCGGGGACTCGAACCCCGGACCCCTTCATTACGAGTGAAGTGCTCTACCAGCTGAGCTACGTCGGCGCGGCCCCAGATGCTAGCGGCGGTGGGGGGTGGCCGGGACGGCGCGCTCAGGCCGGCTGCAGCCGCTGCGCGTGCGCAGCGCCGTCCGCGTCGATCGCCGCCAGCTCGGCCAGCAGCGAGACGCCGTGCTTCTCGCAGAAGGCCGGGCCGATGCCCTTGATCTCGATCAGCTCCTCGCTCGCGCGGGGGCGCCGGCGCAGGACGTCCTCGAGCACCGCATCGGCCGCCACCGTGAACGCCGGCTTGCCCTCGGCGCGCTCCATGCGCCACGCGCGCAGGCGCGCGAACGCGCGCTCGTCGACCGGCTCGCCCGGCCGCTCGGACGCGGGCGCTGAGGAAGCCGCGCGCCCACCGCGACGCCCGCGCCCGGAAGCCGCTGCGGCACTCGCCGCCAGCTCCAGCGCCGGGTCCCGGTCGCACACGTCACAGCAGCGCCCCAGCGGGCTCCCGGCTGCCGGGTCGCCGAAGTGGTCGAGGATCTGGCGGCGCCGGCACGCCTGTGCTCCCGTGCTGTAGCGCTCGATCGAGCGGTACGCCTCCCAGCCGCGGTCCCTGGCGGCACGGATCGCCGCCTGCGCCAGGCGCGGACTGCCCTTCCCAGTCAGCGTCACCAGCAGCCCATCCGATCCGCCCGGCGCGAGCTCCACCGCTCCCGCGCGCTCGGCGATCGACAGCAGCACGCGCTGGCGCTCGGCCAGCTCGCCGTGCCCGATCGCGAGCGAGCCTCCCTGCGCCTGGGCGCGCAGCCAGGCCACGTAGCGGCGGACGTCCTCGACGCTCGTCTCGCGCTCCTTGATGAAGCGGATCAGTCGCCCCAGGTCCATGCGCGAGGCGAGCAGCAGCGCGCGCGCCTGCCCCCCGTCGCGCCCGCCCCGGCCGGCCTCCTGGTAGTAGGCCTCGAGGCTCGTCGGCAGCGCCCAGTGGGCGACCGTGCGCACGTCCGCCTTGTCCACGCCCATGCCGAACGCGTTCGTCGCCACGACCACCTCCGCGCGGCCCTGCATGAACGCCTGCTGGCTCTCCCGCCGCGCGTCCGGCGTCATTCCGGCGTGGTAGGCCACCGTCGCGATGCCCGCCTCGGCGATCTGCCCCGCGACCGCCTCGGTGTCCTTGCGCGTGCCGCAATACACGATCGCCGGGCGCGCCGCGGGATCGGCGAGCACGTGCATCAGCGCCGCGCGCTTGCGCGCCACCGCGCCCTTGCCCTCCGCCGTGAACACGTCGAACGTGATGCTGGGACGGTCGAACCCGGAGCGGATCGAGACCGGCTCGCGCAGCTGCAGGCGAGTCGCGATCTCCTCCGCCACCAGCGGCGTCGCAGTCGCCGTCGCCGCCATCACCGGCGGGCGTCCGCCCGGCTCATAGCCGTGCGTCAGCGCCGCGATCGCCCCGTGCAGACGCAGGTAGTCGGGACGGAAGTCGTGGCCCCACTCGGCCACGCAGTGCGCCTCGTCGACCACGAACAGGCTCACGCGCCGGCCGGCCAGCGCCTCGCGGAAGGCCGCCGAGGCGAAGCGCTCGGGCGCCGCCAGCACGAGCTGCAGCTCGCCCGACTCGATCTCCCTGAGCGCCTGCGCATTGTGGCCGTCCTGCATCCCCGACGCGAGCATCGTCGAGCGCACACCCGCCTCGCGCAGCCGCCGCCACTGGTCGGACATCAGCGCGATCAGGGGGCTCACGACCACGACCAGGCCGTCCTCGCGCAGCGCCGGGAGCTGGTAGCAGAGCGACTTTCCGCCGCCCGTCGGCATCACCACGAGGCTGTCGCGGCCCGCGAGCGCCGCCGCCACCGCCTCGCGCTGGCCCGGCCTGAACCGCTGCAGCCCGAAGCGCGCGAGCAGCTCCTCCGGGGTGCCGCTGGACGCGCCCGCCACCGCCGGCGGACCGCTCGTCGTGCTCATCTGCATGCCATGCAAGCTAGCGCCGTGCTCGGCCGGGACCGTCCGCCCCGCCACTGCGCGACGGTGGCGAGCAGGCCAACCCCGCCGGCCGCCCCCTGGGCGGCCCCATCATCCTTGCCCGCGACGCTCCCACACGACGCGGGCGCCGTCCGCCGGCACCAGCGTGATCGCCCGTCGGCGCATCAGCTCGCCGCGACGCCAGATCGTGCGAGTGGGAGCGCGGGGCACGAGCTCGGAGAGCATCGTGGCGAGCATCAGCTTCATCTCCAGTTGCGCAAACGACGCGCCGATGCAGCGACGTATGCCACCGCCGAAGGGGATCCACGAGAACGTCTCGGGAGCCTCCCCGAGGAAGCGCTCGGGACGGAACTGCGTCGGCGCCTCGTACACGCGCGGATTGCGGTTGACGAGGTAGATCGAGGGCACCACGCGTGTGCCCGCCGGCAGTACTCGCTCGCCGACGCGCAGCTCGTCCATCAGCAGGCGCACGACGATCGGCACCACCGGGCGCACGCGCAGCGTCTCGTTGACGACGGCCGCGAGATACTCCTCGCCCTCTCCCGCATCGATCTCCGCGCTGAGGCGGGCGAGCTTGTCGGGGTGGCGGACCAGGCGCTCGAGCGCCCACGCGACCGACGTCGCCGTCGTCTCGTGGCCCGCCAGCAGCAGCGTGACGAGCTCGTCGCGCAGCTCCCCGTCGGTCATCTCGCGGCCCTGCTCGTCGCGCGCCTGCAGCAGCAGCGAGAGGATGTCCGCGCGTGTGCCCAGGTCGCTCTGCGCGCGGCGCGCGCGGATCTCCTCGAAGACGACCGCGTCGAGCCGCTCCAGCGAACGCCCGATCGCGCCCTCCGGCCTGCCCGGCCCGGGCCGGCGCAGCGCCTGGCGCAGCAGCGCCAGCGTGTGCATCGGAGCCAGCAGCGCTCCGATCGCCTCGCGCAGCGGTCCCATCCGCTCGGCCTCCACGCCGAACACCGCGCGCAGGATGACCTCGAGCGTGATCGCCCGCGTGCGCGGCAGCATCCGCAGCGGGCGTCCCAGCGGCCAGCGCTCGATGTCCCGGCGGGTCTCCTGCACGATCACCTGCTCGTACTCGCGCATCCGCTCGCCATGGAACGGCGGCAGCAGCAGCTTGCGCTGGCGCATGTGCTCGGCGCCCGTCTGGATCAGGACCGAGCTCGGCCCCAGCACGGGGGCGACCGGCGAGGCGTTCGCCGCCGACGGCGCCACGTCCGGGGAGGCCGTGAAGGTGTCCTTGACCGCCTGCGGATCGCTGATCAACACCAGTTTCAGGCCGCTCGGTGCGAATGTCAGCGTGAACGCATCCCCGAGCCTCGCCGCGCAGCGGTCCATCAGCCACGTCGGCGCCAGCGCCCACGCGAGCGTCTGCGCGAGCGCGGGCGCCCGCGGGCCCGGCGGTAGCCCGCGCCGGCTTCCCGCCGGCGCCGGCGCCGGCGCTGCCGCCGAGCTCAACAGGTTCGAGGACGCCGTCGCCATCTGCACAAGCTAGCGCCGCCGACGGGCGCGCGCAGCGGCGGTGCCGGCGCTATTTCCCGCCCGGCGCCGCGCCCTTCGCGGCGGTGCCCGTTCGCTGATCGTGGTCGAGCACGTTGCCGACCGCTCCCTTGACGCTGTGGGCCGCGTGCCCGACGTCATGCCTGACGCCCGGCGAGAGCGCATATGCGAGCAGCGTCGCCATGATCCCCAGCAGCGCGATCCCCGCGACCAGCCGTGCGCGCCTGCGCTCGTTCTCGGGCGTCAGCGGCGAAGCATGCAGTGGCGAGATCGACATCGCACCACTCAACCTAGCGCGCCCGGCTACGGGCGCGCTCCTCACGCAGCGCCTCGGCGAGGTGCACCCGGGCCTGTCCGACCTCCTGCTCGCTGAGCGTCGGCGGGCGTTTCGCGAGATACGCCGGCAGCATTCGTGCCGGCAGCACGCGCACGCCCTTGCGCCGCGCCATCGGCTTGTCGACCCACGCGCGGCTGTAGGCGAGCAGCGGCTCCGCCTCGAGCCCCGTCACGCGCTCCACCGCCCTGCGCTGCGCGTGCGCCTGGCTGAGCGTGGCGCCGTGCACGCGGCCGACCCGCACGGGGCCGGGGTGGCTCTTCGTCTCGATCGTGAACAGGCCGCCCGTGCCGATCACGATGTGGTCGACGTTGCCGCGGCCGAGGCTCGCGTCGTGGATCACCGTCCACTGCTCCGGCGCAAGCGCATCGAGCACCGCGCCCACCTGCTCCTCGCCGACCGCGCCGCGGTCGCGGCGCTCGACCAGCGGCAGCACGTAGCGCGAGATCACGAACATGCTCACGAGCAGCGCCACCTCGGAGGCGAGGAAGCGCGCGTCGTGCAGGCCGAAGCCGCGGCCGAGCAGGGCGGTCGCGACCGCCAGCAGCCCGAGCGTCACGAGCGTGCGCATGCGCAGGCGCCGGACCGTCGCGCGCGCGTACTGGCCTGCCGTGCGGCGCGTCGGATCGGTGTTCAGTACGTGCAAAGTCGCCTTCCTCTCGGAGCTCTCACTCCATTCATCGGCCCACCGCGACCTCCTCCTTGAGCGCCCGGCACCCCTCGCGAGAGCGCCGCCGCCGATCCCGCCCGCCGGCGGGCACACGCCCGGAGAAGCGTGGAGAGACCCCACCGCCACCTAAAGCAACAACGTCCGACCGCCGAAGCAAAATGTGATCGAGCCGCCTCCCGATCCTCCCCACGAAATGTCCAGCACAGCCCAACATTCCCCGGTGTCCGATCCCCAGGACATCTGTCTCCTGCTGCGCCTGCACGCCGAGGAACACTGGCTGACAAACGAGGTTCTGCCCGTCCTGCGCGAGCTCGAGCCGCCCTGCTCGACCCCCCCCGAGCAGCTCGGTGCGGCGCTCGCCTACCTCGAGGTTCTGTGGCTCGACGCCTGCACCCGCGCCGCCGAGACCGACGCCGCCAGCACCCTGCTCGGAGCCGCCGAGCACGATCGAGACCCCGTGCTCGACGAGCGCACGCGTCGCTACCACGCCGCCGTGCGACGCCTGCGCATCGCCGTCGGGCACCGCGTCGCCGAGCGCATCGGCCTCGCGGCGGACGCCCCCAGCGCCGGCACGCCTGCCCCCGTCGCGATCGCATACGCTCAGCCGAATGACACCCCGCTTCGATCTGCAGTCACACTCCACGCATTCCGACGGCGCGCTGCCGGCGGCTGAGGTCGTCGCGCGCGCCGGCGAGGCCGGCGTCGAGCTGCTCGCCCTGTCCGACCACGACACCGTCAGCGGCGTCTCCGAGGCGCTCGCCGCCGGCGAGCGCCTCGGCGTGCGCGTCGTCCCCGCCGTCGAGATCTCCGCCGTCGACGAGGGCGCCGCGGATGCCCGCGAACTGCACATCCTCGGCTACGGCATCGACCACGCCGGCGCCCTGCTCGGCGAGCGCCTGAGCGAGTTCCTCGCCGACCGCGAGCAGCGCACGCTGCGCATGGCGGCCGCGCTGAAGGAGCTCGGCTTCGAGCTCGACGAGCACCAGCTCGACGCCCGCGTCGCAGCCGGCAAGCCGATCGGGCGCCCGCACCTCGCCGAAGCCGTCCTGACGGCGCCCGCCAACGCCGCTCGCCTCGAGCAGGAGAAGATCGACGACGTCGGCTCGCTGATCCGCGGCTACCTGATCGAGGGCCGCCCCGCCTTCCGCCTGCGCCAGACCCCGACCGTCGCCGAGGCCGTCGCGGCGATCCACGAGGCCGGCGGCGTCGCGATCTGGGCGCACCCGTTCTGGGACGTCTCCGATCCCGCCGACGTGCTCGCGAGCATCGAGCGCTTCGTCGCGCTCGGCATCGACGGGGTCGAGGCCTTTTACGTCACGCACACGCGCGAGCAGACCGAGCTGCTGGCGAAGCGCTGCGAGCAGCTCAGCCTGCTGAGCACCGGCTCCGCTGACTACCACGGACCCGAGAACCGCCTCTTCTCGCGCTTCCTGGCCTTCGAGACCTACGGCCTCGAGCCCAACCTCGGCCCGATCAGCTGAGCGCCGGCGCGGCTCCCAGCAGCGCCTGCAGACGATAGGCGAGCGCCTCCAGCGCGAGCTCCTCCGACACGTTCACCGCCAGCGTCAGGCGGGTATCGCCGACCAGCGAGATCCCCTCGCGCAGGCGCATCGGATCGCGGCCCTCGGCGTCCGCCTCGAGCTGCGCGCGGCGGTCGCGCGCGTGGATCAGCTCGCCCGCTCCCTCGCACACGCACATCACGTCTCGCAGCCACAGCTCGACGAGGCGCAGGGCGAGCTCCAGCGTGCGCGTGCGCGTGCGCCGCTCACCCCGCCTCCTGGCCTCGAGGCTCTCGCGCTCCATCCGTTTGCGCTCCCTCACCGGCACCAGCTCGAGCTCGCCCGCCAGCCGCTCCTGCGCCGTCTCCCCCGCCGCCACGCCGGCCGTGCGGGCGACCTCCAGCAATCCCAGCCATGGGCGCCCCTCGGTCGTCCCGGCCAGCGCCGCGCGCGCGTAGCCCTCTGCGCTCGCGCGCAGGCCGACCCCCTCCCCGCTTGCGAGCAGCGCCGCCAGCCGCGCGTCGCCGAGCGCGAGCCGCGCACAGGCCTGCGCGCGCTCTCCCTCCACGCCCGCCAGACCCGCCGCGATCGAGCCCGGCGCGAGCGGATCGAAGCGCACCTGCTGGCAGCGCGAGACGATCGTCGCCAGCACATCCTCGCGACGATCGCTCAGCAGCAGCAGGTGGGCGAACGCGGGCGGCTCCTCGAGCGTCTTCAGCATGCGATTGGCAGCCTGGTCGTTCATCGTCTCGACCGCCTCGATCACGAACACGCGACGCGCGGACTCGAACGGCGTGCGCGCAGCCGCCGCCACGACCGGCTCCTCGATGTCCGCCACGAGCATTTCCGCCGCGCCCGAGGGGCGCACCCAGGTGAGGTCCGGATGACAGTCGCGCGCGACCCGCTCGGCGACCGTCTCCGGCGTGCGCGCGCCGGCCACCAGGAGCGCCCCGGCGAAGGCCCGCGCAAGCGCGCGCTTGCCCGTTCCCGCCGGGCCGTGGAAGAGGTAGGCGTGGGAGACGTGCCCCGCCGGCGCCAGCGCTCCGAGCAGAACCGCGCGCGCGTGCGGATGGGCCTCGATGCCCGGCAGGTCCGGCGGCGGGGCGGCGGCATCCGGCGGTGAGCTCGCGAGCGGCACGCCGGCCATCCTAGAGGCGCCGCAGCGGAGCCTCCCGCGGGCCGCGCCTGTAGCGTGCTCCCGTGGCCCGCGGCAGGCTGATCACGATCGAGGGACTCGACGGCGCCGGCAAGTCCACGCTCGCCGACTCGCTCGCACGCAAGCTGGCGGTGATCGCCGCTCCGGTCGAGCTGCTGCGCGAGCCCGGCGGCGTCGAGGTCTCCGAGCGGATCCGTGCGCTCGTCAAGGATCCCGCCCTGAGCGTCGCCCCGCGCACCGAGGCGCTGCTCTACGCCGCCGCCCGCGCGCAGCTGTGCGAGGAGCGCCTGCGGCCGCTGCTCGACGCCGGCGCGCTCGTCCTGCTCGACCGCTTCGTCGACTCCTCCCTCGCCTATCAGGGCGCCGGCCGCGCGCTCGGGGTCGCCGAGGTGCGCGCCATCAACAGCTTCGCCACCGGCCCGCTCGCCCCCGACCGCACCCTGCTGCTGCGCATCACCCCCGCCACCGGGCGCCGGCGCCGCCACGAGCGCGCCGAGCCGCCCGATCGCCTCGAGCGCGAGGGTGAGGATTTCTTCGCCACGATCGTCGCCGCCTATGACGAGCTGGCCGCCGCCGAACCGCAGCGAATCCGCGTGCTCGACGCCTCCCAGCCCCCTTCCCAGCTCCTCGGCGAGGCGCTCGCCGCGCTCGCCGATCTGCTCCCCACCGGGATGCGCGAGGACTAGCATTGCCGACGCCATGATCGCTCGCCACACCAGCGCGCCGCGCAGGCCCGGCGCGCGCGCGCTCGCCGTCCCGGCCGTCCTCGCCCTGCTCGCCGTCGCGCTCGCGCCAACCGGCGCGAATGCCGCCACCGCTCCGACGGTGAGCGCCGTGACACCCGCCCCGACCACCACGCCGGCGGCGAGCACGCCCGCCCCTGCGGCCGGCGGCGCCGCCGCGCCGAGCACGGGCTCCTCCGCAACGACGCCGGCGACGCCGGCGACATCGGCGGCGAGCACCCCCGCCCCGACGAGCACGACCGCCGCGCGCCCCCGCTCGCACGCCTCGAGCAAGCTCTCGACGCCCGCGATCGCGCTCGCCGTGCTCGCCGCGCTGCTCGCGCTCGGCTGCCTCGCGTGGGGGCTCGCGCGGACTCTGGCCTACGAGCCGCGCTGGGTTCAGTCGCTGCGCCACGCGCTCGCCGAGGCCGGCTTTCGCGCGTCGGCCACGTGGGCCGAATTCACCGACTGGGCGCGGCTCGGCAGATAGGCGCGCAGAGCGCGATTCACGCTCCGCCGAGAGCCGGAACAGGGCTCCGCTGCTAGTAAAATAGAGAGTCCCACAGAGCCGGAAATCTTCCGCCGGAGTGTGCGAGAGGATCCTCGACCCGCCCCATTTTTTGACCGAGTCGAGCAGGCGTCCCGTGCAGGCGCAGCAGAGGAGGAAGGCCGAAATGAACCCCATATCCCACGCAACGACCTCACAGGACGCGACGCCCGGCGAGGCGCTCTCGATCAACCGCTTCTTCACCGCTTCCGGGACCCATCCGTTCGACGCCGTCGAGTGGGAGCGGCGCGACGCCCGCATCGGCCACGGCGACCGCGTCGCGTTCGAGCAGAAGGGCGTCGAGTTCCCCACGAGCTGGTCGCAGAACGCGACGAACATCGTCGCGCAGAAGTACTTCCGCGGACAGCTCGGCTCGCCCGAGCGCGAGAGCTCGGTCAAGGACATGATCAGCCGCGTCGCCGGCACGATCACCGGCTGGGGGCGCAAGGGCGGCTACTTCGCCAGCGACGAGGACGCGAGGGCCTTCGACCACGAGCTGATGCACATCCTGCTGCACCAGATGGCGGCGTTCAACTCGCCCGTCTGGTTCAACGTCGGCTTCGAGGACAGCCCGCAGTGCAGCGCCTGCTTCATCCTCAGCGTCGACGACACGATGGAGTCGATCCTCGACTGGAACACCAAGGAGGGGATGATCTTCCGCGGCGGCTCCGGCTCGGGCATCAACCTGTCGAACATCCGCGGCTCGATGGAGCCGCTGGCCAAGGGCGGGACGGCCTCCGGGCCGGTCTCGTTCATGCGCGGCGCGGACTCCTGGGCGGGCACGATCAAGTCCGGCGGCAAGACCCGTCGCGCGGCCAAGATGGTCGTGCTCGACATCGACCACCCCGACATCCGCGAGTTCATCTGGTGCAAGGCCCGCGAGGAGGAGAAGGCGGCCGCGCTGCGCGACGCCGGCTTCGACATGTCGATCGACGGTGAGGGCTTCCAGTCGATCCAGTACCAGAACGCCAACAACTCGGTCCGGCTGACCGACGACTTCATGCGCGCGGTGGAGAACGATGACGACTGGCGTCTGATCGCCAGGAGCACCGGCGAGCCGGTCGGCGAGCCGATCCCGGCCCGGGAGCTGATGCGGGAGATCGCCGAGGCTGCGTGGCGGTGCGCGGACCCGGGAGTGCAGTACGACACGGTGATCAACCGG